>NZ_CP034444.1:4725000-5926453 GCF_003952385.1 Mesorhizobium sp. M1D.F.Ca.ET.043.01.1.1
TTGGTGTCGAGTAGAGATGGTGAGAAAAAAGTCATTCGTAAAAAAGTTTGCGGCGAGCCAAAGCTCTCCGCCTGTTCTGTTTGACATCGTAAAGAGAAGATTTGTTCGAACTTCATGATCCCGAAAGGCTCATGATTTGTCGCAAGGGACGCTCAATCCCTTGCATATGATGGGTTTGCCTAACCGCGCCCTCGAACCGATCTCGAGAAGCTGGTCTTTTTGTGCCAATTCCATTGAAGCGCAATCCCGCAAGGGATGTCGCTCAAGTGCGACGATCTCTGCGAGATCGCGCTTAGCTAATCTCGTAAGGGAGAGGCTGAAGCGACGATTTCTTCGAAATCGCGCGAATGACGATCCCTGCGGGATCGCGCGATGGGTATTGGCAATGAGAACGATCAAGTGTCTTAAGGGCAATTGGTGGATGCCTTGGCATGCACAGGCGATGAAGGACGTGATACGCTGCGATAAGCTACGGGGAGGTGCGAATACCCTTTGATCCGTAGATCTCCGAATGGGGAAACCCACCTAAGGTACTTGGAAAATCAGAGCTGCAGAGATGCGACAATCTCTTCGAGATTGCGCTGCTGCGGCTGTGGTTTCCAAGTATCGCTAATAGGTAACTTATCCTGAATACATAGGGATAAAGTGGCGAACGCGGGGAACTGAAACATCTAAGTACCCGTAGGAAAGGACATCAACCGAGACTCCGGAAGTAGTGGCGAGCGAACCCGGACCAGGCCAGCGGCGATTGAGAGACAAGCGGAACCTTCTGGAAAGCAGGGCCATAGCGGGTGACAGCCCCGTACGCGTAATGCGATCAATCGTCCTCGAGTAAGGCGGGACACGTGAAATCCTGTCTGAAATTGGGAGGACCACCTTCCAAGCCTAAGTACTCGTGCATGACCGATAGCGAACTAGTACCGTGAGGGAAAGGTGAAAAGCACCCCGACAAGGGGAGTGAAAGAGTACCTGAAACCGATTGCCTACAAACAGTGGGAGCCCGCAAGGGTGACCACGTACCTTTTGTATAATGGGTCAGCGACTTAGTGTGACGAGCAAGCTTAAACCGGTAGGTGTAGGCGCAGCGAAAGCGAGTCTGAACAGGGCGTTCAGTTCGTCGCATTAGACCCGAAACCGAGTGATCTAGCCATGAGCAGGCTGAAGGTAAGGTAACACTTACTGGAGGGCCGAACCCATAACTGTTGCAATAGTTCGGGATGACTTGTGGCTAGGGGTGAAAGGCCAATCAAACTCGGAAATAGCTGGTTCTCCGCGAAATCTATTTAGGTAGAGCGTCGACCGAATACCCCAGGGGGTAGAGCACTGGATGGGCTAGGGGTCCTCACCGGATTACCAAACCTAACCAAACTCCGAATACCTGGGAGTACTAGTCGGCAGACACACGGCGGGTGCTAACGTCCGTCGTGAAAAGGGAAACAACCCTGACCTACAGCTAAGGTCCCCAAGTTATGGCTAAGTGGGAAAGGATGTGAGGATCCCAAAACAACCAGGATGTTGGCTTAGAAGCAGCCATCATTTAAAGAAAGCGTAACAGCTCACTGGTCTAAATAAGGGTCTTTGCGCCGAAAATGTAACGGGGCTAAAGCCATACACCGAAGCTTAGGGTTCGTGAGCAATCACGAGCGGTAGCGGAGCGTTCTGTAAGCTGATGAAGCCGTACCCGTGAGGGGCGGTGGAGGTATCAGAAGTGCGAATGCTGACATGAGTAACGTAAGGGGAGTGAGAGACTCCCCCGCCGAAAGACCAAGGGTTCCTGCTTAAAGTTAATCTGAGCAGGGTTAGCCGGCCCCTAAGACGAGGCGGAAACGCGTAGTCGATGGGAACCACGTTAATATTCGTGGGCCTGGAGGTAGTGACGGATCACACAAGTTGTCCAATCTTATCGGATTGAAAGGGCAGCGGAGTGGTTCCAGGAAATAGCTCCTCCTTATAGACCGTACCCGAAACCGACACTGGTGGTCTGGTAGAGTATACCAAGGCGCTTGAGAGAACTATGCTGAAGGAACTCGGCAAATTGCACGCGTAACTTCGGAAGAAGCGTGACCCTTTTCTGCGCAAGCAGAGGAGGGTGGCACAGACCAGGGGGTAGCGACTGTTTATCAAAAACACAGGGCTCTGCGAAGCCGCAAGGCGACGTATAGGGTCTGACGCCTGCCCGGTGCTGGAAGGTTAAGAGGAGGGGTGCAAGCTCTGAATCGAAGCCCCAGTAAACGGCGGCCGTAACTATAACGGTCCTAAGGTAGCGAAATTCCTTGTCGGGTAAGTTCCGACCTGCACGAATGGCGTAACGACTTCCCCGCTGTCTCCAGCATAGACTCAGTGAAATTGAATTCCCCGTGAAGATGCGGGGTTCCTGCGGTTAGACGGAAAGACCCCGTGCACCTTTACTATAGCTTTACATTGGCATTCGTAGTGGCATGTGTAGGATAGGTGGTAGGCTTTGAAGCCTGGGCGCCAGCTCAGGTGGAGCCACCCTTGAAATACCACCCTTATTACTATGGATGTCTAACCGCGGCCCGTTATCCGGGTCCGGGACAATGTATGGTGGGTAGTTTGACTGGGGCGGTCGCCTCCTAAAGAGTAACGGAGGCGCGCGATGGTGGGCTCAGAACGGTCGGAAATCGTTCGCTGAGTGCAATGGCATAAGCCTGCCTGACTGCGAGACTGACAAGTCGAGCAGAGACGAAAGTCGGTCATAGTGATCCGGTGGTCCCGCGTGGAAGGGCCATCGCTCAACGGATAAAAGGTACGCCGGGGATAACAGGCTGATGACCCCCAAGAGTCCATATCGACGGGGTTGTTTGGCACCTCGATGTCGACTCATCGCATCCTGGGGCTGGAGCAGGTCCCAAGGGTATGGCTGTTCGCCATTTAAAGCGGTACGTGAGTTGGGTTCAGAACGTCGTGAGACAGTTCGGTCCCTATCTGCCGTGGGTGTAGGAATATTGAAAGGATCTGTCCCTAGTACGAGAGGACCGGGATGGACGGATCTCTGGTGGACCTGTTGTGGCGCCAGCCGCATTGCAGGGTAGCTATATCCGGACGGGATAACCGCTGAAGGCATCTAAGCGGGAAACCCACCTTGAAACGAGTATTCCCTGAGAACCGTGGAAGACGACCACGTTGATAGGCCGGGTGTGGAAGAGCGGCAACGCTTGAAGCTTACCGGTACTAATAGTTCGATCGGCTTGATCGTTCTCATTCCTAATATCCATCCGACAAAGTCGGATGGTCTGCCAGCGCTCACGCATGAGCGGCCCTTACGGGCCAAAGCTTAAGCGAGGGCGCCGGACGACCGGCGACGCGCAGTCGCGCTTGCGGGCTTCGCCCGTAGGCAAAACGCAGACGTCGCCTTGGCACAAAAACGACGATCCTTTGGATCGCGCTGCGACGATCCTTTGGATCGCGCTTGAACAGCTTCTCGATTTGAACGTGCGTTTTGCCGACCTGGTGGTTATGGCGGAGCGGCTGCACCCGATCCCATTCCGAACTCGGCCGTGAAACGCTCCAGCGCTGATGGTACTTCGTCTCAAGACGCGGGAGAGTAGGTCGCTGCCAGGTCTGCCAAGCGCACGTTCATCTCACATCCGGATCAAACAGATCCGGATGGAAATCTTCTCCTTACGACTGTTGTGATGCATGTCGTTGTCCCAAAACCGCCAGGCACTTTTGGGCGACATGCAGAAGGCCCGCCAAACGGGATCATGGGCCGCGCAAGCGGCCCTTTCATTTGGCGGTCTCTTGAATTCGGTAAGCTCACGCTTACCTCTATCGTTGACGCGGGGTGGAGCAGCCCGGTAGCTCGTCAGGCTCATAACCTGAAGGTCACAGGTTCAAATCCTGTCCCCGCAACCAGATACCAAAAACGGCCCGCATCCCGCGGGCCGTTTTCGTTTGGCGCCCGACGTTCTTTCAAGCTCGACTCGGCAGCACTTTGCAGCGATGGTCGCTCAACGCCGCGCTGCCGCAGGTCTGGCCGCTCGGCTAGAGCGCTTCAGCGATTCATAGAATCGCCGAACCGCCCTAAGTATTTGTTTTTACGCAATTCCTGACGGAAAACCGTTACACACTTTTCCTGGAATTGCTCTAACGCATAAGGAGCACAGAATGCGGCAGGCGCTGATCGTATGGGGTGGCTGGGAAGGACATGAACCCGAGGCCGGGGCGCGTGTCGTCAAGGCAATGCTCGAGGAGGAGGGCTTTGCCGTGCGTGTGGAGAACACGACCGCGGCGTTCGCCGATCCGGCGATCGCCGAGCTCAGCCTGATCGTGCCGATCTACACCATGTCCAAGCTCGCCAAGGCCGAAGAAGCCAACCTGACCAAGGCGGTCGAAAGCGGCGTCGGCCTCGGCGGCTACCATGGCGGCATGGGCGACGCGTTCCGCGAATCGACGGACTACCAGTTCATGTGCGGCGGGCAGTGGGTCGCGCATCCCGGCAACATCATCGACTATCGGGTCAACATCGTGCGGCGCGACGATCCGATCGTGCAGGGCATCGACGACTTCGCCTACCGCTCCGAGCAGTATTACATGCATGTCGATCCCTCGAACGAAGTGCTGGCGACCACCACCTTCTCGGGCGAACACGCTCCGTGGATCGACGGCGTGGTCATGCCGGTGGTCTGGACGCGCCGGCACGGGAAGGGACGAGTGTTCTATTCCTCGCTCGGCCATGTGGCCAAGGAATTCGAGGTGCCGCAAATGCGCACGATCCTGCGTCGCGGATTGGTGTGGGCGGCGCGCTGATCTCGTCGCCCCAGGCCGATCGCCGCGCGCCGATGCCAGCCGCGCCTACGGCCGGTCGCGGAACAAGAATGCCGGAAGGCATGCATCGTCCCACATTTTGGCGATCATAACAGATCATATCAATGAGAGATTTACATAAGACCTGGCCTTTCATACAACAGCCGATAGCAACGTGCTCTATCGGGAGAGGATTGCGTGGAAACCATCGTTCCTTCGGACGCAATCGGCTGGATGCCTTCGATCGACCAGGGCGGGGCAAGCGTGCACAACGCCGTCGTCAGCGTGCTGGGCAGCCGCATCTTGGGGGGCCACTATGCTCCCGGCGCCGCCCTGCCGCGCGAGGACGAACTGTGCGCCATGCTGGGCGTCAGCCGCACTTCGGTCCGGGAAGCGGTCAAGGTGCTGTCGGCGAAAGGCCTTGTCGAGGCCAGGCGGCGCGCCGGCGTGCGCGTGCTGCCGCGCGACAGCTGGCGGCTGCTCGACCCGGTTGTGCTCGGCTGGCACCCCTCCATCCAGGATGACGAGGAGCTCGTTTCCGGCCTGCTGGAAGCGCGCCGAATTTTCGAGCCCGCGGCGGCCGAACTTGCGGCCAGGCGCGCCAGCGCCGCCGACCTCGCCGAGATCGAACGCGCCGTGGTCGGCATGCGCGAAAACATCCCGGGCGACCTCAACGCCGTCTGCCAGGCGGATCTTGCCTTCCACAAGGGCGTCATCGCCGCCAGTCACAATGTCGTGCTCAAGGGACTGGTCGGCATGCTGGAGGCGGCCCTGCGCGCCACGTTCCTCGTCACCAACCCGCTGATGGAAGCGCAGTCGCGCGCGCTTTCCGCGCATGCCGCGGTGCTGGAGGCGATCCGAATCCGCGATACCGCCGGCGCCCGTGGCGCGATGAACAGGCTGCTCGACATCGCCGCCGACGATCTTCACGCCAAGGTCTGACGTTTCCGCCTTGACGCCATTTTTGATCGTATGATATTCGCATTTCATATGATCTAAATGCCGCTTGGGAGGAGTTGCGCTTGAGGATCGTGGCCATCACCACGCGCGTCGTGAACGCGGATATGCGCAACTGGGTATTCGTGCGCGTCGAGACCGACCAGCCGGGCCTCTACGGCTGGGGCGAGGCGACGCTGGAGTGGAAGACCCAAGCCGTCGTCGGCGCCATCAACGACCTGGCGCCGCTTCTGATCGGCCGCGATCCGCGCGATATCGAACAGGCGGTGCGCATCCTCAAGAAGCATTCGTTCTGGCGGCTCGGCGTCATCGGCATGTCGGCTGTTTCCGGCATCGAGCTGGCGCTCTGGGACATTTTCGGCAAATGGCTCGATCAGCCGGTCTGGCGGCTCACCGGCGGCAAGGTGCGCGACCGGGTCAAGGTCTATACCCATCTCGGCCTCGGCGACATGCGCGCTGTCTACGAAACCCTGGACGCCGAGCCGCTGGTGCAGCGCGCCTCCGAGGTGGTGGCGAGGGGCTATCGCGCGCTGAAGGCCGTCTTCATTCCCTACAGCCACTATCACGCGCCGCTCGTCGAGGTCGACAAGGTCGGCCGCCTCATGGAGGCGCTGCGCAAGACGGTCGGGCCGGAGGTCGAGATCATGGTCGACTTCCACGGTCGTCCCGCCTCGGCCTCAACCGCGCTCGCTTATATCGACGCGCTGGCGCCCTATCGGCCGATGTTCGTCGAGGAACCGCTGCCGCCGGGCGAAACCGGCGCACTGGCGCAGCTCGTCGCCAAGTCGCGCGTGCCGATCGCTACCGGCGAGCGGCTGATCGACCGTCCCGAGTTCGACGAGCTTTTCCGGGCAAGGGCGGTCGACATCGTTCAGCCCGACATCTGCCACTGCGGCGGCCTGCTCGAGGCCAAGAAGATCGCCGCGATGGCCGAGGCGGTCTCCGTCGGCGTCGCGCCGCACAATCCGCTCGGCCCGATCGCGGGCGCCGCCGCCCTGCATTTCGCCGTCTCCACGCCCAACCACCTGATCCAGGAGGAGATGGTCGGCGCCGTGCCCTGGTATTTCGAAGTGGTGAAGGGGCCGATCCGCATGGTCGACGGCTGCTGGCAGGTGCCGGACGCGCCGGGACTCGGCGTCGAGGTCGACGAGGCGCTCGCCGCCCGGCATCCGTACAAGCCCGAAGTCATGCACACCACCAACGCCGTGCTTGCCGACGGCACCATCGTGGACTGGTGACGATGGCCGGTCGTCTCAAGGAAAAGGTGGTCGTCATCACCGGTGCCGGGCGCGGCATCGGCGAGGCGACGGCGCGCGCGATGGCGGCGGAGGGTGCTGCGATCGTCGTGGCGGAAAAGGACGCGGCGACTGGAAGAAGCGTCGCCGCGTCCCTCGCCGAAAGCGGCGCGCGGTCGCTGTTCGTCGAGACCGACGTCGCGGACAGCAAGTCCTGTGAAGCGATGGCCGAGCAGGCGCTTGCCGCCTTCGGCCGGATCGACGTGCTCGTCGCCAATGCCGGCATCAACGTGTTCCACGAGCCGCTGGAAACCAGCGAGGAGGAATGGCGGCGCTGCTTTGCCGTCGATCTCGACGGTGTGTGGTATTCGGCGCGCGCGGTGCTGCCGGCGATGCGGGCCCGGAAGCAGGGCTCGATCGTCGCCATCGCCTCCTGCCATTCCTTCGCGATCATCCCGTCGACCTTTCCCTATCCTGTCGCCAAGCACGGCCTGCTCGGCCTGGTGCGCTCTCTCGGCATCCAGTACGCGCCCGAAGGCATTCGCGTGAACGCCATCGCGCCGGGCTACATCGAGACGCAGATCGCGGTCGACTACTGGAACACGTTTCCGGACCCGCAGGCAGAGCGCCAGCGCACCTACGACCTGCACCCGCCGCGCCGGATCGGCCGGCCGGAGGAGGTGGCGATGACCGCCGTCTTCCTCGGCTCCGACGAGGCGCCGTTCATCAACGCGGCCTGCATCGTCATCGATGGCGGGCGCTCGGTTCTCTATCACGAATGAGGTTTCGCGCCGGCGGCCGGTCGCCGGCAGATGTTTTCAAGCAGGTCAGGTCCCGCCGGCCGGGATCGATTGGGAGGAAGCCAATGAAAAGCATGATCAAGGTGTGCCTTGCGGTTGCGGCGACCGCCGCCGTCGCGTTGACGGTCCACGGCGCCGGCGCGCAGGACAAGATGAAGTTCGGCTACATCAACAAGATGGGCGACCATCCCTGGTTCGTGCGCGAGGTGAAGGGCGCCAAGGACAAGGCCGCCGAGCTCGGCGTCGACCTGCTTGTCCAGGACGTCCAGTTCGACGCCAACCTCGCCGTCACCACCTTCGACACCTATGTCGGCGACGGCGTCAAGGGCATCGCCGTGGTGGTGCCGGACCGCTCGCTCGGCCCGGTCGTCGCCGACAAGGCGAAGGCCGCCAAGATCGGCCTGATCGCGGTCGACGACGACATCGCTTTCGCCGACGGCACGCCGGTCGCCTATGTCGGCATGAACGCGCTCAACATCGGCAAGCAGGTTGGCACCGAGATCGCCCGGATCGCCAAGACCGAAGGCTGGGACAAGGACCTCTCCAAGGTGCGCGTCGGCTCGATCGAGGACCAGAAGGCCGACACCTGCATGCGACGCAACAAGGGCGCGGAGGAAGCGCTGGTGGCGGCGATTCCGGAGATCAAGTCGCGCATTGTCTCGATCCCCTACGACAACACGATGGTCAATTCGATCGACGTTGTCTCGACGACGCTGACCGCCAATCCCGACGCCGAGAAGTGGATCTTCTTCTCCTGCAACGACGACGGCGTGCTCGGCGGAGTGCGCGCCACCGAGAATGCCGGCATGAAGCCGGAGAACGTCATCGGCATCGGCATCGACGGCTCGCGCTCCTGCGAGGCTTTCGGCGCCGGCAAGCCTTCCGGCTTCCGCGGCACGATGTGGCTGGACAGCGCCAAGCACGGCGCGGCCGCCATCCAGGCGCTCTACGACCAGGCCACCGGCAAGGAGATGCAGAAGGACTATTTCCAGGACGCCACGCTGATCAGCGGCGAGAACTTCGCCAAGTTCAAGGACACGCTCGGTTGCAAGTCCTAGGCCTTCTTTCTGCCTCATGGTCGGCGGCCCGATGGCGCGCGGCTTCACACGGAGCCGCGCGCCAATGACCGCGCCCATCGTTTCCGTCGAAGGCGTCAGCAAGCGCTTCGGCGCCGTGCAGGCTTTGCGCGACGTGTCGGTCGCCTTCAACGCCGGCGAGATTACGGCGCTCATCGGCGAGAACGGCGCCGGCAAGTCGACGCTGATGCGGGTGCTGGAGGGCGAGCATCGCCCGGATGGCGGCCGGGTGCTGGTCGACGGCCAGCCGGTGCAGCTCAGCTCGCCGCGCGTCGCGCATAGTTCGGGCATCCGGGTCATCCACCAGGAGCCGGAAATCATCCCGGAACTGACGGTGGCGGAAAACATCTTCATCGGCGACATCAAGGCGCGTAGCGGGCTGTTCCTCGACCGCGCCGATCTGAAGCGGCGCAGCCTCGAGCTGCTCGGCACTTTCGGGGTGGTCGACGTGCTGTCGCCAGGGCAGCGCTGCCATGGCCTCAGTCCGGCGCTCAGGCAGCTCATCGAGATCATGCGGGCGCTGCGGCCGGGTGCGCGGCTGCTCGCCTTCGACGAACCGACCTCGTCGCTCACGGAGGACGAGGCGCAGCGGCTGTTCCGCGTCATCCGGCGGCTCAAGGCCGACGGCGTCGCGGTGATCTACATCTCGCACCGGCTGCGCGAGATCATCGAGCTTGCCGACCGCTGCGTGGTGATGCGCGACGGCAGCCGCGTCGCCGACGAGCCGATCGCCGCACTCGACGAGCAGCGCATGGTGCGGCTGATGGTCGGCCGGCCGGCGAGCGACCTGTTCAACCGAAAGGAACGCGCGCTGGGGCCGGTCCGGCTGGCGCTCGATGGCGTCACCACGCGCCGCGTCGAAGAGATCAGCTTCGAGGTGCGGGCGGGCGAGATCGTCGGGCTTGGCGGCCTGGTCGGCGCCGGGCGCACGGAAGTGGCCCGCGCCATCGTCGGCCTCGATCCGTTGCTGTCGGGACAGATGACCGTCGGCGGCCGGCCTTACAGGCCGCGCGAGCCAGCCGACGCGGTGGGCGCGGGCTTCGGCCTGGTGCCGGAGGACCGCAAGCAGGAAGCGCTGCTTCTCATGCAGGCGGTGCGCGACAATGTCAGCCTCGTGGTGCCCGACAAGGTGTCGCGCTACGGCTTCTTCAGCCGCAGGCGCGAACGCGCGCTGGTCGACCGTCATGTCACCGAGCTCAGGGTCAAGACGCCATCGATCGAGCAGGCGGTCGGCAAGCTTTCCGGCGGCAACCAGCAGAAGGTCGTCTTCGCGCGCTGGCAGGCGCGCGGGCCGGCGGTGCTCATCCTCGACGAGCCGACGCGCGGCATCGATGTCGGCGCCAAGGCGGAGATCTACAGGCTCATCGAAAGCCTCGCCGACCAGGGTCTCGCCATCCTGCTCATCTCCTCGGAGATGCCGGAGCTGCTCGGCCTCGCGGATCGCGTCCTGGTGATGCAGAGCGGACGCATCAGCGGCGAGCTGCCGTGGCGGGAGGCGAGCGAAGAGGCCGTGCTGGCGCTGGCGATGCGTTCGGGCAGAGAGACAATCGAAAGGAGGGTATCGTGACCGATACCGCGACCGCCGGCCGCGAGCGCGCGCCGGCAAGTCTGTTCGGCCGCATCGGCGCGCAGAACATCAGCCTGCTGATCGCGCTGGTCGTGCTGCTGGCGATCTTCGGCGCGCTGAGGCCCGACGTCTTCTTTACGCCGCGCAACCTCATCAATATCGGGCTCGCGGTCACCATCCTCGGCATCCTGGCGATGGCGCAGACCGTCGTCATCGTGTCGGGCGGGCTCGACATCTCGGTGGGGTCGATCGTGGGCCTGAGCACCATGGTGCTCGCTGTCGCCGCCCAGGAGACCGGCTCGATCCCGGCCGGCATCCTCGCCGGCCTGCTCGCCGGACTTGTCGCCGGCGCCGTCAACGGGCTGATCATCGTCTACGGGCCGGTCAACGCGGTGATCGCGACGCTTGGAACCATGTCCGCCTTCCGCGGCCTCGCCTATCTGATGAACAACGGCAACTCCATTCCAATCACCGGCGACAGCCTGCGCGCGCTCGGCATCGGCACGCTCTTCGGCCTGCCCTTCGCCATCTGGCTGCTGATCGCCGCGATGGCGGCCTTCATCGTCTTCACCCGCGAGACCGTCGTCGGCCGCAACATCTATGCGCTCGGCGGCAATCCGACCGTGGCGCGGCTCGCCGGCATCCCGATCCGTCGCTATCAGATTTCGATCTATGCGATGAGCGGCTTCGCCGCGGCGGTGGCCGGCCTCGTGCTCGCCAGCCGCACCATGTCCGGGCAACCGGCATCCGGCAGCCAGGGGCTGGAGCTCGAGGCCATCACCGCCGCGATCCTCGGCGGCTGCGCGCTGCAGGGCGGCAAGGGCACGATCGTGGGCGCCATGTTAGGGGTGCTGATCATTGGCGTCCTCAACAACGGCATGATCCTGACCAGCGTGCCGACCTTCTACCAGTTGCTCGCCAAGGGCGCGCTGCTGATCCTGGCGGTCATCGTCCAGGAGCGGCAGCGCGCAAGATCGGGCGAATAGCCGCAAACCAGCTAAACGCTTTCGAGATAGGTCTCGATCTCGAAGTCGCTGACGTTGAGCGCGAAGGTGTTGAGCTCCTGGCGCTTGCAGGCGATGAAGGCGTCGCGCAGCACGGCCGGGAAGATTTCGGCGACGCGCTCGCCGGTCTCGAAGGCGGCGATGGCCGAGGCCCAGTCGGGCGGCAGCTTGGCGAGTGTCAGTCCCTGTCCCTCGCCGCCGGTCGGCTCGCCGGGCGACAGCTTGTTCTCGATGCCGATCAGGGCCGCGCCGAGGATCGCCGCCAGCACCAGATAGGGGTTGGCGTCGGCGCCGGAGACGCGATGCTCGATGCGGCGCGCGGCCGACGGTCCGCCCGGAATGCGGATCGCCACCATACGGTTCTCATAGCCCCAGGCGACAGCGGTCGGCGCATAGGAGCGCGGCCGCAGCCGCCGGTAGGAATTGAAATGCGGCGCGAACACCAGCGTGCTTTCGGCCATGGCGGCAAGCAAGCCGCCGACCGCGTGGCGCATGGTGTCCGAGCCCTGGTCGCTGCCGTCATCGAAGATGTTGCGGCCTTCCTTGTCGACGACGCTGAAATGGACATGAAAACCGTTGCCGGCACGCTCGCCGTAGGGCTTGGCCATGAAGCAGGCGGCAAAGCCGTGCTTGCGGGCAATGCCTTTGACCGTGCGCTTGAAGAGCACGGCGTCGTCCGCGGCGCGCAAGGCATCCGGAACATGGTTGAGGTTGATCTCGAACTGGCCGACGCCGTTCTCGGCGATCGCCGTGTCGACGGGAATGCCCTGCATGCGGCAGGCTTCATAGACGTCGTGGATGAAGGCCTCGAAATCGTCGATCTCGTCGATCGACAGCGCTGCGTCGGAATCGAGGCGCCGGCCGGTGATCGGCGAGACGGGGCCGACGGGCCGATGCGACGTCGGGTCGACGAGGTAGAATTCGAGTTCGGTGGCGGTGACAGGCGTCAGGCCGAGCGCCGCGTAGCGGTCGAGGATGCGGGCCAGCGCGCGGCGCGGATCGCCGAGATAGGGCGCGCCGCTGTCATCCGCCAGCCAGACCGGCAGCAGCGCCGTCGGATGCGCCGTCCAGTCGACGGGCAGGATGCCGCGTCCCGTCCACTGGCAAAGTCCGTCGGCATCGCCGGTCGAGAACACCTGCGCGTTGCCTTCGATGTCCTCGCCCCAGATGTCGAGCCCGATAGCCGAATAGGGCATGCGCAGCTTGCCTTCGAGCGCCTTGCGCGCCTGCTCGACCGGGATGCGCTTGCCGCGCATGATGCCGTTGAGGTCGCACACCGCGGCCCGCAGGCTCTGGATATCGCTCCTGCTTTCAAGCCAGCTCAAAACGTCCGCAACTGCATCGCCCAATTTCCAGCCCCTGTTTTTTCGGTAGCCATTTCGGCTACGCTATCCGTTTTTCAGCTTGTGAGTTCGTGAAGGCCGCCCTGGAGATTTACGGGCTTGTTTCCTTCATTTTTTCAATTCACTAGCTGGGATATCGGGCGGCATTTCAGGTCCAAATTGTGCGATCTGCGATCGCAACATAGCGACAAGCATCACGAAAGCCAAGCGCATTCGATGCGCCTTCTTCTGAGCCACCCACGATGGCACGGGTGCGCCGGTAGCAGCGGCCCGCCGACTTGAATTGCTCTAATGCCGCAGTTCCGGGAATTTCACCTGGCCGAGGATGTGCCTCGCACCCTCGTCGATGTCGCGCACGATGGCGGCCCGGGCCCGCTCGCCGTCCTGGGCCTCGATCGCGGCCACGACCTCCTCGTGATAGTCGATTTCGAGAATGCCGGCGAGGTCGTCCTCGAAGCCGATGCGCAGATTCCTGAGGAAGGGACCTACCTGCATCCACACCGTCTCGATCAGGAAGATCATCTGCTCGTTGCCGCAATGGCGGTAGATCGAGAACTTGAAGTCGTGGTTCTTGCGCAGATAGTCGTCGATGTCGCCGCTGCGGGCGGCCCGGGTGAGCTCGGCGCAATGACGCCGGATGGCGCGCAGATTGTTGCCGTTGATGAGTCTTGTCGCGAGCTCGGTGGCCGAGCCTTCCAGGACCGTGCGCACATCGGTCAGCTGCTGGAAACGATCCGCCGAGATCATGGGCACCTCGACGCTGCCGTTCGGCATCGGGCTCAGCGCTCTCAGCGCCTGCAGCCGCATGAAGGCGCTGCGCACCGGCATGTCGCTGGTGCCGAGCTCCTTGGCGAGCTTGCGCGAGGTCAGCTTCTGGCCCGGCCGGAGCTGACCCGACATCAGCGCCCGCACCAGTTCCAGATAGACTTTCTCATGCAGGGGTACTGTGTCGAGGGCAGTCAGTCCGAATTGTGTTTTGTCGGCCATTGGCTATGCGCTGCTTCGTCCATCCCTGAGATCCGTTCCGTCACGCAATCTGCCGCAGGGATACTTGTCCGGCGATTTCGAGCCGCACGATAGACGGTTAACGCGCCGCCGCAAGGGCGGCCAGGGTTGCATCCCGGCCGGCAAGGCGCGCCGCGGCCTCCAAATCGGAGGGCTTTGTCGTTCAGCTGGACGAAAGGCTTCCCAGCTGTCGTTGCGCTTCGCGGGTGCTGGCGATGAAACTGCGCCAGCCGCCATAGGCCGAGATGTCCGTCGCCGCCGACAGGCCGGCGCTCTCGGCCAGGAAACCCTTCGCCGACGTGCCGTCGTCGAGTTCGATGGTGCCGATGCCGAGGGGCGGCGGGATGGCTGCGACGAAACGGCCGAAGGCGTCGGCGCAAAGGCGCCACACCTCGATCTCGATGGCCGTGCCGTCATTGCCGACCCGCACAAGACCCGGTTTGGGCGGGGTCTGGCCGGCGAGCTCATAGAGCTTGTAGCAAGGGGCCGTCCGCGCCGACCTGCAGAAGCGTGCGCCGGCCTCCTTCAATTGGCCGTTCAGCGGCATGCCCGAAAGATGCGCGCCGACCACCACCAGTTCGATCGTGCCATCCTCGGCCGGTGCGCCGACAGGCCGCGCGTTCGACTGCCGCCATCCGGTCGCCCCGAGGGTGAGGCCGCTCGCGGCATGGAGATCGCGCGCGAGGGACGCGACAAGGCCATCCCTGCCGGCGGGCGCGAGCAGGGTCACACTCATCGGCAGACCATCGTTGCGCGCACCGGCCGGCACGGCGATGCCGCACATGTCGAGCAGATTGACGAAATTGGTGTAGGTGCCCAGGCGGCTGTTGGTCACGATCGGATCGGCGAGCACGGCATCGACGCTGTAGTGGGTCGGCGCGGTCGGCACGCAGAAGAGATCGACGGAAGCGATAACCGGGGCGAGCCGCGCCTTGCAGGCCTGCAAGGCATAGAGCCCGCGGAAGGCGTCGGCGGCCGACAGGTTCCTGGCGCCGCCGATGATCTTGCGCGTCACCGGATGGAGGGCTGCTTCATTCGCCTCGAAGAAATCGCGGATCGCCGCATAGCGCTCCGCCACCCAGGCGCCTTCGTAGAGAAGATCGGCCGTGGCGTAGAAGTCGCCGAACGGGATCTCGACGAGCCTGGCGCCGAGCGCCTGCAGGGCGACAAGAGCGGCCTCGAAGCCGGCCTGCATCGAGGCGTCGCCGAAGAATTTCAGGTCGGCCTTTGCCGGGATGCCGACATTCAGCACCGGCGGGCGCGGCGCGAGCGGCTGGACGGCGATGTCGCGCGAATAGGGATCGGCCGCGTCGCGCGCGGCTGCCGCCGAGAACACCGCATAGGCATCGTCGACCGTCAGCGCGAAGACCGAGACGCAGTCGAGCGTGCGGCAGGCCGGCACCACGCCTGTCGCGGACAGCGCGCCGACGGTCGGCTTCAGTCCGACGATGTTGTTGAGGCCGGCCGGGATGCGTCCGGAGCCGGCGGTGTCGGTGCCGAGCGCGAAGGAGACGACGCCGCGCGCCGTCGCCACCGCCGAGCCGGAAGAGGAGCCGCCCGGCACCATTTTCGGATCGATCGCATTGCGCGGGATCGGCCAGGGCGTGCGCACGCCGACGAGGCCGGTGGCGAACTGGTCGAGATTGGTCTTGCCGACGACCAGGGCTCCCGCGGCCTTCAAGCGCGCCACGACCGTGGCGTCCTTGTCCGGCGTGTAGGCGTATTCGGCGCAGGCGGCCGTGGTCGGCATGCCGGCGACGTCGATATTGTCCTTGACGGCGAAGGGGATGCCCCACAGCGGTTTCGCATCCGGGTCGAACCGGCCGAGCGCCTCGGCCTCGGCCAGCATCTCGGCTCGCGCCGCAAGGTGGATGAAGATGCCGGGATCGCCAGCCGCCGCGATGCGGGCAAACACCGTATCGACCACCTCGGCAACGCCTGCGCCAGCCCGGTAGGCCGCGTGCAGGCTGCCGATGTCGAAATGGATGTCGCTCATTTCGTCTCTCCCAGGATGATCACCGGCAGGTCCCACTGGATCAGTACGACGCAGCCCTCCTTGGCCCATACCGAGTGCTCCGTGCCGACCGGATTGAGGATCACGCTGCCCGCCGGATAGTCGCCGTTCTCGTCGCTCTGGGTGCCTTCCAGCACGACGATGGTCTCCAGTCCGGCATGGCGGTGGCGCGGCACGCCGGCGCCGGGCTGATAGCGAAGCACCGCGACGGACGGTTCGGCCGGCCCGCCCTTGAGCAGCCAATGCGCCGCGACGCCGTCGCGGAAAGGTTCGAACGCCAGCTCGCGCCAGCCGCCGCCGATGAGGCCGGCAAAGGCAAGATTAGGCATTTGCAATTCCCTCGAGGACCTGATCGGTGGTCGCCGTCCAGCCGACAATTGCGCCCTGCGCCCTGATCATGGCGAGCGCGGCCGCCTTGAATTCGGGAAAATAGCTTTCCGTCGCATCTTCAGCGACCAGGCATTCAAAGCCGCGGTCGTTGGCCTCGCGCACCGTCGTCTGCACGCAGACTTCGGTCGTCACGCCGGCAAAGACCAGTTGCCTTGCGCCGAGCCGCTTCAGGTCGTCGCCGAGGCCGGTCGCGTAGAAGGCGCCCTTGCCGGGCTTTTCGATGACGATCTCGCCAGGCAAGGGCGCAAGGTCCTCGAGGATCGCGGTGCCGGGTTCGCCGGCGATCAGCACGCGTCCCATCGGGCCGACATCGCCGATGCGGATCGAGGGATTGCCGCGGTCGCGCTTGGTGGGCGGCAGGTCCGAAAAGTCGGGCCGGTGGCACTCCATGGTATGGATCACCGGCAGGCCTGCAGCGCGAAAACCTTCGATCAGCCGCCTCACCGTCGGCACGATCGCCGTGACCCGGCTGACATCGTTGCCGAGGCTGGCGCCGAAGCCGCCGGGCTCGGCGAAGTCGCGTTGCATGTCGATAACGATGAGCGCCGTCGTCTCGGGCCGGAAGGCAAAGGCGAAGGGCCGCGCTTCGATTTCGGCCATCAGTGATGTCCCGCCATGTGCTCGCCGATGGTCTGCACGCTCGCCTGCGCGATCGGCGTCTCGTAAACCAGCGCTCCGTCGGACATGACGAGGATGCGGTCGGAGAGCTCGAGGAGCTCGTCGAGGTCTTCGGACATCAGGAGCACCGCGGCCCCGGCATTGCGCGCCTTCATGATGCGGGCGCGGATCTCGGCGACGGCGGAGAAGTCGAGGCCGAAGCAGGGGTTCGACACGATGAGCAGGTCGACCTCGCCGGTGAGCTCGCGGGCGAGCACGGCGCGTTGCACGTTGCCGCCCGACAGCGAAGCGATCGGCGAGGAGAGCGATGCGGTCTTGACCTTGAACTGCTCGACCAGCCGGGCGCTGAAGGCCTTGATGGCGGCGGCGCTGATCCAGCTCACCGGCCTGCCGTTGCCGTCGATGTCGAAGGTGCGGAAGGCGATGTTCTCCGCGACCGTCATTCTCGGCGCGCAGGCATTCTTCAGCGGCTCCTCCGGGATCAGGCGGACATTGAGCGCGCGCGCCTCGGTGCGCGTTGCCGCATAGGCGGTGCCGCGAACCATGATTTCACCCCGGTCACGGGCGCGCTGGCCGGCCAGCACCTCCAGGAATTCCTTCTGGCCGTT
The DNA here is from genome assembly GCF_003952385.1 of Mesorhizobium sp. M1D.F.Ca.ET.043.01.1.1. NCBI lineage: Bacteria > Pseudomonadati > Pseudomonadota > Alphaproteobacteria > Hyphomicrobiales > Phyllobacteriaceae > Mesorhizobium > Mesorhizobium sp. M1D.F.Ca.ET.043.01.1.1. Next base: position 4,742,385 of record NZ_CP034444.1, read on the forward strand.
GCCGGAGATGCCGGCGATGCCGACGATCTCGCCGGAGCGCACGCCGAGATCGGCGATGTCGATCGATTTGAGGCCCGTGCGATCCGGCGCCTTGAGCGCCTTCACCTTGAGCACGATCTCGGCGTCCGGCTTCGGTTCGGTGCGGCTGTCCAGTGCCGCGATCGGCTGGTCGCCGATCATCATCGCGGCCATGGCTTTGTGAGAGAGGTCCGAGACCTTCCCGGTTCCGGTGAGCCTGCCCTTGCGCAGCACCGTGATGTCGTCGGCGAATGCGGTGACCTCGTGGAACTTGTGCGAGATCATCAGCACAGTGAGGTCGCCGGCCTTCGTCATGCCGCGCACCAGGCCGAGCACTTCCTGCGCCTCGCCAGGGGTGAGCACGGATGTCGGCTCGTCCAGCACCAGGAAATTGCGGCCGAGATAAAGCTGCTTGATGATCTCCAGCTTCTGCTTCTCGCCGGCGGCGAGCTCGGCAACCTTGACGTCGAGCGGCACCTTGAACGGCATGCCGCTCATGAAGGCGGCCAGCGCGCGGCGCTCCTTGCGCCAGTCGATGACGCCCGGCACCTTCCCGCGCGAAATCACCAGGTTCTCGGCGCCGGTGAGCGAAGGCACGAGCGTGAAATGCTGATAGACCATGCCGAGGCCGAGCGCCGAGGCATCCCTGGGGCTGGCGATCGCGACCTCGCGGCCGTCGACCAGCATGTCGCCGGAGGTCGGGTGGTAGAATCCCATCATGCATTTGACCAGCGTCGACTTGCCGGCGCCGTTCTCGCCGAGCAGGGCATGAAACGAGCCTGCCGGCACCTTGATGGAGACGTCATCAAGCGCCGTGAAGGCGCCGAAGCGCATGGTCATGCCGATGGTCTCGACGCCGATCGCCCTGCCGTGGGGAGTTCCGCTCATCGCCGGTTCCTCACGGCAGCTGGGCGACGAGCGCGGCGGAGCTCGACACCGCGCCGAAAACGCCGCCCTGCATCTTGATCATCTTGATCGCCGCCAGATGGTTGCCGTAGTCGGTCGCTCCGCAGCAATCCTCCAGCATCACGCATTCGAAGCCGCGATCGTTGGCCTCGCGCATGGTGGTGTGCACGCAGACGTCGGTGGTGATGCCGGTGAGCACGATGTTTTCGATGCCGCGCTGGTTGAGGATCAGCTCGAGATCGGTGGCGCAGAACGAACCCTTGCCGGGCTTGTCGATGATCGGTTCGCCCTCGGCCGGGTAAAGGTCTGGGATGATGTCCCAGCCCGGCTCGCCGCGCACCAGGATGCGCCCGCAGGGGCCGGGATCGCCAATGCCTGCATTGATGCGGCGCGAGCGCCAGCGCTTGTTGGCCGGCAGGTCGGCGAGATCGGGGCGATGGCCCTCGCGCGTGTGGATGATGGTGTAGCCCTTGGCCCGCATGGCCGAGAGCACCGACTTGATCGGCTCGATCGGCGCCCTGACCAAAGACAGGTCGTAGCCCATATGGTCGACATAGCCGCCCGGCCCGCAGAAATCCGTCTGCATGTCGATGATGATCAACGCGGTGTTGTCCGGCCTCAGATCGCCATTGTAGGGCCAGGGATAGGGATCGGCTTCGATGTAGCGCTGGGTGATCTCGGCTCTGGCGTTCATGGCAAAAACTCCGGTCTCGCGAGCGGTTCGTGGTGCGCGGTCACTTGGTGATCGATAGTTCGCCGGGCGCGCCGGCGAGCGTGCGGCTCGGCGACGAGGTGGCGATCATGATGATGAGGGTGAGGATGTAGGGCGCGGCGTAGAAGAGGTAATAGCCCTGGGTGACGCCGACCGACTGCAGCGCCGGGCCAAGGGCGCCGGCCCCGCCGAACAAAAGCGCTGCGGCAAAGCAGCCGAGCGGGTTCCAGCGCGCGAAGATGACCAGCGCCACCGCCATCAGCCCCTGGCCCGACGAGATGCGCTCGGTCCAGCTGCCCGGATAGTAGAGCGACAGGTAGGCACCGCCGATGCCGGCGAGCGCGCCGCCGACTCCGGTGGCCATAAGCCGCACCGTGTTGGGATTGAGGCCCATGGCGCGCGCGGCATCGGCGCTGTCGCCGACGACGCGCACGATCAGGCCGATGCGGGTGTTGCGGAAGGCCCACCAGAGGAAGACAGCGAGCGCCGCGCCGATCAGGAACAGCACGTTGACGTTGAGCGCCGCCTGCACCTGCGGGACGTCGGACCAGGCGCCGAAGGAGATCGCCGGCAGGTCGGGCGCCGAGGGCTGGATGAAGGGCTTGCCGAAGAAGAAGGCGAGGCCGGTGCCGAACAGCATCAGGGCGATGCCGATGGCGATGTCGTTGACCTTCGGGAATTTGCAGATCCAGCCGTGGAAGAGGCCGAAGCAGAGGCCGGCGACCGCTGCAGCCAAAAGGCCGAGCCAGGGCGAGCCGGTCATCACCGCCACCGCGTAGGCGCTCATGGCGCCGAACACCAGCGTGCCTTCGAGGCCGAGATTGATGCGGCCGGAACGCTCGGTGATGGCTTCGCCGAGCGACACGAAGATGAAGGGGGTCGAGACGCGGATGGCGCCGCCAAGCATGGCGAGCGGAACACCCCAGAGGCCGATGTCGGTCGCCTCCATCAGACATTTCCCTTCAAGAAATCGGGCCTCTGCCAGAGATCGGGGTTGAAGAGCTTGAAGCGGCCGTAGAAGGTTTCGCTGAACAGGATGACGATGAAGAGCATGCCCTGCAGCACCAGAACGGTTGCGTCCGGCAGGTCCATGCGGCGCTGGATCAGGCCGCCGGACGCGTCGATGCCGCCAAGCAGAATGGCGACGGGGATGATGGCGAGCGGATTGTGGCGGGCGAGGAAGGCGACGAGGATGCCGGTGTAGCCGTAGCCCGCGGCAAGCGAGCCGTTGGCGCTGCCCTGCACGGCCGCGACTTCCAGCATGCCGGCAAGGCCGGCGAATCCGCCAGCAAGCGCGGTGAAGCCGACGATCAGCGGACCGACGGCCAACCCCTGCACCTGCGCGGCCCTGACATTGCCGCCGGCGATGCGGGCAGCAAAACCCCAGCGGGTCTTTTCGATCAGCAGCCAGGAGAGAACGCAGGCGAGCGTGCCGACGATGAGGCCCCAATGCACCTCCATGCCCGGTATGTTGCCGATGCGGTAGATGTCGGCCAGCGGCTGGGTCGAGGGCTTGTTGAGCGAGGCGGGATCGCGCAGCGGCCCTTCCACCAGATGGTTCATCAGCGCGATGGCGATGTAGGCCATCAGCAGGCTGGAGATGGTTTCGTTGACGGCGCGGTAATGGCGGAGCGCGCCGACGGCACCAATCCAGATGCCGCCGGCGGCTACGCCCCCCACGCCCATGAGAAGGATGACGAGAAAAGACGGCGCGCCGTTCAGCGCCACGCCGATGGCGGCCGCGGCGACGCCTCCCAGCACGATGGCGCCCTCGCCGCCGATGACCACCAGGCCAAGGCGTGCCGGCAGCGCCACGCAGAGCGCCGCAAGCAAGAGCGGCGCGCCGCGCGACAACGAATTCTGGATCGAGAACCAGGAGCCGAAACCACCCCGCCACATCGTCTCGTAGAGCTGGACCGGCGATTTGCCGACAGCCAGGATGAACAGGCTGAACAGCACCATGCCGACAACCAGCGCCGCGATCGGAATGACGAAGGCTTCCGCCCGCCTGGCGATCCATTCGAGCGCCGCCCGATATCCCCCGGCATCGAGGATGGTGCGCACGTCCGGGCCGCTCACGGTGTCCGCCATGTCCCGTCTCCCTCGGCTTGCGACTGACTCAAGCGGTCGAGCCGACGACGCCCTCGACGAGATAGTCCATGCTTTCGAGCTCGATGGCGGTCTCGACGAAGGCCTGGCCTTCGGTCGCGACGACGGCGCCCTTGTTGCTCTTCAGCGGTCCCTTGATGACCGAAAAGCCACCCTTCATCATTTCGGCCAGCGTGGCGTCGAACTGCTTGCGCGCGGGTTCGCCGACGGCGGGGCCGAGCGGGCTCATCTTGACGAAGCCGTCGGCCAGTCCGCCGCGCGTGAAATTGGGCAGCGGCTTGCCGGCGATGAGGTCGTCGACGAACATCTTGTAGACCTTGGCCCAGTTCCACTCCGCGCCGGTCAGGTATTTTTCCGGGGCCAGCGGGCTCTGGTTGGCGTGGTAGCCGCAGACGAAGGCGCCGCGGCCGGCGGCTGTTTCGACCACCACCTTGGGGCTGTCGACATGGCAGGTGACGACGTCGGCGCCCTGGTCGACCAGCGCGTTGGTGGCCTCGGCCTCCTTGACCGCCAGCGACCATTCGCCGGTGAAGATCACCTGGCAGGTGATCGCCGGATCGACCGAGCGCGCACCGAGCAGGAAGGAATTGATGTTGAGCAAAACCTGCGGGATCGGTTTGGCGGCGACGAAGCCGAGCTTCTTCGACTTGGTGGTGTGGCCGGCGACGACGCCGTTCAGATACTGGCCCATGCCGATATAGCCGAAATAGGAGCCGGCGTTCATCGGGTGCTTGTCCTTGTTCCACATGCCGCCGCAGTGGCGGAACTGCACGTCAGGGAACATGGCGCACATGGCGAGCATATGCGGGTCGAAATAGCCGAAGGAGGTCGGGAAGATCAGCGAGGCGCCGTCGAGATTGATCATCGATTCCATCGTCTTCTGGACGTCGACAGTCTCGGGAACGTTCTCTTCCTCGACGATGGAAATGCCCTCGACGCCCTTCAGCGACGCAGCGCCTTCGGCATGCGCCTGGTTGTAGCCATAGTCGTCCTTCGGGCCGACATAGATGAAGCCGACGGTCGCGGCCGCGGCGCGCGCCGCGCGGATCGGAAACGCCGCCGAGGCCAGACCGAGCGCCGCCCCGGCGGAGGACTTGAGCAGGTCGCGGCGGCTAAGCATGAATTTGTCGGTCATATCGAATGCTCCCCTTTCTTGGACCCTGACGGGGTCTGTTGTCGTGCTGTCGAGAAAGTGCATGCAATCGCTGTGCCAGTTCCTTGGCGCGATTTTCCGTAATAAAATCAATTGGCGACTTTACACGATCTGCATAAACCGGAGGCAAGTGCATGCACTTTTTGCCTGAAAAGCGACCAGTTTGACATTGAGGTCAAAATCTAGGCATACAGGGATGCGGCCTTGAGTCGAAACAGCCCGTGGGCCGTCCACCTTGCGGGCCGGCCGCAATAACTGGACGGGAGGAGACGTGCCGGGAAAGCGCAGCTTGGTCAGGTCGGGAACGACCGTGGATCAGATGGTGAGGGCGATCGCGGACCGCATCGTCACCGGCTATCTGCGTCCCGGCGAAAGGCTCGACGAGGTCTCGCTCGCCGCCCGCTTCGACGTTTCGCGCACGCCGGTCCGGGAGGCGCTCGGCCAGTTGAGCGCCATCGGCCTGGTCGAGAGGCGGCCCAACCGGGGCGCGATCGTTGCCGTGGTCACGCAGGAGCATCTCGCCTCGATGTTCGAGAGCATGGCCGAGCTGGAAGCGATCTGTGCCCGCTTTTCCGCCGAGCGCATGACCGGCGCCGAGCGCCGCGCGCTGGAGATGGAGCATCAGGCATCGGCGCGCCTCGTGCAGCTCGGCGCCGAGGAGGACTACGAGTATTTCAACACCGAGTTCCACAGCAGGCTCTATCGAGGCGCCCATAACACGCATATCCATGATTTGACCGTGGCGACCCGCAGCCGGCTGGCGCCGTTCCGGCGCGCGCAGTTCATGCTGCCGGGCCGGCTGGCCAAATCCTGGCAGGAACACGACCTGATCGTCACCGCCATCATGCGCGGTAACGCGGCTGCGGCGGGCAAGGCGGCCCGGGATCATGTTTCGATCGTCAGCGAGGCGAGCGCGGTGTTTGCGGCCGTCGACCCGGTGGAGCCGGAGCTCAGCCGGTCCGCGCGTCGATAATCTCGACGAAACGCGCGAAGAGGCCGGCCTGCGACTTGATCTTGAGCTTGCGATAGATGTTGCGGCGATGGACCTTCACGGTCCCGGGCACGATCCTGAGCGCCCTGGCGATCGATTCCGTCGAGTGCCCCTGGAGCACGAGGTCGACCACCTGTTTCTCGCGCGAGGTCAGCGACAGGCTCTTCCAGATATGCGCGCGATCCAATTCGTTGGCCGTTGCGACGGCCTCGCCCGGGGGCGGGGCCGCAACCTCTTCGGCGGGCAGAGCCCGCCAGCGCAGCCGGCAGAAGCCGACCACCGCCGGCGCCATGTCGCGCAGCAGCCTGGCATCGGCGGTTCCGAACGGCCCTGAAGCGCGCAGCCGCATCAGCGACAGCACCAGCGCATCCTTGCCGGCCAGCGGGACGAAGAAGCCGACCTCCTCGGCGAGCCGGGTCTGGCTGTAATAGGAGCGGTAGTATTCGCTGGCATAGAAGCGGTCGGGCGCAAGCTCGCGCATCCGCCAGAAACCCTCCTTGCGTTCGACCGCGGCGTGATGAAAGGGGTCGAGCAGGTAGGGGCCTTCCTGATAGAGCGCGACGAAGATGTGGCTCTCCGCCGGCGAAAAGGTCTCGAACAAGAGCGGTGGCCGCGCAGCGCCCCGATAGCCGAAGATCACGCAGTGATCGAAGCGGACATGTGCGCGCAGCCAGCCGACGATTGCCCTGCCGAAATGATCGCCGCCGGTCTCGCGTGTCGCGGCGATCACGGCGGCCAAGGCATTGTAGTCGTCACTGCGGGAGGCCAATTCATACCCCTCTAAACGATAAAATCAGCTAAATATACCACCCGCGAGGTATATACTAGCTGCTATTGGCTCTGCTAGCGTCACGACATTGCCTCACGCTGTCACTGGAGCCCGTGGCTTGACCGCAGTGCCCGATATCGAGTTTCGCGCGGTCACCAAGCGCTACGGCGCCGTCACGGCGGTCAGCGGCATCGACCTTGCCATCCCGCCCTCCGCCTTCGTCGCGCTGCTCGGACCGTCCGGCTGCGGCAAGACGACGTGCCTGCGCATGATCGGCGGCTTCGAGCAGCCGAGCGAAGGCCAGGTGCTGATCCGCGGCCGCGACATGGCCGGCACGCCGCCCTACCGGCGCCCGGTCAACATGGTCTTCCAGCAATATGCGCTCTTTCCGCATCTCGATGTCGAGGAGAACATCTCCTACGGGCTGCGCCAGGCGAGGCCGCGCCTGTCGTCGCGCGAGATCGCCTCACGGGCCGGCGAGGCGCTGGCGATGGTGCAGCTCGCCGGCTACGGACGCCGCAAGATCCACGAGCTTTCGGGCGGCCAGCAGCAGCGCGTGGCGCTCGCCCGCGCGCTGGTCAACAAGCCGGCGGTGCTGCTTCTCGACGAACCGCTGGCGGCGCTGGACAAGAAGCTGCGCACCGACATGCAGATCGAGTTGCAGAACCTGCAACGCGAGATCGGCATCACCTTCGTGCTGGTCACCCACGACCAGGAGGAAGCGCTGTCGATGAGCGACTTCGTCTGCGTCATGAATGGCGGCCGTGTCGTCCAGCTTGGACAGCCGAGCGAAATCTATGACGAGCCGGCGGACCTGTTCGTTGCCGACTTCGTCGGCAAGACCAATCTCTTGAGTGGCGAGGTCGCGGGCTTGTCAGGTGACCTGGTCGAGGTCGCGCTTGCCGACGGCACTGTCATCGCTGCACGCAAGCGGGTACCACTCAGCAGGGGCGAGGCGGTATCCGTCAGCCTGCGACCGGAATCGCTCAGTCTCTCGGCGCCGGGTGGCGGCAGCCTCAAGGGCATCGTGCGCAACCGGATTTTCCTCGGCTCGACGGCGGAATACGCGATCGAGGTCCAGGGCATCGGATCACTGCTCGCCAAGGCCGACCACCTGATCGGCCAGGGCAATCTTTTCAAGCCCGGCGAACCCGTCGCCATCGGCTTTGCCGCCGGAGCGCCGCTGGCGTTCCCGCACCCCAAGAACAACGGGACCAACCAGAGGGAAGACCAACATGCCGAAATCCTATCGTGACGGACTGCCGATAAGCCCCGAAAAATTCGTCGACCAGCTGATGCGCCTCAAGCGTGGCTCGATCAGCCGGCGCGACTTCCTCGGCATCACCGGCCTTGGTGTCGCTACGGCGGTCATGGCGCGCGAGCTCGGCATCATGCCGACGCCGGCGTTCGCCGCCGAGAGCCTCGGCGACCGCATGTCGATCGCCACCTGGCCGAACTACCACGACCCGCAGACCTTCGAGAATTTCAAGGCCGAGACGGGTGTGGCCGTCGAGGTCAACGTCTTCGGATCGAACGAGGAGATGCTTGCCAAGCTGCAGGCCGGCGGCTCGGGCTGGAGCCTGTTCGTGCCGACCAACTACACCATCTCGACCTACAAGAAGCTCGGCATCATCGAGGCGCTCGACATGGCCAAGCTCGACAATTTCGATGGCTCACAGGAAGATGCCCGTTTCACGGCGGAAGGCACGATCGACGGGACGATCTATGCCGTGCCGAAAAACTGGGGCACGACCGGTATTGCGATCAACACCAAGAAGCTCGCCAAGCCGATGACGAGCTGGAAGGAATTCTGGGACACGGCCATGGCGGAAGGTGACGGCCGCACCATGGTGCATGACTATCAGCTGACCACGATCGGCAATGCGCTGAAATATTACGGCTATTCCTTCAACTCGCTGAAGCAGGACGAGCTCGCCAAGGCCGAGGAGCTGCTGCTCAAGGTCAAGCCGCATCTGTTTGCGGTGTCGAGCGACTACCAGCCGGGAATGCGCGCCGGCGATGCGTGGATGACGATGTGCTGGACCAATGACGGCGCGCAGCTCTACCGCGACATCCCGGAGATCGCCTATGTGCTGGGCAAGGAGGGCGGCGAGATCTGGACCGACTTCTACGCCATCCCGAAGGATGCGCCGAACAAGCCGGCCGGCTACGCGCTGCTCAACTACCTGATGAACCCGAAGGTCGCAGTGAAGGAGCATCTTGCCAATGGCGCGCCCTCGACCGACGCGCGTGTCAACGCGCTGCTGCCGAAGGAGGTGCTGGACAATCCGATCCTCTATCCGGCCGCCGATCTTCTGAAGCCGCTCGAGTTCGGCGCCGCCGCGACGCTGACCGATCCGGGCCGCGCCGAATTGATGGCGCGCTTCAAGTCGGCTTGAACGGCGCCGGCCACAAACCCGATCCAGACAATGCGGCCGGCGGACGACTGTCCGCCGGCACTGAAGCGGCTTTCTCGATGCGCGGCAGTCTCGTTCACAAAAATCTCCTGACCGCGCTGCTGCTTGCCCCGGCGACGCTGTGGCTGGTCGTCTTCCTGGTTTTGCCCTTTGTCGCGATCGCCATCTTCAGCGTTGGCGAGCGGGCGCCCGAGGGCGGCTATCAGGCCGCGCTCACCTTCGCGCAATATGCCAACCTGCCGGCGCGCGCGACCGCATTCTGGAACACCATGGTGCTGGCGCCGATCGGGGCGCTCGCCTGCCTGCTCGTCGCCTATCCGGTTGCCTACTACCTTGCTTTGCGCGCCCCGCAGCGCTGGCGGCTGATCCTGCTCGCGCTGATCGTCATCCCGTTCTGGACCAGCCTTTTGATGCGCACCTATGCGTGGATGTATATCCTCGGCGGGCGCGGCATTCCGGCGCTGCTCGCCTATGTCGGCATCGAGGATCTCAGGCTGATCAACACGCCGGGCGCGGTGCTTCTCGGCATCGTCTACGGCTACCTGCCGCTGATGATCCTGCCGATCTATGTCAGCCTCGAGCGGCTCGACCGCCGGCTGCTGGAGGCGTCCGCCGATCTGGGTGCCGCTCCGCTGTCGACCTTCATCGGCGTGACGCTCAGGCTGTCGCTGCCCGGCGTGATGACCGGCTTCTCGCTGGTGATGATCCTGTTGCTCGGCGAATATCTGATCCCGACGCTGCTCGGCGGCGGCAAGGTGTTCTTCATCGGCAACGCGCTGGTCGACCTCTTCCTGCAGTCGCGCAACTGGCCGTTCGGATCGGCCATCGCCATCACGCTGGTGCTGGTCTCGGTGGTGGTGCTGATCGCGGCCAATCGCATCTCGACCCGGCTTTCCGGCGCACGCCGGGTGGACCTGATCTGATGCGCGCCTTCGTCGTTGCCGTCTTTGCCTTCCTTTATCTGCCGATCGCGCTGGTCGTGCTGTTCTCCTTCAATGCCGGCCACCATGCCAGCGAGTTCACCGGCTTTTCCGTGCAGTGGTACGGCAAGGCGCTGTCGAACCCGTTCCTGGTCGAGGCGCTCAAGAACAGCCTGTTCATCGCCACCACCAGCGCGCTGCTCGCGGCCTTCTGCGGCACGGCCGCGGCGCTCGGGCTGCAGCGCGTCGGCGTACGCACGCGGGCGCTCTTCGACGCGCTGCTGGGCGCCGCGATCGTGGTGCCTGGCGTGGTCATCGGCATCTCGACGCTGGTGGCGCTGGTGCAGCTTTTCGCCGTCGTCAATCCGTTCCTCGCCTCGCTGTGGCCGACCGACCAGCCGCCGCGGCTTGCGCTCGGCTATGGCTCGATCATCGCCGCGCACGGCCTGTTCTCGATGGCATTGGTGACGATGATCGTCGGCACGCGGCTCAGCAGCCTCGACCGCAACCTGGTCGAGGCTTCGAGCGATCTCTACGCCACGCCGCTGACGACGTTCCGCTCGATCGTGCTGCCGCAGATCATGCCGGCGGTGATCGCCGGCTTCCTGCTCGCCTTCACCTTCTCCTTCGACGATTTCATCATCGCCTTCTTCGTCGCCGGGGCGCAGACGACGTTGCCGATCTATGTCTTTGCCTCGATCCGGCGCGGCGTGACGCCGGAGATCAACGCCATCGCGACGATCGTGCTCGCCGCCTCGGTCCTGCTCGTCCTGCTCGCGCAATGGCAGCTCGGCCGACGAAAACCATCGCCTTGAAAGACAGATCCATGATTTTGAAAGATCGCATCGCCGTGGTGACGGGCGCCGGATCGGGCATCGGGCGCGCCGGCGCCATGATCATGGCGCGGGAAGGGGCTTTCGTGGTGATCGCCGACCGCGACCCGGCGGCAGGCGAGGCCACCGCGTCCGGCATCCGCGACGCCGGCGGCCGCGCCGAAGCGGTCGCCACCGATGTCGGCGACGACACGGCTGTCAAGGGCTTGATCGTGGGAACGCTCGGCAGGCATGGCCGAATCGACATCCTGCATAGCCATGCCGGCATCCAGATCGGCGGCACGCTGACCGAAGTCGGCGCGGACGGCATGGACGCCTCGTGGCGGATCAATGTGCGGGCCCAATTCCTCGCGGCGAAGACCGTCATGCCTACGATGATCGCGCAGGGCGGCGGCGTCATCCTCAACACCGCATCCAATTCCGGCGTCTTCTACGACCGCGAGATGATCGCCTATGCCACGTCCAAGCACGCCGTGGTGGCGATGACCAGGCAGATGTCGCTCGACTACGCAAAGCACAATGTGCGCATCAACGCGCTCTGTCCGGGCTGGGTGGACACGCCGTTCAACGAGCCGTTCATCGCCCAGATGGGCGGACGCGACGCAATCGAGAACTATGTCCGCACCAAGATCCCGATGGGGCGCTGGGCGAGCGCGCAGGAGATCGCCGAGGCGATTCTGTTCCTCGTCTCCGACCGCTCATCCTTCATAACCGGCCAGGCGCTGGTGATTGACGGCGGCGAGAGCATAGGCTGAGCTGTCCCAACGGAGCGGGCTTGCGCCGGCAGCCAGGATCGGTCAAACCATAGGCTCCACCTTGATGAGACCCGTCATGCAGGCTGCAAAACAGCGATACCGCGCGAGGCATTCGTTTGTTGCCGGCGGTACTTCGTTCGCGCGGGCCGGGCGCCACTGATCATGCGCTGCTGCCGCCACGAGAACCTGCAGCGCGCGGAGGAGACGAAGGTCGGCTCGCATGTCGTTCGCGACGGCTGGACCGAGGGGGTATGCGGCGCGCTCGATCCGGCCTCTGGGCCGGCCACCAGGCGGGCGTCCGTCATTCAGACAATTTAGCTTATTCAACGCTCAAACCGAAACGGACTTGCCCGCCGAAGCGATCTCTCCTTCGTACGGACATGACCGATGCCTGACAAACAAGACACTTCCCTTTCCGGCAACGCAGACACGCAAAGCTGGTTCAAAACGCATGGAATAAATGAGGTCGAGTGCCTCGTGCCCGACGTCAACGGTGTGCTGCGCGGCAAGGCCCTGCCGGCGGCGAAATTCCTCAAGTCGCTCGAAGACCGGGCGCTTTACCTGCCGAGCAGCGCCTTCCTGGTCGCCATCGACGGCCGCTATTCCGGCTCCATCGATGAGGGGTTCGCCTACCAGGACCCTGACATGCGCATGGTGCCCGACCTTTTGACGCTCAGCCTCGCGCCCGCCGCCGGCAGGGCCTATGTCTTCGCCGACGCCTTCCATATGGACGACCGGCCGTGGATGGCCTCGCCGCGCCATGTGCTGAGGACCGTGCTCGACCTCTATCGCCGGCGCGGCTGGCGCGCGGTGATGGCGCCGGAGATCGAATTCTATCTGACAGCGCCCAATCCCGACCCGGACCGGCCCGTGACCGCGCCTGTCGGGCGCAACGGCCGGCCGGAAAGCGTGCAGCATCCCTACGACATGCAGGCGCTGGAGGAGTTCGAAGAGGTGACGCGACGCCTCTACGACCACGCCGCGGCCGCCGGCCTGCCGCTCGACACGCTGATCCATGAATCCGGCACCGCGCAGCTCGAGATCAACTTCCTGCATGGCGATCCGCTGGCGGTGGCCGACAAGGTGCTTTTGTTCAAGCGCCTGGCGCGGCAAGGGGCACAGGCGAGCGGCATGCACGCCACCTTCATGGCCAAGCCGATCACCGCCCAGGCCGGCAGCTCGATGCACCTGCACATGTCGATCGTCGACGAGAGCGGCGACCCCCTGTTTGCCGGGAGCGACGGCGACGATACGCAGATGTTCAGCCAGTTCATCGGCGGCCTGCAGAAATATATTCCCGAGGTGATGCCGCTGTTCGCGCCCAACGTGAATTCATATCGCCGCATCCGGCCGGGCCACAGTGCGCCGGCCAATGTCGAGTGGTCGCACGACAACCGCTCCTGCGGCCTGCGCGTGCCGATCGGCGGGCGCGCGGCCCGGCGGGTGGAGAACCGGCTGCCCGGCGCAGACGCCAATCCGTATCTCGCCATGGCCGGCTCGCTGATCGCCGGCTATCTCGGCATCGAGGAGAAGCTTGCCCGCTCCGCCGAAGCCTTCGGCAACGCCTATCGCAGCAAGAGCACTCTGCCGAAAACCATGGAGGAAGCGCTCGACCGCTTCGCCGCCTGCGAACCGGTGCGGGCGCTGCTCGGCGAGGATTTCTTTCAGACCTATCTGCGGGTGAAGAGCGTCGAGCTCGACCTGTTCCAGACCGTGGTGACGTCGTGGGAACGCGACCATCTGCTGCTCAAGGTGTGACCATGACTTCCACGGGTTTCAATTCCGGTCTCGATATCGGCAAGTCCTACTATGTCGCCACCGCCAATCCGGCGCCGGACCATCCGGGGCTCATCGGCGATGTCGAGGCCGACCTTGTCGTCGTCGGCGGAGGCTGCACCGGCCTGTCGGCGGCGCTTCATGCCGCCGAGCGCGGCCTGAAGGTGGTGCTGCTCGAAGGCGGCAGGATCGGCTGGGGCGCATCCGGGCGCAATGGCGGCCAGATGATCCCCGGCCTGCGCAAGGGCGCCAGGGGACTGGTCAAGGCGTTCGGTCCGGAACGGGCGAAGGCGCTGTTCGACCTCGCCTTCGAGGCGCGCGGACTGGTGCTCGACATCATCGAGCGCCACGGCATCGAGTGCGATCTGCGGCTGACCGGCCATCTGGTCGGCGCAGTCAACGGCTCGGACATCCGCGACTTCGAGGAAGAGGCAGAATGCCTCGCCAATGTGATGAATTTTACGGATATCGAGATCCTCTCGGCGGCGCAGGCGCGGCAGAAGGTGGACACGCCTTACCAAGGAGCGGTCTTCGAGAGGCTCGGCGGCCATATGCATCCGCTGAACTACACGCTGGGGCTCGCGCGCGCCGCGTCCGCCGCCGGCGTCACCATTCACGAGAACTCGGTTGCGGTGCGTCTCGAACGCCAGCCGTCCATCCGCGTCTTCACCGACAAGGGCTCGGTCCGCGCCCGGCATTTGGTGCTGGCCGGCGATGCGCTGCTGACAGGGCTCGAGCCGCGCGTCAACAGCCGCATCATGCCGATCGGCAACTACATCGTCGCCACCGAGCCTTTGGGCGAGCGCAACGTCATCCCGTCCAATGTCGCGGTTTCGGACACGCTTTTCGTGGTCAACTACTACCGCATGTCGGCGGACGGCCGCCTGCTGTTCGGCGGCGGCGAACGCTACACGCCGTCGCCACCGGCCGACATCGCCGGCTTCGTGCGGCCGCATATGGAAAAGACCTTTCCGCAGCTCAGGGGCTGCCGCATCGATCACGCCTGGGGCGGGCTGGTGTCGGTGACGACGTCGCGCCTGCCGCATGTCGGGCACTACGGCGAGGTCTATTTCGCGCATGGCTATTCCGGCAAGGGCGTCATCCTGTCGACGCTGTCGGGCAAACTGCTGGCGGAAGCGATCACGGGCGATGCATCGCGGCTCGACCTGTTCTCGACGCTGACGCCGCTGCCGTTCCCCGGCGGCACGGCGCTGCGCGGGCCGCTCTATGTGCTCGGCATGCTGTGGTACGCGATGCGCGATCGCCTCAGGCATTAGGGTCTGTCGATATTCAGGCGAGGCCGGCCTGACCTGATTCTCAGCAGACCCTGGGCTGGCTTTCCCGGCCTCGGCGTGGCTAATGTCCTCACGCCGGGGACGCGATCCTGGTAGGGAAGAGCGATGAACATCGAGCCCGGACGGCTGACGAAGAAGGAGCGACATGAGCTGATCCTGTCGGAGGTCCGGCGCTCGGCATCGATCCGCATTTCGAAGCTCGCCAGCCGCATCGGCGTCGCCGGCGAGACCATCCGCCGCGATCTGATCGAGCTTGGTGAGGCAGGGCTGATCAACCGCACCTATGGCGGCGCGACGATTGCGCTGATGACGTCGGAACCCGTGATCGCCGAACGCGGCCTGATGCTGACCGAGGAGCGCGCCCGCATCGGACGCGGCGCGGCCGGCCTGATCGAGAACGGCCGCATCGTGATGATCGACGGCGGCTCGACCACCTACGAGGTTGCGCGCAACATCGCCCAATTGAGGCGGGACCTGACTGTCATCACCAACTCGGTCGGGATCGCCTCGGTCGCCGGCGCCAATCGGAGCTTCCGCGTCATCCTTTGCCCCGGCACCTATGACAGCCGCGAGGCCAGCGTGCTCGGCGAGGACACGGTCGAATTCGTGCGCCGCTACAATGCCGACGTCGCCATCATCGGCGCCTCGGCCGTCAATGCCGAGGGGCCGAGCGACATGGTCTCGGGCGCGGCGGCGGTGAAGCGCGCGATGATGGCGCGGTCGCTGTCGACGATGCTGGTCGTCACCAACGACAAGTTCGGCCGCAACAGCCTCGAACGCATCTGTGAATTGAGCGAGATTTCCGACGTCGTCACCGACAGCGAACCGGCGGTCGAAATGCGCGCCGCGATCGACGAGGCGGCCGCGGAATTGCACGTCTTCGCCGGCGACTGACGGAACTGCCGCCGGCAGGTGGTGTCAGGCCGGAAACAGGAATGCCGAAGCGGGATCGAAGAAGATTTGCCGGCTCGACGCGGCGTTGGCACCGTCTGACCCCGCACTGTCCGATGTCGGCCTGACATCGATCTCGTCCCCTGACGCAGTGCGCGCCACGACGCGCCGCCGGTCGCCAAAGAAGGCGGCATCGACGATCTCGACGGCAAGAGATGCGTTGCCCGGCACGGGCGTCAGGCGCAATGCTTCCGGCCGCACCATCAGCCTGGCCTTCTGGCCGCGATCGAGCTTGTGTGTCGCCTTAACGCCCTTGACGATCGAGCCGTCGGCCAGCCGCACGCTGGCCGTGCCATTCTCGGTTTCGAGATGCTCGGCCGGCAGGAAATTGGAGTTGCCGATGAAGCCGGCGACAAACTCGCTCGCGGGCCGCAAATACAGATCCTCGCCGGTGCCGATCTGCTCGATACGGCCGTCCTTGAACAGAGCGATGCGGTCGGAAAGATGCAGCGCCTCTTCCTGGTCGTGCGTGACATAGAGGATAGTGACGCCTGTCTCGCGGTGGATTCGTCGGATCTCGGCCTGGATTTCCTGGCGCAATTTCTTGTCGAGCGCCGACAGCGGCTCGTCCATCAACAGGATCGGCGGATCGTAGGCGAGCGCGCGGGCAAGCGCCACCCGCTGCTGCTGGCCGCCGGACAGCGCGCCCGGATGGCGGTCGGCGAATTTTTCCAGGCGCACCAGCGCCAGCATGTCGGCGACCTTGCGCTTCACTTCGGTATCCGGCCGGCGACGCACCCGCAGCGGAAAGGCTACGTTCTCGGCGACGCTGAGATGCGGGAACAGCGTGTAGCGCTGGAAGACCATGCCGATGTTGCGCTTGTGCGACGGCACCGAAAGCAGCGACTTGTCTTCCAGGAGCACATCGCCCGATGTCGGGTCCTGGAAGCCGGCGATCGCGTAGAGCGTCGTCGACTTGCCGGAGCCGGACGGTCCGAGAAAGGTCAGGAATTCGCCCTTGGGCATGTCGATGGTGACGTCATGGACGGCGACGAAGGCGCCAAACGCCTTCCTTACCGCGCGGATGGACAGGAATGGCCGGGTCATCTCGATAGTTTTCTGCGAAGGAGTGCGGTCACGATCATCAGGACGAGCGTCAGGCCGACGAGCAGGCTGGAGGCGGCGGCGACGACAGGGCTCAAATCAGCGCGCAGGCTGCCCCAGATCTTAACCGGCAAGGTCTGCAGGGTCGGGCTCGCCATGAAGATCGCCACCACCACCTCGTCCCAGGAGGCGAGGAAGGAAAAGATCGCCGCCGAGAAGATGCCGATGCGGATCGAGGGCAGGGTGATCCTGAGCCTTGCCTGCAGCGGGCTTGCCCCGCAGACGATCGCTGCGTCCTCGATGGATTTGTCGAAGCCTTCGAGCGCGGTGGCGATCGGAATGATGGCGAAGGGCAACGCCAGGATGGTGTGGGCGATGACGAAGCCGATCGTGGTGCCGGCGAGCCCGATGCGCAGGAAGAGGGCGTAGATGGCGATTGCGAAAACCACCACCGGCAGCACCATCGGGGTGAGCAGGAGGCCGCGCAGCAAATGCCGTCCGCGAAATTCACCCCTGACCAGGCTGAAGGAGGCGAGCAAGCCGATCAGCACCGACAGGATGGCGGCCATCGCCGCGATGCGGGCGCTCGTCAATGCCGCATCGATCCAGGCCGGATCGGCAAGCAATTCCCGATACCATTTCAACGTCCAGCCAGGTGGCGGAAAGGCGAGCCAACGCGACGAGCCGAACGACAGCAGGATGATGAAAATCACCGGCAGCAGGAGGAAGGCGGCGACCGATGCAGTGAAGCCGGCCAGTGCCGCGCGAAGCCAACCGAGCCGGTCGTAATCGAGAAGCATCTCAGAGCCCTCCGGCCGGACGCCTGGCGCCGACAATGCGAAGCTGGATCGCATAGAGCGCCATGGTGACGACAAGCAGCACGAAGGCGGCCGCGCTTCCGAGTCCCCAGTTGAGCAGTGACTGCACCGTCTGTGCGATCATTTCGGCGAGCATCATGTTGGAGGTGCCGCCAAGCAGGGCAGGCGTGACGAAATAGCCGAGCGACATGACGAAGACCATCAGCCCGCCGGCGGCGATGCCGGGCAGCGACAGCGGCAGCAGGATGCGGCGGAACGCCTGCAAAGGGCTCGCGCCGCAAAGGGAGGCGGCACGCAGCGTCATCGGGTCGATGGCGCGCAGCGTGCCGACCAGCGGCAGGATCATGAAAGGCAGCATGATGTAGACCATGCCGATGGTGACGCCGGTCAGATTGTTGATGAGCGGCAGCGGCTCGTGGATGATGCCGAGGCCCACCAAGGCCCGGTTGATCACTCCGGTGCGCTGCAGCAGCACCATCCAGGCATAGGTGCGAGTAAGCAGGTTGGTCCACATCGACAGGATGATGATGCCGAAGACGATCGAGCCGAGCGCCGGCGGCATGATCGCCAGCATCCATGCGACCGGAAACGCGACGACGATGGTCACGACGGTGACGACGGCGGCGACCAGGAAGGTGTTGAGGAACACCCGCACATAGGTGCCGCTGCCGAAAAGGGCGGCGTAGTTCTGCAGGCCCGGCTCGGGATCGGTGACGCTGCGCAGCAGCAACGCGACGACCGGCACGATGAAGAACAGGCCGACCAGGGTGAGCGCTGGCAGGGCGCCGGCGCTGCCGGCCGGCAAGCCGGCAAGAGACCGGCGTCTGAAAGCAGTTCCCGTCATGGAACGTCCCGTCCTTCAAACGGGGCGCGGTTGGCGCGCCCCGCTCCTGTCGTGGCGGCTATTTGGTCTGCCAGGCGTACCAGCGCGTGGCGATCTCGTCGCGATGCTCGGCCCAGTAGTGCATGTCGAGGTTGATCTGGCCGTCGACATGCGCGTCCGGCAGGCCCTTGACCACGTCCGCGGGCATCTCGGCCTTGGCCTTGGTGTTGATCGGCGCGTAGCCGCTTGCCTCGGCGAATTTCGCCTGGCCCGTCGGGCTGGTCGCGGCAGCGAGGAACTTCATCGCGCCGTCCTTGTTCTTGGCGCCCTTCGGCACGACGAGAACGTCGGCGGCGGTGAGGTTCTGGTTCCACGAGACGCCGACATCGGCGCCGTCCTTCTCCAGCGCGAAGACGCGGCCGTTCCAGAGCTGGCCGAAGGCGGCTTCGCCAGAGGCGATCAGCTGCTGCGATTCCGCGCCGCCGCCCCACCAGACGATGTCCGACTTGATCGTGTCGAGCTTCTTGAAGGCGCGCTCGAGGTCGAGCGGATAGAGCTTGTCGGCCGGCACGCCGTCAGCCAACAGGGCGATCTCGATCACGCCCGGCGCCGACCATTTGTAGAAGGTTCGTTTGCCGGGAAACTTCTTGGTGTCGAACATGTCGGCCCAGCTTGTCGGTTCGCCCGAAACGGCGCCTTTGTTCCAGGCAAGCACGAAGGAATAGTAAAAGCTGCCGACCGCATGTTCGTTGCTGAAGCGCGGGTCGAGGGCGTCCTTGGGCACGACGGCGAAGTCGATCGGCTCGAGCAGCCCGTCCTTGGCCGCCTTGATGGCGAAGTCCATCTCCACGTCGACGACATCCCAGGTGACGTTCTTGGCGTCGACCATGGCCTTCAGCTTGCCGTAATCGGTCGGGCCGTCCTGCAGCACCTTGATGCCGGAGCTCGCCGTGAATGGCTCCGCCCAGGACTTGGTCTGCGCTTCCTGCGTGGTGCCGCCCCAACTGGTGAACACCATTTCATCGGCCTTGGCGGCGGTCGCCGCCAGCAGCCCGGCGAGGACGCCGGCTAAGATCAGTTTCATGTCATTCTCCTCTGATTTCTCTGTTCCGTTTCTTGTTTTTGTCAGTGCACCCTCGTCATGGCGTTCTCAGCGCATGACGAAGGGATCGGGGATCGGCTCGTCCGAGGTCTTGATCCAGACGGATTTCGAGCGCGTGTAGTCTCTGATGGCGTCGAGCCCGCCCTCGCGGCCGAGGCCCGACAGGCCGTAGCCACCGAAGGGAACGAGCGGCGACACGGCACGGTAGGTGTTGACCCAGACGACGCCGGCATGGATGTCGCGCGCCATGCGGTGCGCCTTGCCGAGATTTGAGGTGAAGACGCCGGAGGCGAGGCCAAAGGGCGTGTCGTTGGCAAGCGCCAGCGCCTCGGCCTCGGTGTCGAAGGAAAGCACGCTCAGCACCGGGCCAAACAGTTCCTCGCGCACGCAGGGCAGGTCGGTGTTGCCGGCATCGATGATGGTCGGCGCGTAATAGAAGCCGGCGCCGCCGATGCCCGGCCGCGTCCCGCCGGTGACCAGCGTGCCGCCTGCAGCAAGGCTCTCGGCCACCACCTTCTCGATCCAGTCGCGCTGGCGCGGCGTGGCCAAAGGCCCCATTTCGGTGGCCGGATCCTGCGGGTCGCCGATGCGGATCGCTTCGGCCTTGCCCTTCAGGCGGCCAAGAAAATCATCCTTCACCGAACGCTCGATCAGCAGCCGCGAACCGGCGACGCAGCTCTGTCCCGTCGCAGCGAAGATGCCGGCGACGACGGCATTGGCGGCGCTGTCGAGATCGGCATCGGCGAAGACAACGACGGGGCTCTTTCCGCCCAGTTCAAGGGTTGTGTAGGCGAGGTTCTCCGACGTGTTCCTGACGATCGCGCGGGCCGTCGACGGGCCGCCGGTGAAGGCGACGCGCGAGACAAGCGGGTGGCTGGTCAGGCGCCGGCCGCAGTCCTGGCCGAAGCCGGTGAGGATGTTGACAGCGCCGGCTGGAAAGCCGGCTTCGCTGACCAGCTCGGCGAAGGCGAGCAGCGGCGCCGGACCGTCCTCGGAGGCCTTGAGCACCACCGTGCAGCCCGCCGCAAGCGCCGGGCCGAGCTTGACGGCCGATAGGAAGAGCTGCGAGTTCCATGGCACCACCGCGGTGACGACGCCGATCGGCTCGCGGCGGATGGTGACGTCGAGGTCTGCCTTGTCGATCGGCACATGCGCGCCTTCGTGCTTGTCGGCAAGGCCGCCATAGTAGCGGTAGTAGTCGCCGACATAGGCGATCTGGGCGCGGGTCTCGCGGATGATCTTGCCGGTGTCGCGCGTCTCCAGCTCGGCCAGGCGCCCGGCATTGGCGGCGACGAGGTCGCCGAGTTTCACCAGCAGCTTTCCGCGCGCGGTTGCCGTCATCGTCCGCCACGGACCCGAGCGCAACGCGCGGTGCGCCGCCTCAACGGCGCGGTCGACATCGGCTTCGGACGCCGCCGGCATCTTCGCCCATGGCGCGCCGGTCGACGGGTCGATGCTGTCGAAGGTCGCGGACGGCTCGTCGAAGCGGCCGTCGATGAAGTTCCTGAAGAGAGCGTCGGTCATGGGCTCGCGATCAGAGGAAGGCCGGCTTCACCCGGTCGATGAACAGTTGCAGCGATTTCTTCTTGCGTTCGTGCGAAAGGCCGCTGTCGATCCAGATCGAATACTGGTCGTAGCCGAGCGCTTCATAGGCTTTCAGCCGCGCGATCACTTCGTCCGCTTCGCCGATCACCAGGTTCTGGCGCATCTTGTCCGCCGCATATTGCGGCATGGCGGCAATCTCGTCGGCGGTCAGCGGCTCCAACACGCCCTGATGCACCGGCTTCTTGTTCTGGAACCAGGCGCCGAACTGGCAGTAGAAGCTCGACAGATCCTGGCTGAGGCGATCGGCATCGGCCGCGTCCTCGGCGACGAATGTGTGCATCAAAAGCATGATTTCCGGGCGCTGGATCTCCGGATGGGCGGCGCAAGCGGCGTTGAAGCGCTGCATGAGGCTGGTCACCTCGTCGTCGCCGGACGCCAGTGGCGTCACCTGAACCTTGCATCTGTTGGCGACCGCAAAGTCGTGCGAGTTCGGGTCGCGCGCCGCCACCCAGATCGGCGGGTAGGGTTTCTGCAGCGGCTTCGGCGACGATGTTGTCGAGGGAAACTGCCAGAACTCGCCCGAGAATTCTAAGTCGCCGTCCCAGAGGCCGCGGATCGCCGGAATGATCTCGCGCATGCGCTGGCCGGCGCCCCAGGCGTCGAGCCCTGGAAAGACGCGCTGATATTCGTAGCTGTAGGCGCCGCGCGCGATGCCGACATCCAGCCGGCCGCCGGTGATGATGTCGGTCATCGCCGCCTCGCCGGCAAGCTTGATCGGGTGCCAGAAGGGCGCGATGATTGTTCCGGTGCCGAGGCGGATGCGGGTCGTCTTTGCCGCCAGATAGGCGATGTTGATGAATGGATTGGGCGAGATGGTGAACTCCATCCCGTGATGCTCGCCGATCCACGCCGTCTCGAAGCCTGCCTCCTCGGCGAGCAGCACCAGCTCTCCCAGCTCGTCCAGAAGCTGCGACTGCGGCTTGTCGAGATCCGACCGTTCCATGTGCACGAAAAGCGAGAACTTCATCCCTGGTCACCTGTACGGAGCGAACCGGCATCGGATCGAGCGAGCGGCCGCACCTCGCCTTCGACCTCGTTGCCGACATAGACGCCGAACGCGTCCTCGGTGCATTCGCGCACGTAACGGGCGAGCATCGAGCGGATGGCCGGATCGGCGATCTTCAAGCCGTCGATCGTGTCGATGTCGATCAGCCGGATGCCGCGATCGCTGGAGGCCGGCACGTCGAACGTGCCGCGATAGTAGACATGCGTGCGCGATTGATTTCCAGCATCGTCCCAGACGGCGTAAAGGAAGCCGAGTTGCGCTTCGATGGCCTTTGCGGCCAGAAGCCCGTTGAGGCTCTTGCCGTCGCTTGCCGAGCCCAATCCCCGGCCGCGCGGCAGTTCGAGGAAGCCGTCCGGCGTTTCCAGGAACAGGATGCGCCCCCCGTTTTCGAGAATGGCGCCGACATCGGTGCCGGGTTGGACGGCGGCCAGCGCCTCCTGGCTCAGGCCGGGCGTGACGTAGGCGCCGCGGCAATAGCCGAGGGGTTGCGCGGAGTTTTGCTGGAAGGCGCGAACGCGGCCGATGAGGATCGAATGGTCGCCTGCCTCGACCAGCCGCTCCAAGTCGCAGTCGAAGAAGGCGACGGAGCCGTCGAGAACCGGACTGCCGGTCTGCCCCGGTTGCCACACGACGGAAGCGAACTTATCCGCCGCCTTCGATGCGAAGATGCCGGAGGCTGCCTTCTGGTCTTCGCTGAGCACATTGATGGCGAAGCTTTTCGATGTCGCGAACACCGGGTGGCCGAGCGCCTTGTGGGCGACGCAGACGAGCACCAGCGGCGGGTCGAGCGATACCGAGGTGAAGGAATTGGCGGTGAAGCCGCGCGGCTCGCCTTCCGGACCGATGGTGGTGACGATGGTGACGCCGGTCAGGAAGGAGCCCAGCGCGCGGCGGAACTCGCCGCTGTCGAAGCTGCCGTCTGCTGCCGGTTCATCGCTTTGACCCATGCTTTCACCTTCGCTGAGGAAGTCGACGATGTGGCGCGTGGTAAGATCGGGTGCTGCCACCGCCATCATGTGCCTTTGGCTGGAGAGGACGGTGCAGCGCCCTTGCGGCGCGAGTCTGGCCATGGCGGCCGACATTGCCGGCGAGGAGTTCCTGTCCTGCGAACCGGTCATGAACAAGGCGGGCACGGCCAGCGTGCGCAGGCGGTCGGCGTGGTCGCTGTCGGCGCGGGCAAACAGGCGGTAGGTGCGGGCATAGCCTTCGGGGTCGACCTCGCTCAAGGCAGCCGCCGTCTTCCCGGCCGCCACCATGAGCTCAGCCGGAACCGGATCGCCGAACCAGCGCGCGATGGTCTGCGCGGCACCTGCCGCGTCGCCGCGACCGGTGAGCGCCGCGGCGCGCTCGCGAACGGCTTCGGCGAGCTCAGGCGGGCGGCGAAACACGGCGTTGAGCGAGACGATGCGGCCGACGCGCTGCGGCGCAAGCAGCGCAAGCTCCTGCGCGACAAGCGCGCCCATCGAGTGGCCGACGACCGACACGCTTTCGAGACCGAGATGATCGAGCAGCCGGACCGCCTGCCAGGCATAGTCGGCCAACTCCGGAGCCTGCGGCGGCAGCGGCGACCCGCCGTGGCCAAGCATATCGATGGCGATAACATCGAAGCGGCCAACCATGCGCTCGAACTGCGGCTGCCAGATCGCCGCGTTCATGCCGACACCGTGAATGAAAAGCACCGGCGCGCCCGATCCGGCGCGAAGGAAGCTGGTGCCGTCGGGCGCGGTGGCCCGGATCCATTCTGGGGCGACGGTGTCAGCCATGCAGGTCCCCGAGCTCCTTGAGGTCCTGGTAGCGGTCGCCGATGCGGTGATGCGGGCGGCCGCCGATGGACGCGCCAAGCGCCACGACCAGCTCATCCGGCGCGGGCGCATCGCCTATCTGGAAATGCACGGTCAGGTAATGCGAGCGCCGCCCCTCGTCGTTCTTGTCCATCAGCGGGATCATGATCGGCGTGTTCGGCCCGCCGCGCAGGTTGGTGAAGGCAAGATAGGTCTTGGCGCCGACGGCGCGACGGTAGTGGTTGCCGAAATGCAGCGTGTGGATGAGGGCCGAGGCGTGCTCGATCTCGCCCGAGGTGCCGCAGATGGCGGCTTTGCCGTAACCTTCGATCGCCTCGCCCGAGCCGGCGGCTGCGATGATCTCGCGCGTCAGGGTCTCTCCGAGCACCGGCGCACAAGCGCGGATCTCGGGCGAAAGATCCTCGGTGAAACCCCGTCCCGCCCAAGGGTTCGCCAGCACGGCGGCGGCACCGATCAGGCGCAGCGGCCTTGGCGCTGCCTTGCCACCCTCGATTAGCGTGTTCTCGGTGTAGGTGACGATCTTGCGAATGGCCGGCTGCATGAAAACCTCTGTCGGGCGGCGCCTTGCGAGAAGCACCTTTCCTGCGTCGTCTTATGGTATACCATACTATGGAGCACCAAACACCTTGTCAATCGGCTATCGAATCTGTTTTCGTGGCGGCGCAGGGAGCAATGACATGCAGGACGATACGCTTCGCATCGATCGCAGCGCCAAGACCTTGAGAACATTGGCTCTCGAACGCATGCGCGAAGCCATCATGGATTTTCATTTCCAGCCCGGCGAAAGGCTGGTCGAGCGGCCGCTGTGCGATCAGCTCGGCGTCAGCCGCTCGGTTGTACGTGAGGTTTTGCGGCAGCTGGAGGCTGAGGGTCTCGTTCAGATGATCCCCGGTCACGGGCCGGCGGTGGCACGGCCGGATCCTGGCCGCACCGACGAGATCTATGAACTGAGGGCGCTACTCGAAGGGATCGCGGCCCGCGCTTGCGCGCTATCGGCAACCAATGGGCAGCTGGCGATACTGGAGCGTGCGCTCGGCGAGCTCTTCGAAGCCTGGGCCTCGGGCGAGCCGCCGGCGGTGATGCGCGCCACGACGAAGTTCTACGAAGCGCTGTTCGAGGCCGCCGACAAGCGTGTCGCTTGGGAGATCGTCAGCGGGCTCAACGTGCGCATCAACCAGTTGCGTTCGATGACAATCGCCTCGGCGAACCGGCGTGAGCCGGCGATCGCCGAGATGAACGCGATCATGGATGCGATCCGGGCGCGCAAGCCCGAAGAGGCGGAAGCGGCGGCGCGGCGGCATGTCGAATCCGCCTGGAAGATCGCCCGCACAGCCCTGCAGCCGCATGGTTAGGTCGCGTCTCTGTTGGTCAGCGCGATGTGGCAGCAGCCGGAGCCGTGACCGGGCGTCCAGGTGACGTTGGCGAAGCGCACGCCGGTCGCCTCGAACAGGCCGCGATCGAAGGCGCCGGCAATGCGGCAGAGCGTGGCGAGCTTTTCGTCACCGACGCCGGCCTCGATCCAGGCATCCTTCAACGGGCAGCGTTTCACCTTGAAAGCGATGCGGTCCGGTCCGCGCTCGACATGGGTCGGGTACATGCGGCCGTCGTCCGGGCTGACGGCGAGGAAGGCCTCGCCGATCGCCGGCGCATCATTGGGGCCGAAATCGGTGAAAGCTGCCGCCGCGACCTCCCGGCCGCGCTTTTCGATGGTGCGGATCATAACCGCTTCGGCCTTTTCGGCGCCCATCTCGGCGGTCAGCTCGTCGAGCAAGAGACGGTAGAGATCGGCCCGGTTGCGGAAGGCGGAGTCGAGCTCGCGCGACAGTTTTTCGGCTCGGGCTGTCGGATCGGTCATGGTGTTGTGTTCCTGGTCAATCTGGGCGTCGCTGCCACCAGCGCATTGCCAATCGCCGATTGCGGGTTGGCGATGACGGCGCGGGCATCGCCGCTTTCGGCGATCCGGCCGGCGTCGATGATGACGATGCGGTGCGCGACGGCGCGGATGACGCCGAGATCATGCGAAATGAAAAGATAGGCGATCCGTTCCTGTCTTTGCAGGTCGAGCAGCAATTCCAGGATCTGCCCGCGCACCGAGACGTCGAGCGCCGAGACGGCTTCGTCGAGCACGATCAGCGAGGGTTTCGTGGCGACGGCGCGGGCGATTGCCACGCGCTGGCGCTGACCGCCGGAAATCTCGTGGATGGCGCGCCCGGCAATGCCGGCATCGAGGCCGACACGCTCCAGCAGCGCCGCGATACGCCGTGGTCGCTCGGTGCGCGAGGCAAGCCCATGGATGCGCAACGGATCGTCCAGGATGCGCGCCACGGTGGCGCGCGGATTGAAGGCGGCGAGCGGATCCTGGAACACCATCTGGAGGCGGGCGCGGCGCGCGCGCAGCGCGGCGCCCGACAGCGCGAGGAAATCCGCGCCTTCGAATTCGATGTGGCCGGCGTCGGGCGCGATCAGCCGCAGCACCAGCCGCGCGATCGTCGACTTGCCGCTGCCCGACGGGCCGGCCAACGCCAGCGTCTCGGCCGGCCCGATCTCGAATGAGACATCGTCGACAGCGGGAAAAGGCTTGCCGCCGCGGCGGTAGCGCTTGGCGAGGCTGGAGACCGCGAGCAGGCTCATGCCGGGGCGCCTTGCTTATCGAGCAGCGGTTCAGCATCGAGGCCGAGATGGGCATCGAGGAGGGCGCGCGTATAGGCGTGGCGCGGCTCGTTGATGGTTTCTTCTGTCTCGCCAAGTTCGACCAGCTCGCCATGGCGCAGCACGGCGATGCGCTCGGCAAGCGTGGCGGCGAGCGCGATGTCGTGGCTGATGAACAGCAGCGTCATGCCGTCCTCGGCAACCAGCCGGCGGATCAGGGCGACGATCTCGGCCTGCACGATGGTGTCGAGCGCGCTGGTCGCTTCGTCGGCGATCAACAGCCTCGGCCCGGCGGCGATTGCCGCGGCGATCGCGACGCGTTGCTTCTGACCGCCGGAAAGCTGGTGCGGATAGGCATGCAGGGCGGCCTCCGGCAGGCGGACGCGGTCGAGCAGGGTCTTGGTCCTGGCGTAGGCTTGCGGCCAGGTCAGGCCGAGATGCGTGCGGGCGACCTCGGCGATCTGCTTGCCGACCGGCATGACCGGGTCAAGGCTGGAGGAGGGGTCCTGGAAGACGAAGCCGATGTCGCGGCCAAGGAGGGGAGCTTTCTCACGAACGAGGAGAGGTTGGCGCTCTACGGCGCCCCCCTCTGTCCTGCCGGACATCTCCCCCACTTGGGGGGAGATTGGCAGTGTCGCCGACGGCTCTCCTTCTCCAGGCTTGGAGATTGGCGAAAGCGGATATGAGGGCCTGATCTCCCCCCTTGTGGGGGAGATGTCCGGCAGGACAGAGGGGGGCGCGAAGGAATGAGACGGTCCAAATTCCGGCGTTTGCCACTCGATCTCTCCGTCAATCCTGGCAGTCACCGGCAGTAGTCCTGCAATGGCCAGCGCCAGCGTGCTCTTGCCGGAGCCGCTTTCGCCGATGATCGCGAGACGCTCGCCCGCCTCGATGTCCAGGCTGATGCCTTTCAGCGCCGCCACCTGCACGCCGTCGGAGCGATAGCGCACCGAAAGATCGCGGATCGAGAGCAGCGTCGTCACGACAGGCTCCTGCGCACTGCGGTGCTTTCGACCACGCCTTCGCCGGCGAGGTAGACGCCGAGCACGGTCAGCACCAGCGCGATGCCGGGAACAATCGACAGATATGGCGCTGTGCGCAGCACGGCGCGGCCTTCGGCGATCATGCCGCCCCAGGTGACGCGGTTGGGGTCGCCGAGGCCAAGGAAGGAAAGTGCCGCCTCGCTGAGGATCGCCGCCGCGACGATCACCGAGGACAGCGCCAGCACCGGCGGCAGAGCGTTTGGCAGCACCTCTCGGAAGGCAATTTCCAGCGGATGCATGCCGATGACGCGGGCGCCGGCGACATAATCGCGCTCGCGGATCGACAGCACTTCCGCGCGAGCAACGCGCGCAGGACCGGTCCATGCGCCCAGCGCTATTGCTCCGACGACGACGCCGAGCGAGGGGCCGACGATGCTGACGAAGGCCAGCGCCAGAAGGAAACTCGGCACGGTCTGGAAGGCATCGGTGATGCGCATCAGCACCTCGTCGATCAGGCCTCCCGCGAAGCCGGCCAGCGTGCCGACAACCGCGCCGATCAGAAGCGCCGCGGCCGCCACCGCCAGACCGACGGCCAGCGAGGTGCGGGCGCCATGGAAGAGCTCGGCCAGCACGTCGCGGCCGAGCCGGTCGGTGCCGAGCGGCAGCGACCATTCCTGGAATGGCGGCAGCAGCGCTGGGCCGGCAATCGCCTGCGGATCGCCCGGAAAAAGCAACGGCGCCGCCAGCGCCATGGCGATGAGCAAGGCGAGGATGAGCGCGCCGGCGATCGCCTCCGGCGTGCGGAAGAAACGAAGCAGCCGGTTCATGCGCCAGCCTCGCCTGCGCCGAGGCGCGGATCGAGGAAGGCGTAGGTGAGGTCGACCACGAGATTGATGACGATGACCAGAACCGCGCTCACCAGGATTATGCCGAGCAGCAGCGGCGTGTCGCGTCCGGCGACGGCTTCCTGCGCCAGCCGGCCGAGGCCTGGTACGGCAAAGACGCTTTCGATGACGACGCTGCCGCCGAGCATCTGCGCAGATTGCAGGCCGAGCATGGTGACCAGAGGCAGAAGCGCGTTGCGGGCAACATGCGCAAGCACGATGCGGCGGCGCGGCAGACCCCTGGCGCGGGCGGCAAGGATAAAATCCTGTCGCCAGGCCTCGGCCATGCCGGCGCGCATCATGCGCAGGTAAAGCGCCAGATAGATGAAGCCGAGTGCTGCGACAGGCAGCACGAGATGGCTGGCGATGTCGGCGGCCCGCGCCAGCCCGGTTTTGCCGGAAGCGATGGTCTCGATGCCGCCGATCGGCAGCCAGCGCAGGTCGACGGCAAAGACGACGATCAGCACGAGGCCAAGCCAGAAGCCGGGCACCGCGTAGAGCGCCAGCGAACCGATCGACAGCAAGCGATCACGAAAACTGCCGGGCGCAGCGCCTGCATAGATGCCGAGCGCCGAGCCGAGACCGAAGGACAGCGCTGTGGCGCTCCCCATCAGGATGAGCGTGGTCGGCAGGCGCTCCAGGATGACGTCGCGGATCGGCCGCGAGAAGGTGACGGACCGGCCGAGATCGAGATGCAACAGCGCCCAAAGGTAGTTGGCGAGCCGCGTCAGTTCGGATTGGTCGAGGCCCCAGTGGTGACGCAGCAGTTCGATCATGCCGGCATCGCCGCCGGTCGAGACGATGTAGGCGTCTACCGCGTCGCCGGGAGCGGCTTCAAGCAGCAGGAAGCTGCCGATGACGACGATGAGGAGCACGAAGACACTGCCGACGAGACGCCGGCGGAGGATAGTGAGGGTGCGGGTCATGGCGCCCTCGAAGGCTTGGCGATATTCTGGTTAGGACTGCGCCCAGGCACCCCCCTCTGTCCTGCCGGACAGAGGGGGGTATCGTAGAGCTCGACGTCTGCTCGTGCATCCACGATGATTTCGCCGCGAATTCTCATCCGCGTGAGTGTGTCACGATTGCAAATAGGTGTCCGCCCAGTTGGACACAGCCCAGCGCGGATTGTTGGCGATGTTGCCGACGGTGTCGCGAGCGACGGAAATGAAGCTCCATTCGGCGACGTTGATCAGCGGCAGATCCGCCGCCACCTTCTTCTGGAATTCCTTGTAAAGCTCGGTGCGGGCTGATGTGTCGAGCGTCTCCGATGCCTTGACGATCAGCGCGTCGAGGTCGGCATTCTTGTAGCCGCCCTGGTTGGAGAAGGGCACGCCGTCGGGAATGCCGCTCTGCACCAGGATGGTGGTCGAGATCGCGGGGTCGCCGCGGAACACCGGCGGGCCGACGGCGAGGTCGAAGGCATGGTCGGTGTAGACGGCCTTGATATGGGCGGCGGAATCGTTGTTGACGATCTCGGCGTCGATGCCGACAGCGGCCAGCGCCTGACGAAGATAATCGCCGAACTGTTTCGTCTCGTTGAAATAGGGCGCCGGCAAGAGTTTCAGCGCAAACCGCTTGCCGTCGTCGGCCCGCCTGTAGCCGGCCTCGTCGAGCAGGTCGTTGGCCTTGGCGACGTCGAACGGATAGGTCGGGACATCGGCGGTGTAGAATTGCGGATCGTTCTTCGGCACCGGGCCGGTCGCGGTCGCGGCGTAGCCGAGGAAGACCGTCTTGACGACGAAGTCCTTGTCGATGGCATGCGCGATCGCCTGGCGCACTTTCAGGTCGGCCAGTTCCTTGCGGCGGTGGTTGATCTCGACGACGAGCTGATAGGTCAGCCCCTCATAGCCCTTGGTGACGATCTTCAGGCCAGGCACCTTTGAGATGCGATCGAGGTCGGCGAGCGGCACGGCGGAGAAGGCGGCAAGCTGGATCTCTTCCGCTTCGAGCGCGGCCGCTGCCGAGGTGCGATCGGGGAGCACCTGGTAGACGATCTCGTCGAGATAGGGTTCGTCCTTGCCCCAATAGTCTGCGTTCCTCGCGAGCCGGTAGTACTGGCCGGCCTTGTATTCGACAAATTTGAACGGACCGGTGCCGACCGGCGCATTGTTGGCCGGGTTGTCCTCGATCTTGCCGCTCTCATAAACATGTTTCGGCACGACGCTCGACAGCGCGGGCATCGCGTTGCGGATCAGCTGGAACGGCGTCGGCTTGGCGAATTTGAAGACGGCGGTGAACTCGTCCGGCGTCTCGACCGTGCTGAGGTCCTTGAACACGGTGCGACCGAGATTCTGCAGCGGCTTCCAGACCTCAAGCGCCGAAAAGGCGACGTCGGCGGAGGTGAAGGGCTTGCCGTCATGCCACTTCACGCCGTCGCGCAGCTTGAAGGTCACCGACAATCCGTCGGCCGCACCTTCCCAGGAAAGCGCGAGGCGCGGCTGAAGCCCATCCCTGCCGTCGAAGGAGGCTTCGGCCAGCGTCTCGACGACCTTGCTGGAAATGAAGAAGACGCCGTTGGAGGCTACGATTGCCGGGTTGAGATTGCGAGGTTCGGAGTCGGCGGCGACGATCAATCGCCCGCCCTTCTTCGGCGCCTGCGCCCGGCCGATGGTCGGCAACGCCGTCGATGCCAAGAGCAACGCCGAGCCGGCCAGCAGGCCGCGGCGTGAAATCGTCAGTTCGGACATCGCTCAAACTCCCCTCTTCACCCGTGCCGGGCACGGGCAGCCTCGAATGGGCGGGATTATGGCCCTTGGCAAAGGTTTCGCCAGAGACGGTTTTGGCGCAGGATGGCTTGGCTTTGAAATTTTCGTCCGCTGGACCGGTTATGTTCGGGCTAACGTTACCACAATCTGGTAGGACCAGATAGGAGCTTAAGGCCACCAAGAGCCGCCATGGTGGGCGCTATCTGGCGGACGCTCTGGATTCTGGCTGGACCAGAGCAGGCAAAATGGTGCAGATTTGGCCGACAGCCAAAAAGTTCAAGAAGATCGGCCGCTTGAGCGGCCGGGAAAATCAGGGAGAGTTCGATGAACGTCGCTCCGGGCAAAACCGAGATCGGCAGCATTCCGTTCGACCAGACGCGGGTGGACCGGCTGATGGAGGAGGCCGGGATCGACGTGCTCTTCGCCACCTCCAAGCACAACACGCAATACCTGCTCGGCGGCTACAAGTTCATCTTCTTTTCCGCGATGGATGCGATCGGCCACAGCCGCTACCTGCCGATCGTGCTTTATGAGAAGGGCGGGCCGGAGCACGCGGCCTATATCGGCAACAAGATGGAAGGCGGCGAGCATCAGAACCATCCGTTCTGGACGCCGACCTTGCATGCCGCCTGCTGGGGCACGCTCGACGCCGCCAATCTTGCGGTCGAGCATCTGCAGAAGATCGGCAAGGGCGCGGCCCGTATCGGCATCGAGCCGGGCTTCCTGCCGTCGGATGCCTATACGCTGATCCGCAAGGCGCTGCCGGACGCCAAGCTGGTCGACGCGACCGGCATGCTGGAGACCATGCGCGCGATCAAGACCGAGGCCGAGCTCGAACAGTTGCGCATCGCCTCCGAGCTCATCACCGATTCCATGCTGGCGACGATCGCCTGGGCGCGCGAGGGCACGAGCAAGACCGACATCATCGAGCAGCTGCGGCGCGAAGAGACCAATCGCGGCGCGCATTTCGAATATTGCCTGCTGACGCTGGGATCGAGCCACAACCGCGCCGCTTCGAGCCAGGCGTGGAAGAAGGGCGAGGTGCTGTCGATCGATTCCGGCGGCAACTATCACGGCTATATCGGCGACCTCTGCCGCATGGGTGTGCTCGGCGAGCCGGATGCCGAGCTGGAGGATCTTTTGGCCGAAGTGGAAACGGTGCAGCAGGCGGCCTTTTCCAAAGTCAGGGCAGGCACGCTCGGCGGCGATGTGATCGCGCATGCCGGGGGCGTGCTGAAAGCCTCGAAGGTAGCGCCCTATACGGATTTCTTCGCCCACGGCATGGGGCTGATCACGCATGAGGCGCCGTTCCTGATGACCAACCACCCGGTCGCCTATGAAGGCACCTATGCGGCAAAGCCGCTGGAAAAGAACATGGTGCTTTCGGTCGAGACCACCATGCTCCACCCGACGCGCGGTTTCATCAAGCTGGAAGATACGGTCGCGGTGACCGACACGGGCTACGTCATGTTCGGCGATCGCGGGCGGGGGTGGAACAGAGGCGGCGCGTAAGCCCCGATGTCTCGGCGCCTAGTGCGTTTCACCGTTTCACGGAAACGGCGAAACGCCCTATCTCCTTGTTTTTACGCAATTCCGGACGGAAAGCCGCTCACACTTTTCCTGGAGTTGCTTTAGCGCCGAGACAGTACTTCGACAACCTCACTTGCCCGCCGGCAGCAGCCTGAAATCCGGCAGGTCGCGCAGCGCCAGTTCCGGTCCCGCCGGCGAATAGACGACGAAGAGCTGCATCGGCTGGTCGCCGGTGTTGAGCGTCGAATGGTAGCGGCTTTCCGGCACGTAGATGGTGCAGCCGGGACCGACTTTCGCCACCACCGGATTGCCCTTCTCGTCCTCGACCATCTGCTCGCCATTGCCGGAGATGACGAAGATGATCTCCTCGGCGCCGGGATGGTTGTGGCGGGTGTGGCCCTGGCCCGGCGGCAGGTCGACGACGCCGCCGGAAAAGCGTTCGGCTCCATTCACTTCCGGCGCGACGGTGAGCGACAGCTTGCCCCAGTCGAAGCGGAAGGCGCTGACATCCTTGGGGTAGACGAACACCTTGCTCCTGTCGGCCATTGCCTCATCCCTTCGTTTTCGCGGTTGCCTTGAAATCCGCAGTCTGCCTGGCGATCGCCGCTTCGGCCGGCAGCCGTTCCATCGAGCTTGCGCCGTAGAAGCCGTGCAGCTCCTTGCAGCGCTCAAGGATGTAGCGCGCGTCGTCTGGCATCGATATCGGCCCGCCATGGCAGAGCAGGATGACGTCCTTGCGCACCGAGCGCGCGGCGTCGGCGATGGCGTCGATCTCCTTCACGCAGGCGTCGAGCGACTTCGCAGACGTGGCGCCGATCGAGCCGCCGGTCGTCACACCCATATGGGCGACAATTATGTCGGCGCCGGCTCGTGCCATGGCGCGCGCCTCGTCGGGGTTGAAGACGTAAGGCGTGGTCAGCAGGTCGAGCTTGTGCGCCTCCGCGATCATATCGACCTCGAGGCCGAAACCCATGCCGGTCTCTTCAAAACTCTGGCGCATGGTGCCGTCGAACAGGCCGACGGTCGGAAAATTCTGCACGCCGGAAAAACCCATCGTCTTCAGCTCGGCGAGCAGCAGCGGCATGATGACGAAGGGGTCGGTGCCGTTGACGCCGGCCAGAACCGGCGTCTTCTTCACCACCGGCAGCACCTCATAGGCCATCTCCTTGACGATCTCATTGGCGTTACCATAGGCGAGCAGGCCGGCGGCCGAGCCGCGCCCGGCCATGCGGTAGCGGCCGGAGTTGTAGATGATGATGAGGTCGATGCCGCCGGCTTCCTCTGCCTTGGCCGACAGGCCGGTGCCGGCGCCGCCGCCGACGATCGGCACGCCGTCGGCGATCATCTTGCGGAATCTTTTCAGTATCGTTTTGCGCGGGATGGCGGCCATGCTTGTCAGGTCTCACTTCTTGGCAATGTCGAGGAAAGCCTCGGCTGCGGCCTTGGCGAATGTGGGATCGTTGATGTGCAGCGGCAGGCGCGTCACGGCGCGGTGCTTCGTCGGCTTGATCGTGCGCTCGATGGCCTCGAACAGGACAGCATCGGCTTCCGAGTCGAAGAAAGCGCCGCCCTCGATGTCGAGCGCCGAGACGCCCTTTTCCGGGATGAGGAAGCGGATCGGGCCTTCGCACGCGGCGAGGCGTGTGCCGATCCATTCGCCGATCCTGCGGCATTCATCGGTCGTTGTGCGCATCAGCGTGACGTTCGGATTGTGCTCGTAGAACAGGCGTCCCCGGTATTTTTCGGGAATGGTCGGCGGCGCCCAGAAGTTGACCATGTCGAGCGCGCCGACCGAGCCGACATAGGGCAGCTTCGTGCGGGCAATGGCGCCGAAGCGGTCCTCAGTCGCCGGTAGCACGCCGCCGAACAAAAGATCGCAGACTTCCGTTGTGGTGATGTCGAGGACGCCGGCGAGCAGGCCTGAATCGGCGAGCTTCTCCATCGATCGGCCGCCTGTGCCGGTGGCATGGAAGGCCATGCAGTCATAGTCGGCGCGCAGCCGTTCGACGATGGCCGTGACGCATGGCGTGGTGACGCCGAACATGGTCAAGCCCAGCGCCGGCTTGCCTGCGGCGGAGGGCGCCGGCTTCGCCGCCATGCCGGCGACCGCCTGGGCGGCATTGTGCAGCACGACGCGCGACAGGCGGTTGAGTCCGGCCATGTCGGTCACCGACGGCATCATGATGATGTCGGAGACGTCGACATAGGGCGCGGTGTCGCCGGAAGCGAGCGTCGAGACCATGATCTTCGGCAGGCCGAGCGGCAGCGCGCGCATGCCGGCGGTGACGATCGAGGTGCCGCCGCCGCCGCCGATGCCGATCACGCCGGCGACGTCGTCGCGAGCCTGGATGAAGCGGGCAAACGCGACGCCCATGCCGGCGACGGCCGTGCCGCGATCGTCGATGCCGAGCACCGCGCCGGCTCCGTCCGGATGATGCGCGGCGACCTCGCCTGCCTCGATGTCGACCGGCACGGTCGCGCCGCGCGTACCGATATCGACGCGGACGGCCATTCCGCCGGCGGCGGCCACGGCATCGGCCAAGAAGGCGAGCTCTTCACCCTTGGTGTCGGCGGTGCCGACCACATAGATGCGCTTCATCCGCGTTTCCCCGTCGTCTCTATCGTTGTCTTGCGCGCCTGGCGTTGCCGCTTGTCGCTTCTTGCCTGGCCCGGTCGCCAAGGCGTGGGCCATTGCAATTTTTTGAGACGCGCGTATCGTATTGATATGGATGTCTCACGTCAACAAGCTGCCGCCAACGACGACGCCGAGCAGACGCCGGCAGCCGAGAAGGGGCCGCGCGCCCGCACGAGGCGGCTGATGCTGGAGACGGCGACGCGGCTGATGCAGTCCGGCGTGACGCCTTCGGTCAGCGAAGTTGCGGAGGCTGCGGAGGTGTCGCGCGCGACCGCCTATCGCTATTTCCCGAGCCAGGCGGCGCTGGTGCAGGCGGTCGTCGATGAGGGGCTTGGCCCGATCCTGACGTGGAAATCCGCCTCGAACGATCCGGAGCGACGGGTGGCCGACCTGTTCGCCAGCGCCATGCCGCGCATCGAGGCTTTCGAGGCGACGTTCAAGGCGGCGCTCAAGCTTTCGCTCGACCAATGGGCGCGGCGGCAGGCGGGCACGCTGGGGACCGAGCCGGCTTTCACGCGCGGCCACCGCATCGATCTCCTGAAAGATGCGATCGCGCCGCTCAAGGGTCAGCTCAAGCCGCGTCAATTCAAGCGTCTTGCCCAGGCGCTGTCGCTGATGTTCGGCGTCGAAGTGCTGATCGTGCTGAAGGATATATGGGGCCTGGACAGCCGTGACATGATGTCGGTCGCCGAGTGGGCGGCGGCGGCACTGGTGCGCGCGGCGATGGCGGAATCGGAGGCGAAAGCGGGTGGGGTTTCAGCATCGCCCGGAATAGGGATGTCCTAGAATCTGGTTCGACCAGATTGAGGGGCCAGCTACCAGTAATAATTGTGATGCATCGCCGGAAACAAGGCCACCATGTATCAAGGAGTAGGAAAAATAAGGGAAAACAGACAGATACCGTCCCGATCCGCTTGCGGGGTCGCTTTTGAGCGTCCAAGAAAGAGCTTGACGGCCCTCTTGAATTGGTAATACCAGATCAGTACGCATAAAGCGGATCGAAAGTGAGGGCTGCGATCCATCTTTCCGGCAGGGCGAGAGGCTCGAAACCGGAACGTGCCATCACCGGAGGAACTACCAGGGCCGACCAAGCTGGCGGCTCGCATGACAAGGTAGAATGCGCACAAGGGAGGAAAACTATGCGCAAGATAGTGACCAGCGTGGTCGCTGGTATCGGCTTGGCGCTTGCCTGCGGAACATCCGTCCGCGCGCAAGACAAGGAACTCACCATCTTCTGGGCGGAATGGGATCCGGCGAACTATCTGCAGGAACTCGTCAACGACTACACGGCCGAGACCGGCGTGAAGGTCACGGTGCAGACCACGCCGTGGCCTGACTTCCAGACCAAGGCCTTCACCGAGTTCAACGCGCATGGCGACGCCTACGACATGGTGGTCGGCGACTCGCAATGGCTGGGCGCCGGTTCGACGCAGGGCCACTATGTCGACCTGACCGACTTCTTCAACCAGCACAAGCTCGGCGACGTGATGGCGCCCGCGACCATCAAGTACTACGCCGAATACCCCGGCGGGTCCGGCAAATACTGGGCGATCCCGCTGGAAGGCGACGCGATTGGCTGGTCCTACCGCAAGGACTGGTTCGAGGACCCGAAGGAGAAGGAAGCCTTCAAGGCGAAGTACGGCTACGACCTCGCCGTGCCGACGACCTATGCGCAGCTGCGCGACATCGCCGAGTTCTTCCACCGTCCGGACCAGAAGCGCTACGGCGTCGCCATCTATACCGACAATTCCTATGACGCGATGGCGATGGGCGTCGAAAGCGCCATCTTCAGCTACGGCGGCGACCTCGGCGACTATGCAACCTACAAGGTCGACGGCATCACCAATTCGAAAGAGGCCGCAGCCGGCCTCGACATGTACAAGGAGCTCTACAAGTTCACGCCTCCCGGCTGGGGCAAGACCTTCTTCGTGGAGGACAACCAGGCGATCACCGGCGGCCTCGCCGCGATGAGCATGAACTTCTTCGCCTTCTTCCCGCCGCTGGTGAACAAGGCCACCAACCCCTATGCCGACGCCACCGGCTTCTTCGCCAATCCGGCCGGCCCGGACGGCAAGCGCTTCGCCGCTCTCGGCGGCCAGGGAATTTCGATTGTCTCGTATTCGAAGAACAAGGACGAGGCGATGAAGTTCCTGGAGTGGTTCATCAAGGACGAGACCCAGAAGAAGTGGGCCGACCTCGGCGGCTACACCTGCAGCCAGGCCGTGCTGAAGTCGGAAGCCTTCCAGAACGCCACGCCCTACAACAAGGCGTTCTACGACACGATGTTCATGGTCAAGGACTTCTGGGCGACGCCTGAATATGCCGAGGTGCTCGATCAGCTGAACCAGAACATCTATCCGTTCGTGGTCGGCGGCAAGGGCACCGCCCAGGAAGCGCTCGACAAGACCGCCGCCGACTGGAAGGCGACGTTCACCAAGTACAATCGCTACAAGTAAGTATCACAGTCAGAATGCCGGAGGAGGGTTTCCCCTCCGGCATTCCTGTTTTCAGGGAGACATTCGTTGGCTTCGGTAGCCCTTGCCCATCTCGATCCTGCCTCAAGGGCCGCCGCGCGCGGCTGGTCGGATCTGACCATCCGCAACATGTTCATCGTCCCGACGCTGGTTTTCCTGATCGTCTTCAACATTTTCCCGCTGATCTATTCGCTGGGCTATTCCTTCACCAATTTCGCCGCGAACCGCAGCGAGCCCTGGCAGTTCGTCGGCTTGCAGAACTATCGCGAGCTGCTCAGCGACGACCACATCTGGTCGAATTTCATCATCACGGCGAAATACGTCATCGTATCGGTGGCCGGACAGATGATCGTCGGCTTCGGCCTCGCCCTGCTGCTCAACCGCAGCTTCCCGATGAAGGGCCTGATTACCACGCTGCTCCTGTTGCCGATGATGATGTCGGCGGCGGTGGTCGGCCTGTTCTGGCAGTTGCTCTACAGCCCGTCCTGGGGGCCGATCAACTACGTCTTCGGCCTGGGCGACTTCGCCTGGCTTTCCAATCCCGACAGCGCGCTCTACGCCGTCGCGATCACCGACGTCTGGATGTGGTCGCCATTCGTAATGCTGCTGTCGCTCGCCGGCCTGTCGGCCGTGCCGCAGCACCTCTACGAGGCCGCCGCGATCGACCGTGCGAGCTGGTGGTACACCTTCACCCGCATCACCTTGCCGCTGGTCTCGCCGATCCTTTTGATCGCGCTGATCTTCCGCACCATGGAAGCCTTCAAGACCTTCGACATCGCCTACACGATGACGACCCAGCCGACCGCCGAACTGATAGCGATCCGGCTCTACAAGCAGGCGTTCCAGCAGTGGGATACCGGCAAGTCCTGCGCGCTGGCCTACATCGTGCTGATCATGGTGCTGGCCATCACCAACCTCTACGTGAAGTACCTCAACAAGGTGAAGGAGCGCTGAGATGGCCGCCGTCCGCACTTCTTCCGAGGTCGCCCTCAACCGCGCGGCAATCGTCGCGGTGCTGGTCGCGACGCTGATCTTCCTCGCGCCGATCTACTGGATCGCCTCCACCGCGTTCAAGCCGAAGGAACTGGCGGTCAGCGTGCCGCCCACCGTCCTTTTCCAGCCGGAAGTCACGCCCTTCATCCGTCTGTTCACCAAGCGCGTGCAGATGCAGAAGCCGGTCGACCCGCAAGTCTACGAAGCCGCGCCCTGGTGGGAAAAGCGCATCTATGACGGCGGCGAGCGGGTGCTGAAGGTCGGCAAGGACGTGCAGCTGTCGCAATATCCCGACCGCTTCATGAACAGCCTGATCGTGGCGGTCATCAGCACGGTGCTTGCGGTGGGCATGGGGACCTTCACCGCCTACGGCTTCTCGCGCTTCAAGGTCGCGGGCGAGGCTGACCTTCTCTTCTTCATCCTGTCGACGCGCATGCTGCCGCCGGTCGTCGTGGCGATCCCGATGTTCCTGATGTACCGGATGGTCGGCCTCAACGATTCGCATATCGGCCTGATCATCCTCTACGTCGCCTTCAACCTGTCCTTCTCGGTCTGGCTGATGAAGGGCTTCATGGACGAGATCCCGAAGGAGTACGAGGAGGCTGCGCTGGTCGACGGCTACACACGCATGCAGGCGTTCTTCAAGATCGTGCTGCCGGAAGCGGCGACCGGCATTGCCGCCACCGCCGTGTTCTGCTTCATCACCGCCTGGAACGAGTACGCCTTCGCGCTGATCATGACCAACCGGCGCGCCCAGACCGCGCCGCCCTTCATTCCCAGCCAGATCGGTTCCGGCCTGCCGGACTGGACGACGATCGCGGCGGGCACCTTCCTGTTCCTGCTGCCGGTCGCGATCTTCACCTTCCTGCTGCGCAACCACCTGCTTCGCGGCGTGACCTTCGGAGCGATCCGCAAATGAGCTTTCGCGCAGTCAACGAGAAGTACCTTTTGCCGGCCTCGCAGATCCTCATGGTGCTGGGCATCATCGCGCTCTGCCAGCCATGGAGCCTCCGCCTGCATTCCTATGGCGTGACGATCATCCTGATCGGGCTGATCGGCTTCAACATCACGTCGAAGATAGCGCCGGAGCGCCCGGAGGAAACCGGCGCCGCGATGCACGAGGGGGCACGGCAGTGACGCAGATCGAACTTCGCGGCATCGAGAAATTCTTCGGTGCCGTTCAGGTCATCCACAATCTCAACCTCGCCATCGCCGACAACGAGTTCATCGTGCTGCTTGGCCAGTCGGGCTGCGGCAAGACGACGACGCTGCGCGCGATTGCGGGGCTGGAGACGATCGATCAGGGCGACATCCTGATCGACGGCAAGGCCGTGCAGCACCTCAAGGCCGCCGACCGCGATATCGCCATGGTGTTCCAGTCCTTCTCGCTCTACCCGCACATGACGGTGTTCGAGAACATCGCCTTTCCGCTCCGCGCAACACGCATGAGCAGCGGCGAGGTCGACAAGGCCGTGCGCGAGGTCGCCCGGGTCCTGCGCATCACCGACCTGCTCGCCAAGAAGCCGTCGGCGCTGTCCGGCGGCGACATGCAGCGCGTGGCGATCGGCCGGGCGCTGGTGCGGCGTCCGAAGGCGATGCTGATGGACGAGCCGATCGGCGCGCTGGACGCCAAGCTGCGCGAGGAGATGCGGGCCGAGATCAAACGGCTGCACATCAAGCAGGGTTCGACCACGATCTATGTCACCCACGACCAGATCGAGGCGATGAGTCTCGCCGACCGTATCGTCATCATGCATGAGGGCTTCATCCAGCAGGTCGGCACGCCGGACGACGTCTATTCGCACCCGGCCAACCTTTTCGTTGCCCAGTTCGTCGGCAGCCCGGTGATGAACATCGCGGAGGCCGGCGTCTCCGAGGAGGCCAGCGCCGCGCGCGTCACGATTGGCGAGGCGCAGACCGGTTTCGAGTTCCCGCGCGAGCTGCTGTCCAAGCTCAACGGGCATTCCAACGGCGGCTTGACGCTGGGCATCCGTCCGGAGGGTGTGCTGGTGCGGCACGATGCCTCGCCCGGTTACATACCGGTGGAGGCGCAGATCATCGAGCCGCTCGGTTCCTTCGATATCATCGATCTCAAGGTCGGCTCAAAGATGCTGCGCGCCCGCACCAAGGCCGGATATGTTTCGGGGCCGGGCGAGAAGGTCCATGCCCGCATCGATCCCGAGCAGGCGCATTTCTTCGACACGGCAAGCGGCAAGTCGCTAGGAGTAAGGCTGTAATGGCCCACATCGAACTCAAGAACATCACCAAGAAGTTCGGTGGCCACACCGCGCTGACGGGCCTCAACCTGGACATCGCCGACGGCGAATTCTTCGTGCTGCTCGGCGAGACCGGCGCCGGCAAGACGACGACACTGCGGCTGATCGCCGGGCTCGAGAAGCCGACCGAGGGCCAAGTCTTCATCGACGGCGTCGACGTTGCCGGATGGGGCGCCGCCGAGCGCGACGTGGCGCTGGTGCTGCAGCAATACTCGCTCTACCCGCGCTACACCGTGCGGCAGAATCTGGAGTTTCCGCTGAAGCCGAAAATCCGTCGCCTGCCCGATGCCGAGATCAAGGACCGCGTAGCGCGTGCCGCCCGCACGCTGCGCATCGAGCATCTGCTCGACCGCAAGACGGACCGGCTTTCGGGCGGCGAAATGCAGCGCGTCTCGATCGGCCGGGCGATCGTGCGCAAGCCGCGCGTGTTCCTGATGGACGAGCCGCTGTCGGCGCTCGACGCGAAGCTGCGCGAGGCGCTGCGGACGGAGCTGAAGAACCTGCAGATGCAGCTCGGCGCCACCTTCCTGTTCGTCACCCACGACCAGATCGAGGCGATGTCGATGGGCGACAAGGTCGGCGTGCTCAACCATGGTCGCATCGTCCAGACCGGCACGCCGCAGGATATCTACAACAATCCGCGCGACACCTATGTCGCAAGCTTCGTCGGTTCGCCGCCGATGAACCTCATCGACGGCAAACTGGTGGAAAACCGCGCGGTGATGGCGCCGATGAATTTCGAATTGCC
Source organism: Mesorhizobium sp. M1D.F.Ca.ET.043.01.1.1 (assembly GCF_003952385.1). Classification (NCBI taxonomy): domain Bacteria; kingdom Pseudomonadati; phylum Pseudomonadota; class Alphaproteobacteria; order Hyphomicrobiales; family Phyllobacteriaceae; genus Mesorhizobium; species Mesorhizobium sp. M1D.F.Ca.ET.043.01.1.1. Next base: position 4,784,067 of record NZ_CP034444.1, read on the forward strand.
GCTTTCAGGGGGAGCCAGGACTTTTCTGGGGGAGAAGGCGGGCGGTGCGGCCGACGGTCGCCCGCTCGTCTTCGGCATCCGTCCGGAGGATGTCTATCTGGAGAGCGGCGCCCCGGTCGAGGCACGCGTCCACGACGTCGAGAACCACGGCGTCGAGAAGATCGTGACGCTGAGGGTCGGCGACGCGATGCTGAGGGCCACAGTGCCGGCAAGGACCGCCGTCGAGATCGAGCAGCCCGTCCGCTTTGCCTGGAATCCGGACAAGGTGGTGATGTTCGACAAGGGCAGCGGGGTGAGCCTGCGGCACGCCGGCTGACGAGCCTGCCGTTCGCCCGGCGGGACTTTGGCCGGCGCTGTGCTATTGCGGCAGATAGGTCTCGTAGGGCGTGTCGTTGATCAGCAGGATCACGCATTCGGTGTCGGACAGGCAGGCATCGTCATGCATCTCGTCGGCCTTTTGCGTCCAGTAGGAGCCCGGCGGCAATTCGACCTTGGTCGCTTCGCCGCCTTGCATCTGCCAATGCGCCCACAGTCCCTTTATGACCACGGCGCGATAGTCGGCGGTGTGGGCATGGACCGGCGCGCGCCAGTTGCCGGGAACCTTGAGCAGCGTGCCGGCCGGACCCTTGGCCCTCGAGCCCCATAGCGGGCCGAGGCGCTGCGGCTGGTCGGGCGCTTCGACGACATAAGGGATCTTGTCGGCGGGCAGGTAGCTGTCTTCGAGCGCCAATGCCCGTCCCGGAAGGACGGCCAGCGCGGCAAGCGCAAGCGGTGCAAGGTGTTTGGCCATGGCGGTTTCCTCCGCCGGTCAGCTTATGCCGCCGCTATGGGAGAGGAATAGCGCTCCGTCCAAAAGACCTCGCAATTCCTCCAGCTTGACCGCCGGGTGTCAGGGTTGCTCGCCTGGGCCATTTCGCAGATGGCTCGGCGCGATGCCCATGACCCGCTTGAAGGCGCGGCTGAAGGACGCTTCCGAATCGTAGCCGAGCTTCGCGGCCGCCACCGACACCCGCATGCCGTCGCGGGCGAGCCATTGCCGTGCCTGGTGCATGCGCACGCGCAGCACATATTTGGCCGGCGTCTCGCCGACCACGGAGGCGAAGCGCTGCGCGAAGGCGGAGCGTGACGCTCCCATCATTCGCGCCAGGGATTCGACCGTCCAGTCGCGATCGGGCTGCAGATGAATGGCGGCGAGCACCTTGCCGACGTCCGGGTTGCGGACTGCGGCGATCCATCCGGTGGCGTCGCCGCAACCATTCTCCACCCAAGAGCGAATGATGGTGGCGGCGAGCACGTCAGCCAGACGCGCCAGAATGCCGCCGGAGCCGACCCGGTCCATCGTCACCTCGCCGGCCATGGCGTCGAGCAGATGCTGGATGCCCGGCGCGTTCGCCATCAGCTTATGCGCCTGCATCAGGTCGGGCATCATGTCGAGCAGCGGATGCGAGCCGTCGAGATTGAAATGCATGCTGCCGCAAAACAGCAGGGTCTTGCAGCCGTCGCAGCCGTTGGAGACGTCGAAGACGTTCTCGCAGACCGGCTCGATGGTGTAGCGGCCGATCGGCACCGGCGGCACGCCCGGCGCGCTGGCCAGCACATGCTCGTCGCCGCGCGGGATCAGAAGCGCGTCGCCCACCGACAGCTCGACCCATTCCCTGGCCGGCGAGAACAGCCAGCAGCCCTGCTGTCCGATGAAATGGAAGCGCGCCGCCTTCTGCGCGGGGAAGGAAACGGCCCACGGCTCGCCCAGCACGCAGCGGCCATAGTCGACGCCGTCGAGTCGCAGGCCGCGCAGCATGTCGGTCAGCGGGTCGCCGGATGCCAGCGGTGTCGTTTTGGACGAATTGTAATTCATTTCGGCGTTTCTAGCATGGAAACTCCAGCCAGTCACTCCCTATGTTGCACTGCAGCCAAATGTTGCGTTGCAACTTTCCGGAGATTTGCCATGACCGAACCCGCCACGGGCGTCATCGACGCCGCCGTTCTCGACAGGACCGAACCAGAGGAACGAACCGAGCCCGTATGGGGCGCGGTGGTGTCGCTAGCGCTCGGCGTGTTCGGCCTGGTGACCGCCGAATTCCTGCCCGCCAGCCTGCTGACGCGACTGGCGCAGGACCTCGGCGTCAGCGAAGGTTCCGCCGGCCAGGCGGTCACGGCGACAGCCGTCGTCGGCGCGATCGCAGCACCCACGATGGCCATCGTCACCAAGCGGCTCGACCGCAGGCTGGTGATGTGGATGCTCACCGTGCTTCTGATCGTCTCCAATCTGCTTGCCGCCTTCGCCTCCTCGCTCACGATGCTGCTTCTGGCTCGCGTGGTCCTGGGTGTCGCGCTCGGCGGCTTCTGGTCGATGTCGGCCGCCATGGCGATGCGTCTGGTGCCGATGCGATTGATGCCGCGCGCCATGTCGATCATCCTGACCGGCGTCTCGGTCGCCACTGTCACCGCGGCGCCTGTCGGCGCCTATGTCGGCGACATCTGGGGCTGGCGCACGGCCTTCATGATCGCAGCCGTCGTCGGTGCGCTGACCCTGCTGGTTCAGCTTGCAACCATTCCCAGCCTGCCGCCGACGGCCGTGGCAAGCTTCCGCACCCTGATCGAGGTGCTGAAAAGGCCGACGATCCGCGCGGCTCTCATGGTGGTGCTGCTCGTCGCCTCGGGACAGTTTGCCGGCTTCACTTATGTGCGGCCATTCCTGGAGACGGTGCCGGTGATGCCGATCGAGACCATCTCGCTGGTGCTGCTCGCCTATGGCGTCGGCGGCTTCTTCGGCAACTTCGCCGGCGCCTTCCTGGCCGAGCGCAACCTGAAGCTCGCGGTCGGGCTGGCCCCGCTGCTGATCGCGCTGTCGGCGCTGGCGCTGCTTACGCTTGGTGCCTCGCCGGTAACGGCAGCCGTCGCCGTCACGAGCTGGGGTTTTGCCTTCGGCGCCGTGCCGGTCGGGCTGCAGACCTGGCTGGTGCGTGCCGCTCCCGACCAGGCCGAGAGCGCCGGCGGGCTGATGGTCGCAACGTTCCAGGTGGCGATCGCGCTGGGCGCGGTCTTCGGCGGCCTGCTGGTCGACCATGCCGGCGTGGCGAGCGCCTTCGCCTACGGCGCCGTGGCGACGCTGCTCGCGGCGCTGGTGACTTTCGCCATCGGGCCCAAACAGGCCGAATAGTCCCGGATGCCGACAAGCCGGCCGATATGGCCGGCTTGTCGGCTGAGCGATGCGGTCCGGTCTAGGCAGAGCGGCCGTCGAATTCGAAGACCTGCACTGCGGTGAGGTCGACGTCCTCGAGGCAGTTGATGTTGATGTAGGCGCTGCGTTCGCTGCCCTGGCTGGCGTCGAAGGGATGGATGCCGCAGGTCCGGCAGAAGCGATGCGCAATGGCGCTCCTGCCAAAAGTGTATTTGCCGAGGTCGTTGCCGCAGGCGACCAGCCGCATGCTGCCATGCGGTACGGCCCAAAGCAGCGCGCCCTTGCGCGCGCAGATCGAGCAATTGCAGCGCACCGCGCCGCCGATCTCGCCTTCGACCTCGAAAGCCACCTTGCCGCAATGGCAGCTGCCTTTGTACAGCATCAGTCTGTTCCTATCGCTGGCAGGGTGCAAAGGCACGCTTGCCGGGTTATCCCTTTCGCCGGCCTTCCCAGCCGGCATTATTGCGGTTCAGCTTTCACAGAATCGCTGATCCGCTCCAAGCATTTGTTTTTGCGCAATTCCGGACCGAAGACCGCGACGCACGTGCTGGAATTGCTTTAAAGTCGTTGCATCCTTGCGGAGTCCGACGCCGACATGCAATCCGTCCGAGACCGTCTCGAAATCATCCTGTCACGTCTTGCCAGTCGCGCCGCCAGCGAGAAGGTCTATACGAGGCTCTACGCCGAGGCGGCGCGAGCCGCCGCCGACGCGTCCGATGCCCGCCGGAAGGCCGGCGTGAGCCTCGGGGCGCTCGACGGCGCGATCGTCTCGATCAAGGATCTGTTCGACGTCGCCGGCGAGCCGACCCGGGCGGGCTCGCTTATGCTCGCCAGCGCCCAGCCTGCCGCGCAGGACGCGGCGATCGTGCGCCGGCTGCGCCAGGCGGGCGCGCTCATCCTCGGCAAGACCAACATGACCGAATTCGCCTTCACCGCGATCGGCGACAATCTGCATTACGGCACGCCGGGCAATGCGGCCGATGCGAGCCTTATTCCGGGCGGCTCCTCATCCGGCGCCGGCGTCGCGGTGGGCGAGGGTACGAGCACGATCTCGATCGGCTCGGATACCGGCGGCTCGGTGCGCATCCCGGCCTCGCTCAACGGTGCCGCCGGTTTCAAACCGACGGCAAGGCGCGTGCCTCTGGCCGGCGCCTTTCCCTTGTCGGCGACGCTGGATTCGATCGGGCCGCTCGCCCGCAGCATTGCCGACTGCGCGGCGACCGACGCGATCATGGCCGGCGAGGAGCCGGTTGCGCTTCAGCCCGTCTCGCTAGCCGGGTTGCGCATCGGCATCCCCCGCGGCGTGCTCTTTGGCGAGACGCAGCCTGAGGTTCTCGATGCTTTCGACCGAAGTCTTCTGGGGATGGAGCAGGCGGGCGCGCGCATTGCCGACTTTCCGATCGACGACCTCATTGCCGAGATGCGCGCAGCGACCAAGCGCGCCTCGATCGCGTCGATGGAGGGTGCGGAGGTGCATGCCGAGTGGCTGGCAGCCGGCGCCTCCGTGCCGGTCGATCCGCATATCACGGGCCCGATGTCGCGTGCGCTGACGGTTCCCGCTTCCGCCTATATCAGGACGATCCGCCGCCGTGGGGAATTGGTCGCGGCCATGGAGGAGCGGCTGCAGGGGGTTGACGTGCTCGCGCTGCCGACCGTGCCGATGGTTGCGCCGTCGATCGCCGCCATGGCCGGCGATGAGGCGCTGCGCGACCGGACGGAAGGCCTGCTGCTGCGCAACACCCAGGTCGCCAACCAGTTCGACCTCTGCGCGGTCTCGCTGCCGATGCCCGGGATGAGGCTGCCGGCCGGGCTGATGCTGGTGGGGAGACACGGGCATGACCGGCATCTGCTTGCCGTTGCGGCGGCAGTGGAGGTTTTGCTGAAAGATTGAAGGCCGGAATTTGGGCGGCTTAGCGGGATGAGCAGTGGCTGCGTTCGCTGTCCTTTGCCGCGCGCTCGATTCCGGTGGCGACCAGCGTCGGCAGGCTGTAACGCTTGCCGTTGAAAATAAGCGGCCGGTTCTCGATCGTGCCGGCGACGACGAGCTTGCCGGCATAGAGCTTGTCGGCGAGGTCGAGCGCCTTGTCCTGTTGCGGCAGGCCGTCGATGTCGACCAAGATGCCCTTGACGATCTTGCCGGAGGCAAGGTCGAGCGCGCTGTTCGAAGGGCAGGGCGCCATCACGCAGCGCAGGCCGTTGTCGCAGGGCACGTAGCTGCCCTGCCCGGCGGCGCGAACCTCGGCCGCGGACAGGCAGAAACCGGCGATCAGAAGGGCACGCGCGACACTTTTGGTCATCGCAGGAAGGTCGTCGTCAAATCCGGGAAAATTGAGGCGGGCGGGGAAGCGTCAGTCCGCCGGGAAGCGCCGCCGGTAGTGGTCGATCACATCCGGATTGCGCAGATTGACCGGCAGCTTGTCGGCAAGCACCAGCAAGGCCTCGCCGGCCGCGCCCACACCCATGCGCATCATGGATTCCTCGGTGATGCCGGCCATATGCGGGGTGACGATGACGTTGTCGAAGCCGAAATAGGGATGGTTCGGCGGCAGCGGCTGGGTCGCGAAGACGTCGAGCGCCGCACCCCCGATGCGGCCCTTTCGCAGGGCTTCGATCAGCGCCTCGTCGTCGACCACAGGCCCACGCGAGACATTGATCAAAAGCGCATGGGGCTTCATGCGGGCGATGCGCTCGCGGCTGATCAGGCCGCGCGTCTCCTCGGTCAGCGGGCAGCAGAGCACGATGATGTCGCTCTGCTCGACCAGCGCGTCGATCGACAGGAAGCCGACACGCTCGGGCGCCGGGCGCAGGCTGCGCGTGGTCGCAACGACGTTGAGGTCAAAACCATGCGCCGCGATATGGCCGACCGCCTGGCCGACCGCGCCGAGGCCGACGATGCCGATGGTCTTGCCGGCAAGCTCGCTGCTCGAATTGGCGTGCTCGCGCCCGGCAAGCCAGCCCTTGGCCCGCAAGTCCCGGTCGACCACGCGAAATCGCCGAAGCAGGGCGAGCGTCACGAACATCACATGCTCGGCGACCGAGCGGGCGTTGACCGCCGGCACATTCGCCACCAGCACGCCGGCGGCGGTGGCCGCTTCGAGCGGGATCATGTCCAGCCCCGCGCCGTGGCGGATCGCGGCGCGCAGACTCTTGGCGCCGGCAAAGAGCTCCGGCGGCAGCGGCGCGCGCACGATGACGATGTCGGCATCACTGGCTTCGGCGATCAGCGTCCGGGCGTCGAGGGCGGGGGCGATCGCAAGCCTGCCGGCGCCCGCCAGCATGGCCGTGGCGCGTGGGTGCAGCGGGTGCGTCGACAGAATCTTGCGCATCGGGGTCCTGGTTGTTTCAGCCGCATTTCTGCGAAGCCAAGCAATAACGCAGCAAAATGCTCCAAAGCGGGTCGCGCTGAAAAGGGCTCAAGCGGCCGGGTTTGGTTCTTTTTTGTGCATGTCGCTTTCCGACCGCTGCGCGCTTTTGGGCGACTTGCGCTAGGCCTTTTCGAGCGTCGCGCTTTTCGGCTCCACCCAGCGACCTTCGATGATCCCCTTCCAGTAGCTCTCGGCGCCCTGCAGGTGCGCGCTCATCAGCGCCTGGGCCAAATTGCCGTCGCGACGCAGCAGCGCCTCGTAGATCTGGATGTGCTCGGCATGCGAGCGCACGCTGCGCTCGGGATCGTTGAAATAGATCGGCAGGCGCTGCTCGCCCATCAGGTAGTAGACACTGCAGATGTTGTGGAAGACGCCGTTCTTGGTCGCCCGCACGATCTCGAGGTGGAACTCGCGGTCCTCCTTGGCGAGGCCTTCGCCTGCGGCGATGCGTTCCTCGGAGGCTTTGAGGATCTCGCGCAGCCGCTCGAAATTCTCCTCGGTGGCGCGCGAGCAGGCAAGCTCGGCCGCCTTGATCTCATGGATCTTGCGCAGTTCGACCGTCTCGTAGATCTGCACCGGATCGAGCGGCAGGCCCGCGCGGGCGAAGAGCGCCAGCGCTTCCACGCTCGCCTGCTTGGTGTCGATATAGATGCCGGATTTGGCGCGGCGCTCGACGATGCGCATGGCTTCGAGGATCGCCAGCGCCTCGCGGATCTGGCCGCGGCTGACGCCGAAATGTTCCGCCAGCTCGCGCTCCGACGGCGTGCGGCCCGACTCCTTGTCCGAGTTGGAGAACAGATAGGCGGCGAGTTCCGCGAGAAGGTTCTTTTCTTTCATCGTCAAATGCGTTGCGCGTGCGCCTCCAGGAATCGCTCCGAAACGGTGAATCCCAATCCAGGCTTTTCAGGGATCGCTATCATACCGTCCTTTGCTTCGACAGTCTCCTCGACGAGGTCGTGGATCATCGGATTGGCGCCCAGCGAGTATTCGACGGTGAAGCTCGCGGGCGAGGCCGCGCAGACATGCAAGCCGGCGAAGAAGCAGGGCGCGCCGGCCCACAGATGCGGCGCGAAGCGCAAGTTGAAGGCGCTGGCGATGGTGCCGATCTTCATCGCCTCGCTGATGCCGCCGCAGAAGGCGGGATCGGGCTGGAAGATGTCGGCCGATTTCAACACCGCGAGATCGCGGAAGGCATAGCGCGTCGCCTCGCTCTCGCCGGTGGCGATCGGTGTTGAGCCCGAGGCGCGCACCTCGGCCATGCCTTGCTTGTCGTCGGCGATCACCGGTTCCTCGAACCAGGCGAGGTCGAGATCGGCGGTGAGGCCGATGAAGCGCTTGGCTTCGGCCACGGTGTAGGTGCCGTGCGCGTCGACCATCAGATCGATGCCGGGGCCGATCGCTTCCCTGGCGGCGCGCACGCGCGCGGCCGAGATATGCGGCGCGCCGTCCATCGCGCCGACGCGCATCTTCAGCGCCTTGAAGCCGCCTTTGTCGATGTAGGATTTGAGCTGCTCGCCGATGGCATCGGCCGAAGCCCAGCCGCCGGAGGCATAGGCCTGCATGCGCTCGACCTTGCGGCCGCCGAGCAGCCGCCAGACCGGCTGCCCCAGCGACTTGCCGAGGATGTCCCAGAGCGCGATGTCGACGGCACTGATCGCCGCCACGCTCATGCCGCGCCGCGCCAGTTGCGGCATGGCATGCCCGGCATGGGCTGCCGTGTTGTGGCGCACGCCGTTGTAGAGCATCTCCCAGATGATGCCGATATCGGCCGGGTCGCGGCCGATGAGCTGCGGCGCAATCTCGTGATTCAGCATGTGGACAAGCGCGCCGTAGCTGCCGGCGCTGCCGGCGGCATTCTTGCCCTCGCCCCAGCCGACCAGGCCGTCATCGGTTTCGATGCGCAAAATCGCGGCGTCGAACGTCGTCACCTGGCCGAAGTCGCTGCGATGCTGCTTCGCGACTTCGATCGGTATGCGGACCCACCAGGCCTGGACGCTTTTGATACGCATCTTCATCCCCGGCCCTGCCGCCCGGCGAGGGCGGAAGGGCTAAGCTTCGATCGAACTACTTGATCAGCGGCAGCAGCGTTTCGGCGGTGATGCGCATCTGGTCGGTGTAGAACTTCTCGGTGAGCAGGCTGGAGCCGTGGTCCTGGATGAATTTGAGCTGCTCGGGCGAGATGTCGACCGGGTTGCGCTCCACCATCTCCGGATAGGGCGCGGCCGGCGTGCGGTCGACGGGCGCGACGAACTCGTTGGTCAGCGCGCCGTCATAGCCGATCTCCTTCAGCGTGCCGACGATCTTCGGCCAGTCGATCTGGCCGAGGCCGGCGGCGAAGCGGTTGTTGTCGGCGACATGGAAGTCGAAAAGACGTTTTCCCACCTGACGGATGGCGTCGTAGACGTTAAATTCCTCCATGTGGATGTGGTAGGCGTCGAGGCAGACGCCGCATTCCGGGCTCACCGCATCGGCAAGCGCGAGCGCCTGGGCGCCGCGGTTGAACAGATAGGTCTCGAAGCGGTTGAGCGGCTCGACGGCGATCTTGACGCCGACCTTCTTGGCATGGGCGAAGCATTCGCGCGTGGCGTCCACCACCCAGCCCCACTCTTCCGCTTCGGTGCCGTCGGGCACCACCTTGCCGACGGTGGCCGGAACGAGCGTGATGATCTCGCCGTCGAGCTCGCTCACCATGGTGAGCACGTCCTTGACGTATTGCACCGAGCGCTCGCGCTGGCCCTGGTTCTTGGCGGCAAGGTTGCGTTCGCCCAGCATCAGCGTCACCGAGCCCCAGCAGCGGATGCCGTGTTCCTTCAAGAGCGCGCGCGTCTCCCTGGTCTTGTACTGCTCGGGCTCGCCGGAAATCTCGATCGACTCATAGCCGAGCTTCTTGATGCGCTTGAGCGTCACCTCCAGCGGCTCCGCCCGCATCCAGTTGTGCGTCGAAAGATGCATGGTCTATCCTTCCCAGAATTCGCCTGTCACGTTTTTTTGGCGGCGTTCTCCAACGAGCCCGCCGCATGATCTCCTCCCCACGGCGTTCCAGCGGTTTTTCTCGAAACTGGTTCGACCAATTGGGCCTGACAAGACCTCTACAGCAAATTCACATGAACGGCAAGGAGACCCGGAGACGGGCTCGGAGTGCCAAGTAATTAATTGATTTTTATCGACTAAATTCTTCAGGCGCGACCCTGCCGGGCGCTTTTGGCGCGTTTCCGGCCGCTTGACCAAACGGCCATATTTGGTAATACCAGAATGGCGCCGCGCTCTGGCGTCGATATCAAATGACCGAACAGGCTGGCCCTCACTTCAATCGGCGCTATGCTTGGTCGCGAAAATCAGAGAGGGAGGATGCCGATGCCGACGACGATGAAGGGTCCCGGCCTGTTTCTGGCGCAGTTCGCGGGCGACGCCGCTCCATTCAATTCGCTGGCCTCGATCACCAAATGGGCGGCCGGCCTCGGCTATAAAGGCGTGCAGATCCCGACCTGGGACGGCCGCCTGTTCGACCTTAAGAAGGCGGCCTCGTCGAAAGCCTATTGCGACGAGGTGAAGGGGATATGCGCCGACGCGGGCGTCGAGATCACCGAGCTGTCGACTCACCTGCAGGGTCAGCTGGTCGCAGTGCATCCGGCCTATGACGCGCAGTTCGACGGTTTCGCGCCGGCGGCGGTGCACAACAATCCGAAAGCCAGGCAGAAATGGGCCGTCGAGCAGATGGAGTTCGGCGCCAAGGCGTCGAAGAATCTCGGCCTCAAGGCGTCGGTTTCCTTCAGCGGCGCGCTCGCCTTCCCGTACCTCTATCCGTGGCCGCAGCGGCCGCCGGGGCTGATCGAGGAGGCATTCGCCGAGCTCGGCAAGCGCTGGAAGCCGATCCTCGACGTCTATGACGAGAACGGCGTCGATGTCGGCTACGAGATCCACCCGGGCGAGGACGTATTCGACGGCGCGACCTTCGAGATGTTCCTCGACGCGGTCGGCGGCCACAAGCGCTGCAACATCAACTACGATCCGTCGCACTTCCTGTTGCAGCAGCTCGACTATCTCGAATTCATCGACATCTACCACGAGCGGATCAAGGCCTTCCACGTCAAGGATGCCGAGTTCAACCCGACGGGGCGTCAGGGCGTCTATTCGGGCTATCAGGGCTGGGTCAACCGCGCGGGACGCTTCCGCTCGCTCGGCGACGGCCAGGTGGATTTCAGCGGCATCTTCTCAAAGCTCACCCAGTACAATTACGATTCCTGGGCGGTGCTGGAATGGGAATGCTGCCTGAAGCATCCGGAAGACGGCGCTGCCGAAGGCGCGCCCTTCATCCAGCACCACATCATCCGGGTCACGGAGAGGGCCTTCGACGATTTCGCCGGCGGCACCAGCGACAAGAAGCTCTTGCGCGCGATGATGGGGATCTAGCACCGCTTTCCCTCCCCCTTCAGGGAGGGTCGATCCGCAAAGTGGGTCGGGTGGGGTCGCCGGGCGTGGAGCCCGGCATGAACCCACCCTTCCCGGCCTTTCGGGCCACCCTCTCCTCGATGGAGGGTATTTCAGACAAGGGAGACAAAAAATGGTCGGCGCATCGAAGTCGGAAACGGGAGGCGGCCCGATCCGCTACGGCATGGTCGGCGGCGGGCAGGGCGCCTTTATCGGCGCGGTGCACCGGATCGCGGCGCGCATGGACAACGACTTCGTGCTGGTGGCCGGAGCGCTGTCGTCGAATCCGGAACGGGCAAAGGCTTCGGCCGACGAACTCGGGCTCGATCCGGCGCGCAGTTACGGCTCCTACGCCGAGATGGCCAAGGCCGAGGCGAAGCGTCCGGACGGCATCGAGGCGGTGGCGATCGTCACGCCCAACAATGTCCATGTGCCGGCGGCCAAGGCCTTTCTCGAGGCCGGCATCCATGTCATCTGCGACAAACCGCTGGCGACCACGCTGGCCGAGGCGAAGAAGCTTGCGGCCCTGGTCGAGAAGACCGGCAAGGTGTTCGTGCTCACGCACAACTACACCGCCTATCCGATGATCCGGCAGGCGCGCGATATGGTGGCCAAGGGCATGCTCGGCGACATCCGCATCGTGCAGTCGGAATATCCGCAGGACTGGCTGACCGAGGATCTTGCCGCCACCGGGCAGAAGCAGGCGTCGTGGCGCTCCGATCCCAAGCAGGCCGGCGCCGGCGGCGCGCTCGGCGACATCGGCACGCATGCCTACAACCTCGCCCGCTTCGTCTCCGGGCTCGAGCTCGATACGCTCTCGGCCGATCTCGACGCCTTCGTGCCGGGCCGCCAGCTCGACGACAACGTCAACGTCATGCTGCGCTTCAAGCCGGTCGGCAAGGCGCACCCGGCCAAGGGCATGATCTGGGCGAGCCAGGTGGCGCCCGGCCACGAGAACGGGCTGAAGCTGCGCATCTACGGCTCGAAGGGCGGGCTCGAATGGGTGCAGGCCGACCCGAACTATCTCTGGTATACGCCCTTCGGCCAGCCGAAGCAGTTGCTGACCCGCGCCGGCGCCGGCGCGATGCCGGTGGCTGGGCGCGTGACACGCGTGCCGTCCGGCCATCCGGAAGGCTATCTCGAAGGTTTCGCCAACATCTACCAGGAGGCGGCTCGCGCCATCCGCGCGGCGCGCAAGAGGGGCGGCAAGCTCGCCAAGGATGTCGTCTTCCCGACGATCGCGGACGGCGTCGAGGGCATGGCCTTCATCGAGGCCTGCGTGAAGTCGTCGAAGAAGAATGGGGCGTGGACGAAACTGTAGGGGCGACGATATTCAGGTGATGCCGGCCTGCAAACGGCGGCTTCCTGCGCTTCCGGTGCTCACGTACTTTAAGCACGCTCCGCTCCGGTTCTCGGAACCCACCGTTTTCGACTCGGCGTGACCTGAATCTCATCACCCCTTGGTCGAAGGTGATGGGGAGGAATGTCGATGAAAATCGGCATGTGCATGTTCTTGTGGACGACGAGCGTCTCGAAGAAGCACGAGGCGCTGCTCAAAGACATCAAGGCGACAGGCTTCGACGGCGTCGAGATCCCGGTCTTCGCGGGGCAACCGGACGACTACAGGAAGCTCGGCGAGATGCTCGACCGTATCGGCCTGGAGCGCACGGCAGTCTCGGCCATGGGCGATCCGGCGATGAACCTGATCTCGCCGGATGCCGGCACGCGCAGGGCCGGCATTGACTACATGAAATGGGCGATCGACTGCAGCTCCGCCCTTGGCGCCGACAGGCTGAGCGGGCCGCTGCATTCGACGCTCGGCGCCTTTTCCGGCAGCGGACCGACGGCGGCGGAGAAGAAGCGTTCGGTCGCCTCGCAGCGCGCCATCGGCGACCATGCCGGCAAGAAGGGCGTCACCATCGGGCTCGAAGCGCTGAACCGCTTCGAATGCTATCTGCTGAACACAATGGACGACCTGGCCGAGCATATCGATGCGATCGACCGGCCGCACATCAGGGCGATGTATGACACCTTCCATGCCAATATCGAGGAGGCCGACCCGATCGGCGCCTATACGCGCAACTGCAAGAATGTCGTCCATATCCATATTTCGGAGAACGACCGCGGCGTGCCGGGGCGCGGCAACATCCCGTGGAGGGAGACGTTTTCCGCCATCCGCAAGAGCGGCTATGACGACTGGCTGACCATCGAGTCCTTCGGCCGCTCGCTCAAGGACCTGGCGGCGGCGACCAAGGTGTGGCGGGATTTCGCGGAGAGTCCGGAGGCGGTGTATCGCGAGGGGTACAAGCATATCAGGGAGGGGTGGAAGGCTGCCGCGTAAGCCTCTCCCTTCGTCATCCACGGGCGGAGCGGCCGCGAAGCGGACGCGGAGACCCGAGGATCCATTCCGTGACGTCGACGCCCCGCAACGAAGCAGAATTCTGCACCGCTGCATGCTACGACCAAGGTAACGGAATGGATCCTCGGGTCTGCGCCGCGTCGCTTCGCTCCTTGCTCCGCCCTTGGATGACGAAGGCGTGAGCTACCCCTGCGCAGCCTGTAGCCTATTATAATCATGCAGCGTGCGGCTCAGCCTGCGGCGCAGGAAGTTCGAGATGTTGTCGAAGACGAAGACGACGAACAGCGTCAACAGCACCATGTAGAAGACGTTGGCCCAGTTCGAATTGGTGCGCATCGCTTCCCACAGCTTCAGGCCGATGCCGCCGGCGCCGACAGCGCCGATGATGGTCGCGCCGCGGGTGTTCGATTCCCACTGGTAGAGCGTCTGGCTGATGAAGATCGGCACCACTTCCGGCAGCACGCCGTAACGCTGCACGAGCAGGCCGTTGGCGCCGGTCGACAGCACGCCTTCGCGCGGCTTGTCGTCGATGTTCTCCAGCGCTTCGGAATAGGTTTTGCCGAGCGTGCCGATCTCCGTGAAGAAGATCGCGGCACTGCCGGCCAGCGGGCCGGGGCCGAAGGCGCGGGTGAAGAACAGCGCCCAGATCAGCATGTCGACCGAGCGCATGAAGTCGAAGAAGCGCTTCAGCACCTGGCTGAGCAGACCGCTCGGCGTGATGTTGCGGGCGGCGAAGAAGGCCAGCGGGAAGGCGACGATGCCGCCGAGCAGCGTGCCGAGGAAGGCCATGACGATGGTCTGCAAGAGCTTCGTCCAGACGTCGCCATGCTGCCACTGCGCGTTGTTCCAGATGTTGTCGGCGGCCAAGGCGAGGTTCGACGTGCCGGGCTGCAGCTCAGGGCCGGAGACGATCAGCGAGAACACTTCACGCGCCGACTTGCCGAAGAAGGGCGAGCGGGTGTCGAAGACGAAATTCGCCCAGCCGAGGAAGCGCTTGCGCACCTTGACGCGGTCGACGGTGACGCGCACTTCGCCGACGAAGCCCATCCTGGCGACGACCTCGTCGTCATGCACTGTCACCCAGTCCGGCACCGGCCCTTCCACCAGCGGTTTGCCGCCGGTGAGCGACACCGGCACCGTCTGGCCGTTGGCGACGATCGTCGCCCTTGTCTTGTCGAAGGTGACGGACTTTGCCTCGCCGTCGATCCGCACGGTGAAGCTGCCGTCCGGATTCCTGATCACCCAGTCCGGATTGGGGTTTTCGCCGAGCGCGGAGAAGCGCGGATATTTCGGCGTGATCTGAGGCTGGTCGAGGCGGAATTCCGGCTGCAGGTCGTAGCTGATCCATTGCGACAGGAAGAGCGGCAGGCGCTCCCAATGCGACTCCTTAAGCACCTGCGGCAGGCTGAAGAACCACAGGGCATAGGCGAGATAAAGCAGCGTGCCCGCGATCAGGAAAAGCGGCCAGAAGCGCTTGTAGGCGGGCCGGTGGAATATCTGCGGGTGCCGTTCCTCGATCGCACTGATTTCGTTGACAGTAAGGGCTGCCATATCAAGCGCTCATCAGAAATGCCTGCTCGCCAACGAGCTTGCGGCGCAGCCAGGCGGAGAACTGGTCGACGAGGAAGATGGTGACGAAGAGAAGCAGCACCAGCGCCAGCGTCTTGGCGCCGAAACCGCGCGAAATTGCAAGCTTCAGCTCCTCACCGATGCCGCCGCCGCCGACCGCGCCCATGATGGTCGAGATGCGCACATTGATCTCGATCCGAAGCAGCGTGTAGGACATGAAGTTGGGCAGCACCTGCGGCAGGTCGGCGAAGCGCACGCGCTCGAGCCAGTTGGCGCCGACCGCGCGCAGCCCCTCCTCGGGCCGCATGTCGATGTTCTCGTTGATCTCGTAGAACAGCTTGCCCAGCGCGCCGATCGAATGCAGGCCGATCGCAATGATGGCGGCGACCGGACCGATCGAGACGATGGCCGCGAACAGGCCGGCGATGACGATCTCCGGAAAGGCGCGCAGCAGTTCCATGAAGCGCTTGACGACGAGCCGCAGGATCGGGCTCGGCGTCAGGTTGCGTGCGGCGATGAAGGAGAAAGGCACGGCAAAGACGAAGCCGATGAAGGTCGAGACCAGCGCCACGTTGACGGTGGTCAGCATCAGCTCGAAATATTCGGGGATGTAGAAGCCGCCCCAGACATGGACGCGGCCGAGCGGGAAATTGAATTCCTGCGTGCCCTTGTCGTGCGGCGAGGCGATGTCGAACAGAGCCCGCCAGACGTCGTTCCAGTCCTTCGGGATCAGCCAGCTCAGGAAATCGAGAATATGCGGCAGCCGGTCGAAGAAGTGGCCGGCATTGGCCTCGTCGGCGAACCACATGGTCGCAAGCATGGCAACCAGCAGCAGACCGACCCCGAACGCCGTGTAGAAGCGGCGCAGCGATGTCTGACGCCGCCAGGCATCGGCCTGCTGCCTTGTCGCATCGGAATGGATCGTCGCTGAGGCTGTCATGATCGGAACATGCAAAAAGGGCGGCGCTTTGGAGTCGCCGCCCTTTTTCCTGATGCCGTCAGCCGCCGATCGCGGCTTTGCGGGCTTCGACGATGACGCTGTAGAAGTCCGGCTTCACCGGCACGTAGCCAGTGAAATCGCCGCCCTCGACGCCCTCGAAGCAGGCTTTGTCCTTGACCGGCAGGGCGGTGAAGAAATCGGTGAGCTTGGCGGTCATCTCAGCGCCGAGCGCGGTGCGCACGACCAGCGGACCGTTCGGGATCAGGCCCGAGCGCCACACTTCGACGAAGTCGTTCGGGTCGACGGCGCCCTTGGCGACTTCCTTGTGGAAGGTGCCGGAGGTGTAGCCGTTCTTGAAGTCGCCGATGCCGGAGGAATCGTCCACCGCCACGTCGACCTTGCCGTCGCGGACGGCAAGCACGTTGTTCTCATGGCCGCCGTTGAACTGCGTCGAGGCGAAGTAAGTCTCGTTGGAGGCGCCGGTGTCCTTCGGAATCTGGGTCAGCGGGATCAGGTAGCCCGAGGTCGAATCCGGGTCGGCATAGCCGAGCTTCTTGCCCTTGGCCGACTTGATGTCGGTGATGCCGGAGGTCTTCAGCGCCAGGCCGATCGAATAGTAGCCGGTCGAGCCGTCGGTCTGCTTGGTGGTGAGGATCGGGGTGACGGCCTTCGGGTCCTTGAGGTAGACGCTGGCGTAGCCGGACGCGCCGAGCTCGGCGAAGTCGAGCGTGCCACCGAGCAGGCCCTGGATGACGCCGTCATAGTCGGCGGCCGGGAACAGCGACACCTTCTCGAAGCCGAATTCGGCCTTCAGGTGGTCGGCAAGGCACTGGTAGTTGCGCAGGCGGTCGGTTTCGTTCTCGCCGCCGAGGATGCCGACGCGGAACTCCTTGACGTCTGCGGCGTGGGCAGCGCTTGCCGCCATGGCCAGTATCGATACGGCACTGAAAACCATTTTCCTGAACATTTTGACCTCTCTCCTGTTTTGCCGGCTTCGCGCCGGCAGCGTCCGAATTCTTGAATTCAGCCTTTGACGCGGGCGGGCGATCCGGGTTGCTCTTGTCGAAATCCACGATTTGCCCGGAACCGTTTCGGCTCCGGGGTGGACTCAGTAGCCAGGGAAGGCCGGTTCGAGCGGTCCGGCGGATGCGGTGATCTTCGGCTTGATGCTCACGCTGGTCGACGTGATGGCCTCGGAGATCTCGACGCCGTTGGCGTCGGCGCCATAGACCGTGCGCACGGCGTCGCGGTCGAGATCCTCGGGCGCGCCGTCGAACACGACCTTGCCGGCGGCCATGCCGATGATGCGGTTGCAATAGGCGCGGGCGGTGTCCAGCGTGTGCAGGTTGGTGACGACGGTGATGCCTTCGCGCAGATTGATGTCGCGCAGCGAGTCCATCACCACCTTGGCGTTGAGCGGGTCGAGCGAGGCGATCGGCTCGTCGGCCAGCAGCACCTTCGGCTGCTGCATCATGGCGCGCGCGATCGCCACGCGCTGCTGCTGGCCGCCGGACAGCGTGCCGGCCGGCTGCAGCGCGGTGCGGGCGATGTCGAGGCGCTCGAGCGCGGCCACCGCCTCGGCGCATTCGGTGCGCGAGAACATGCCGAGCAGATTGGAAATCGTGGAGCGATGATTGAGGCGGCCAAGCAGGACGTTGGTCAGCACGTCGAGGCGCGGCACAAGGTTGAACTGTTGGAAGATCATGGCGCAGTCGCGCTGCCAGCGGCGCAGCGGCGAGCCTTGCAGGCTGGAAACCTCGGCGCCGTCAAAAAAAATCGACCCCTGGCTGGGATCGATAAGACGGTTGATCATACGCAGCAACGTCGACTTACCGGCGCCGGAGCGGCCGATGATGCCGACCATCTGCCCCTGCGGGATCGAGATGTTGATGTCGCTGACAGCGGTGTTCTTGCCAAATCGTCGGGTTACGCCGCGGATTTCCAGCGTGGCCGATAGTGCTGACATGGCAGGGCTCCGGTACGTCGCGGTTTTGAAGGTCCGTTAACCTTCGCTAGCGCAGCCCGATGAAGCTGGGGTGTCGGATTGATGTCAGTTTTGTTACGTCCCACAGGCCATTCTTGTTTATGCATGTCGTCGTCCCAAAACCGCTGCGCAGTTTTGGGCGAAGTCCATGGGGTCAGCCGAGAACCAGCAATTCCTCGAAATGCTTCATATCCTTGAAGCTGCAGAAGGCCGGCGGGCGCAATTCGATCACCGGAGCCTCGCGGTCGAGGAACGACAGGCAATCGTCGAACAGGTCCTGCCAGGCGGACGCCCGCTCGTCGGCGAGGCGGCGGATCTGGTAGGCAAAAGTGATGTGGAAAACATAGGCGTCGTGATCAGGATGGCGATAGCCGAACGGCACCGACAGCGCATCGCGCCAGGCCTTGAGGACAAGCCGGTCCTCGTCCGTGGCGCCGGCTACCGTCAGGCCGTTCGGCGTGACGCCGATGGTCTTTATCCTGAAAGCGCCGTTGCCTTCGAACCCCTGGAGGCGCTCGAGATAGAGACGCGTCATGTCGTCGATGCTGGTGTCGAGCGGTATGTCGGCCGGCCAGTAGGGAAGGCGGCGGCGGTATTCGATGATGCCCTGGAAGAGCGTCATGTGCAGGCTGGAGATCGGCGTGAAGGCGAGGCGATCGGCGTCGGCCATGGCGCGCAGGCGCTCGCGCACTGCGATGACCGCGGCTTCTGAAGAAGAGCCGCGGACGAGGTGGCTGACCACTGTGTTGCCCTGTTCGAGGAGGAAGTTGCCCGATATGTCGTAGCGGGTGCCGAGATGCACCGGCGCCGCCGGGTTGCTGCCTTCGAAGAAGGCGGCGAGCAAAGGTCCGACTGTTGCGAGCATGGGCGATCTCCCTGCGGAGATGGCCTCGTGACCGACTCGTGTGTCAAGGATGTGAATGGTGAATGGTGAATGGTGAATGGTGAATGGTGAATGGTGAATGGTGAATGGTAATAAGAGGGCTCACTCCGTGCGGCCGACCATTCACCACATTCAGCCGCCGTGCTTCTCCAGGAAGGCCTCAGCCGAGAGTTCGCGAAAATCGTCGAGTGCTGCGCGCAGCCGGGCATGGTCCCAGTCCCACCAGGCGAGCGCCTGGTAGCGCTCGGCGGTGCGGCGGTCGAAGCGCTCGCGGATCGGTTTTGCCGGCACGCCGGCGACGATGGTGTAGGGCGCAACATCCTTGGATACTACTGCGCCCGCGCCGACCGCCGCGCCGTCGCCGACGGTCACGCCCGGCAGGATGGTCGAGCCATGGCCGAGCCAGGTGTCGTGGCCGATGGTAACGCGTTTGGCGCGACGCTGGGCGAAGAACTCGCTCTCATGCTCGGCGTCGTCCCAATAGTCGGAGGCGCGGTAGGTGAAGTGGTGCAGCGTCGGCCGCCAGGTCGGATGATTGGTGGCGTTGATGCGCACGCTTGCCGCGATGTTGGAGAATTTTCGAATGGTCGCGCACCAGACGGCGCAGTCCTGCATCATGTAGGAATAGTCGCCGAGCTCGCTTTCCGAGACGCGGCTGCGCTCGGCAATCTCGGTCCAGCGGCCGAGCTTGGAGTTTTCGACCTCGGCCGTTTCGTGCACCAGCGGCGCCTCGGAAAGCTTCCTCGTCATGCAGCGATCCTGCCTGCAGCGAAGGCGGTGACGTCGATGACGCGGTCGGCCACCCCGTCTCGCACATCCTGGTCGTGGAAGATGCCGAGGAGCGCAACGCCTGCCGCCTTCTTGGCGGCGATAAGCTCGACCACGAGATCGCGGTTCCTGGCGTCGAGCGAAGCGGTGGGCTCGTCGAGCAAAAGGATCGGATGTTCGGTGATGAAGCCGCGGGCGATGTTGACGCGCTGCTGCTCGCCGCCGGAGAAGGTCGCGGGCGGCAGGGTCCAGAGCTTTTCCGGCAGGTTGAGCTTAGCCAATAGCGAACGCGCCTTCGCCCGTGCCGCCTCTCTGTCCTCGCCGCGCTCGACAAGCGGCTCGGCGACCACGTCGAGCGCGGAGACGCGCGGCACGGTGCGCAGGAACTGGCTAACATAACCGATCGTATGGCGGCGCACGGAGAGCACGGTGCGCGGGCTGGCGGAGGCGAGGTCGATCAACGCGCCACCATGCTGGACGATGATCTGTCCCGCGTCGACGGCGTAATTGCCGTAGAGCATTTTGAGGATCGAGCTTTTTCCCGCGCCGGACGGGCCGCCGAGCACCGCGCATTCGCCGGAGCGGATCGAGAAGGAGACGCCCGTCACCACCGGCAGCGTGACACCGTCGCGCAGATGCATGGTGAAGCTTTTCGCGACCTCGGAAACGACAAGTGGAGTAGCCATGATCACACCTGCAGGATGGAAGAAACAAGCAACTGAGTGTAAGGCGCCCGCGGGTCGTCGAGGACGCGGTCAGTGAGGCCGCTTTCGACGACGCGGCCGTCCTTCATCACCATCATGCGCTGCGAGAGCAGCCGCGCCACGGCGAGGTCGTGGGTGACGACGATCGCGGCAAGGCCAAGATCGGTGACCAGGCCGCGCAAGAGGTCGAGCAGGCGCGCCTGCACCGAGACGTCGAGGCCGCCGGTCGGCTCGTCCATGAACACCAGGCGCGGGCCGGTCACCAGGTTGCGGGCGATCTGCAGGCGCTGGCGCATGCCGCCGGAAAAGGCGCGCGGCTCGTCGTCGATGCGATCCTCGTCGATCTCGACCCGCGACAGCCAGTCGACCGCGGTGGCGCGAATCCTGCCGTAGTGGCGGTCGCCGACCGCCATCAGCCGCTCACCGACATTGGCGCCGGCCGACACCGTCATGCGCAGGCCGTCGGCTGGGTTCTGGTGGACAAAACCCCAGTCGGTGCGCATCAGGAAGCGGCGCTCGGCCTCGCTCATGCGGTAAAGCTCGCGCCATTGGCCGTCGCGCATGCGGTAGCTGGCGGTGCCGGAGGAAGGCAGCAGCCGGGTCGACAGGCAGTTGAGCAGCGTCGTCTTGCCGGAGCCGGACTCACCGACCACCGCCAGCACCTCGCCCGGCCAGAGGTCGAAGGTGACGTTCTCGCAGCCGACGCGCGAGCCGTAGAATTTCGACAGCGCGGAGACGCGCAGCAGCGGTTCGTCGGTCATTGCGCCGGCTCCGTCTTTTCCAGGGCGGGATGGGTTTCAGGCGCAAGGTGGCCGCGATGGCCATCGGCGCGGCGCTTTTCGCAGTGGTCGGTGTCCGAGCAGACGAACATGTGGCCGCCATGGTCGTCGAGGATGACCTCGTCGAGATAGACATTCTCGGCAGCGCAGAGCGCGCATGGCTGGTCGAAGGTCTGCACCTCGAAGGGATGGTCCTCGAAATCGAGGCTGACGACGTCGGTGAAGGGCGGCACCGCATAGATGCGCTTCTCGCGGCCGGCGCCGAACAGCTGCAAAGCCGGCGAACGATGCATCTTCGGATTGTCGAATTTCGGCGTCGGCGAGGGATCCATCACATAGCGGCCCTCGACCTTGACCGGATAGGCGTAAGTGGTGGCGATGCGGCCGTGCCTGGCGATGTCCTCATAGAGCTTGACATGCATGAGGCCGTATTCCTCGAGCGCATGCATCTTGCGCGTTTCGGTCTCGCGCGGCTCGAGGAAGCGCAGCGGCTCGGGGATCGGCACCTGATAGACCAGAATTTGGCCGGCGGTGAGCGGATGCTCGGGGATGCGGTGGCGGGTCTGGACGATCGAGGCCTTGGCCGTCTCGGTGGTGACGGCGGCCTTGGCGACCTTCTTGAAGAAGGCGCGGATCGAGACGGCATTGGTGGTGTCGTCGGCGCCCTGGTCGATGACCTTCAGCACGTCATCGGGGCCGATGATCGAGGCGGTGACCTGGACGCCGCCGGTGCCCCAGCCATAGGGCATCGGCATCTCGCGCGAGGCGAAGGGCACCTGGTAGCCGGGGATGGCGATGCCCTTCAGGATGGCGCGGCGGATCATCCGCTTGGTCTGCTCGTCGAGATAGGCGAAGTTGTAGGTCGCGATGTCGCTCATGGCTATTCCATCCGCTCCGTGCTACCGAATTGACTTGCAAGGCGTGGAAACCGGACCGGATCGAAATGAACTCTGCCGGATGGATGCACCTCGGGATCGTGTTGCTGGCGTTCGCCGGCGCGGTCGTCTTTTTTCTTCGGCGCACGATTTTTCCGGCGCCAAGGGAAGGTTCCAGCAATTCCGAAAGTTGGTACGGCGGCGGCGGTGGCTACGAGGGCCACAGTGGACACGATGGCGGTGGGCACGCCGGCCACGGTGGCGGTGACAGCTGAGCTCATTGCACAATCTCCAAGTCCCTGGCGTAGCGCGTCAGCCGCTCGGCCAGCGTGCCGGTGTGCAGCTCGAACAGATGGTTGTCGTGGTCGTGGAAATAGATCGAGCGGCCTTCGCCCTCGACACGCGGGCGCGGCGGGCGCATGTCGAGCCCGAGCTTTCTGACACGGTCGACGTAGCGGTCGAAATGGCTCTCGTCGATCTTGAAGGCGACGTGGTTGTAGCTCCGATCGATGAGTGGCTCGCCTTGCATGATGGCGATCCAGAGATCGCCGATCAGGAAGAATTTCTCGCGCGATAGCGAGAACTGCCGGGCGCCGCTGTCATAGACCTCGCGCGCGCCGAAGACGCCGGCCAGGATCTCGCCCATGCGGTCGAGGTCGCGCACGACGAAGGTCATGTGGGAGAGGCCCTCGATCATTCGGCGGCCTCGCGCTTCTCCTCGCCAGTGCGGTGATTTTCACGCGCGTCGTATTCGGCACGCATGCGACGGACCAGGTCGAGCTCGGCCTGGAAGTCGACATAGTGCGGCAGCTTCAGATGCTCGACGAAGCCGGTCGCCTGCACATTGTCGGAATGCGAGATGACGAACTCCTCGTCCTGCGCCGCGGCGACGATATCCTCGCCGAGCTCGCTCGCGCGCAGCGCCCGGTCGCACAGCGCCACGGCCATCGCCTTGCGCTCGCTCTGGCCGAAGACCAGGCCGTAGCCGCGGGTGAATTGCGGCGCCGCCTTGGCCGAACCCTTGAACTGGTTGACCATCTGGCATTCGGTGACTCGGATGGATCCCAAAGGCGCGGCGAAGGGTAGCTCCGTCACATCCAGCTCAAGCTCGACCTCGCCGATGCGGATTTCACCAACAAAGGGGTGGTTGCGGGCGTAGCCGCGCTGGGTGGAATAGCCGAGCGCGAGCAGAAAACCCTCATCGCCGCGCGACAGCGCCTGCAGGCGGATGTCGCGCGCCATCGGGAACTGCAGCGGCTCGCGGGTGATGTCGCCGGGCACATGGTCAAGCGGCATGTCGTCGTCGGCCTCGATCAACCCTTCATGGGCGAGGATCGAGGAGACGCGCGGCATGGCCTCGGCTTCGGCCGGACGCTGCGCGGGCGCCTCGACATCTGTGCCGGCCGCAAGTTCGGGGTCGAGCAGGCGGTGGGTGTAGTCGAAGGTCGGGCCGAGCAGCTGGCCGCCGGGCAGGTCCTTGTAGGTCGCCGACACCCGCCGCTCGACCTGCATGGCGCCAGTGTCGACGGGTGAAGTGTAGCCGAAGCGCGGCAGGGTGGTGCGATAGGCGCGCAGCAGGAAGATCGCCTCGATCATGTCGCCGCGCGCCTGGACGACGGCCAAGGCGGCAAGCTCGCGATCGTAGAGAGAGCCTTCGCTCATCACCCGATCGACGCCGAGCGCCAATTGTTCGACGATCTGATCGAGGCGCAGCGCCGGCACCGAGCGGTCGCCGCGCCGGCGATCGGCAAGCAGGCGGTGCGCATTGGCGATTGCGGCTTCGCCGCCTTTCACCGCGACATACATGTCATGCCTCCATCGTATTGATGCGGGTGGTGCGCGGCAGGCAGGCGAGGCTGCCGGGCGCCGCCAGGACGATGTCGACGCCGCGCGGGAAACGCTGGTTATTCTGCTTCCACTGCTCGACGAAATGGCGCGGCATGCCTGACGGCGCGATCATCGCGGTCTTCTCGATGCCGGGGCCTTCGAGCAGCAGCGACTGACCGGAGGCGAGATCGTCGACCAAAAGGATCAGCGTCGTCGAGCGATCCGGGTATTCCTGCGTGCCTTGCGAAAAGCCGTCGAGCGCCGCCATTTCCGCAGGGTTGGCGATCAAGGCAAAATGCGCATCGGCCGGCGTGTTGGCCAAAGGCGCACCAGCGTGGAAGCCGAGCCACGCCTTTACGGAGGCTTCTGCCTGCAGCCGCAGGTCGAGCCAGATCGGCGTGTCGTTGTCGCAGAGGGCCAGCGCCACGGCGCCGGCGGTCGCCGACAGCGGCGCCGGCGGATGGGTAAGCGACGGCAGGGCCTGGACGCTGCCGGGGCGGGCCATCGCGTCCATGACGGCGCGGAACACGGCCTGGGCGTTGAAGACCGGATCGGCGAAGCCGCCTTCGATCGATTGCGTGGCGATATCCATCAGTCCTCTCCGCGCACCATGGTGAAGAAATCGACTTTCGTGGCCGCCGTCTCGACGCGGCGTTTGTCGCGCGATGCATCGAGCGCTGCCCGCAGCGGCGCGACGAGCTTGGTCTCGACCGCTTCGCGATGGGCCGGGTCCTGCCAGAGTGCGTCGGCGATCGCCGCGAGCTTTGCCTTGGCCTTGTCGCGGCCGAGCGCATAGGAATGGCCGACCTGTCCTGAGGGCAGCCGGACAGTGGCGCGGGTGACGGTCGCCTCGCCGACATTGAACGGCGCGCCGCCGCCGCCGATCCGTCCGCGCACCGTCACCAGTCCGGTTTCGGGGCCGCGCAGCAGTTCGGCTTCCGAGGGCAGGCCGGAGCCGTTCCAAAGACGCGCGATCTCATGGGGCGCCGCGTGCGCGAGCGTCGCCATCACGGCCTTCCGCTCGGCCTGCTCGCGCGCTTCCTGTCCTCGCATCGCTTTCACTCCTCGCATGGGATAATTTGTCTATTGATATAGACAACTATACAAATTATATTCATCTCGTAGCAAGAGTCCATGACGGGTGGATGACAAGAGGCGCAAAAGTTAGGGCGAAGACGTTGGGGGCGGAGAAATGACGGGGCTGGCAAGCAGCATCGAAAGGCGCAGCGGTGTCTCGCTGTGGCGGCAGATCGCCGACAAGATATTGCAGGGCATCGCGAGCGGCGATTTCGTCGAGAATGCGGCGCTGCCGCCCGAGGTCGTTCTGGCTGAGCGCTACGGTGTCAACCGTCACACGGTGCGCAGCGCCATTGCCGCGCTGGTGCAAGAAGGCGTGCTGAGGGCCGAGCAAGGACGCGGCACCTTCGTCCTGTCGCGCAAGCGGCTGTCCTATCCGATCGGCGCCCGCACGCGCTTCTCGACCGGGCTGCAGGGGCAGACGAGCGAGCGCCACATCGCGTTGCTGTCGTCATCGACCGAGCCGGCCAACCGGCGCATCGCCGAGGCGCTCGGCATCGCCAGGGGGGTAGCGGTTATCCGCCTGGAAACGCGCGGCGAGGCCGATGGGCATCCGGTGTCGCGGGCGACGACATGGTTCGACGCACAACGTTTTGCCGGCATCGAGGCGGCGATGGCGGAGACCGGATCGATCACTGCTTCGCTCAAGCGCTTCGGCATCAATGATTACCTGCGGCAATCAACCGTGCTCTCGGCGCGCCACGCCGACGCCGACGACCTCGCCGATCTCGACCTGCAGCCGGGCGCCATCGTGCTGGTCACGGTCGCCGTCAACGTCACGCTGGACGGCCGGCCGATCCAGTTCGCCGAATCGCGGTTTCCGGCGGAGCGGGTGGAACTCAGGCTTTCGGCCAACGACTAGTTGGTCTACCCAACTTCGATGACGGCCTTGATCAGGCCTGATTTCTCGTGCGCCCAGCGTGCGAGATCGCGCGGCGTGCCGGCAAGCGTCGTGCGGTGGGTGACGAGTTTGGCCAGCGGCACGGCGCCGTCGCGGATCGAGGCGGCGACGTGGTCGAAATCGGCTTTGAGCGCATTGCGGCTGCCGACCAGCGTCATCTCGCGCTTGTGGAACTCGGGATCGGAGAAGGTGATGTCGTCCTTGACGACGCTGACCAGCACCAGTGTGCCGCCATGCGCTACATGGGCGAAGGCCGACTGCACCGACTGGGTGTTGCCGGTGGCGTCGAAGACGAGGTCGAAGCCTTCCTCATCCGTTGCTTGCCTGACCAGTTCGGCCGCCGGGGCTTGCGAGGCGTCGAGCGCCGCAAAGCCGAGCGCGCCTTCAGCGAAGCCGAGCCGTTCGGTGCTCATGTCGAGCAGGCTGACGTCGAGCCCGGCAATGCGTGCAAACAGGGCGGTGCCGAGGCCGATCGGGCCGGCGCCGATGACCAGCGTGCGCTGGCCGGGCGCACCAAGCGAGCGCCGCACCGCGTGCGCGCCGATCGCCAGGAATTCGACCGCGGCCGCATCGGCCAGCGACAGGCCGTTTGCCGGGTAAAGGTTTTGCGCCGGCACGAGGACCTCGTCGCACATGGCGCCGTCGCGATGCACGCCGAGCACCTCGATCCGGACGCAGCAGTTCGGTTTGCCGTGCCGGCAGGCGATGCATTTGCCGCAAGCGAGATAGGGGTTGATGATCACCGGTTCGCCGATGGCGAGGTCGACGCCGTCACCTCTCTCCACGACCGTGCCCGAGACCTCGTGGCCCATGATGCGCGGATAGGCGAGGAACGGGTGCTTGCCTTCGAAGATATGATAGTCGGTGCCGCAGATGCCGACATGGCTGACCGCGACCCGCGCCCAACCGGGGGGCGGCGCGGCGGGCTCAGGGCGGTCTTCGAGGACAAGTTCGCCGGGCGAGCGGCAGACGACGGCTTTCATGCGCTGATCCAGTATTTTCGAGAACGCCGGCCTCGGTCGATCGAGGTCGGCGTTCTGGTTCAGGAACGACTATTTGCCGCGACGGCGCAGGCCGTCGAAGTAGACGATGACGATGATAAGGACGCCGGTGATGACGCGCTGCCAGAAGGTGTTGACGTTGAGCAGGTTGGCGCCGTTGTTGATCGTCGAAAGGATGAAGGAGCCGATCAGCGGTCCATGCACCGAGCCGATGGCGCCGAACAGCGAGGTGCCGCCGATCACCGAGGAGGCGATCGCCTGCAGCTCGTAGGTGTCGCCCTGCGTCGGGTTGCCGATGCCGATGCGCGATGCCAGCAGCACGCCGACGAAAGCGGCGAGCAGGCCGGACAGGATATAGGCCATGAAGATGGTGCGCGGCACGTTCACGCCCGACAGGCGAGCGGCCTCCGCGTTGGAGCCGACCGAGAACAGATAGCGGCCCCAGCGCGTGTGATGCAGGAAGACATAGGACGGTATGGCGACCAGGATCACCATCCAGAACAGATAGGGGATGCCGAGCAGCGAGCCACGCGAGAAAGCCTGGAACGGATCGCTGTTGATCGAGATCGAGTTGCCGTTGGTCATCAGCAAGCCGATGCCGCGCAGCGAGGTCATGGTGGCCAGCGTGATGATGAAGGGCGGCAGGCCCATCTTGACGATGCCGAAGCCATGGAACAGGCCGATGGCGACGCCGGTCAGTAAGGTGATCAGCACCGCCGCCCAGATCGGCCAGCCGGCATTGATCAGAAGCGCGACGATCACGGTGGTGAAGCCGACGACGGCGCCGACCGAAAGGTCGATGCCGCCGGTGATGATGACGAAGGTCTGGCCGACCGCCAGGATGGCGATCAGCGAGCCCTGGCGCAAAAGGTTGGTGATGTTGAGTGCCGTGGCGAAGGACGGCGTGGCGAGGGCCAGCACGATCCACATCAGGAGCAGCAGGCCAAGCAGCGTCAGCCCGAACAGGGCATTGAAATTGCGCTTGGATTTTTCGGCGGGGATCGCCTCGGTGCTCATTTTTGTCCTCCCGACTTTTCTTGTTTCTCGGCCAGTGCCTGACCCAAAATGTCCTCGTGGCTGGCGGTGCGGAAACCATGCGTGGCGACCAGCTTGCCGCGCCGGAACACGTGCAGCGTGTCGGCGAGCTCGTAGACTTCCGGCAGATAGGACGAGATCAGGATGATGCCGGCGCCCTTCGACAGCAGCGTCGAGAACAGGCGGTAGATCTCGGCCTTGGTGCCGACATCGACGCCGACCGTCGGCTCGTCGAAGATGAACAGCTTGGCGCCATGCGCCAGCCATTTGCCGATGACGATCTTCTGCTGGTTGCCGCCCGACAGGCTGGAGGCAAGCGCGTGGCGTGTCGGCGTCTTGATCCTGAGATCCGCAATCTGGCGGTCGGCCTCGGCCTTCTCGCGCGAGCCGGAGATCAGAAGGTTGTTCGAGATGCGCTTGTAGATCGGCAGGTTCAGGTTCGTGCCGACCGGCAGGTTGAGGCAAAGGCCCTGGTCGCGGCGGCTTTCCGGCGCCAGCGCCATTCCGAGCCTTATCGCGTCATGCTCGGAATTGACCTGCACCTCCTTGCCTTGCCAAAAAACCTGGCCGGCCGACTTCCGGTGACGACCGTAGAGCGTGGTGACGAACTCGCTGCGGCCGGCGCCGATCAGGCCGTAGAGGCCGACAATCTCGCCGGCGCGGACGGTCACCGAGACGTTCTCGAAACCCTTGCCGGAAAGGTTCCGGGTTTCGGCGATAGCAGCGCCCGGCGTGAAATGCTCCTTGTGGTAGATCTGCTCGATCGAGCGGTTGATCATCAGCTTGACCAGCTCCGGCTCGTTTGTCTCGGCGATGTCGCGGGTGCCGACGAGGGTGCCGTCGCGCAGCACCGAGACGCGGTCGGCGAGCTCGAACACTTCCTCCATGCGATGGCTGATATAGATGATGGTGACGCCTTCGCCCTTCAGCCGGCGGATCAGCTTGAAAAGCTGGTCGGCTTCCTTGCGGGTGAGATAGGCGGTCGGCTCGTCGAAGATCAGGAATTTCGTGCCGCGCACGGTGGCGCGGGCGGCGGCGATCAGCTGCTGCTGGCCGATGGTGAGGTCGCCGAGAACGACATGCGCCGGCAGGTCGAAGCCAAGGCCGTCGATGATCTTCTGCGCTTCCTTGACCATGGCGCGCTGCTGCAACAGGCCGAAGCGGGAATTCTCCTCGCCGAGGAACATGTTGGCGGCGACGGTGAGGTGGCGGCAGAGCACCACTTCCTGGTGGACGGCATTGATGCCGAGCGCCATCGCCTCATGCGGCGTGGCGAGCGCCTCGGGCTTGCCTTCCCAGACGACCTCGCCGGAGGTGCGCGGCATGACGCCGGTGAGCAACTTGATGAGCGTCGATTTGCCGGCGCCGTTCTCGCCGACGATGGCGTGGATCTCGGCCGCCTTGAAGGCAAGGTTCACCGGCTTCAGCGCATGCGTGCCGGGGTAGCGCTTTTCGAGCCCCCGCAGTTCGAGGATCGTCCTGCCGGGCTCCAGCGTGGGTGCGGGGTGCAGTTCCTGCGCCGTCGACGTCATGACAATCCTCCCAGATTGATCCTAACTGTAGGATACGCAGCGATGCGTCTAGCGCGCATCCAGAAGGCGCAGCGTAAACCAAGCGGGCAAATTGCCAAGCCGCCGCTAACGGATGTTTCCGGGGCGCCGAGGCCCCGGAAACGATTTGTCGCGAAGATCTCAGTTCAGCTTCGGGTTGAGCAGCGCGTCGATCTTCGGTTCCTTCATGTTGTCCTTGGTGACGAGGTTGGCGCCGGTGTCGACATTGGCCTCGACCTTCTCGCCCTTCGAGGCGGCTAAAGCGGTCTTGATGCCGTCGTAACCCATCCGGTACGGATCCTGGACGACGAGGCCGGAGATGACGCCGTCGTTCAAGAACTTTATCAGCTTCTCGTCGCTGTCGAAGCCGATCAGCGCCACCTTGCCGGCAAGGTTGTTCTCGGCGATCGCCTGGCCGACGCCCTGCGCCATGATCAGGTTCGAGGCGAAGATGCCCTTGAGGTCCGGATTGGCGGTGATCAGGTCGGTCGCGATGTTGAGGCCGGTCGTGGCCTGGCCGTCGGCGTACTTGTCGGCGACGAGCTCGAGGCCGGGATATTTCGCCTTGAGCTGCTCCTTGAAGCCCTGAGCGCGCTGCTCGAGCGAGCCAGCGCCGGGCAGAGCGGTGATCAGCGCCACCTTGCCTTCGACCTTGCCGCCATTGGCCGCGCCGATCGCCGCCGCCAGACCGTCAGCCGCGACGCGGCCGCCCTGGACGTTGTCGGTGGTCAGGAAGGAGGTGAAGGCCTTGGATTCGGCGCTGGAGTCGATGCCGATGACCTTGACCTTGGAAGCTGCCTCATCGATCGGCTTGCCGAGCGCCTTGGCCTCGGTCGGCGCGATCACGACCGCGGCGGGATTGCCGGCGACGGCGTTCTCGAGGATCGAGATCTGGCCGTTGACGTCGGTCTCGGCCTGGGCGCCGAGCTCCGGCACGTTGACGCCGAGATCCTTGCCGGCCTTGCGGGCGCCGGCCAGCACGATCTGCCAGTAGAAGGAAGTGGTGTCCTTGACGATGATCGGAATGGTTACGTCTGCGGCCGAAGCCGGCGCTGAATGCAGCGCGCCAGCGAGCATCGAGGCGGCAGCAAGCGCCACGAAAGCGCGGCGGTTGAGAAGGCTGGTCACGAATTTCATTTAGGATCCTCCCTAGGTCGCCTGGTTAGGGTTGCAGATGCTCCGTCTGGATAGGCGCGGCCCAAACAGAACTTTATCAATAAAAAACATTTGCTATATTTTGATAGTGCAAAGGTCGGGCCGATGCAAGCGCTGTTTGGTGCCGTTTGCGTGATGGCGGGCGGGAGCGCGGCACCGGATCTCAGCCGAGCTGCTGCACGATCGTATAGGGATCGTATTTGGCGAACTCCGCCGCCGGCACCTCGACGTCGAGCAGTTCGAGGTTGCGCGTCAGATTGGCGGGCTTGGCTGTGCCGGTGAGCACCGAGGCGACGACCGGCTCGTGCAGCGGGAACTGGAACGCTGCGGCGGCCAGCGGGTAGCCGCCTTCTCCCGCGATCCTTTCCATAGCGCCGACCCGGTCGAGTATATCCTTGCTCGCCGGCAGGTAATCGAAATGCGCGCCGTGCACCGGGCCCGTCGCCAATATGCCCGAGTTGAAGACACCGCCGATGATCAGCGAGGTCTTGCGCTCGCGGCAGAGCGGCAGCAGCTCGGCTTCGGCGCTGCGGTCGAGCAGCGAATAGCGGCTGGCAAGCAGGATGCAGTCGAGCGGCGCGCGCCGAAGCACGTCGAGGCAGATCCGGACCTCGTTGACACCGAGGCCGTAGGCCGAGATCGTACCGGACGATTTCAGCTCCTCCAGCGCCTTCAGCCCGCCTTCCATCAGCTGGCGGAAATGGATTTTCGTCGCCTCGACGCCATGCGTGTAGGTGCCGATGTCGTGGACGAACAGGATGTCTATTCTGTTGAGGCCGAGCCGCGCGTAGGAAAAATCCACCGAGCGCATGATGCCGTCGTAGGAATAGTCGTAGTCGAGCGCGAACGGCAGCGGATCGACATAGGAGTGATCGGGAACCTGATCCTGCGGCACCGGCCGCAACAGGCGCCCGACCTTGGTCGAAAGCACGTAGGAGGAGCGCGGCTTCTCACGCAGGAAATCGCCGGTCCGGCGCTCCGACAGGCCGAAGCCGTAGAAGGGCGCGGTGTCGAAGTAGCGCAGGCCGCCATCCCAGGCCGTCTGCAGCGTTTCCATGGCGGGCTCGCGCGGACAGGCGCGATAGAGCCCGCCGATGGCAGCGCCGCCGAAGCTGATCTCGGTAACTTCGAGCGCGGTCTCGCCGATCCGGCGTTTGTTCATCAAAGCCTCCCCTTTGCCGACTGCGTTCCTCAGCCAGCGATCTTTTGCTGCAGGCGATCTAGAGCGTCGCGCCGAGATGCCAGGGCACGAACTCGTTGTCGCCGTAGCCGAACGCTTCGCTCTTGGTCTTGCGGCCGGATGCCGTCTCGATGATCAGCTCGAAGATCTCGCGGCCCATGCCGGCGATGGTCTTCTCGCCCGAGGCGATGACACCGCAATTGACGTCCATGTCCTCTTCCATCTGGTGGTACATGGTCGAGTTGGTGGCGACCTTGATCGACGGCGTCGGCCGGCAGCCGAAGCAGGAGCCGCGGCCGGTGGTGAAGACGATGACGTTGGCGCCGCCGGCGACCTGACCGGTGGCCGAGACCGGGTCGTAGCCGGGCGTGTCCATGAACACCAGCCCGTTGCCGCTGACCTTCTCGGCGTAGCCGAAGACGCCGTTGAGCGGCGTCTGGCCGCCCTTGGCGACGGCGCCCAGCGACTTCTCGAGGATGGTGGTCAGGCCGCCGCGCTTGTTGCCGGGCGAGGGGTTGTTGTCGATCGAAGCGCCATGCTTGGCGGTGTGGTCCTCCCACCACTTGACATAGCTGTCGAGCTTGGCGGCGATCTCGGGCGAGGCGGCGCGGTAGGCAAGCAGATGCTCGGCGCCGTAGATCTCGGTGGTCTCAGACAGGATGCCGATGCCGCCGCAGCCGGCGAGGATATCGACCGCCGCTCCCAGCGCCGGGTTGGCGGTGATGCCGGACATGCCGTCGGAGCCGCCGCATTGCAGGCCGACGACGATCTCCGAGACCGGGATCGGTTCGCGCTGCAGCTGGCCGACCTCCTCGGCGATCTCGGCCAGCACGCCCATCGCGCGCTCGACGGATTTGCGCGAGCCGCCGGCTTCCTGGATGTTGAAGTGGCGTTTTCCGGCCGCGACGCCCTTCTGGCCGTAGAGGGTGAGCTGGTTGACTTCGCAGCCCAATCCCACCATCAGCACGCCGCCGAAATTCGGATGGCGGGCGTAGCCGGCCAGCGTGCGGTGCAGGACCATCATGCCGTCGCCGGTGGCGCTCATGCCGCAACCCTGGCCATGGACGATCGGCACGAAGCCGTCGATGCCGGGATATTTCGGCAAAAGCGTGCGGTTGGCCTCGTCGGCGATCGCATGGCAGACGGTGGACGAGCAGTTGACGCTGGCGATGATGCCGATGAAGTTGCGCGTTCCGGCGCGACCGTCGGCGCGTCGGTAACCCATGAAGGTGCGCCTGCGGTCGGCCTCGGTGGCATGCTCGGCCTCGCTTGGCGGCACCACCGGCAGGCGCCCGCTCTCGAAGACCAGATTGTGCGAGTGGACGTGCTCGCCCGGCGCGATGTCCTGAGTAGCGCGGCCGATGGCCTGCGCATATTTCACCACTGCCTCGCCAGCCGCGATCGGCTTGACGGCCACCTTGTGCCCGGGGTCGATCGCGGCAATCGCGACCGCGCCGCCGGGCAATGCAGCGCCGATCTCGATGCGGCCATTGGCGACCGCGACATTGTCGGCGGGGGAAAGCAGGATGGTGTTTGCGGCGTTCACGAGCAGCTGTCCTGGGTAAACCTGGGAGTGGGGGCGGATTGACATCCGCCCGTTTGGGGATAATGTCTTTTATCGTGAAAAAACATTTTTGCGTCAATTGTTTTTTCATTGTGCACGCCGCGCGCCCTGGGCGCAGGGCTGCCCGTTGGCAAGCCGGCGAAATTCGATTTACGCGTTTCGCAGCCTTGCGCTAGGAACACCGATCATATCGCGCTTCCGGCCGGTGTCCGCAAGCGTTGGGGGATACGGGGCATGTCGAAGAGCAACAACGTCTACAAGGACGCCTTCAACCGCGGACTGCGGCTGCTCGACGAGACCAAGAGCCTGCCGTCGGAGCCCGAGCTCGGCACGCTGCTCGGCGTCAGCCGCACCACGGTGCGCAGCATCCTTTCGCGCATGGAGGAGACCGGGCTGATCGCCTGGAACAAGCGCAACAAGACGGTGCTGAGGTCGCCGCGGCCGGAAGATTTCTTCCCCGAGGAAGAGACCGATTCGCTGGCCGAGATCATCGAGCGCTCGTTCATGCGCCGGCTGCTCGCCGAGGGCGCCGAGGCGGGCATGCAGATCAACGAGCTCGAGCTGGCGCGCGAGATCGGCGTCGGCACCACCAGCGTGCGCGAATTCCTGATCCGCTTCTCGCGCTTCGGGCTGATCGAGAAGCGGCGCAACAGCCATTGGGTGCTGAAAGGCTTCACACGGGCCTTCGCGCTGGAGCTTACCGAAATCCGGGAGATGTTCGAGCTGCGATCGGCCGCCGCCTTCGTTGCGCTGCCGGAGGATAGCGCGGTCTGGGCCGATCTCGACCGGCTGGAGGTCGAACATCGTCGACTGGCCAGCGAGATCGCCACGCGCTTCAACGAATTCTCCGAGCTCGACGAGCGCTTCCACCGGCTGATCCACCGCGCGTCGCACAACCGCTTCATCGTCGATTTCTACGATGTGATCGCGATGATCTTCCACTATCACTATCAGTGGAACAAGGCGCAGGAGCGCGAGCGCAACGAGGTCGCGGTGCAGGAGCATCTGGCCTATATCGCGGCGTTGAAATCGCGCGATCCTGGCAAGGTGGACGCCGCGTGCCGAAAACATCTGAAGTCGGCGCGCCAGACGCTGCTCAGCTCGATTCCCGAAGGGCGGCAGCTGCAGCCCGCCTGACGAGGCGCATCGCGCCGCGTTGCCGCAGCCCGGTTTTGCCGATTTTCCGGCCGCCGGCCCCATGCTAGGGTCGGCCAAGTTGCTGGAGAGAGGCAGTCTGTTGAATATCCGGCTGAGACGATGGAGCATGCCGGCCGCGTTCGCCGCGGCGCTGCTGCTGTTGTTCCAGTCGGCGCTCGGCGCCTTCGCCTTCGGCGCATCTTCACAGCTCGATGCCTTCGGCAACGTCATCTGCACGCATGACGGCGCGGCCAAGCTTCCGGGCGGCGGCCCGCACCAGCAGCACATGCCGGCCTGCTGCTCGCTTGGCTGCAGCATGGTTTGGACCGCGCATCTGCCGCCGCCGGACAGCGGCGCGCTTGCCAGAACCTCGGCGTTCGAAGCGGTTGCCTTCCCATCCCTGGCTTTCCGGCATCTCGATTTCGCCCGCGACCGCTCTCCCGCCAATCCGCGGGCGCCACCGGCAACGGTCTGACGAGCACCCGCAAAACCTTCGCGGGCGCATCCATCCAAGATCAGACTGCTCGCGACCGGATGACGGCGCGATCTCATACCCATGGAGCAACCATGTCCAATCTTCTTCCTGCAGCGCGCGCGCAAGCTCGTCCGCGCGGTTTCGAACAGCTTAGCCTTGCAGTGTTCGTCCTCCTTCTCCTGTTGGCCTGCGTTTCCGGCGCCCCGGCGCATGAATTCAAGGCCGGTGACCTCGAAATCGGACACCCGTGGTCGCGCGCCACGCCGCCCGGCGCCAAGGTGGCCGGCGGCTATTTCACAGTCACCAACAAAGGCAGCTCGCCCGACCGGCTGCTGTCGATTTCCTCCGAGATCTCCGACAAGGCCGAACTGCACGAGATGGGCGTCAAGGACGGCGTCATGACCATGCGGCCGGTGAGCGGCGGGCTCGAAATCCCGGCCGGCGGCAAGGTCGAGCTGAAGCCCGGCGCCTATCACCTGATGTTCGTCGGCCTCAAGCGGCAGCCCAAGCAGGGCGAGAAATTCGCGGCCACGCTCACCTTCGAGAAGGCCGGCAGCGTCAGCGTCGAGTTCGCCGTCGAAGGCATGGGCGAGATGGGCGGCATGGACGATCACGCCGAGTGATCCGTCATCCGCCAATTCGAAATCAGAGGGACAATCCATGAAGACATATCTTTTGGCGGCGGGCGCGCTTTTCGCGCTCGGGACCAATGCCGCGCTTGCGCACATCACGCTCGAAACCCAGGAAGCGGCCGTCGGCTCGACCTACAAGGCTGTCCTGCGCGTGCCGCATGGCTGCGAGGGCAAGCCGACGACCGCGCTTCGCGTGCAGATCCCGGAAGGCGTCATTTCGGTCAAGCCGATGCCGAAGCCCGGCTGGACGCTGCAGACCAAGAAAGGCCGATACGAGAAGTCGTATCAGCTCTATGGCGAGACGCTCACGACCGGCGTCAAGGAAATCGACTGGAGCGGCGGCAATTTGCCCGACGACTTCTATGACGAGTTCGTCTTCCGCGCTTCGCTGGCGGCCGATCTGCCGGCGGGGCAGATGCTCTATTTCCCGGTGGTGCAGGAATGCGGCGACGCCGCGGATCGCTGGATCGAGATTCCAGCGGCGGGACAGGACGAGGATACGCTGGAAAATCCGGCGCCCGGCATCAAATTGCTGCCGAAGAAATGATCTCTTGATGGCGCGTCCGGTTCGGGCGCGCCGTCGCTTCTTGAAAGACCGCATGAACGCAGCAACTTTCCCAATCCGCCCGGGCGGCATCCGCATCCGGCCAGCCACCAGCCGCCTGGTTGCGGCTCTGGTGTTGATGGCGCTGCTGGCGGTGCTGCTGCCCGGCCGCGCCTTCGCGCATGCGGCGCTGGTCGCGGCCGATCCGGCCGACGGCACGGTGCTGGTGCAGGGTCCGGCGCATTTCTCGCTGACCTTCAGCGAGCCGGTCTCGCCGCTGGTGCTCACTTTGGTGCGGCCGGACGGCACGCGGCTTGCGCTGACGTCCTTTCGCCTGAACGACCGGACCATCGAGATCGACAATCCCGAGACGCTCAAATCCGGCACCCATGTGCTGAGCTGGCGGGTGATCTCGGAGGACGGCCATCCGGTCGGCGGCTCGGCGCTGTTTTCCGTCGGCGCGCCAAGCGCGGCGCCAGCGGCGGGCGAAGCCGTCGATCGGTCGCTGCGCGCGGCGATCTGGGCGGCCAAGCTCCTCCTCTATGCCGGCCTCTTTCTTGGTATCGGCGGCGCCTTCTCGCTTGCCTGGCTCGCCGAACACCGGCGGTGCGGCCGGCGTTTCGTCATCGGCGCGCTGCTCTGCGGACTGGCCGCCGCTCCGGTTTCGCTCGGCTTGCAGGGGCTGGACGCGCTTGCCGCGCCGCTCCCCCGGTTCGCGGCGCCGGCCGTCTGGCGGACAGCGCTCGAGACGAGCTTCGGCTGGACGGTGCTTGTCGCCCTGATCTCGCTTGGACTTGCGCTGCTCTCCCTCGCCGGACCGCGCGCTCCTCGCAAGCTGCTTGCGCTTGCCGGACTCATCGGCGTCGGCGCAGCGCTTGCGGCAAGCGGCCACGCCAGCGCCGCCGAGCCGCAATGGCTGACGCGGCCCCTGGTGTTCCTGCACGGTGCGGCCATCGCATTTTGGACGGGCGCGCTGGCGCCGCTCGGCCTTGCCTTGCGGTTCCAGCCGGCGGAGGCGAAGGTTTTCCTGCGGCGGTTCTCGCGCGCCATCCTGCCCGTCGTTGCCGTGCTCGCCGCAAGCGGCATCGTGCTGGCGATCATCCAGGTGCAGACGCCAGCTGCATTGATCAACACCGCCTATGGCCGCCTGCTGCTGTTGAAACTGGCCTTGCTGCTGTTCCTGTTCACGCTCGCTTCGGTCAACCGATGGACGCTGACCGCGCCGGCCGAGGCGGGCGACACGGAGGTGCAGCGGCGGCTGGTGCGCTCGATCGGCATCGAGACGCTGATCGTGCTCGCCATCTTCGGCGTCGCCGCCGGCTGGCGCTTCACGCCGCCGCCGCGCGCGCTGGCGATCGCCGCCGCGCAGCCGGTGTCGATCCACATCCACACGCTGCAGGCGATGGCCGACCTCAGCATCACGCCCGGTCATGCGGGGCAGGTGGCGGCTTCGATGGTCGTCATGACCGGCGATTTCGGTCCGCTCGACGCCAAGGCGGTGATGCTGGTGCTGTCCAAGCCCGATTCCGGCATCGAGCCGATCAAGCGGCCGGCGACGAAGCCGGGCGACGGCACTTGGCGGGTCGACAATCTGATCATCCCGGTTCCCGGCCGCTGGACGGCGCGGCTCGACATCCTCGTCTCGGACTTCGAGATGGTGAAGATAGAGGCGCCGATCGACATCCGCGGTGAGTGATATACCAGATGGCTATGCTCTCGTTTCCACTTAAGCGGCGGTGCGCCTATGCGGTTCACCGGTTTTTACCAATGCGTTGAGGTGTTCGGGATCGGAGTGATGCTGTTGACGGAGCGCTTTTCTTGGCAAAAAGCAATTGAATCAGTGGTAATGTCGACCCGGTTTATTGCGAAAGTATGTTGCGGTCTTCTGGTCTTTTTTCTTGTTTGCGGATGCGATCTCACAGGTAAAACAAGCTTGATGCAGCCGAGTTTGACCCGTGAGGAGCGTCTGAAGTTTGCCGCAGGCTCCTACTTCAAAAACCAATGTAAAAGGCAGTGGGCGCTGCTCTGGCCCATGGCGCGAGAAGGCGATGGCGAAGCCCTTTCAGAGCTCGCCTTTGAGCTCGGGGGAAGGCTCGAAATCCCTGTCTCAGATTCGGATATGGAAGTTGATCCGGGAGATAAGTCATTTGCTACTGTGCTTGTCATGACGATCTACGGCGCGACAGCGTCAAAGCATCCTGACAAGCGCAATCTTCACTACATCTTTGACCCTGCTAGATGGAGGAAGGGCGATGTAACGGTCGTATCCATTCGCTCCGGCCGGATCAATTATAACTCAATCAAGGCTCCCCCGCCGGTTTCAATAACAAAGTTGGAAAACTGCCTTTCTCAGGCAAATTCCTCGGCTGCTGGCGACAAATGTGTCGCTCAGGCCATCGAATCGGGGCTCATTCCAGGCTTTTCCGAATACAGCAAAGCCATGGACGCAGTCCTGGGCACGTACCGCCCGGAGAGCTGCATTCCTCGTCCCTGGTAAGAGGATAGTACCCGACGTCGGAACATAACTTGACTCCCGAGCTAGTCGCGCTGGGCCGCTCCGTCTACGGAGATGCCATCGATTACGACAAAGTGCCTGCCACAGGTCAAATGTGGCGGCCCCCCAAGGCTCCCTTTGGAGCCTTAGGCGACAAAGATCGTCCCCAAGGGACACTTCCTGACTCGGCCTGACCTGAATCCCACACACAAGGCGGACGCAACACAATTCGGCGAGGCGGTTGACGTGACACGAAAGGCCCGTCAATCATCCCGGCAAAACGCGGCTCAACAAAATCCGGAAGCAGGGAAGAAACGATGGAAAAAGCCGAAATCGGCCTGATCGGCCTTGGCACGATGGGCTCCAACCTGGCGCTCAACATCGCCGAGCACGGGCACCGCATCGCCGTCTTCAACCGTACGCCGTCGCGCACCGATGCCTTCGTCGAGAGCGCCGGCGCGCTGAAGGACATGGTGGTTCCCTGCTACAGCCTGGAGGAACTTGCCGCCGCGATCCGGCCGCCCAGGCCGATCATCATCATGGTGCTGGCCGGCAAGCCGGTCGACGAGCAGATCGCAGCGCTTCGCGGCGTGCTGTCCGACAACGACATCGTCATCGACGCCGGCAACGCCAATTTCCGCGACACGATGCGGCGCTTCGCCGAACTCAACGGCTCAGGCCTCACCTTCATCGGCATGGGCGTTTCCGGCGGCGAGGAGGGCGCGCGCCACGGGCCGTCGATCATGGTCGGCGGCACGGAAGAGTCCTGGAAGCGCGTCGAGAAGGTGCTGACGGCGATTTCGGCCAAGTTCAAGGACGAGCCGTGCGCCGCCTGGCTCGGCACCGATGGCGCCGGCCATTTCGTCAAGACCGTCCACAACGGCATCGAATATGCCGACATGCAGATGATCGCCGAGATCTACGGCATCCTGCGTGACGGGCTCGGCATGGGACCGAAGGAGATCGGCAAGGTCTTCGCCGAGTGGAACAAGGGCCGGCTCAACTCCTACCTGATCGAGATCACGGCCAAGGTGCTGGCCGCGGACGATCCGAAGACCGGCAAGCCGGTGGTCGACATCATCCTCGACCGCGCCGGCCAGAAGGGCACCGGCAAATGGTCGGTCATCGAGGCGCAGCAGCTCGGCATCCCGGCGACGGCCATCGAGGCGGCGGTCGCGGCGCGCGTGCTGTCCTCGATCAAGGACGAGCGACAGGCGGCGGAAAAGGCCTATGGCACTATCGGCGTCGAAAAGATTTCCGGCGACAAGGCAACCCTTTTGAAGGATCTCGAACTGGCGCTGTTCGCCGGCAAGATCGCTGCCTATGCGCAAGGCTTTGCGGTGATGAGCGGCGCCTCGAAGGAATTCAACTGGAACCTGCCGATGCCGACCATCGCCAAGATCTGGCGCGCCGGCTGCATCATCCGCTCGCAGATGCTGGACACGATGGCCGAAGCCTTCGGGTCGGGCGGCGCGTCAACCAATCTGCTGATGGCGCCGGCCTTCATCGCCATGATGAAGGAGGCCCATCCTTCGCTCAGGCGCATCGTGGCCAAGGCCTCCGAGGCAGGCTCGCCGGTGCCGGCGCTGTCCTCGGCGCTCGCCTATTTCGACAGCTACCGCCAGGGCCGCGGCACCTCGAACCTCATCCAGGCGCAGCGCGATTTCTTCGGCGCGCATGGCTTCGAGCGCATCGGCGAGCAGGGGGCGTTCCATGGACCGTGGGGCAGCGGGGCGAGCGGGTAAGACGAACCGCCGAGCGTCTATTTCAGATACCCGACCACGAGCCGAGTGGCCTCGTCGATGAGCGTTTCGGCCGCTTCATTCGATAGCTTCTCGGAGCTGTGCAACACCGCGGTATGGGCGAGCGCTTCGATCGAAGTCACGCACACGAAAGCGGCAAGTCCAAGATCGGCCACGCGTAGCTCGTCGCTGTGGCTTTCGAGATAGCTCTTGAAGAGAGCGTGGGCTTCGCGATTGAAGGCTTCCACGTTTTCGAGGCGTCCCGTGCGCGGAATCTGCTCGGCAAGGACACGATGCAGCTTGGGGTCGATGCGATGCGCCTCGATCGCGACGGCAACAAGCATGCGCGCTGCCCTCTCGACCGGCTGCGAGGCGACCTCCGCAAAAACCCTCCGCACGACCTGCATGATGTCCTGGTTGTGACGATCGATGACGGCGGCAACGAGCGCTTCCTTGCTCGGGTAATACTGGTAAAGCGAGCCGATGCTCACACCGGCCTCTTCGGCGATCCGGTTGGTGCTGGCCTTGTCGAAACCGTCCCTGACCAAAATGCGAGCGGTCGCCTCGACGAGCGCGTCCACCGTCGCGCGCGACCTGTCCTGGGAGGCGTTCTTCCTTGGATTCGTGAGCAACTTAGGCGCCATATTCCTGCCGGTCCCAATGCGAGTAGACAATTGTGAGCTATCGCTCGCATTATGTCCACCGATGCTCAAGCGATGCGGATGGTGACAGATGCTCTATAAAATTGTTTTGGGAATCCATGCGTACGCCATGTGCGCCGCTTTGCTGTTGTTCGTGGCGAACGAACTTCTGCTAATTCCTGCCCGAAGAGGGCAGCCAGGGCCTGCCAGAATGGCCTTCTTCGCCAGCCGCTTTGCGGGGCTTCTGGTGGGCGCCGGTGTGCTTGCCGGCATCGCCCTTGTCTTTCTTGGCGGCTGGTCCCTGCTGACGCCTTGGCTGATGGTGTCGCTTGCACTTGTCGCCGCCTTGATAGCGGTCGAGAACAAGCTCGTGCGCCCGTGGGCAACGCAGGCTCAAGCAGCACTTCGCGGTGCCGTCTCAGCCGTCGAGGTCAAAGCCTTTGCTGGCAACAAACGCGCCCTGGTTGGACGCCTGACCATGATCACGCTCTTTGCACTCATTGTCGCGTTGATGACCACGAAGCCCGAGCTGAACCCCTTTGCATGATGATCGCCGTCGCGAAAGGCGCAGAGGTCACTGATCTTGCGAATGCCGATAGGGCAGAACCTCGCCCGGCGTGCTGAGCGACTGCAGTGAGCCGGGTTCCTTGCCGCCGATCCAGCCGAGCACCGCGCGGGCGAGCTCGGAGCCGGCGAGCCGGAAATTCTCGTTGACCACCAGCAGTTCGCGCCGGAACAGATGCAGCAGTTCCGACGACTGCTTCGACACCACGTCGACGTCGCGGCCGAGCTTCAGTCCGGCATCCTCGATGCCGGCGACGACGGCGAGCGTCGCCGCGGCGGCGCTGCTGACGAAGCCGTCCGGCCGGTCCCGGCGCTGCATCAGCTGCGCCGTCCGCATCCTGATCTGCTCGATCGACTGGTCGATGGACACGGTGTTGAACGGCACCTCGCTGGCGCCGACTTCACTCAGCGCATCGGCAAAGCCGTTCAGCGTATGGCCATAGTAGGTGAGGCCGACCGGTGGCGTCACAAGCGCGAGCCGGCTGCGGCCCATGCCGGCGAGATAGCGCACCGCCTCGCCTGCGAAGGCGTAGTTGTCGAAATCATGATAGGGGTGCACGAGCCCCATGTCGGTGCGGCCGTGCGTGGCAAAGGGAATGCCGCGCTCCAGCATGTAGCGGGCGCGCGGATCGTCCGGCTGGGTGCGCGAAATGATGATACCGTCAGCCGAGCCCGTCTCGACCAGATAGCGTATCGGATCCAGCGGATCCTGCGAGCGCGAATAGGGCGTGACGATCAGGTGATAGGGCGTGTCGGCGATCACCTCCGAGACACCGTAGATGATGTCCGAAACAAAGCTCATGATCTCGCGCTCGGTGTTGAGCACGAGGCTGATGACATTGGTCTTGCCGGTCCTGAGGCGCACGCCGGCGCGGTTCGGCCGGTAGCCTATCTGCCTGGCGACGAGTTGCACGCGCCGCCTGGTCTCGGCGCCGATCTCGGGCGCGTCCTTCAGCGCGCGTGACACCGTCGTGACGCCGAGCCCGGTCATGAAGGCGAGCGTCTTCAGCGTCGGCCGTTCCTTGGCCGACGTCTCGTCGTCCTTCTCGGTAGCTCGTCTATCCATTCGTCCCGCCCATCAGGCGCATAGCAGCCGCGTGGCCGACCGGCAATCGTGCGCATCGACATTTGCGCGGCGCTCAGCCCGTGACACGGGGTCAATATACTGAAACGTTACAGATTGCCAACGCCTGAGACCTGCGAGCGGGTCGCGATCGTTGCGGCCGGTTATGAGGGAGCGGGCTGAAAGCCACTGGAATCACATAGAAATCTCAATTTCTCATGGCTTTCGGCATCAATTGGTTGGGCTGGACGCTGTCGGATTGCCTTTGAAGATGGATTTTTTTCTCGCTCCGAAAAAATCTCATGTCGTTTCGATTCGAGGGGTTGCCTATGCCAGTCATTTGCCGTATCGAAAATCTGTAACGTTTCAGATTCTGGGAGGAACCGAAATGCGATACAAATTCCTGACTGCCGCGTTCGCCGCGACGGTCGCGCTGAACTTCGCCGGAGCGGCGGGCGCGACCGACCTCGAAGTCACCCATTGGTGGACTTCAGGCGGCGAGGCGGCGGCGGTGGCTGAACTTGCCAAGGCATTCGACGCGACTGGCAATCACTGGGTCGACGGCGCCATCGCCGGCTCGGGCGGCACGGCGCGGCCGATCATGATCAGCCGCATCACCGGCGGCGATCCGATGGGCGCCACCCAGTTCAACCACGGCCGCCAGGCGGAAGAGCTCGTCCAGGCCGGGCTGATGCGCGACCTCACCGACATCGCCACCAAGGACAAGTGGACGGAAATCGTGCGGCCGAAGAGCCTGCTCGACTCGTGCACCATCGACGGCAAGATCTATTGCGTGCCGGTCAACATCCATTCCTGGCAATGGCTGTGGCTGTCGAACGCGGCCTTCGAAAAGGCTGGCGTGCCAGTGCCGAAGAACTGGAATGAGTATGTAGCGGCCGCCCCTGCGCTGGAGAAGGCAGGCATCATCCCGCTCGCCGTCGGTGGGCAGCCCTGGCAGGCATCCGGCGCCTTCGACGTGCTGCTCGCGGCTGTTGGCGGCACCGATACCTTCCTCAAGGTCTACAAGGACAAGGATGCGAAATTCGCCGCCGGGCCCGAGGTCGCCAAGGTGTTCAAGGCCGCGGACGATGCCCGCAAGATGGCGAAGAACACCAATGTGCAGGACTGGAACCAGGCAACCAATCTCGTCATCACCGGCAAGGCTGGTGGCCAGATCATGGGCGACTGGGCGCAGGGCGAATTCCAGGTCGCCGGCCAGACCGCCGGCAAGGACTATAC
The DNA here is from genome assembly GCF_003952385.1 of Mesorhizobium sp. M1D.F.Ca.ET.043.01.1.1. NCBI lineage: Bacteria > Pseudomonadati > Pseudomonadota > Alphaproteobacteria > Hyphomicrobiales > Phyllobacteriaceae > Mesorhizobium > Mesorhizobium sp. M1D.F.Ca.ET.043.01.1.1. The sequence continues at coordinate 4,827,723 of NZ_CP034444.1, forward strand.
CTGCCTTCCGGGCCTCGGGCTGAACGAGGTGATTGCCACCGGCGGCGATGCTTTCTACTTCCCGCTGCTGAAGGACGCCGACAAGGCCAAGGCGCAGGAAGTCCTGGCCGAAACGCTGCTCGATCCCAAGACGCAGGTTGCCTTCAACCTCAAGAAGGGTTCGCTGCCGGTGCGCGGCGACGTCGACCTGCAAGCGGCGAATGACTGCATGAAGAAGGGCCTCGACATCCTGGCCAAGGGCAGCGTCATGCCTTGGACCGACCAGTTGATGTCGCAGGACAGCCAGAAGCAGAAGGAGGATCTCTTCTCCGAATTCTTCGCCAAGCCCGACATGACGCTCGAAGAGGCGCAGAAGCGCTTCGCCGACATCATCGCCTCGGCCGACTGACCAACGGCGCCCCCCCGCCAGCTCCCGGCCCCCGCCTATCCGGGGTCGGGAGCATGATGTCCTCATTGTCCCAGCCCGGCTGCCGAGATGAGCAACAGCGAACGCCCCAACCAGCTTTTCCGCAATCTCAATGCCAAGGTCGCGTCGATCCCGATGATCCTGACCGCGCTGGTGGTCTTTGTCGGCGGCACGGCCTGGACGGTGCTCTATTCCTTCACCAACTCGAAGCTTTTGCCGCGGCTGAGTTTCGTCGGGCTCGACCAGTACTACCGGCTGTGGGCGACGCCGCGCTGGCTGGTGTCGATCGAGAACCTTCTGATCTACGGCATCATCTCGCTGGTGTTCTCGCTGGTGGTCGGCTTCATCCTCGCGGCCCTGCTCGACCAGAAGATCCGCTTCGAGGACACCTTCCGCACCATCTTCCTCTATCCCTTCGCGCTGTCCTTCATCGTCACCGGCCTGGTCTGGCAGTGGCTGCTCAACCCGGATTTCGGCGTCCAGCGCGTGGTGCGGGACCTCGGCTGGACGAGCTTCAGCTTCGATCCGCTCTACAATTCCAGCATCGTCATCTACGGCATTTCGATCGCCGCGCTCTGGCAAGGCACGGGGCTGATCATGTGCCTGATGCTCGCCGGCCTGCGCGGTATCGACGAGGACATCTGGAAGGCCGCTAGGGTCGACGGCATACCGATGTGGAAGACCTATCTCTTCATCGTCATCCCGATGATGCGGCCGGTCTTCATCACCACGCTGGTCATCATCGCCGCCGGCATCGTCAAGGTCTACGACCTCGTCGTCGCCCAGACCAGCGGCGGCCCGGGCATCGCCTCCGAAGTGCCGGCAAAATATGTCTACGACTACATGTTCTTCGCCCAGAACCTCGGCCAGGGCTTTGCCGCCTCGACCATGATGCTGCTCTCGGTGGTGATCGTCATCGTGCCATGGGCCTATCTCGAATTCGGAGGCAAGAAGCATGGCTGAGATTGCTGCCTCCGTTCCCCACGCAGGCGCCCTTCAACGCGATGCAGCGGGTCCGAGCGGAACAAAGCCGCGGCATGTGCTCTCGCGCCGCAACATCTTTCTCTACGGCACGCTGATCGTCGTGGCGCTCTATTATCTGCTGCCGCTTTACGTGATGGTCGTCACGTCGCTGAAGGGGATGCCAGAAATCCGCCTCGGCAACATCTTCTCGCCGCCGCTGGAGATCACCTTCGAGCCTTGGGTGAAGGCGTGGGCGACCGCCTGCACCGGTCTCAATTGCGACGGGCTCTCGCGCGGCTTCTGGAATTCCGTGCGCATCACCGTGCCGTCGGTGCTCTTGTCGATCGCGATCGCTTCGGTGAACGGCTACGCCTTGGCCAACTGGCGCTTCAAGGGCGCCGACAGCTTCTTCATCATCCTGATCGTCGGCGCCTTCATCCCCTATCAGGTGATGATCTATCCGATCGTCATCATCCTGCGCGAGATCGGCATCTACGGCACGCTGACCGGCCTGGTGATCGTGCACTCGATCTTCGGCATGCCGATCCTGACGCTTCTGTTTCGCAACTATTTCACGTCGATGCCGGAGGAGCTGTTCAGGGCGGCGCGCGTCGACGGCGCCGGCTTCTGGGGCATCTATCTGCGCATCATGCTGCCGATGTCGCTGCCGATCTTCGTCGTCGCCGTCATCCTGCAGGTGACCGGCATCTGGAACGACTTCCTGTTCGGCGTCGTCTACACCCGCCCCGACACCTATCCGATGACGGTCCAGCTCAACAACATCGTCAACTCGGTGCAGGGCGTGAAGGAGTACAACGTCAACATGGCCGCAACCATCCTGACCGGCCTCGTGCCGCTCATCGTCTACTTCGTTTCCGGCAAGCTCTTCGTGCGCGGCATCGCGGCCGGCGCGGTGAAAGGATGATGATGGCAGCAGCGATCGCCAATCCCAGCGTCTCGATCCAGGACCTGTCGCTCAATTTCGGCGTCATGTCGGTGCTGAAGACCCTCAATCTCGACGTCGCCGAGGGCGAGTTCATCGTGCTGCTCGGACCCTCCGGCTGCGGCAAGTCGACCCTGCTCAACTGCATCGCCGGCCTGCTCGACATTTCCGAAGGCCGCATCTTCATCAAGGGCAAGAACGTCACTTGGGAGGAGCCGAAGGACCGCGGCATCGGCATGGTGTTCCAGTCCTACGCGCTCTACCCGCAGATGACGGTGGAGAAGAACCTGTCCTTCGGCCTGCGCGTCGCCGGCGTGCCGAAGGACGAGATCGCCAAACGCATCGCGCGCGCGGCCGAAATCCTGCAGATCGAGCCGCTGTTGCAGCGCAAGCCCTCGGCGCTTTCGGGCGGCCAGCGCCAGCGCGTGGCGATCGGGCGCGCGCTGGTGCGCGACGTCGACGTCTTCCTGTTCGACGAGCCGCTCTCCAACCTCGACGCCAAGCTGCGCTCGGAACTGCGCGTCGAGATCAAGCTCCTGCACCGCAGGCTGCAGAACACGATGATCTACGTCACCCACGACCAGATCGAGGCGATGACGCTGGCCGACCGCATCGCGGTGATGAAGGGCGGCGTGATCCAGCAGCTCGACGCGCCGCAAACGATCTACAACCGCCCGGTCAACCGCTTCGTCGCCGGCTTCCTCGGCTCTCCGGCGATGAATTTCCTCAAAGGGGAGTTGGAAGCGGGCGACGCTCCCGTGTTCAGGGCCGACGGTATCTCGGTGCCGCTTGGCCGTTACGCATTCGATGGCGACAACGGCCGCGCCGCGAGGCCTTGCATCTTCGGCATCAGGCCTGAGCATATTGCCTTGGGTGACGCCGCCAAGGCGATGCCGTTCACCGCCGAGTCGACCGTCGAGATCGTCGATCCGATGGGCTCCGACACGCTGGTGTGGACGAAGCTCGGGGGCCAGATCGTCTCCTTCCGCGTCGAGGCGGACAAGACGCTGAGCAACGGCGATGCGATCCGCATCGGCTTCGATCCGGCGCGCGCTTCGCTGTTCGACGCTCAAACCGACAGCCGCCTCTAATTCTGAAAAATCATCCCCCCAAGCAGAACGGACAGGACAGATGAACTGGTCATTCCAACTCTACAGCGCTCGAAATTTCCAACCGTGGGACGGCGTGCTGAAAATGCTCGGCGAGCTGGGCTACAAGGAAGTTGAGGGCTTCGGCGGCGTCTATGACGACCCCAAGGCTTTTCGCGCCGAGCTCGACAAGAACGGGCTTGCCATGCCGACCGGCCATTTCTCGATCGATGCGCTGGAGAAAGATTTCGACGGCGTGCGCAAAATCGCCGATGCGCTCGGCGTCACGCTGCTGATCTGCCCCTACCTGATGCCCGTTGCGCGGCCGGGCGATGCCGCCGGCTGGCGCAGCTTCGGCGAGCGGCTGGCCAAGGTTGGCGAGGCCGCGAAGAAGGCCGGCTACGGCTTTGCCTGGCACAACCACGATTTCGAGTTCAAGGCGCTTGGCGACGGTTCGGTGCCGCAGAACCATATCCTGTCCTCAGCACCCGATATCGGCTGGGAGATGGACCTGGCCTGGGTGGTGCGCGGCGGCGCCGATCCGCTGCCCTGGATCGAAAAGCACGGCAAGCGCATCGTCGCCGTCCACGTCAAGGACATGGCGAAAGCGGGCGAGGGGCTCGATGAGGACGGTTGGTCGGATGTCGGCCACGGCACAATCGACTGGCCCGGTCTGATCAAGACGTTGCGGACCAAGAGCGCTGCCAAGTATTTCGTCATGGAACAGGACAATCCCAACGACATCGAGCGTTTCGCCCGGCGCTCGATCGCAGCAGCCAAGAGCTGGTAGGAGCATTCACAATGGCAAACAAACTTGGCGTAGGCGTCATCGGCTGCGGCAACATCTCGAAGGCGTATTTCTCTCTGGCGCCGCTGTTCCGCGGCATCAAGATGCGCGCCTGCGCGGACATCAACATGGATGCGGCGAAGATGCGGGCGAAGGAGTTCAAGCTCCGCGCCGAGACGGTCAACGACCTGCTGAAGGACGACGAGATCGACATCATCGTCAACCTCACCATCCCGGCCGTGCACTACGAAATCTCAAAGGCGGTGCTCGACGCCGGCAAGCACGTCTATTCGGAAAAACCCTTCGTGCTGTCGATCAAGGAAGGGCTCGACCTGAAAAGCCGGGCCGAAAAAAAGGGGCTGCGCATCGGCTCGGCGCCGGACACGTTCTTCGGCGGCGCGCATCAGCTGGCGCGCGAGCTGATCGACAGCGGCAAGCTCGGCAGGATCACCAGCGGCACCTGCCATGTCATGGGCCACGGCATGGAGCACTGGCACCCCAATCCCGACTTCTTCTTCCAGCCGGGCGCCGGGCCGGTGCTCGACATCGGCCCGTACTACGTCACCAACCTGATCCAGCTGATCGGGCCGGTGAAGCAGGTGGCGGCTTTCGCGGCGACGCCGGCCAAGGAGCGCACCATCAGCTCCAAGCCGCGGGCGGGCGAAAAGATCCCGGTCAACACGCCGACCACCATCCATGCGCTGCTCGAATTCGAGAACGGCGCCGTGGTGACGCTCAACACCTCGTGGGACGTCTGGAGCCACGGCCACGCGCCGATGGAGCTTTATGGCGAGGCGGGCACCGTCTTCGTGCCGGACCCGAATTTCTTCGGCGGCGAGCTGCGCTTCACCGACGCCACCAAGCCGGTGAAGAAGCTGCCGAAATGGGATCATCCGTTCGGCGTGCCCAACGAGATGCACAGCCAAGGCATGATGGCGAACTACCGCACCGCCGGCCTTGCCGACATGGCGATCGCGATCTCGGAAGGGCGGCCGCACCGCTGCTCGATGGAGCTGGCGCTGCACGCCGTCGACGTCATGACCGGCATCCTGCGTTCCGGCGAAAGCGGCAAGTTCGTCGCCATGCAGACGACCTGCGAGCGGCCGGCAGCACTCGGCATCAAGGAAGCGAAGGCGCTGCTGGCGAAGAAAAAGTAGGTGGCAACTACCCTCTCCCCGTTTCGGCGGGGAGAGGGTATGGATGGGGGACAAGCATCGATTCAAATCCGTCGCGGGGCTCGCCGCGCCGCTTCGATCCCGAGGATTACCCCATGCCCTATATCGCCGCCGAGAACCGCTACGAGAAGATGATCTACAACCGCTGCGGACGCTCCGGCCTCAAGCTGCCGGCGATCTCGCTCGGCCTGTGGCACAATTTCGGCAGCGACACGCCGCACCGGACCAAGCAGGCGATCGTGCGCAAGGCCTTCGACCTCGGCATCACGCATTTCGACCTCGCCAACAATTACGGCCCGCCGCCCGGCTCGGCCGAGACCGCCTTCGGTGAGATCCTGCGCGCCGACTTCGCCGCCTATCGCGACGAGCTGATCATCTCGACCAAGGCAGGCTATGAGATGTGGGCCGGTCCCTATGGTGAATGGGGCAGCCGCAAATATGTGCTGGCGAGCCTCGACCGGAGCCTCAAGCGCATGGGGCTCGACTATGTCGACATCTTCTATTCGCATCGCTTCGATCCGGAGACGCCGCTGGAAGAAACCATGGGCGCGCTCGACCACGCGGTGCGCTCGGGCAAGGCGCTCTATGCCGGCATCTCCTCCTACAATTCGCAGCGCACGCGCGAGGCGGCCGACATATTGAAGCGGCTCGGCACGCCCTGCCTGATCCACCAGCCGAGCTATTCTATGCTCAACCGCTGGGTCGAGGAGGACGGGCTGCTGGACACGCTGGAGGGGCTCGGCATCGGCTCGATCGTGTTCTCGCCGCTGGCGCAAGGCATGCTGACCGACAAATATCTCGGCGGCATACCGGAAGGCAGCCGCGCATCCCAAGGCAAGTCGCTGCGCCCGGCCTTCATCAACGACAGGTCGATCGCCAACATCAAGGCGCTCAACGCCATCGCCGGCCGGCGCGGCCAAACGCTGGCGCAGATGGCGCTGGCCTGGGTGCTGCGCAAGGGGCGCGTGACCACGGCGCTGATCGGCGCCAGCCGGCCGGAACAGGTCGAGGATTGCGTCGGCGCGCTCAAGGTGCTCGAGTTCAGCGATGCCGAGCTGGCCGAGATCGATACCTACGCACGCGAGGCCGACATCAACCTTTGGGCGGCATCCGCCGAGCGCAAGGGACCGCCGCGCAAGTAGCGGCGGCGCCGCTCGGCCAACCGCGGAAACAGTGGCAAAACTACGCGTTCGTCGCTATCTCATGGACCAGAGATTGTTTGCGTGCACAATCGGCACGCGAAACGACGCGACGAGCGGACGGAAAATATGACGGCAAGGGATGCGCTGACCAAGAACCAGCTGTGCGTGCTCGAGAAGCTCGAAGCCGCCAGCGGGCCGCTCAGCGCCTATATGCTGCTCGACCAGCTGCGCGAGCGCGGCTTCCGGGCGCCGCTGCAGGTCTATCGGGCTTTAGACACGCTGGTGAAATCGGGCTTCGTGCATAGGCTCGAAAGCCTCAATTCTTTCGTCGCCTGCGCCGAGCCGCACGACCACAGCCATTCGATGACCGCCTTCGCGATCTGCGACAGTTGCGGCCAGGTGACCGAGATGTCCGACCACGATGTCGACCACCGGCTGGGCGAATGGGTACGCTCGACCGGCTTCGCCGCGAAGAAGGCGGTGATCGAATTTCGGGGCGTGTGCGCCAAGTGCCGGGCCGAGGCCGCCTGACTATCTGCGGAACGCCACGGCGAAGTCGCCGAGCCTGACCGCTACGCACATTTCCTGGAATTGCTTTGGCTAGAGCGGTTCAGCTTTTCACAGAATCGCTGACCCGCTCTAAGCGTTTGTTTTTGCGCAATTCCGGGCGGAAAACCGCTACGCACTTTCCTGGAATTGCTCTAACGCGCCGTCGACCAGGCGAACCATATCGCCACCAGCGCCAGCATGGCGGAAAGCACCCTGCGAGCGACGCGCTCGCGTTGGGGATCGTTGAGGAACGGCTCCAGCGTTCCCGCCAGCACGACGATCGTTGCATGGATGGCCGTCGCGATGGCCACATAGACTGTGGTGAGCAGCACAGTCTGGGCCAGCGCCGGCCGATCGGCCTCGACGAAGGTGGGCAACACGGCGATGTAGAAGACCGCCGCCTTCGGATTCAGCAGGTTGGTGACGAGTCCGCGAGCGAAATACTTGCCATCCGGCGCCTCGGTCGCTGAAACCACGTCCGTGCCAGCCGTCCAGCCCTCCCAGGCCAGATAGAGGAGAAACAGCGTGCCCGCCCAGCGAAGCCCCTCGTAGAGCGGCGTGGACGCCTGGATCAATTCGGCGACGCCGAAGGCAGCGATGCCACCGATGACGGCGAGGCCCAGCGCAATGCCGGCGACTGTGGCAATGCCGGCGCGACGGCCGTCATTGGCCGAGACCAGCGCCAGATAGGTCATGTTCGGCCCCGGCGTCAGCTCGATCAGCAGGGCAGCGAGCGCAAAGGAGAGCAGCGTGGCCGTCGGGAGCGGCAGCATTTCACCTCAATGCGCCTCGTCCCAGTTGTCGGCGGCGCGCGCGTCGACATGCAGCGGCACCGACATCGAGACCGCCGGCATCGGCGCGTTCTCCATGACGCGGCGCACGACCGGAATGGTCGCCTCGACTTCCGCTTCCACCGTCTCGAAGATCAGCTCGTCATGCACCTGTAAGAGCATGCGGGCCGAGAGCTTCGCCTTGTCCAGCGCCTCTTCCATATGCACCATGGCGCGGCGGATGATGTCGGCGGCGGTGCCCTGGAGCCTGGCGTTGATCGAGGCGCGCTCGTTGAAGGCGCGGACCGACGGGTTGGACGACCTTATCTCCGGATAATGGATGCGGCGGCCGAAGATGGTCTCGACGAAGCCGTTCTCCCGCGCGTAGGCCTTGGTTTCCTCGATATAGTCGCGGATGCCCGGGAAGCGCTCGAAGTAGCGCTTGATGTAGGCGCTCGCCTCCTCGCGCGGGATCGACAGCTGGTTGGCGAGGCCGAAGGCCGAGATGCCGTAAATGATGCCGAAATTGATCGCCTTGGCGCGACGGCGCACTTCCGAAGGCATGCCTTCGACCGGCACGTTGAACATTTCGGACGCCGTGATGGCATGGATGTCCGCGCCGTCGGCGAAGGCCTGCGTGAGCTGAGGGATCTCGGCGACATGGGCAAGCACGCGCAACTCGATCTGGCTGTAGTCGGCCGAAACCAGCTTGTGGCCTTTATCGGCGATGAAGGCGGTCCTGATCTTGCGGCCTTCCGCGGTGCGCACCGGAATGTTCTGCAGGTTGGGATCGGAAGACGACAGGCGGCCAGTCGTGGTCGCGGCAAGCGCGTAGGAGGTGTGGACGCGATTGGTGCCGGGATTGATGAAGCCGGGCAGCGCGTCGGTGTAGGTCGATTTCAGCTTGGTGAGCTGGCGCCAGTCGACGATCTTGCGCGGCAGCTCGTGGCCTTCGGCGGCAAGGTCTTCCAGAAGCTGCGCCGAGGTCGACCACTGGCCGGTCTTGGTCTTGGAGCCGCCCGGCAAGCCCATCCGGCCGAACAAGATGTCGCCGAGCTGTTTCGGCGAGCCGATGTTGATGCGCTCGCCGACGATGCCGTAGATCTCTTCTTCAACACGGGCGGCGCCTTGCGCCAGCTCGCCCGACAGCCTGGACAGGATCTGGCGGTCGACCGAGATGCCGCGCTGCTCCATGCGGGCAAGCACAGGTACCAGCGGCCGCTCCAGCCGTTCGTAGACGGAAACCAGGCCCTTGGCGGCGAGCCTTGGCTTCAGCACCTGCCAGAGTATCAGCGTCAGATCGGCCTGCTCGCTGGCATAGGCGGTCGCCCGCTCGATATCGACCTGATCGAAGCCCACGGCGTTCTTTCCGGATCCCGCAAGCTCCTTCTTCGAGGCCGGCGCGTGGCCGAGCCACTTCTCCGACAGCGAGGCGAGGTCGTGGCCGCCCGACGTGCCGGCGTCGAGCACGTAGGAGACCAGCATCGTGTCGTCGAAGGGCCCGACCTCGACGCCGTGCCGGCCCATCACGACGATGTCGTATTTCATGTCCTGGACGATCTTGAGAACCGACCTGTCCTCGAGCAGGGGCTTGAGCAGCGCCAGCGCCTCGCGGACCGGGATCTGGTCCGCCAGCAGGCCGCCGCCAAGCAGGTCACCGTTGCCGCTGGTATGGGCGAGCGGCACGTAGACGGCTCGGCCTGGCGCGATTGCCATGGAAAGGCCGATCAAGTCGGCCTGCATCGGGTCGGACGAGGTGGTCTCGGCATCGAAGGCAAGGATGCCGGCTTCCCTGGCCTTGGCGATCCAGGCTTTCAGCGTGGCCGCGTCGCGAATGGCCGCATAGGCCGAAGTGTCGATCTTGCGCGCCGTCGCCTGTTCCAGCCGCAACGCTGAGAGCAGGGAAGGGGTATCGCCCTGCGGCGGAGCATCCTCGCCCCTGACGGCGGCGGCGGCCGGCTTCGCGGCGCCGTTCGGCGTAGCAGCCGGTCGTGCGGCCGGCGGCGCGCCGGCGCCGACATCGGGACCATGCGCTGTGTCGGCGCGCTCGATGGTGACGGCGGAAGCCTGGACGTCGCCGATCTCGGTCGCGGTCGCCTCGGCGACGCGGCGCGTCAGCGTTGTGAACTCCATCGTCTTCAGGAAGCCGATCAGCTTCGGCCCGTCCGGCGCATGCAGGACCAGATCGTCCAGCCCCTCCTTCAGGGGCACGTCGTTCTTCAACGTCACCAGCTCACGCGAGATGCGCGCCTTGTCGGCATTGGCGATGATGGTTTCGCGTCGCTTGTCCTGTTTGATCTCCGTGGCGCGCGCGAGCAGGCCGTCGAGGTCGCGGAACTGCTCCAGAAGCTGCGCCGCGGTCTTCGGCCCGATGCCGGGCACGCCGGGCACGTTGTCGACGGAGTCGCCGGTCAGCGCCTGCAGGTCGATCATCTTTTCCGGCGGCACGCCCCATTTCTCGATCACTTCCGGGATGCCGATCTGGCGGTCCTTCATCGGGTCGTACATGCCGACCGTCGGGCCGACCAATTGCATCAGGTCCTTGTCGGAGGAGACGATGGTGGTGTCGGCGCCGACCTCGCAGGCCAGCCGGCTATAGGTGGCGATGATGTCGTCGGCCTCAAAACCTTCCATCTCGATGCAGGGCAGGTTGAACGCCACCGTCGCCTGGCGGATCAGGCCGAATTGCGGGATCAGGTCTTCCGGCGGCGCCGAGCGGTTGGCTTTGTATTCGGGATAGAGATCGCTGCGAAAGGTCTTTGACGAATAGTCGAAGATGACGGCGAAATGCGTCGGCACGATGCCCACGCTGGTGTTGCGGGCGTCCTGCATCAGCTTCCAGACCATGTTGCAGAAGCCGAGCACGGCGCTGGTCGGCAGGCCGTCGGATTTGCGGTTGAGCGGCGGCAGCGCGTGGTAGGCACGGAAAATGTAGCCGGAGCCGTCGACAAGAAAGAGATGATCGCCTTTTTTCATGCCGGCAGGGATAGCGCGGCCAGGCTTCGCGGTCCATGCCAAAGGCTGCGCAAACCAACGGTTCCGGCAACACCCCTGACAGACACTGTCTCGGCCGAATCGAACCGCTCACGGGCATGTTACAAAAGTGTAATCCTCGTGCCCTTGAATCGCCATGTTCACAGACCCAAATAGCTGTCATCGGCAATTTTCGCCGAAGTCCGGAGTAAGGCCCGTCCCCCGCCTATCCCGGGCAACCTGCGGCAGCCTATCCCCCCTCTCCGGGCTGCCGCAACGTTTCGAGTAAAGACCGCCGTGGTTCCCCCTCCACCACGGCGGTTCTTTTTTGCCCTTCGACATGCCGCTCATCCGTGGTCCAACGATCGCGGCTTTGCGTTTTCGGTCCGGCCCTTTAGGGTCTGCCCAAACTCGAAAGGCAAAAGCATGTCCAGAATTTCCCCCGTCCTCGACCGTCTCGACCAGAATCTCGACCAGAGCCTGGAGCGGCTTTTCGGCCTGCTCGGCATCAAGTCGATCTCTACCGATCCCGCCTACGCCGCCGACTGCCGCGAGGGCGCCGAATGGCTGGTGGCCGAGCTCAAGCTGATCGGCTTCGACGCCAGCCTGCGCGACACGCCCGGTCACCCGATGGTTGTGGCGCATCACGAAGGGCCGGCCGGCGCGCCGCATGTGCTGTTCTACGGCCATTACGACGTGCAGCCGGTCGATCCGATCGAGCTGTGGGAAACCGATCCTTTCGCGCCGTCGATCAAGGAGATCGAGCCCGGCCACAAGGTGATCACCGGGCGCGGCTCGGCCGACGACAAGGGTCAGCTGATGACCTTCGTCGAAGCCTGCCGCGCCTGGAAGCAGGTGCATGGCAATCTGCCGTGCCGCGTCACCATCCTGTTCGAGGGCGAGGAAGAATCCGGCTCGCCGTCGCTGAAGCCGTTCCTCGAGGCGAACGCCGCCGAGCTGAAGGCGGATTTCGCTTTGGTCTGCGACACCAGCATGTGGGACCGCGAGACGCCGTCGATCTGCGTGTCGCTGCGCGGCATGGTCGGCGAGGAAGTCACCGTCAAGGCGGCCAGCCGCGACCTGCATTCGGGCCTCTATGGCGGCCCGGCCGCCAATCCGATTCGCATCCTGGCCAGGATCCTCGCCGACGTCCATGACAAGGACGGCCATGTCACCATTCCGGGTTTCTATGACGGCGTCGAGGAGACGCCGTCGCAGGTGCTGAAGTCCTGGGAGGGGCTGGGCGAGACCGCCGAGACCTTCCTCGGCCCGGTCGGCCTCTCCATCCCCGCCGGCGAAAAGGGCCGTTCGGTGCTCGAACTCACCTGGGCGCGGCCGACGGCCGAATTCAACGGCATCACCGGCGGCTACACAGGCAAGGGCTTCAAGACGGTGATCGCGGCGGAAGCCTCGGCGAAAGTTTCGTTCCGGCTCGTCCACAAGCAGGACCCGAAGAAGATCCGCGCCGCCTTCCAGGCCTTCGTGCGCGAACGCATCCCCGCCGACTGCTCGGTCGAGTTCCACCCGCATGGCGGCTCGCCGGCGATCCAGCTTTCCTACGACTCGCCGTTCCTGGCCAAGGCCAAGGATGCGCTCTCCGACGAATGGGAGAAGCAGGCCGTCACCACCGGCGGCGGCGGCTCCATTCCCGTGGTCGGCGACTTCCAGACCTATCTCGGCATGGAATCGCTGCTCGTCGGCTTCGGCCTCGACGACGACCGCATCCATTCGCCCAACGAGAAATACGAGCTCACCTCCTTCCACAAGGGGCAGCGTTCGTGGGCGCGCATTCTCGACGCGCTGACGCGCTGAAATCGGTGAAAGTCAAGTTTCTATTGATTTTTCGGCGGATCGCGGCGAGGACGAATTATCCAGCGCAAAGGGCTGCAGCGTCCTTTGCGCAAAAGATGCGCGGCGCTGCAGGCCCGATCCGGAGAAGAGAATGACCGACATCCGTTTCCACAAGAGCGATCTCCCGGACCTGTCCCGCTACAATGTCGCGGCGGTGGCCATCGACACGGAAACGCTGGGGCTCAATCCGCATCGTGACCGGCTCTGCGTGGTGCAGATTTCGCCGGGCGACGGCAGCGCCGACGTTATTCAGATTGCGCCTGGCCAGAAGGAGGCGCCCAACCTCGTCAGCCTGCTCAGGAACGACGCGGTGGTGAAGTTGTTTCACTACGGCCGTTTCGACATTGCCGTCCTTTATCACGCGTTCGGCGTCATGGCCGAGCCGGTCTTCTGCACCAAGATCGCCTCGCGGCTCGTCCGCACCTACACCGACCGCCACGGGCTGAAGGACCTTTGCAACGAGCTGCTCGGCATCGGTCTCTCCAAGGCGCAGCAGTCTTCCGACTGGGCGGCGGAAACGCTGTCGCCCGAGCAGATCGAATATGCAGCCTCCGACGTGCTCTACCTGCACCGGCTGCGCGAGGTTCTGGCCGCGCGGCTGGCGCGCGAGGATCGCACCAAGGAGGCTGAAGCCTGCTTCCGTTTCCTGCCGACGCGCGCCAAGCTCGACCTGATGGGCTGGGCGGAAGAGGATATCTTCGCGCACAGCTGACGGAACCCGGCGCGTCGAGCGGCGTTCCTGCCGGTCCATTGTCGGAATGTGATGGGGAGGGAGAAGATGGCAGAGCGCAAACCGATAGAAAGCGCGCCGAAGGACGGCTCCAAGGTCACCATCCTGTGGAAGGACAATGACGGCGTCGTCAACGAATCCGTCGGCCAATATCGCGATGGCGCCTGGTGGGTCTACACCGACAGCAACACCCAAAAGAAGGTCGACCCGACGAGCTGGCGGCCTGCATCGGGCGATGACGACGAGGACCGGTAGCGCCGGCGCTGGCGAAGCCAACGACTTTCGCATAGCCTGAAGCCGTTGATATCGAAGGCTGATTCGGGGCCTGGCTCCGCAATCGCCGCTTGCCTGGAGGAACCCTGCATGGGTATCGAAAGTCTTCTCGTCTTCATCATCATCGGCGCCATCGCCGGCTGGCTTGCCGGTCTTATCGTATCGGGCTTCGGCTTCGGCCTGATCGGCAACATCGTCGTCGGCATCATCGGCGCCTTCATCGCCGGCTGGCTCTTCCCGAGGCTGGGCTTCGCTATCGGCGGCGGCATCCTGGCGTCGATCATCCATGCCACGATCGGCGCGATCATCCTGCTGCTCGTGGTCAAGGTCTTGAAACGAGCGTGAGGCTCGATCGCTGGAAAGGGGCGCGATGAGGCAGAACCTGCTCTATCTCATCATCGGCGCGCTGGTCGTCGTGGTCATCGCGCTCGGCATCTACATCTATCGTGAGCAGACCAGGCCGAAAGGCGTGGAGCTCAAGATCGACGACAAGGGTATTTCGATCCAGCAGAATTGAGCTGCCACGATGCGACCGCGAAATCGGCCGCATCGTGCGATCGGCAAGCATTTGATTTTCAATCGCTTCGAACGCGACTTCGTCGCGTCGACAGCCGCTAGTCACGGGCGAATTCGTAGGCGTAGAAGACGAGCCCATCACCGACCTTTTGGGTTTCGATCAGGTGCATCGGCTTCGTGTCGCTGGTTCCGTCGAAGAACCGCAGGCCAGTGCCGAGAACAACCGGGAAGACGACCAGCCGCAGTTCGTCAGCCAGGTTCTGGCCTATCAATGTGCGGACGAGCCGATAGCTGCCGTGGACGAGAATTTCCCCGTCCACTTTCCGCTTGAGCTCCGAAATCTCCTTTACCGCATCACCGTTGATGACCGTGGTGCCGCTCCACGGAAACGGCGAAACGCCCGGGTTTCCGGGGGTAGAACCACCGGCCCGCTTCGTCGCGCCGTGTGAAGTTGAAGGCGCGACGTTACCGCCTCAATAAGTCCCGCGGATTAGCCCCAGGGCAAAACGTCTACAGGTAGCTATCTCGATCTTTGGCCTTCTCGGTTTGGCAATCAACCTCACTCAGAGCAGCCTTGCGGTAAGCGCCCTCGAACACGCGGATAGCTCTCTCGAATTTAGCCGGATTAGGCGCCAAGTGCCTATCCAGCCCATGGTACAAAAGGATGGAGACAGCCATCATGGCTTTCCCACTTTCGCTTGGTCTCAGCCCCGGGCACTTTTTCAATACGCCATAGATGTTACCTGAAATTGCTGCAGCCCGATGCAATTTGCCATCTGCCATACGTGCCAAGTAACTGATGTTTTGCTGCTCTCCCTGTCCGGCTGAAGCCGTCGATATTGTGAAGCAGATGCCCGCGACGACCGTTGCTAAAATGCGGTTCAACATTTCCCCCTTTTTTTGCAGTCAACTCGCCCCTACTATTCACCCGTTATCATAGCTTAGCTTGAATTTCAAAAAGCTCGCTAACGGCGCTATAGGTCATCAGCAAAGATCAGCTTTGGCTCGTCCCCGGGCCGGGCGGGGATTTTCCGGGCTCGCGTCTGCGCCTCCGGCATCATTGAACGGAAGGGAAGCTAAGCCGAAGAAGTGTTCCCGTTCCAAGCCCGCTCCCTTGCAACCCGGCCCAGCCGGGCGCATCGGGGGCCGATGGTTCTAACCCGTCAAGAGCGCCATTTCGCGCTCCTGCCAATTTGCAAAAGCCAACCACGGTGCTTTCGAAATAGCGAAAGCGTTGGAAATACTTATTAGATTTCCGCGCGGAATATCTTTAAACCTGTAGGTGCGATTCCTACTTCATTTGTCGTTATGTCTATCAAGGCAACACCGATGTGAGATTTCTCACGGCCACGCCTCTCCTCACGGGGGACTCGGGAGGCGCGGTCATTTTCCCATACAATGAGCAGCCCAAGCGTTCGACACACCCTTAGTGCGTCGAACGTATAGGTGCGCAATCTCCCCGCTTCATTAGTCAACACCAGCCGGGTGACGGTCGGGTGAACGAGCCCGCGCGCCCTATAGGAGAGAAGAGATGGAAGCCCTTCAATATCTCGGCCCGATGAAATGGATGGCGATCGAGGTAGCCGTGCTGGTCATCGTGCTGGCAATCCTGTTCTGGTGGAGCGGCGTGGTCCGCTACGTCCCAAACGACAGGCTCGGCATCTTAGAAAAACTATGGAGTTTTCGCGGCTCGGTCAGCAGTGGCTTCATTGCGCTCAACCGTGAGGCAGGCTACCAGCCGGAAGTCGTGCGCGGTGGCCTGCACTTCTTCATGCCGTTCCAATATTCGATGCATCGCGCCAATCTTGTCACCATCCCGCAAGGCCAGATCGGCTATGTCTTTGCCCGTGATGGCAAGCCGTTGCCTCCAACGCAGACACTTGCTTCCAACACCGACGCTGATGATTTCCAGGATGTGCGCGCCTTTCTCGAAAAAGGCGGACAGAAAGGACCGCAACGCAAGATCTTGCGTGAAGGCACCTATGCGATAAATCTCGCACAATTCATCGTGCTGACTGCCCAGTCGATCTATGCCGTTAATCTGAGTTCGTCGGAACAAAGCCTTTTTTCCAACATGTCCAGCATGATCTCGGAGCGGGGCGGCTTTGAGCCAGTCGTCATCCATAATGCCGATGACATGATTGGTATCGTCACCATCCATGACGGTCCGGCCCTGCCAGACGGCGAGATCATCGCGCCGACCGTCGCCAACGAACCGAACGACCCGAACTTCCACAACAATTTTCAGGACCCGGAGAAGTTTCTCAACGCCGGCGGTTACCGTGGCCGGCAGCTTCAGGTGCTGGCCGACGGCAGCTACTTCCTCAATCGCATTTTCGCGACCGTCGAACTGGTCCAGAAGACCATTATCGACGTTGGCACGGTGGGTGTCGTCGTCTCCTATAACGGCCGTCATGGCACGGATCTGTCCGGGCAGGCATACCGTCACGGCGAGCTGGTCGAAATCGGCGCACGCGGTGTCTGGTCAACGCCGCTGCTGCCAGGCAAGTATGCGTTCAATACCTATGCCGGCAATATCGTCACCGTGCCGACCACCAACTTCGTGCTCAAATGGACAAAGGAGCAGTTTGGCGAACACAGGCTGGACGAGAACCTGGCTGAAGTCTCGTTGATCACCAAGGATGCGTTCGAGCCTGTGCTGCCGCTCTCCGTCGTCGTGCATATCGACTATATGAAGGCGCCGCTCGTGGTGCAGCGTTTCGGTGACATCAAGCGGCTGGTCGAGCAAACGCTCGATCCGATGGTTTCTGCTTACTTCAAGAATATCGCCCAGACAAAGACGCTGATCCAGCTTCTGCAGGAGCGCAGCGATATCCAGCGCAAATCGGGCGAGGAGATGCGCGAAAAATTCAATTCCTACAGTCTCGAGCTGCAGGAAGTGTTGATTGGCACGCCGCGCGCCGCCAATGGCCAAAACAGCATAGAGCAGATTCTGATCCAGCTGCGCGAGCGTCAGATCGCAGTCGAAAAGGTCGAGACTTATAAGTTGCAGGAGAGGGCGGCCATCCAGGAACGCACGTTGCGTGAGAAGCAAGCGCTCGCCGAACAGCAAGCCAAGATCACGACGTCGGCACTTACCATCGAGATCAGTGAGAACGAGGGCAAGGCGCAACTCGCCCGCACCCGCCAGGAGGCGGAAACCATTCAGGTCAATGCCAAGGCAGAGGCCGAGAAGGTGCGCCTCGGCGGCCAGGGCGAGGCCGACATGATCAAGGCTGTCGCGCTTGCCGATGCCGAACGCATCAAGGCGACCGGTTTTGCGGAGGCCGAGAAGGTGCGCGCCCTCGGTCTGGCGGAGGCCGAGGCCACCGAGAAGAAGGTCGCGGCCTTCGGCGGCCCGGACTATCAGCTCAACTCGCAGGTTCTCATGCGCTTCGCCGAGGCGATCGAGAATGGCAGGCTGCCCCTCGTGCCGCAGATCCAGATCGGCGCTGCCGGCGGTGAGAAGGGGGCCGCCAATGGCCTTGTCGAGATGATGCTTTCGATGCTCGTTGCCGACCGGATTGGACGGCAAAACCTACCGGATGCTATCCCGGCACCCGTTGAGGAGGAATGATTGAGGATGGGCCGGTCGTACCGGCCCATTTTGCGCTTCAAGCCTGCTACAATATGCGGCGTCAGGCTTGTCCATCATGTGGGGTTGGTCGGTTGCTTCTGGGAATCCATCATATTGCAATCATCTGCAGTGACTACGAGCTGTCGAAGCAGTTCTACAAGGATAAACTCGATTTCGTCATCGTCGACGAGAATTGCCGCGCCGAAAAGCAATCTTGGAAGTGCGACTTGCGCCATGGTCCTGTCCAGATCGAATTGTTCAGTTTTCCAATGGCACCCAGCCGGCCGACCAGGCCAGAGGCATGCGGACTACGACACGTAGCATTCTCGGTGGACTCAGTAGAGGCGACAGCCCGGTTGCTTCGGGCACGGGGCGTCGAAGTTGAGCCTATCCGCATAGACCCTCACACGGGGCGTTCGTTCACTTTCGTGGCAGACCCCGACGGTCTCCCCATTGAGTTCTACGAGGATCGAGTTTGACAGTCGAAGGATTGCCACGAGAAGGGTGTGAAGCTGCCGGCATCTAGAGCAATTCCAGGAAAGTGTGAGCGGTTTTCCGTCCGGAATTGCGGAAAAACAAGGAGATAGGGTGTTTTCGCAGTTTCCGTGAAACAGTGAAACGCTCTAGCTGACGGTGGGAAAAGCGAAGTCGCGCCGGTCGTTCGCACCCCGTTAGATGGTTTCAAGCCGACTGAACCGAACCGGGATGAGTTTCCGCGTCTCGAGTTGCCCAACAGCATCCTTGTCGATGATAGTCAGAAACTGTACTTCTTCAGACGCCAAAGGCAGAACAAGGCGTCCCCCTGGCTTGAGCTGATTCAGCAAAGCCGGCGGCGTCCGCTCAGCCGCCACGCTAACGAGGATCTTGTCGTATGGGGCGTGCTCGGGCCAGCCGCGAGACCCGTCTCCGACACGAATGGCGACATTCGAGAAGCCAAGGCTCTGCAGTAGAGCTTCGGCAAGGCTGGCAAATTCCTCGATGATTTCGACGCTCCAAACCTGTCCTGCGAGTTCCGCCAGGATCGCGGATTGATAGCCCAGGCCAGTCCCGATCTCGAGCACTGCCTCGTGCGGTTGGGGAGCAAGGAGATCGGTCATCAGAGCGACGATGAAGGGCTGCGAGACGGTCTTATCGAAGCCGATCGGCAGCGGCATGTCCTGATAGGCATAAGGCGCGAGCGCAGCTGGCACGAAGAGATGTCGCGGGATCCGCTGCATCGATGCCATCACCCGCTCATCGAGCGTTGCCTTACCGAGTTCTTCGCTTGCAAGGTCGGCATGGATCGCAATCATCTCGACCATTTGCCTGCGCAGAACCGCAAGGTGCTCTTCGTTCATCGGTTTCATGACGGCAAGCCTTCCTCGACCAGATGCTGCCAGATAGCTTTATATCCTGTTCGTCTTGTCACAGTAACCGACAAGGCCGATGCGCTGGGCATTGCCCATTTTGATGCGTACGGACTGGTTTCGCCAGACCTACATCAAAGCTGCTACCCCACGCGATTCTCGCTGACGCACCGGCGCAACCTGAAGGCCAAGCATCCTGGATGCCAGCGCTGAAAGCTGCGAGGCCTGCCGGCGACCTTGCGGGCTCGCGATCTGCGTGCGTCTGGTATCACGCAAGGCACGGCGTCGGGGCGCCAGGCTGGACGATACCAGCACCGGGACCAAGACGACAGAGAACTATGATCGCGCCATGTTGAAAGCCGCCGATCGCTCCGCCGAGGCTCGGCTCAAGCGCCGCGAACAGAGCGGTAGCGGCAGCGGTAACGCGCGGTAACGGATTAAGAAATTGGCAAGGAATTTCAAAAGGCTGGCCGCCCATCAATTTAACGCGCCTTTAAACCGCCGCATCTACTCTGCAACCCGAGCGCCATCGGCACCGGGGACAGACAAGCACAGCGCATGGCGAACCGCAGAGACAGTCGCATCGAACCGAGCTTCGAGGGCTCGCCGCGGGCGAAATCCTCCGACGGCTTTTCGGTCAGCGAGGAGGATCGCGTCGTGCCGGCAAATCGCAAATCCGCAGCGAAACGGAAGTCCGCCAAGGCGAAATCGCGCAACCGCGGCCGCGATCGCAACCGGCGCGGGCTGTTTCCGGTCTTCGGCCGCCTGCTCTACTGGTGCTTCGTGCTCTGCATCTGGGGCGGCATCGCGGCGGTCGGCATCGTCGTCTATTACGGCGCCAAGATGCCGGCGGCGACCACGTGGTCGATCCCCGACCGGGCGCCCAACATCAAGATCGTCTCTGTCGACGGGCAGCTCATCGCCAACAGAGGCATGTCGGGCGGCGAGGCCGTCGGCCTGCATGAAATGTCACCCTATATCCCCGAAGCCGTCGTCGCCATCGAGGACCGCCGCTTCTATTCGCATTTCGGCATCGACCCGATCGGGCTATCGCGCGCCATGGTCACCAACGTCCTCGGCGGCCATTTCTCGCAGGGCGGCTCGACGCTGACGCAGCAGCTGGCCAAGAACCTGTTCCTGACGCCGGACCGCACGCTGGAGCGCAAGGTGCAGGAGGTGCTCCTGGCGCTCTGGCTGGAGCACAAGCACAGCAAGGATCAGATCCTCGAAATGTACCTCAACCGGGTCTATTTCGGTTCCGGCGCCTACGGCGTGGAAGCCGCCTCGCGGCGTTATTTCGGCAAGAGCGCGCGCGATGTATCGCTGTCGGAGGCAGCCCTTCTCGCCGGCCTGTTGAAGGCGCCGTCCAGGCTCTCGCCGGCGCGCGATCCGAAAGCGGCGGAAGAGCGGGCGCAGCTCGTGCTCGCCGCCATGCGCGAGGAAGGCAAGATCGGCGACAAGGAATACAAGATGGCGCTGAGCGCGCCGGCGACGCGCGCGCCCTCCTACTGGACCGGCTCGGAGAACTATGTCGCCGACACGGTGATGGAAGAACTGCCCGACCTGATCGGCGACGTGCGCGGCGACATCGTCATCGACACCACAGTCGACCTCACGTTGCAGAAGCTCGCCGAGCAGTCGATCCGCCGGCTGGTCGACGAGAGCGGCAAGAAGCTCAACGTCACGCAAGGGGCGCTGGTGTCGATCGACGATTCCGGCGCCGTGCGCGCCATGGTCGGCGGCTACGACTATTCGACCAGCCAGTTCGACCGCGCCTCGGAAGCGCGGCGCCAGCCGGGCTCGGCCTTCAAGCCTTTCGTCTACATGGCGGCGCTGGAAGCCGGCCGCACGCCGGACAGCGTGCGCAACGACGCGCCGATCAAGATTGGCAAATGGACACCCGACAATTACGGCGGCAAATATTATGGCAAGGTGACGCTGGCGACCGCGCTGGCCAAGTCGCTCAATTCGGTGGCGGCGCAGCTCACCATGGAAGTCGGCCCCGACGCGGTGGTCGAGGCGGCGCACCGCATGGGCATCCAGTCCGACCTGCAGTCGAACACCTCGATCGCGCTCGGCACGTCGGAAGTGACGCCGCTGGAGCTGACCGCCGCCTATGTGCCTTTCGCCAATGGCGGCTATAAGCCCGACATCCATTTCATCCAGCGCATCACCACGGCCGGCGGCAAGGTGCTCTACGAGAACAATGGCGGCGGTGCGCCGCGCGTCCTCAAGGCTGATATCGTCGGCATGATGAATTCGATGATGACCGGCACGGTCGAGGTGGGCACCGCCAAGAAGGCGGCCTTCGACTGGCCATCGGCCGGCAAGACCGGCACCAGCCAGAATTCGCGCGACGCCTGGTTCGTCGGCTACACCGCCAACCTCACCACCGGCGTGTGGTTCGGCAATGACGACGGCAGCCCGATGAAGAAGGTGACCGGCGGCGCCTTGCCGGCGCAGGCCTGGCACGAATTCATGGTCGCGGCGCATGAGGGCGTGCCGGTGAGGCCGCTGCCCGGCACGTGGAAGTCGACGCCGTCCGATACGATCGTGCCGGACGAGATACCGTCTGCGGATAACGCGCAGCCGGCGCCGGTGCCGCCAGCAGCCGTTGGCCAGTCTTCCACGCCCGTCGCCCGGGTGCCCGCCCGCCAGGCGCGCCCGGCCCAGACGGTCGATGCCGACGGCTTCGACATGCCGAGCGACGGCGGCACCACCGCGTCGGTCGGGCATCCGGTGCCGCCCGGCGACGTCGGCGGCCCGAAGAAACGGCGGCAGACCTCGATCCTCGACATCCTTGGCGGTGGCTGAAGCCTGATCCCGCTTTTTCGGGATCAGGGTCCAGCCGGCAACTCGCCTCTCGCAATGGCAAGCGCCTTCGGCTACATGTCCGGCCGGAGATCAAGCCATGGCCGAGACCGACACCAGAAAAACCATTGTGCTGACCGGCGCCAGCCGCGGCATCGGCCATGCGACGGTGAAGCGCTTTTCACGCGAGGGCTGGCGCGTCATCACCTGCTCGCGACAGGCCTTCGCAGAGGATTGTCCGTGGCCGGCCGGCCCGGAGGACCACATCAAGGTCGATCTCGCCGACCAGGAGGATGTCGGCATCGCCGTCTCGGAAATCCGCCACCGGCTGGAGGCGCATGGCGGGCAGCTCAATGCGCTGGTCAACAATGCCGGCATCTCGCCGAAGCTCAAGGACGGCGGCCGGATGAACTCGATCGAGACGCCGATGCATGTCTGGCGCGACGTGTTCCAGGTCAATTTCTTCGCGCCGATCATGCTGGCGCGCGGCCTGTTCAAGGAGCTTGCCGCGGCCAAGGGTTCGATCGTCAACGTCACCTCGATCGCCGGCACCAGGGTGCATCCGTTCGCCGGCACGGCCTATGCGACATCGAAAGCGGCGCTGGGCTCGCTGACGCGCGAGATGGCGCATGACTTCGGCCCGCACGGCATCCGCGTCAACGCGATCGCGCCAGGCGAGATCGACACGGCGATCCTGTCGCCAGGCACCGACAAGATCGTCGAGACGATCCCGCTCAGGCGCCTCGGCGCCACCTCGGAAGTCGCCGACATCATCTTCTTCCTGTGTACGGGCCAGGCGTCCTACGTGACCGGCTCGGAAATCCACATCAACGGCGGCCAGCACGTCTAATTCCAAGCCGAGGACCGCTCATCCGGTCATGGTGAGAACGGCCTTGCCGCTGATGCTGCGCTGTCGCAATGCGTCGAGTGCCTGGCCGATCTCTGTCCACGGTGTAGTCAAAGCCACGCGGGTTTCCAGCCGGCCGGCCGCGACTAACCCAAGCAGCCAAGCGATGTCGGCGCCGATGGCTGAGCCGGACGTATAGTAGGCAAAGGTCTGAAGCCGCGCCCCCTCGTGGCCCGGAACGAACTGGCGGAACCCGACCGGCGTCAGCTCGCCGCTGCTCGAACCGAACATGACGATGGTGCCGCCAGGCGCGACGCGTTCGATCGCGTGCGCGAGGCTTTGCCCGCCGATCGACTCGGTGATCAGCGAGAACGGCCCCTCGGCCTGTTCGATCGTACCGACAACCCGATCGGCGCCCAGCCCACGCAGATCCTCGTCGTGCCGCGAGGCGGCGACCGCGGTCACCGACGCGCGCTGCTCACGGGCGACCTGGATCTGGAAACGACCGACCGCGCCGCTTGCACCGGTGATCAGGACCCGCTGGCCGGCCAGGTCGCCGCCATGGCGCAACGTCCTCAGCGCCGTCGTGCCCGAGACCGGAAGCGTGGCTGCGGACGCGAAGCTGACCTCATCCGGCAGGATGGCGAGACGATCGGTCGGAACGGCGGCACGTTCGGCCCAGCCGGCCTGGTCGACCAAAGCCGCGACGCGCGTGCCCGCGGCCGGGCCTGAGCCGTCGGCGGCTGCCCGCTCGACAATCCCGGCGACATCCTGGCCGGGGATCCAGCCATCCGGGCGGATGCCGAGCAGGCGCAACTCGCCACGATTCAACGATGTTGCATGAACTGCCACCAATGCTTCATCCGGACAAAGCTGTGGCTCATCGATTTCGGTGAGGTTCAGCCTGTTGGGACTGTCGGAGGAAATAGCGAGCGCGAGCATGGGCCACCTTTGAGATTGGCGGTTGGGGTCGCGATCGATCGCGACGATGACGGCTCGAGCCTATCGACTTTCGTGGTTGAGGAATCTAGATATAAGCTCAAATAATCGCTAAAAGAAGTCAGTATGAGACAGCTTCTTCGCTGGCCCTGGCTGGATTTCGACGTCGACGATGTGCTCGCCCCGGCGATCGCCGTGCGCGTCGACGTGACCGAGACCAAGGCGGAGGTGCCGGACCACTGGCACCGCAAGGGACAGCTCGTCTTCGCGCTCGGCGGAGGCGTCACCTGCCGCGTTCCGGGTGGCCTATGGATGGTGCCGCCGCATTGCGGCGTGTGGATTCCCGGCAGCATGGAGCACAGCAATATCGCGACCGCCAATGCGCGGATCTTCTTCGTCTATATCGAGCCGGGCGCGGCCGAGCTGCCGGAACGGTGCTGCACGCTTTCGATCTCGCCGCTGCTGCGCGAGCTCATCATCGAAATGTCGGACTGCGCGCCGGACGACGCACGATGCGGCTTCCTGGGAAAGATCCTGCTCGCCGAGCTGCCGTGCATGCCTGTGCAGCAATTGCATCTGCCGGTCTCGGCCGAGCCGCGCCTGCGGCGGATCGCCGAAGCGTTGGCCGAGGATCCGGCCGATCGCAGCACGCTCTCGGAATGGGCGAACCGCCTGGCGCTCAGCGAGAGCAGCCTGGCGCGCCTTGTCGTGAAGGAGACCGGGCTGACTTTCGGGCGATGGCGCCAGCAGCTGCATCTGATCGTAGCACTTCGGGAACTGTCCTCCGGCGCCAGCGTGCAGCGGGTCTCCGGCGATCTCGGCTATGAATCCGTCACGGCCTTCATCACCATGTTCAAGAAGGCTCTGGGCAAGCCGCCGGCAAAATATCTCAGCGATATCGCGCAACACGGCGGTTCCGCATTTATCGCTTGATCGCCCGGCCCGCGCGCGGACGGGCACATCAGGCAGGCTGCGGCTTGATCTCGACAGCGGCCTCGCTCAACCGAGCGGGCGCCATGCCGGTTGGCGGCTGAAAAGACGTCCGCATTGGCGGCACTGCCGGCCACCGTTTCGACGCCATCCTCCTTGAGCTTGGCCAGCGTCTTGTCGGCGTCTTCGATGACCAGGAAGGGCAGGGCGGCCTCCTTCAGCGCTGCCCCGACGAGGCTGCCGACGCGGCCGTAGCCGATCAGGATAGAATGGCCCGTCTGCGACGTGCGCGGCGGCGGACCGTCCTCTTTCGCCGGCGCCGCCACCGAAGCCACCCGGCCAGGCTCGGTCGAATGGCGTTCGATAGCCTCTCGCTGCCTGGCTCAAGCCGCTTGGAGAAGTTTCTCGATCTCGAAGATGGTGTGGTTGGTCAGCGTCTTCGGTATCTGCGCCTTCACCTTGTCGCAGACTTCCTTGTGCAGCTTCTGCCGCATCTCGCCGAGCACCTGCGGCGGCGCGATCAGCACGACTTCGTCGAAGTCGCCCCGATGCGCAAGCTTGTAAAGCCGCTCGGCGATATCGTCGGCAAAACGTTCCTTGCCGAGGCGATGCCAGTCGGTCTCCTCGATGGCGCTGCGGGGCCCTTCAGCGTAGCGGCCTGGCTTGTCGGTGCCTTGCTCCCGGGTGGCCGGGTTTTCCTGTTCCATTTCCTGCACGACCTGCAGGTTCGGATATCTCGTATCGCCCTGGTTGCGGAGGAAAAGCGCCTTTTCGCCGTCGGCCACGATGACCCAAAGATCGTGTTTCAGCCTGATGCTCATAACGCTCCTCCTTTTCAGCTTCCGGCCTGTCGACGGAGCTTCAAAATGCGATCTGTCGGCAGGGATGTGATTGCTAGCCAAACGTGCCGCCGAGCGTGATTGTTCCCGTCGGCGACGACTGCTCGATCATCTTTTGCGGGGCATCACCCGCCGCCTGGCGAGAGCACGGCTTTAATCTACTAACTTAGTAGAAATTAGAAAAAACTGTTTTGCCGCGCTGCGTGGGCGACGCTAAAAATTACGCTGCATCAATGGGTGCCGGCGGGGTGTCTGGCCACCTCAGGCCACGGCGTAGAATTTTTTTCTCCTGCCTTTCGCGGTTGCGAAAAAGCGATTGCCTGCCATCGAGGGATGCGCGAGTGCTTGCCTTCTGGTTTTTGCCGCGCCCGCATAAAACTGCCAGACTGTTCTCGTATCGCTTATCGCCATGTCGCAAGCCAACGCCAAGCTCAATGCCTTTCCCGTCTTCATGCGGGTCGACGGCGAAGCCGTGGCCATCGTCGGCAACGGCGAGGAGGCGCTGGCCAAGGCCAGGCTGCTTGCGCAGTCGAGCGCGGCGCTGCGCGTCATCGCCGAGGACGCCGATCCCGAACTTCTGAGTTTCATCGCCACCGCCGGCGCCGTCCATGTCGATGCCGCCTATGATGCCGCACAGATCGAAGGCGCAGCCATGGTGTTTGCCGCCAGCGGCGACGAGGCGCTCGACCGCCGCGTCGCCGAGGACGCGCGCAGGCTGGGCATCCCGGTCAACGCCGTGGACCGGCCGGAACTCTGCGATTTCTTCACGCCGGCGCTGGTCAACCGCGCGCCGGTCGCCATCGCCATCGGCACGGAGGGCGCCGGCCCGGTGCTCGCGCAACTGCTGCGCGCCCGCATCGATCGCTTGCTGTCGCCTTCGCTCGGCCGGCTGGCCGCCCTGGCGGCGTCGTTCCGCACTGCTGCCGAGCACCTGCCGAAGGGCAATCGCCGCCGCCGCTTCTGGAGCGATTTCTTCGCCGGCGCTCCGGCCAAGGCGGTTGAAGCCGGGGAATTCGACAAAGCGCGGGAGGCCGCGCTCGACCTTCTGGCTTCTGATGCGCCGGCGGCGGGCCATATCGCGCTGGTCGGCGCCGGTCCGGGCGCGGAAGACCTGTTGACGCTGCGCGCCCACCGCCTGCTGATGGAGGCGGACGCGATCGTCTACGACGCGCTGGTGCCGGAGGCGATCGTCGCCATGGGCCGCCGCGACGCCGAGCGGCTGCCCGTCGGCAAGCGCAAGGGCTGCCATTCCAAGAGCCAGGAAGAGATCAACGCGCTGCTCATCGAGCTTGGCCGCGCCGGCAAGCGCGTGGTGCGGCTGAAGTCGGGCGATCCGCTGGTGTTCGGCCGGGCCGGCGAGGAGATGGCAGCGCTTCGCGATGCCGGGGTCGCCTATGAGGTGGTTCCGGGCGTCACCGCCGCCTTCGCCGCCGCCGCCGATTTCGAATTGCCGCTGACGCTGCGCGGGGTCTCGTCGTCGATGGTGTTCACCACCGGCCACGACCTCAAGGGCAACTCGCTGCCCGACTGGGCAAAGCTCGCCATCTCGGGCGCCACCGTTGCCGTCTATATGGGCCGCTCGGTCGCTGCCGAAGTCGCCGGCCGCCTGATCGAGGCCGGGCTGTCGCCCGACACCGCCGTCGCCGTCGTCGAGAATGCAAGCCTCGGCAATCGCCGCCGCTTCCACGGCACGCTGGCCGACCTGCCGTCGCTGGAGGAGCGCGCCGATCTCACCGGTCCGGTCATGACCATCATCGGCGACGCGGTCGCCGGCGCTAATTTCGAACGATCCGAGCCGCTCGCGGCACACAGGCTAGAAGAAACGGCCAGGATCACGGCCGAAGGAGTCCAGCAATGAAGGTTGTGACCGCGAACAGGCTCTCCGACGGCATTGCCGTCTGGTATGCCGATGGCGGCTGGGCGGAGACCGTCGGTCATGCCGACATCGCCCATGACAAGGCGGCGGAGGACCGGCTCGAAGCCATCGGCGCCGCAGCTGCAGCCAACAATGAGGTGGTAGACGTCAACCTGATCGACGTGACCGTGATCGACGGCCTCGTCGAGCCGGTGCGGCTGCGCGAGAAGATCCGCGCCGCGGGTCCCACCATCCGCACCGACATCGGCAAGCAGGCGAGCCCGGCAGCGGCCCGGGCGGCATAAGTTTCAAGGAAAAGCGGGCGGACGCGCCCTGAAAGACGAAGCATGTACCGTTACGACGAGTTCGACCACGATTTCGTAGAGGCCCGTGTCGCGGAGTTCAGCGACCAGGTGCAGCGCCGGCTTGCCGGCGAGATCACCGAGGATCAGTTCCGGCCGCTCCGGCTGATGAACGGCGTCTATCTGCAATTGCACGCCTATATGCTGCGCATCGCGGTGCCCTACGGCACGCTGAACAGCCGGCAATTGCGCATGCTCGGTCACATCGCCCGCAAATACGACAAGGGCTACGGCCATTTCACCACGCGCCAGAACATCCAGTTCAACTGGCCGGCGCTGTCCGATATTCCGGCGATCCTCGCCGATCTGGCGAGCGTCGAGATGCACGCCATCCAGACCAGTGGCAACTGCATCCGCAACGTCACCGCGGACCATTTCGCCGGGGCCGCCGCCGACGAGGTGGCCGATCCGCGTCCCTATGCGGAAATCCTGCGCCAATGGTCGTCGGTGCATCCGGAATTCTCGTTCCTGCCGCGCAAGTTCAAGATCGCGGTGACGGGCGCGGAGCGCGATCGCGCCGCCATCCAGACGCATGACATCGGCCTGCATCTGAAGAAGAATGCGGCCGGCGAGCTCGGTTTTGCCGTCTATGTCGGCGGCGGCCAGGGCCGCACGCCGATGGTGGCGAAGAAGATCCGCGACTTCCTGCCGGAAGCCGATCTATTGTCCTACTGCACGGCGATCCTGCGCGTTTACAACCTCTATGGCCGCCGCGACAACAAGTACAAGGCACGCATCAAGATCCTGGTCCACGAGACCGGCGTGGAGGAGATCACCCGCCAGATCGAGACCGAATGGCAGGAGCTGAAGGACGCCGAGCTGAAGCTGCCGGAAGCCGACATCCAGGCCATCAATGACTACTTCGCGCCGCCGGCTCTGCCCGACCGGCCGGAAGGCGACGATCTCGTGAAGCAGGCGCGGCTCGACTCCAAGAGTTTTTCGGAGTGGCTCGACCAGAATGTCGTGACCCATCGCCATCCCGATTATGCGGCGGTGACGATCTCGCTCAAGGGCATTGGCGAGGTGCCGGGCGATGCCACCGACAGCCAGATGGAGGCGGTCGCCGACATCGCCGAAAAATACGCCTTCGACGAGTTGCGCGTCAGCCACGAGCAGAACCTGATCCTGCCGCACGTTGCCCGCGCCGACCTGAAGACGGTCTATGACGCGCTGGTCGAGATCGGCCTGGCCACGGCCAATTCCAACCTGATCAGCGACATCATCTCGTGCCCGGGCCTCGACTATTGCGCGCTGGCCACGGCGCGTTCCATTCCGGTGGCGCAGGAAATCTCGCGCCGCTTCGCCTCGCTGGAGCGGCAGCGCGAGATCGGCGAGCTGAAGCTGAAGATCTCCGGCTGCATCAACGCCTGCGGCCACCACCATGTCGGCCATATCGGCATTCTGGGCGTCGAGAAGAAGGGCACCGAGCTCTACCAGGTGACGCTCGGCGGGTCGGCCGACGAGAACACCTCCGTCGGAGAGATTATCGGCCGCGGCTTCGCCTCGGAAGAGATCACCGATGCCATCGAGCAGATCGTCGATACCTACCTCGGCCTTCGGCTCAGTCCCGATGAACGTTTTATCGACGCCTACCGCCGTGTCGGTCCCGCGCCGTTCAAGGAGGCGCTCTATGCTGGCGAAACCAAGGCCGCTTGACCATATCGTGGACGCCGAGGCCGGCGTTGCCGCGGAAGCGGCGGGGCTCGACGCGCTGCTCGGACATCTGAAGCCGATCGAGATCATCGAACGGTCGGCGCGCGAATTCCGTGGCGCGATCGCCGCCGTGTCGTCCTTCGGCGCGGATTCGGCGGTGCTCCTGCACATGATTTCGGAGATCGACCGCACCTTGCCGGTGATCTTCCTCGATACCGGCAAGCATTTCGAGGAAACGCTCGGCTACCGCGATGCGCTGGTGGCCGATTTCGGCCTGACCGATGTCCGCGTGATCAAGCCGGACGAGGCCGCGCTCGAACGCGTCGATCCGACCGGCAATCTGAACGAGACCGATACCGATTCCTGCTGCAATGTGCGCAAGGTCGAGCCGCTGGCGCGCGGCGTCGAGCCGTTCCGCGCCTGGTTCACCGGGCGCAAGCGCTTCCAGGCCTCGACCCGGGCGGCGCTGCCGGCCTTCGAAGCCGTCGGCTCGCGCATCCGCATCAATCCGCTGGCGCACTGGACGACGTCGGACCAGGCCGACTACATGCGCGCGCACGCGCTGCGCGAAAATCCGCTGGTCGCCTATGGCTATCTCTCGATCGGCTGCTTCCCCTGCACGCAGCCGGTGCAGCCCGGCGAGGACGCGCGCAGCGGCCGCTGGGCGGGGCACGCCAAGACCGAGTGCGGCATTCACCTCTCCGGCCTGGAGAAGTCGCTGACCGACGCTTCACTTTAGGGTATATCGCTATTCGCGTGATGTCGGCCCCCAAGTCACGGCTGCTGGCCGTCCGCCGGCTCGCTTGGGACTCTTTGGACTTTAGGATTTTTGATGACTGAATCGACGACACCCGGGACCCGCCTCTGGACCCCGAAGGGTTTTCGCGAGGACGAATGGACCCATGCCGAAAGCGCCGAGGCGCTTGCGGGCAATGGCCGCTTCATCCTGCCGCTGCAGGTCTTCCTCGGGCTCGATGACGAGACCCGCAAGTCGGCCAAGGAGCGCATTGGCGTGCTCCTGCTGCCTGGCGACGAGCTCGACAAGATCGTCGGCCTGCTCGACCAGCTGTCGCTGGTGGCGCTCGCCTTTCCGGCGTTCAATGACGGCCGCTCCTTCTCCAAGGGCGAGCTGCTGCGCGCGCGGCATCACTTCAAGGGCGCGGTCCGCGCGACGGGCCAGGTGCTGGTCGACCAGCTGCCGCATATGCTGCGGCTTGGCTTCGACGAATTCGAGGTCTCCAATCCGGTGCTGTTGAAGCGGCTGGAGGAAGGGCGCACCGGCGGCCTGCCGGTCTATTACCAGCCGGCCGCGGAGCCGGAAGCCAAGGGCCCGAAATATTCCTGGCGGCGCAAGCGCCCCGGCTGACGCAGCGGCATCTTTACAAGACTCACCACGAGGTCTTCTCTCACAGGACGGACGGAAACATCCGCCGGGAGGGAACCATGCGCTACGACTATGTGATCGCCGGCGGCGGCTCCGCCGGCTCGACGCTTGCCGCCAGGCTTTCCGAAGACCCGTCGAAGACGGTGTGCCTGCTCGAAGCGGGAGGCGCCGGCAAGGACCTCCTGATCCGCGCGCCCGCGGGCATCATCGCGCTGCTGCCCGGACGGCCGAAGCTCAACAACTGGGCCTTCCAGACCGTGCCGCAGGAAGGTCTCAACGGCCGCAGGGGCTACCAGCCGCGCGGCAAGGCATTGGGCGGCTGCAGCGCCATCAACGCCATGCTCTATACGCGGGGCAACCGTCGCGACTATGACGAATGGGCCGACCTCGGCTGCGACGGCTGGTCCTGGGACGAGGTATTGCCCTATTTCCGGCGCGCCGAAGGCAATCAGCGCGGCGCCGGTGTGCTGCATGGCGGCGAAGGGCGCTGAGGGTCGCCGAGCAGCAGGAGCCGCGCCCCATCTCGAAAGCCTTTGTCGAGGCCTGCGGCGAAAACCAGGTCAGGCGCAACGACGATTTCAATGGGCCGGAGCAGGAAGGCGCTGGGCTCTACCAGGTCACGCAGTTCTGGGGCGAGCGCCGCAACGGCGAGCGCTGCTCGGCGGCCGCCGCCTACCTGCACCCGGCGATGAGCCGGCCTAATCTCACCGTCGTCACCGGGGCGCATGCGACGGGCGTCGTGCTCGACGGCAAGCGGGCCAAGGGCGTGCGGTATCGCATCGGCAAAGGCGAGGCGCTGGCGGAAGCCAGGCGCGAGGTCATCCTGTGCGGCGGAGCGTTCGGCTCGCCGCAACTGCTTCTCTTGTCCGGCATCGGTCCGGCGGTCGAGCTCGCGGCTCACGGCATTCCGCTCGTCCACGAGTTGCCCGGCGTCGGCAGGAACCTGCAGGACCATCTCGATTTCATCCTGGCCTGGAAGTCGCGGGAGACGGATCTGATGGGCATCGGCCTCACCGGCATGCCGGGGCTGGTCAGGCATATGCTGCGTTGGCGCAAGGATGGCACCGGCATGATCGCCACGCCTTACGCCGAAGCCGGCGCCTTCCTAAAATCCGATCCTGCGATCGAGCGTCCCGATCTGCAATTGCATTTCTGCATCGCCATCGTCGACGACCATGGCCGCAAGCTGCATATGGGCTACGGCTTTTCCTGTCATGTCTGCGTGCTGAGACCCTATTCGCGCGGCGAGGTGGGATTATCCGGCAGGGACCCGCTGGCGCCGCCGCGCATCGACCCGCGCTTCCTCGAGGACGAGCGCGACGCCGATCTTCTGCTCAAGGGTGTTCGCATGACGCGCGCCATACTGGAGGCGCCGGCGCTGGCGAAGTATCGCAAGAAGGAGATCTATACGGCCGGCGCTTCCAGCGATGCCGAGCTGATGGCGCATATCAGAGCGCGCGCCGACACGATCTATCACCCCGCCGGCACCTGCAAGATGGGTATCGACGACATGGCCGTGGTCGACCCGAACCTCAAGGTTCGCGGGCTGGAAGGGCTGCGCGTGGTCGATGCCTCGGTGATGCCGACCCTGATCGGCGGCAATACCAACGCGCCGACGATCATGATCGCCGAGAAGGCTGCCGACATGATGCGGGCGGCTGCTTGACCTCCGCCTGCTTGGTCAGACCAGCTTCGTGGAGTTTGTCGCGGGGCTAGTGCGTTTCACCGTTTCACGGAAACGGTGAAACGCCCTATCTCCTTGTTTTTACGCAATTCCGGACGGAAAACCGCCCACAATTTCCTGAAATTGCTCTGGCCGGCTTTCTCGCCTTGCCCGAGAGGTCGAATCGATCTGGTCTGACCAATTGATCGATTTGCACTTCCTCTTCCGCCGTCTTGCCCTTAGGATAGGGCTATAATTTCACACCTCGAAATAAATAGCTGTCAAGGGAGGACCCGGCATGGCAGGCAAGAAGATATTGATGCTCGTTGGCGAGTTCAGCGAGGAATACGAGATTTTTGTCTTTGAGCAGGCCATGCACGCGGTCGGCCACACCGTCCATGTCGTGTGCCCCGACAAGAAGGCCGGCGACGTGCTCAAGACCTCGCTGCACGATTTCGAGGGCCACCAGACCTATACCGAAAAGCTCGGCCACGACTATATACTCAACAAGACCTTCGCCGAGGTGGACCCCGCGGACTATGACGCGGTCTACGCGGCCGGCGGGCGCGGGCCGGAATATATCCGCATCGACAAGCGCGTGCAGGCGCTGGTCAGGCACTTCCATGAAACCGGCAAGCCGATCTTCACCATCTGCCACGGCGTGCAGATCCTGATCGCGGTCGACGGCGTGGTGCGCGGCAGGGAAGTGGCGGCGCTGCACTATTGCGAGCCCGAGGTGACGCTCGCCGGCGGCACCTATATCGACGTCGCTCCGACCGGCGTGCATGTCGACGGCAATCTGGTGTCGGCAAAGGGATGGCCCGGTCTTGCCGCCTTCATGCGGGAATGCCTGAAGGTGCTCGGCACCGAGGTCCGTCACGGCGAAGCGCTGATGCGCGACCAGCGCAAGGCAGCCTGACCTCTATCTGCGCCTCGCGCCGCGCGTTTCAAGCTGTTGGGGGCGGCAGTCTACAGACGTCGTTCCCCACCCATTTTGTCTGCCTCGGCACCCTCCAGGCGGTCGAGCAGGTCCGTGAGCCGCTTGGGCATCTCCTTCTCCAGGCGGAAAGCCGGCAGCGTGCGCAGGAAGCGCTTCGTCGCTTCCGCGCCGACCTGGCGCCGGATATCGTGGGCGAGTCTGGCGCGCCTTTCTGCATTGTTGCCGGTCATGGTCCCAAAATCCTGTGTCGGCTTCGAAACTCTCGCAGCCAGCAATGGTTCCCGTATCAGTCCTCAGAGGCAAGCAAAGCCGTCCGGTACGGTAAAATTTGAATTAATTTGGAACGATCGGGAGAAGGCCGCCAACGGTGCTTGCCCCTTGATTTTTGGCCCTCAAACCTCGATATCGGGCGCAAATCCAAACCAATCCGAATAACGGGAAACGGCGATGAGCGACCAGGCAAAAGACGAACGCGCGCCCGAGGAAATCGAAGCCAACCAGGCTTCCGGTGCCAAGGCTCCCGGCGAACGTGCGGAAGGCGGCGTCGACGGCGACTATGAAGCGCTCGTGCGGCTGCTGAAGGAAAACGAGGAACTGAAGGACCGCGCGCTTCGCGTCGCGGCCGAAATGGAGAACCTGCGGCGCCGCACGGCGCGCGACATGCATGACGCGCGCACCTACGCGGTGGCCAATTTCGCGCGCGACATGCTGTCGGTGTCTGACAATCTGCGCCGCGCGCTCGACGCCATTCCGGCCGAGGCCAAGGCCTCCGGCGATGCCGGCTTCAAGGCGCTGATCGAGGGCGTCGACCTCACCGAGCGCGCCATGCTGTCGGCGCTGGAGCGACACGGCGTGAAGAAGCTTGCGCCGGAAGGCGAGAAGTTCGACCCGAACTTCCACCAGGCGATGTTCGAGGTGCCCAACCCCGACGTTCCGGCCGGCACCGTCGTCCAGGTCGTGCAGCCGGGCTATTCGATCGGCGAGCGCGTGCTGCGGCCGGCGATGGTCGGCGTCTCCAAGGGCGGCCCGAAGGCTGCCGCGGCCGAGGCGCCGGTCGAGCCGGGTCCGGTGAACGAGCAGGCTGAGAAGGATGCGTGATAGCGAATAGGGAGTAGTGAGTAGCGAATAGGGAAGCAGGCTACCAACCGCACTGCTTCGTGGTATTCACTACTATCCGCTATTCGCTATTCGCTACTCGCTCACCCAATGAATCCCATCGAGCTGCTCGACTATGCCGGCGTCGCGGTCTTCGCGGCGACGGGCGCGCTTGCCGCGTCGCGCAAGGAGCTCGACATCATCGGTTTCCTGTTCCTGGCCAGCGTCACCGGCATCGGCGGCGGGACGCTTCGCGACGTCATCCTCAACCTGCCGGTGTTCTGGGTCGCCAATAGCGGCTATGTGATGATCTGCGCCGTTGTCGCAGTGCTTGTCTTCTTCAGCGCCCATCGCGTTGAATCGCGCTACAAGCTGCTGCTCTGGCTCGACGCGATCGGGCTTGCCGCCTTCGCGGTGATGGGGGCGGCAAAGGGCCTGGCGATCACCGGCTCGCCGGTCGTGTCCGTCATCACCGGAGTGCTCACAGCGACCTCCGGCGGCATATTACGCGACCTTCTCGCCGGCGAGCCCTCCGTGCTTTTGAGACCCGAAATCTACGTCACGGCCGCGCTCGCGGGCGCCGCGCTCTTCACGCTTTGCGATCTTGCCGGCATGCCGGCACTCCCATCCAGCCTGCTCGGCTTCGCGGCGGCTTTCCTGGTGCGCGGTGGGGCGCTCAAGTTCGGCTGGTCGTTCCCGGCCTATAAGAGCCGGCCCGGGCGAAGGCCGGAGGATATTCCGTGAGCGAGCGAATAGTGAATAGTAGGGATTGAACGGACAGGGTCCCGCCACTTTCTTCTATTCGCAATTCGCAATTCGCAATTCGCAATTCGCAATTCGCAATTCGCTATTCGCTATGCAGCGAAGCGCTGCCCTTCACCGCCATAGTAGTTGACGTAGCGGGCGCCGATTTCCTTGACCGGCATGACGACGAAGACGTCGACCGTGGAAAATTCGTGGTCGATGACGCAGCCGTCGCCGATGCGCGCGCCGACGCGCAGATAGCCCTTGACCAGCGGCGGCATGGCGGCGATCGCGGCCTTGGCGTTGACCGCCTCGATCGGCATCAGGTCCATCGAGCAGTAGCGGCCGGCCACCGCCCGGACATCCCAGGCCTGGTCGGTGCGGCAATGATGCGCGAGATAGGTCAGCGCCTCGGCATGCGCGGCGGGCACGATGCCGTGGAAGGAGGCGCAACCGGTCATCACGCCGATGCCATAGTGGTTGATATAGGCCCAGATGCCTTGCCAGAGCGCCTCGATGGTCCGCTTGGAGCGGTATTCCGGCAGGACGCAGGAGCGGCCGAGCTCGAGGAAGCGCTGGCCGGGATGGCGCGCGACCAGCTTGGTCAGCTCGAACTCGCCCTCGGAGTAGAACCCGCCCGCGGCCGTGGCGATCTCCTGCCGCAGTAGGCGATAGGTGCCGACGATGCGGCGGTGCTCGGGGCCCGGAAGCGAGGTGTCGAAAACCAGGAGATGGTCGCAGAGCGGGTCGAAGCGGTCTGCATCGCGCCGGTCCTGCGCCTGGAACAGATCCTTCCTCGCGCCAAGCTCGTCATAGAATACCCGGTAGCGCACTTCCTGGGCGGCCGCGATCTCGGCCTCGTTGCGGGCGAGCCGCACTTCAAGATTGCCGATGCGGCCCAGCGGTGCGCCGTTTGCGACGGAGTCGGCGGTGCGAGCGCCGAGCAGGGCGCTGGCGTTCGGCCGAGCATCGCATTCAGGCATGACTGTATGCACGAGTGATTCTCCTTCGAGCCATCCCTCTTGGCACGGGGATACGGTGTAGGTGCAACAGGATTGTGACAGTACCGTGATACGGCGGGCCCGGCAATACTTCGTCGGCTGGGCAATACCCTCAACCGGCTATCTTACGGCTGTGAAAGCCAAGCAATCCAAGGCGTTCGGGAAAGTCTAAAAAATTCGTTACGCCGCAGCCTGGCTCTCGACGGCCTGGACGAGCGCATCGGGGTCGAGAGGCTTGGTGACGAAGCCGCTGGCGCCATGGGCCAGCACGGTGTGGCGCGTCTTTTCCTGGCTGTCGGCCGAAAGCACCATGATCGGGACCGGCGGCACGGCAAGCGCTTCCTCATGGCGGCGGATGGCAGCGATCGCGTCCAGCCCGTCCATCACCGGCATGTGCAGGTCCATCAGGACGACGTCGAAACGATGCTTGAGGCCGGCATCGGTGACGGCCTCGACCGCAGCCTTGCCGTTGCCGACAATCCTGACGCGATGTCCGGCCTTGAGAAGCGTGGCGCGGGCAAGCATTGCGTTGATGTCGTTGTCCTCGGCGATCAGCACGGACAGGCCCTGGTCGCGGCGGCGGGCGGACGTGGCGCCACGCGGCTGCGGCTGCGGCTCGGCGGGTGCCGGCACATGGCTGGTCAACAGCACGCGCAGCAGCGTTTCGCCGCGCACCGGCCGGGCGAGGAACGTCGCGTAGCCGTTGGCGCGGAATTCGCCGAGCATGCCGCGATCGGCGGGTGCGATCAGGGTGACGGCCTCGCAGTCGACAAAACCGCTCTGACGCAGCCGCTTGAGCAGGCGGCCGTCGCTGTTCTCGAGCGCGGCGTCGACCAGAAGCACGTTGCAGCCGGCGGCGAAGGCGGCGGCCTGGTCCGGCGTGGCCGCAATCTCGACGCCGCCGCCATGCGCGCGGATGGTGCGGGCGATGGCGTCGGCCTCGACGGCGTTCCTGGATACGATCACCGCGCGCCGGTCGGAAAGGATGCTCCGGCGATATTGCGGCGGTTCGGTTGCCGCGGTCGCCGGGATGTCGAAGATGAATTCGGACCCTTCGCCGAGCCGGCTCGAAACCGAGATCGTGCCGCCCATGGCGATCACCAGCCGCTTGGATATGGCTAGGCCGAGACCCGCGCCGCCATGCACCCTGGTCGAAGTGCCGTCGGATTGCTCGAATTCCTCGAAGATGCGCTCCATATCCTCCTCGCGCAGCCCCGGACCGGTGTCGGCGATGGTGAAGCAGATGCGGTCCGTGCTCTCGCTGCGGGCGCGCGAGACAGTGAGCAGCACGCCTCCCGCGTCGGTGAACTTGACGGCGTTGCCGATGAGGTTGAGCAGCACCTGGCGCACGCGGCCGGGGTCGGCGGTGATCATCTGCGGCACGTCGGGCTCGACATGGCAGCCGAGGCCGATGTTCTTGGAGAAGGCCTTCGCCGCCAGCAGCTCGATGATGTTGTCGGCGATCTCGCGCAGCGACGTCGGCTGCGGCTCGGGATCGAAGCGGCCGGCCTCGATCTTGGAATAG
This sequence comes from Mesorhizobium sp. M1D.F.Ca.ET.043.01.1.1, assembly GCF_003952385.1. Taxonomy (NCBI): domain Bacteria; kingdom Pseudomonadati; phylum Pseudomonadota; class Alphaproteobacteria; order Hyphomicrobiales; family Phyllobacteriaceae; genus Mesorhizobium; species Mesorhizobium sp. M1D.F.Ca.ET.043.01.1.1. The sequence goes on from NZ_CP034444.1 coordinate 4,865,400, forward strand.
TCGAGCAGGTCCTCGATCAGCGCAAGTAGCGAGCTTGCGGATGTCGAGACGGCGCCGACATAGGTGCGCTGCTCGGGCGACAGGTCGGTGTCGGCAAGCAGCTTCGCCATGCCCATGATGCCGTTCATCGGCGTGCGGATCTCGTGGCTGACTGTGGCAAGGAAGCGCGACTTGGCCTGGCTGGCGTATTCGGCCCGCTCGCGGGCGGTGATCAGCGAGGATTCAGCGCGCTTGCGGGCGGTGATGTCGCGGGCGATCGCCCGGTGCGAAACAGTGCCGGTCTCCCTGTCGCGCACCGAGAGCTCGATCCAGGAGAACCAGCGCGGCCCGTTCGGCGTGCGGATGGCGACGTCGGTGGAGCTCAGGCATTCATGGTCCGAGAAGGCGGCGTCGGGCACGACGCCCACGTCTATGCCGAGCTCGGAAAGCGTCTTGCCGGCGAGATCGCGCTGATCCGTGTCGACGAGCGAGGCGAACACCTTGTTGGCGTAGACGATGTGCCCGTCGCGGTCGCGATGCACGACGAGATCGCCGAGCGCATCGATCAGGCCGCGAAAACGCTCCTCGCTTTCCTGCATCTCCCACATGCGGTCGGCGAGCGTCTCGATCTCGGCGCGGCTGCGGGCGGCCGTCTCGTCGAGAAGTAGAGCGGCGCGGCGCTCGGTGCGCTGGTTGCGCAGATGCATCATCAGGCCGCCCAGGCCAGTCGCCAGCAGGCCGATGGTGATGAAGATCGGCGCTCCGGTGAGGTGCGCCAGCCCGGCCAGCACGATGATCGCGACGACCGTCAGGAACGACAGGCCTTCGCGGCTGGCCGGCGGCAATTCGGGAGCCAGCGGCGGCGCGATAAGCACCTGCCGCTTCGGCGTGTCCGGACCCAGCCCGTCATCGCCTGCGGTCTTGCTGTCCTGTCTGAAGTCGGAGTCCGCGAACATGCGGGAAACCTTGCCAGACAGAGATTATGGAAGACTGGGGCGGATCGTTCGAATTTTAGTCGTCTGAGCCAATTCGGGCGGTTTCTGCGCGTTTTGGCGCAATTCCGCACGGAAAACCGCCGAACGCTTCTCCTGGAAGGCACTACATATCGACGACCACGCGGCCCCTAATCTTGCCGTCGACGATGTCGCGCGCGGCGCCGATGATGCCGTCGAAGCCGATCGAGCGGGACAGCGTCGACAGCTTCCTGAGGTCGAGGTCGGCGCCGATGCGGCGCCATGCCTCGAGGCGGACCGGTTTCGGCGCCATGACGGAATCGATGCCGAGCAGCGAGACGCCGCGCAGGATGAAAGGCGCGACGCTTGTCGGAAGGTCCATGCCGCCGGCCAGGCCGCAAGCGGCGATCGCGCCGCCATAGGACGTCATCGAAAGCACATTGGCGAGCGTATGGGTGCCGACAGAGTCGATGCCGCCGGCCCAGCGTTCCTTGGCGAGCGGCTTTGCCGGCTGGCTGAGCTCGTCGCGCGAGATCACCTCGGCCGCGCCGAGATCGATCAGATAAGGGCTTTCGGCATTGCGTCCGGTCGAGGCGATCACATGGTAGCCGAGGGTGGAGAGGATCGAGATGGCGACCGAGCCGACGCCGCCGGCGGCCCCCGTCACCACCACCGGCCCGCGATCCGGCACGATGCCGTGCCGCTCCAGCGCCATCACGGCGAGCATCGCGGTATAGCCGGCGGTGCCGACGGCCATCGCGTCATGCGGGATCATGCCGTCGGTCAGCGGCACCAGCCAGTCGCCGTTGACGCGGGCGCGCCCGGCATAGGCGCCGTAATGCGTCTCGCCGACGCCCCAGCCGTTGAGGATCACGCGATCGCCCTTGCGCCAGTCGGCATGGGAGGAGGAAATGACGGTGCCGGCGAAATCGATGCCGGGCACCAGCGGCCAGCGGCGCACGACCGGAGCCTTGCCGGTGATGGCGAGCCCGTCCTTGTAATTCACGGTCGTCGCCTCGACGGCGACGGTGACGTCGCCTTCCATCAGGTCGGCGTCGGAGAGGTCGACGATTTCGACCGACTGCTTCTTTTCGGCGTCGCGCGAAACGAGGATGGCTTTGAAGGTCTCGGACATTTTTGTCTCCTCGGTTCCGGCGGTTTGTTATTGCGCAGTTGCCTCGACTTTGAGGCGGTGGTCGCGCGAGGTCAATTGCCTCGGTCCTGGGGTTTGGTCTCCCGCCGCCAGCCGATCAATTCGTCGAAGACGACGAGCGCGGCGCCAACGGAAATGAAGGCGTCGGCGAGATTGAACACCGCGAAGGACCAGACCGGCGTGTGGAACAGGATGTAATCGATGACGTGGCCGTAGACCGCGCGGTCGATCAAATTGCCGAGCGCGCCGCCGACGATCAGGGCAAAGCCGATGCGGGCAAGGACGTGGCCGGCGGGCGTGCGCGCCGCCAGATAGAGCACGAAGGCCACGACGAGCACGGCGATGACCACCAGGCCGGTGTCGCCGAAGGAAGAGAACATCGAGAAGGCGATGCCGGTGTTGTAGGTGCGAAACAGCGCCAGGAAGGGCAGGAGATCGACCTTTTCCTGGAAGGCGAGGCCGTTCTCGACCAGCTGCTTGATCCACTGGTCGAGCGCGATGGCAACGACGATCAGAAGGGCATAAGGGGACCAGGATTTCACTTAGCAGCCCTATCGCGTGTCGGTAGCGGGGTCGAGCTTCAAGGCGCCGCGCCTGATCTCGAACAGCATCACGCCGGTGGCGACCGCCAGATTGAGTGAATCGGCGCGGCCGGCCTGCGGGATCCTGAGCAGCCGATCGCAGCTCTCGGCGAGGTTGTCGGGCAGGCCCTGCTGCTCGTTGCCCATCAGAAGCAGGACCGGGCCCCTGGAGAAGTCGACCGAGCGGTAGTCGACGGCGCCCTTCAGATGCGTGCCGGCGACCAGGCCCGGGAAATCGCGGCGCCAGGCGAGGAAGGCCTGCTCCGTCGCCCTGGCGACCGGCACGGCGAAGATCGAGCCCATGGTGGCGCGCACCGTTTCCAGCGAAAACGGATCGGTGGTGTCGCCGACCAGGATGATGCCTTTGGCGCCGACGGCATCGACGGTGCGGATGACGGTGCCGAGATTGCCAGGGTCGCGCACGCGGTCGAGCGCAACCCAGACATCGCCGTCCGTGGCGCGGATATCTTTTAGCGGCAGCGTCTGCTGCGCGAAGACGCCGACGACCATTTGCGGATTCTCGCGGCGGGTGATTGCCGCCAGCACCTTCTCCGAGACTTCGAGCACGGTGCCGCCGGCGGCGACCGTGCGTGCCGCGACCTTTTCTATCGCCGCGTTGCCGCGCCCGGCCTTGGCAAAGACCAGGGTGCGGATTTGCCAGCCGAGGTCGAGCGCGTCGATGACCAGCTTCAGGCCTTCGGCCATGAAGGCGTTCTGCTGGTCGCGGAATTTCTTCAGCGCCAGCGCCCTGATGTCCTTGACCAGCGGATTGGCGAGGCTGGTGACTTCCTTGACCTGCCCGACCGGGCGATGTCCGTCAAATGCGACCATTTCAAGCCACCCAGCGCGAGAACAGCGAGGTCGACAGCGCGCGGCCGGCGGATTTCTCGCGGATGATCAACTCGCCGGATTCGACCGTCCCGCCCATGCCGGCGAAGGTATCGCGCATCAGGGCATGGATGGCGAAGAAGGAGGCGCGGATCGAATAGGCGGTCAGAACCACGGCCAGCGGCTTCGGCGTCAGGATCGAGCGGCAGAGGTCGGTGAGCCTTGGCAGATCCTCGAACAATTGCCAGACTTCGCCCTTCGGGCCGCGGCCATAGGCGGGCGGGTCGAAGAGCACGATGTCGTAGCGGCTGCCGCGGCGCTCCTCGCGCTCGGCGAACTTCACCGCATCCTCGACGATCCAGCGGATCGGCTTGTCGGACAGGCCGGCCATCTCCTGGTTCTCGCGCGCCCAGCCGATCGCTTTCTTGGAGGCATCGACGTGGGTGACCTCGGCGCCGGCGCGTGCGGCGACCAATGAGGCAAGCCCGGTATAGCCGAAGAGGTTCAGCACCTTGACCGGACGCCTGGCCGCCGCGATCAGCCCGGCCATATGGTCCCAGTGCGAGGCCTGTTCGGGAAAGACGCCGACATGGCGGAACGAGGTGAAGCGGCCGAGATAGTCGATGCCGTCATGCTTCATCGGCCAGGTCTCGCCGAGCGGCGCTTTCGGGAAACGCCAGCGGCCGATGCCTTCCTCGTCGGTATCGCCGGTGAAGATGGCGTCGGCGCGCTCCCATTCCTTGGCGGCAAGCGCCCGCTGCCAGATCGCCTGGCCTTCAGGGCGAACGATGCGGTAGGGGCCGTACTGCTCCAGTTTTTCGCCGGCGCCGCTGTCCAGCAGCGCATAATCGGCATTGGGCGCGACCTCGAGGATCAGCGGCAGCCGCTCGGCGGGCAAGGGACCCTCGCGGCGCTGGAGCACCCGCGGCGCAGGGTTGGCGTCCTGCCGATCCAGCGATTTCGTTTCCGGGCGCTCGCCGGTCTTTGGCGGTGCCGGGGCAAACGTGTCGCGCGGGCGCACCGGCTCTGTTCTTGCAGAGTGCGGACGGCTGTCGCGGCGCTTGTCGCGAAAGGATTTCAAGAAGAGGCATCTCCGGCGGTTCGGCCCGCTTCTGCCACAGCTATGCCCACCGGCGCAACAAAGGCGCGTGCAGCGCGGCCATCCGGAGCTTAGACCTGGCGGATCGACAGCATGCCGAAAGCAAGCGAAATGAAACCGATGGCCTTGGCGGCCGTAACCGCCATATGGCCGGTCTCCCAGCGCAACCGGATGGCGGCGAAATTCTCGGGGATCGGTCCGGGTGTCCACGTCGCGAGGACGTCGTTGGCCGGTTTGACGAGCCCGAACCAGAGCGCCAGCGAGACGGCATAAAGCAATGTAGCGACGAGGACGAACCAGAAGGCAGTGGCTTGGCCGCGCAGCATCCACGCAAGCAGTGCCGGGCAGAAGATCGCGGCGAGATCGAGCGGCGCTCCTACTAGCAGAAACAGCTGGAACTGTGCGTTGAAAACGGTCGCCTCGCGCCAAAGCGCGGGCGACCATCTCGTCAACCTGGGAAGCGATTCCAGGGCATGGGCAAAGGACGGTCCTAGGCTGAGCGCCGCTATCGTTATGGTCAGGACCGACCAGAAGAACAGATATCCGCGCATCTCCATCGGGGAGACAACGGCATCGGAGCGCAGGCGTTCCGACGCTGCCTTGCAGCGGCGCGCGCTGGGGACCTATGGTCGGGCTGCAGCAAACAGCAAATCGATGGCCCGTTCCGAACGCCTCCTTGACCTGATCCAGATCCTGCGCCGCCATCGCCGGCCGGTGAGCGGCCGCATGCTCGCGGATGACATGGGCGTGTCGATCCGCACGCTTTATCGCGACATCGCGACGCTGCAGGGGCAAGGGGCGCCGATCGAAGGCGAGGCGGGGCTGGGCTATGTGCTGAAGCCCGGCTTCATGCTGCCGCCGCTGATGTTCACCGACGAGGAGATCGAGGCGATCGTGCTCGGTTCGCGCTGGGTGGCGAAACAGCCGGACAAGCGGCTGGCCGCGGCCGCGACGGATGCGCTATCGAAGATCGCTGCGGTGCTGCCGGACGATTTGCGCGAGGATCTCGACGCCACGACGCTGCTGGTCGGGCCGGGTTCTGGAACCGTCGAGGCGATCGACCTCGGTGTGGTGCGGCAGGCGATCCGCAACGAGCGCAAGCTCGGCTTCCTCTACCGCGATGCCGGCGGCGCCACGTCGGAGCGCTTGGTCTGGCCGTTCGCTCTCGGCTTCTTCGACAAGGTTCGGGTGATGGTGGCATGGTGCGAGATGCGCCGGGATTTTCGCCACTTCCGCGCCGATCGCATGTCCCACCTCACCGCCACCGATATCCGCTATCCGCGCCGCCGCCAGGTAATGCTGAAGGAATGGCGGGCGACGCACGACAAGCCGGGCCAGAACGCGGCGTCAGACTCCGCTGGTTGATGCTACTGCCAGAATCTGACAGTGGTGGAGGTTAAACCACCTGTCGTTCAAACAAACTTGGAGATCTGACATGGTCACGCCCAATTTCGCCATCCTCTACGTCGACAGCCCGGAACGGAGCGGCGCCTTCTATGCTTCACTGCTTGGGCGCGAGCCGGTCGAGACCTCGCCCACATTCGCCATGTTCGTGCTCGACAAGGGCTTCAAGCTCGGGCTCTGGTCGCGCCACACCGTTGAGCCGGCGGCCGCCGCGGCGGGCGGAGGCGGCGAGCTGGTGCTTGCGGTCGAGAACGCGGCCGCCGTCGACGCCACCCATTCCGACTGGGCGAAGCGCGGCCTGAAAATCCTCCAGACCCCGACCGACATGGATTTCGGCCGCACGTTCGTCGCGCTCGACCCCGACAATCACCGCTTGCGCGTCTACTGGCCTTTCGAGGGAGCGCAGGGATGAGCGCCTACTGGGTCGCTGTCGCATCGGCCGGGCATGTCAGGATCGGCCGCCAGGCCGGCTTCATGCAGGTCAATCACGGCAAGGCCTCACCGCTGCGCCGTATCAAGCCGGGCGACGGCATCGTCTACTACTCGCCGAGCACCGTGCTCGGCGAGAAGGACGGGCTGCAGTCCTTTACGGCAATAGGCACGGTGCGCGAAGGCGAGATCTACCAGGGCGAGATGGGCGGCGGCTTCACGCCGGCGCGGCGCGACGTCGATTGATCAGACGCCAGGGAAGCGCCGATCAAGCCGCTGCTCGACCGCCTTGATTTCACCGCCGGCAAGCCGAATTGGGGCTATCAGCTTCGTTTCGGCCTGTTCGAGATCAGCGAGCACGACTTCCGACTGATCGGCGGGGCGATGGGCGTAAAGCCGGCGGTGTCGGCTATTTGAGCGCCTTGCAGACGGCGATGCCGGCGGCGAGGTCTTCGAGCGCGGCGCCGACCGACTTGAACAGCGTGATCTCGTCGTCGCTTCGCCGGCCCTGTTTCTCGCCGCGCGCCAGCTCATGCAGGTCGGCGACGATCGCTTCCGGTTTCAGCACGCCGGAAGCGAGTGGCTGGACGATGTCGCCGGCCTCCTTGGTGGCGCCGGCGCGGGTGTCGACAAAGACGCGGGCGCGAGAAATCGCCTCATCGTCGCTCTCGCGCATCTGCGGCGTGAAGCCGCCGACCAGGTCGACATGGGTGCCGGGCGTCAAAAGCGCACCCTTGATCAGCGGCGTGGTCGAAATCGTCGCCGAGGCGATGATGTCGGCCTCGCCAAGCTCGGCTTCGAGATCGCCGGCAGCGCTGGCCGGGTGACCTTCGGCACGCAGTGCGCTTGCCACTTTTTCGGCATTGGCCGGCGTGCGGTTCCAGATATGGATGGACTTGATCGGCCGCACCGCCGAATGCGCCTTGGCAAGGAAGGACGACAGCGCGCCGGCGCCGATCACCAGCAGCCGCGAAGCGTCCTCGCGGGCAAGATAGGAGGCGGCGAGTGCCGAGGCGCAAGCTGTGCGCCATTGCGTCAGCCGCTGGCCGTCGATCAGCGCCTGCGGCTCTCCGGTCACGCCGTCGAGTAGCAGATAGAGGCCCATCACCGCCGGCTTGCCGATGGCGTTGTTGTCCGGCGAGACGGTGACGATCTTGACGCCGATATGGCCGCCGGCCGAACTGCCCGCGGCGTTGAAGTCCGTCCAGGCCGGCATCAACAGCAGCGTCGAGGCGGCGCCGTCCGGCCGTTCGACGGCGTGGTGATGGCGCACCGGCTGCACGGCGCCGTCGCGGAAGGCGATGCGCAGCGTCTCGACCAGCCCTGGAAAGGTCAGTGCGCGATCGACCTCGGCGGCCGAGATGGTCAGCATGGCACGCTCCGTAACGGTATGCCGTTCAGTTCGTCGGCAGCGCCGGCCCTTTCGGCGCAGCGGGCGCGCGGCTCACTGCCTGGCGCAGGTTCTCGGCCTCCAGTCCGCGCTGGCGCGCAAGCTTGCGATAGCGGCCCTGCTTCACCCAGGTCGCCATGCTGCCGACGATCATGCCGACGGCCAAAGCCAGGAACAGGAAGATGAAGAGCGGCAAATTCAGCGTCAGCGCCGGATTGCCCGGATGGAACGGGTCGAGCGTGAAGGCGACCGGTCCGCGGTTGGCGACGGCAAGCGCGATCAGGATGACGGCCAGCGGCACGAAGACCACGACGAGCACGAAGCGATTGAACATCAGATCTCCATGGAGAGGCGACTTAAAAGCGCGCTGCGATCCTTCAGGTTTGCCCTGTGCGCTTCAGGTTTTGATACTGCGCATGTCTTTGTCCCGAAACCGGTTCCCACTTTCGCGAGACATGCTTTCAGCGCCGAGAGGTCGTTTCGACCTGCCGCCGCGGCGCCTATTTGCCGCCGTTCAGCCTTTCGCGCAACTCCTTGCCGGTCTTGAAGAACGGCACCCACTTCTCCTCGACCTCGACGGATTCGCCGGTGCGCGGGTTGCGGCCGGTGCGGGCAGGACGGTTTTTGACCGAAAAAGCGCCGAAACCGCGCAGCTCGACCCTGTTGCCTTCGGCGAGCGCGTCGGTGATCTCGTCAAAGATCGCGCCGACGATGTTTTCAACGTCGCGCAAAAAGAGATGCGGGTTGCGCGCGGCAATGATCTGCACAAGTTCGGATTTGATCATGAGAACGTTCCCCGTAAACCACTGCGGTCAAATTATCAGGATGATTTTATTGCTTTATTTGGCTCGTCCCAACAATTGTCAAGGGTGCCAGACCGAAACGAGACCGTCAAGGAACAAGCGGCCGGCGCCAAGTTCGTGAATGATGTCGCCGCCGGCGTCCGGCAGGCCGAGCGCGCCGGCGACGGCTTTGGTCATGCTCTTCGAAAACGGCAAACCGCGCCGGTCCGTGTCCTTCCACTCGACGACCTTGAGCTTGCTGTCGACGCCCTTGGTCGCAAGCCAGTCGATCGCCTCGGCCTCGCCGCCGACCGCGTCGACCAGGTGGTTGCCGAGCGCCTGGCGGCCGGTGAAGATCGACCCGTCGGCCAGCGCCAGCGCCTGTTCATGGCTCATCTTGCGCCGCTCTGCGACGATGCCGACGAACCAGTCATAGCTGTCGAGGATGAGCTTGCGCACCATGGCGCGCTCGTCGTCATTGGTCGGCTTGAAGGGCGAGGGCGAGGCCTTGAGCGGCGAGGACTTCACCTCTTCCAGCTTGATGCCGAGCTTGTCCATCAGGCTGCTGACGTCGGGGTACTGGATCAGCACGCCGATCGAGCCGACGATCGAGGTCTTGCGGGCAACGATATGGTCAGCCGCGCTTGCGATCATGTAACCGGCGGACGCCGCCAGCGTGCCGACCTCCGCCGCCACCGGCTTGTCGCCGGCAAGCTTGCGCACCTCCTCGTAGATCGACTCGCCGCCGACCGTGGTGCCTCCGGGCGAATCGATCGACAGGATGACGCCCTTCACGGTCGGCGATTTGCGGATCGTCTCCAGCCTTTTGATCAGCTCCTCGTCCTCGGTGATGGTGCCCTCGATCTTGACCTTGGCGATGTGATCGACCGCCCGGCCGGTGAAATCGTCATTGTAGACCCATGCCGAAAAGGCGATCAGCGCCGCCGCCAGAACCACAAACGCGGCCACGCGCCAGAAGGTCAGCTTGCGGCGCAAGCGGCGGCGGTCGATCAGGTCGTCGGCTCTCATTGCCATCGTCAGCCTCACAATCGGTGGGGAAAGCACGCTTTTAAAGCAACCACCCGCGCGCGGCTACCGTTTCCTGAAGGCCCGACAGGTCTCGGCGCAACTTGGCAATCACGACAACCTCACGAAAAATTAACGCAGCCGGCCCCTATCTGCTATGAAAGGCTGGCAGTTCAGCCGAATTCGTCCTAGTCGTGCGGTAGTAGCCGTCACATTTTTGCAGTTTTCCTCCGCTTGTGCTTGCTTGCGGGGACCGGCATACCACCTATAGGCGGTGTTTGGCGGGGCAAGGGCTCATTAGAAAACAGTCATGTTGGCGCGATCTGACGAAACGAGCGATGCCGAAACGGTGTCGGCTGCCGCTGGCGAAAGCGGCACGCGCGGTGACGCGTTCGACCGCGCGCAGCGGCATTCGCGCCGCGTGCGGGTGCTGAAATTCGCCGTGCCGCTGCTGGCGGCGGCAATCGCGATCGCCTTTCCGGTCTATTCCTATCTCGCCGCGCCGGTGTCGATCTCGGTGCAGGCCGACGGCACCGCCTTTTCGAACGGCAAGCTGGTGATGGCCAATCCCAAGCTCAACGGCTTCACCAAGCAGAAACTGCCTTATTCGCTGACGGCGACCAGGGCGACGCAGGATGTCGGCAAGCAGGGCATCATCGACCTCGAAGGCATCAACGCCAAACTGCCGGTCGCCAGCGATAATGTGGTGTCGGTCAACGCCGCGCACGGCATCTACGACCGCGACGCCAACACGATGGACCTCACAAGCGATGTCCTGGTGACGACGAGCGACGGCATGCAGGCCAAGTTCAAATCGGTCTTCCTAGACATGGGCAAAGGCTCTATGAAGACGGACAATCCGGTCGATGTCAGCCGCAACGGGTCGCGTATCACCGCCGATTCGATGTCGGTGGAAGAGAACGGCAAGGTGGTGGTCTTCGAGAACCGGGTGCGCGTCGACATCGATGCGGCAAGTCTGAAGGCGGCAGAGGCAAAGGGCGGAGAGCAGAATGCGTCGCAGTAGTTCGGCAAGGCTTGCAGCGGCGGCCTCTCTCTTCATGCTGGCGGCGCCCGCGCTTGCCCAGACCGGCGGCACCAGCCAGATGTCCGGCCTGAAACTGTCGGGCGACCAGCCGATCCAGATCGAAAGCGACAAGCTCGAGGTCCGTCAGGCCGACAGCGCGGCGATCTTCAGCGGCAACGTCACCGTCAATCAGGGGCCGACGCTGCTCAAGGCCGGCAAGATGACGGTTTACTACGTCAAGGATGCCAACGCCCCCAAGGGTGCGGCTGCCGGCGCGTCGGCGATGACCGGTGCAGCCAACATTGACCACCTGGTGGTCGAGAACAAGGTCTACATCAAATCGAACGACCAGATCGCCACCGGCGACAAGGGCACGTTCGACATGAAGACCCAGGTGCTTGTCCTTTCCGGCAGCGAAGTGGTGCTCTCGCAGGGCGACAATGTGCTCAAGGGCTGCAAGCTCACTGTGCAAATGAAAAGCGGTCTTGCCAATGTCGACGGTTGCGGCACTGGCGGCCGAGTCATCATGTCGATCACGCCGCAGAAGCAGGGCGCGCAGCAGCAGGGAGCGCAGCAGCAGTAATGGCTGGCGTATCGTCGCTGCTGGCCCGCCTCCCAGGGCGGGCGGCCGCAAAACCGGCTGCCCCGGCAACGGTCAGTGTCGACAAGGCGAAGTTCAAGGGCACCCTGATCGCCAAGGGCCTGACCAAGAGCTACAAGGGCCGCAAGGTCGTCAGCGGGGTGACGCTCGGCGTGCGCGCCGGCGAGGCCGTCGGGCTGCTCGGCCCCAACGGCGCCGGCAAGACCACCTGTTTCTACATGGTCACCGGTCTCGTGCCGGTGGACGAAGGCACGATCGAGATCGACGGCTTCGACGTCACCTCGATGCCGATGTACCGCCGAGCCCGTCTCGGCATCGGCTATCTGCCGCAGGAGGCCTCGATCTTTCGCGGGCTTAACGTCGAGCAGAACATCCGCGCCGTTCTGGAGGTGGTGGAAAAGAGCCGCAAGGAGCGCGAGCGCACGCTCGACGAGCTGCTCGAGGAATTCCACATCAGCCATCTTCGCAAGGCGCCGTCGATGTCGCTGTCGGGCGGTGAAAGACGCCGTCTCGAGATCGCGCGGGCGCTGGCGACGCGGCCGGCCTACATGCTGCTGGACGAGCCCTTCGCCGGCATCGATCCGATCGCGGTCGCCGACATCCAGCAGCTCGTTCGGCATCTGACCGCGCGCGGCATCGGCGTGCTGATCACCGACCACAATGTGCGCGAGACGCTCGGCCTGATAGACCGCGCCTATATCATCCATGCCGGCCAGGTGCTGACGCATGGCCGGGCCGACGAGATCGTCGCCAACGCCGATGTGCGGCGGCTCTATCTCGGCGAGGGTTTTACCCTCTAACGGTGAAAATCCGGCTTTCCGCCGAAATTTCGCGCCGTTTCGCCGGATTTATCGGCAATCCGTCCTCGGATAACGCTCCGGTAAGCCGTCGCTGCTAGCGTTTAGCTTGACAAGCAAAAGGCGGGCCAGTTTCTATGCCCGACCGAAAAACCATTGTTCGATGCGTAGACGAGGCGTTTGAATCCCACCATGGCGCTGGCAGCCAAACTGCAGCTCAGACAGTCCCAGTCGCTGGTGATGACGCCCCAGCTGATGCAGTCGATCCGGCTGCTGCAGCTCACCCATGTCGAGCTCGAGCGCTTCATCGACGAGGAGATCGAGCGCAACCCGCTGCTGGAGCGGGCGGAGCCGCAGGACGATGCAAGCGGCGACCAGCCGCAGAAGAACGAGGCCGCGCCGGAACCGGCCAGCGGGGATGACTGGTTCGAGGCCGAGACGGAATGGAGCGCCGAGGCGATCTCGGACAAGCTCGACTCTTCGCTGGAGAACCTTTTCCCCGACGATCCCGGAACGAGCGAGAGGCTGGGACCGGATCTTACGGCGCAATGGAAGTCGGCGTCCGGGAGCAGCGCCGGCGGCGCGTCGTCGGAGGGCTTCGATGTCGGGGAGATGGCCGCGACCGTCGTGACGCTACGCGAGCATGTCGGCGAGCAGATCGCGCTTGCTTTCCCTGCTCCTGCTGAACGCCTGATCGCCGGCGAGCTTGCCGACAGCCTCGACGAGGCGGGCTATCTGCGTGCCGACCTGGAAGAAATCGCCGCGCGGCTGGGCGCGGACGACGGAGCGGTGGCGCGCGTTCTCAGCGTCTGCCAGACCTTCGAGCCGGCCGGCCTGTTTGCCCGCGATCTCGCCGAATGCCTGTCGCTGCAGCTTGCCGTCCGCGACCGGCTCGATCCGGCGATGAAGGCCCTGCTCGCCAATCTCGAACTTCTGGCGCGGCGGGATTTCCATGCGCTGAAACGCATCTGCGGCGTCGACGAGGAGGATCTTCTCGACATGCTGGCCGAGATCCGGGCGCTCGATCCGCGGCCCGGCACTGCGTTTTCGGGCGGCGCCAGCGACGCGATCGTCGCCGATGTCGAGGTGCGGGCGGCCGCCGACGGCAGCTGGGCGGTGGAGCTCAACGCCGACACGCTGCCGCGCGTTCTGGTCGACAATGTCTATTTTGCCCGCGTCTCATGCCATGCCAGGGACCAGGCGGAAAAGGAGTTTCTCGCCGAGTGCCTGCAGAATGCCAACTGGCTGACGCGCAGCCTCGACCAGCGGGCGAAGACGATCCTGAAGGTGGCCTCGGAAATCGTGCGCCAGCAGGATGCGTTCCTCGTCCATGGCGTGCGGCATCTCAAACCACTCAACCTGCGCACGGTGGCCGACGCGATCGGGATGCATGAATCGACGGTCAGCCGCGTCACCGCCAACAAATACATGCTGACGCCGCGTGGCGTCTTCGAGTTGCGCTATTTCTTCACCGCTTCGATCGCCTCGGCGGAAGGCGGCGAAGCCCATTCCTCCGAAGCGGTACGCGACCGCATCAAGCAGCTGATCGACGAGGAAAAGCCGGCGGACGTGCTTTCCGACGACGCCATCGTCGATATGCTGCGGGAAAGCGGCGTCGACATCGCGCGCCGCACCGTCGCCAAGTACCGCGAAGGCATGAACATCCCTTCATCGGTGCAGCGCCGCCGCGAAAAGCGGGCATTGGCCAACGCCGGACGCTGAGGGCGGTTGACAATCAGCCGGCCTGACCTGGTCGATGCGGACTCCGGGGAACGGCGGATTCCCACAGTTTTCGTGCTTCATTGACAAGCCGCAATGAAGTGTCTAGAAGCCCGCCCGCATGAGCCGGGCCGCGATGCCCGCTCGCGAATGGGTCCGTCAAAGCGAAGGCCTCGGACGGCCAAGAAGGCGACTTGTGATCAACCGCAAAGTTCGGGTCTAAAATCGGCGCGCGTGCCGCCGCAAAGCTTGTGCGCGCGCACCACGGGTATAAACTCGGGACAGTTTGAAGCCTGAGCAAGGAAGGTCAGTTTTCAGATGAATCTGCGCATTTCGGGAAAACACATGGACATCGGCGATGCGTTTCGTACGCGCATCAACGATCGTGTCAACGAAGCGATCGAAAAGTATTTCGATCGGGGTTTTTCAGGACATGTCACGGTCATCAAGGCGGGGTCGCGCTTCTCGGCCGATTGCATGATCCGGCTCGATTCCGGCGCCTCGCTGCAGGCGACCGGCGACGCCCAGGACCCCACGCTTGCCTTCGAGGCGGCCGCCGATCGCCTCGAAACGCGGCTCAGGCGCTACAAGCGCCGGCTGAAGTCGCGCAATGTCGGCAACGGCAATGGCGAGGAGCCGACCGACATCGCCTATACGGTGATGGCGCCGCTCGCCGACGATGAAGAAGACATTCCGGAGGACTTCGCTCCGGTCATCGTCGCCGAATCGACCATGACGCTCCGCACCATGTCGGTGGCATCTGCCGTCATCGAGCTCGATACCAAGGACAGCCCGGTTTTCGTCTTCCGCAACGCCGGAAACGACCATCTCAACATCGTCTACCGCCGGCCGGATGGGAACATCGGCTGGATCGATCCGTCGACTACCAAAGTCGCGCAGGGATAAGAAGCCGGCCGCGCGAGGGGGACGACCGGCGCGGGCAGGCGAGCAAGGGATTTTTCAAGCATGGATCTTAGCGATCTCATCAGCGTTCCGGCTATCATGCCGGCGTTGAAGGCGAATTCCAAAAAGCAACTTCTGCAATTGCTGTCGGAGAGGGCGGCGGCGATTTCGGGGATTCCGGAGCGGGAAGTGTTCGACACCATCCTGCAGCGCGAGCGTCTGGGCTCGACCGGCGTCGGCAACGGCATCGCCATTCCGCACGGCAAGCTCGCAGGCGTGAAGCGGATCGCCGGCGTCTTCGCCCGGCTGGAGACGCCGGTGGATTTCGAGGCGCTCGACGACCAGCCGGTCGACCTGGTGTTCCTGCTGCTTGCGCCCGAAGGCGCCGGCGCCGACCATCTCAAGGCGCTGTCGCGCATTGCGCGGGTGCTGCGCGATGCCGATACGGTGGCCAAGATCAGGGGGACGCGCGACGCCGTGGCCATCCACGCGTTGTTGTCGGACACGCAGGCCTCGCACGCGGCTTGAATTTTCGGGGTAAACCTTCAAAGGGCCGCGGGAGCGGCCCTTTCCGTTTCAAACGCAACCACACGCCGCCTGGGACGGCGGGAAGCGATCCTTAGTGGATCGCGACCGTGGTCAGATCGTTCTCCAGCGCACCCGCCAGCGCCCGGTCGCGGGCATCGGAAAGCAGGATCGGCTGGCCGTTGGCGGCAAACAGCGCCCACAGTTCCAGGCCGGGCGCGATCTCGGTGAGGCCGGGGAAGCGGCCGCGCAGATCGTCGCTCGATACTTTCCTCAGGTAAGCGACCGAACCTTCGCCCAAATGGGCGAGTTCGCCGCTGGTCATGGTCAGGGTTTCGTCAGTTCTGGGCATTTTCAAGCCTCCTTGGCGCGAGGACGCCACTTCCGGCCGTCCCGCATTAGAGCCATTGGCAAAGATCAGTCTTTCACCGATATGTTTATTTTCCGTACCAGCCGCTCGGCTTCCGGCCGATCGAGATCGATCGACAAAAGGCCGTTCTTCAAGTCCGCGCCGATCACCCGCATGCCGTCGGCCAGCACGAAGCAGCGCTGGAACTGGCGCGCGGCGATGCCGCGGTGGAGGAATTCGCGCTCGGTGTCGTCGGTTTGACGGCCGCGCACGATCAGCTGGTTTTCCTCCGTGGTGACATCGAGGTCGTTCTCGGCGAAACCCGCCACGGCAAGCGTGATGCGCAGCCTCTCGGCCTTGCCGTCCGAGGCGCCCAGGCGCTCGATGTTATAGGGAGGATAGCTGTCGCCCGACTTCGCCAGACGTTCGAGCGTCTTTTCCATGGCGTCGAAACCCAAGAGAAGCGGGCTAGAGAAGGGCGTCATTCGACTCATTGTTACATTGTCCTCTCAAGAGCGACACAAACCGGAAAAACCCAGATGGCATTTTTCCCGATGGTCTTGATATGGTCCGCCGCGCAACCAAGTTCAAGCCATCAAAACCCCGCCCAAAAAGACTCCCCAAAAAGGAATTGAAATGCCCCAGTCACGAAAGATCATCATCGACACCGACCCCGGCCAGGACGATGCCGTCGCCATATTGCTGGCGCTCGGCAGCCCCGAGCTGGAGATCGTCGGCATCACCGCCGTCGCCGGCAACGTGCCGCTGAAGCTCACCGAGAAGAATGCCCGCAAGATCTGCGAGCTCGCCGGCCGCCCCGACATCAAGGTCTATGCCGGCGCCGTCCGCCCGCTGGCGCGCGAGCTCGTCACCGCCGAGGAAGTGCACGGCAAGACCGGCCTCAACGGGCCGCAGCTGCCCGAACCGACCATGCCGCTGCAGGCAGAGCACGCGGTCGATTTCATCGTCGAGACGCTGATGCGCGAGGAGAGCGGCACGATCACGCTCTGCCCGCTGGGGCCGCTCACCAACATCGCCCTGGCGCTGATCCGCGAGCCGCGGATCGCGCCGCGCATCAAGGAGATCGTGCTGATGGGCGGCGGCTTCTTCGAGGGCGGCAACGTCACGCCCGCCGCCGAGTTCAACATCTATGTCGACCCGCAGGCCGCCGATGTGGTGCTTAAGTCCGGCGTTCCGATCGTGATGATGCCGCTCGACGTCACCCACAAGGCGCTGACCACGGCCAAGCGCACTCAGGCCTTCCGGCAGCTGGGCACCAGGGTCGGCACCGCGACCGCCGAGATGCTGGAATTCTTCGAACGTTTCGACGAGGAGAAATACGGCACCGACGGCGGGCCGCTGCACGATCCGTGCGTGATCGCCTACCTGATCAAGCCGGAACTGTTCAAGGGCCGCCTCTGCAACGTCAGCGTCGAGACGACCTCCGAGCTCACCATGGGCATGACGGTGATCGACTGGTGGGGCGTCACAAAGCGGGAAAAGAACGCCATGGTGATGCGTGACATCGACCATGATGCCTTCTTCGCGTTGCTGATCGAGAGGCTTGGGCGGCTGTAGGGCCTCTTCCTTCCTCCTTTTGTTGGGGAAGGTGGATCGGCGCGCAGCGCCGAGAGGGAAGAGTTTGCGCCGAATGAACTCCGCGGATCATTCGGCAAACCGGTAGAAGACGAAGCCGTTATCGCGGGTGACGCGCTCTATCGTCGCACGCGAATTGAGCAGATGCGGACGATCGTCGTCGATCACTGCAGACCCGCCGTTTTCGATGGAGACGACATAGATTCCGCGGCCGTGGTCCAGCTGGACACTCTTGACCGTTGCTTCGATCGAGTCGGTCGACCGGATCGGACTGGCGTCATTGGTCCATTTGTTGACGGCCAGGGAAAACATCACCGCGAACGCGACGATGAACAGGACAACACCAGCAGCGTTCCCCTTCAAATCTGTGTAAGACCACGACACCAGCATGAATCCCCTGCTGGGCATTACGTGGCGACAGGAAGGCCGACTTTCAATGGCCCTCCCGTCGCAGCAAGATGCTGTTTAAGTCTCGGCTTTCGCCCGCCGTTACTTCGCCTTCGAGAACGCCAGCCATAGCCCGCCGCCTACCAGGAAGCTGCCGCTGACCCTGGACATGAGCTTCACGCGGCTCGCCGACAGAATGCGGCCGGCGCGGCCGGCGGCAAGCGCGTAGGTCGAATCCGACATGGCGGCGAAGACCATCGCGGTCAGGCCCATGACCACGATCTGCAGCGTGTAATTGCCGTGCGGCGCGATGAACTGCGGGAAGAAGGCGCCGAAGAAAACAAGCGTCTTCGGATTAGAGATCGCCACGAGGAAACCTTGCAGGAAGAAGCCGCCGCGCGGCTTCCTGGCCGATCCATCGGGGTTCAGCGTGCCCTTCGAACGAAACATCTGCACGCCCATCCAGATCAGGTAGGCGGCGCCGATCAGCCGCACCCATTCGAACCAGTGGCCCATGCCGGCGATCAGCGTGTTGAGGCCGATGCCGACGATGGCGATCATGATGGCGAGGCCGGCCTGGGTGCCGGCGACATTGGCAAGCCCGGCGCGCGAGCCGTGGCGCATGCTGTTGGCAATGATCAGCGTGACCGTCGGGCCGGGCACCAGGATGATGACGACGCAGGCGACGACATAGGTGGCGTAAAGTTCCAGCGACATGGTTTCCCTCGAACAGGATGGCACCGACTTGGGCGGAGCGCGATCAATGCACGGAGTTGGCGCCGGTGCAAGCTGGCCGAGCCGCGCGGTCTGTCAGCCGGCCCCCGCCGGCCATGGCAGCGTCGCCTCATAGGCGGCGCCGGCCTTGAGCACGGCGAGATCGCCGCGCGGACGGCCGATCAGCTGCATGCCCATCGGCCGGCCCCTGCCGTCGAAGCCGACCGGCACGTTGAGCGCCGGGCAGCCGCCCAGCGTGGCAAAGGCGGAGACCTGCATCCAGCGGTGATAGCTGTCCATCGTCCGCCCTGCGACCTCGCGCGGCCAGTGGGTGGCGACGTCGAAAGGGAAGACCTGCGCGGTCGGCAGGACGATGAGGTCGAAGCGCTCGAACAGCGACAGCAGCGCCCTGTGCCATGAGGAGCGCCGGACTGTGGCGGCGTGGACCTGAGGCGCGTTGAGGCGCATCGCCTGCTCGACTTCCCAAACCGCTTCCGGCTTCAAAAGCCTGCGTTTTTCCGGATCGTCATAATGCGCCTTCAGCCCGCAGCCGCTGCTTGCCTGGCGCAGCGTCACGAAGGCCTGCCACAGCGCCTCGAAGTCGAAATCCGGCACCAGCGCCTCGGCGTGGAAGGATGCCTCGGCGAAGCGGGCAAGGGCGGCTTCGCACAGTTCGAGGATTCCGGGCTCCATCGGCAGGTGGCCGCCGAGATCGCCGAGCCAGGCGATGCGGCCGCCGGTGGCTTTCGTGCCCAAACCTTCGAGGAAGGAACCCTGCTTGTGATGCGACAGCGGCGCGCGCGGATGATAGCCGGCCTGCTCGTCGAGCAGCAGCGCGATGTCGGCGACGTTGCGGCCCATCGGCCCTTCGACGCCCATCTGGGCGTGGAAGACGTCGATGTCGGGGCCGGCGGGCACCAGCCCCTGCGACGGGCGGAAGCCATAGACGTTGTTGTAGGCGGCCGGATTGCGCAGCGAACCGCCGAAGTCGCTGCCGTCGGCGACGGGCAGCATGTCGAGCGCCAGCGCCACCGCCGCGCCGCCGCTCGAGCCGCCGGCGGTGAGCGCCGGATCGAAGGCGTTGAGCGTCGGGCCGAAGACGGGATTGTAGGTGTTGGAGCCCAGGCCGAACTCCGGGACATTGGTTTTGCCGATGATGATGGCGCCGGCCTTGCGGAGGCGCTCGACGAAGAAATCGTCCTCCTGCGGGACAAAATCGGCGAAGATCGGCGAGCCGAAACTGGTCCTCAGGCCCTTGGTCAGGGCCAGGTCCTTGATGGCGATGGGCAGCCCGAACAGCGATCCGGTCGCGCCGCCCTCGGCCAGATGGGCATCGGCCCTTTCGGCTTCCGCCAGGATGCCGGCGCGCTCGCGCAGCGACACGATGGCGTTGACCAGCGGGTTGACGGCCTCGATGCGGTCGAGAAAGGCATTGACGACTTCGCGCACCGACAGGCGCCGCTGCCGGATCGCCTGGGCAAGATCGATCGCGGACAGGCGGCAGATGTCGCCGGCCGGCGGCACGGCATGTTTCGTCGACGGACGCATCGCCGTCACCGCGCGGCCAAGGCGGCGTCGACGTCCTTTGCCAACGGGATCGCCGGCTGCGCGCCAGGCTTCAGGCAGGCGAGCGAGCCGGCGGCCGCGGCGCGCATGAGCGCCTTTTCGAGCGCAAGGCCGGACGCCAGGCCGGCGCCGAAATAGCCGCAAAAAGTGTCGCCGGCGCCGACCGTGTCGACCGGGGTGATCTTCAGCGCCGGGACGGTGAG
The DNA here is from genome assembly GCF_003952385.1 of Mesorhizobium sp. M1D.F.Ca.ET.043.01.1.1. Lineage (NCBI taxonomy): Bacteria > Pseudomonadati > Pseudomonadota > Alphaproteobacteria > Hyphomicrobiales > Phyllobacteriaceae > Mesorhizobium > Mesorhizobium sp. M1D.F.Ca.ET.043.01.1.1. The sequence goes on from NZ_CP034444.1 coordinate 4,885,408, forward strand.
GAAATGGTCGGGCGTGGCGGCCAGCACGCCGTCGCCGCCGAGCGTGACGACGATCACGCGGCCGGTCTTCTGGGCATAGTCGCGCATCCGGGCCTGCCGGTCGCGCCCGGAGAGCGCCAGCGCCTCGCCATAAAGGTCGAACTCGGTCTCGTTGGCGACGGCGTAGTCGGCCCTGCCGAGGAAACCGGAGGCCTCGGCGCGGAAAGGCGCGGTGTTGAGCACGCTGACGGCGCCTGCCGCGCGCGCGGCGTCGAGCGCCGCTTCCACAGTCTGCAGCGGGATCTCATGCTGCAAGAGCACGACATCGCCTTTCTTCAGATAGGCCTTGGCAATGTCGCCGGGCAGAACCGAATCGTTGGCGCCCGGCACGACGGCGATGACGTTCTCGCCGTCGGCGCCGACCAGGATCAGCGCCGTGCCGGTCGAGGCGAAGCTCTCGCCGACGCCGGAGAGATCGACATTGCCGGCTTTCAGCAACGCCAGCGCCTCTGCGGCGAAGCTGTCCTTGCCGACGGCGCCCACCATGCGCACCTTGGCGCCGGCGCGGGCGGCGGCCAGAGCCTGATTGGCGCCCTTGCCGCCTGGCGCGGTGGCGAAACCGGAGCCGCGGACCGTCTCGCCGGGCTCCGGCAAGCGGTCGACATTGGCGATGAGGTCGAGGTTGATCGAGCCGACAACGATAATCAAGAAGTGCCTCCTGCTGACTGCGCGGGAAGCTAGCCCGTAAGAGTGCCGGTTGCCAGCCCATTGAAGGGTTTCGCGTAAGCCGCCACGCTTTCATTCGCAGCGCACGGTGACCATGCCCTGATAGTTGCCGGCCGGAAAGATACCCGGCGACTTGGTGGCGGTGAGGTCGACCTGGATGGTGTGGGTACCGTTGATCACCCGCTGCGGCGAGCTGCCCGGGATGTCCGTGCCCGAGCCGTCCAGCCGGAAGACGGTGTCAAAGGTGACGTTCGTGTCGCCGCCGCTCGGCGCCGAGCTGAATGCGATCGGTGGCGGAGCCGACACAGAATAGCAGTCGAGCAGGTTGAGGATCGTGCACAGAAGCGAGCTTGCGGTGATGGTGGCGCCGGCGCTCGACCCGCCCGCCTGCCTGGAGCCGAAGATGTTGATCGCCGGGTTCGCTTTCATCGTTCCCGAGGCGCCGATCACAATGGTGCAGCTGCCGACGATCGCCGCCTGGGCCGGCAGGCAGAGGCCGGCAAGCACTGCCGCCGCGATCAGCGCGCGGCTATTTCTTCTTCTTTTTCCTGTCATTGCCGGTTGTGCCTCTGATGCTCCAGCCTTCGTTGGCCCATCCAGTTGATGCGGCGGTGGCGGCGGCCGCGGGGCGGGGGCAGCCACGCTCCCCGTCTGGCCGTCGGCGCCGAGGCCCATCTTGAGGAGCTTCAACTCGAGCTGCAGACGCTCGACCTCGAGTTCGTAAAGGCGACTGCAATCGACGCGCTTCGGTGTCCGCCCGATCGGGACCACCACGCGGCCGTAAGTGGCGACGTCGCTGTTCGACTGGCTGTTGCTGTTACCGCGGATGACGCCAACATCCAGATAGGCGCCGCTGCCGGAAACGGCCGAGCGGCAGGTCGTGCCATCGGAAGCATGAACCTCGTCCTGGCCCTGGGGCAGGGTGACGCCGGGCAAGGTGAAACCCGTCTGGTTCTGGTTCAGGTTCAGGATATCCTCGGCAAACCCCTGACTGGCGACCGCCAAGGCGGGCAGCAGGGCAAGCGTCAGAACCTGCGATGCCCGAAGAACTTTCCGCATATCTGTGCCCTTATCTGCGTCTGCTCGCTTGGAAAGGGGATACTCTCGGTACAGATACGCACTTTACGCTCGTTGGCGCCGTCGAACGGAACGACCACCAGAACCGGACGCGACGCCTGGCCGGCCAGGAGGAAGGCGCTCGGCGTGATCCTGGCGTCGATCGGCCGGAAATCCTGGTCATAGACATGAATTTCGACGCGTATGCGCCGGTCGTAGGGGTTGCCGGGGAAGACCCGCACCGCGAAGGCGTCGGTGAAGGACCTCACCTCGCCCCGCATCGGCGTCATCGACTGGCCCGTTGCAGCAATGGGTGACAGCACGGCGATCAGCCCCGCCGCCAGGATTCCAATCGTTCTCAAGGACGGCTCCTTTCGCGGGAGGGCTATTCGCAGCGCAGCGTCACGGTTGCCTGGTAGTTGCCGGCGGAGAAGCGGTTCGTGCCGCTCTTTGGTGCCGGCAAGATTGACCGCGACCGTCGATGTGCCCGGTACCGTCAGCGCCGTCGCGGTGCCGGTCTCTGCAATGGTCTGCGCGCCGGAGGTGGCGAAGGTCGGGGTCCATGTCGTGGCCGTGGTGTCCGCGGCAGGCACCGTGGTGGTGGTGACCGGATCGACGCTGAGCGTGACGCCGCCGGTGGTATCGACCTGGGCGCTGCCGGCCGAACCGCCGGCATTGTGGGAGCTCAGCGACTGGAGATTGCTGCTGACGGTCATCGTGCCGTTGGAGTTGATCGTGATCGTGCAAGTGGCGGTGATAGTGCCATTGAACAGCACGTTCCCGGTGGCTGCCGATGCAGCCTGGCCGGTGCAGGCGGCCAGCAGGCTCGCGGCCACCACGGCGCGAAAGAACTTCATTGGGGACCCCTCTTTCGAGCCGGAGAGTGCGGCTCAATATAGAGGCATCATCCCTTTGGCATGGTTAATTTAGCGTTAAGTGGAATAACGACGGCAAGCAACTTGCAATATAACCGGCGAAACCAGAGGTTGTCGCCGGTTGCATTCCGCAGACATACCAGACGATTTGTTTCGATTATACTTGCTTATATTCCGATCCACGGTTTTTCGCAATGGTGGGGCGGAAAAATCGAGGTTTCAGGACGCCACCTGTCCCGCCTCCCAGCCAAGGATGGCGCGCTTGCGCGTCAGGCCCCAGTGGTAGCCCGTCAGGTCGCCGGACTTGCCGAGCGCGCGATGGCAAGGAACGACGAAGGACATCGGATTGGCGCCGACGGCCGCGCCGACGGCCCGGCTGGCGCTGGGACGGCCGATGCTTGCCGCGATCGAGGAATAGGTACAGGCCTTGCCCATCGGGATGCGCAGCAGCGCCTCCCAGACGCGCAGCTGGAAATCGGTGCCGATCATCACCACGCGCAGCGGCTGGTCGGCACGCCAGAGCGTCGGATCGAAGACGCGCGCGGCGTAGGGCTGGGTGGCCGACATATCCTCAACGTAGCTGGCGTTCGGCCACCGGCCGGACATGTCGGCGAAGGCGGCCCGCTCGCCGCCGGCATCGCAGAAGGCGAGGCCGGCGAGCCCGCGGTCGGTCACCATGATGAGCGCGATGCCGAAGGGCGAGATGTGGTAGCCATAGCTGATGGTGAGGCCGGCGCCGCGGGTCTTGTAGTCGCCGGGCGACATCGCCTCATGGGTGACGAAGAGGTCGTGCAGCCGGCCGGGGCCGGACATGCCGAGCTCGAACGAGGTTTCCAGCAGCGGCATGCCGGAATCGAGCAACCTGCGGGCATGGTCGAGCGTCACGGCCTGCAGGAAGGCCTTGGGCGAAAGGCCGGCCCAGCGCGTGAACAGTTTCTGCAGGCCGGTCGGGGTCTCGCCGACGGCTTCGGCCAGGGTCTCGAGCGAGGGCTGGTCGCGGTAGTCGAGGCTGATCTTCTCGATGGCGCGGCGCACGACTTCGTAGTCGCTGCCTTCGGGCGTGATGTCGTTCTCGAGGATCGCCGTCGGTTTCATCAACGTATTCATGGTCATCTGGGCGTTCATGGCAATATCTCCCATGGCAATATCTCGTTGACCGCGAATATCGGTCTTCCGGCGCTTCGCAACCACCCGAAACTTGCCTTCCCGCAAGGTCGGCAGGCTGTTGCGTTGTCGGTTCTCTGAAACGCCGGGTTCAGCGCGTCTTGGCGGTCGCCAGCGCGCGCGAAAAGGCAGTCGCGAAACTTTCGCGGGAGCCGGGGTCGAGGAAAGACCCGATCGAAACGCTTCTGCCCTGCGCCTCGACGGCCATCCGGGTGATGCCGATCTCGGCGTGGCGGGCGATCGAAAACCGGGTCCAGAACGGGTTGAAGCGATGATCCTCGAAACGGCCCGACGGCGCCGTCTTGCGGATGTCGAGACGCGTGCGCGAAACCGATATTTCCTCGCGGGCACGGGCCGCTCGGTAGTTGATGCGGAAGGCGACATAGACGCCAATCACATCCAACCCGAAGAAGCCGAAGACCGGCCATGCGCCATGAGCCAGGAAGATCGCGCCGGTGACTGCCCAACCGAACATGAGGGCTCCCATCAGGATCAAAAAACCGGTCCGGCCAAGGGAACGATGCGGCGTCAGCAAAACCTCGAAGAACGGCTTGTCGGCTTCGAACGAGGCGTTTGTGTCGCTCATGAGGGAATATTATAGGGAGGGAATGGCGCTTCCCAAGTCCAAAAATTCCTTGCCCGTCAAAAAGCCATCTGCCTCCGCCTCAGGCGGCGGCGCGAAAGCAAAGGCGCCGTCGCGGAAGCGCGGGCCGCGCTCGCTCTATAGTCCAGCCGAGGTGCATGAGATTTTCCGGCGCTTTTCCGTGCAGCGGCCGGAGCCGAAGGGCGAGCTTGACTACATCAATCCCTTCACGCTGCTGATCGCGGTGGTGCTGTCGGCGCAGGCAACCGATGCCGGCGTCAACAAGGCGACGAAGCCGCTGTTTGCGGCGGCCGATACGCCGCAGAAGATGCTGGCGCTCGGCGAGGCCAAGGTCGGCGACTATATCCGCACCATCGGGCTTTGGCGCAACAAGGCCAAGAACGTGATCGCGCTCTCAAAGGCGCTGATCGACGACCATGCCGGCAAGGTGCCGGAGGACCGCGACGAGCTGGTCAAGCTGCCGGGCGTGGGGCGCAAGACCGCCAATGTCGTGCTCAACGTCGCCTTCGGCCAGCATACGATGGCGGTCGACACGCATATCTTCCGCATCGGCAATCGGATCGGGCTGGCACCCGGCAAGACGCCGGAACAGGTCGAGCAGGGGCTCCTGAAGGTCATCCCGGACGAATATATGCGCCACGCGCATCACTGGCTGATCCTGCATGGACGCTATGTCTGCAAGGCGCGCAAGCCGGACTGCCCGGCCTGCGTGATCGCCGACATCTGCAAATCCAGGGAAAAGACCACCGACGTGCCGGCGCCGCTGGTGCCGATCGCCCCGCTGCAGGAGACGCTTGCGGAGGTTCAATAGCCGTAGCCGCGCGCCATGGCCGCGGCAAAGACAGGAATGAGCAGGAAGATGAAGCCCTCGGCGCGGACATAGTTCCTCACCGAGGCGAGTTCGGACGCCGGCACCGAGAAAGAGGGATTGCCGCTCGCCTGCCTGCTCCATGAGATGAAGCGCATCGTGGGAACGATCGACAGCAGGCCGACGATGATGAAGGCCGCCATCTTTGCCCAGAACACCCAGTTGTAGACGTAGAACTCCCAGCCTTTCAGACCGAAGAACACCCTGCAGATGCCAACGATGACGATCAGCGCCGCGATGATGCCGTAGTGGCGGTCGATGCCGGCAAGGCGCTTGAGCGTCGCCGCTCCCAGGTCGCCGCGCACCAGCACGAACTCGGCGCCGATGATGCCGGCCAGCGAGAACACCAGAAGGTGATGGGCGATCGCCAGCAGAAGGTCGGTGGTTTCCATGGTTCTTCCTTTGGTCGAAGAGCGCGAGTGCTGAATCAGTCTTCAGCAATTGCAAAGTAGCATCGCGAGGCAGAATCCCATACGCGCAACCTGACCATAAGCGTCGTTGACGCCATCTGCCGGCAGTCTATTGCTTTGAACCATGAGCCGACTGAAGCGCGCCCTCAATCCGATGCCTGAAGACGTTCGGGCCGTACTCGCGGAACGGGGACTTACGGCCGCCTATGATGTGCGGCCGGATTATCAGCGGAACGACTATCCCGGCTGGATCGCCCGCGCCAAACGCCCTGATACGAGGCAGAAGCGGCTTGACCAGATGCTCGACGAGCTGGCGCGCGGCGGCGTCTACATGAACATGGCCTGGCGCGGCTGAAGCCGGTCCTCCGGCGTTTTGCCTGCCTTGCTTGCCTCTGGAAGATGGCTCGCGCCATCCTGGCCCTTGTTCGAACATGCTGGTTTGCTAAGCGCTTCCGCCTCAACAGAGGTGAATGGGCATGAGCATTGGAAGGGAAGCCGGCGTGCCGATCCAGGAGACGGCGCGGACCATCCTGCGGGCGCACCGGCTCGACGATTTCGAGACCTATGTCGCCATGTGGGCTGACCCCGGGGTCACCCGCTTCATCGGCGGCAAGCCGCGCACCCGCGAGGAAAGCTGGTTGCGCTTCCTGCGTCATGCCGGCCTCTGGTCGCTGCTTGGCTATGGGTTCTGGGCGATAGAGCACAAGGCGACAGGCCACTTCATCGGCGAGGCCGGGTTCCATGACCTGAAGCGCGAGATCGAGCCCTCGATCGAAGGTGTGCCGGAAGCCGGCTGGGCACTGGCGTCGACCGCGCATGGCCAGGGACTGGCAAGCGAAGTCGTCGGCCGCATCGTCGCCTGGGCAGACGTGGTGTTCGGGCGAGCCAGGACGGTCTGCATCATCGATCCCGACAACGGCGCTTCGCTCAAGGTGGCAGAGAAGAACGGCTATCGCGAAATCCTGCGGACCAGCTATCACGACAAGCCGACGATCCTGCTGGAGCGGTGGGCCGGAGGCGAGCCTAGACCGTAGGTGCCAGGCGGGAGGGAACCGCGGGCTGCGTCAGCCGGCCTTGCGGCGCAACGTCTGCGCCAGATCCTCCCAGGCGTCCGCCGGCGCACCGCGATCGATCCGCCTACCGCGCAGGAACGTGGTCGCATCGAACGGCTGGGGTCTCGCGACTCCATAGCCCTGTGCGTGATCCACACCGATCGTCCGCAAGGCCTCGATGATGCCCTGGCTTTCGACGAATTCGGCGATCGTGCGTTTTCCCGTCACCTTGCCGATGTGGTGGATCATCTCGACAATGGCGCGGTCGATCCGGTCGTCCAGCATGTCCTTGACGAAGCTGCCGTCGATCTTGAGGTAGTCGACCGGCAGGTGCTTCAGATAGGCGAAGGACGACATGCCGGAGCCGAAATCGTCGAGCGCGAAGCGGCAGCCGAGGCCGCGCAGGTCGGCGATGAAGCGCATCGCCTCGGTCAGGTTGGCAATGGCGCTGGTCTCGGTGATCTCCAGGCAGATCGTCCCGGGCGCGATGCCGTAGGCCGCGAACTGCTCGCGCATGAAGCCGAGGAAATTCTCGTCGCCGAAACTTGCGCCGGAGAGATTGATGGCGCAGGTGGATATCGGCGTGGCGCGCGGGTCGGCAATTCTGGCCGCCAGCGTTCTGAACGTGTTGCGCACGACCCAGCGGTCGATCGACGGCATCAGCCCGTAACGTTCCGCCGCCGGAATGAAGCTTTGCGGCGTGACGTAGTTGCCGTCCTCGTCGGTCAGCCTGAGCAGGATCTCGATATGCGCGCCCGCCTCGTCGATATTCTCGTTCAGTGGGGCAATTTCCTGCGCATGCAGCCTGAAACGGTCCTCCTCGAGCGCGGCGTGCAGGCGCTGGACCCAGGCCATCTCGCCGAAGCGCTGGCGCAGCGCGCTATCGCTGTCGCTGTGGCGCTGGACGCGGTTGCGGCCCTTTTCCTTGGCCATGTAGCAGGCGACATCGGCGGCGCGCAGCACCTCCTCCAGCGACATTCCGCTATCGGCGATCTCGACCATGCCGATGCTGACGCTGACGTTGAAGGGCCTGCCTTCCCAGGAAAAATGCAGATCCTGGACGGTGGCGCGCAGCCGCTCCGCCGTGGCGATGGCGGAACAGCTGTCGCAATCGAACAGCAGCACGCCGAACTCGTCGCCGCCGAGCCTGGCCAGAATGTCGCCGGTGGGCAATTCGCTCAGGAGCAATACGGAAATCTGGCGCAGCAGTTGATCGCCCGCTGCGTGGCCGCAGGTGTCGTTGACCAGCTTGAACTGGTCAAGGTCGAGATACATCAGCGCATGGACGCGCGGTTTTTCCGGCGGCTGGGAAATCGCGCCTGCAAGCCGGCTCTCGAAGTCGCGGCGATTGGTGAGACCGGTGAGCGCATCGTGCGACGCCTGCCATGACAGACGCTCGATGAAGTCCTGCTCGCGGGTCATGTCATGCAGGGCGAGAACCGCGCCGACGATCTTGCCGGAGACGCTGAGCGGCGCGCCGTTGAGCGCGACAGGCACCACGGAGCGATCGGGGCGTTCCAGGAGTTGCGGCCGCACGTTGGAGCGACGCGGCTCGCCGGCCAGGAGGCGCGGAATCAGGTCCGTTTCCTCCACCCCGCTATCCTTGTCGATCAACCTGAACAGCGAGGCGGCAGGCTTGCCCTTGGCGGCGCCGAGAGGGCAGGCGAGCAGGCGCTCGGCGACGGCATTCATGTAATCGAGCCGCCCCGCCGCATCGGTGCTGATGACCGCCTGGCCGATTGAGGCCAGCGTGACCTGCGCGCGTTCGCGCTCGGCGTTCAAGGCGCTGCGGAATGCCTGCCGCTGCGCCATCAGCTTGCGCGTGCGCCATACCGCCAGCAGGATAAGCAGCGCCGCGGTGACGAGGTTGGCTGCCGTGAGCGCCATCTTGATGAAGCGCGAGCCTTCGCCGAGGCTTTCGGAAAAGGCCTTGGACAGGGGGCCGATCCGGTGGTCGAGCTGGTGGATGTCGGCTTTCCAGGCGACGATCTGCGCCTGCGAGGCCGGCCCCTGTTCGAGGCTTGCGTGCATGTCATCGCCGAGCCTGTCGATGGCGAGGATCATCTCGTCGGCCTCCGTCCAGCGGCGGATGGCGGCGTCGAGATAGCTCACGCCGCGGAAATTCTGGAACAGCCAGATCATGCCGGCAATGTCGTCGGCATGGTTGTTGCCGCCGAGGAAGCCCAGTCGCGCGGCGCTCGTGTCGGGGTCGGTCCTTTCAAGCGCGAGCCTGGCCGAGCGATCGGCGAGCGGCACGGCGATGGCCTGGCGGTATTCGCGGAAATATTCCGGCTTGCCGGTGTCGGCATAGAGGCTGAGGAAATAGATGGCTTGCTTCTGGCCTTTCGACCATTGGCTCTCGCCGCCGACATAGGCGCGAACGGCTGACAGCGTGTAGAGGCTGAGACTGGCCACCAGTGCCTGGATAAGGACGACCACAATGAAAGGCCAGACCAGCCCGATGAGGCGCGGGCTGGCATCCGTCGATGAGAGCTTCATCGCATTCCCATGGAGCTTGCCGTGACCCCGTCGGCGTCTGTCCGGCCGGTTCATCCGTCGGTTGAGACGATGGTGTTCCCCTCATGTCTGCCGGCAATTGGCGACAGCAATCCAGATAGCGTGCCTGGCTTAACGGCCGATGAATTCGCGCAGTATTTATTTTCGAAATTCTTCGACAAGCAAGTTGCGGCTTACGCCGCCTCGTACGGATATTTAAACGCTGAAATCGTCCGCGCGGCGGTGTTCCGCGTCGAATATCCGGAGACTGCGATTTTCGCGAGCCCGCGAGCCATGCTCGCCAGAACGAACGACGATGGACGGACGCCCGGCAGGTTCCGTCGGTCAGCGTTTGGCCTTGGATCTGTTCAGGGCCGCCGCTGCACGCACGAGAGCCTTCAACGCTTCCTCGTCGATCTCCTCGCCTTCGCGAAAATCGATGGCGCGCCTTGTGTTGCCTTCGAGGCTTGAGTTGAAGAGGCGTGAGGGATCCGGCAGCGCCGCGCCCTTGGCGAAGGTCAGCTTGACGACCGCCTTGTAGGTCTCGCCGGTGCAGATCATCCCGGCGTCCTCCCAGACCGGCACGCCGCGCCATTTCCACTCTTCGGTGACATCAGGATCGGCCTGCTTGATCAAGGCGCGCAGCCGGCCGAGCATCTCGCCCCGCCAGTCGCCCAATTCCGCGATACGGCCATCGATGAGTTCGGAAGGAGACTTGCTTCCCGGCGATCCGCTTTTCTCCATATCTGTTCTCCTCCCATGCTGGATAAATGGATCGCCATGGTGCCTCTTCAGGCGAAGCGCGCTTGATCAATAATTCGCCTACATTCGTTCGCCAGGCAATTGGCTTGCCTGCTTCACCCAGGAGACGAATTGCGCTTCGTCGAGCTGGTCGTCCTCATGGATATGAAAATAGCGCGTGTCCTTGCTCTTGGACTCTCCGGGCGGCACCGGCTTGAGCGACATGCCGCGAAGGAAGGCCACCTTGATGTATCTGGTGAAACAGTGAATGCCGAGAAACCAGCCTTCGCCTTCCATCCCGTAAAACGGCGAGTTCCATTTGACGGCCTTCTGGACGCCGGGAACGGCCTGCATGATGAGTTGGTCGAGCCGGCGTCCGACTTCGCTCTTCCAGCCCGGCATCGCCGCGATATAGGCTTGCACAGGAGCGTCGCCATAGCCCTTGGCGATCTGCGGGTTGCCGCCTGAAAGCAGCACGGGCTTCGCGCTCGAGGCGCCGGCGGCAACCTTCGGCGATTTCGCCTTCGTCATCAGGCCGATTCCACCCGCTCGCGCGCGCCGCGCCATCTTGCGGCATAAGGCAGCACGAACATGTAAAGGCCGCTGAACAGCAGCAGGAAAAGCGGCAGGAGCGGCGAATAGACCACCCAGGCGGGAGGCTCGCCCAATGCCATGGCGACGAAGTTGGCGATCACGGTCACGGTAAAGACGATCGACAGCCAGCGATGCAGCTGCCTGATCCACTTGCTCCAGTCCAATGCTGCCTCCTTTGAGAGAACCAATGAAACGTCTGCCTTACCAGCGCGCCAGCTGCGTGATCTGGATGAGATTGCCGCAGGTGTCGTTGAGCTGCGCGATGGTCGAGCCGGTCACCTCGGTCGGCGCCATGGCGAAGCTGCCGCCATTTGCCGTGATGCGCTCGTGGTCGCCCTTGATGTCGTCGGTGAACAGCATGAGCGCCGGCTGGCCCTGCCTGAAGATGGCCTGCTGGTAGGTCCTGGCCGCCGGATTGTCGTTCAGCGCCAGCTGCAGCTCGGTGCCGTCCGGGTCTTCCGGCGAGGCGACCGTCAGCCAGCGAAACGGCCCGTTGGTGAAATCGGCTTTCTTGGCGAAGCCCAGCACGTCGGTGTAGAAGCCAAGGGCCTTCTCCTGGTCGTCGACATAGATGCTTGTCAGCTTGATCTTCATGGCATGTCTCCATTGCTCGCGCTCGCAGGTTGCCACCCGCCAACAGTTTCCGCGTTTCTGAACCTTCGACGCGACCTCAGTCGATCCGCGCCAGCACCTCTTCCAGGGCCGCAAAGAACCTCGGCCAGCCAACGGTGGCGCCCCGGAAATACGGCTCCTGATCTGTCCGGAAGCCTGTCTGCTCCATGCGCAGGTGGGTGCCGGTGCCTGTCGGGGTGAGCGTCCAGGTGACGACGCTCTCCAGATCCTTGGTGTCCCAGGTGTAGGACAGCGTCTTGTTGGGCTCGATGGTCTGGACCTGGCACTCGACGCCGCCCCAGTCGGCGCTCAGTTCGAAACGGTGGTCCACGACCGGCTTGAAGTTGTTCTTCATCAGCCACTCCTCGATGAGATGCGGTTGGGTCAGCGCCCGCCAGATCTTTTCCGGCGGATAGGGAATCTCGCGCTCGACGACGACGCAGCGCGTTCCGGCCGGCATATCGTTCATTGATCCATCCTCTTCAGCAGATCCTCGAGATCGTCGAACCGGCTCTCCCAAAACCCCGCCATCTCGCGCGTCCAGTCCATCAGCGGCGCAAGCGCTGCAAGCTGCGCGCTGTAGTGGGTCTGCCGGCCCTCGTGGCGGTCGCGCACCAGCCCGGCTTCCTTGAGCAGGCCGAGATGCTTCGACACCGCCGGCTGCGAGACACCGGCCTGCGCCGTCAGCGCCCCGACCGTCTGCTCGCCTTGGCGGCACAGACGCTCAAAAATGGCGCGCCTTGTCGGATCGGCAAGCGTCCGGAAGAGCATATCGTGCGTGGCCGGCATCTGGATCAATAACTCGCTGGCTATTGATTGATCTATAACCATTGAGATATGTGTGAGTCAAGTGGGAGGGTGGAGCGGCATCCTCGTCACGGCTTTGTTGCGGACGCCGTCCCGTGCCGCAGCGTCTGGCTCAGCGCTTCCAGAAATCGCGGTGCGGTGCGAGCAGCTCGTCCGCGACTTCGGGAAAGGGGCCAAGAACCTCGATCTTTTTCTGGCCGGAGCCGAGCACGGTGCGCGAAGCGAGGCTCATCGTCGGATTTTCCGCGTGGTCCCCGGTCAGCGCGAGAAGGTCGGTCTCCTCGAAGCCGTAGACCAGCCGGCCGATATTCGCCCAGTAGAGCGTTCCGGTGCACATCGCGCAGGGCTCGCCGGTCGAGACCAGCGTGCAGGTCCAGAGAAAGGCCGGCGAATAGGCAGCCGCCGCGCGTCGCGCGAGTTCGGTCTCGGCGTGATGCACGGTGTCGATATTGCCTTGGCGCATCAGGATCGTGTCGTCGGGGCCGACCAGAACCGCACCGAACGGATGATGCCCGTGCGTCGCCGCCTCGCGTGCGACGGCGTCGGCGGACCGAAGGTGGGCGAGCATCTGATCGCGGGTCATGGCAAAACCCTACCGCGCCGACGAGCGGCTTTCGAGCCGACATTGCTGCCAGGGGATGCGATTGGCAAGAGCAACGGATAGAAAACCGCTCCGCGCTTTTCCTGGATTTGTTCAGTCGGCGGCGTCCGTGTCGAAGCTTGCCGCATCGAGCATCGAGGCGTCCTCGCCGAAGGCGCGGGTGGCGCGGGCGGCCGCCTCGAGCAGCGGGCGCTTCATGCGCGTGAGGAAGGCAGCGTCGACCCGCGTGTTCGGCCCGGCAAGCGTCAGCGCGCCGAGCAGCGTCCGCCCAGGTCCGAAAACCGGAGCGGAGATGCCGGCCGTCTGCGGATCGCGGTCGCCGATCGAAATGTAGCTGTAGGTTTTCCGGATCGTCTCGTAAGGCTCGCCCTCTTCACCCGAGAAGGCTGCAAGCACCCGGCCGCCGGAGCCCACCAGCAAAGGCAGCACGTCGCCTTCCCGGATCGTATAGCGGATCGGATGCTTGGACTCGACCCGGTAGAGGCAGGTGCGCACGTCGCCCGAGCGGACGTAGAAGGCGACGCTTTCCCAGCTCCGCTCGGAGAGATCGCGCATGATCGGCAGCAGGATATCCATCGCCACGACCGAGCGCTGATAGAGCGCGCCGAGCCTGAAGGTGGCCGGTCCGATACGGTAGCGCCCGTCTTCGAGCCGCTCCAGCAATTGCCCCCGCATCAGCGAGTTGGCAAGCCGCAGGATCGTGCTCTTGTAGAGGCCGGTGCGGGCCGCGATCTCGGCGAGGCCGAGCGACCGGTCGGCAATGGTGAAGGCGTCGAGGATTGCGATCGCGCGGTCGAGCGCGGCAACGCCATCGGCCGATTGCGGGCTGGTACGAGTGTCTGTCATCTCGGTGCAGATTTCATTGTGGCCGCCCAATCCGGGAGCGACACCGGACATGCGGATTTAGTCCGGTTCGTTGCGTTCTGTCCAGCAGAATGGCATTCCCGTTGACAGAACGCGGTAACAAATGCTTGAACTCGAATGCGGGTCTTAATTCAGGCCACGTCTTGGCAGGCACCGGAGGAGGTGTCGTGATTTGGAGGAATCCCATGCTGAACAGACGCAGATTCTTGACGACCACCGCCGCGGCCGGTGCTGCCGGTTTCGCCGCTTTGCACCTCACGCCAGCCTTTGCGCAGGACGCCCCGCAGATCCAGATCTTCGTGCCGGCGGCGCCCGGCGGCGGCTGGGACCAGACCGCGCGTACGATCGACCAGGTGCTGCGCTCCGAAAAACTGATCTCCGGCTCGCAGATCACCAATGTCGGCGGCGCCGGCGGCACGGTCGGCCTGCCGCAGTTCGTCAACCAGTGGAAGGGCAAGGGCAATTCGCTGATGGTCGCCGGCATGGTCATGGTCGGCGCCATCATCGCCAACAAGTCGGCCAACAACCTGACCGAAGTGACGCCGATCGCCCGCCTCACCGGCGAGTTCGAGGCGCTGGTGGTGCCGGCTGCCTCGCCGTTCAAGACGGCTAACGATTTCGTCGCGGCGCTCAAGGAGGATCCGACGAAGGTTCCGGTGGCCGGCGGTTCTGCAGGCGGTTCCGACCACATCCTGTTCGGCCTGATCGCCAAGACGGCCGGCGTGCCTGCCGCCAACCTGTCCTATGTGCCGTTCGCCGGCGGCGGCGAGGCGCTGTCGGCGCTGCTCGGCAACCAGGTCTCAGCCGGCATTTCCGGCTATGGCGAATTCTCCGAGCAGGTCAAGGCCGGCGCGCTCAGGCTGTTGGCGATCTCGTCGGACAAGCGCCAGGAAGGCATCGACGCGCCGACGCTGAAAGAAGCCGGCATCGATGTCGAATTGTTCAACTGGCGCGGCGTCTTCGCCCCGCCCGGCGTTTCCGACGACGACAAGGCAGCGATGATCAAGCTGGTCGAGACCATGGCCAAGAGCGATGCCTGGGCGACCGAGTGCAAGAACCGCAACTGGACGCCGATCCTTTTGACCGGCGACGACTATGCCAAGTTCGTCGCCGAGGATACCGCCCGCATCGGCGCCATCCTCAAGGATCTCGGTCTCGCCTGAGCCGGTTTCCGCCTGATCTCGAGGGAGGCCGCATCGCCTCCTTCGAGACGGCGTGGACATGTGGCGGTTCAGGAATGAAACTGCGGCGATGCCGGTAGTGGAAGGCCGGCCATCCGGGGAGGAGATCATGAGCACCAGCGACCAGCCGGCGTCACCGCCGCGCCCTGCCATACCCGAATTGCTGATCGGCATCGGGCTCCTCGCCTGCGCCGGCGCCGTTGCCTGGCAGACCCTGGCGATCCCGGCGTCGCCGCTCTATTCCAAGGTCGGCCCGAGGGTCTTTCCCTATATCACCATGACCGGGATGATCGTGCTTTCCCTGCTGCTCATCCTTGCCGGCCTGCGCGGCGGCTGGCAGCCGGAGGAAGAAAAGGAAACGCCGACCGACTGGAAGGCGATGGGCCTGGTGGTTGCCGGCCTTGTCGCCAATCTCCTGCTCATCCAGCCTCTCGGCTTCACCGTCGCCTCGGTGATCATGTTCGTGCTGGTCTGCTTCGGCTTCGGCAGCCGGCATCCGCTGCGCGATGCGTTGCTCGGCCTGGTGCTTGCGCTGGCGGCCTATTTCGGCTTCGCCAGGGCGCTCGGCGTCAACATCGGCGCCGGCCTGATCGAGAACCAGCTCAATGCGCTGATCAACGCCGTCCTCGGTGTCGGGAAAGGCTGAGACGATGGACACGCTCGGTTATCTCGCGCACGGATTCGCGGTCGCCTTCACGCCGACCAATCTGTTGTGGTGCCTGCTCGGCACGACGCTCGGAACCGCGATCGGCGTGCTGCCCGGCCTCGGGCCGGCGTTGACCATCGCGCTGCTTTTGCCGATCACCTACCAGGTGGCGCCGGAAGCTTCCTTCATCTTGTTTGCCGGCATTTATTACGGCGCCATGTATGGCGGCTCGACGACGTCGATCCTGCTCAACACGCCAGGCGAAAGCGCCACCATCGTCACCGCGCTCGAGGGCAACCGGATGGCGCGCTCGGGCCGCGGCGGCGCGGCGCTCGCGACCTCCGCGATCGGCTCGTTCGTGGCCGGCACCATCGGCACGCTGGGCGTCGCCTTCCTGGCGCCGATCGTAGTCAAATTCGCGCTGGCCTTCGGGCCGGCGGAGTACTTCTCGCTGATGGTGCTCGCCTTCATCACCGTTTCGGCGGTGCTCGGCTCGTCTTCGGTGCGGGGACTCACCAGCCTCTTCGTCGGCTTCGTCATCGGCATGATCGGCGTCGACCTGCAGACCGGGCAGCCGCGCTTCACCTTCGGCATGGGCGAGCTGCTCGACGGCGTCGACGTCATCGTCGTCGCGGTCGGCCTCTTCGCGGTCGGCGAGACGCTCTACATGGCCTCGCGGCGCTATGCCGGCAAGGACGAGATCGTGCCGTTGAAGGGCTCGCTCTACATGACGGCTTCCGAATGGGCGCGCTCGTGGAAGCCGTGGCTCAGGGGCGCGGCGATCGGCTTCCCGATCGGCGCGATGCCGGCCGGCGGCGCCGAGATCCCGACGTTTCTCTCCTATGCCATCGAGAAGAAACTCTCCAGACACAAGGAAGAATTCGGCACGGTCGGCGCCATCGAAGGCGTCGCCGGGCCGGAGGCCGCCAACAATGCGTCCGCCGCCGGGGTTCTGGTGCCGATGCTCACGCTCGGCCTGCCGACCTCGGCGACGGCGGCGATCATGCTGTCGGCCTTCCAGAGCTACGGCATCAATCCCGGACCGCTGCTGTTGACGACGCAGGCCAATCTCGTCTGGGGCCTGATCGCCAGCCTGTTCATCGCCAATGTCATCCTGGTCATCCTCAACCTGCCGCTGATCGGGCTGTGGGTGCGTCTGCTGAAAATCCCGGCGCCGCAGCTTTATGCAGGCATCCTGGTGTTCGCCACCGTCGGCACCTACGGCATCTCGCAGTCGCCGATCGACCTCGTCATCCTCTACCTGCTGGGCGCGGCGGGCTTCCTGATGCGGCGCTTCGATTTCCCGACTGCGCCCGTCATCATCGGCATGATCCTCGGGCCGCTCGCCGAGACGCAGTTCCGCCGAGCAATGACGATCGCCAATGGCGACTGGACGGTGTTCTACCGGCACCAGCTGTCGCTGACGCTCTTGACGCTGGCTTTCATCGGTCTCGTCGGCCCGCATATCTGGGCCTGGATCGAACACCGGCGCACGCGCGGGCCGGAGCATGTGCCGGGCGATGCCTGACCGATTTGGAGCCTCATGACAGACCTGCTTTCCGGCATCCGCGTCCTCGACCTCACCAACGTGCTGGCGGGTCCTTACTGCGCCTACCAGCTGGCGCTGCTCGGCGCCGACGTCATCAAGGTCGAGGCGCCGCCGGGTGGCGATCTGGCACGCCAACTCGGCGCCTCGCCGGAGCTCAACAAGGCCGGCATGGGCGCCTCGTTCCTGGCCCAGAACGCCGGCAAACGATCGGTCGTGCTCGACCTGAAGAAACCTGAAGACCGCGACCGCTTCCTCGATCTCGTCGCCACGTCGGACGCTCTGGTCGAGAACTTCCGGCCGGGCGTGATGGATCGGCTCGGCCTCGGCCATGAGAGGCTGAAGGAAGTCCGGCCGAGCCTCGTCTATTGCGCGATATCGGGTTTCGGCCAGACCGGGCCGATGCGCGGGAACCCGGCCTATGACCAGATCATCCAGGGACTGTCCGGGATCATGAGCATCACCGGTACGCCGGAGACCGCGCCGCTGCGCGTGGGCTATCCGGTCGCCGACACGCTTGGCGGGCTGGTCGGCGCCTTTGCGATCGCCGCGGCGCTTGTCCGGCAGAAGACAAGCGGCGAGGGCGCCTTCCTCGATGTGTCGATGCTTGAATGCACGCTGTCGGCGCTCGGCTGGCCAGTGTCGAATTATCTGACGGCGGGCGTCGAGCCGCGGCCGATGGGCAACGAGAACATGACGGCCGCCCCCTCCGGCGCTTTCCGCACCGGCGAGGGCCTGCTCAACATCGCCGCCAACAAGCAGGAACAATTCGTGACCCTTTGCGGGTTGATCGGCCGGCCGGACCTCGCGTCGGATCCGCGTTTCGCCGAGCGCGAGACGCGCAAAGAGAACCGGGCCGCATTGAAGACGCTGATCGAGGACGCGCTGGCCGGCGCTCCGGCCGCTGCCTGGGAAGAAAAGCTCAACCGGGCCGGCGTGCCGGCCGGGCGGGTGCTGACGATCCCGCAAGTGCTGGAGGAACCTCAGGTGACGGAGCGCGGCATGGCGACCCGCTTCCAGCATGTGGAAGGCATGGACCGGCCGCTGACCGTGGTGCGCGGCGGCTTCATGATCGACGGCGCGGCGCCTGCGCCCGCCGGACCGCCGCCGCGGCTCGGCGAGCATGCGGACGAGGTGTTCGCCACCTTGCCGGCGCGCGGCAAGACGAGGGCGCGGGCATGAGCGGCGAGAAGAAGACCGGCCGCGCGCGCGGCGAGGAATGGTGGCAGACCGGGATCATCGAGATGCGTCCCGGCGTGATCCGGCTGCGCGGCTACGAGATCCAGGACCTGATCGGCCGCGTCAGCTTCCCGGCGATGATCTGGCTGATGCTGCGCGGCGAATTGCCGAGCGAGGACCAGGCGGCGCTGCTTGGCATCGCGCTGGGTGCGGCCGTCGACCACGGGCCGCAGGCGCCGTCGATCGCCATCGCCCGCATGGCGGCGACCTGCGGCGTCGGCATCAACAACGCGATGGCTTCGGCCATCAATGTGCTGGGCGACGTGCATGGCGGGGCCGGCGAGCAGGCGCTTTCCTTCTATGGCGACATCGCCGCGGCGATGGATGGCGGCGCCAGCCTTGCGGAAGCGGCGGCGGCGCGGCTCGACCGGTTCTTCGCCGAGGACAAAGGCTATGTTCCCGGCCTTGGCCATCGTTTCCACCCGATCGATCCGCGGGCGCCGCGCCTCGTCGAACTGACGCGCGAATTTGCCATGCGCGGCGTCGTCAGCGGGCGCTTCGCCGACATTGCCGAGGCGATCGAGGC
Organism: Mesorhizobium sp. M1D.F.Ca.ET.043.01.1.1; assembly: GCF_003952385.1. Taxonomy (NCBI): domain Bacteria; kingdom Pseudomonadati; phylum Pseudomonadota; class Alphaproteobacteria; order Hyphomicrobiales; family Phyllobacteriaceae; genus Mesorhizobium; species Mesorhizobium sp. M1D.F.Ca.ET.043.01.1.1. The sequence continues at coordinate 4,903,995 of NZ_CP034444.1, forward strand.
GGAGGTCGCAACGCGCAAAGGCAAGACGATCCCGCTCAACATCGACGGCGCCACCGCCGTCATCTATGGCGAGCTTGGCTTCCCGCCGCCGCTGACGCGCGGCCTCTTCGTGCTGTCGCGCTCGGTCGGCATCGTGGCGCATGCCTGGGAACAGTCGCAGGAGAGCGACCGCAACAAGGGGCCGCTGCCCAAGGAGTGGCTGTGGGCTTATACGGGGACGCCTGCACGGCCATTTCCCGAGTAGGGAGGTCCTGTCAGGCTGGAGCGGTCGCGGGGATCGTCAAATCCCTAAGCAGCGTCGAAAGCTCCGGCTCGTCGATGAGCAGCGCGGCATCGGCCGCCGGCAGCCAGGCCCGCTGCCGGTTGGCCGCCTCCCGCCAGTCTGCCATCTCTTCGGTGACCTCCAGCAGATAGACGGCAACGTCGACGCGAATGAAACCGTTGGTCATGCGTTTCCAGTAGGAATAGGTGCCGGCAGGCTGCTTCTGCGCCTTGCCCAGCACGCCCGCTTCTTCCTGGGCCTCGATCGTTGCCGCCTTGCGCCCGCTCTTGCCCTTCATCGGCCAGCCCTTGGGCACAATGAAGCGTCTGGTGGTGCGCGAGGTGACCAGCAACACCTCGAGATGGCCGTCTTCGCGCAAACGAAAGGGAATGGCCGCCACCTGGCGGATCCGCTCCCCTTTCCTTGCCCTGCGTGCTGCTTTCTTCTTGGCTGTTGCCATCCCAAAATCCAGTGAGAGCGAGGTTCCTGCTGTATGGTATCCACACGGCAAAAATCCCGCTTCTGCAATCCCAAAACCGCCGCCCCATGCAATTCTTGCCGACGCTAAGTCGGCTAAATAAACCGAAAAAGGAAGGATGTCAGCGGCAGACCCGCGAAATCGTGGTGCCAATCACCTGAGACTGGCAATTCTGCTTGACGACCGGCACTTCAGGACGAGGCTTCGACAGGATCTGCCGGTCCTGCTCGCGGTACAGCTGCTGCTGTTGCTGGAACTGCTGCCGCTGCAGCTGGTTGCGGAGCGCCTGCAGCTCGTTCTGCTGGATCAGGGCGTTGCGGTTCGTCGGAATGACGACCTGGGCCGAAGCATATGAAGCCGCGCCCAAAAGGGCGGCGGCCGACAGAGCCGCGGAAATCAGAACCGCCGATAAGCGAGGATTCGACATCGCTTCCTTCCCGCATGAAAACAGAACCTGCCCCTAATGTAGGGCATTTGTCCGGATGTACCATGGTTCAAGGGACTGATCTCGCGGCATCGACGCCTGCCGCCGGTCGCTCGTTTCCCCTTCAATCCACCTCGCGCAAACGGTAGCCGACACCGGTCTCGGTGATGATGTAGCGCGGCTGGTCCGGCGTCTTCTCGATCTTCTGCCGCAACTGGCGGACATAGACCCTGAGATACTGCACATCGGTGGAGTCGTTCCAGATCTGCTTCATCAGGAACTGATGGGTCAGCACCTTGCCGGCATACTGCACGAGCATGCGCAGTATGTCGTATTCTTTCGGCGACAGTTTCACTTCCTTGCCCTCGACCTTGACGATGCGTTTGACGAGGTCGACGCGGAGATCGCCGGTCTGGAACACCGGCTTTTCGCCCTGCTGCTGGAATTTGTGGCGCAGCGCCACGCGGATGCGGGCGACGAGCTCGTTCATGCCGAAGGGTTTCGTCACGTAGTCGTCCGCGCCGAGCTCGAGCGCCTGGACGATGCCGGCCTCGTCGGTGCGGCTCGACAGGATGACGACCGGAATATCGAGGCCGTCGCCGCGCCATTTGCCGAGCAGCTCGAGGCCGGTCATGCCGGGCAGGCCAAGGTCGAGGAGGATCAGGTCAGGCCGTTGCGCCTCGATCAGCTCGATCGCCGCCTTGGCATTCGGCGCTTCGGATACCGCATAGCCCTGGCTGCCGAGGCCGACGCGAAGCAGCTTGCGGATCGGCGGCTCGTCGTCGACGACAAGGATGCCGACGTTCTGACTGGTCATGCCGTACGGTCCATTCTGGCGTCGCTCACGTCGGGCAAATCCGCCGGCACCGGCATGCGGATGGTGAAGATCGCGCCTGGACGGTCGGTCCGGTTCGCCGCCGAGATGGTGCCGCCCATGGCCTCGACGAAGCCGCGGCTGATCGACAGGCCGAGACCCGTGCCGGCGCGGACCTGGTCGCGCTTGCGCACCCGGTAGAAGGTGTCGAAGATCCGCTCGAGGTCGTTGGGCGGGATGCCCGGTCCCTCGTCCATGACCTGCAGGATGACGGACCCGTTGTCGACCCAGCCCTGCAGGCGGATGGTCGAGCCGGGCGGCGCATATTTCGCGGCATTGTCGAGGAGGTTGAACAGCGCCTGCTCGAACAGGACAGGGTCGAGGCGCAGCATCGGCAGGTCCGGCGGAATGTCGGTGTCGATCCGGTGCTCGCCGGTGATCTTGCTGGCCCGATCGAGCGCCGAGCCGACGATGTCGTCGACATAGTGGAAGGCGAAGTTCGGCTCCATGGCGCCCGACTCGATCTTGGTCATGTCGAGCAGGTTGGCGATGAAGCGGTTCAGCCGCTCCGATTCATCGACGACGGTCGAGAGAAGTTCCGCGCGGTCCTTCTCGGGAAGGGCGGGCGCGTATTCCCGCAGTGTGCCGGCGGCGCCCATGATGGCGGCAAGCGGCGTCTTCAGGTCATGCGAGATCGAGGTGAGCAGCGCCGTGCGCAGCCGGTCCGCCTCCGCCGCCAGCCTGGCGCGATCGACATCGGCGACGAGCTGGATGCGCTCGATGGCGACTGCCGCCTGGTCGGCGAGCGCGTCGAGAAGGCGCTGCTGCTCGGGCGTCAGCAGCGGTCCCTGCTTGTCGTTGTCGAGGCCGACGACGCCGACCGCCGTGCGCCCCGTACGCAGGGGCAGGTAGAGGCGCTTCGCGCCGGGCAGCGTGTCGGCGCCGCGGCCGGCCGGGCGGTCGTGCTCCCAGGCCCAGCGGGCGGCCGCGATATCGGCTTCGGCGAGCGTGTCGTCCGGCGGATAGCCGGCCTTGACGGTGATTGAGCCGTCTTCCGGCAAAAGCAGCACCACGCGCACTTTCAGCATCGAGGCGATCTGGAAGGCGGTGGCCCACAGCACGTCGTCGAGCGTGCCAGCGCCGGCGAGCTTCTTCGAGAAGGAATAGATGTCCTCGGTGGCGCGTGCGCGCGAACGGGCGGCGACGGCCTGGCGCTGGACGCGGGCGGTCAGGTTGCTGGCGATGACGGCGACGACGAGGAAGACCGCGAAGGCGACGATGCTCTCCGGGTCCCTGATCGTCAGCGTGTAGCGCGGCTCGAGGAAGAAGTAGTTGAAGCCGAGCGCGCTGAGGAAGCAGGCATAGAGCGCCGGCCAGAGCCCGCAGGTCACCGCCGACGTCAGCACCGACAACAGCAGGACAATCGCCAGATTGCGCACGTCGAGGAACTGATCGAGAATCGAGCTGACGGCCAGCGCGCCCGCGACATAGGCCGTGGCGAGCAGATAGGGCCAGACCTGGAAAGGCTTCTTCTCGGTGGCCGCCTTCACCCTTTGCGAGGGCGTCAATGTCTCGCGCTCGGTTCCCGAAATGACGTGGACGCTGATGTCGCCGGCATTGCGGATTAGATCATAGGTGAGCGAGCCCTCGATCAGTTCCCGCCAGCGCGAGCGAGTCGGCCTGCCGACGACGATATGGGTGAAGTTGTTGGCCGTGGCGTGGCGCACGATGTCCTGAGCGACGTTCTGGCCGGGGATGGTAGCCACCTCGGCGCCCAGCTGCTCGGCAAGCCGCAGGTTCGTCGCCAGCCGGTCCTTGTCCTCTTCCGACATGCCGGCCAGCCGGGGGGTGTCGACATGCAGCGCCGTCCATGGCGCGCGCAGCCGGTCGGCGAGCCGGCGCGCGTAGCGGATGCGGGCGGCGCCGCCGGGGCGGGAGTCGACGCAGACGAGCACCCGTTCGCCGGCGGCCCACGGCCCGGGAATGGCGTGGGACTGCATGTGGTTGAGCAACTGCTCGTCGACACGCTGAGCGGTGCGCCTCAGCGCCAGCTCGCGCAGCGCCGTCAAATTGCCCGGCGAGAAATAGTTCTCGATGGCGCGCTGGGCGGTTTGAGGGAAGTAGACCTTGCCTTCATGCAGCCGCTGGATCAGGTCGTTGGGGGTGAGGTCGATGACCTCGATATCGTCGGCCTCGTCGATGATGGAATCGGGAACGGTCTCGCGCACCCGGACGCGGGTGATCTGCGCCACGACATCGTTCAGGCTTTCGACATGCTGGATGTTGAGCGTGGTATAGACGTCGATGCCGTGCGTCAGGATTTCCTGCACATCGAGGTAGCGCTTGGGGTGTCTGCTGCCGGGCGCGTTGGTGTGCGCGAGCTCGTCGACCAGGACCAGCGCCGGGCGCCGCTTCTGGATGGCGTCGATATCCATCTCGTCGAGGGTGCGCCCCCGGTACTCGACCTCGCGCCGCGGGATCACCTCATAGCCATCGACCAGCGCCTGGGTTTCTTTGCGGCCGTGCGTCTCGACGACGCCGATCACCACGTCGATGCCGTCGGCGCGCCGGGCGCGGCCCGCCATCAGCATCTCATAGGTCTTGCCGACGCCGGGCGCAGCACCCAGGAAGATGCGCAGACGGCCGCGGCCTTCCCGCTCGGCATGCTCGAGCAGCGCGTCGGGAGATGGTCTATTCTCGGAGTTGGTCCTGTCGTCCGGCATTAAGTCCAATCATGAATTGTGCCGGGGATCGTGTCGATCCCCGGCACGGGTGCTGACTACTTCAGGTCGTCCAGCGCGAGGTTCAGCGCCAGCACGTTGACCACCGGCTCACCCATGAAGCCCAGTTCGCGCGGCTCGACATGGCTGTCGACAAGCGACCTCACCTTCGCTTCATCGATGCCCCGGGCCTTGGCGACACGCGGCACCTGGAAATAGGCATCCTCGGGGCTGATGTCAGGGTCGAGGCCGCTGCCCGAGGCGGTGACGAGGCCCATCGGCACCGGCGCGGCCAGGTTCTCCGCCTTCAGCTTCTCGGCATCGCCCTTGATGCGCTCGATCAGCTTCGGATTGGTCGGTCCGAGATTCGAGCCACTGGAGGCAGCAGCATTATAGCCGTCGCCGGCGGCCGATGGCCTGCCATGAAAGTAACGATCGCTGGCGAAGGCCTGGCCGATCAGGCTCGAGCCGATGACCTTGCCGTCCTTCTCGATCAGGCTGCCATTGGCCTGGTCGGGGAACAGCGCCTGGGCGATGCCGGTCATGCCGATCGGATAGATCAGGCCGGTGAGAACCGTGAAGAAGACGATCATGACAAAAGCGGGTCTGAGTTGCTTGAACATCGGAACAGATCCTTATGCGAGGCCAAGGGCCGTGACGATCAGGTCGATCGCCTTGATGCCGACGAACGGCACGACGATGCCGCCGAGGCCGTAGACGAGCAGGTTGCGGGTGAGCAGCGCGCTGGCGCCGGTGGCGCGGTATTTCACGCCCTTCAGCGACAACGGGATCAGCGCGATGATGATCAGCGCGTTGAAGATGATGGCCGACAGGATGGCGCTCTGCGGCGTCGCCAGATGCATGACGTTGAGCGCCTGCAGCGGGCCGGTGGACTGGCCGGGCGCAACGTAGAAGACCGCGAACATCGCCGGGATGATGGCGAAGTACTTGGCCACGTCGTTGGCGATCGAGAAGGTGGTCAACGACCCGCGGGTCATCAGAAGCGCCTTGCCGATCTCGACGATCTCGATCAGCTTGGTCGGGTCGCTGTCGAGGTCGACCATGTTGCCGGCCTCGCGCGCGGCGACGGTTCCGGTGTTCATGGCGACGCCGACATCGGCCTGGGCAAGCGCCGGCGCGTCGTTGGTGCCGTCGCCGCACATCGCGACCAGCTTGCCCTTGGCCTGCTCCTCGCGGATCAGCGACAGCTTGTTCTCCGGCGTCGCCTGGGCGAGGAAGTCGTCGACGCCGGCCTCGGCGGCGATGGCCGCCGCCGTCAGCGGATTGTCGCCGGTGATCATCACCGTGCGGATGCCCATCTTGCGCAGCTCCGCGAAGCGCTCGCTGATGCCGCCTTTGACGATGTCCTTGAGGTGCACGACGCCGAGCAGTCGCCCGTCGCGCTCGACCGCCAGCGGCGTGCCGCCGGCCTTGGCGATCTCGTCGGCGATGGCCTGCAAGTCGCGGATCGTGTCGCTGGTCGGACGCGCGCCATGGACCGCGGCCGTCGCCCGGTTGAGATGGGCGAGCACCGCGTCGACCGCGCCCTTGCGTACCGACGAGCCGTCGACGTCGACACCGCTCATGCGGGTCTGCGCGGTGAAGGGCACGAAAGCCGCATGCAATGATGCCATATCGCGGGCACGGAAGCCGTATTTCTCCTTGGCCAGCACGACGATCGAGCGGCCTTCCGGCGTCTCGTCGGCCAGCGAGGCGAGCTGGGCGGCATCGGCGAGCTCCCGCTCGGTGACGCCCTTGACCGGGCGGAACTCGGTCGCCTGGCGGTTGCCGAGCGTGATGGTGCCGGTCTTGTCGAGGAGGAGCGTGTCGACGTCGCCGGCGGCCTCGACGGCGCGGCCGGACATTGCCAGCACGTTGAAGCGCACCAGGCGGTCCATGCCGGCGATACCGATGGCCGAAAGCAGCGCGCCGATCGTGGTCGGGATCAGCGTCACGAACAGCGCGACGAGGATAATCACCGGAATGTAGCCGCCCGAATAGGAGGCGAAGCTCGGGATGGTCGCGGTGGCCAGCACGAAGATCAGCGTCATGCCGACCAAGAGGATGTTGAGCGCGATCTCGTTCGGCGTCTTCTGGCGCTCGGCACCCTCGACCAGCGAGATCATGCGGTCAAGGAAGGTGTGGCCAGAGGCGGCGCTGATACGCACGCGGATCCAGTCGGACAGCACCTGCGTGCCGCCGGTAACAGCCGAGCGGTCGCCGCCGGATTCGCGGATGACCGGGGCGGATTCGCCGGTGATCGCGGCCTCGTTGACGGAGGCCACGCCTTCGATCACCTCGCCGTCGGAGGGGATGATGTCGCCGGTTTCGACCAGCACGACGTCGCCGACCTTCAGGCTGGTGCCGGGCACGAGCTTGAACTTCGAGCGATCCTCGCCGTTGACGAGCAGCTTGGCCTGGGTCTCGGTGCGCGCCTTGCGCAGCGAGTCGGCCTGCGCCTTGCCGCGGCCTTCGGCAACCGCCTCGGCGAAGTTGGCGAACAGCACGGTGAACCAGAGCCAGACGATGATCTGCAGGGTGAAGCCGAGATCGCCGCTGCCGGCCACCAGGTCGCGGACGAACAGCACGGTGGTGAGCAGCGAGACGACCGCGACGACGAACATCACCGGATTGCGGATCAGCGTGCGCGGATCGAGCTTGCGGAAGGCGCCGCCTATGGCGGGCACCAGGATGCGGGCATCCAGAATGCTCGCGGATTTGGACTGGCTCATTTTTGGGCTCCAGTATCGGTTATGTTGGACGGCGCCGGGCGTTCGGTCTTCCGAAAGAGGTGCGGAAGACCGGAAGCCAGCAGCCACAGCACGAACAGCACGGCCGCCATGCCGAGAAAGGTTGAAAGCGTCGGGAAAGGACGAGGCTTCTCGTCCCTTCCGTTGTCGGGCGCTCCGTCACCGGTCTGGTGACCGTCGTGCCGACGTACTTGGTTGAATCCGGGCATGGTCATCTCAGAAGGTCTGTCCATGGATCATCGCCAGATGCTCGACGATCGGGCCGACGGCGAGCGACGGGAAGAAGGTGAGGCCGCCGACGATGATGATGACGCCGACCAGCAGGCCGACGAACAGCATGCCGTCGGTCGGGAAGGTGCCGGCCGAAGCGGGCACGGTCTTCTTCGCCGCCAGCGAGCCGGCAATGGCGAGAGCCGGGATGATGACCAGGAAGCGGCCCATCAGCATGCCGATGGCACCCGTGAGGTTGAACCAGGGCGTGTTGCCGGTGAGCCCGGCGAAGGCCGAGCCGTTGTTCGCGGCGGCCGAGGTATAGGCATAGAGCACCTCGGAGAAGCCGTGCGGGCCGCCATTGGCGATCGAGGCGACGGCGCTCGGAAGGACAACGGCGATCGCGGTGAAGATCAGCATCGCCAGCGGCAGACACAGGATGGCGAGCATCGCCATCTTGACCTCCCTGGCCTCGATCTTCTTGCCGAGATATTCCGGCGTGCGGCCGACCATGAGACCGGCGACGAAAACGGCGATGACGACGAACATCAGGATGCCGTAGAAACCGGCGCCGACGCCGCCGACGATGACTTCGCCGAGCTGCATGTTGACGATCGGGATCATGCCGCCAAGCGCGGTGAAACTGTCATGCATGGCGTTGACGGCGCCACAGGAAGCGGCCGTGGTGATGACCGCGAACAGCGCCGACAGGGCGATGCCGAAGCGCGTCTCCTTGCCTTCCATGTTGCCGCCGTCGATGCCGAGCGCATGGACCAGCGGGTTGCCGGCGGCTTCGGCCCAGTAGCAGACGACGACGCCGGCGAGGAACAGCACGCCCATCGAGGCGAGGATCGCCCAGCCCTGGCGCTGGTTGCCGACCATGCGGCCGAAGACGTTGGTGAGGCCGGCGCCGAGGGCGAAGATCGACAGCATCTGGATGAGGTTGGAGATCGCATCCGGGTTCTCGAACGGATGCGCGGCATTGGCGTTGAAGAAGCCGCCGCCATTGGTGCCGAGCATCTTGATGGCGACCTGCGAGGCGACCGGCCCAAGCGCGATGGTCTGCTTGGCGCCTTCCAGCGTGGTCGCATCGACGTACGGGCCGAGGGTCTGCGGCATGCCCAGCCAGACATAGACGAGCGTCAGCACGACGCAGAGCGGCAAGAGGACGTAGAGCGTGCTGCGGGTGAGATCGACCCAGAAATTGCCGATCGATCTGCCGGAAGCGCGGGCAAAGCCGCGGATCAAGGCGATCGCGATGGCAATGCCGGTGGCGGCCGAGACGAAGTTCTGGACGGTGAGGCCGGCCATCTGCACGAGGTAGGACATCGTGCTTTCGCCGCCGTAGTTCTGCCAGTTGGTGTTGGTGATGAAGCTCGCCGCGGTGTTGAAGGCAAGCTGCGGATCGACCGCGGTCATTCCCGCGGGATTGTAGGGCAGCACGCCCTGCAGCCGCTGCAGCGCGTAGAGAACCAGCAGGCCGGCGAGGTTGAAGACCAGCATGCCGGTTGCGTAGACGGCCCAGTGCTGTTCTTCCTTCTCGCCCGTTCCGGCGAGACGGTAGAGACCGCGCTCGATCGGAACCAGCACCGGCGACAGCAAAGTCCGGTCGCCGTTGAAGACCCGGAACATGTAGCCGCCGAGCGGCTTCACGAGCAAAAGCAGGATCCCGCAATAGACGAGGATCTGTATCCAGCCATTGAGTGTCATGATGAGCTCCGCGTGCCGGTCAGAAGCGCTCTGGGCGGATGAGCGCGTAGGTGAGATAGGCAAGCAGGAACAAGGTCGCCGCGCCGCCGAGTATGTAGTCTAGAAGCATGATCCGGCCCTTCCGCTCAGATTCTGTCGCAGGCTTTGACGTAGGCTAAGGACAGGGCGAAGAACAAAATCCCGATCCCGAGAACTATGAGGTCCATGGTTGCATTCCTTGCTTTCGCTCGTGCTTTCCCGCCTGGCGCAGGCAGGATCAAAACTGCATGCGATCACACGTCATCTTGGTGACGACGGCGGTCAAAACTTCTTTTCGGAACGGAATATGGACCCGGCCGCCATAAAGGTTCGAGACGGGGCGGGGAGAAAAGATATAGGAATTTTATAGGCGTTTTGGCGGTGTTCTTGGGTTGGCGTAGCCGACGATCCTCATCGACAATGCTTCCACGCCGGCTGTTCCAGCATTCGAGCGAAGCAAAGCCGCCTCGAGGTCATGACGGTCAACGAGCTGCAGCAGCGCAGTCCGCAAATCAATCTGTGGCTATCTTACTTGCTATGCTACTTTCCTGGACGGCGGCTGGGGCGGGTCGCAAACGATGGCGTGCAAGCACGTGACTTGGACGCACGAAGGCGAAGCCGGCCAGCGGGCGGCAGGGAAGGACTGGCCGATGACCGAAGCCGACAGTCATGCGGCTATGACCTGCGTAATCCAGGGGAACGAAGAAGAATGCTCGATATCGCACCATCGCAACAGGCGGCAACCTGGCTCGGCACCTTCGGCCGTGCGCTCGAGGCCGGCGACATCGAGGCGGCGACCAACCTTTTCATCGAGGATTGCTACTGGCGCGATTTGCTTGCCTTCACCTGGAACATAAAAACCATGGAAGGGCCGGCGGCGATCCGCGAGATGCTGGGGGCGACGCTGTCTATGGCGCAGCCCTTGCATTGGCGCCTGTCCGGTGAAGCAAGCGTCGATGACGGCGTCATCGAGGCCTGGTTCACTTTCGAGACGGTGGTGGCGCGAGGCGAGGGCATCCTGCGGCTCAGGGACGGCCGCTGCCGCACGCTGTTCACGGCGATGAGCGAGCTCAAGGGCTTCGAGGAGCAGAAGGGACCGGCCCGTCCGCTCGGCATCCGCCACAAGGCCGATCCCGAGCGTGAGACCTGGGCGGAGAAGAGGGCGCGCGAGGCGCGCGAGCTTGGCGTGCACGAGCAGCCCTATTGCCTGGTGATCGGCGGCGGCCAGGGCGGCATCATGCTCGGCGCCCGGCTGCGACAGCTCGGCGTTCCGACGCTGATCGTCGAGAAGAATGCGCGCGCGGGCGATTCCTGGCGCAACCGCTACCGTTCGCTCGTGCTGCACGATCCGGTCTGGTACGACCATCTGCCCTACATTCCGTTCCCGGAGAACTGGCCGGTCTTCACGCCCAAGGACAAGATGGGCGACTGGCTTGAAATGTATGCCCGCGTCATGGAGCTGAACTACTGGGTCGCCACCAAATGCGTCAGCGCCGCCTATGACGAGGCCGAAAAGGTCTGGACGGTGGTGGTCGACCGCGTCGGCCAGCGCATCACGCTGAAACCGAAGCATATCGTCTTCGCCACCGGCGCCTACGGGCCGCCGCGTCAGATCGATCTCCCCGGCGCGGACAGCTTCACGGGCGAGCTCCTCCATTCCAGCCAGTATTCCACCGGCGAGAAGTTCCGCGGCAAGCGCGTCGCGGTGATCGGCGCGGCAAGTTCGGGCCATGATGTCAGCGTCGATCTCTGGGAGGCAGGCGCCAAGATCACCATAGTGCAGCGCTCGCCGACGACGGTGGTGAAGTCCGACACGCTGATGGAAGTCGGCTTCGAGATTTTTTCGGAGAAGGCGCTGGCGCGCGGCATCACCACCGACAAGGCCGACATGATCGTCGCCTCGACGCCGTTCGCGCTGGTGCCGAAAGGTCAGCGCGCACTCTACGATATCATCCGTGAGCGCGACGCGGAGTTCTACGAGCGCCTCAGCGCCAGCGGCTTCGCCATCGACTTCGGCGAGGACGAGACCGGGCTTTTGATGAAGGCCTATCGCACCGGTTCAGGTTTCTACATCGATGTCGGCGCCTGCGAGCTGATCCTGAACGGCGAGATCGCGGTGAAGAGCGGCGTCGGCATCAAGTCGCTGACGCCGAGCGGCATCCTGTTCGAGGACGGCAGCGAACTTGCCGTCGACGCGATCATCTCCTGCACCGGCTACCAGTCGATGAACGAGACGGTGGCGGGGATCGTCTCGCGCGAGGTTGCCGACAAGGTCGGCCCGTGCTGGGGCCTTGGCTCCGGCGTCAAGGGCGACCCCGGCCCGTGGCAGGGCGAGTTGCGCAACATGTGGAAGCCGACGGCGCAGGCGGCGCTGTGGTTCCACGGCGGCAACCTGGCGCTGTCGCGCTTCTATTCGAAGTTCGTGGCGATGCAGCTCAAGGCGCGCATGGAAGGGATTGCGACGCCGGTTTACGGCGAGCCGAGCAATTCGCGAACCTAGCGTTCGTCATTCTAGGGCGGAGCAAGGAGCGAAGCGACGCGCGAAGGCCCTAGAATCCATGCCATGACATTTGTGGCGTACGCAAGCGGACCAGAACGGGCTTCTTTCACGGGATCGGCGCAAGCCTCATTCTGCACCGCCGCATTCTTCGGCGATAGTCACGGCATGGATTCTAGGGTCTGCGCTCCGCTTCGCGTCGCTCCGCCCTAGAATGACGACGAGGGGCCAAAATGCCTGGCCGCAACCTCGACATGCGTATGATGCGCGTGCGCTTCGAAGCGCTCGGTCTCGTTGCGGTCGGGCGCTTCGTTCGGCCACCATTTGCCGCCGATGACGATGCCGTTGGAGACCAGCCGTTGGTCCGCGACCAGCGAGGCGCCGACCGCGTCGACGAAGGTGAAGCGACCCGGCTGCAATTTGAGCACCGCGACATCGCCGATGCCGCCAACCTTCAGCGTGCCGAGCTCCGGCCTCGCGATTGCCTCCGCCGGGCGCTGCGTCGCGGCGCGCAGCACCTCGACCAGCGGCATGCCGAGCGCCATGAGCTTAGACATGCAGACGAGGATGTCGAAGGCCGGGCCGTCGACGCAGTAAAGATGCACGTCGCTCGAGATGACGTCGGGCGCCAGGCCTTCGGCGAGCATCGCCTTCGCAACCTCGAAGTCGAAGGAGCCCATGCCGTGGCCGATGTCGAAGATGACGCCGCGCTCGCGGGCGAGGCGCATGTCCGGCCGTACCGCGCCCGAAGCGAAGACCGGCGCGTTGGGAAACGGTCGGAAGCAGTGGGTGAGGATATCGCCGCGGCGCAGCCTGGGCAGCACTTCCGAGCGGCCGGGCGGCGGCTCGTCGATATGTGCCATCAGCGGCAGGCCGACCTTGTCGGCGGCCTCGAGCGCGAGGTCGACCGGCGCGATGCCGCTGGTGCCGCCGGCATGCCTGCCGGAACGCACCTTGACGCCGACGACGACGTCGGCGTGCTCGCGCACCGCCGCCACCGTCTCGCGCGGCTCGCAGAGCCTGAGATCGGAACATTCGCCGACGGAAACGGTCTCGGCGAAGCCGAAGATGCCGGCGAAGGAGATGTTGACGTAGGCGAGGATGCGGACCTTCGAACGCTCGATGACATGGCGGCGAAAGCCCAGGAAATTGCCGGCTCCGGCGCTGCCGGCGTCGATGAAGGTGGTGGTGCCGCTCTTGGCGGCGAGCCCGTCGGCGTCGACGCCGAGCGAGGTGCCGCCCCAATAGACATGGCTGTGCAGGTCGACGAGCCCCGGCGTGACGATGCAGTCCCTGGCGTCGACGACCTCACCGGCGGCCTCGGCATCGATCGCCGCGTCGATGGCGGCGACGCGGCCATCGGCGATGGCGACGTCGCGTGATGCGTCGAGGCCTGACGCCGGATCAATCACACGACCGCCCTTGATCAGCAGATCGAACTGCATCGGCGCTTCCTCGCTATCGTTCCGTGATCAGGCCGGCCGGTAAGCTACAGCTTCGACCTCGATCTTGATGTCGATCATTAGGCGCGACTCGACGGTGGTGCGCGCCGGCGGGTCGTTCGGGAAATGCCTGGCATAGACCGTGTTGAAGGCGCCGAAATCGCGGGCGTCCTCAAGCCAGACGGTGGTCTTGACCACATCGTCCATGGTGCAGCCGGCAAGCGCCAGCGCGGCCTTGACGTTCTGCAGCACCTGCTCGGCCTGCTCTGTGATCCCACCCTTGACCACGAGGCCGTCGCTTCCCACCGGCACCTGGCCGGAGACATAGACGAAATCGCCGGCGCGCACGGCTGGCGAGAGCGGGACATGCGACTTTCCAAAGCATTGCTTGGACAAATGAGCCTCCTGTTGTCGACCGGGTGGGCCGCTCTTATAGCCGTCTACGCTTATCGGCGTGCCCCCCATAGAGCAATGTCGGAAAGCAACATTTTTTCGAAAAATCCATGTTGCTTTATTACAAAAGCCTGAGCATCCTGCGCCCTCCAAGCCGGCCAATCACGCATGAGAGAGGGGTGATCCGATGACCTTCGACAAGAATCCGTTTCCGGAAGGCGATGCCGACCGCCATGCGCTGTGGGAAATGCTGGTGCGGCGCGACATCGATGCCTTCCTCGGCCAGGACTGGTCGATGGTCGAGGACGATTTCATTGCCGAAAGCTTCTTCGGCATGCATGCGCATTTCCTTGCCAATGCCGACGCTTGGCGGCTGCAGTTCCCCAGGCTGGAAATCTACCGCGACGAATGGCTGCGGCAGGCCAAGGAAACGGCCGCGACGAGATTCGCCGAGCCGCTGCGCGAAGCGCTGTTCCGCCTCACCAACATGCGCGACATCGACGTCGACGGCGACCGGGCGGTGCTGCACAAGAAGTTCGACGGTTCGGTCGCCAGGGCCGACGGCAGCGTCGACCGCCTCAAATGGCAGACGCTCTACTTCTGCCGCAAGGTCGGCGGCCGCTGGAAGATCGCCGGCTTCGTCGGCTATATGCCGCATCCGCTGGGAGGCTAAAGCATGTCTCCCGAAAGTGGGAACCGGTTTCGGGATAAAGACATGCGTAAAATCAAAAAGCATGTCTCCCGAAAGTGGGAACCGGTTTCGGGATAAAGACATGCGTAGAATCAAAACCCAAGGTGCATGGAGCGGATCTGAAAAGATCGCAACGCGCTTCAGGGGCCGTTCTTCGGGGTCTCCTAGGACAGGCGCGCCAGCCGCTCATCGGGCGAGCGATGATCGAAGACGATGCCCATGGTCTTACCAACGGCGGCCATGACGATCAGTTCGACCAGGTGGTCGTCGCTGTCCTCGCAGGCGGGGTCCGACTGGCGGATGACGTCGAGCATCGCGCGGGTCGAGATGGTGTCGCCGGCGCGAAATTTCGAAAGGGCAAACGAAACAAGATCTTGCACCGTCGGATCCATGACGGGCACTTCCGAAGCGACGTTCATCGGCCTCCTCCTGCCATGAACCTTCCCTGACAGGATGATACGCCAATGGCGGGATTGCGCCAGCGAAATGGTGGTAGGACCAGAGCGGCTGGCGACAGCCTGCCGCCATTCGCCCGTTAGATGTGGAACACTGCGCCGACGGCCATGGCCCGTGCTCGACGCATCACGTTCCGGTTGCTAAGCCCCTTGCGCGCAGGGAGACTATTCGAGTCGAGAGATGACGGTTGCAATCGAGATGGGGCAGACGACGGCGGGCGCGCCGGCGGCCCTCGACCTTGAGGAACTGCTGGCAACCCGCCTGCTGGTGCAGGGCAATTCGGGCTCCGGCAAGTCGCACTTGCTGCGCCGTCTGCTGGAGCAGAGCGCGCCCTGGGTGCAGCAGACCATCGTCGACCCCGAAGGCGACTTCGTCTCGCTCGGCGAGCGCTACGGCCATCTGGTGATCGATGCCGAGGAGCATACCGAGCGCGGCCTGCAGGCGGCCGGCGAGCGGGCGCGCATTCATCGCGTCTCGACGGTGCTCAACCTCGAAGGGCTCGATGCCGAGAACCAGATGCGGCGCGCCGCCGCCTTCCTCGGCGGCCTGTTCGAAGTCGCGCGCGACCATTGGTACCCGATGCTGGTGGTGGTCGACGAAGCCCAGCTCTTCGCGCCGGCCGCCGCCGGCGAGGTTTCCGACGAGGCGCGCAAGCTTTCGCTCGGCGCCATGACCAATCTGATGTGCCGCGGCCGCAAGCGCGGGCTTGCCGGCATCATCGCCACGCAGCGGCTGGCAAAGCTCGCCAAGAACGTCGCGGCGGAAGCCTCCAACTTCCTGATGGGCCGGACCTTCCTCGACATCGACATGGCGCGCGCGGCCGACCTGCTCGGCATGGAGCGCCGGCAGGCGGAGGCGTTTCGCGACCTGGAACGCGGCCATTTCATGGCGCTCGGGCCCGCATTGTCGCGCCGCCCGCTGAGCCTGCGGATCGGCTCGACGGAGACGAGCCCGCGCAACGGCACGCCGCGGCTGATGCCGCTGCCGGAAGCAACGCTCGAGGATGCGCGCTCGGTCATCCTGGCGGCGCCGCCGCCGGAGACGGTACGGCCGCAGCGCCGGCCCTCGCCGGACCTGCTCGACCAGCTGATGGCGGCCAAGGCCGCGCCGCTGGACATCCGTCCGGAACCGGCCGAGCCGCAACCGAGCGCCGAAGACCTCGCCGAGCGGCGCGAGCGGATGGACCGAATCCTGCGCGCCATCCTGGCCGAGCCCGACGCCGGTTTCCGCGTCATCGGCGTGCTTTACCAGGAGTTCGTGGTTCGCTGCCGCATCGAGGGCCTCGCGTCGGTCGTGCCCGACCTTTCGGAGTTCCGCCGCATGCTGACGCGCGCCCGCGCCGGCGTCGGCTCCGACATGGCCGAGGACGATGCCTGGCGGGACGTTTCGGTGCGGGCGTCGCTGCTGCCCGAGGATATGCAGGGCGTGTTCATGATGATCGCCCGCGCGGCAAAGGAAGGCTGGCCCTGCCCGAGCGACGCGGCGATCGCGCGGGCCTATGGATCTCACTCCTTGCGCCGTGCCCGGCGGCTGCTCGATTACATCGAGGAACAGGGCCTCATCGTCTGCCAGATCGACGGCGCCGGCCGGCGCACGGTGACGCTGGTCGAGCTCGCCTGGGCGACGGCGCCGGGCGATCCGAATGCCGAAGGGCAGGACAGCTCGGCGGCGTGACAGCCGGGCCGATGCACGAATCCGGCGGATCGTCGCCATCGGGGGCAGCGCCAGGGATCAGTCGCCGGCCCGTGCCGCGAGACGCTGGATGTCGTCGACCATGACGCGACGGTTGTTCTCGACGCGGATCACATTCTCGCCGCGCAGGCGGGTGATCTGCCGGCTCACCGTCTCCACGGTGAGCCCCAGGAAATCCGCGATTTCCGCGCGCGTCAGCGGCAGGTCGAAAGACGCGCCGCGGCGCTCGGGACCTGCGGCGGGATCGATGTTGCGCGCGATCATCAGAAGGAAGCTGGCGATCTTCTCGGCGGCGGTCTTGCGGCCGAGCGCCACCATCCAGTCGCGCGACTGGTCGAGCTCGCGCAGCTTTTGTTCGAGCAGGCGATGCTCGAGGTCCGGCTGCTCCTTCATCATGCGCTCCAGCGTCTGGCGCGGGAACGAGCACAGCTCGACGTCGGTCGCGGCCTCGGCGGTCAGCGTGCTCTCGGTCTGGAAGGGTCTGCCGAGGAAGTCGGGGGCGAACTGGAGGCCGACGATCTGCTGGCGGCCATCGGAAAGCGTCTTGGTCAGCTTCACGACACCCGAAAGCACGTTGGAGAAGCGATCAACGCTTCCGACATCGCTGACCAGTTCCCTGCCGGCTTCGGCCTTGTGCCGTTTCGTCGACTTGGAAAGCGTCACCAATTGATCGGGGCTGAGCGCGCCGCATATGCCGCGATGCCGCGCTTCGCATGAAACGCAGAGGACCGGGATGCCTTTCGTATGAATGTCTTCGCGCACGGTGGAACACCTATAGTGTTCCCGCTGCCCGCCAGCAACGCATGGCAGGGGGCGATGGCGTCGCAGCCGGCACCCGCCTCCTGATTTCCTACCGGTCCTCGATGATCCTCAGATAGGCCGCGGTCACGAACAGGACGATGAAGCCGAAGAGGATGCGGCGGCCGCCTTCGGGCATGTGCAGGATGGTGAGCAGCGTCGTCAGCACGGTCAGGATCAGCGCGCCGACGATGGTGCCCATATAGCCGCCGCGGCCGCCGAAGATCGAGGTGCCGCCGATGACGGCGGCCGCCACCGAAGGCAGCACGAGGGGCTCGGCGAGCGAGAGCGACGGCGCCTTGATCAGGCCGATATAGAGCAGGCCGGTGATGCCGGCGAGCAGGCTGGAGATGACGTAGAGCGCGGTGATCACCTGCCAGTAGCGGACACCGGAAAGCCTCGCCGCGCGCTCGTTGTCGCCGACGGCATAGAGCAGGCGGCCGAAGCCGGTGCGATTGAGCGTGAAGACGACCAGCGCCGCCACCGGCACGAACAGGAAGAGCGCGTTGGGGAAGCCATAGGTGAGGCCGGTGCCCAGCCAGTTGAGGAAGTCCGGAATCCTGGCGCCGGAGGCGATCACGGTGCGCTGGTAGACCTGCAGGAAGCCGGTGCCGATCAGGCTGGTGCCAAGCGTCATGATCAGCGGATGGACGCGGAAGACGCCGACGCCGATGCCGTTGACGAGGCCGATCAGCACCGCCGGCAGCATGGCGAGGACAAACGCCACCGCCGGATCCTGGTTGACGATCTGGGTGGCCATGATGAAGGCGCTCATCGTCGCCACCGTGCCGACGGAAAGGTCGATGCCGCCGGTCAGCATGGTCATGGTCTGGCAGCCGGCGAGGATCGCCAGCGGAATGGCGAACTTCGCCGTGTTGGCGATCCAGCGCTCGTTGACGATGCCGGGGCGCAGGAGCTGCAGGAACACGACAAGGATGACGAGCAGTATGACCAGCGGAATGAGCGGGCGGTCCGCCATGAAGCGCTTCAGTCGGCGGCCGAACGATACCGGTTGGGGCATGGTCGCGCTTGAGCTCATGGCGTTGCTCCTGCCGGGCGGCCGCGGATGGTGATGAAGGCGCCGAACATCACCACGGCCACCATGATGGCGCCCTCGATGATGGCGGTGACATTGGGGTCAATGGCTAAAAGCGTGAGGTCGGTGCGCACCAGCCTGAGCACGAAGACGGCGATGATCGGCCCGAGCAGCCCGCCCTTGCCGCCGCCGAGCGCGACGCCGCCCAGCACCACCGCGGCGACGCTGGCGAGCAGATAAGGGCCTGGAATCGGCGCGCCGATGCCGGTGCTGATGGTGAGCGACAGCCCGCCAAGCGCTGCGAACAGGCCGGAGAGCGCATAGGCGACGATCCTGGTGCGCGCCACCGGCACGCCGCTGCGGAAGGCGGCGAGTTCGTCGCTGCCGATGGCGTAGATGGAAAGGCCGAGGCGCGAGCGCCTGAGCGGGATCCAGATGACGAAAAGGCAGACGAGCAGCAGCACCAGCGCCTTCGGCACCCAGGCATCAATATTGTCAGGCACGTTCGGTATCGGCATGGTGCCGACGACGGTTGCCTTCAGCCAGTCGGCGGCGGCGCCGCCGGGCGCGTCGAGCACCAGCAGCGCCGCCCCCTGCAGCACGAACAGCGTGGCCAAGGTGACGACGATATCCGGCACGCGGGTGACGACGATGAGCAAGCCGTTCAGCGCGCCGAGCACCAGCCCCATGGCCAGCACGAAGGGCACGACGAAGAAGGCATATTCCTCGCTGGCGCCGCTCATCATCGAGGCGGCGGTGACGCTGGTCAGCGCCATCATGGCGGCGACGGAGAGGTCGATGCCGCCGGCGATGACGACGACGGTCTGCGCGGCAACTGCAAAGGCGTAGGGCAGAACTGCCCGCGCCAGCGAGCCGAAGTCGCCGCTGCCGTAGCCCGGCTGGATCAGCCTGGTGATGACGAACAGGAAGATGAGCAAGGCGAGCAGGCCGGCGACCCAGCCCTGGCGGCGCAGGAAGCGCATCATGGCGCGGCCTCCGTATCGGAAGCGGGCCTGACATCGGCAAGGATGCCGACATCCTCCCTGGCGCCGCGCGGCAGGCCGTAGGCCGCCCGCATCAGCGCCGGCTCGTCGGCCAGCTCGACTGGGAAAGTGTCGACGACGCGACCGCCGAAGATGACGATGACGCGGTCGCAGACCCGCTGCACCTCCTCCAGCTCGGATGTGTAGAAGAGGACCGACTTGCCGAGGCCGGCAAGCTCGCGCAGTAATTTGTAGATCTCCTGCTTGGTGCCGACATCGATGCCGCGCGTCGGGTCGAAGCAGAGGATGGTGCGGGCATCCGCCGCGATCCAGCGGGCGATGGTCACCTTCTGCTGGTTGCCGCCGGAAAGCCGCTGTACCTCGCCCTGCGCACGGGTGTCGATCTGCAGCCGGCCGATGGCGCTGGAAACCACCATGCGTTCCCGCTGCACCCGGATCGGCCCCCATTTGCGGAGCGCCGCGCTGAAGGGCAGCGCGATGTTCTCGCGCACCGAGCGCTGCATGGCTAAAGCCTCGGTGCGGTCGCCCGGGACATAGGCGATGCCGGCTTGGATAGCGTCGCTCGGATGCGAAAACTTCATCGGCGCGCCGTCGACCTCGATCGTGCCGTCGGCCGGCCGGATCGAGCCGGCAAGCGCGGCGAAGAGCTCGTCCTGGCCCTGGCCCTCGAGCGCAACGACGCCCGCCACCTCACCATTGGCGAGATCGAAGGAGACGTCGTTGAGCTTGGTGCCGAGCCGAAGGTTGCGCACGACAAGCCGAGGATGGCTGTGCTGCAGGGATGACGCCTCGCTTGCCATCCTGGCGGCGGCGACGCTGGTCTTTTCGATGCGGGCGCCGAGCATCATCTCGACGATCTTTTCCTCGATGCCCGGCTCGATGTCGACGACGCCGACGGTGGCGCCGTCGCGCAGCACCGTGGCGCGGTCGCAGAGCGCGGAAATCTCGACGAAGCGGTGCGAGATGAAGATGACCGAGCGGCCGCTGTCGCCCTGGCGGCGCACGACTTCCAGCACCTTTTCGGCGAGGTTGGCGGGGAGCGCCGCCGTCATCTCGTCGAGCAGCAGCACGTCGGGTTCGACGGCGAGCGCGCGCGCCAGATCGAGCACGCGCAGCACGGCCAGCGGAATGTCACGCGCGGTCTCGCGAATATCGAGATTGGGGATGCCGAGCTCGCGCACCCAGCCGCGGAACGGCTCGACCGGCGTGCCGGTCAGCCGCAGGTTGGAAAGCACATCGAGGTCGGGGATCAGCGCCGGCTCCTGATAGACCGGCAGCAGCCCGGCACGGCGGGCGGCGGCGGGCGAGCGCACGTCGCGGACCTCGCCGCGGATCAGGATGCGGCCGGCGTCCGAGCGGATGGCGCCGGTCAGAATCTTCACCAGCGTCGACTTGCCGGCCCCGTTGGCGCCCATCAATGCGTGAACTTCGCCCGGCAGCACCGACAGCGACGCATTGCGCAGCGCGGCCACCGCGCCATAATTTTTCGCGACGCCGGTGGCGTCGAGGAGAGGGTTGACGGTCAAAACGTTCTCGGTCCAACGGCTCAAATTATGCGTGCCAAATCAAATGGCAAGGACGCCAGACCTTAGTCCGGCGCCCTCGCGCTTCCGTTTCAGATCAGGCGTTTATTCGCCCGGGCCCTTGCAGGCGACGATCTGGTCCTTGGTGTAAGTGGTCCAATCCGGGATCGAGATTGAGACCGGCCACTCGGGGCTGAGCGACGGATCGGCGGCGGCCTTCAGCTTGGCCTTGCCCTCGTCGGTGGCGTTCTCCCAGAGCTGCGGCTCGACCAGAACGGTCTGCTGCGCCGGCTTCTTGCCGTCCAGGATCTGCAGCGCCAGCGTGATGCCGGCGCCGCCTATCGAGCCGGGGTTGGTGACGGCCGCGCCGACCAGGTCCTTGACCGAGTTCAGCTGGCCGACAAAGCCGGCGTTGTCGGCGCCGACAACCGGCACCATCGGCGCCTGCTGCTCGACCAGCGCGTCGACGATGACGTTGTCGATGCCGGAGGTCCAGATGCCGTTGATCGGCGCTCCCGTGGCGAGGAAGGACAGGATCTGCTGCTTGCCTTGATCCTGCTGCCAGCCGGTGAACACCTCCTGCGCGACCTTGACATCCGGGAATTCGGCCAGCGCCTTCTTGAAGCCCTTGTCGCGGTCGCTGTCGGCCGAGGCGCCGGCGGCGCCGCGCATGTAAAGCACCTCGCCCTTGCCGCCCATCTGCTGGAACAGCCACTTGGCGCCGAGATAGGCATATTGCTCCTGGTTGTTGGAGATGATGTAGGCGGACGGCTCGGTCACCGCCTGGTCGACGGCGACGACGACGATGCCGGCCTTGGTGGCTTCCTCCAGGCCGGCCTTGATGCCCGCCGGGTCGGCCGGGTTGACGACGATGGCGTTGACCTTGGCGCTGATCAGGTTGCGGATGTCCTCGAGCTGACCGGCGGCGTCGGTATTGCGGTGGGCGATGTTGAGCTTCGCCACCTCGCCAGAGGCAAGCGCCTGCGCCTTCATGGCGCAGATCATCTCCTCGCGCCAGCCATTGCCCTGCACGGTGTTGGAAATGCCGATCGTGTATTTGCCTTCGGCGGACGAGACGCCCACCGAGGCAAGCAAGGCAGCACCTGCAAGTAGTGGAATCATGGGTAGCGGGCCCATGGTCAGGTATTTCTTCATATCAGTACTCCTCCACAGTGACTGTCAGTTGCAGTTCAACGGCTCCAACGCGATCGGAGCCAAGCCGTCATTTCATTTGACGAAGGGACGCAGCACGTCGCGGGCTAGCAGAAAACCGCGCTTCACCTTGTCGTCGCTCCCCTCGAACCGGCGGTCCTCGTGCTCGATGATCACCGGCCCGTCATATCCAGCCCTATAGAGACCCGAAAAGATGGTGCTCCAGTTGATATCGCCCAGCCCCGGCATGCGCGGCACCTGCCAGCCTATGCCGGCCGAAAGGATTCCGCGCTCGTACAAACCATCATGATCAATCATCAGGTCCTTGGCGTGGACATGCAGCATGTGCGGGCCGAACTCGCGGATGAAGCGCTCCTTGTCGATCATCTGCCAGACGAGATGCGAGGGGTCGAAATTCATGCCGACATCGCCGCCCCAGGCCTCCAGGATACGGCGCCAGACATAGGGCGAGTAGGCGATGTTGTGCCCGCCCGGCCACTCGTCATAGCTGAAGATCATCGGGCAGTTCTCGAAGGCGAGTTTCACGCCGTGCTCGCGGGCGTGAGCGATGATTTCAGGCCAGACCTTTTGCGCCTCTTCCCAATTGGCGTCGACGGTCTTCGAGGCGTCGCCACCACAGAAAGTGTTGACCAGCGAGACGCCCATGCGGCTCGCCAGCACGATCACCTTCTTCAGGTGATCGATCACCGCCTCGCGATGCGCCTGATCGGGATGCAGCGGATTGGGGTAGAAGCCGAGGCCGGAGATCGTCAGGCCCTTGCCGACGAGCTCGGCGGCGATGTCCTTGGCCTCAGCGGCCGGGATGTCCACATCGATATGGCTGGTGCCGGCGTAGCGGCGGCTGGCGCCGGAGGCCTTCGGCCAGCAGGCGACCTCGAGCGCCTCGAAGCCGGCCGAACGCGCCCAGTCGGCGACCTCGCCGAGCGGCGCATCCGGAAACGGCGCGGTGAGCAGTCCAAGCTTCATGGTCCCTCCCGGCTCCTAACTATGCAGATCGCGCCGGCTGCTTCAACCGCGCATCTGTTGGCACAATGCAGGCTTGTCCGACAAAGCCCATCGCATCGTTCGAAAGCAGGCCCTCGAGGCCGGCGATGACGTGCGCGCGGAACTCGCTGCTGGCGGCTAAGGCAGGATCGAAGATGGCGTCGATGGCGAGGATCGCATCGGCAAGAGCCTGGCTGTCCGAACCGACGCGGTCGGCGATGGCCGCGATCCTTTCGGCAAAGGGATCGCACACCCGCCAGGCGCGGCCGAAGCGCGCGGAAGCCTTGACCAGGTAGGCCATCCAGCCGGCGACGGGCACCGAGAGAAGGGCGATGCTCTCGCCCTTGGCCAGGCGGTCGCGGATCGGGTTGAGCAGGCGCTGCACGACCTTCTGCGAGCCGTCGGTGGCGATCTGGTGGTTGCGGTGGCGGATCGCCGTGTTGGTAAGGCGGGCAAGGCTTTGCTCGACATAGGCCGGCGGCGAGATGCCGGGGACCGGCATCAGCGTCGGCAGCGTCTCTTCGCTCAGCATGCGGCGGACGAAAGCGGCAAGAACCGGATCGGCCATGGCGTCCGATGTATGCTCGAAGCCGCCGAGCACGCCGAGATGGGCAAGCGTCGTCTGGGCCCCGTTCAGCACCCGCATCTTGAGATGCTCGAACGGGGTGACGTCGTCGACGAAGACGGCGCCGACACGGTCCCAGCGCGGCGCGCGGCCGGCGAAGCGGTTCTCGATCACCCATTGGCGGAACCGCTCGCCGACGACGACGGCGCTGTCGCGATAGCCGAAACGCTCTTCGACCGTGTCGATATCGGCCCCGGTCGTGGCGGGCGCGATACGGTCGACCATGGCCGACGGGAAGGCGACATTGGCGGCGATCCAGTCCGCCAGCCCGCTGCCGCGCCGCTCGGCGATTGCACGTACGACATTGCCGAGAATGATGCCGTTGGCCGGGATGTTGTCGCAGGACAGCAGCGTCATCGGCCGGCCATGCGAGGCCATGCGCAGCTCAAGCGCCCGTGCCAGGATGCCGGGCACGCTGCGCGGCGCTTGCGGGTTGGCTAGATCGTGGACGATGTCGGGGTGGTCGAGGTCGAGCGCGCCGCTCGACGGGATGTGGCAATAGCCCTTCTCGGTCACCGTCATGGTGACCATTTCGATCTCGGGCGAGGAAAGCACTTCGAGCGCCGGCGCCGCACTTTCCTGGCTGTCGACTACACGCACGATGCCGCCGATGACGCGCGCCTCGACCTCGTCGTTCTGGCGGATCAGCCGCGTGTAGAGACCGCCTTGCCGGCCAAGCGTCTGGCCAAGCAAAGGCGGGCGGATGTTGATGCCGACAAGTCCCCAGCGGTCGAAATCCTTCGCCAGAAGATCGTCGGTGTATTCGGCCTGATGGCAGCGATGGAATGCGCCGACGCCGATATGCGCGATGCCTGGACGCAGCGCCGAGCGATCGTAAGCCGGCTTTCTTACCTCCGACGGCAAGCGGCCGAGCAGGGCTGGTCCAAGGCTCTCGGCAGCGCTCACCGGTTCGCTCCGATCACCCATTGCTCCTGGTCGATCAGCGCGCCTGTCATCGGGCCGGCGGCATCGGAGAGCAGGAAGACGGCGAGGCTGCGATGTCGTTGACCGAGAACAGCCTGCCGAAGGGTTGCGTCGCGTTGGCGGCGTCGAGCCAGCCCGGGCCATGGCCCAGCGTCTCGGCCTGCATGACGCGTTCGGCCGGGGTGTCGGTCCAGCCGACATTGATGCCGTTGACGCGGATGCGGTCGAAGCGATGCGCGTTGGCGGCGTTCTTGGTCAGCGTCGCCAGCGCGCCCTTGGTGGCGGAATAGACGGCGAGCTCCGGCGCGCCGCAATGCGCGTTGATCGACAGGATGTTGACGATGGCGCCGCCTTCGCCGCGCTTCCGCATGTCGGCGATGGCCGCCTGCATCAGGAAAAAGGGCGCGCGTGCGTTGACGGCGAATAATGGTTCCCAATCGTCGAGGCCGGCGTCGACGAAGGAGGCGCGGTCGGTCAGAGCCCCTGCGTTGACCAGGCCGTCGATGCGGCCGAAACGCTCGATACAGGTCCGGGCGAGCTGCGCCGGGGTCTCCGGGTCGCCGAGGTCGGCGGCGACGAACGCGGCAGGCGTGCCCAGGGCCGCCAGTTCGGCCGCGACAGCGTCGCCACGTTGCTGGTTGCGGCCGGTGACCAGCAGACCTTCCGCGCCCGAACGCGCGGCAATCTCGGCGATCGCGCGGCCAATGCCTTGCGTCGCGCCGGTGACCAGCACCACCTTGCCGGCGAGCCGAACCTCCATTCCTCCTCCCGGAATAAAGTTTCTATTTTTTCAAATATGGAACGATAGTTCCCGGTAGTCAATCGCGGCCGTCAGCCTGTCCGGCGGGTGACGACGCCGTGGACCAAGGCCATGCCGACGGCGAGCGTCGCGGCCAGCGAACGGAAGCCGGCGAAATCCTGTTCCACCACTTCCAGCCAGGTGTCGGAGAGCTTCACCAGTGGCGAGAAAGTGCTGTCGGTGATGGTGACGATGCGCGCCTTGCGCTCATGCGCGACGGCGACCAGGTCCGGCGTGATCGAATTGTAGGGGCTGAAGGAGACGGCAAGCACCGCGTCGCGGGGACCGATGCAGCCGACCTGGTCGAGCGCGGTCGAGCCGACATTGTCGACCAGCACGTTGCGCACGCCCTGCTGCGACAGCGTCAGCGACAGATAGGTGGTGACGGGGAAGGCGCGCTTGCTGCCGATGACATAGATCAGCTCGGCTCTTGCAAGCAGGTCGGCCATTTTCTCGAAGCTGTCGATGTCGAAGCCGCTGCCGATGCGGCCGAGCGAGGTCTGCGAGGCGCCGACCATGCCGTTGAGGAAATGCAGGTCGGCATTGGGTTCTGCCGGGCGTTCGGCGTCCGTGCGTTCCGGCCAGGAGCCTTTCATATGATCCTTGAACAGGCCCTGAAAATCGGAAAAGCCGGCATAGCCGAAGATCTGTGCGAAGCGCACCAGGGTCGAGGGCTGCACGCCGGCCTGGTCGGCCACCTGGGCGATGGTGCCAAGCGCCACGGCGCTCGGATGCTGCCACAGGAAGATAGCGACCTGGCGCAGCCGCTTCGGGAAATATACGGTTCCGGAAGAGAGCACGGCGCGCAGCTCCTCATAGGTCTGCGGCTTGGTGTAGCCAAGCGCCGCGAGCGAGCGGCCCTGTTTGCGGGGAGCGCTGTCGCCGGCACCGGCCCGGCCAGATGAAATGCGCGCGCCGCTCATGGGATGGGCCGGGTTTGAGCCACGGCGTATGAAGGCAACCCAATTTGTAGCGGAGACCACCTTTCGTTGAAGCCGACGCCCGGAAAAAGGGGCGAGTTCAAAACCTGAAACGATTGTCCTGCTTCCATTGCCCAAAACCTCGGTTTTCGCGCAAGGCTAGTGCGGCACGATCGTTTTACAAAACAAAATTTGGAAAATCTGTTCGAAACCGGCGAGGAGCCTCCTATAGTCCTGCGCTGCCAATCACAGCCATCCGGGAGGAATCGAAACATGGTCTACGCAACGGCTGACGGATCGACGCGCAAACGCCTGACAGTCGGCATGGTCGGCGGCGGCCGCAACGCCTTTATCGGCGCCGTGCATCGCCTCGCCATGCGGCTCGACGACCAGATCGCGCTGGTGGCCGGAGCGCTTTCCTCGGATCCGGAAAACGCCGCGACATCCGCTGCCGAGATCGGCATCGCGCCGGAGCGCAGCTATGCCGACTACCGCGTCATGGCAAAGGCGGAAGCGGCTCGCCCCGACGGCATCGAGGCGGTGGTCATCGTCACGCCCAACCACCTGCACGCGCTGATCGCAACCGCCTTCCTCGAAGCCGGCATCGACGTCATCTGCGACAAGCCGCTGTCGACGACGCTTGCCGAGGCCGAGGCGCTGGTGGCGCTGACAGAAGCGAAGAAGCGTCGCTTCGTCGTCACGCTCAACAACACCGGCTACGCCATGGTGCGGCAGGCGCGCGAGATGGTGGCGGCGGGCGAACTCGGCCGCGTCGTTTCGGTGCATGGCGCCTATATCCAGGACTGGCTGACGCAGCCGATCGACGCGCAAGGACAGAAGCAGGCCGAATGGCGCACCGATCCGGCGCGCGCCGGGCAATCGGCGGTGCTGGCCGATATCGGCGTCCATGCCTTCAACCTGGCGAGCTTCATTTCCGGCTCAGAGGCCGAGGCGGTTTCGGCCGACCTTTTCACCGCCGTGCCAGGACGGCGGCTCGACGACAACGCGCATGTCCTGGTGCGCTGGATGGGCGGCGCGCGCGGCACCATCCTCGCCAGCCAGACCTCGCCCGGCCACTATAACGACCTTTCGGTGCGCATCTATGGCGACAAGGCCGGGCTCGAGTGGTCGGGCGCGCGGCCGGAGGAGCTGCGCTTCTCGCCCTATGGCGAGGAGACGCGCATACTGGTGCGCGGCGGCCACGGCTCGACAGCGGAAGCCCGGCGCGTGTCGCGCATGCCGGCCGCACATCCGGAAGGCTATATCGAGGCCTTCGCCAATTTCTACCGCGACGCTGCCGACATCATCCGCGCGCATCGCTCGGGCGGAACGGTCGATGTCGCGCGCGCGGCGCAGGTGCCCGACGTGGTCGCCGGCGCGCGCGGCGTTAAGTTCGTGGCGGCGGCGGTGGAATCGAACGCGGCAGGCGGCGCTTGGACGGCTGCGCGGTTTGCGTGAGCGCAGTCGGCGCGGAGTTTCTTGAGGTCGATCAATCTCAATCGCGACTTGCAGCGGGGCGATCCGCTGGCACGCGCTTGCGACCGATCGAGGGTGAAAGCCCGTCGAGCACCAGGCTCCGGAACACGGCGTCGACCTGGGACGGCAACAGTTTCGGCTTGCGCTCGAACCACCAGTTCAGCGCCGTAAGAAAGGCGCCGACGATGAATTGCACGACGAAGTCGCGCGGGACGTCGCCGTGAAGGGTAGAGGGCAGTTCCTGCCGCACCATTTCCGACAGGATCAGGCGGATCTCGTTCTCCGTCACCGCACCGCCTCGTCCGCCGATCATCGTCCGGTAGTGGTCGGCATACCGGGCCGCATGGTCGAACATGGCCTTGCTGAAGCCAAGCGGATCGTCGCCTGATGCCTCGGCTCCCGCGCGTGCCGCGGACGCCTCGTTGAGCTCCTGTCGAAGCATCTGGAAACCACTGCGCAGGAGATCCTCCTTGCCGGTATAATGCGCATAGAAGGTCGAGCGACCGACATCGGCTTCATCGATGATGTCCTGCACGGAAAGGGCCTCGTAGCCCTTGCGCAGCATCAGCGCCAGCAGCGCCTGATGAAGGGCTCTGCGGGTACGGGCGGCTCGCCGATCGATCTCCCGAGGCATAAATCACTCCTTCTTCGCTTCACACTGTTGGAGCGCTATTTCCGGCGCGCCTTTTCCAGAACGGCAGGCATGGATTGTCCACTAACGGACATTTTGCCTGCATCGTCTGTCGAAATTCCGGACAGCCTGTCCATTATAATACTGACTGTTTCGAACCTTCACCAGCCGACAGCCACTGTGCCGATGCTCGCGGGCTCTGGCGTCGTTGGAGATTGGCGCTGTTGAAGAAAGGATGTGACGAACATGCACCATATGCGAAGCGAAGCGCGTAGTGCCGGGGCGCCGATCGGCCCGGATGCCAACAAGGGCATCGGCTTTCCGCGTCTCTACGACCTGCTGGTCCTCATGCTGACCCGCGGGCGCGACCGGGCTTATCGCGAGGCTGTGCTCGATCTGGCCGGCCTGGCGCCGGGCTTCCACCTGCTGGACGTCGGATGCGGCACCGGCACGCAGGCGATTTCCGCCTGGCATCGCGTGCAGCCCGGCGGATCGGTGGTTGGCGTCGACGTCTCAGAAAAGATGCTTGCGGCCGCTCGCCGCAAGGCTGGCCGGGCGGGCCTCGACATCGCGTTTCACCATGCCGATGCGGCCGAGCTGCCGTTCGCGGACGGGCGCTACGACGTTGTGACTTTCACGACGGTTTTGCACATGGTGCCGGAAGCAAGGCGCGGCCTTTGCCTGCGCGAGGCCGCGCGCGTTCTGCCCCCCGGCGGACGGCTGTTGCTGATCGACTATGCCGGCCCTTTGAGCGAGCGCGGGCACATGTCGGCAAAGCACGGCATGCATGGCCAGTTCGATCTGCATCGCCTCCGCGAACCGCTGGCGGCCGCCGGTTTCGAGCGCATCGAAGGCGGTCCGCTCGACTGGCTCGGCCTGCATTACCTCAGTGCCGTCAGACTATGAAGATCGCGATCACGTCGCCATGCGGTCTATGGCGCTGCGCGAAGCGGACCTGCCCTCGAGTGCATCGGCGGCACGTCGTTCTCATCCGGATTGGGGACGGGTTCCTCGTCCGGCAGCCTCTCCGGATCGGGTTCGCGCATCGGCTTCGGATCGGGAAACGGCGGCGGCGTGGGAACCGGCGTTGGCGTCGGATCGGGATTGGGGAGAATGGCCATGAAGTGATTTCTCTCGTTGCGCTGGCGGGCCGTCGGCGTGACGCGGTTCCGGCAACCGGATATCTGCCGACCAGAACATGATGGATTGGCTGCCGCATCTGGCGCTTCATCGAAACCTGATTGGCCGGCGGCTGACGCTTGGCAGAACGGTCGCGACCGGGGATGGTTCCACATCGATCTCGCCGCGTTTCGGCGGCGCCGGGCATGAATGCCGATCAAATGATTTCCCGCCGCCCATTTCGCCCTTGCCGGCGCCATGCAGCGCCTTAGTTCCGTTGCGGGGCGGGTGATCATCTGCCGACATAGGAGGCGGCCTTGAAGCACCAAACTGTTGACCAACTCAATGCCGTTGCCGACGTTCATGCTGAAGCAGCGGTTCTCATCGCCAGTCGAGGCCAGCGCCTCGAACGCTGGGCGCAACTTCTCGAGCAAGATCCCGGCCGGCGCCTCATGGCGCTTGCGGGCACCGAATACGCCACTCCAGAAGTACGTCAAAGAATGCGTTCCGCCGGATCGCCAATCACTGTCGCCTTCGAAGACCCGATCTTTCGGGCACAGGGTTTAAAGGACGACACTTACGGCGAAGCGAAACGCTTCTTCGAGCTCAGCGACTGGCAGCTGCACGAGGTCGTCTGCCATTGCCATGTCGGCGCCAATCTGCCGGCACGCTGGGCGGCGTCCCGCGTCCGCGCGGCGATCTCGCCGGGCTCAGGCATTCTTGCCTGGCTGAGATCGGTGTTCATGCACTGAGCAGATCCGCGCGGTTCGCGAACCGCGCGGAAGTCTTCAATATCGGACTTGCCGGAGGCGGAGGGGAGCTGCCCGCTCTCTCCCGTCGGCCGGTAGGGTAAAGCTTCGCAGCCTGGCGCCACCAGGGCCGTTCAGCGTTTGGCATTTGTTTTGCGCAATTCCGAACGGCTTCAGTCAGCGATCGATCTCGCCGAACACGATATCCAGCGATCCTATGATGGCCGCGACGTCGGCGATCATGTGTCCGCGCGACAGGTGATCCATCGCCTGGAGGTGGGCGAAAGACGGCGCGCGTATCTTGCAGCGGTAGGGAACATTGCTGCCGTCCGAGACCAGATAGACGCCGAACTCCCCTTTCGGCGCTTCCACCGCGGCATAGACCTCGCCGGGCGGCACGCGGTGCCCTTCGGTGTAGAGCTTGAAATGCTGGATCGTGGCCTCCATCGAGCGCTTCATGGTGGCGCGAGGCGGCGGCGTGATCTTCCGGTTCGCCACCGCGACCGGTCCCGCGCCGTCGGCCGAGCGCAGTTTTTCCAGGCACTGCCGCATGATCCGCACCGACTGGCGCATCTCTTCCATGCGCACGAGATAGCGGTCGTAGCAGTCGCCGTTCTTGCCGACGGGAATGTCGAAATCCATCTCGGGGTAGCATTCATAAGGCTGCGCCTTGCGCAGATCCCAGGCGGCACCCGAGCCGCGCACCATCGGGCCGGAGAACCCCCACGCCCACGCGTCGTCCAGTCCGATTACGCCGACATCGACATTGCGCTGTTTGAAGATGCGGTTTTCTGTCAAGAGTTCATCGAGATTGCTCAACGCCTTGAGGAACGGGTCGCAGAAGTCCCAGATGTCGTCGAGCAACTTTCCCGGCAGGTCCTGATGCACGCCGCCGACCCTGAAGTAGTTGGCATGCATGCGGGCGCCGGATGCGCGCTCATAGAACACCATCAGCTTCTCGCGCTCGGCGAAGCCCCAGAGCGGCGGCGTCAGCGCGCCGATATCCATCGCCTGCGTGGTGACGTTGAGCAGATGCGACAGCAGCCGGCCGATTTCGCAGAACAGGACGCGGATGAGCTGCCCACGCCGGGGAACCGATATTTCGAGCAGCTTCTCGGCGGCGAGGCAGAAGGCATGCTCCTGGTTCATCGGCGCCACATAGTCGAGCCGGTCGAAATAGGGCAGGGCCTGCAGGTAGTTCTTGTATTCGATCAACTTCTCGGTGC
This sequence comes from Mesorhizobium sp. M1D.F.Ca.ET.043.01.1.1, assembly GCF_003952385.1. NCBI lineage: Bacteria > Pseudomonadati > Pseudomonadota > Alphaproteobacteria > Hyphomicrobiales > Phyllobacteriaceae > Mesorhizobium > Mesorhizobium sp. M1D.F.Ca.ET.043.01.1.1. The sequence continues at coordinate 4,935,539 of NZ_CP034444.1, forward strand.
CGCGGTGCAGCAGGCCGATATGCGGATCGGCGCGATCGACGATCTCGCCGTCCAACTCGAGCACCAGCCGGAGCACACCGTGCGCCGACGGGTGCTGCGGTCCGAAGTTGAGCGTGAAGTTGCGGACGGCGGTTTGGGCCATGGCGGCGCCTCCGCGAAATCTGGTTGCTTTAGCGGGTACCGCCCGGCTTCGCGGTCAGCCCTGCGCTACGGCGCCAATCATGTCGTCGTCTGGATGATCAGCGTGAGGGTACCGTCGCCATCGATGTTGGCAGCGACGACTTGCGATGAATTCAAGCCGTTCGCGCGCAGGACCGATACCGCCTCGGGCGAGTCGTCGACCGACTTCTGCAGCTTCGCCAGGTCGTTCGCGGTCGTCCTGGTGACGACGGCTTCCGCCTGTGTCTTCACTTCAGCGGGCAGATCCTCCATCGCCACCACCACAACGTTGGTGAAGCGCTGACCGGGATTTTCCGGATCGGGTTGTGCCTGGCCGGGCGCGGGTTCCTGCGCCGGAGGCAAGGCCTGCGGCGATTGCGGATCCGCGCGTTGGGCGCAAACCGGCTGCGCAAGTGCCAGGGCCGAAAGCGTGAGGACCATCGTCAATGTCCGCATCGTCTTTCCTTCCATGTCTCGAAGTCTGACGACACAACCCCTGCGCGGGGCGATGGTTCCCGGCGGCGGCCGCAAACTGGCAGCGAAGGCCGGCCGTTCCGCCGGCCAAGCGGAGATCACACAACCAGCACCGACAGCGCCGCGGCCTGCAGGCGCTCGAACGCCGCGAAGCGCCTGTCGTGCCAGGCGGCAAGCGAGGCGGTGGGCGAATAGACCTCGCCCACCTCCGACATCGCCGCCATGGCCGCGGGAAGGTCGGGGTGGCGGCCGGCGGCGACGGCGCTGAGCATCGCCGAACCGAGAAGCACCGGCTCGGGAGAGGTCGGCGCGTAGACCATCTTCCCGGTGGTGTCGGCGATGAGCTGCCGCACCAGCGGGCTCTGCCCCGCGCCGCCGCTGATGGCGATCGTGTCGATCCCGATGCCGCAGGCGCGCATGGCCTCCAGGATCTGGCGCGCGCCGTAGCCCAGGCCGCAGAGGCCGGCGAGATAGAGCGCGACGAGGCTGTCGGCGCCGGTCGCCATGTCCAAGCCGGCGATCAGCGCGCGCGCTTCGGGATTGGCCAAGGGCGCTCGATTGCCGAGAAATTCGGGAACGACGTGCAGGCCGCCGATGAGCCTGTCCGCCCTGGCCGCGCCGCCATGCCGCTCGGCCTCCTGCGCCAGCCATTGGCTGAGGCTCTTGCCGCTTCGCGCCGCGATGCCGGCAAGCTCGACGGCGGCGGGATGCATGCCGACCAGGCGGTCGATGGCGGCGCCCGCGGCCGACTGGCCGCCTTCGTTGAGCCACAAACCCGGCACCATCGCGGAGAAGTAAGGACCCCACACGCCCGGCACGAAGGCCGCCTGCCAGGTCGTCGTCATGGTGCAGGCGGAGGTGCCGAAGACATAGGCCATGCGCGTCGTCACATCGCCGGCGCCGCCGCGCGCGCCGACCGAGCCGATGCCGCCGGCATGGGCATCGATCATGCCGGCCGCCACCGGCGTTCCAGGCAGAAGGCCAAGCTCGGCCGCCGCCCCCTTCGTCAAGCCGCCGGAGAGCGCGCTGCCGGGTGCGACGATCTCGGTGCCGATGCGCGCGAAGCTCTCATCCGCAAGCGCGCCCAGGCCGATTTTGCGAAAATATGCGTCATCCCAGCGCGCCTCATGCGCGAGATAGGTCCATTTGCAGGTCACCGTGCAGGTCGAGCGGGCCAGGCTGCCGGTCGCCCGCCAGGTGAGGAAATCGGCGAGGTCCATGAACTGCCATGCCGTGGCGAAGGTCCGCGGCATGGTCTCGGCGAGCCACAGGAGTTTCGGCGTCTCCATCTCGGGCGAGATCGTGCCGCCGACATAGCGCAGCACGTCCTCGCCGGTGTCGTTGATCCTGCGCGCCTGCTCGGTGGCGCGATGATCCATCCAGACGATGATGTTGCGCTCCGGGTCGCCCGACGGGCTGACCGTGATCGGCTTGCCCTCCGGCCCCAGAACGACAAGCGAGCAGGTCGCGTCGAAGCCGATGCCGTGCACCGATTGCGCCGAGATGCCGGCGAGCGCCACGGCCTCTCGGACAGTGGCCGCGACGGCGCGCCAGATGTCGTTGCTCGATTGCTCGACGATGTGGCCCTCGGCGTGCCAAACAGCGATGTCGGCCTTGGCGGACGCAAGCATGGCGCCGGCTTCGTCAAAGACGCCCGCGCGGGCGCTCCCCGTTCCGATGTCGATGCCGATGAAGTGGCTGCTCATCATTCAACTCCGCGGCCGGTTGTGCCGGTTTCCATCGTTTCGATGCCGCTGTCTGTCGTGCTAGGCCGCTTTCGCCAGGCTGATGTTATGCAGTGTCAACCGCCGGAAGTGCGAGGGCGTCATGCCCTTTTCGGCGAGGAACTGCCGGTTGAAGTTTGAAAGGGTGTTGTAGCCGACCTCGAAGCAGATGTTGGTGATCGACGCCTGCTCGTCGCTCATCAGCATCTGGCAGGCCAGGTTGATGCGCAGCCGCTTCACGTACTGCACCAGCGTCATGCCGGTGTGCTGGCGGAAGGAGCGGGAAAAGACGCTGGGCGACTGGCCGGCAATGGCGGCCAGATCCGTCTCGCTGAAGGGCTGGGTCAGGTTCTCGCGCAGATAGGCGAGCGCCTTGTTGATGCCGGCCGACATGTAGCCCGACGGGTCCGGCAGGTAGCTCGCGCTGGCCAGCATCCGCGCGTCTTCGGCGCGGCTGAGCAGGCCCATCATCATCATGAACAGCTCGATGCGGCGCACGCCCTGCGAATTCATGATCTCTTCCATCAGCGGTGCGAGCTGACGGCTGGTCTGCCGGCTGAACAGCACACCGCGGCGCGAGGCTTCGAGCACCGGCGTCAGCGCCGCGAGTTCCGGGAAAGTGTTGATGGCGCCGTCGATGAAGCCCTCGTTGAACTGGATGATGCGGCAGCGCAGCGGCACCGTCGCATCCTTCGGTACATCGCTCACCCAGTTGTGCGGCAGGTTGGGGCCCGTCAGCACCAGGTTGCCCGGCTCGAACTCGCCGATGAAATCGCCGACGAAATAGCGGCCGCGGGTGGCGACGATGAGATGCAGCTCGTATTCGGGATGGAAATGCCAGCGCACGGTGCGGAACGGATAGCCGTGCGACCAGGCGGTGAACGACTCGCCCGGCCTGATCTGCACAACCTCGAGATCAGGTTTCATCGCTGTTCCTCCACTATGAAGGCCTCGTGCGCGATCGCCCCGTCGACGCGCCTTCTCCCATCGGCCTCATGCCATCCAAACTACCGAGCCGACAAAATCGGCGCCACCATGTTCCCGTCGCATCATTGGTACTTTTTTGACTATTCTGAGCCTCCACGATACCCGCTCGTTCCTTCAAACGACGCCGCGCTCCTCGCTTCTGATGCGGAAGGCATCGACGGCGATGGCCAGCAGGATCATCGCGCCGCCGATCATCTGGATGTACGCCGAGATGACCAAGGTGTTCGAGAGCGCGTTCGAGCGCTTGCTCGCAGCCTAGCAAGGCAAGCCAGTTTCAGATTGATGGCGGGGAGCGTTATGGTTCAGGTTCCGCCTCCGTCCCGGCCGATCAGGCCGCGTATCTCGCCATGACGGGTTGCCTCGACCACTGGGCATACCAGGCGTCGAACAGCTTGAGCTGCTGCTCGGCATAGCCGCGCTGGCTGTCGCTCAGCGCGTCCGTCTCGTTGAAGTGCAGCCGGTATTCGGGGTTACCCTTGAGCACCATCATGTGCTTGAAATAGAGCACCAGGTCCGGACCCTCGTCGAAGGAAGAGAGCACGGCGAGCGCGGCGTCCAGCTCCAGCGCCAGCCGGCGCGCTTCGGCATCGCCCTTGGCCGCCGCCTGGCTGAGACCCACCAGATGCAGCACTTCCTTGGGCAGCACGTTGCCGATGCCGGTGATGGCGCCCGAAGCGCCGCAATTGACGAAACCGTGGAAGACAGCGGTGTCGACGCCGACCATCAGGGCAACTTCATCGTCGCGGCTGGTGATGTTTTCCGCCGCATAGCGCAGATCCGCCGGACCGCCGAACTCCTTGAAGCCGACCAGGTTCGGATGTTCGGCGCGCAGCGCGAAGAACAGATCGGCGCGCGTGGCAAAACCATAATAGGGGCTGTTGTAGATGACCGCGGGCAGGTCGGGGGCGGCGGCAAGGATCGCCTTGAAGTGGTGGCGCTGCGCCGTCACCGACGGTCCGCGCGACAGGACGCGCGGGATGACCATCAGGCCGCGGGCGCCGACCTTCTGGGCATGCGCGGCGTGCGCCACGGCGCTGGCGGTGTTGACCGCGCCGGTGCCGACGATCACCGGCACGCCGGCCTTCACCAGGCGCTCGACGCCTTCCATCCTCTGCGCGTCGCTCAGCAGCGGCCAGTCGCCCATCGAGCCGCAATAGACGACCGCCGACATGCCGGCGGCGATCAGCTCGCGTCCCTTGCGCGCCAGCGCGTCGAAGTCGGGAAGGCGGTCGTTGGTGCAAGGCGTCATCAGCGCCGGCATACAGCCGGAAAAGACATTGGCGTTCATTCGGATTCTCCTTGAGGCTGGCACGCGGATTGGTCAGTTTGTCCCGGAGTGATAGCGCTTGCCAAGCGGATAGTCGTGGACGACAGGGAGAAACAATGCGTACCAGATCCAGCATTCGCGTCGTCGGCTGCCATGCCGAAGGCGAGATCGGCGACGTCATCGTCGGCGGCGTGCTGCCGCCGGCGGGCCGCACGATGATGGAAAAGATGATCACGATGGAGCGCGATCACGACCATATAAGGCGCATGCTGATCTGCGAGCCGCGCGGCAGCGTTGCCCGGCACGTCAATCTCCTGGTCCCCTCGACGCGCGAGGATTGCGTCGCAGGCGCCATCATCATGGAGCCGACGGAATACCCGCCGATGTCCGGCTCCAACACGATCTGCGTCGCCACCGTGCTGCTCGAGACCGGCATGGTGCCGATGAACGAGCCCGAGACGCGCTTCAAGCTCGACATGCCTGGCGGCGTCATCGAGGTGCGCGCCGAATGCCGCGACGGCAAATGCCTGTCGATAACCTTCCGCAACGCGCCCGCCTTCGCCGAACGCCTCGATGCCAGTATCGAGGTGGAGGGGGTCGGCACGCTGAAGGTCGATATCGCCTACGGCGGCATGTTCTACGCGATTGTCGATGCGGCCGCGCTCGGCTTCTCGGTCACGCCCGACGAGGCGCGCGAACTGGCCGTCATCGGCGAGAAGGTGCGACACGCAGCGCGCGAGCAACTCGATGTCGCGCATCCGGAATTCGACAATGTGCGCGGCGTGTCGATCGTGCAGTTCGCCATGCCGTTCCAGGGGCCGGGCAACGTCACGCGCAACACCTGCATCGTGTCGCCCGGACGCTCCGACCGCAGCCCGACGGGAACCGGCACATCGGCCCGCATGGCCGTGCTGCAGGCGAGGGGCCTGATGAAGGCCGGCGATGTACTGATCCATGAATCGATCATCGGCTCCCGCTTCACCGGCAGAATCCTCGAACTGACCGAAATCGCCGGGCGCAAGGCGATCGTGCCGCAGATCACCGGTCGCGCCTGGATCACGGGCGAGCACAACTACTACCTCGACCCGACGGATCCTTATCCGCAGGGCTATGTGCTGTCGGACACGTGGGGCACGTCGACCTCGGTGACGCAGTAGCGACCGGCGATGCCGCCAGACCGGCCGGGCGGACCGGCCGAGCGCGACGTCGGCGGAGGTTGCCCGATGGCGAGTTTCGTCTTTCGCGATCCCCGCCAGAAGCGCTGCCATCCGCTAGGGCGGTTTAGCGTTTCACGGAATCGCTGAACCGCTCTAGCGCCTTGTCTTGCGCCACTCTTCGTATTCCCCGCGGGCATCGTCATGCAGCGGATAGTAGCGTTGCAGCGGCGCGCCCTGCATGAGCTTCTCGCGCGAAAACTCTTCCCAATCGTGATGCTTCTTTGCTTCCTCGATGACCTGGGGGGCCATGGCGACCGGAACCACCACCGCCCCGTCATCGTCGGCGACGATGATGTCGCCTGGGATCACCGTGACGCCGCCGCAGGCGATCGGAACGTTGACGGCGTTGGGATAGATGCCGGTCTGGACATGATAGTTGGGCGTCCAGCCGCGCAGCCACAGGGGCAGATCGAGCTTCTCGACATTGGGCCGGTCGCGCATGCAGCCGTCGATGACGATGCCCGCGCCGCCCCTGCCCTTGAAATAGGTCGACATCATATCGCCGAAGACGCCCGAGCTCATGTCGCCGCGCGCGTCGACCACGACCACATCGCCCTCCTGCGCGTGATAGAGCACGTGCCGGTGCAGCTGCGTCTCCGGGTCGGCATATTCTCCCTCGTTGAAGAGGTCCGGCCGCTGCGGCAGGAATTGCAGCGTAAGCGCCGGCCCGACGATCGACTTGCCATGGTTCTGCGCCACCGGGCCGACCATGTGCGGGCTGCGGAAACCCATGTGGCCAAGCGTGCCGGCAACGGTCGCGGCGCCGATCTCCCTTAGCCCGTCGATCAGCTCTTTGGGCGGCCGCGTGATGTCGGGAGTATGCGTCATTGTGGACTCCGTTGAATGGAACTACCAGTTGGTGACAGAGCCGTCGCGCCGCTTGAGGTGAGGCGCTTCCCAGAAACGGAAACTCTGCGCCTGGATCGCCGCCTCGTTGACCTCGACACCCAGCCCCGGCAGGTCGCCGACCGGATAATCGGTACCGTCGAGCCGTGGTTGCACGGGGAAGAACTCGGAATTGTCGAAGCCCAGCTTCCTTTCGGGCGCCCTGGTCTCGAGCCACGCGAAGTTGGGCACCGCGGCGGCGAGATGCACAGTCGCGGCCGTGCACACCGGACCGAGCGGATTGTGCGGCATCAGGTCCACATAATGCGCCTCGCTCCAGCCGGCGACCTTCATCGCCTCGGTGAGGCCGCCGACATTGCAGACGTCGAGCCGGTTGAACTGATGGATGCCGCGCTCGATGTAGGGCAGGAACTGCCACTTGCTGGCGAATTCCTCGCCGATGGCGAACGGGATGTCGGTCATCCTGCGCAGGGATTCGTAGGCCTCCGGCGCCTCGTCCCGAATGGGCTCCTCGAGGAAATCGAGCACGCCGCGACCGAGCTTGCTGCAGAAGCTCGCCGCCTCGGCCACTGACAGCCGATGATGATAGTCGATGCCAAGGACGACGCCGTCGCCCAGCGCCTCGCGCGCCTTGTTCAGCATGCCGGCGGTCGCGCCTATCGACTCGCGCGGCTCGAAGATGTCCCTGCTGCTTTGCCCGACGGGAAAGAAGCGGATCGCCTGCCATCCCTGCGCGTGCAGCTCGCCGGCTCGTTCGATGGCTGCATCGCCCTCGGCCTCGTCTCCGGTCGAGGCGAAGGTGGGGACGCGGTCGCGCTGCTTGCCGCCGAGCAGCTCGTAGACCGGCACCCCCAGCGCCTTGCCCTTGATGTCGTGAAGGGCGATGTCGATGGCGGAAATCGCCGCCTGCAGAACGCGCCCGCCTTCGAAGTACTGGCTGCGATAAACCTCCTGCCAGATCCGGCCGATCTGCATCGGGTCGCGGCCGATGAGAAACTCGCGATAGTGCTCGATCGCGCCTGCGACGGCCTTCTCGCGGCCGCTCAAGCCGCTCTCGCCCCAGCCGGAGATGCCCTGGTCGGTCTCGACCTTGACGAGCATCTGATTGCGGGTTCCCACCCACACTGGATAGGGCCTTATCGCGGTGATCTTAAGCTTCGTTGTCATCCACGCCCACGTTCCGCCTGCGTCAGTTGGCCCTGAGCGCCATCTCAGTTTCGCCGTCGAACAGGTGCATGCGCTCCTGGTCGAACTCGAGCCAGATCTGCTCGTCAGGTGCGACGGCGATGTTGGGGGAGACGCTGATGTTGACGATGGCGCCGGAGAGGAACGCCTGCACGAAGGTGATGTCTCCGGTTGGTTCTACCGTATAGGCCTTGGCCGGAATGGCGCCGGGCACCGCGCTCTTGTGCAGCTTGATCGTCGAATGTCGCGCTCCGAGGACGACCTTCCTGGTGGTCGCCCCCTGGACCTTGCGCACGTTGGGTTGCGACAGCGCGAGGCTCCAGCCTTCCGCGCTCGTCAGAACGGTGTCGCCGTTTGCCGTCGATGCCTCCAGCGGGATAAGGCTCATCGCCGGGCTGCCGACGAAGCTCGCGACGAACATGTTTACCGGATGGGCGAAAACCTGCGCCGGTGAATCATATTGCTGCAGGTAGCCGCCGTTCATCACCGCCATCCTGTCCGCCATGGTCACGGCCTCGAGCTGGTCATGGGTCACATAGATGATCGTTGCCTTCAAATCCTGGTGGAAACGCTTGATCTCCGACCGCATCTGCACGCGCAGCTTTGCGTCGAGATTGGACAGCGGTTCGTCCATTAGGAAAACCGCCGGATCTCGAACGAGAGCGCGGCCCAGGGCCACGCGCTGCTGCTGACCGCCCGAAAGCTCGCGCGGCTTGCGCTCGAGCAACTGCGTCATGTCGAGCACCCGCGCCGCTTCCCTGACCTTCCTGTCGATCTCGTCCCTGGGCAGCTTGCGCATCTGCAGCGGGAAGGCGAGGTTCATATAGACCGACTTTTGCGGATAGAGCGCGTAGTTCTGGAACACCATCGCGATGTCCCGGTCCTTGGGGTCGAGGTCGTTGACCACCCGTTCGCCTATGAATATGTCGCCCGACGTGGCCGTGATCAGGCCGGCGACCAGATTGAGCGTGGTTGTCTTGCCGCAGCCCGAAGGACCGACCAGCGCGACGAACTCGCCGTCATTGACCGTCAGCGAAACCTCGTTGACGGCTTTGAAGCTGCCGTAGGACTTGACGAGATCTTTGAGGACCACGTGGGCCATCGGCAAAAAACTCCCTAGTGCTTGACCGCGCCTTCCGTGAGGGCGCGTACGAAGTATCGTTGCAGAACGAGGAACAGCACCACGACGGGCACGCTCATCATGAAGCTGGCCGCCATCAGGCCCGGAAAATCCGTCGTATTTTCCGAAAAGAAGCGCTGGATGCCGACCGGCAACGTCAGCTGCTCGTTCTTGGAGAGGAAGGTGTAGGCGTAGATGTACTCGTTCCACGCGCCGATGAAGGAATAGATCGCCGTGGCGATGATGCCAGGCGCCGAAAGCGGCATCACGATCAGGATGAAGGCCTGGAACCGCGTCGCTCCGTCGATGCGCGCCGCCTGCTCGAGCTGGATCGGGATGTTGTCGTAGAAGCCCTTGAGCAGCCAGATCGCCAGCGGCAGTCCGAAAGTCAGGTAGGTGAGCACAAGCGACCCATGCGTGTTCACCAGCCCGATCGCGCGCATCAGGATGAAGAGCGGCACGAGAAAGATCACCGCCGGGAACATGTTGCGCAGCAGCACGGCGAAGAACAGGAAGTTCCGGCCGGGGAACCTGAAGCGCGAAAACGCGTAGGCCGCAGGCACCGCCACGATCACCGAAAGGATCGTCGTGGCGGTCGAAACGACGAGGCTGTTCCAGAAGAAGCGCAGGAAGTCCTGGCCGACGCTGTTCTGCGGATCGAGCAGCTTCTGGTAACTGGCAAGGGTAGGCTGGTCGGGCCACCATTGCGGCGGGAACTGCATCGCCGCAAAGCCGGACTTGATCGAGGTGAGCAGCATCCAGACCATCGGCAACGCCGTGTAGAGCAGCATGAAGACCAGGAACACCCGCCCGCCCCACCGCCATCCGTCGACGCGCATGCGGCGACTGGTCCGGCCCCGAGTGACTGTCTCGGCAATCGTGCTCATGCGTTCCCATCCTTCCGCTCGTTGCCGCTCAGCGCACGGACGTAGAAGTAGCCGAGCGTCATCAGGATGAGGAACAGAAGCACCGAATAGGCCGATGCCACCCCCCAGCGCTGACGGCCGAAAGCAAGCTCGTAAATGTGGGTGATCCAGATATGCGATGCGTTCGACGGGCCGCCGCCGGTCATGATCCAGGGGATGATGAAGGAATTGAAGTTGGCCACCGCCAACAGCAGGATCGTCACCGTCGAGACGTTTCTCAAATGCGGGAAAGTGACGTGCCAGAAGCGCTGCCAGGCATTGGCTCCGTCGACCTTTGCGGCGCGCAGCAACTGGTCGGGAACCGTCTGCAGGCCGGCCATCATCATGATCATGGCGAAGGGAAACTCGCGCCAGATATTGACGACGATCAGGGAGGGCAGCACCGTGCCGACGCTGTCGATGAAGTTTGGCGGCCGGTCGGCCAGTCCGAACTCGACCAGCACCGCGCCAACGATGCCGAAATCCGAATGGTAGATCCACTTCCAGATATAGGAGGCGGCGACCGCGCTGATGACCCAGGGAATGATCAGGACGGCGCGCAGGACGCCGCGGCCGATAAACTCGCGATGCAGCGCCAGCGCGGTGGCAAAGCCCAGGACAAAGGAGACGAAGGTGGAGCCAAATGTCCAGACGAGCGTGTTCCAGGTGACCTTCCAGAACACCTCGCTGGTGAGGATGGCCTTGTAGTTATCGAGGCCGACGAAGATCTTGTCCCGGAGCTGCAGGCCAGGCGGCGTGGTGAAGAACGACAGCTCGATCGTGTAGTAGATCGGATAGGCGATGACGATGAGCATCACGACGATCGCCGGCAGGACATACGCGTAGTCGGCGCGATGCTCCCAGATATTGCGCAGCGCGCCGGACCTGTCGGGTTGCAATGTTCGGCGAGCCTCGGTCTGGCCGGTCACGATCGTCACTTTGGCGTGCCCTTGTTCTTCGGAGCGAACCGGCCGCACTTTCGGCGCAGCCGGTCGGATCGCAGGTCAGGCTTCGGCTAGAGCGGTTCACCGTTTCACGGAAACGTCGAACCGCTCTATCTCTTTGTTTTTACGCAATTCCGGACGGAAAACCGTTACACACTTTTCCTGGAATTGCTCTAGAGTCCGCCGCCCATCAGGTCTTTCACCTTCTTGGCCGCGTCGTCGGCTGCCTGGTCGACGGTCATCGCTCCGGTCAGCGCATTCTGCAGCATGTCCGGGACGATGATGTTCATGATCTCGGGCGACTGCGGCAGCGCCGGGAAGGGGATGCCGTATGGCAGCATCGAGGTCGTGACATCGAGGAACTTGATGTTGTCCAGGCGTTCCTTCATCCACTTGGTCTTGAAGCCGTTGAGGTTGCCCGGGTTCGAGCCGGCGTAGGCCATCTTCAGCGACCATTCGGGGCTCGTCCACATGCAGATGATGGCCTTTGCCGCCGGCTCGTCCACCTTGCCGCCCTCGACATATTCGGGCTTCAGGATGTGAATGTTCGAGCCGCCGAACACGACGGCGCGCTTGCCGTCCGGACCGGTCGGAATGAGGCCGTAGCGCATGTTGTCGATGACCGTCTGCGCCTTGTCCTTGTCGGTGCCCGTCGCCTTCTTCTGCAGGTCGAGCATGACGTTGTAGTCGGACGGGTGCGAGATCATCATGCCGAGCTGGCCGGCCAGGAACAGGGGCTGGTTGTCGGCCTGCTGGTTGGTGAGCGCCGAAACCGGAACCGACTTGTCCCGGACATACATGTCGTAGGAGGCCTGCAGCGCCGCCTTGCTCTGCGGACTGTTGAGCTCGATCTCCTTATAGGTCGGGTTCGTCTTGGCTTCGTCGAAGACGCCGCCGCCATAGGCCCACAGCTGCGGCATGAAGCGGTAGGGCGTGTTGCCGGCGTTCTTGCGCGCCACGAGGCCATAGCCGGCAATGCCGAGCTTGTCGTGGATCTGCTTGGAATATTTGACGACGTCGTCCCAGGTTGCCGGAGGCTTGTTCGGATCGAGGCCCGCGCGCTTGAAGATGTCGGCGTTCCAGATGAACGCCATCGTCTCGTTGTTGGTCGGGATACCGTAGGTCACGCCATCCCAGGTGACGGCCTTCAAGGCGCCGGGCCAGAAATCCTCGGTCGAATACCCCACATCCTCGGGCTTGAGCGGCTGCAGATAGCCCTTCGAGGCGAACTCGGTGCCACCCAGGATCTGCAGGCGGACCGCCATCGGCGCCGCATTGCCAAGGAGCGCCGTGCGGAACTTGTCGAGGAGATCGTTATAGGTGAGGGCTTGTTCCTCGAGCTGGATGTTCGGATAGGTCTTTCGGAAGGTCTCGAAGAAGTCCTTGTAGTACTGGCGCAGGAGGTCGGGGTCGCCCTCGAACACGCCCTGATACCAGAAAGTCAATCGCCCCTTGTAGTCGAGTGGGGTGACCTTGGCGCAATCGCCCGCCGTGTCAAAATCCTGCGTGCCCGCAATCGAGCGCACATACTCCGGCGACCACTTGCTCAAGTCGACCGGCGGTGCGGCCAGCGCCGGCGCCGACATCAACGATGCCATTAAAGCAGTCGAAACAGTGCCGCGCAGGACGGCACCGCCGAGTGTAATCCTCGTCATAGGTATCCTCCAGGTTCTCTCCCACGCCGCTTCGCTTCGGGGCAAGCGGTCCTCGCTCGTTCGACCGCGGGCATCTGCTTCGTGTATCCCATCGGCCATCTTGTACGTTTTCAGATCGTGAATTGTCTGTCAACGCGCCAGATCGTACATTGTTTATCGAAACTTTGCGTGATAATCGGATAATGTGTGTATTAATCTAGGGGGAACCGGCCTTGGCCGAAGCAAGCGATTTCAAAGCCAAGCCACCTGCGGGGATCGATCCCCTAGGGGCCTCCAGCGAGGGCGCCTCGCTTTATGAACTGATCAGGGAAGACATCATCGAGGGACGGCTCGCCGCCAACGAACGGCTTGTGGTCACCGATCTCGCCCGGCGTCACGGCACTTCGACCAATCCTGTGCGCGAGGCCCTTCAACTGCTGCGCGGCGAGGGCTTTGTCATCTTTGCCCCCAACCGGGGCGCGCGCGTGCGACCCATCGATCAGGAATTTGTCCGCGATATTTACGAGATCGGCGTTCTCATCGAGCCGGCCCTGACCAGGTGGTTCGTGAACATGGCTACCGGCGAGGACATCGCCGAACTCGAACGCATCCAGGGCCTGATCGAAGAGAACAACTTTTCCGATACGTTGAGGCACAGCGAGCTCGATACCGCCTTCCACACCGTGATGTACCAGCGGCACTACAACCGCCATGCCGCCGAGCTTTGGTGGAAGCATCGCGAAGTGCTGCGAGCCGTGAGCCGGCGTTTCGATTTCACCCTCGCGCGACGCGCCGCGATCATTCGCGAGCACCGCGAGCTCATCGCGCTCGTAAAGGCGGGAGAAGGCGACAAGGCGGCCGAGCTCGTTGCCCGCCATGTCGAGGGTTCCGGCCGGCACATCCTCGAACATATGCGGGCCCGCAACGCCGCACGGGCCGGATAGGACACACCCGGTCTGGAACGTCGTCAGCCAGACCATTCAGACAAAGGTAGCTGACATGAAAATCACGAGCATACGGCCGTGGCTGATCAAGTCCGGCGGTTCTTACTGGGGAGAGTACCTGTTCGTCGAAGTGACGACCGACGAGGGCGTGAGCGGATGGGGGGAAATCACCACCACGACGAAGCTGGCCAATCGCGCTCTCTGCACGATCCTGCGGCAGATCGGCGCCGCCATGGCAGGTGAGGATCCCGCGCGCATCGAATATCTCTGGCACAAGATCTTCCGCAGCTTCACCTACATGGGCAGCCGCGGCGCCGCCGTCGAATGCGTCAGCGCCATCGACATAGCCCTCTGGGATATCCGCGGCAAAGTCCTCGGCAAGCCGATCTACGAGCTGCTGGGCGGACCAGTGCGCGATGAAATTGCCCTCTACACCCACCCCAACCAGGCCAAGTTTACCAGCAAGGAGGCTGTGGTCCGTGAAATTCGGGATATCGTCGAGTCCGGACATACCGGGCTCAAGTTCGACCCTTTCCCCCATCAGGGGCCCAGCGTCGATGGCCTGCCCCGCGAAAGGCGGGACGGCTACCTCGACGGCGGCATGACCCGCAAGGACGAGCGCGAAGCGGCCGAGCTTACGGCCCTGATCCGCGAAACAGCGGGGCCCGATGTCGACATCCTCATCGATGCGCATGGCCGCTTCGACGTTCCCACCGCCATCCGCCTCTGTCGCAGCCTCGAGGAGGCCGGCCAGATCGACTGGTTCGAGGAACCGTGCCCGCCCGAAAGCCTCAACGCGCTCAAGCAGGTGCGCGAGAAGGTCAGCGCCGCCATCTCGTGGGGCGAGCGCGGCCACACGAAGTGGGATTTCGTGCCGGTGCTCGAGAACAAGCTCGCCGACTACATCATGCCCGACGTCACCTGGACCGGCGGCATTACCGAGCTCAAGAAGATTTCCGCCCTGTGCGAAGCCTATTACGTCCCGGTCTCGCCGCACGACGCTGCGGGGCCGATCAACGTGGTCGCGGGAGCGCAGGTGATGATGACCGTTCCCAACTTCTACAAGCTGGAGACGTCGGAGTGGAATCTCGGCAAATACGATCACCTCATCGACAGGCCGCTCGACGTTTCGAACGGCAGCCTCAAGCTGACGTCGAAGCCCGGTCTCGGTGTCGAGATGAACCGCGACTATCTGCAGGCCCACGAAATCGAGCTGGCCTAGCGACCTTCCATGCCGGCCAGCATGTGGGCAACAAGCCCCGCCAAACAGAACGAGGATAGGCCATGCCAAAAACCGATGGAGCCGACGAGGCCCTCAATCGGGTCAACCCGAATTCCAGGCCGTCCGACCTTCGCATCACCGACATGCGGGTGGCTGAGATCGTCGGCGCGCCTTTCACCTCGGCGCTGCTCAAGATCTACACCAACCAGGGCATCGTCGGGCTTGGCGAGGTGCGCGACGGCGCCAGTGCCACCTTCGCGCTGATGCTGAAGAGCCGGCTGCTTGGCGAGAACCCTTGCGACATCGACCGCCTGTTCCGCCGCATCAAGCAATTCGGCGGGCACGGCCGGCAAGGCGGCGGCGTCTCGGCGGTCGAAATCGCGTTGTGGGACCTCGCCGGCAAGGCCTATGGCGTCCCGATCTACCAGATGCTGGGCGGCAAGTTTCGCGATCAGGTGCGCGTCTACTGCGACACCGACGCCGAGAAACCCAGCGGCACCGAAACCGGCAAGCGCCTCAAGGCGCGCATGGACCGCGGGTTCACCTTCCTCAAGATGGACCTGGGCTTGATGCAGATCGCCCATATACCGGGCGCCGTCGTCGCGCCCGCCGGTGCGCTCGAAGGGTTTCACGGCAATCCGCGCGGCCGCGGCGGCACGCTCGAGGAGCGCAAGGCCCGCAATCTCGCCTACGATGCGCAGAACGTGCAGCACCCGTTCACGGGCCTGCATTTCACCGAAAAGGGGATCGACCTGCTCGAGCAGTACATCCACGAGGTTCGCGAGGTCATCGGCTATGAGATCCCGTTAGCCATCGATCATGTCGGCCACATCTCGCTGCAGGACGGCATACGCCTGTCGCGCCGTATCGAGAAATACGTGCCGGCCTGGCTCGAGGACGTGATTCCCTGGCAGTACACCGAGCAATACCGGCGGTTGCAGGAGGCCACCGCGGTGCCGATCTGCACGGGCGAGGACATCTACCTCAAGGAGGCCTTCGAGCCTCTGCTGAAGAGCGGCGGCCTCTCGGTCATCCACCCGGACCTGCTGACCAGCGGAGGCATCCTCGAGACCAAGAAGATCGGCGACATGGCGCAGGACCACGGCGTCACCATGGCCATCCACATGGCCGAAAGTCCGATCGCGGCGATGGCCGCGGCACATGTCGCGACCGCGACCGAGAACTTCTTGGCGCTCGAATACCACTCCGCCGATGTCGACTGGTGGGACGATATCGTCACCGGCCTGCCCAAGCCGCTCGTCAAGGACGGCTTCATCACCGTCCCGGACAAGCCGGGCCTGGGGATCGACGACGTGGTCGACGAGGTAATCTCGCTGCACCTGCAACCGGGTGTCACGGGGATGTGGCAATCCACCGAGCGCTGGGACAATGAATATAGCTGGGACCGGACCTGGAGTTAGCCCAGATCCTTCCCTCATTCCCCCAGACTCACAGGGCCAACGACCGACCATTCGTGTCGACCTCTCCCAAAGGAGAGGCGAAGAAAGAAAACGGACGAAACCATGATCTACGAACTGCGAATCTATGACTGCCTGCCGGGCAGGCTGCCGGCTTTGCTCAAGCGCTTTTCCGACCAGACGCTGGCCATCTGGGAGAGGCATGGCATCCGCCAAGCCGGGTTTTTCACCACGGCGATCGGCGAAAACAGCAATCGCCTCACCTACTTCCTCGCCTGGGAATCGCTGGCCGAGCGTGAGGTGAAGTGGGCGGCTTTCGTCACCGATCCGGCATGGCACAGGGCTCGGGACGAGTCTGAGCGCGACGGGCAGATCATTGCCAATATCAGCAGCCAGCTGCTCACGCCGACAGCTTTCTCGTCTGTGAAATAGGACTGCGAGCCATGAAGATCACCGACCTGCGCTGTGCCGTCATCGGCAAGCACCCCATAGTGCGCATCGTTACCGATGAGGGCCTCTATGGCCTTGGCGAGGTCGAATACACAAAGACCTATCTCAAGCCCTTCGTGCTGCATTTCCGCGAGGCGCTGATCGGCGAGGATCCGACCGACGTCGAGCGGGTGATGCTGAAGATCCGCCAACGTGGCTCTTTCAAGCCCCACGGCGCGGCGGTGAGCGCCATCGAACATGCGCTGTGGGACATAGCCGGCAAGGCCGCGGGCGTGCCGGCCTACAAGCTGCTCGGCGGCAAGGTGCGCGACAAGGTGCGGGTCTACAACGGCTCGATCCGCCGCAAGCGCACGGGCGACCGGCCGGAAGACTACGCCGCCGACGTCAAATGGATGATGGAGCAGCCGCAGAACTTCTTCATGATCAAGCAGGGCATCTCGTTCCACTCCAACATGAAGGACACGATAGAAGGCTTCCACTACGGCGTGACGCAGAAGAAAGCCGGCTATCACGGCGCCATGGATCAGGGCGTGATCAGCGAGCGCGGCTTCAATCATATGCTCGACTGCGTCGTCGCGATGAAGGAAGTGCTGGGCGACAAGGTCAGCCTGGCGCTCGACTGCGGACCGGGCTGGATGCTGCCCGATGCGATCAGGTTCGCCCGCGCGGTCGAGAAGTACAATCTGATGTGGCTCGAGGACATGCTGACCGGCGACTACGTGCCGTGGGTCAATCCGCAGGCCTATCGCGAGCTGACCACCTCCACCTCGACGCCGATCCACACCGGCGAGCAGATCTACCTCCGGCACAATTTCAAGGAGTTGATCGAGACGCAGGCGGTGCGCGTGATCGGCCCCGATCCTGCCGATATCGGGGGCATTGCCGAGCTCAAATGGGTCGCCGAGCACGCCTACATGCACTCGATCCTGATGGCGCCGCACGGCACCGCCAACGGCCTGCTTGGCCTCGGCGCGCTGATCAATGTCTGTGCCACCTTGCCCGCCAATTACATCGCCTTCGAATATCCGAGCGCCTCCGATCCCTGGTGGGAGGACCTCGTCATCGGGCTGCCGCCGCAGATCGTGAAGGACAGCATGGTGGACCTGCTGGAAGCGCCGGGGCTGGGCCTCGATATCGACGCCGAAGCGGCCAGGAAGTATCTCAGGGAAGAGGATGCGGGCTTCTTCGACTAGATCAATTCCAGGAAAGTGCGTGGCGGTTTCCCGTCCGGAATTGCGCAAAAACAAATGCTTGGAGCGGATCAGCGATTCTGTGAAAGGTGAACCCGCTCCAGGCCACGCTTCCTTCGTTGTGGCCAGCCAGCTTCGTACCTAGCCGCGGGCGGGGCTCTGCCGTACGGGTCATGGCGCCGTGAAGCTGTTGGGCGCGGGCATGAACGATGAAGATCCCGCATCGTGCGTCCCGATCCGGCCGAAATGGTCATTTTCCGGATGCCGAAAAGATCCGTTCAGCGATGCGGTCGAGCGAGAGCGAGCCGGCGCCACGCGTCAGCACAATGAGCAGCAAGGATGCCCACAAGAGGTGCTCCGCCCAGTTTTCCGGATAGACGAAGATCTGGATGACGGACACGACGCCGAGCAGCATCAGCGCGGCGGGGCGCGAGAACAGTCCGAAGAAGATCAGCACCGAGCCCGTCAGCTCGGCGGCCGTCGCGAGCGGCGCGGCGATCGAGGGATCGATGAACGGCAGGTTGTATTCGTCGGCGAACAACTGCAGCGTCACCGGCCAGGATGCGAGCTTCGACTGCGCCGATTGCCAGAAGACATGTGCGACCGCCACGCGTGCGGCGAGCTGGACCAGCGAAAACGGGATGTGCTCGGGCAGCTTGATGATGCGCCTGTAGAGGCCGACAAGACCGGCCGGGTTGGACGAAGATTGCTCTGAAATTGCGGTCATGACCGTCTCCATCAGTTTGAGGGGGAATTCGCGGCGACCCGCACATTGGTGACGAGCCTGTCGCGAAACAGACGCACAAGGGCGGAAACCAGGTCGAAGGCGGGGTCGAGCGCCAGGGCACGGCCAGTGGCATGCTCGAGGCCGAGACCGTGCTTCAACGAATGCCAAAAGGCGAAGCTCGCGCGGTCGAGCAGAAAGAGCCGGACGTAGTTCCCCGATCGCCACAACGCCACGCGTTCGGGGCGCCTTGCCCAGGTGCTGTTTTGGTCGACCGCCGTCTCCTGTTGATGCGCCATCCATACCGACAGGATCGACCAGTGCGAGATGATCAGTCGCAGTGAGGGCTGGAGCAAGATATCCGGCGAGAGCCCAAGGTCGGTGTTGCCGTATTCCGCGAGGCTGCGGGGTGGCAGCGAAGCCGTATCGAGCGCCTCCGCGATGGCCCATTCGAGCCGCGCCGTTTCGGCGACGATTGGCATGTCGGACAGCGTGTCGATCGATTTCAGGAAGCGCGGGAAGCCGGCGCCATAACGTGCCAGACGCGACTCCACTGGCGGATGCCGTCGAATGAATTCGCTGGCCGCAAAGCGGAAGAAGCGCTCGTCGACGAGGCGGACGGTCACAGGAAACACCGCCATCAGCGCCGCGGTCAGCGAGCTGCGCGTGTTGTTCTGGTAGATGCGCAGGCGGGCCAGCGGATCGGCCTTGCCGGCGGTCAGCATGTTTGCGGCGACCACTGGCTCCATGGCCAGCACCGAGCGCGCCATGGTGGTCTGCAGGTGTTCAAGCGGCAGCATGGTATTCCTCCTCGATTGAGACCAGCGCCGCAGACATGGACGGCCTGGCGCGCCTGGCGGCGGCAAAAGCGGCAAGCACCGGCATGCTGGTCGTCGTTTCGCCTTCGACAGGAAGGCAGATGGGCGTCGGTCGCGCTTCGGTCGTTTGCTTGCGTATCGCGGCTTGCCTGCGGTTGAACAGGATCGACGCGGTCAGCATGTCGGCCCACATCGCTTCGCCAAGCAGCACATCAAGAACCGGAACGTCGGTGTCCCATTCGATCAATGTCGGGCGTGGCCCGAGCCGGTCTATGGCATGCTGGTAGAGCGCCCAGACGACCGGGGGCACACGCGAGCCATGGTCGTCGATGAGCACGGTGTCGGCTCCGACCTGGTTGGTCGCATGCCCAGCGAGATGGATCTCGCCGATTGCCCCGGCCGGCAGCGCATCGATGAAGGCTTTGGCGTCGTATTGCAGATTATGGGCCGAGACCTGGACGTTGTTGACGTCGAGCAGCAGGCCGCAGCCGGTCCGCGCCACGAGCTCGGCCAGGAACTCGGCCTCGCTCATCAAGGAATCCGCGAAGGCCAGATAGGCCGACAGGTTCTCGATCAGCACGCGCCGTTTCAGCGTGTCCTGGACGGTCTCGACATTGCGGGCGACGATCGCTAGCGCCTCTTCGTCATAGCGCAGCGGCAGCAGATCGTTGAGGTAGGCGCCGTCGGCGACGCTCCAGGCGAGATGCTCGGAGACCAGGTCGGGCTGGAAGCGCTCGCAGACCTTGCGCAGCCTTTCCAGATGGTCGCGATCCAGGCCGCCTGCGCTGCCCAGGGACAAGCCTACGCCGTGCACGGACAGCGGGTAGATCCGGCGCAGTTTTTCCAGCGCCTCGACGCCGGCGCCATCGCCCATGTAGTTCTCGGCGTGGACCTCGAGCCAGCCGGCGGAGGGCCGCCGCGTCAGCATTTCCGCGACGTGCGGCGAGCGAAGACCGATGCCCGCCGATGCTGGGATTGCGAGTGGTGAAAACATGGTGGACATCGGTCTCCTCCTTTTGGTCTGGTCGCTCGAGGTGGAAAGTCGGCTACGCTTTCGGCTTGTCGCTGCCGCCCGTGATCTTGGCGCAGCTGCCGGCAGGCACGTAGAGCCAGGAATCCGGCTGGTTGTCGGCGGTCGAAGTGCCGGCGCAGGAATGCGTCGCGGTCTGGCAGTCGTTCTGGCCTGCCTTAACGACGCCGTAGCATTTCTCAAAGGCGAAGCCGGGCTTGGCGGCGGGGCCGCTGTAGGCCGCCGTCGCGGCGAGCGAGGTGGCGGCTGCAAGGGCCGATCCGATAAGGGTCTTGGTGCTGATCACAGACTTGTCTCCTGGTTGGCGTTTCGAGAGAAAGACCGGCCTCTAGGCCCGTCTGGTGATCAGTGTCTCCGATCGTCGGGCCGAGCTGAAATGCTGTCTCGGCATCGAATTGATACGCAGCCACTATGTCCCCGGAAGCGACGCGAAAAAGCCCTCCGGCGGGGCACCGGAGGGCTTGGCGCCTGCATTCGGGAGTATGCGAAGCAGGCGCGGCTAGGCGGGAGGGAGGCGCGCCTAGGTGTATCGTCTTTCGCAATTCATGGCGGCGGTTTCGTCGGTGCGCAGAGGACCGGCGGCAAGCCAGTCCGCTGCACGCTGCCGCCCTCTGTCGCGCATGCCTGTCAACTCGCCCCAGTCGATCCAGGGTCTCACGAAGAACGCAGCCCCAGCTCGGTACTGGCTGTCGAAGATGGTGTGAACCGGCGCGCATTTGGTCGCGCATTGGGTGGCGGCGACGCTGCGATCCGGACACGGTGCCACGAACAGTGAGGGCCTGCCCGCGATGACAAGGCGATGGCCGGCTTTCGGCGACCGGGGAGGCGGCAGCTGCGAGAGCTCGCCGTCGCCCCAATAAATATCGCCGTCGATCTCGACGGGCGCGGAGATGAACGGGACGGTGGCTGCCGCCACGATCGCGTTGATCGACAACTGCTCGCCGGAGAACATCTTCACGGCGTCGGTGCGGGCGTTGACGGCCAGGACGCCCAGTTTCACCGGGCAGCGTTCATCGCGGATTTGCTCGATGTCGATTGACTGTTCCAGGATCGATCGAAGCAGGCCCGCTCTGTCGACGGCGAACATCGAGGCGTGGCTGACGCGCCGCCAGAAATTGGCGAGCGCCGTCCGCGCGCCGCGTCGTCCGCCGAGGCTCAGGCCATAGGCAAAGACCGCCGCTTCCACCGCTCCGAAACCAGAGGCGGTTATGGCCTCGAAGGTGAAGGTCGGCTCGTCCAGCAGGCGGTCGAGCACACCCCAGACGAAGGCGCCATTCGCGTCGCTTGCAAGGACAATATCGACCGACAGGACACCCTCCAGCCCGGAAGTCGTTCCGCAAATGATGGCCCGGTCAGTTCGCGTTTCGGACTGGACGTGCATTTGTCTGTCTCCATCCCAAAGCCGCCGACAGGGCGACTGGTGAAAAGACTGCCGCATCTTCTTCCTTGGCCGAAATGCCAAGGCGGCATGAAGTCGATAGGCAGATTGCATTGGCTGCCGGTCTGCGCGCGTCGCAGTCTCGACCAGGCCGGGTGATGCGATGCGTGTCGCCAGCTCCGGTACCGTTGTCGGAACAGGAGATGAATGATGAGAAGACAACTCGCCTGCGTGGCCACACTTGCAATCGGTATCGGTGTGAGCCCGGCGTCAGCCAACCCGTTCAGCGACCTCGCCGCATTGCCGACATTCTATACGGACGCCACGATGAAGACGATGAAACCGATGGCCGGGTTCAAGAAGGCTTGGTTCGCCCTGTCAAAGCATGACCGGATCAAGATGACGAAGGCTTGCAACGATCCGGCGATGAGCAAGCCTCACGCCCAGTTCTGCGCCAACGTCCTGGCTTTGGGCGGAGCCAACTAGCGACTGTGCCGGTAAGCATCCGTGAGATGCCGAGCCGGCATAGCCTTCATACGCAGGTGGCATTGTCCAGTTGGCAGGCGGTTGCAGCAAAGTTCATACCGGCAAGGAGGAACCAGTAATTCCGAATTGCTGTCGATCAATTCAACGGTTGTCCACAGGATGACTACCCAGCCAAAGAAGGACTTAAAATGAATCTCAAAGCTATCTGCCTCGGCGCTTTTGCCCTTACCGTTCTTGGCGGCGTCGCTTTCGCCGGCGCCCTTGACGAACCGTCCAACATGCAGCCCTTCTTCACCGATTTCGGCATGAAGACGATGAAGCCGAGTGTCGATTTCGAAACCGCGTGGAAGGCGACGCCGAAATCGACGCAGAATGCGATGATGAAGGAATGCAACGACGCCGCCATGAGCAAGCCGCACGCGCAGTTCTGCGCCCAGCTCTTTGCCCTGGGCCATCACAGCTGACACTGCGGACGGCGACCAGATCCTGGACGCTCAGTTGGCGGGCCTTGGCCCGCCAACTGCCATGACGAAAGGCTATCGACTTAATAGCCCCCCTGCATTGGCGCGATGGAACGCTTTGCGGCACGGTTCGAGCCTGCACTTTCATCTCTGCAGCTGAGGGACGATCCGCATGGACATTCATCACATCCGCTATTTCCTGGCCGTGTGCGAAACGCGGAACTTCACGCGCGCCGGCGAAAGATGCAACGTGACCCAGCCGGCGTTGTCGCGCGCCATACAGCAGCTGGAGGACGAGGTCGGCGGCCTGCTGTTTCGCCGCGAACGGAACCTGACCCATCTTACCGATCTGGGCGCATTGCTTCGCCCGCGGTTCCAGCAGATCCTCGATGAGGTGACCGGCGTGCGCCAGGAGGCGTCGAGATTCCTCTGCCTGGAGAACGCCAATCTCAAGGTCGGCGTCATGTGCACCATCGGTCCGCGCCGCTTCACCGGCCTGCTGACCGATTTCAACAGGCGGCAGCAGGGCATCCAGCTGCAGCTGGTGGAGGGTGTGCCGGCCTCGCTGTCGCAACTGCTCGAAGCGGGTGAGATCGACGTCGCCATCATGGCGTCCAGCAACGCTTTTCCGGAGCGCTTCGACGTCACGCCGCTCTATCGCGAGCGGTTCGTCCTGGCGTTCCCGAATGGCCATCGGCTGGCCCGCAACGACAATGTCGCCATTTCCGAGCTCGACGGCGAGAACTACCTGAGGCGGCTGAACTGCGAGTATCGCGATCACCTCGCCGGTCTCTGCAACGATCGCGGCGTGAAACTCAGGATCTCCTACGCCAGCGAGCGGGAAGACTGGATCCAGAACATGGTTTCCGGCGGGCTTGGCATCTGCTTCATCCCCGAGTTCAGCGCCGTCATCCCAGGCTTGCAGATCAGGCCCGTCATCGATCCGGAAGTCTGGCGCGAGGTCTCGCTGGTCGTGGTGGCCGGGCGCCGCTTCTCGCCGGCGACATCGACGTTCGTGAACAGCGTCAAGGCGCACAGCTGGCCGGAAAGCGGCATCGACCTGTCGGTCAGGAAAACGGCCGCGTAGCAAATCGAAGTGAAAGCCTGACGCGGTGATGAATGTCATGGCGGAGATGGCTTGTTGGCGCGATGATCCACCATAGTTTTCAGGTATCGATTTAAGAGCCAGTCAGCATTTCTCTTTCTTCGAAGCTGCCGTCACTCTCCTGTCATGCCCCGCTTCCGCGATTGGGCACCGACAAAGGAGAACTAGACATGGCTTCCAAGACTATTGCATTGCGGGTGCCGCTGAAGCTGGCGCTGACGCTCGGACTTCTTACCGCAACCGCCGCGTTTTCCGTGGCCCCGGTCTTCGCAGGCGAGTGCCCTGCCGGCCAGGCCGCCACGACCGACATCCAGGAACATCCCAGCAAGCCGGTCGGCGTGACCGACACGGTTCTCGCGGCGATCGACCTGAGCAGCAAGGGCGAGGCCTGGAAGGGCAACATGCTGCGCCTGCGCAAGCTGGTCGTTCAGCCCGGCGGCGTCGTGCCGTGGCATGAGCACAATGTCCGCCCGGCCAACATTATCGTCGTCGAAGGCTCGATCACCGAATACGCCAGCACCTGCAAGGTCGGCATCGAGCATCCGGCCGGCGACGTGACGGCCGAGTTCGGCCAGCTCGCGCACTGGTGGAAGAACAACGGCAAGGTTCCGGCCGTCCTCTACTCGGCCGACGTCCTGCCGCCGGCCATGCACGACGACCACATGATGTGAGCCGCTCGTCGCAGTGAGCCGATCCCAGCAACCAAAAAGCGCGTCCTCGGGCGACGACCCGGGGACGTGTCACCCACGGAGCCTGTCATGACGACCAGTGACCATACCGAACCGACGCGGCTCCGCATGGTGGCCGCGGACAGCTGGCGCTTCGGCCTGATTGCGCTGATCGCGTTCCTGACGCTGGTCGATCTGTTCGCCGCCCAGGCCATCCTGCCTTCGCTGGTGACACGATTTGGCGTCAGCCGCGCGACCATGGGCTTCGCCGTCAATGCCAGCACGTTCGGCATGGCGGTGGCCGGCATCGCGGTCGCGCTCTTCGGGCGCGGCATCGATCGCCGCAACGGCATCTGGATCAGCCTGGCCATCCTGGCGATCCCGACGACGCTGCTTTCGCAGACCGACAGCATCGTCGCCTTCGCCCTGCTGCGCGTGGCGCAAGGCCTGTGCATGTCGACCGCCTTCACGCTGACGATGGCCTACCTCGCCGAGCATTTTTCCGCGCGGCAGACGACGAGCGCGCTCGCGGCCTATGTGACGGGCAACGTCGCCAGCAACTTCTTCGGCCGGCTGATGTCGGCGGCAGTCGCCGATACGTTCGGCATCTCCACCAACTTCCTGACCTTCGCCGCCCTCAACCTTGCCGGCGCCGCCCTTGTCTGGTTCACGCTGCAGAAGACCTCGGCAATGATGCGCGCCGGCGCGACCGGCGGGGTCGCCCGCGCGGCCTGGAAGGCGCCGCTGCAGAATCCCGAGCTGCGCGCCTGTTTCGCGATCGGCTTCCTGATCCTTTTCGTCTTCATCGGCACCTTCACCTATGTGAATTTTCAGCTCGTCGCGCCACCGCTGTCGCTGACGCCGATGGCTCTGGGCACGGTCTATTTCGTCTTCCTGCCGTCGATGCTGACGACGCCGCTTGCCGGGCGCGTCGCGGCAGGTCTCGGTGCGCGCGGAGGGATCGGAGCGACGCTCGGGCTGGCGATCGCCGGGCTGCTCCTGCTGCTTGCCGCCAGCCTTCCGGTCGTTCTTGTCGGGATGGCTTTGGTTGCCATCGGCACCTTCCTGGCGCAGGCAATCGCCACTGGGCATGTGAGCCGGACGGCCTCCCGCGACCGCGCCGCCGCGAGCGGCATCTACCTTGCGTCCTATTATGCGGGCGGGCTCGCCGGAAGCTTCATCATCGGGCAGCTCTACGACCATATCGGGTGGACGGCATGCGTGGGCGTGCTCGCCGCGGTTCTCGCCGGCGCCATCGCGGTCGCGCGCGTGCTGCAAACGCCAAGGACGTGACATTTTCGAAACCGACACCTTCGCCATCCAACAAAGGAGACTGACATGACAAACCACCTGAAAACCCTTGTTGCCGGCACCGCCATGCTGATGGCGGTTGTCCTCCCGGCCGCCGCATCCGACGGCGTCGTCACGGTCAAGAGCGACTATTCCGTCGCCGAGACCGTCGCCCGCATCAAGAAGGACGTGCTGAAGAAGGGCATCATGTTCTTCGGCGTGATCGACCAGGCGAGGCTCGGCAACAAGGCCGGCAACGACGTCAGGCCGTCGCGGCTGGTGATGTTCGGCAATCCGGCGCTCGGCACGACCTTCATCACGTCCAATCCCGAGGCCGGGCTGGACTGGCCGGTGCGGGTTCTGGTCTACCAGACCGCGGACGGTTCGGTTTACGCCGCCTACAGCGATTTCGACTGGATCGCCAAACGGCACGGCATCACCGACCGCACCGCGCAGTTCAAGATGGCGACGGAGGTCATCCAGTCCGTGACCACGACGGTGAGAAAGAACTGAGCGCACGTGCGGCGGAGATCCGCTGCCTGGGCATTCGGGGAAGGCGCGCCTCGCGCTGCGAAAACTACTCGGCGGCGGCGGCGGACAAAGCCTTCGCCCGCTCCCCGAACCATTTCTTCTGCGTGGCCTCGCGCACCAGCGCGCCGACCGCGGGCGAATGCCGGCGGCCGCGCACAGTGACGAGATTGACCTCGCGCCAGAATTCCGGCTCGGTGATCGGCAAGGCCACCACGCCGGGATGCTTGGCGGTGTGCTCGGGCATGAATCCGAAACCGAGTCCGGCGGCGATCATGGCCAGCGTCCAGTCGTCGCGATCGCTCCAGTAGACGGGGCTGACCGTGACGCCCTGCTCGGCGAGGATCGCATCCGCATAGCCGGCAAACTCGCAGTTGTTGCGGTGGATGTAGCTTTGTTGCTCATATCCTTCACCCGCACCACGCTCTGGTTGGCGAGGCGGTGGGCCATGTGAACAGCCATCACCATCTGTTCTTGAAACAGGTGCAGGGAATGCACTTCTTCGTCGGGGACATTCGACGGCAGCGCATAGATGGCGGCCTCGAGGTTGCCTTCCAGCAACCTTCGCCTCAGGCTCACGGCGTCTGAATCACAAAGGTGAAGCTCCACGCCGGGGTGATGTCCGCGGACGGCCGCGATGAGCTCGATGATCTCGTCCGGGGCGATCGTGCTCATGATGCCGACCCTCAGTGGCATCTTTTTCAGATTCACATACTGCTCGGCGATCTGCTTTGCCTGGCGCGAGTTCGCGAAGACGCCCTCGAGATAGGTCTCGACCATGCGGCCGAGCTCGGTGAGGTGGGTGAAGCGGCGCTCGCGGTGGAAGAGCGCGCCGCCGAATTCATCCTCCAGCAGCTTGATGGCGCGCGACAGCGCCGGCTGCGTCACATTGCACTGCTCGGCCGCACGAGTGAAATTCAACTCCTTGGCGACTGCCAAGAAGTATCTGACCTGGCTGATCTCCACTGCACGCTTCCCTCACCGGCCGCGCATACGGCACGACCCCGCGTTGCCGGACGATCTTACTAGCTGCCCTTACGTCAAACAACCCGATCGACATCCAGTCGCGGCGCGACGGTCTGACCGTCGGCTATCGAATCCATGTCTCAACGGCATTTCCGCGGTTTCGGGCAGCTAGCCATACTGATCCGCAGATCAAGAGCCGGGCGCTGCCCGTCGCTCGCAGACGCCGGGCCTGCGGCCCAAACAGAGGGAAAACCAATGCTTAGTGGCAAGACAGCACTCATCACCGGTTCGACCAGCGGCATCGGCCAGGGTATCGCGGAAGCCTTCGCGGCCAAGGGCTGCAACATCGTTCTGAACGGTTTCGGAAATGCCGGCGAGATCGAGTTGCTGCGGGCGAAACTGGCCGCCGACCACGGCGTGACCGTCCGCTATGACGGCGCCGACATGAGCAAGAGCGACGCCGTCACGGCGATGATGGACAAGGCCATCGCGGAATTCGGCGCCGTCGACATCCTGGTCAACAATGCCGGCATTCAGCACGTCGCGCCGATCGACGACTTCCCGATCGAGAAATGGGAAGCGGTCGTTGCGATCGATCTGATGTCGTCCTTCTACACGATCCGCCGCGCCCTGCAGGCGATGAAGGCCCGCAAATGGGGCCGCATCATCAACGTCGCCTCGGCGCACGCGCTGGTCGCCTCGCCCTACAAATCCGCCTATGTCGCGGCCAAGCACGGCGTCGCCGGCCTGACCAAGACCGTCGCGCTGGAAGTCGCCGAGCAGGGCATCACCGTCAACGCGGTCTGCCCCGGCTACGTGCTCACCCCGCTGGTCGAGAAGCAGATACCGGACACGGCCAAGGCCCGCGGCATCACCGAACAGCAGGTGATCAAGGATGTGCTGCTGGCCGCGCAGCCGACCAAGCAGTTCGTCACCGTGGAGCAGGTCGCAGCGCTCTGCCTGTTCCTCGCCTCCGACGAAGCGGCCTCGATCACCGGCGCCGTCATGCCGATCGAAGGCGGCTGGACCGCTCACTAGATCCGGCACGAGGAGCCAAAGCCATGAACAAGTTCACGCGAAATCCGCCCGTCTCCGAGCCGGCGGTCGAAGTCAGCCATCAAGGCGAGGCCAGACGCCAGACTGTCCTTGTCCTGCAAGGCGGCGGCGCGCTTGGCGCCTACCAGGCCGGCGTCTACCAGGCGCTCGTCGAAGGCGGCGTTGAACCGGATTGGGTGATCGGCACCTCTATCGGCGCCATAAACGCCGCGCTGATTGCCGGAAACGAGCCCAGGGATCGCCTGCCGAGGCTCCAGGAGTTCTGGGAAGGGGTTAGCCGGAGCAGCCCGCTCGACGAGTTCTTCCGGATGATGGTTCCGAGCAACATCTTCGCCAATATGGGCACTGTGATGCGCGGCATCCCGGGGTTCTTCGAGCCCAACCCAAGCGCCATGTTCGGGGTCAATCGCGAGGTCGGCGTCGAGAATGCGTCCTATTACACCACCGATCCGCTCAAGAGGACGCTGGGCAATCTGATCGACTTCAACTACCTCAACGGCCGCCACACGCGGCTGACGGTCGGCGCGGTCAACGTCAACAGCAGCGAGCTCAAATATTTCGACACGCGCGAGATGACGCTGTCGGTGGCGCATGTCATGGCATCTGGCGCCCTGCCGCCGGCATTTCCGGCCGTCTGCATCGACGGCGAGCCCTACTGGGATGGCGGCATCTATTCGAACACGCCGATCGAGGTCGTGCTGGACGAGCGTCCGCGGCGCGACGCGCTGATCTTTGCCGTCAATATGTGGCAGCCCCGTGCCACCGAGCCGAAATCGATCTGGCAGGTCATGGGGCGGCAGAAGGACCTTCAATACGCCAGCCGCGGCAAGAGCCATGTCGCCCGCCAGGAGCAGTTGCACCGGCTGCGCCATGTGGTGCGCGAGATGGGAAAGCTGGTGCCGGAGGACCGGCGCGAGGATCCGATGTTCAAGGAACTCGCCTCCTATGGCTGCCCGTCTGTCATGCATCTCGTTCGGCTGCTTTCGCCGCGCCTCGACGGCGAGGACCACACCAAGGACATCGACTTCACCCGCTCGGGCATCCGCACCCGCTGGCAGGCGGGATACGAGCATGGCCGGCGTGTGCTGACGGACAAGCCCTGGGAATGCGAAGTCGACATGCTGCAGGGCATCGTCATCCACGAATCGCAAGAATGATGGGCTCAGGTGCCCTGGCGCCGAGCAAACAGACGGAGACCACCGATGCAGATCATCGCTCCCGGCATGCGGTTGATCCCGGAAGCCGTGCTTGCCAACAACGCCGCGCTCTTCCGTACGATCCCGGAGACACCTTCCCATGCGGACAAGTCACTGCATCGCGTGGTCATCGTCGGCGGCGGCGCGGGCGGACTGGAACTGGCGACGCGCCTCGGCCGCAAGTTCGGCAGGCGGCGAGCCTCCATCACGCTTGTCGACCGCAACCGCACCCATATCTGGAAGCCGCTCCTGCATGAGGTGGCATCCGGCGCGCTGAACGCGTCGCACGATGCCGTCGAATACATCGCTCATGCCAGCCGGCACCACTATCGCTACCGCATCGGCGAGGTCGTCGGCATCGACCGTGCCAAGCGCCAGGTCTTTGTTGCTCCCAGCTTCGATGATGACGGCAGGCAGGTCATACCGCCGCGGGTGCTGGGCTATGACACGCTGGTGCTCGCCGTCGGCAGCATCAGCAACGATTTCGGCACGCCGGGCGCTGCGCGCCATGCCTTTTCGCTCGATACGGCCGAGCAGGCCGCCCGCTTCAACAAGCGCATGATAGACGCATGCCTGCGCGCCAATGCGCAATACGAGCAGCTGTCGCCCGGTCAACTCCATTGCGTCATTGTCGGCGCTGGCGCCACCGGCGTCGAGCTGGCGGCCGAACTGCACAAGTCGATGCGGGAAATTGCGTCGCACAATCTCGACAACATCGATTTCGAGAGGTTGATCCGCATCACCATCGTCGAGGCCGGGCCGCGCATCCTGCCGGCACTGCCGGAACACATGGCGCGCGCTTCGGCGCAACTGCTCGTCAAGCTGGGCGTGCAGATCCGCTGCGGGATCAAGGTCACCGAAGTGACCGAGGAAGGCATCCGGCTCGACGAGAAACTGTTTGTGCCGGCGGAGCTCGTCGTCTGGGCGGCCGGGATCAAGGCGCCAGATTTCCTGAAAAGTCTCGATGGCCTCGACACCGATCGCATCAACCGCCTGAAGGTGGACGAGACATTGCGTGCGGTCGGAGACGAGAACGTGTTCGCGATTGGAGACTGCGCGAACTGCGTCCTGCCGGGCGAAGACAATGCTTTGCCGCCCCGGGCGCAGACAGCGCATCAGCAGGCAGATCACCTGGTGAAGGTGGTCGCCGTGCGCCTCGCGGGACGGGCCGCGCCGGCCTTCCGCTACCGCGACTACGGCTCCCTCGTCTCCCTCGCCGACTACGGCGCGTTCGGCAGCCTGGTCGGTGGCCTGAGGATCGAAGGCCTGCTTGCCAGGCTTGCTTATCGCTCGCTCCACAAGATGCATCTCAGGGCGGTGCACGGCCTTGCAAAGACCGTGTTGAATTCGATCGGCGAGATGGTGATCAGGCGCACCAGGCCCCGGATCAAGCTTCACTAGCGGCGGCGGCGCTGCGATGGAAAAGTATGATGTCGTGATCCTGGGCGGCGGCAACGCCGGAATGGGTGTCACCGTCGCGACCCTGCCGCGGGGGCTTTCTTCGCGCTCGCCATGAAACACGCCATCATGGCATCGCAGCCTGCCGGCATGGTTCCACGGCTTCCCGACATTTTCCGCCGATATCAGGAACATGTTGTAACGAACTGGGGTGATGCGGCGAACAGAATGCGAACCTCGTCCGCTTTGATGCGCGCAAGGCATCAAAACCATGCAAGAAAAACATGGCCGTCGCAGAGGGGCTTCGATGATAGGCTGCTTCAGATCGATGAAAGTGCAGAAATGGCCGCCGACGACCAGCCCATGACATTCGAACAGGCCGTCCAGGCAGCCGTCGAACTTGATGCGCCTCTCAACGAGCGGCTGGCGGTGATCGCTGCGGCGGTCCGACGGATCGACGGGAATTTCGCCGATGCGGTAGACCGCCTGGTGGAACGCCTGGAGAAACAGGGAGCCGGAGCAGCGGCGCCAACTCCGGGCGATGTCATGCCACCGTTCCTGCTGCCCGACGACGAGGGCAGGCTGGTTGGCCTTGCCGACATCCTGCTCAAGGGTCCCGCCGTTATCACTTTCCAGCGCGGGCATTGGTGCCCTTACTGCCGGCTGAACGCGATCGGCATCGTCGAAGTCCAGCAGGAGATCGCTGCTTTGGGCGGGCAAATCGTGGCGATCATGCCCGAGCGAGGCAAGTTCGCCAGGGCGATGAAATCCGCGGTTGGCGCAAGCTTCCCCTTCCTGACCGACATGGACAACGGCTACGCCCTGTCTCTCAACCTGGCGATCTGGATCGGGGCGGAGATGGAGCGATTGATGGGCGTTGCCTATGACCTGCCAAGCTACCAGGGCAACTCCAGTTGGTTCCTGCCGATCCCGGCGACCTTCATCGTCGGGACGGACGGCGTCATCATGGATCGCTTTGTCGATCCCGATTACCGCCGGCGCATGGACATTGACGACCTGATCGCCGCGCTCAGGCGGGCTCGCTGACGCCGAAGGACGACCAGTCAGCCGACCTCAGCAGGTTGAGCAAGGTCGTGGCGACCGCGGATCGATGCCTGCCGGCAACCGCGTAAACGGAGACGATCCGCGAAATGTCGAGGTCGCGAAGCTTCAGCCGGCGCGTGTTCGGCGACCGGGGTGCGGTCAGGGAGACGAATCCAACTCCGGCGTTGGCCTCGAGCAGCGCGAGAAGATCCTGGTCGGTCTCGACTTCGTGCGCGGTTCGAGGGGTAAGGCCTTTCTCGGAAAGACGGCGCGACAATTCCTCGCTGGTTTCCCAATCGATACGGCTTAGAACCGGTTCGGCGGCCAGCTGGGTCAAGGCGACATCGGCCTCGTTGCGCCGCGCCAGCGGATGATCGGAATTAACCGCGAGCTCTATCCCCTCCTGGAACAGCGGCCATGCGTCCAGGCGATCCCACGCCTGTCCCAGCGGGCCGGCAATCGCCAGCTCGACATCGCCACTCTTCAGCGCGTCGATGACGGCAGCCGGCGAGCCACGGTTGATCTTGAGGTGCGCGCCAGGATAGGCCCGGAACAGCTCCGTGAAGGGCGAGACCAGCAGGGCAGTATTGATACTGTTGGAAATGGTGACGTTGAGCGGCGCGACGTCGCTGCTTTGCACCGCCTTTGCCAGCGATTTGGCGGAAGTGGCGGCGTCGTAGCACTGTTGCAGCAGCGGCAGCATGCGACGCCCAAGCTCGGTCAGGTGAGAATGCTGGCGCTCGCGCCGAAGGAGCTCTCCACCCAGTTCCTCCTCGAGCGTCTTGATGGCACGGGTCAGCGCTGGCTGCGTGACATTGCATTCCTCGGCCGCCCTGGTGAAGTTCAGCGTGTTGGACAGGGCCAGGAAATAGCGGACCTGCTGCATCTCCATGTAATTTCGCCCCCTCAGCGAAAATGGTCCATCAGCGACCACGCATGTTGGCAGGCTAACGCAATCGAGCGATTTCGGCAAAGCATGGCCAGTCCGAAATGTGCCATGCAGCGGCCAGCCACCTGGAATCCAGCTTGCAGGCCGGGTATTTGTCTGACATGATTTAACACTTCCTAATGTTGCACTTGGCGATTGGGGCATAGTGATGGCTAAGGAATCTTCGAGTGCCGCTGCTTCAGCAAGCAAAGCGGACGCAAATCTGATAGGTAATCCAGAGGGAAACGGACTGAACTTCATGGCCGCCCAGGCACGCGAGGGCGGGGCAGGCGGTGACGCTCCAGGTGTCGACAAGATACGCGATCTTTTGTTCGGCAACCAGATGCAGGACTATGATCGCCGCTTCTCCAAGCTTGAGGAGCGGTTCCTGCAGCGCTTCAAGGATGTCGAATCCGAAGCCAAGCGCAATCTTGAAACCTACGAGTCGAATGCGAAGAAGCAGGTTGACTCGCTGGCGACGCAGTTGCGCAACGAAAAAGATGCGCGAGCCGAGGCTGACAAGGAGATCGACCGCAATCTTCGCGATCAGAATCAGGCGCTCGAAAAGCAGGTGCGCGCGTTGTCTGATCAATTGAGCGAGCTCGAGCGCGAAATAGCGGATCGCATGAACAGAAGCGACCATTTGCTGCGCGAGGAAATCAAGCAGAAGAACGAAAGCGCTCAATTGCTGATGGAGAAGATTTTTTCCGATCTCAGCAACGTCAAGACCGACCGGAATCTTTTGGCCGGCCTGTTTGTCGAGGTCGCGAAGTGTCTCAATCAGGATCCCG
The DNA here is from genome assembly GCF_003952385.1 of Mesorhizobium sp. M1D.F.Ca.ET.043.01.1.1. NCBI lineage: Bacteria > Pseudomonadati > Pseudomonadota > Alphaproteobacteria > Hyphomicrobiales > Phyllobacteriaceae > Mesorhizobium > Mesorhizobium sp. M1D.F.Ca.ET.043.01.1.1. The sequence goes on from NZ_CP034444.1 coordinate 4,969,092, forward strand.
TCGGCAGCAAGGGCAATTCGGAGCGTGGCTGGAAAGTGAGTTGATCGGAACTTGACGTCGAGCGTCGAACCAATCAGCCTACCTCAAAGACGAGCTTCGAACGATACCGAGATTGATCGCGAGGCTTTGGCCCGCCTTTTGGTGGAAATTGCCCGGAACGTCGATCCGGACAACCATGCGCTTTACGAAGGAATTCCAGCCGCAGATCATCAACTGGAAACGCTTCGCCAGTTGCTCGTCGGCGGCGAGATCTCGGAACTTTCACGGGTTACGCACCTGCTCGACGAACCCGAGCAGCTTGCGGCCGCGGTGGGGAACGTTCTCCCCGACGCTACCGCGCGCGCGTCTCATGAGCAACTCGGCGAGGCCCTCGCGCCGGCTGTCGAGAGGGCCGCGCAGCGGTCCATCCAGAAGAATCCGCACACGCTGACGGATATATTGTATCCGGTGTTTCTGCCGGCCATTCGCAAGTCGATCGGCGAAAAGATCGACCAGACCTTCCAGTCGCTGAATGAATCTTTAAGGCATATATTCACCTGGCACGGACTGAAGTGGAGATTTGAGGCCTGGCGCACCGGCACAAGCTTCTCCGAGGTCGTTCTCAATCATTCTCTCGTCTACCGTGTTGAACATGTCTTTCTGATCAGCCGCAGTTCCGGGCTTCTGATCGCGCATGTAACGGCCGAAAACGCCACCAGCGAAGACCCTCAGCTCATTTCCTCGATGCTCAGCGCAATCCAGGATTTTGTGAGGGACTCGTTCAACGAGAAGGAACAGAGCGGCCTCGACACCATCCGGTTCGGGGAGCTTCGCCTCTGGTCGGAAGTCGGACCGTTCGCGACCTTGGTGGCGGTGATCCGGGGAAATCCGCCGGAGGAACTTCATGAAGTAATCCGCGATGCATTGCTTCGCATCCACGATGAATCCTCGCAGGCTTTGGAGCGGTTCGACGGTGACACGTCGCAGTTGCCCGGCGTGGAGACGCAGTTGCAGACCTGCGTCGAACTGCAGCATACGGATTCGAAAGAAGGATTTCCCTGGCTGGTGGTGACGGCGGCCCTGCTGATTTTGATAGCGGCAGGCGGCTGGTTCTTTCTCTCCTGGCAATCCGGACAGCGCTGGCAGGCCTATGTGTCGCGCCTGGCGGCCCAGCCTGGCATCGTCGTTGCCGAACAAAAGGTGCGCGGTGGCGAATTCTATATTGCCGGCCTGAGGGACCCGCTTGCCGCCGACCCGCAGTCGCTGTTGTCCGGAACTGAGGTCGATCCCGCGCGCGTTCACGCGAGCTGGCAATTCTACCAGAGCCTCGAGCCGGAGTTCGTGCTGAAGCGGCTGACGGCGTCACTGGCCCCGCCGGAGTCGGTGCGGCTTTCGGTCGTCGATGGCCGCATCGTCGCCGAGGGCGAGGCAACCACCGCGTGGATCAACCGGGCGCGAGCCGCCGCCCAGCAGCTTTCGGCAGGCGGACCGGTATTCGATATCGCCGGGGTCCGCGATGTGAGCCCCGAGGAGCGCTGGCAGGCCTATGTGTCGCGGCTGCAGACTCAGCCCGGCATCATCGTTGCCGAACAGAATGTGCGCGATGGCCAGTTCTATATTGCCGGCCTGAGGGACCCGCTCGCCGCCGACCCGCAGTCGCTGTTGTCCGGAACGCAGGTCGATCCCGCGCGCGTTCATTCAACCTGGCAGTTCTACCAGAGCCTTGAGCCGCAGTTCGTGCTGAAGCGGCTGACGGCGTCGCTGGCGCCGCCGGATTCTGTGCGGCTTTCAGTCGTCAATGGTCGCATCGTTGCCGCGGGTGAGGCCACCACCGCGTGGATCAACCGGGCGCGGGCCGCCGCCCAGCAGCTTTCAGCCGGCGGACCGGTCTTCGACATCTCCGGGGTCCGTGACGTGAGTCCCGAGGAGCGCTGGCAGGCCTATGTGGCGCGTCTGCAGACTCAGCCCGGCATCATCGTCGCCCAGCAGAACGTGCGCGACGGCCAATTCTATATTGCCGGCCTGAGAGACCCGCTTGCCGCCGACCCGCAGTCGCTGCTGTCGGGAACCGAGCTCGATCCCGCGCGCGTTCATTCAACCTGGCAGTTCTACCAGAGCCTTGAGCCGCAGTTCGTGCTGAAGCGGCTGACGGCGTCGCTGTATCCGCCGGATACAGTACGACTTTCGATCGTCAAGGACCGCATCGTTGCCGAGGGTGAGGCTCCCGACACCTGGATAGATCGAGCGCGTGCAGCAGCTCGACAGCTTTCAGCAGGCGGACCGGAGTTCGACATCTCCAAGGTTCGTGATGTTAGCCCCGATGCACGCGCGGCGGAGCATTGGCAGTATTATGTGTCGCGACTTGAGGCCCAGCCGGGAATCATCGTCGCTCAACAAACGGCGAGGGGCGGACATTTCTACATTTCCGGTCTGAGAGACCCTCTTGCCGTCGACCCGCAAGCTCTGCTGTCCGGAACGCAGGTTGATCCTGCCCGCGTTCATTCACAGTGGCAATTCTATCAGAGTCTTGATCCGAAGTTCGTGGTGAAGCGGCTGACGGCGTCGCTATCCCCGCCGAAATCGGTTCGGCTGTCGATCATCCAGGGCCGCATCGTTGTCGTGGGCGAGGCTCCTGCCGGCTGGATCGGCCGGGCGCAGGCCGCCGCCGAACAACTTTCGGCGGACGGAGTGGTTCTTGATGTCTCGCAGCTGCGCGAGCTGAACCTTGCAGAACTTAATCATTTGAGAGATTCCATCCAGACGACCGATATTTTCTTCTCTTCCGGGAGAGTTGTCCCGGGACCGGAGCAGACGCCGGCGCTCGACAGATTGGCTGATCAATTGAAGGAATTCGCCGAAAATGCCCGCAAGGCAGGCGTGACAGCGCGGTTTATGTTGACCGGCCATTCGGACACGACGGGCCGTGAGACGGCCAACGCGTCGATCAGCGCCGCCCGCGCCGAGACGGTTCGCGCGCTTCTCAACAAGCGCGGCGTCGCTCCGGAACTGCTGCTGGTTCGAGGCGCTGGCACCTTTGAGCCAGCGGTGCCCGAAAATGAAAATAGTCGAACTGGGAACTCCACCAATCGCCGGGTTTCGGTTACGGTGAACTTGGAGTAGTGCGGGGCCCAGGATGCTGCAAAAAAAGATCTGCATGTTGGGCGGGTTTGCTGTCGGCAAGACGAGCCTGGTGCGCAGGTTCGTCCAAAGCATCTTTTCAGATACCTACTTGACCACGGTGGGCGTGAAAATCGACAAGAAAAGCGTCGCGTTTCCGGACAAGACAGTGGACCTGATTTTGTGGGATCTGGCCGGCGAAGACGATATCGGCTCATTCCGCGTCAGCTATGTGCGCGGTGCGGCCGGGCTCGTGCTTGTCGTCGATGGAACCCGGCCCGCCACTCTCGCCGTGGCGCTCACGCTGCGTGAGCGGGCCGAGGCCGAATTCGGCACCATGCCGTTCGTATTGCTATTCAACAAATCCGATCTGGCCGATCGGTGGGCGATATCGGATGGCGAGATCGACGAACTGAAGCAACGTGGCTGGCAGATCTATCTGACAAGCGCGCTTTCGGGCGTACATGTCGACGATGCGTTTCGTCAGCTTGCTTCGATGGTCGCCAAGTAGACCATGGCCAGCGTGCCGAAAGAAGTCAGAAGCTGGATATACGATTTCTTCTATAATGAGCGTTCTGCCGCATATCTGAAAATTGACGCCCGGCAATGCATAGCCGCGAAGGGCGGCAACATTGAACATTACGGACTCTCGTCGCTTCGCGTCGGCAAGCCCGTCTCCGACCAGCTTGAGTTCATGGAAGGGCTGCTCCCTTGCCCGGAACTTCCATTTCACATGCCTATGATGGAACTGCCCGGCGGGCGTGTCGCGGACCTCCATCTCTTTGGCGACGGCAGCTCGGTGTGGCTGCTCTTTCTCGACGCCACTCCCGAACGCGACCACCAGCAGCGTCTTCAACAGAAGGCTTATGAAATGACGCTCCTGCAAGAGAGGGAGCGTCAACTCAATGCGAAACTGCAATCGACGAACGAGGCGTTGAGGGAGAGCCAGGAGGGTTTGTCGCGCGAATACAGGCGCGCCGAATCCCTTCTCCTCAACATTCTTCCGGCGTCGATCGCGGAGCGGTTGAAAGCGGACGAACAGATTGCGGACAGCCACGCAGAGGTGAGCGTGCTTTTTGCCGACATCGTCGGTTTTACGGAAAGGGCGCGCAACGTCGGAGCCGCGACGACGCTCGCTATCTTGAACTACTTCTTCAAGGCGGCGGATCTGCTCTCGGAACAATATGGTTGCGAAAAGATCAAGACCATCGGCGATTGTGTCATGGCGGTCGCCGGCCTGCCCGTCGCGCGATCCGATCATGCGGAAGCCCTTGCGCACTATGCGCTTGAGCTGCGGGAGACGGCGAGGCGCGAGCGCTTCGCAGGCGAACCGCTAAGCCTCAGGATTGGAATCCACTCCGGACCGATCGTGGCGGGCGTGATAGGCAAAAGGCGGTTTGTCTATGACCTGTGGGGCGACACCGTCAATCTCGCCGCGCGGATTCAAAAGGCCGCGGAGCCCGATGAAATCCGCATTTCGGATGCGACCCACGAATTGCTCGGCGCGGATTTTTCTTGCGACCCACTCGGGGAAACCGAATTGCGTGGAACAGGCCGCGTGCGAATGTGGCGGCTCCGGGCCTGACTTGGCGCCTGAAGCGCGTCGCGATCTTCAGATTCGCTGCATGCAAGCCACGCCCGACGCGGCGAATTCGCAACCTTACTCGGCGGCCGTCTCCGATGGCGCCTCTGCCGGCCCCGAAGGCTCGGCCTCGGCACCCGGCTTGCGCCATGAAAACAGCGACCTGAGCGTGACGTAGAACACGGGCGTCAGGAACAGGCCGACGAAGGTGACGCCGAGCATGCCGGAGAACACCGCGGTGCCGAGCGACTGGCGCATTTCTGCGCCCGGGCCCGTCGCGATCAGCAGCGGCACGACGCCGAGGATGAACGAGAAGGCGGTCATCAGAATCGGCCGCAGCCTGAGCCGGCAGGCTTCGACGGCAGCCTCGGCGGCCGACAGGCCGCGTTCCTGCGCCTGCCGCGCGAATTCGACGATCAGGATCGCGTTCTTGGCAGCAAGCCCGATCAGCACGATGAGGCCGATCTGCACGAGGATGTTGTTGTCGAGCCCCCGGAAAGACACGCCGAGCAACGCCGCGAGCACGCCGAGCGGCACCACAAGCACAATGGCGAACGGCAGCACCAAGCTCTCATATTGCGCCGCCAGCGCCAGGAACACGAACAGCACCGACAGTCCGAAGATATAGACAGCGGCATTGCCGGTGTTGCGCTCCTGATAGGCGAGCTCGGTCCATTCATAGGAGGTACCGTCCGGCAGCGTCTTTGCCGTGATCCCTTCCATCAATGCCAGCGCGTCGCCCGTGGAAACGCCGGGCGCGGCGTTGCCCTGCAGCGGCACCGAGACGTACATGTTGTAGCGCTGGACCAGTGCCGGGCCGGTGACGTCGCGGATCTCGATCAACGTGCCGAGCGGAACCAGCGCGCCGGCCGCCGAGCGCACCTTCAGTTTCAAGATATCGGCGCGATCGAGGCGGAACGCCTGGTCGGCCTGCGCCCGCACCTGGTAGACGCGCCCGAAAGCGTTGAAGTCGTTGACGTAGGCGGTGCCCAAATTGATCGACAGCGTCTCGAAGATGTTGGGGATCGGCACGTTCAGGATGCGCGCCTTGTCGCGATCGATCGCCAGGAAGAATTGCGGGCTCGACGCGGAGAATGTGGTGAACACGCCCGTCAGCCCCGGCGTCTTGTTGGCCTTGCCGGCGATTTCGTTGGCAAGCGCCAGGATCTGCCGCATGTCGGCGCTGTTGCGCTCCTGGATCTGCAGCTTGAAGCCGCCGGCATTGCCGACGCCGCGGATCGGAGGCGGCGGCAGTGCGATAATGAAGGCTTCCTTGATGCTTTGCAGGCTGCCGAACAGGTTGCCGATGACCTGGGTCGCCGACTGGCCGGCTTTCAGTCGCTCGTCAAACGGCTTGAACCTGGCGAAGATCACGCCCGCGTTGCTGGCGTTGGTGAAGGTCGCGCCGGAGAAGCCGGCGAAGGCGACTGCGTAGTCGACGCCTGGCGTTTTCTGGATGATCTGCGACGCCTGCTGGATGACCGCATCGGTCCTCGACAGCGAGGCGCCGTCCGGCAACTGGACGACGACGATCGCATAGCCCTGGTCGAGCGACGGAATGAAACCGCGCGGCACCGCCTGCACCATGTAGACCGTGGCATAGATGAGGGCCGCGAAAACGGCCAGCATGGCGGCGATCGTTATCCACGAGCCGACCAGCACGCGGACGATGCGCGAATACCAATGGGCGACCCTGTCAAAGCCGCGATTGAAGCCGTCGGCGAGCCCCCGTCCGAGCCGCGCCAGGAAAAAGCGCGGCATCGCCGCCGCGGCGTAGTGCGGCTTGAACAGCAGTGCGGCCAGCGCCGGCGAAAGCGTCAGCGAATTGAATGCCGAGATCGCCGTCGACACCGCGATGGTGATCGCAAACTGCAGGTAGAACTGCCCAGAAATGCCGGGGATGAAGGCCGTCGGTATGAACACGGCTATCAGCACCAGCGAGATCGCGATGACCGCCGTTCCGACTTCGTCCATGGTCAGGTGCGACGCCGGATTGGGCGCCAGCCCTGTGGCGATATTGCGCTCGACGTTCTCGACCACGACGATAGCATCGTCGACGACGATGCCGATCGCCAGAACGAGGCCGAACAGCGTCAGCATGTTGAGCGAGAAGCCGGCGGCGTAAAGCACCGCCAGCGTGCCAATCAGCGACACGGGGATGGCCACGATCGGCACGATCGCCATGCGCCACGATTGCAGGAAGACGATGATGACGATGATGACCAGCAGCATCGCCTCGAGGATCGTCTTGTAGACCTCCTGGATCGACTCGGCGACGAACTCGGTCGGGTTGTAGACGATGTCGTAGCTCAACCCTTTCGGGAAGTCGAGGGAAAGCTCCTTCATCTTGTCCTGGATTTCCGCGGCTGCGGCGAGCGCATTGGTGCCCGGCCGCTGGAAGATGGCGAGCGCCACCGCCGGTTTGCCGTTGAGATAGGAGTTGGTGACGTAATCCTTGGCGCCGAGCTCGATGCGCGCCACGTCCTGCAGCGAGATCAGGCGGCCGTCATCGGTCGATTTGACGATCACGTATCGGAAGTCGCGTGCGTCGTTGAAGCGGCCTTGCGTGGTGACCGTGTACTGGAACGCCGTGCCGGTGTTGGTCGGCGGCGCGCCGATCGAGCCGCCCGACACTTGCACGTTCTGGTCGCGCAGCGCCTGCACCACATCGCCCGAGGTCATGCCCAGGGCGGACAGTTTTTCCGGATCGAGCCAGATGCGCAGCGAATATTCGCGTTCGCCGAAGATGATGAGGTCGCCGACGCCGTCTAACCTGAGCAGTATGTCGCGCACCCGCGAGCGGGCGTAGTTCGAGACGTAGAGCTGGTCGTAGGTATTGTCGGGCGACAGCATGTGCACGACCATCATCAGGTCGGGCGAGCTCTTGATGGTGGTGATGCCGAGGCGGCGGACTTCCTCGGGCAGGCGCGGCTCGGCGACCGACACGCGGTTCTGCACCAGCACCTGCGCCTGATCGAGATCGGTGCCCAGCTTGAAGGTGATGGTCAGCGCCATCGCCCCGTCGCCCGACGAATAGGACGACATGTAGAGCATGCCCTCGACGCCGTTGATCTCCTGCTCGATCGGCGTTGCCACCGTCGCTGCGACCGTCTCGGCGTCGGCGCCCGGATACTGCGCGCGAACGACGATGGTCGGCGGGGCGATCTCGGGATATTGCGCGACCGGCAGCTGGGTATAAGCAATCCCGCCGAGGATCAGCAGGACGACCGAAACGACCGATGCGAAGATCGGACGGTCGACGAAGAAATGTGCGAACCTCATTGCTGCAACTCGGCGGTCTCGGCCCTGGGCGGCAACGTCACCATCTCGACCTTCACCTTGGTGCCCGGCCTGGCGTGCATGAGCCCGTTGACGATGATCGTCTCGTCGCCGGTCAGGCCCTCGCGGATCACCCTGTAGCCGTCGAGACGCGGGCCGGTGCGCACGGGCTTCGCCGATACCGTCCCGGCCTCGTCCACCAGGAACACGATGCGGCGATCCTGATCGGCGCCGATCGCCTCGTCGGGCACCAGCACGCCGCTATACGGCAGCGACCCCGGCACGTTGATGCGCCCGAACATGCCTGGCTGGAGAATGCCATCGGCGTTGGGAAACCTCGCACGCACCCGCATGGTGCCGGTCGCGTTGTCGATCCGGTTCTCGGCAAAATCGAGCTTGCCTTTGAATACCGCCTGCGCGCGGTCGGCGACGTGAACCACCACGTCGAGCCCGCTGGCGCCTTCCTGCATGCTGCCGCCACGCGCCTTCGCGTCGCGGGCGTAGCTGAAATACAGGCGCTCATCGACGTCGAAATAGAAGTCGATCGGATCGCGCGTGACGATGGTTGTCAGCAAGGTGGAATCCGGCTGCACGAGGTTGCCGACCGACACCAGCCGGCGGTCGATGCGGCCGGACAAGGGCGCCTTGATCTCGGTGAATTCCATGTTCAGGCTGGCCGTCGTCAGCGCAGCCGTCGCGCCCTGCATCTGCGCCTGCGCCGAAAGGTATTCCCGCCGGCGATCGTCGACGGTCGCGGTTGAGATATTGCCGGTCTTGGCGAGTTCGTCGGCGCGATCCAACTGCATCTTGGAGAATTCGAGCAGACTCTTGGCGACGTCCACTTGCGATTTGGCGGCATCATAAGCCGCCTGGTAGGGACGCTGGTCGATGGTGAAGAGCAGGTCGCCCTTGTTGACCAGTGCGCCGTCCTGGAAGCTGACCTTGTCCAGATAGCCGCTGACGCGCGAACGGATGGCGACCTGGTCGACGGCTTCGAAGCGCCCGACGAACTCGTCATCTTCGACGATTTCACGGACCACCGGCTTGGCCGCCGTCACCACGGGTGGCTGCTGGTCCTGCGCAAACGCAACGCTGCTGAAAGCCACGCCGAGCAGGAACGCCGCCGACACAGCGGCGCGGGCAAGCCAGCCGGCCGATCGACGGGGTCGCCCGCCCGCGTCGCGATGCAATTGCCCATTCTCTCGGGTGTCCATTTGCATCCTCGCTCGCCGGACTTGGAGGTCTGATGATAGGCTTCTAGGCTCAGGCTTTCTCTTCGCGATCAGAGCCCTGCAGTGCGCATGGCGACATTGATCATTTTCCAAGTGGGCTGAAATGTCCATCCTGTGGCTGCCCCGCCATCGGGCTAGGTCAGCCGCGGCGAAAGGCCCCGGCTTTGGCGAGGGTGGTGCCGCTGAGCGCGTTCGGCTGTCTGTTCACGCCCGGCTGCGCGGTCCTTCTCCCGACCGGCCTGAGGTCCCGGAGCGCCCGGCTGCCCTCAACGGACATGGATCGAAGGGACCCACGGGCATTGCCCTCATGGTCAAAAGACGAGCCTATATCCTGAAGAGAGCAAGCCGGCGATCCAAAGCAATGCGCTTTTTAGTCGGGAAGGCCAGCCTTGCGGTAGCCTTCGACGAAGCGCTGGAGCACTTCCTCGTCGTCGAATGGCTGCGATGTTGCCCAATGCCTGATGCTGAAATGGGGATTGCTCATCATGAAGAACTCCGCTTCCTGACGGGCTTCATCCAGGCGCCCGACCTGCGCGAGGGCTGCCGCCAGCATGCGCCGCGACGTGGTGCGGTAGGTTTCCGGTTTGCGTAAAGCCTCGACCGCGGATTGATAGTCGCCGAGCGCATAATAGGCTTGGCCTGCCATCCAATAGTACCACCCCGGTGGGTGCGGATTGAGCCGCAAAGCCCGCTTCACGAATTCGACGCCCTTGACCGCGTCGCCCCTCAAGGTGATGAGATCCGAGCGCATCGCCCAGGCATCGGCATGGTTGGGATCGAGCTTGAAGGTCGTCTCGAATTCGGCATCCGATTCCGCGTATCGCCGTTCGTGACCAAGTATGATTCCCAGCACCCAGCGGTTCCCGGCATCGTTAGGGTCGAGCGCCACAGCCCGCTGCGCTTCATCCAGCGCGCGAGGCTGGTTGGTTTCCTTCGGCTCGTTCCAGAACAGCCAGCCGAGCCAAAGATTGAGGGCCAGCAAGCTATGTGCTTCGGCATAGTCGGGATCGAGTCCGATCGCCTTTTCCAGGAGCATGCGCGCTTCCCGCGCGCCTAACCCGGTCTGAAAACTGACGCCGCGGGCTCGCACGCAGAGGTCATAGGCTTCGAGACTTGTCGGCCGTTTGCGCGCCGGCTGTCCGGCCAATCGGCCGATAAGGGCTTCGACGATCTTGGCCGTGACCTCGTCCTGCACTGCAAAGATATCCTCGAGGCCGCTGTCGTAGCGCTCGGCCCAGATATGATCGCCGCCGATCGCGTCGATCAACTGCGCATTGATGCGCACGCGCGCCGCAGCGCGCCGGGCGCTGCCTTCAACCACATAGCGCACCCCAAGATCACGCGCGGCCAAACGCACATCGACCGATCGCCCCTTGTAAGCAAAGGTCGAGTTGCGCGCGATGACGAAGAGGCCGGCTGAGCGAGACAGATCGGTGATCAGGTCTTCGGTCAAGCCGTCGACAAAGGTTTCCTGCTCCGGATCGTTGCTCATGTTGGTGAAAGGCAAAACCGCGATTGAGGGCTTGTCGGGCAATTCCAGCGATGCCAATCGCCCGACCGGAGCTGCTCTCGGAAGCTGCAGGTTCACGCGATAGCAGTATATCGGCTCGGCTATGTTCTTCACCCGCTGCTCGCCCATGGGCTCGAACGCAAACGCTAGCTTCTGCCTGACCTCCTTGGACACCTTCTCCGAAACGCAGATGCCACCGGGCTCGGCGAGTTGTTGGAGGCGCGACGCCACATTCACGCCCTCGCCATAGCGATCGTCCCCTTCGACGATCACTTCCCCAAGGTTGATTCCGATCCGGACTTCGAAGCGCTGGTCTTCGGCGACGCTCGCGTTACGTTCCGCCATGCCGCGCTGAAGCGTGACCGCGCATTCGACCGCATCTACCACGCTGCCGAACTCCGCCAGCAGGCCGTCTCCCATCAGCTTGAAGATTCGCCCGTGTCGCGTCTCGATTTCCGGCTCGAACAGCTCTTTGCGGCCACGTTTCAGCCGATCGAAGGTGCCCGCTTCATCCGCCTCCATAAGCGCCGAGTATCCTACGACATCGATGGCAAGGATGGCAGCGAGCTTCCGCTCCATGTCGAGCCCCCGTCAAGATCCGCGACACGCAAGCCGCAGGCCCGAGGCAGGTAGGGACCGGGGCTTCCAGCGTGCCCTCACCAGCCTATCATACCACAGGTCACGCTTCGTGATGCTATGACTCGCGCGACGCCTTGGCGATCCTGCCGCAGCGCCACTGACGAGCGAGTCCCACCTTCCCTACCGCTTGTTCGCGGCAGTTGGCTCGCAATCGGACCGTGACGGCTTCGGGTCCAATCCAGGACCTTAGCTCCATCGGTTTAAATGTCCGCTATTCGCTTCGCGTACGCCAGAGGCGGTCGGTCCGCCCTCGGCCCCAAACAGGACGCTGACCTGCTCGATGTTGAGCGACGCCATGGCGACTATGCGGATTCCTGACCGTTTGTTACGCAGACTAACGACGCTTCGACCTTGAAGCGCTTCTATGAATTAACTAACTATTTGAAATAATTGACTTATTAGAAAAATTCTGGCGGAGAGAGCGGGATTCGAACCCGCGTTACGGTTTCCCGTAAACACACTTTCCAGGCGTGCGCCTTCAACCACTCGGCCACCTCTCCGTCCTTGCATCTCGCGCTTGGCCGGTTTCGCCGCGCGGGTTGGGGAGATGCGCCTCCCTCGGGAAGTCCTCGACGGAGGATTTGGGGTGCCTTCAACCGGCGGGCGACCCTTTCCCAGCACCTCTAGCCGTCTAGGCAAAACAGGCGCGGGGCTCATCTAGTCGATCCTAACGCGAAAGCCAAGCCATAATGACTGCACAAAAGCTTTTGCCGCGCATGGCCGGAAGGTGCTTTCACCAGGGGGGCGGCTTCCGAATGATGTGCACAGGCCGGGTCGCGCCGCTTGCCGCGCTTGACTTCGGTCGCGGCCGCCTGTCGACTGCCTGAAATGTTCGTTTTCTGCGCAATTCCGGACGGAAAACCGCTGACGCACTTTTCCTGGAATTGCTTCGTTTGGTTTAGGCAGTTCCGGACGGAAAACCGCTAACGCACTTTTCCTGGAATTGCTTTGGGCTTTGCGAGGGGCACTGTCCTGACATGGCATCGATCGACCAGGAACCCGCGGGCCGGCCGGACAGCGGGCTTTCCTTCATCCCGGTGGCGTGGCTGATCATCGTCATGGGCCTGTCGGCCTATGGCCTGATCTCGAACTGGCGGCTGATCGGCGACTTCAACCTGCCGCAAAGCGTGTTCTTCCTGATTTATGGCGGGCTGGCCGGCAGTGTCGTCACGATCCTGTGGGGGCTTTACCTGCTCGGCCTTGCCTTCAACCGGTCGACGCGCTTCCCGCGTCACTACACCATCTGGCAGGTCGTCATCCTCCTGTGGCTCATCGTGCGCCAGGCCTACACCCTTCTGGTGCCGGACTTCGTCTTCTCGGCCGAAGCGCTGGGCTTCACCGTGGCCGAGATCGCCGTCGGCCTGCTCTGCATCTATCTCCTGCGGCATGGCGCCGGCGCCGAGGCCGTCTATGCCAATCCCGAGACCGAGCGCCCGCCGCTCCTGGTCTCGCTCGTTGCCGCGCTGCTCGGCATCATCCTTGGCGGCGCCATCGGCGCTTGCGCGGGATTTTTCGCCGGATCGCTGATCGCCGACGCCACCCATATGAGCTGCTTCGAAGGCGCCTGCGGGTTTTTCGCCGCCTTTATCGGCCTCGCGGGCCTGATCGTCGGAGCAATCGCCGGCGGAATCTTCGCCGTCTGGCGGGTCAACCGGCGCAAACCGGCAAAAGCAGCCTAACCTCAAAATCGCGTGTCGCGATTGCGTGGCGGTTGCGCACGCTCTATGTCGGTTGCGGGGCAAACGGGAGCTTTTCCCGGGGAGTGCGTTGGATGCTGCGTTTCATCTTTCGGCTAGCGGCCATGATTGCATTGTCGATTTCGGTCATCATGGCGGTGATCGACACCACGCGCTCGGTGGCGGCGTCCGCGCTCGTCATGACGCCGCTCAACGCGAGCTGGCTGGCGGTATCGCCCGACACCCGCGCGGCCTTCGAAACCTATGTGCGCGCCAAGGCCAATCCGCTGGTCTGGGACGGCGCCGTTGCCTGGGTACTCGGACAGCCGGGGTTCGCCGTGTTCGCAGTATTGGCGTTCCTGCTCTACGCCATCGGCTACCGTCGGCGCCGCCACGAATTCGCCCCGACCAACTGACGCACACGTTTCGCTCCGCTCGAAACAGTCCGCCTGGACGCTTTTTCCAACAGGTCAAAATTCCACGTGAATTTTGTTTCGGGCCGTGCCAGATTGGCCGCCAGCGGGGAGGGGCAAACACTTCCTGCCTGACGTCGCGTGCCTGCCGGAGAACCGGGCGGGAATGCGGTGCAAACGGAAAAATAACCGACAGGGTGTGGATCACATGAAACGTATCGTTCTCGGCCTCCTGGCCGCTACCGCAATGGTTCTTCCGGCTTTCGCCGCGGATGTCCAGCCGGCCATCCTCTACGATCTCGGCGGCAAGTTCGACAAATCCTTCAACGAGGCCGCCTTTCACGGCGCCGAGAAGTTCAAGGCCGAAACCGGCGTCGCTTACGTCGAATTCGAAGTCTCCAACGCCTCGCAGCGCGAGCAGGCGCTGCGCCGCTTCGCCGAGGACGGCCGCAACCCGATCGTGATGGCCGGCTTTGCCTGGGAGGATGCGCTGAAGAAGGTGGCGGCCGAATATACCGACCTCAACTTCGCCATCATCGACGATGCCGTCGACCTGCCCAATGTCCGCTCGCTGGTATTCAAGGAGAACGAGGGCTCCTACCTCGTCGGCATCATGGCGGCGATGGCGTCGAAGTCGAAGAAGGTCGGCTTCGTCGGCGGCATGGACATCCCGCTGATCCGCAAGTTCGAATGCGGCTATGTCGGCGGCGCCAAGTCGGCCGGCGCCACCGACGTCATCCAGAACATGACCGGCGACACGCCGGCCGCCTGGAACGACCCGGCCAAGGGCGGCGAGATCGCCAAGACGCAGATCGACCAGGGCGCCGACGTTGTCTACGCCGCCGCCGGCGGCACCGGCGTCGGCGTGCTGCAGGCGGCCGCGGATGCCGGCAAGCTCGGCATCGGCGTCGATTCCAATCAGAACGGCCTGCAGCCCGGCAAGGTGCTGACCTCGATGCTGAAGCGCGTCGACGTTGCCGTCTACACCGCCTTCATGGACGGCAAGAACGGCACCTTCAAGGGCGGCGTGCAGAATCTCGGCCTTAAGGAAGGCGGCGTCGACTACGCCATGGACGACAACAACAAGGCGCTGGTGACCGACGAGATGAAGGCGGCCGTCGAAAAGGCCAAGGCCGACATCATCGCCGGCAAGGTCGAGGTGCACGACTACACCGCCGACAACAAGTGCCCGTATTGATCGGCAGTTGAATCAAGGTTCATCGACCGCCGGGCCTTCGCCCGGCGGTTTCTTTTTTGGATGAGCATCATGGAGGGCGAGCCGATGGTGCTGATGGCGCGATCTTTATAGTGTGCCTGCGAGATAGCCCAGCGCGAACGCCGCAAGCAGCGCCATCGCGATGACAAATCCAAGCTGGCCGCCCAGGGAATGCAGGCCGACGCCATAGGGTTTGCGCTCGATCTTATTGATCACGACGGGCGGCGGCTTCGCCTCGCTCTCGCTCAATCCGGCAAGCCGCATCTGCGGCAGTTCGCCGAGGCGTTGCGCGACCAGCTTCCAGCGATTGTCCGCCGCTCCACCGGCGGACGCTCCGGTCGGATCCAGCGCACGCATGCGTTCGGCAAGCCGCAGCACCGCGTCGCGAAAGGCGGGATCGATCTCAAGGTCGCGCTCGGCACGCGCCCGCTCCCTTGCGTCCATCAGGCCGAAGACATAGTCGCCGGCCCTGGCGATCCGGTCTCCTTCACTGGCCATGACCGTTTTCCCCCATGGCTTGCTCACCCCAATCCCACTCACCAGTGCGGCGGCTTGGTCACAGGCGTATCGGAAGCGGCCTGCTCTTCCAGCGCCAGGAACCGGTCGGTGAGCGCGGCAAGCTTGCGTTCCATGCGCTCGATCACCTTCCACTGCTCGGCGATCTGGCCGGACAGTTCCTCGATGGTCTTCTCCTGCTCGGCGGCACGGATTTCCAGCGTCGTCAGCCGATCGTCAGGCATGGTCATTCAAAACCCGATCTCTGTGAATGTGAAGCTCCCGGCCACCTTCGAAATTGACAAGCGCGCGGGGATTTGTCGAGAGTGAATGGCGTTCCGGCCAATTGGCACGGGCGGGGCATCATGCTAGGCATTTTGACCAAGCGATAAAAAAATAACGAGTGGGACAGGCTGCATGGCGCAAGCCGCAATCGAGCTCATAGGCATCAACAAGAGTTTTGGCGCCGTGCGTGCCAACCGCGACATCAACCTGGAAGTCGCGCGCGGCACCATCCACGGCATTGTCGGCGAGAACGGCGCCGGCAAGTCGACGCTGATGTCGATCCTCTACGGCTTCTACCAGGCCGACAGCGGCGAGATCCGCGTCGGCGGCAAGCCGGTGTCGATCAACACCTCCAACGACGCGATCGCGCTCGGCATCGGCATGGTGCACCAGCATTTCATGCTGGTCGACAATTTCACGGTGCTGGAAAACGTCATCCTCGGCGCCGAGAACGACGCGCTCCTGAAGAGCAGGATCGCCAAGGCGCGCTCCGAGCTCGAACGGCTGGAGCGCGAATACGGCCTCGAGGTCGATCCCGACGCCGTCATCGAGGAGTTGCCGGTCGGCCTGCAGCAGCGCGTCGAGATACTCAAGGCGCTCTATCGCGGCGCCGAGATCCTGATCCTCGACGAGCCGACCGGCGTCTTGACCCCGGCCGAGGCCGACCACCTGTTCCGCATCCTCAAGCAATTGAAGGAGCAGGGAAAGACGGTAGTGCTGATCACCCACAAGCTGCGCGAGATCATGGCCATCACCGACACGGTCTCGGTCATGCGCCAGGGAACCATGGTGGCCACCAGGGTGACGAAGGAAACCACGGTCGGCGAACTGGCCGAGCTGATGGTCGGCCGGCGCGTGCTGTTGCGGGTCGAGAAGGGTCAGTCGGAAGCCGGCGCTATAAAGCTCTCGGTCAAGAACCTGACGGTGAAGGACCAGCGCGGCGTCACCATGGTCGACAATGTCTCCTTCGACGTGCGTGGCGGCGAGATCGTCGGCATCGCCGGCGTGGCCGGCAACGGCCAGTCGGAGCTGCTCGAGGCGATCTCCGGCATAAGGCACGCCGTCTCGGGCGAGGTCATGCTGGAAGGCAAGCCGGTCGACCTGACCGGCAAGGCCGACCCGGGCGAATTGCGCGATCGCGGTCTCGCCCACGTGCCGGAGGACCGCCACCATGTCGGGCTGGTGCTCGCCTTCGAGGAGCACGAGAATTCGATCCTCGGCTATCACGACGACGAGCGCTATCTGAAGGGACCGCTCCTCAACGTCGATGCCATCATGGCCGACGCAAAGGACAAGATCGAGAAATACGACATCCGTCCCGGCAATCCGCGGCTGAAGACCGCCAATTTCTCCGGCGGCAACCAGCAGAAGATCGTGCTGGCCAGGGAGATGGAGCAGGATCCCGGCGTGCTGATCGTCGGCCAGCCGACGCGGGGCGTCGATGTCGGCGCCATCGAATTCATCCACAAACGGCTGATCGCCATGCGCGACCAGGGCAAGGCGGTGCTGGTGGTGTCGGTCGAGCTCGACGAGATCCGTTCGCTGTCGGACCGCATCCTGGTGATGTTCGCCGGCCGCATCGTCGGCGAGCGCGGGCCGGACGCGACGGAAGGCGAGCTCGGCCTGCTGATGGCCGGGGTCGAGCACGAGGAGGCCGCCGAATGAGCACGCCTTACGCCAAGCTGCCGGCCTGGGCCGACTATGGGCTGATCCCGCTGATCAATCTGTCGGTCGCCTTCATCGTCGCCGGCTTCGTCGTCATGCTGGTCGGCGAAAATCCATTCCGCGCCGCCGTCATCCTGGTCGAAGGCGCTTTCGGCAAGGGCACCGGCATCGCCTTCACCTTGTTCTACGCCACGACCTTCATCTTCACCGGGCTGTCGGTGGCGGTGGCGGCGCATTGCAGCCTGTTCAACATCGGCACCGAGGGCCAGGCCTATATCGGCGGCCTCGGCATCGCGCTCGTCTGCCTCAGCTTCGACAGCGTGCTGCCCTGGTGGGCGATCTTTCCGATGGCGATCGTCGCAGCGGCGGCGTTCGGCGCGCTCTGGGGCTTCATTCCCGCCTATCTGCAGGCCAAGCGCGGCTCGCACATCGTCATCACCACCATCATGTTCAACTTCATCGCCGCCTCGGTGATGGTCTATCTGCTGGTCGGTCCGTTGAAGCCGGCAGGATCGCAGGCGCCGCAAACGCGCAATTTCCTTGCCGGCGCGGAATTGCCGAAGCTCAACTGGATGCTCGAATTGTTCGGCGCCAAGATCCGCTCGGCGCCGCTCAACATCTGCTTCCTGCTGGCGCTGGTCATGGCGTTCCTGGTCTGGCTGCTGATCTGGCGCACCAGGCTCGGCTACGAGATGCGCACTTACGGCCACAGCCCGAAAGCCGCGCGCTATGCCGGCATTTCGGAAACCCGCATCATCCTCACCGCGATGATGATCTCGGGCGCGCTGGCCGGCATGATGGCACTCAACCCGGTGATGGGCGACCAGCACAACGTCGCGATCGATTTCGTCTCGGGCGCCGGCTATGTCGGCATCGCGGTGGCGCTGATGGGCAGGCTGCATCCGGTCGGCATCGTTCTGGCGGCGATCCTGTTCGGCATGCTCTACCAGGGCGGCGCCGAGCTTGCCTTCGAGATGCCGGCGATCAGCCGCGACATGATCGTCATCATTCAAGGGCTGGTCATCCTCTTCGCCGGCGCGCTGGAGCACATGTTCAGGCCCTATATCCAGGCGCTGTTCGCCTCGATCAGCCCGAAATCGGTCGGCATGCAGGCGGTCAACGGGAAGGGGGCCTGAGATGGACGTCTTCAACGCGATCGTCCAGGTTCTGGATTCCACCGTCCGCCTGTCGGTGCCGCTGCTGCTTGCCTGCCTCGCCGGCCTCTATTCCGAGCGGGCCGGCATCTTCGACATCGGTCTCGAAGGCAAGATGCTGGTCGGCGCCTTCGCCGGCGCCGCGGCAGCTTCCGTCTTCCATTCCGCCTTGATCGGCCTCGGCATGGCCATCCTGATCTCGGTCGCCTTCGCCATGGTGCATGGCTTCGCTTCGATCACGCATCGCGGCAACCAGATCGTCTCCGGCGTCGCCATCAACTTCGTCGCCGCCGGCTCGACCATCATCCTCGGCCAGGCCTGGTTCCAGCAGGGTGGCCGTACGCCGGCGCTGCAGCCGGGCGAACGCTTCGAGGCGATCATCTGGCCCGGCGCCGAAGCCGTGCGCGACGTGCCGATCCTCGGGCCGATCTATGCCGAGCTGATCTCCGGCCACTCGATCCTGGTCTATTTCGCCTTCGCCATGGTGCCGTTCACCTGGTGGGTGCTGTTCCGCACCCGCTTCGGCCTCAGGATGCGCGCCGTGGGCGAGAACCCGGCCGCCGTCGACACCGCCGGCATCTCGGTCGCCTGGCTGCGCTACCGGGCGCTGATCTGCACCGGCATTCTTACGGGCGTCGCCGGCGCGTATCTCTCCATGGTGCAGAATGGCGGCTTCGTGAAGGATATGACGGCGGGCAAGGGCTATATCGCGCTTGCCGCACTGATCTTCGCCAAATGGAAGCCGGTCAACGCCATGTTCGCCTGCCTGCTGTTCGGCTTTCTCGACGCGGCGGCGATCCGGCTGCAAGGCTCGCCGCTGCCCATCATAGGCAAGGTGCCGGTGCAATTCATGCAGGCGCTGCCCTATGTGCTCACCGTCGTCCTGCTTGCCGGCTTCATCGGCAAGGCGATCCCGCCGCGCGCCGGCGGCGTGCCTTACGTCAAGGAACGCTGAGGTCAGGACTGCAACAACGGTTCGGCAGCATAGGCACCGGCTTTTGAACAAGATCGTGGGAGAGAAGAAGCAAATGTCGCATGATCTGTTCGAAGCGGCGAAGACGGCGATGGCCAAGGCCTATGCGCCCTATTCCAAGTTTCCCGTGGGTGCGGCGCTGCGCACCGAGGACGGGCGCGTCTTTGCCGGCGCCAATATCGAGGTGGCGTCCTATCCCGAAGGCTGGTGCGCCGAGACCACCGCGCTCGGCCACTACATCATGGGCGGCGGCGGCGAGATCACCGAGATCGCGGTGATCGCCGAGCGCATGGCGAAATGCTCGCCCTGCGGCGGCTGCCGCCAGCGGCTGGCGGAGTTCTGCCGGCCCGAGACGAAGCTTTATCTCTGCGACGATGGCGGCGTGGTCGAGACCGTCACCATGGGCGACATGCTGCCTTACGGCTTCAGGGGCGATATTTTGAAATGAAGGAAGCGCTGGATCATCTGGTCGAGAAACTGGACGGGCTGGCCCCGACCGCGGCGCTTGTTCTGGGCTCCGGCCTCGGCGGGCTGGTCGACCAGGTCGAGGACAAGAGGCGCATCTCCTATGCCGAGCTGCCGGGCTTCCCGCGCAGCGGCGTCTCCGGCCATGCCGGCGAGGTCGTTGCCGGCCATTTCGCCGGCACGCCGGTGCTGATGCTGTCCGGCCGCGCCCATTACTACGAGCATGGTAACGCCGCCGCGATGCGCCCGGCACTGGAGGTGCTTGCCGGCATTGGCATCTCGCATCTGATCCTCACCAACGCCGCCGGTTCGGTCGACCCCGGGATGGGGCCGGGCTCGGTGATGATGATCACCGACCACATCAATTTTTCCGGCTCCAATCCGCTGATCGGCGAGCCGAGCGACCGCCGCTTCGTCGGCCTCACCGAGGCCTATGACGCCGGCCTGCGCAAGGCGATCGAGGCGGCGGCGAAGGCAACCGGCACCGCGCTTCACCAGGGCGTTTACATGTGGTTCTCGGGACCTTGTTTCGAGACGCCGGCCGAGATCCGCATGGCGCGCGTCATGGGCGCCAACGCGGTCGGCATGTCGACCGTGCCGGAAGTCATCCTTGCCCGCTTCCTCGGCCTCAAGGTCGCTGCCTGCTCAGTCATCACCAACCTGGCGGCGGGCATGACCGGGGCGGAACTCTCGCACCAGGAAACCAAGGACATGGCGCCGGTCGGCGGCGCGCGGCTGGCGACGATCCTGCGGCGCGTCTTCGAGCAAGGCTTGCCGGAAAGCTGATGCTCCCCCAGGAAATCATCCGCCGCAAGCGTGACGGCCACAAGCTCTCGGCGCCCGAGATTTCAGCCTTCATCGAGGGAATAACGGCCGGCACGCTCTCGGAGGGCCAGATCGGCGCCTTCGCCATGGCCGTGTTCCTCAAAGGAATGAGCCGCGAGGAAGCGGTGGCGCTGACGATCGCCATGCGCGATTCCGGCGATGTGCTCGACTGGTCCGATCTGCCGGGCCCGGTCACCGACAAGCATTCGACGGGCGGCGTCGGCGACAATGTCTCGCTGATGCTGGCGCCGATCGTCGCCGCCTGCGGCGCCTATGTGCCGATGATATCCGGACGCGGCCTTGGCCATACCGGCGGCACGCTGGACAAGATGGACGCCATTCCCGGCTACACCAGCCAGCCGGATGTGGCGCGCCTGCGCAAGACGGTGCTCGAGACCGGCTGCGCCATCATCGGCCAGACCGCCGATCTGGCGCCGGCCGACCGCCGGCTCTACGCGATCCGCGACGTGACCGGCACGGTCGAGTCGGTGCCGCTGATCACGGCCTCGATCCTGTCGAAGAAGCTTGCGGCGGGCCTGGGCTCGCTGGTGCTCGACGTCAAGGTCGGCAACGGCGCCTTCATGGAGAAGTCGCGCGACGCGGTCGCGCTGGCGAACAGCCTGGTCGAGGTCGCCAACGGCGCGGGTCTCAAGACCTCGGCGCTGGTGACCGGCATGAACGAGCCGCTCGCCTCGGCCGCCGGCAATGCGGTCGAGGTGAAGAACGCGGTCGACTTCCTGACCGGCCGGTTCCGCGACCGGCGGCTGGAGGACGTCACGCTGGCGCTCGCCGCAGAGATGCTGCAATCGGCCGGAATCGTCTCGTCCAACCAGGACGGGATCAGGCGCGCCGCCGAGACGCTGGCCGGCGGCCGCGCGGCGGCGGTCTTCGCGCGCATGGTGACGGCGCTCGGCGGCCCCGCCGACTTCGTCGAGAATCCGGAAAAATATCTTCCCAAAGCGGCGGTGGAGTTGGCGGTTCAAGCGGCCGACGACGGCTTCGTCAGCGGGATCGCGACGCGCGACATCGGGCTTGCCGTCGTTGGCCTCGGCGGCGGGCGCACCCGTCCGGACGACAGGATCGATCACGCCGTCGGCCTCACCAGGCTGTTGCCGGTCGGCGCCGAGGTGCGGGCGGGCGAGGCGCTGGCGCTGGTCCACGCGCGGACCGGAGCGGACGCCGAGGCTGCCGCCGCGACGGTGCGTTCCGCCTATGCGGTCGGAGCCTCGAAGCCATCCGCCGAAAAGACCGTGCTCAGGCGGATCCTGCCTCTGTAATATCGCGCCTATTGGACGAGCAGCAGGGCGCCGTTCTCGACTTCGTATTTCTGCAGCCGCTGCAGGAAGCTCAAGCCGATCAGATTGGTTTGCAGCGCCCGGTCGTCGAGCACCACCGCCTGGACGTTGTCGACGGAGATCTTGCCGATCTGCAGATGGTCGACCGTGACCACCGCGGCCTTGATGGCGCCGTTCGCCGTGTTCACCTGGTGGCTGAAGTCCGCCTGGTTGAGCGAGATGCCGATCCGCCGCGCCGTCGAGGTGTTGATCGCAACCAGCGTCGCGCCGGTGTCGATCATGCCGTCGATCTGGCGGCCGTTGAACTTGAAGGCCGAGGTGAAATGGCCGCGCTGGTCGGCATTGACCAGCACCTGCCGGCCGAGCGGCAGCGGCGTCGCCGGCTTTGCTGGAACCGAAGCGAGATCGACGTCCGGCTGCGCCTGCGGGATCGCCGGCTTGGCGGCAACCGCCGATCTCAGCAGGGTTTCGACCATCTGCGGGTTCGACTGATAGACGATCGGTATCGATGCCGAGCTTCCGACAAAGACGCCAAGGAGGAGAAGCTTGCGCAGCATGGATCGGCCTTCGTGAAGGCTCGATCCTTAAGCCGACATGGTGTTTTCAGCTTTAACGCGCGCCGGAACCACGGCGTTTCGTAAACGAGCGGTTAAGAAAAGCGCTCACTTGGTCCCGTACATGCGGTCGCCGGCGTCGCCGAGACCGGGCATGATGTAGCCCTTGTCGTTCAATTGGCGGTCGATCGAGGCGGTGAAGATCGGGACATCGGGATGCGCCTTGGTGAAGCGCTCGATGCCTTCGGGCGCCGCGAGCAGGCAGAGGAAGCGGATGTTGGTGGCGCCGCGGCCTTTCAGCTTGTCGATCGCCGCGATCGCCGAATTGGCGGTCGCAAGCATCGGGTCGACAACGATCACCAGACGGTCGGCGAGGTCGCTCGGCGCCTTGAAGAAATACTCGATCGCCTCCAGCGTCTCATGGTCGCGGTAAAGGCCGATATGGGCGACGCGCGCCGCCGGCACCAGGTCGAGCAGGCCTTCGAGCAGGCCGTTGCCGGCACGCAGCACCGAGGCGAAGACCAGTTTCTTACCCTCCAGCGTCGGCGCTTCCATCTCCTCGATCGGGGTCTCGATGGTGGTGGTGGTCAGCTCGAGATTGCGGGTGACCTCATAGCCGAGAAGCAGCGAAATCTCGCGCAGCAACCGCCGGAAGCCGGCCGTCGAGGTCTCCTTCTTGCGCATGATGGTCAGCTTGTGCTGGACGAGGGGGTGGTCGACGACGGTGACGCCCTGCATGATGTGCTCCGACTGGTTCGCAGTGAGTAGTGAATAGTGAGTAGTGAATAGTGAGCCGATTTGCGAGTCCCTGACTGAGGGAAAGCGTCAACCTTCAACCGCGCGATGCGCACACGGCCAAATCGATCACTACTGACTACTCACTATTCCCTACTCACCGCGCCTTCACGTCCAACCGGCTCAACAGCATTGCCTTGGTCTTCCGATCGACGAAGGCCGCCTCGATGGCCGTCCTGGTGACGGCGGCAAGCGCCTTGTCGTCCATCGCGAAATGCTCGGCGGCGATGTCGTATTCGCGCTTCAGCGAGGTCCAGAAATAGGGCGGGTCGTCGGAATTGAGCGTTACCTTGCAGCCGGCCGCGCGCAACGCCGGGAAAGGGTGCTCGGCAAAACTGCCGAACACTTTGAGCGCGATGTTGGAGCCGGGACAGCATTCCAGCACCACGCGCTCGGCGGCGATGCGGCGAACGAGGTCGGGGTTCTCGATGGCGCGCACGCCATGGCCGATGCGCGACGGGCGGATGTGGTCGAGCGCCGCCTTGACGCTTTCCCAGCCCATCAGCTCGCCGGCATGGATGGTGATGCCGAGGCCCGCCTCGCGCGCTATCTCGAAAGCCCGCACATAGTCCTCGAAATCGCCGATGCGCTCGTCGCCGGCGACGCCGAAGCCGGTCACCAGCGGATGGCCGCAGCGCGCCGCGAAGCGCGCGGCCTGCTCGATCGCCTCGATGCCGACATGCCGCACACCGGTGACGATCATGCGCCCCTCGATACCGGTCCTGGCCTTGGCGCGGGCCATGCCTTCGCCGAGAGCATCCGTATAGGCCTTGGGCGAGAGACCGGCCTTCCTGGCGTGATCCGGCGAGGTGAAGATCTCGGAATAGATGGCGCCGTCGCGGGCGAGGCTGGTGAGATAGTGGTCGGTCAGGCGGGCGTAGTCCTCCTCGCTGCGAAACAGGTCTGAGGCGAAGTCGTAGGCAGCGAGGAAGGAGGTGAAATCGTGCCAGACGAAGGAGCCGTCCTGGATATAGGGCGAAGGGTCCTTGCCGTATTTGCGGGCCTGGCTGACGACAAGGTCGGGCGCCGCTGCCCCTTCGATGTGGCAGTGCAATTCTGCTTTCAAAATCATGCGGCCATCCCGTGCGGTATCTTGTTCTCGCGCCGATTCCGGGCGGAAAAATCATGCGAGACTCTTCCCGAACCCGTCTCCAAGGCGCGGCCGAAAACCGCGCTTTGGACAATAGCGCCGGCCCCATCGATCGGCTATGGTCCCGCCGGTTTTATGGCGGATCAAAATAATGTCAGTTGAGAGAACCACGGCCGCGGGCGGCATGGAAACCTCCTATGGTTTCAGGAAGGTGGGCGCGGGCGACAAGCAGTCCCTCGTCAACGACGTCTTCCACAAGGTGGCCAATCGATACGACCTCATGAACGATCTGATGTCGGGCGGGTTGCACCGGCTGTGGAAGGACGCGATGGTCGCGTGGCTCAATCCTCCCAAAAAGGCGGGCTGGAAGGTGCTCGACGTCGCCGGCGGCACGGGCGACGTCGCCTTCCGCATCATCGAGGCAAGCCACCGCCACGCGCATGCCACGGTGCTCGACATCAACGGCTCGATGCTCGAAGTCGGCCGTGACAGGGCCGAGAAGAAAAACCTCTCGGAAAACACCGATTTCGTCGAGGCTAATGCCGAGGCGCTGCCGTTCGAGGACGGCATTTTCGACGCCTATACGATCGCGTTCGGCATCCGCAACGTGCCGCGCATCGATGTCGCGCTGAGCGAGGCCTTTCGCGTGCTGAAGCGCGGCGGGCGCTTGCTGTGCCTCGAATTCTCCGAGGTCGACATGCCGTTGCTCGACAAGGCCTACGAGGCCTGGTCGTTCAACGCCATCCCCAAAATCGGCAAGGCGGTGACAGGCGACGGCGAACCCTATTCCTACCTGGTGGAATCGATCCGCAAATTCCCCAACCAGCAGAATTTTGCTTCCATGATCACCCGCGCGGGCTTCGATCGCGTCACTTTCCGCAACTATTCCGGCGGCATCGCGGCACTTCATTCGGGCTGGAAGCTTTGAGGCCGCAAACCTTGAAGCAGGACGCCTTGAAGCAGGGCGGGCGATGACCAGCGTCGGCGCCGCCTTCCGGCTCGCCAGGGCCGGCTGGGTGCTGGTCCGCGAGGGCGTCGTCGCGGCGCTGCCCGGCGAAGAGCTCTCCGGCATGCCGAAGCTCGGCTGGCGGCTGGCGCGCGTGCTCACCCGCCGCCGCGCCAGGCGCCACCAGCGCGGCGACCGGCTGGCGCAGGCGGTGGTGCGGCTGGGGCCATCCTACGTCAAGCTCGGTCAGTTCCTGGCGACAAGGCCCGATGTCGTCGGCAACGACATGGCGCTCGATCTCGCCCTGCTGCAGGACAAGATGCACACCTTCCCGAAAGCGGAGGCGATCGCGGCGATCGAGGCCTCGCTCGGGCGCAGGATCGGCGATCTTTATGCGAGCTTCGGCGAGCCCGTGGCCGCCGCCTCGATCGCACAGGTGCACAGTGCCGAAGTCGTTCGTGAAGGGATAGTGTCGCGGGTGGCGGTGAAGGTGATCCGCCCCGGCGTGCGCCGCCACTTCTTCCACGACCTCGAGAGCTATTTCCTCGCCGCCCGCCTGCAGGAGAAATACATTCCCTCCTCGCGCCGCCTGCGGCCGATCGAGGTGACCCAGACGCTGGCGCAGACCACCAAGGTCGAGATGGACATGCGGCTCGAGGCGGCTGCGTTTTCCGAGCTCGCCGAAAACACCAAGGACGATCCGGGGTTCCGCGTGCCGGCGGTCGACTGGGAGCGGACCGGCCGCGACGTGATCACCATGGAGTGGATCGACGGCGTCAAGATGAACGATCTGGCCGGCCTTGCCGCCGCCGGCTACGATCTCAAGGCGATCGCCGCCAACCTCATCCAATCGTTCCTCAGGCACACGCTGCGCGACGGCTTCTTCCATGCCGACATGCATCCGGGCAATCTGTTCGTCGAGGCGAACGGCACTATCGTCGCGGTCGATCTCGGCATCGCCGGCAGGCTTGCCAGGAAAGAGCGGCGTTTCCTGGCCGAGATCCTCTATGGCTTCATCGTGCGCGACTATCACCGCGTCGCCGAGGTGCATTTCGAGGCCGGCTACGTGCCGCGCCAGCACAATGTCTCGGCCTTCGCCCAGGCAATCCGCGCCATCGGCGAGCCGATCCATGGCCAGTCGGCCGAGACCATCTCGATGGCGAAGCTCTTGACGCTGCTGTTCGAGGTCACCGAGCTTTTCGACATGGCGACGCGGCCGGAACTGATCCTGCTGCAGAAGACCATGGTGGTGGTCGAGGGCGTCGCCCGCACGCTCGATCCGGCCTTCAACATGTGGAAGACGTCAGAGCCGGTGGTCAGCGACTGGATCGCCAGCAATCTCGGCCCGCGCGGCATGCTCACCGATGCGCGCGACGCCGGCAAGGCACTGGTGGCGCTGGCCAGGCAGGCGCCGGACATTGCGGCCCGCAGCGAGCGGCTGTCGCGCGAAATCGACCTGATGGCCGAACATGGCCTGCGCTTCGACGAGGCGACGGCGCGCGCCATCGGCAAGGCCGAGGCGCGCCATACCCGCTCCGGCCGCCTGGCGCTCTGGGTCATCGCGCTGACGCTGGCTTATATCGCCTGGCGGATTTTCTGACCGCCATCCGCCTTGCCGCGGTCTGATTGCATTGCTATCATTGCTAGCGACAGTTTGAGGTGGGCGCAATCAGATGGCCAGCATCACGATCCGCAACCTCGACGATAAGGTCAAGGACCTGCTGCGACAACTGGCGGCCGAAAATGGCTGCTCGATGGAGGAGCAGGCGCGGGCGATGATCCGGGCGGCGGTTGAAGGCCGGGCAGGACAGGCCGACCGCATCGGCCAGATCGAGAAGACGCTGCGTGCGCTGACCGAGCCCGGCCAGCAAACAACGCCCCCCTCTGCCGAATCTAGCAGGCTGGCGACTCGCGGAACGCTTTCTGGTAAGCGCATCCTGCTCATCGTCGGCGGCGGTATCGCCGCCTACAAGGCGCTCGACCTGATCCGGCGCCTGCGTGAACGCGGCGCATCCGTTCGCGTGGTGATGACGGCCGCCGCGCAGGAATTCGTCACCGCGCTCTCGGTTGGCGCGCTTTCGGCCGACCATGTCTTCACCGAGCTGTTCGACCGCAATGACGAGCATGATGTCGGCCACATAAGGCTGTCGCGCGAGGCCGACCTTCTGGTCGTGGCGCCGGCCACCGCCGACCTGATGGCGAAGCTCGCCAACGGCCATGCCAACGACCTTGCCTCGACGGTGCTTCTGGCGACCGACAAGAGGGTGCTGATGGCGCCGGCGATGAATCCGAAAATGTGGTCGCATCCGGCGACGCGCCGCAACCGGACGGCGCTGCAGAAGGACGGCGTCGCCTTCGTCGGCCCCGCCAGGGGCGAGATGGCCGAAAGCAACGAGGCCGGCGAAGGCCGCATGGCCGAGCCGCTGGAAATCGTGGCCGCGATCGAGGCGATGCTCGACGAGAAGCCAAAGCCGCTTGCGGGCCGCAGGATCATCGTCACGTCGGGGCCGACGCATGAGCCGATCGACCCGGTGCGCTACATCGCCAACCGCTCGTCCGGCAAGCAGGGCCATGCGATCGCGGCCGCGCTGGCGAAGCTCGGCGCCGACGTCCGGCTGGTGTCCGGTCCGGTCAGTATCGCCGATCCGGCCGGGGTCACGACGACGCATGTCGAAACCGCGGCCGAGATGAAGGAAGCGGTCGAGCACCTTTTGCCGGCGGATGCGGCGGTGTTCGTCGCCGCGGTCGCCGACTGGCGCACGGCCGGTGCCGCTGGCGAGAAGATCAAGAAGGTGGCGGGCGAGGGACCGCCTTCACTCAAGATGGTCGAGAATCCCGACATTCTCGCGGGAGTCGGCCATCACATCAAGCGGCCGGGCCTCGTCGTCGGCTTCGCCGCCGAGACGCAGGACCTGATCGGCAATGCCGAGGCCAAGCTGAAGAAAAAGGGCGCCGATTTCATCGTCGCCAACGACGTCTCGCATGAAAGCGGCATCGGCCCGTCCGGCGTGATGGGCGGCGATCGCAACAAGGTGCGCATCGTTTCCAAGTCCGGCGTCGAGGAATGGCCGGAGATGGGCAAGGACGAGGTGGCGGCGCGGCTCGCCGCGTTGATCGCCGAGCGGCTGAAAACGATCGTGGTTTAGCTGGTTGCCTCCCGAGGCCGCATGGCCGGAACGGCAATCCAGAGAGCAGCGATACAGCCCAGGATGCCAAGCGGCACGAAGGCGAGGAACAGCCACCCGGCGACGCCCGCGGCCGCTTCACCATTGAGGCCTTCCGAAAAGCCACTGGCGTTGGCGACAATGCCGGCAAGCGCTGCGCCCACCGCGTAGCCGATGCGCTGCATGGTCGGCACGGCGGCCGACGCGATCGTCTGCTCGCCTTCCCGGGCCGAGGCGACAATGACGCGCGTCAGGAACGGCCAGCAAACGCCGAAGCCGCCCCCTTGCAGCAGGGCGCAGAACAGGATCAGCGGGATCGAGCCTGCCGGTATGGTGTAGGCGAAGCCGGCGAGACCCGAGGCGATCATCAGCGCGCCGACGACGATGATCAGCCGCTCGCGTTCGAGCGGCGCGTTGGCGATCAGGATTGACAGGATCGACCAGGCGATGGATTCGGCAGCGATGATGTAGCCGGTGGTCAGGATCGGAATACCGTGCAGCGTGGTCAGAAGCAGCGGCCCGTAGATGGTGAAGGTGCAGGTGGCGACCGAGAAGGCCGCGACCATGGTCATGCCCGAGCCAAGCGGCGAGCGCCATGAGAACAAGGGAGACGGGAAGAGGCGCGAGCGCGGCCAGAGGGCATCGATGCGGAAGAACAGGGCCAGGCCGACCAGGCCGAGGAGGAGCAGCAGCGACGAGCGCAACAGGGCGATGTCGATGCCGGCGGCTGCGATCAGCACCACGCTGATGGCGAGACAGGCGAGCGCCGGATAGGGGAAGGGCGGCGCCGTGCCGCTGCCCGCCCGCGGCTTCGTCGCCTCGGGCGTGTTCAGCACGATGAAGCTTGCCAGCGCCATCGCCGCGCCGCCTAAGGTGAAGAACCCGAAAGCCCAGCGCCACGACAGGAACTCGGTCATGAGCGCGCCGAGCATTGGCCCGCTGAAGGCGGCGACGCCCCAGATCGCCGACATGATGCCGAAGAGCTGCGGCCAGATGGTGCTGGGAAACAGCCGCTCGACCGAGACGAAGGCCAGCGACACAAGTGCGCCGCCGCCGAGGCCCTCGACCAGACGCCCGGCGAGGAACAGCGGCATCGAGGGGGCCGTGGCGCAGATCAGCGCGCCGGTCGCGTAGAGCAGGGCGGCGACCATCATGTTGGAGCGCAGCGCGACATAGCTGACCAGCCTGCCGGCCGCGGCGCCGGCGACAATGGCGCCAAGCTCGTAGATCGCCAGCGACCAGCCGACCAGCTGCACGCCGGCCAGCTCGCCGACCATGGCCGGCATGATCGTCGCCACCATCGTCTCATTGGTGGCATGCAGCAGGATGCCCAGGCTGACGAAGCAGAAGCGCGCCAGGTCGCCGCTCGCCCACAGCGCCTGCCAATCCACCTTGTTTACGCCCGCCTTATTGCCGCCTGCTGCCGTCACGCCGATCTCCTGCCTGTTTCCGCAGCCTCACCCGTTTTTCGAATGAAGCGCCAGATCCAGTTCGGCAGGGCTTGTAGAACCTCAAGGGCGGTTGAGCTCAAGAGACTTTTTCAGCGCAATCGCGATTGGGCAGAGCCACGAATTCACACAGGCGGTCCGCGCCAAAAGGATGCGGCCCGGAACGAGTGTCCCGGGCCGCATCCGTTCCAATCAAAACGACTGATTGAAAGGCTTCACTTGTAGGAGTGGACGAGATCCAGCGAGGCCACCGCGACGGCCAGATTGACGCCGGTCTGCGCCTGGACGCTCAGCGGCTCCAGCATGAAGGCGCCGTTCAGGCCGCCAACCAGGAGGTTGGCGCCGCCGCCGGTCACGACGCTGGCCTCGGCGTTGACGCCGTAATAGCTGCCGGCGAGGTCGCCCGCGTCATGGCTGCGCGTGGCGGCAAGCACCGCCCAGACGAGCTGGCCCTGATGCGTCTGGCCGACATCGACGCCGAGCTTGGAGATCATGCCCGTGTAGAGCTCGGACGGACCGTGATGGTAGGGGCGGAAGACGCAGGACACGCCCTTGTTGGAGGTGATGACGTAACCGACGCCACCGTCGATGGTGCAGTCGAGCGTGCCGAGCCGGAGCGTGCCGGCGCTGACGGGGGAGGCGAGGACCGTGGTGGCCAGCGCCGCGGCACAAACAAGCTTCTTGATCATCGGGAAGGTCCCTTTCGCAAAATTCGAAAACTAGCCCCGATTTAACGGTCGAGGTGCGTGGAGCGTTCCGCCGAAAACTTGGCGCGAG
This sequence comes from Mesorhizobium sp. M1D.F.Ca.ET.043.01.1.1, assembly GCF_003952385.1. NCBI lineage: Bacteria > Pseudomonadati > Pseudomonadota > Alphaproteobacteria > Hyphomicrobiales > Phyllobacteriaceae > Mesorhizobium > Mesorhizobium sp. M1D.F.Ca.ET.043.01.1.1. The sequence goes on from NZ_CP034444.1 coordinate 4,999,666, forward strand.
AATGGCAAGCCTTGGCGCATTGCCGTTGGCGGTTAACGGATCGCTATCGGTGTCTCAATACCGCAACACTGCCACCATCGCCGGCGACGAGCAGGCGTGCGGCACCTGAAGCGCTCACATTAAACGGCTTCAGGCGTTCGGGCGACCTGCGCTGGCTGGCGCCGGCATCCCGTCAGCTGGCGTTGCCGCCGGTGCGCGACAGGCCGTCCTTGGCCGGCTGGTAGTTCGGGTCGAGGTGGATCGCTTCGCGGTAGGACTTGGCGGCCCTTGCCTTGTCGCCGCGCCGCTCGTAGATCAGCGCCTGGTTGGCCCAGGCCTCGGCATTCTTGCCGTCGAGCTTGATGGCCATGTTGAAATCGCTGAAGGCGTTGTCCTCGTCGCCCGTCGCCAGATAGGAGAGGCCGCGGCCGTTGTAGGGCTCGGCGGCGTCCGGCGCGAGCGAGATCGCGGTCGAGAAATCCTCGATGGCGAACTTATGCTGGCCCTGGCTCTGATAGATCAGGCCGCGGTTGTGGTAGGCGCGGGCGTCGGTGGTATCGAGCTGGATCGCCTTCTGGAAATCGTTGAAGGCATCCTGGGTGCGGCCCGCCTTGCGATAGAGATTGCCGCGGCCGATATAGGCGGCATCGTAATTGGCGTTGATCTGGATCGACTTGTTGTAGTCGGCGAGGGCTGCTTCCTGGTTGCCGAGGAAGCGCTGGATGAGCGCGCGGTTCGAATAGGCCTGGTAGAAGCTCGGGTTGAGCTGGATGGCGCTGTCGAAGTCCTTCAGCGCGGCCTGATACTGGCCGCCGCGGCCATAGGCCGAGCCGCGCACATTGTAGCCCTCGGGATCCTGCGGGTTGCGCTGGATCACCGCCGACAGCGAGGAGATGTTCTCGCTCGAGCCCTGCGCCTTGTCGATGTTGTTGAACTCACCCGTCGGGGTCGTCTGGCATGCTGCAAGGGCCAGGCCCGAAAGCAGGGCCGCCGTCAGGGCGAAGCCGCGAAAAGCGGTTCTGCGCTCCACGGAAATTGCGTTCATCTTTGTCCTCACTGCCGGGGCGCCGTCAGTCCGTTCCCTCTCCGAACCGGCTCGAATGCATAAACAAAAGGGTGGCGGCGATTCCGCATCGCGCCACCCTCGGTATCCTTCGAAAAGGACGAAAAATTGGCGTTATGAGCGCGGCGAGCGCGATGCGCCGGCAGCACCAGCCGGAGCCGGGCGCGGGGTCATCGGCAGCAGGCCTTCGCGCTGAGCGCGCTTGCGGGCCAGCTTGCGGGCGCGGCGCACGGCTTCCGCCTTCTCACGGGCGCGCTTCTCGGACGGCTTCTCGTAGTGACCGCGCATCTTCATTTCGCGGAAGATACCTTCGCGCTGCATTTTCTTCTTCAGCGCGCGAAGCGCCTGATCAACGTTGTTGTCGCGGACGAGTACCTGCACGTGCAATCCTGTCTTCGGGTTTGAAATCAACAGGCTAACGACCATAGCCGTTATGCCTCCGCGGCGGGTTGCACCGCGAATTGTGGCGGCTGATAGCAGAATCACGCCGTCCTGTCCACCGTTGATTGCAGGAAACCGCGATCGGAAGCCGGATCGCTGGGTCTCGCCTGCTCGGGCTTAAGCCGTCGCCAGATGCAGGCGGGCGAAATCCTCAAAGAATTCGCCATAGTCGCAGGTGATTTCCTCGCCGGCGGCGATATCACGGATGGCCGTGGCGCCGCCATACTGCGAAAAATCCGTGTTCGGCCGCTCGGAATGGTTCATGAAGCGGCCATTGTCGACCTCATAGACCATGAAACCGGGCTTGTCCGGGCTCGGATAGGCATAGCGGTCGAGCAGCTCGCGCAGATGGGGCGGCGCCGCCTCGTATTTCTCCGTCGGGATCAGCCGGTCGAAATCGGGGTCGAGCCGCCAGATCGAGGCGCCTTTCCTGATCGGCTCGGCGGCGAACACGCCGACGCCTTCGATGGCGCTCTGGGCGACATAGGTTCTGATCAGCAGCATGGTTCCGGTCCGATTTTCGACGGAAACGAAAATCGTCAAAACGGACCGGAATGCAAGACCGCGATCGCGAGATTCCAGCGGATGAGCATGCCTGCCGTCCGCATGGCGGATCACGTCCGGTTGATCGAGACGCCGCCATCGGCAAACAGCGCCGTGCCGGTGGTGAAGCTCGATGCGTCGGAGGCGAGAAAAAGCGCCGAGCGGGCGATCTCTTCGGGCTCGGCGACACGTTTCAACGCATGCAGGCTTTCCACGAAGGCCCGCGATTCCGGTGTCTTGAATGTCGCCGCCGGCGTGTCGGTGCCGCCCGGCAATAGTGCGTTGACGCGCAACCCCTGTGGTCCGTATTCGGCCGCCAGCACCTGCATCAGTCCGATCAGGCCGGCCTTGCTTGCCGCGTAGCTGGTCATGCCGGGCATGCCGACGGTGTGGCCGACAAAGGTGGAGGTGAAGATCAGTGAGCCGCCGCCGCGCTCGATCATCGCCGGCACCTGGTATTTCGCGCCGAGAAACGCGCTGGTCAGGTTGGTATCGAGCGTCTCGCGCCAGCCATCGAGCGACAGCTCGGAGATCGATCCCATCTGCCCGACAGCGCCGACATTGTTGAAGGCGATGTCCAGGCCACCGAACTTTTCGACCGCGAGATCGACGAGGGCCTTGGCATAGGCTTCGTCGCGGACGTCGCCGGCAAGCGCGACTGCGCTTCCGCCGGCCTCCTCGATCTCGTCGACCAAGAGGTCGAGCTCTGCCTTGCGCCGGGCTGCGATGACCAGACTGGCGCCCTCTGCGGCGAACAGCTTTGCCGTGGCGCGGCCGATGCCGGAACTGGCGCCGGTGACGATGGCGACCTTGTCTGTCAGTGCGAACATCTTCTGAGCATCCTTCTTTCGTGCCGGCCTTGCCAGCGATTGGACGCTTGGTCACAAATGGCGGCGGTCCGAGCCACCCGAAAGCTGCATTGGGGTTTGTGCCGCGTGGCTTGGTTGCTCGCCTGTGGATGCCACGGCGCAAAACGGCAAGCGCCGTCGCAAACAGCGCAAGGATGGCGGCGCAGTTTCGCTAGTGATACTCCTCGCGCGCCGAGGCTGGGATGCCCGGCCGCAAATCCGCGATTTTTGGCGCGAGGCTACAACGTGAAGAAATACTCGGTATTCGCCATTGCCCGAGAGGCGATGCGCGGCCACAAGGGCTGGGAAGAGCAGTGGACCTCGCCTGAGCCGAAGAAGGAATACGACGTCATCATCGTCGGCGCCGGCGGCCACGGCCTGGCCACCGCCTATTATCTGGCGACCGAGCACGGCATCACCAATGTCGCGGTGCTGGAAAAGGGCTGGCTCGGTGGCGGCAACACCGGCCGCAACACCACCATCATCCGCTCCAACTATCTCTATGACGAGAGCGCCGGCATCTACGACCATGCGCTGAAGCTGTGGGACGGGCTCAGCCAGGAGCTCAACTACAACGTCATGTATTCGGCGCGCGGCGTCATGATGCTCGCGCACAATGTTCACGACGTCCAGGTGTTCAAGCGCCACATCCACGCCAACCGGCTCAACGGCATCGACAATGAATGGCTGACGCCGGAACAGGCGAAGGAATTCTGTCCGCCGCTCAACATCGCCAGGGAGGCGCGCTATCCGGTGATGGGCGCGGCCTTGCAGCGGCGCGGCGGCACGGCGCGCCACGACGCGGTCGCCTGGGGCTATGCGCGCGGCGCCTCGGCGCGCGGCGTGCACATCATCCAGAATTGCGAGGTCACCGGCATCAAGCGCGCGGCCAACGGCGCGATCGCCGGCGTCGAGACGACGCGCGGCTTCATCGGCGCCAAAAAGGTCGGCGTGGTTGCAGCCGGTCATTCGTCGGTGATCATGGACATGGCCGGGGTGCGCATGCCGCTTGAAAGCTATCCGCTGCAGGCGCTGGTGTCGGAGCCGGTCAAGCCGGTTGTGCCCTGCGTGATCATGTCGAACACCGTGCACGCCTATATCTCGCAGTCCGACAAGGGCGAGCTGGTCATCGGCGCCGGCACCGACCAGTATATTTCCTATTCGCAGACCGGCGGCCTGCACATATTGCAGCACACGCTCGACGCCATCTGCGAGATGTTCCCGATCTTCACGCGCATGAAGATGCTGCGCTCCTGGGGCGGCATCGTCGACGTGACGCCCGACCGTTCGCCGATCCTGGCAAAGACGCCGGTCAAGGGCCTCTACGTCAATTGCGGCTGGGGCACGGGCGGTTTCAAGGCGACACCTGGCTCGGGCAATGTCTTCGCGCACACCATCGCCAGGGATGACCCGCACCCGATCAACGCGCCCTTCACGCTCGAGCGCTTCCGCACCGGACGTCTCATCGACGAGGCGGCGGCGGCGGCGGTGGCGCACTGATGATGGCCGAGATGGCTGTCGCCATGCCGCTGGTGCTTGCCGGCGAGCAGGGGCTTTTTCACATACCGTCGCCCCGCGAGGTGCGGCTCCAGGCGATCAGCCGGGCCGATCACGAGGCGGATTGGCCGTTCTCGGTCGATGACGGCATGCTCACCTGCGTCTGGAGCGGCGGCCGCAAGGTGGTGATGTTCTTCGAGAACCGGCCGAAGAGCCTGCCAGAGGGCGAGCCCTTTCATCCGCGCGGCGTCATCGTCACCACCGACCCGATGCAGCTGACGCTCGGCAACATGGCGAACCGCGCATTGTTCAAACCCTCGGCCAATGTCGAGGAACGCATGCGGCTCGTGACGCCCTTCGCGGCGCTCGGCCAGAGGCTTTGCGATCAACCGGCCGGCGCCCGTGTCGGCCATGGCGAATTGTAGGATCAACCAGATGCTTCTCATCCGCTGCCCCTATTGCGAGGAAGAGCGCCCGGAACTCGAGTTCCGCAATACCGGCGAGGCGCATATCGCGCGCTCGACCAACATCGCCGGCGAGAGCGACGACGATTTCGAGAAATTCTTCTTCATCCGCTCGAACCCGAAGGGCGTCATCTATGAGCGCTGGCGGCACATCCATGGTTGCGCGCGCTTTTTCAACGCCGTGCGCGACACCGTCACCGACAGGTTCGTCATGACCTACAAGGCCGGCGAGCCGAAGCCTGCGAAGCTGCCTGGAGCCTCGAAATGAACGCCGCCTTCCGCATTTCCGGCGCCGGGCGCCTCAGCCAGGCCAAGACCGCCTCGTTTAGCTTCGACGACAAGTCTTATGCCGGCATCGATGGCGACACGCTCGCCTCCGCGCTGCTCGCCAACGGGGTGCATCTGGTCGGCCGTTCCTTCAAATATCACCGGCCGCGCGGCTTCCTGTCGGCCGGTGCCGAAGAGCCCAACGCGCTGGTGCAGATCGTGCGCGACGACGCGCGCAAGACGCCGAATGTGCGGGCGACCGTGCAGGAGCTCTATGACGGGCTGACCGCCCATTCGCAGAACCGCTGGCCATCGCTTGCCTTCGACGTCGGCGCGGTCAACGACATCGCCTCGCCGCTATTTTCGGCCGGCTTCTACTACAAGACCTTCATGTGGCCGAAGTCGGCCTGGAAGAATCTCTACGAGCCGAAGATCCGCGCGGCGGCTGGCCTTGGCGTTTCGCCGGATCGGCCGGACCCCGACCACTATGCCGCGCGTTACGCGCATTGCGAGGTGCTGGTGCTGGGCGGCGGTGTCGCCGGCATTGCCTCAGCGCTTGCCGCCGCCGAAACCGGTGTCAGGGTGATCATCGCCGACGAGCAGGCGGAGTTCGGCGGCAGCCTGCGCTTCGAGAGCGGCGCCAGGATCGACGGCGAGAATGGCTTTGCCTGGGCGCAAGCCGCGGTCGCGAAGCTCAAGGCGATGGACAATGTCCGGGTGCTGCCGCGCACCACTGCTTTCGGGTACTACGCGCAGAACTTCGTCGGGCTGGTCGAGCGGGTCAGCGATCATCTCAGATCCCCTGGCCGCGAGCTGGCGCGCGAGCGCCTGTGGCAGGTCCGCGCCGGGCGCGTCGTGCTGGCGACCGGCGCCATCGAGCGCCACATGGTGTTCGCCAATAACGACCGGCCGGGCATCATGCTGGCGTCGGCTGCGCGCACCTATCTCAACCACTATGGCGTCGCGGTCGGCAGGAATGTCGGCGTCTATACGGCGAACGACTCGGCTTACGCGGCCGCGATCGACCTGAAGAAGGCGGGCGTCAATGTCGCGGCCATCGTCGACCTGCGCGACAACCCGTCGGGGCCGGTGATCGACGAGGCGAGAGCGCTCGGCATCGAGATCAATTTCGGCCGCGCGGTGGTTCGCGCCGGCGGCAAGCTGCGCGTCTCCTCGATGACCGTGCAGCCGAAGAATGGCGGCGGCGAGCGCACTATTCCCGTCGACGCCATCCTGATGTCGGCCGGCTGGACGCCGTCGGTGCATCTCTTCTCGCAGTCGCGCGGCAAGGTCGCCTTCAACGAGGAGACGCGGCGTTTCGTGCCGGGAACCTATGCGCAGGACTGCGTCTCGGTCGGCGCCTGCAACGGCACCGACGGGCTGGACGCGACGGTCGACGAGGCCTATGCGGCCGGCGCCAAGGCGGCGAAGGAGGCCGGCGGCAAGGATTCCAGCGTCAAGGCCGGCAAGGGCGCCAAGCCGAAGGTCGACGCCAGCGAGAGCTGGTCGCGCGGCATGCTGGGCGCCGCGCCCGGCGCCGGTCCGGACACGACGGTCAAGGCCTTCGTCGATTTCCAGAACGACGTCACCGCCAAGGACATCCGCCAGGCGGTGCATGAGGGCATGCACTCGATCGAGCACGTCAAGCGCTTCACCACCAACGGCATGGCGACCGACCAGGGCAAGACGTCGAACATGCACGGCCTGGCGATCGCGGCCGAGACGCTCGGCAAGCCGATCCCGCAGGTCGGCCTCACCACGTTCCGCGCGCCCTATACGCCGGTCACCTTCGGCTCGATCGTCGGGCACGCGCGCGGCGCCTTGTTCGATCCGACCCGGCGGACGTCCACCCATGGCTGGGCAGCCGCGAAGGGCGCCGTCTTCGAGGATGTCGGCCAGTGGAAGCGCGCCTGGTATTTCCCCAAAGCCGGCGAGGACATGCACGCCGCCGTCAACCGCGAATGCGTGACGGTGCGCAAGTCGGCCGGCCTGTTCGACGCTTCGACGCTCGGCAAGATCGAGGTGGTCGGGCCAGACGCGGCGAAGTTCATGGAGCTGCTCTACACCAACCCGTGGGAGAAGCTGGAGCCCGGCCGCTGCCGCTACGGCATCATGCTGCGCGAGGACGGCTTCATCTATGACGACGGCGTCGTCGGCCGGCTGGCGCCGGATCGCTTCCACGTGACGACGACCACCGGCGGCGCGCCGCGCGTCATGCACCATATGGAGGACTACCTCCAGACCGAATTCCCGCATCTCAACGTCTGGCTGACCTCGATCACCGAACAATGGGCGGTGATCGCGGTGCAGGGGCCGAGCGCGCGGAAAATTATCGAACCCTTGGTCGAAGGCATCGACATGTCGGACGAAGCGCTGCCGCATATGTCGGTGCGCGAGGGCAAGATCTGCGGCGTGCCGACCAGGCTCTTCCGCATGTCCTTCACCGGCGAGCGCGGCTTCGAAGTCAACGTGCCGGCCGACTACGGCGAGGCCGTCTGGGAGGCGCTGTGGGCCGAAGGCCAGAAGCATGGCGCGGCCGCCTACGGCACCGAAACGATGCACGTGCTGCGCGCCGAGAAGGGCTACATCATCGTCGGCCAGGACACCGACGGCACGGTGACGCCGAACGATGCCGGGCTCGACTGGGCGGTCGGCAAGAAGAAGACCGACTTCGTCGGCATCCGCGGCATGGCGCGTGCGGACCTCGTCGCCAAGGGCCGCAAGCAGCTCGTCGGCTTGAAGACGAAGGACCCGAAGGTGGTGCTGGAAGAGGGCGCGCAGATCGTCGAGGATCCGAAACAGGCGATCCCGATGAAGATGATCGGCCACGTCACCTCCAGCTACTGGTCGGAGAATTGCGGGCGCTCGATCGCGCTGGCGCTGGTCGCCGGCGGCCGCGACAAGATGGGCAAGACGCTCTACGTGCCGATGCCGAACGGCACGATCGAGGTGGAGGTCACCGGCATGGTGTTCGTCGACGAGAAGGGAGAACGCCTCAATGGCTAAGGCTGCCGCTACGACAAAAGCCGCCGAAACCTCGGCCGAGCGGCGTCCTGCGCTTGCCGGCCGCGCGCTGTCGGCGCCGGACGTCAAGGTCGAGATCCTGCCGCCGGCCGAACGCATCTCGTTGCGCGCCCCGGAGGCTTCGCTCGCCGCGCTCTCCAAGGCGCTCGGCGTGACGCTGCCGGCGAAGCCGAAAAGCTCGGCCGCGAAGGGCGGACGCACCGCCTTGTGGCTCGGACCGGACGAGTGGCTGGTCATCGACCAGGCCGGCAACGACCCGCTGGCCGATTGCGCGAAGGTCTCGGCGCTGCATTCGGCGGTCGGCATCTCGCATCGCAACGTCGCCATCTCGGTCACCGGGCCGGCGGCCGCCGTGACGGTCAATTCCGGCTGCCCGCAAGACCTGTCGCTCGAAGCATTCCCGGTCGGGGCGGCGTCGCGCACCATTCTCGGCAAGTCCGAGATCGTGCTGCTGCGCACCGCGGCGGATGCGTTCCGGGTGGAGTGCTGGCGTTCCTTCTCGGACTATGTCTTTACTTTGCTGTCGGAAGCGGCAGGCGACGCGGCGAACTGATTTTCCCGCCCGCAGTTAACCGGAGGCGGCGTCGCAGGAACCATCGCCGATCCATCGCCGTTGTTTGCGACTAGAACGGTTCACCGTTTCATGGAAACGCCAGACCGTTCTATCTCTTTGTTTTCACGCAATTCCGGACGAAAACCGTTTCACACTTTTCCCGGAATTGCTCTAGCGAGGGAGAAGCCGATGCTGTCCAAATCCGCGCCGAAGTCGCCCAAGAAGACCGCGGCCGTCCGTTCGCTGGAGCGGGAGCGGCATCACGACATCGAGGATGAGGAACTCGAGGAAGGCCTCGAGGACACATTCCCGGCCAGCGATCCGGTTTCGGTTACCAGCACTTCGATTACGGGCGCGCCTGCGAAGCCGGCCAAAGCCAAGACGGCGCCGCAAAAGAAAAAGCGCAAGAAATAGTACCGTTCGCCTCCGGCGTTCGGGAGCGCCGGTATAATCGAAAACGGGCGGCCAATGCCGCCCGTTTTCGTTTCCGTTTTTAGCGTCGCCTAGGCCAATTCCAGAAAAAGTGTGAGCGGTTTTCCGTCCGGAATTGCGTAAAAACAAGAAGATAGGGCGTTTCGCGGTTTCCGTGAAACGGTGAAACGCACTAGAGGCCGGGCACGAACCACGGGTTCACGTCCATGCCCAGCCGCGGGCCCTTGGTCGTCTGGGTCTTGACGGCGTCGGCCTTGTCGACCGAGCCCGTCGCGGTGCAGTCGAGTGTCACGTTGGTGTGCGTTTGGGCGCAGGCCGCAGGGATTTGCTTGGCCGGCTGGTTCGCGCCAGCGAAAGCGGCGCCCGAGAAAGCCAGCACGGCAGCGAGAGCGAGGATTGTCTTTTTCATCTTCCGTCTCCGGTCAATCTTTCCGTACATGTACGATACAGCGTACATATACGGTTAACGGAAGCTGAATTCAAGGGGCAATTTGTACGCGTACGACAAATTTTCTTGAACGTAGGAATTCACCGCCGCGGATCAAGCGATCGGATGGCAAAACGGTCAAAGATGGCCGATCAGCAGTTGACGGGCGTTTCGGTGAGCGGGGGTATGTCCTGTGCCGACAACGAGGCCAGCATGAAGTCGCACATCCGCTTCACATAGGCCTGGGGATCGCCGAACGGATAGAAGGGAAAGGTGATCAGCAGCGAGATCGTGCCGTGGCCGACGGTCCACAGCATGGTGGCGATGGCGCGCGGGTCGCCCTTGAGCTTGCCGGCGGCGACGCAGGCCTCGACCCTTGTGATCAGCACCTTCATCGCCGGGTTGCCCTCTTCCATGTCCTCGTAGCTGCGGCCTTCCGGCAGCTTGGTCTTCTCGGTCATGAAGACGGTACGGTACTCATTGGGATTGCCGAGCCCGAAGGCGGCGTATTCGGTCATCACCGCCCGCAGCGCCTCGATCGGGTCATCGGAGGAATGCTCCTCGATGCGACGGGCAAGCGTCTCGAAGGCGTCCTCGGCCAGCGCGAACAGGATGTCCTGCTTGTCGGCGAAATAGGAATAGACCGACATCGGCGCGTAGCCGACCCGCTTGGCCAGCTTGCGGATGGTGAGGCCCTCGTAGCCTTCTTCCTGGACGAGCTTGTGGGCCGCGTCGACCAGTTCGGAGCGAAGCTCGGCTTTCTGCTTCTCTCGGCGTTTCTGAACGCTCAGCGGCAATGTCCGCCTGCCTTTTTGATTGGTTGCCTGACGAAGTTATATACGCTGTACGGAAACGGACAAGGGAGCGGCCTGGTTCCCCAAGGTAGGCCCCAACGCTTTGTTCCGACGCAATTCCGGACCGCTTTTCCGAAATCAGATCGCGCCGATGCCGCCGTCAAGCGCCAGCGCGTGGCCGGTCATGAAGGAGTTGGCGGGGTCGGCGAGATAGAGGATGCCGGTCACGATCTCGTCCACTTCGCCGACGCGCTTCATCGGCACGCCGCGGGTGATATCGGCAAGCGCTTCCGCCTCCGGCGCGCCGGTGGAACGCACGAAGCCGTCGACCATCGCCGTCCTCGTGTGCGCCGGGCAGACCGCGTTAATGCGTATCCCCTTGCGGGCGTATTCGACCGCAGCCGACCGTGTCAGCCCCATCACGCCATGCTTGGCGGCGGCGTAGACCGACAGCTTCGGCGCGCCGGAGAGACCGGCGACCGAGGCGATGTTGATGATGGCGCCGCCCTTGCCGCTTTCCTTGAACTGGCGCTCCATCTGCGGGATCTGGTGCTTCATGGCGTAGAAGACGCCGAGCAGGTCGACCTCGAGCACCCGGCGCGCTTCCTGCGAGGTCACCTGCGGCAGGCGCACGAAAGCGTGCACGATGCCGGCATTGTTGGCGGCAATGTCCAGTCGGCCGAATTCCTGCACCGCCAGCTTCACCAGATCCTCGGATAGCTTCTCGTCGGCGATGTCGCCGGCAAGCAGCGCTGTCTTGGCGCCAAGCGTAGCCGCGAAATCGCCGAGCGCCGCTTCGTCGAGATCGGAAAGGACCAGCCGCGCGCCCTCGGCGGCGAAGGCTTTGGCCGCGGCGCTGCCGAGGCCGCCGGTCGCACCGGTAATCAGCACCGTCGCTCCATCGAAACGACCCATGGGCAGCCCTCCTTGCTCAACCCTTACTGTCGATCAGCTCCACCGCAAGCGCGGCGAGCAGCTTCACCGCCACGCCATAGGTCCTGGCCTTCTCCGGATTGGAGGCATTGCCGTCCAGCGCGCGGCGGTAGACGCCCTGGCAGATCGCCGCCAGCCGGAAGAAGGAGAAGGCAAGGAAGAAGGTCCAGTTGCCGATGCCGTCGATGCCGCGCCGGCGGCAGTAGGCGGCGACATAGGCGGCCTCGGAAGGTAGGCCGAGAATGGCGCGGTCGACGCCGCCAAGGCCGCGAAAGCCGGACGCGTTAGGCAGGCGCCACTGCATGCATTGATAGGCGAGGTCGGCGAAGGGATGGCCGAGCGTCGACAGCTCCCAGTCGAGCACGGCGATGACCTTCGGCTCGTCCTTGGCCAAGATCATGTTGTCCAGCCGGTAGTCGCCATGCACCAGCGAGACGCGGCCGTCATCGGCCGGCATGTGGGTCTCCAGCCAGGCGATCAGCCGGTCCATGTCGGCGATCTTTTCGGTCTCGGAAGCGCGATACTGGCTGGTCCAGCGGGCGAACTGGCGCTCGAAATAGCTGCCGGGCTTGCCGAAATCGCTTAGGCCCACGGCCTCGACATCGACGTCGTGCAGGGCGGCAAGCGTCGCATTCATGGCGTCGTAGATAGCGGCACGCTCATCATTGCCGGATGCGTCCGGCAATGAGGGATCCCAGAAGATGCGGCCGTCGAGGAACTCCATGACATAGAACATGCGGCCGATCGGGGAGCCCTCGCCGGACAGATGCAGCATGCGCGGCACCGGCACGGCGGTCGGGCCAAGCGCCTGCATGACCCGGAATTCACGGTCGACCTGGTGCGCCGATTTCAGCAGCTGCCCCGGCGGCTTGGCGCGCAGCACGTAGCGGCCGCTCGCGGCGGTGAGCAGATAGGTCGGGTTCGACTGTCCAAACTTGAACTTTTCGATCGCGGAAAGCCCGGCAAAGCCCGGGATATGCGCCTCGAGGTAGGGCGCAAGCGCTCCCTGGTTTAGCGCGTTGGCGTCGCCGCTCATGCGGTCTCAGGCTGACGCTCGATCAGCGTCAGCGTCAGCCAGCGCGCCGTCAGCGCCGGCTTCTTCGATCCCTCGATCTCGATGGTGACGTCATGCGCCGTCTGCACCCATCCGGACGGCCGCACCTTGACGTCGGCCAGCACGAAGTGGGTGCGGATGCGCGAACCGGTCTTGACCGGCGCCAGGAAGCGCAGCGTGTCGAAACCATGGTTGACGCCCATCTTGGTGTTTTCGATCGGCGGCATGGTCTCGAAGGTCATGGCCGACAGCAGCGACAGCGACAGGAAGCCATGCGCGATGGTGCCGCCGAACGGCGTCTCGCGCGCGGCGCGCTCCGGATCGCAATGGATGAACTGGTGGTCGTCGGTGGCGTCGGCGAACTGGTCGATCATGCGCTGGGTGACCGTGCGCCAGGGCGACACGCCGACTTCCTTGCCGACGCTGGCCAGAAGCGTATCGAGACTGATCGGTTCCACGCTGACGTCCTCCGCACCCCCGCCCGGATAGCGAGCGCTTCATTCCTTGAACAATGTCATCCCGTGCTGCACCGACTGGCCGCCGTCGATCGGCAGGATGGCGCCGGTGACATAGCTTCCGGCACGGCTGCACAAATAGAGCGTTGCGCCGGCAATGTCATCCGCCACGCCGATACGGCCGAGCGGAACATGGTTACCGACATGTTTCGCCTGCTCCTCCGTGGCGGTGGCAAAGGCCGTCATCCGGCTCTGGAAGGGGCCGGGGGCAAAGGCGTTGACGGTAATGCGGCGGGCGGCGAATTCGATTGCCAGCGTGCGTGTCAGGTGATGCACCGCGGCCTTGGAGGCGGTGTATGAATAGGCATCGTCGGCCAGCGGCTGGGTGCCCATCACCGAGCCAAGATTGATCACGCGGGCCGGGTCCTCGTCGCTTGCGGCGGCGTCGAGCAGCGGCAAAAGCTCGCGGGTCAGGTGGAAGACGGCGGTGACGTTGACGCCGAACACCTTGCCCCAGGCGTGATAGGGAAACTCCTCCAGCGGCGCGCCCCAGGAAATGCCGGCATTGTTGACCAGGATGTGCAGCCGGTCGGTGCGCACCTTGACCTCGGCGACCAAGGCGGTGATGCCCGCCTCGCTGGACACGTCGCCGGCAAACCCTTCGGCCCGCCCGGCGCCGCCCAGCGCGTTGAGCTCGCTGGCGACGCGCACGCAGTCTTCGCCCTTGCGCGAGGCGATCATCACGGTGGCGCCCGCCCGCACCAGTCCGGTCGCGACCATGCGGCCGATGCCGGTCGCGGCGCCGGTCACCAGCGCGGTCTTGCCGGCGACCGAGAACAGCCTGTCGAGATAGCTCATCCAAATTCCTCCACGTGGCGCGTCCCGGCCGAACCGAAGGACTCGCGTTGACAAGGCTAGCCGAAGTACGGTCATCCTTGCCACGGGAAAGAAGCGAAAGGGCCGGCACCGATGGCGGACATGAATCTCGGCATGACCGAGCGGCTGAAGCCGATCCACCAGCGCGTGGCGGCGATGGTGCGCGACGAGATCGCGCCGCTCGGCGAGGAATTTCTGGCCGAGGTCGGCAGGAACGGCGACCGCTGGGCCTACACGGCCAGACAGACCGAAATCCTCGAAGGGCTGAAGAAGACAGCCCGGGAGCGCGGCCTGTGGAATTTCTGGCTCACCGATTCCAAGCGCGGCTACGGCCTGTCGACGGTCGAATACGCCTATCTGGCGGAGGAGATGGGCAAGGCGCATCTCGGTGCCGAGACCTTCAACTGCTCGGCGCCCGACACCGGCAACATGGAGGTGCTGGAGCGCTACGGCTCGGAGGAGCACAAGCGGGAATGGCTGGAGCCGCTGCTCGAGGGGAAGATCCGCTCTGCCTATCTGATGACCGAGCCGGACGTCGCCTCCTCGGACGCCACAAACATTTCGATGCGCTGCGAGCGGCGCGGCGACGATTACGTGCTCAACGGCGAGAAATGGTGGGCTTCGGGCGCCGGCGACCCGCGCTGCGCCATCTACATCGTCATGGTCCGGACCGGATCTGAAGAGGAGCCGCAGCATCGCCGGCATTCGATGATCCTGGTGCCTTCCGACAGCAAGGGCATCACCAAGCTGCGACCCATGCAGGTCTATGGCGATGACGACGCGCCGCATGGCCATATGCATCTGAGGTTCGAGGATGTTCGGGTGCCGGCGGCGAACCTGATCCTCGGCGAGGGCAGGGGATTCGAGATTTCGCAAGGGCGGCTGGGGCCGGGACGTATCCACCACTGCATGCGCGCCATCGGCGAGGCCGAGATGGCGCTGGAGATGCTGTGCCAGCGTTCGGTGCGGCGCGAGGCCTTCGGCCAGTCGCTGGCCAGGCTCGGCGCCAATTTCGACATCATCGCCGAATGCCGCATGGAGATCGAGATGGCACGGCTCCTGTGCCTCAAGGCGGCGTGGATGATCGACCAGGGCGATGCGCGCGCCGCCGCCCCCTGGATCAGTCAGATCAAGGTCGTCGCGCCCCGCGTCGCGCTCAAGGTCACCGACGAGGCGGTGCAGATGTTCGGCGCGCAGGGCATCAGCCAGGACACGCCGCTCGCCCGTTCGTGGACGCATCTGAGAACCCTGCGGCTCGCCGATGGACCGGACGCGGTGCACCGGCGGCAGGTGGCGCGCGCCGAGCTCAGGAAATACACCCAGGAAAAGGTTTGACCATCATGGCGCTTCCACCGGAAATGAAGGCCTTGCTGCTCGTCGGCGACGGCTACACCAGGACACCTTCGGCCGGCGCGCTGGAGGCGACGGAACCTTATCTCCAGCCCGGAAGCATCGCCTTGCCGACACCCGGCCCGACACAGGCCCTGATCAAGGTCAACCTCGCCTCGATCAACCCGTCCGATATCGCTTTCATCAAAGGCCAATACGGCCAGCCGCGGGTGAAAGGCCAGCCGGCCGGCTTCGAAGGCGTCGGCATCGTCGTCGCCACCGGCAATGACCCGTATGCCAAGAGCCTGGAGGGAAAGCGCGTCGCCTTCGCCACCGGTGTGTCGAACTGGGGCGCATGGGCAGAATATGCGGTCGCCGAGGCTGCGTCCTGCATTCCGTTGCTCGACACGGTGGGCGACGAGGACGCCGCGGCGATGATCGTCAATCCGCTGACCGCTTTAGCCATGTTCGACATCGTCAAGCAGGAAGGCGATGAGGCCTTCATCATGACCGCCGGCGCCAGCCAACTCTGCAAGCTGATCATCGGCCTGGCGAAGGAGGAAGGTTTCCGGCCGATCGTCACCGTGCGCCGCGACGAGCAGATTCCTTTGCTGAAGGAACTTGGCGCCGCCCATGTGCTCAACGAGAAGGCGGCGGATTTCGAGACGGCGCTGCGCGAGGCGATAAAGGCCGAGCAGCCGCGCGTCTTCCTCGACGCTGTCACCGGCCCGCTGGCTTCCGCCATCTTCAATGCCATGCCGAAGCGTTCGCGCTGGATCGTCTATGGCCGGCTCGATGCCGAGCCGACCGTCATCCACGAGCCAGGCCAGTTGATCTTCCAGCACAAGCGCGTCGAAGGCTTCTGGCTGGCCGAATGGATGCGGCAGTTCCGCGACCGTCTCGGTCCGGCGGTGCTGGAAGCGCAGAAGCGCTTTTCCGACGGGCGCTGGTCGACCGACGTGACGGCGGTGGTGCCGCTGGACGAGGCGATGGCCCGGCTGCCGGCCGAGTTGGCCAAGCCGAACGGGAAAGTGTTCATCAAGCCGTAGCGTCTACTCGGATTGGCGACCGCTCAGCGCAGGCCCTCCAGGTCGCGGATGCGTTTGGCGCCGGCGGCTTCGAGCTGCCTGGTGACCGCGCCGATCAGCGTTTCGGCGACGACCAAGAGGGCGGCGGACGAATCCCAGGCCGAAGGCACGGCGGTGCGCCCGGCGATCACATGGCGGGCGAAGCGGGCGATCGGCGACAGCCATTGGTCGGTGAAGAGCACGATCTGCACGCCGCGCTCATGCGCCTTCTCGGCAAAGCGGATCAGGCTCTCCTGGTAGCGCCTGATGTCGAAGATCACCAGGACGTCCCGCTTGCCCATGTCGATCAGCCGGTCTCGCCAGATGCTCTCCTGGCCGGCGAGGTGGTAGACATCAGGCTGGATGATGGCGAGGTGGGCGGCCATGTAGCGCGCCAGCGGATCGGTGAAGCGTCCGCCGATCAGGAAGGTCTTGCCGCGCCGCTCGGCAAGCCTTGCGGCGATGTCGGCCAGCTGCTTGTCGGAGAGGTGCCGGAACGTCTCGCGCATGTTGTCGAGCGTCGCCTCCAGCATCGGCGATACGGCGCCGCCGCCGGCGGGCGACGCCGGGTTGAGGGTGCGTGACGCCGGCGACTGCAGTTGCGCTGCCAGTTCATCCTGTAGCGCCGACTGGAATTCGGGATAGTTCTGGAAGCCCAATCTCGCGACGAAACGCAGGATCGTCGGCGATGAAACTCCCGCCGCGGTCGAGAACTCGGCCACCGTTTTCAACCCGGTCAGCGGATAGTTGGCAATCAGTGTCTGCGCGGCGCGGCGCTCGCCCGCGGGCATGGCGCCGATGCGGTCCGAGATCAGTTCGGCAATGCTGGAAATCATGTTTTCCCCCGCCTGTTGACCCGCCGCCGCCGTTTTCCGGAATTCGCGTTTGACAAAGCCGGATAAAGTGTATGAAATCATTCACCGGGACGCAATGAGGCAAAATACGTAACATAAGATACAGCGCTCCCCAGGGGACGGCAGTATGGAGAAGGCACGGCTCGCCAGCCTTGCACCGTCGGAGACCGTGAGGGTGAGCAACCCCGGCGGCTCGAGTCCATTCGTCCTCACTTGCGACCATGCCTCGAATTTCCTGCCCGCCGAGTTCGGAACGCTCGGCCTGCCCGTCGAGGACCTTTCCCGCCACATCGCCTGGGATCCGGGCGCGCTGCCTGTCGCCAGCCGCATGGCCGATGCGCTCGACGCCACGCTGGTCGAGACCCGCATCTCGCGGCTGGTGATCGACTGCAACCGGCCGCTCGATGCGCCCGACCTCGTGCCGCCGGTCAGCGAAACGACGGCCATCCCGGGCAACACCGGTCTTTCGGAAAAGCAGCGCGCCGCGCGGATCGACCTGGCCTGGCGGCCGTTCCACGACACCATTGCCCGCCTCATCGACGAGCGGCTGGCGCGCGGCCAGGAGACGCGGCTGGTGTCGGTGCACTCCTTCACGCCGGTCTACAAGGGCAAGAGCCGGCCCTGGCATATCGGCATCATCCATGACGACGACCGCAGGCTGGCGGCGCCGCTGGTATCGGCGCTGCAGCGCCTTGCCGGCGTCACCGTCGGCGTCAACGAACCCTATTCGCCGGCCGACCGTGTTTATTTCACTCTGGAACGGCATGCGCGCTCGCGCGGCCTTGCCTGCGCGATGATCGAGATCCGCAACGACGAAATCTCCGGCGAAACCGGGCAGCGGAAATGGGCGGATCTGCTCACCGGCATATTTTCGAATCTGGAGCCCGAGGAGGCCAGGGGCTCCCGACAACGCGCAATGGGAAAGTCAGTTCAATCGGCCAGCTAAGAACTAAAGGGGACTTCAAAATGGCAGCACCGGGTTATACCGAAGTCGACAAAGCGGAGGACATGAAGGTCCTCCACAATATGGGCTACGCCCAGGAACTGGAGCGGCGCCTCAGCCGCTTCTCGAACTTCGCCGTTTCCTTCTCCATCATCTGCATCCTGTCCGGCGGCATCAACTCGCTGGCGCAGGCCACCTCCGGCGCCGGCGGCATCGGCATTGGCATCGGCTGGCTGGTCGGCTGCTTCGTGTCGCTGACCTTCGCTGTCGCGATGTCGCAGATCAGCTCGGCCTATCCGACGGCCGGCGGCCTCTATCACTGGGGCTCGATCCTCGGCAACCGCGGCACCGGCTGGGTGACGGCCTGGCTCAACCTGCTCGGCCTGATCACCGTGCTCGGCGCCATCAATGTCGGCACCTGGACGTTTTTCCTCGGCGCCTTCGGACCGGCGCTCGGGATCGAGGGAACTCTGACCAACCAGATGATCTTCCTGGTCATCATCACCGGCGCCCAAGCCTTGATCAACCATCTCGGCATCAAGCTCACGGCGAAGCTGACCGACTTCTCGGGCTACCTGATCTTCTTCGGGTCGATTCTGATCGCGATCGTCTGCCTTGCGGCCGCCGAAACCTGGGATTTCAGCCGCCTGTTCACCCTCCACAACTACTCCGGCGACGCGGGCGCAGGTGTCTGGCCATCCGTATCGAATGCCTGGGTGTTCGCGCTCGGTCTCTTGCTGCCGATCTACACTATCACCGGTTATGATGCGTCGGCGCACACGTCGGAAGAGACCATCAAGGCAGCGTCCTCGGTGCCGCGCGCGATGGTGATGTCGGTCATCTGGTCGGCACTGTTCGGCTACCTGTTCCTGGCCGCCTTCGTGCTGATGATCCCGAATATGGACGATGCCGCCAAGCAGGGCTGGAACGTGTTCTTCTGGGCTTTCGACCAGCGCGTCAGCCCCGGCATCAAGGAGTTCGTCTACCTCGTCGTGTTCATTGCGCAGCTTCTCTGCGGTCTCGCCACCGTCACCTCGGCCTCGCGCATGATCTTCGCCTTCTCGCGTGACGGCGGCCTGCCGGGCTCCTCGGCGCTCGCCAAGGTCAGCCCGACCCACCGCACGCCGGTGGCGGCGATCTGGACAGCCTCGATCCTGTCGGTGCTGTTCGTGTGGGGTTCGTCGGTGGTCTCGGTCGCCGGCACCTCGGCCTACACGATCGTGGTGTCCTGCACCGTCATCTTCCTGTTCCTCTCCTTCACCGTGCCGATCGTGCTCGGCATGATGGCCTGGGGAACGCCGAAGTGGGACAAGATGGGGCCGTGGAACATGGGCCGCGGCATCTTCATGCTGTTCGCCTTCCTGTCGATCGCATCGATGGTCCTGATCTTCGTCATCGGCATCCAGCCGCCGAACGACTGGGCGCTCTACATCACCGTCGGTTTCTTCATCCTGACGGCGATCGTCTGGTTCGCCTTCGAGCGCACCCGCTTCCAGGGCCCACCGCTCGGCGACATCATCGCGGCGCGCCAGGCAGCGATCAAGGCGGCGGAGCAGGCGGTCGGCGAAACCGGCCACTGATACTTGCCATGGCCATGGCCGGCGCCATGCCGGCCATGGCCCCGTTTCTTCCCTTTCAATCGACCACTGGAGCGCCAAAGGAATGGCCGGGAATTTCTCGTTCGATCAGTTGAAGGAAGCGGTCTCGAA
The DNA here is from genome assembly GCF_003952385.1 of Mesorhizobium sp. M1D.F.Ca.ET.043.01.1.1. Lineage (NCBI taxonomy): Bacteria > Pseudomonadati > Pseudomonadota > Alphaproteobacteria > Hyphomicrobiales > Phyllobacteriaceae > Mesorhizobium > Mesorhizobium sp. M1D.F.Ca.ET.043.01.1.1. Next base: position 5,019,218 of record NZ_CP034444.1, read on the forward strand.
GGGCGAGATCGACACCGTGCTGGCCTGCATCGTCGACATGCAGGGCCGGCTCGCCGGAAAGCGCTTCCTGGCCCAGTATTTCGTCGATTCCGCGCATGGCGAGACGCATGGCTGCAACTATCTGCTGGCCTGCGACATCGATATGGAGCCGGTGCCCGGCTACAAGGCGGCGAGCTGGTCGAAGGGCTATGGCGACTTCGTGATGAAGCCCGACCTTTCGACACTGCGACGGATTCCCTGGCTCGAGAAGACGGCGCTGGTCATTTGCGACGTGCTCGATCATCACGATCATGAGGACCTGGCGCATTCGCCGCGCGCGATCCTGAAAAAGCAGGTCAAGCGGCTGAGCGAGCGCGGCTATATCGGCTACTTCGCCTCCGAGCTCGAATTCTACCTGTTCAACGAGACTTACGATTCCGCCCGCAAGAAGCACTGGCTGGGCCTCGACTCGGCGTCGCCCTATATCGGCGACTACCAGATCGGCATCACCACCAAGGAAGAAGGCGTCATGCGCCGGCTTCGCAACGAGATGGAGGCAGCGGGCATCCCGATCGAGAATTCCAAGGGTGAGTGGGGACCCGGCCAGGAAGAAATCAATGTGCGCTATGCCGAGGCGCTCGAGATGGCCGACCGCCACGTCATCCTGAAGAACGGCGCCAAGGAGATCGCCGATTCCGAAGGCAAGGCCATCTCCTTCATGGCCAAGTACAATTACGGGCTCGCCGGCAATTCCAGCCACATCCACAATTCGCTGTGGAGCGCCGACGGCAAGACGCCGCTGTTCTTCGACAAAAATGCGGAGTGGACACTGTCGACGCTCGGCCAGCAATGGGCGGCCGGCCAGCTCAAATACGCCAAGGAGTTCACCTGGTTCCTGGCGCCCTACATCAACTCATACAAGCGCTTCCAGGCCGGCACCTTCGCGCCGACCAAGATCATGTGGAGCGAGGACAACCGCACCGCCGGCTTCCGGCTCTGCGGCGAAGGCACCAAGGGCATCCGCATGGAGTGCCGCATCGGCGGCGCCGACCTCAATCCCTATCTCGCTTTCGCGGCATTGATCGCCGCCGGCCTTGCCGGCATCGATGAGAAGCTGGAACTGCAGAAGCCCTTCGTCGGCGACGCCTACCAGGCGTCGCAACTACCGGAAATCCCGAAGACCCTGCGCGATGCCGCCGAGACGCTGGTGAACTCCACAATGCTGAAGCAGGCTTTCGGCGAAGACGTGGTCGAACACTACGTCCATACCGCCCGCTGGGAGCAGTTCGAATACGACCGCCGGATTACGGATTGGGAACTGCACCGGGGGTTCGAGCGGTACTAGGTACTTTGGCAACGGTGCGCCGCGCCCTCACTCCCCTCTCCCCGTGAAGAACGGGAGAGAGGGGGGTGCCGGTGCCGGAGCCTCTCCCTTCTCCCTGTCACTATGCGGGGAGAAGGTGCCGGCAGGCGCATGAGGGGCGGCGCTGCGCCACCTGATTTTCGATTATTGTAAAACTGCGAGGAAGAAATGACCGAAACGGTCAAACTGAAATCCCCCATCGACGGCTCGATCTATGCCGAGCGGCCGGTCGCGACCGACCAGGCGATCAACGCAGCGGTGGAGCGCGCCAAAGCCGCGCAGGAAAAGTGGGCCGAGACGCCGGTCGTAGAGCGCGGCAAATATATGCTGGCAATGCTCGAGGCTCTGGTTGCGATGACCGACGAGATCGTGCCGGAGATCGCCTGGCAGATGGGCCGTCCGGTGCGCTATGGCGGCGAGTTCGGCGGCGTCAAGGAACGCACCAATTACATGGTCGAGATCGCCGAACAGGCGCTGAAGCCGGTCATGGCCTCCAATCCGAAGGACGGTTTTCGCCGCTATGTGAAGAAGGTGCCGCTCGGCGTCGTCCTTGTGATCGCACCGTGGAATTATCCCTATCTCACAGCGGTCAACACCATCGTGCCGGCGCTGATGGCCGGCAGCGCGGTCATCCTCAAGCATGCGGCGCAGACGCTGCTGGTCGGCGAACGTTTCAGCCAAGCCTTCGACAAGGCGGGCCTGCCCAAGGGCCTGTTCCAGAACCTGGTCATGAACCACGCTCAGACCGAGAAACTGCTCGGCTCCGGCAAGATCGACCATGTCAACTTCACCGGTTCGGTCGCCGGCGGCCGCGCCATCGAGAAGGCGGCGGCAGGCACTTTCATGACGCTCGGGCTCGAGCTCGGCGGCAAGGACCCGGCCTATGTTTTGCCCGACGCCAAGATGGACCATGCTGTCGCCAACCTCGTCGACGGCGCCTTCTTTAATTCCGGCCAATGCTGCTGCGGCATCGAGCGCGTCTATGTGCACGAGAAGGTCTATGCCGAGTTCGTCGAAGGCTTTGTCTCCGAGACCAAGAACTATGTCGTCGGCAATCCGCTGGAGGAGGCGACCACCATGGGGCCGATGGCGCAGGCGCGCTTCGCCGACCTGATCCGCGAGCAGAAGGCCGAGGCGCTGCGCAAGGGCGCCAAGGCGCATGTCAACATGAAGGTCGAGAACGACAGAGCGGGCTCGCCCTATCTGGCGCCGGAAGTGCTGACCGACGTCGACCACCAGATGAGTGTCATGCGCGAGGAAAGTTTCGGGCCGATCGTCGGCATCATGAAGGTGCGCAACGACGAGGAGGCGATCGCGCTGATGAACGACAGCCCCTATGGGCTGACGGCCTCGATCTGGACGCGCGACACCGAGCGCGCGATGGCGATCGGCGACCGCGTCGAGACCGGCACCGTGTTCATGAACCGCTGCGATTATCTCGATCCGGCGCTGGTCTGGACCGGCGTCAAGGACACCGGCAAGGGCGCCGCACTGTCGGCAATAGGCTACGACAACCTGACCCGGCCGAAATCCTACCACCTGCGCGAAGCCATCTGATTCTCGAAAGACGGAAAATGTCCAAGCTCATCTCCAAATGGAACTACCCCACCACCGTCCGCTTCGGCGCCGGGCGCATCAAGGAATTGCCTGACGTGCTGGCGGCGACCGGCATCAAGCGGCCGCTCTTCGTCACCGATCCGGGCCTGGCGAAGCTGCCGGTCGTCGCCTCGACGCTGAAGATCCTCGATGAGGCCAAGGTGCCCTATGGCGTGTTCTCCGAGGTGAAGCCAAACCCGGTGGACTCCAACCTCACCGCCGGCATCGCGGTGTTCAAGAAGGGCAAGCATGACGGCGTCATCGCCTTCGGCGGCGGCTCGGCGCTCGACCTCGGCAAGCTGATCGCCTTCCAGGCCGGGCAGACGCGGCCCGTGTGGGATTTCGAGGATATTGGCGACTGGTGGACCAGAGCCAATTCCGGCGCCATCGCGCCGATCATCGCGGTGCCTACGACCGCCGGCACCGGCTCGGAAGTGGGTCGCGCAGGCGTCATCACCAACGAGGAAACCCACACCAAGAAGGTCATCTTCCACCCGAAGCTCCTGCCCGCGATCGTCATCGCCGACCCGGAACTCTCGGTCGGCATGCCTGCCTTCATCACCGCCGGCACCGGCATGGACGCTTTAGCCCACTGCCTCGAGGCCTATTGCGCGCCGGGCTATCATCCGATGGCCGACGGCATCGCGGTGGAGGGGATCCGGCTGGTGTTCGAGAACCTGCCCAAGGCCTTCGCCAACGGCAAGGATCTGGTCGCCCGCGCGCATATGATGAGCGCCGCCGCCATGGGCGCCGCCGCCTTCCAGAAGGGACTGGGGGCCATCCACTCGCTGTCGCACCCGATCGGCGCGCTCTACGACACCCATCACGGCATGACCAACGCGGTGTTCATGCCCTATGTGCTCGCCTTCAACCGCGAGGCGATCGAGGAGCGTATCGCCCGGCTCGCCGCCTATTGCGGCATCAAGGGCGGCTTCGACGGTTTCGCCAAGGCGATCGTCAAGCTGCGCAAGGAACTCAAGGTGCCGCATGCTCTGCCAGGCCTGATCAAGGGCCTCGACATGGACAAGAAGCGCAAGGGCCTGATCGCCGACATGGCGGTGGTCGACCCGACCGCGGGCGGCAACCCGGTCAAGCTCACCAAGAAGGCTGCGCTGACGCTGCTCGAAAACGCGATCGCAGGGTCCGTATGAGAGCCGGCTTCGGATGCCGAAAAGTTGAACAAGACGATATCTAAGGAAAAAGGAGAGGGGGCAAAAGGCAAGGCAACTAACCATTAGCCGGAAAATTAAGTGCGGGCTAATTGCGACAGCCCGTTAAAAAGAGTTAACTTTTTGTGCCGCGGGGCTCGGGTTTCAAAAAGCCTTCATCTGGCTGTCACACGAAAACGGTACCCGCATCGCAGGCGCCCAACAGCGCCAGTTCAACGGAGAGAACACATGTTCAAGTTCACGGGGAAGGTGCTTTCCCTCTCGGCCGCGGCGCTCTTCGCGTCGACGATGATTTCGTCCGCGGATTCGATGGACGATCTCGTCAAGGCCGCGAAGGCTGAAGGCCAGCTGACTGTCATCGCGCTTCCGCATGACTGGTGCGGCTACGGGGCAGTGATCGACGCTTTCAAGGCTAAGTATCCAGATATCACCGTCAACGAGCTCAACCCCGATGCCGGTTCCGGCGACGAGGTCGAGGCGATCAAGGCCAACAAGGACAACAAGGGCCCGCAGGCGCCCGACGTCATCGACGTCGGTCTCTCCTTCGGCCCGACCGCCAAGAAAGACAGCCTAATCCAGGCTTACAAAGTATCGACCTGGGATTCGATCCCGGACAGCGCCAAGGATGCCGATGGCTTTTGGACCGGCGACTATTACGGCGTGCTGTCCTTCCTGGTGAACAAGGATCTTGTGAAGCAAGCTCCGGCTGACTGGGCCGACCTGCTGAAGTCGGATTACGCCAACACCGTCGCACTTGCCGGTGATCCGCGCGCCTCGAACCAGGCGATCCAAGCGGTCTACGCGGCCGGCCTGTCCGGCGGTGCTGCTGCTGGTGAAGCAGCGGGCACGGCAGGTCTCGATTTCTTCAAGAAGCTCAACGCCGCCGGCAATTTCGTGCCGGTCATCGGCAAGCCGGCGACGCTTGCCCAAGGCCAGACCCCGATCCTGGTCACCTGGGACTACAACGCGCTTGCTGGCCGCGACACGCTGAAGGGCAATCCGCCGGTCGACGTCGTCGTGCCGAAGACCGGCGTCGTCGCCGGCGTCTATGTGCAGGCGATCAGCGCTTATGCGCCGCATCCGAATGCCGCCAAGCTCTGGCTCGAGTATCTCTACTCCGACGAGGGTCAGATCGGCTGGCTGAAGGGTTACTGCCATCCGATCCGTTTCAACGACCTCGCCAAGAACGGCAAGCTCCCGGCCGACGTGATGGCCAAGCTGCCGCCGGCAGAAGCCTATGCATCGGCCGTGTTCCCGACCCTCGATGAGCAGGGCAAGGCCAAGGAGGCGATCACCAAGAATTGGGACGCCACTGTCGGCGCCAACGTGAAGTAGCAGAATGATACGACCGGGCGGCTCTGGCCGCCCGGCTCTTCTCACAGACGGTAGCCGGCGCATGACCGATCTCTCGCTTTCCGACCAGACAATTGCGGGAAAGACCGCGCCGCCCAGCGAAGCGCGCGCGTTGCGGCTGCCTACGCAATGGATCGGCGTTGCGCCCTTCTTCATCTTCGCCGTCATGTTCCTCATCCTGCCCACGCTCTACCTGATGCTGGGCGCGTTCCAGAACGAGGCTGGTGAGTTCACGCTGGAAAATCTCATCGCCCTGTCAGAGCCAAATATCGTTGCCGCCTACTGGATCTCGATCAAGGTCAGCCTGGCTTCGGCGCTTATCGGCGCATTTGCCGGCCTGGCAATCGCGATCGCCATCGTGCGCGGCGGCCTACCCAACTGGATACGGTCGGCGACACTGACCTTTTCCGGGGTAGCCTCCAATTTCGCCGGCGTCCCTCTGGCCTTTGCCTTCCTCGCCACGCTTGGCCGACTCGGTCTCGCGACGGTGATCCTGAACACCCTGTTTGGCCTCAACATCTACGCGCATGGCTTCAACATCCTTTCGTTCTGGGGCCTGACGCTGACCTATGTCTATTTCCAGATCCCATTGATGGTGGTGATCATCGTGCCGGCGATCGACGGGCTGAAGAAGGAATGGGGCGAGGCCGCCGCGACACTTGGCGCCACCACGGCGCAATACTGGCGCATGGTCGTCATTCCGGTGATCTGGCCGAGCTTCCTGGGCACCGTTATCCTGCTGTTCGCCAACGCCTTCGGGGCGATTGCCACCGCCTATGCGCTGACCGGCTCCTCGCTCAACATCGTGCCGATCCTGCTCTATGCGCAGATCCGCGGCGACGTGCTGCACAATGCGCATCTCGGCTATGCGATCGCCTTCGGCATGATCGTCATCACCGGCCTCGCCAATGTCTTCTACATCTGGTTCCGGACCCGATCCGAGAGGTGGCTGAAATGAAGACCGGACGCTTCTGGGCTTGGGTCGTCTTCATCCTTGGCGCGGCCTATTTCTTCGTCCCGCTGATCGCGACGGTGGAATTCTCCATGCGCATGCGGCGCGGCGCCTATTCCTTCGACGCCTACCAAATCGTGTTGGGCGACGCGCGCTTCCAGGCGACCTTCATGTATTCGGTGATCGCCGCCATCTTCACCATCATCCTCGGCGTGCTGGTCGTGGTGCCGGCCGCCTACTGGATCCGGCTGCGGCTGCCGCAGATCAGACCGGTCGTCGAGTTCATCACGCTGTTGCCGCTGGTCATTCCGGCCATCGTCATCGTCTTCGGCTACATCAGGATGTATGGCTCGAACTCGCCGCTGCCCTTCCTGGCGAATGACACCGCGACCAACGCCCTGCTGGTCATCGGCTATGCCACGCTGTCGCTTCCCTACATGTACAGGGCAGTGGATACGGGCCTGCGCACCATCGATGTGCGCACGCTGACCGAAGCGGCACAGATCCTCGGCGCGGGCTGGTCCACGATCATCACCCGGGTCATCCTTCCCAATGTGCTGATCGCGGTTCTGTCGGGCGCCTTTCTCACCTTCGCGATCGTCATCGGCGAGTTCACGATGGCCAGCCTGCTCAACCGGCCAGCGTTCGGGCCGTACCTGCAGAATATCGGCGCCAACCGCGCCTATGAGCCGGCGGCGCTTGCCATCATCGCCTTTGCCATCACCTGGGGCTGCATGTCGCTGATCCAGATCCTGTCGCGTTTCGCGCCGAAATCGGCGAACCGCCCGAACTGAAAGTCAAAGCCATGGCCGAGCCGTTCCTCTCCATTCAGCATGTGCGAAAGTCCTTCGGCGCCACCACCGTGGTGCAGGATTTCAATCTCGACGTCGAGCCGGGAGAGTTCGTCTCTTTCCTCGGCCCGTCCGGCTGCGGCAAGACGACGGTGCTGCGCATGGTCGCCGGTTTCGAGGAGCCGTCGGCCGGCAAGATCGTCGTCAGCGGCAAGGACATCACCCGACTGAAGCCCAACCAGCGCAATGTCGGCATGGTGTTCCAGGCCTACGCGCTGTTTCCGAACCTGACGGTGGCGCAGAACATCGGCTTCGGACTGAAGGTCGCCGGCATGCCGAAAGCCGATGCCGACAAGCGCGTCGCCGAGATGCTCGACATCATCAAGCTGCCGCAGATGGCTGACCGTTATCCCTATCAGCTTTCCGGTGGTCAGCAGCAGCGCATCGCGCTGGCGCGCGCGATCGCGCCGAAGCCGAAGCTGCTCTTGCTCGACGAGCCGCTGTCGGCGCTAGACGCCAAGGTGCGCGTATCGCTGCGCGAGGAAATCCGCTCGATCCAGAAGAAGCTCGACATCACCACCATCTTCGTCACGCACGACCAGGAAGAGGCGCTGTCGATCTCCGACCGCATCGCGGTGATGTATGGCGGCAAGGCCGAGCAGGTCGGCACGCCCTTCGAGATCTACAACCGGCCGGCGACGAAGTTCGTCGCCAATTTCGTCGGCACGCTCAACGTGCTGGAAGGCAAGGTCACGGACGCCGCCTCCGGCAAGGTGCAGGTCAATGCGCAGGAAGTTTCGTTGAAGGGCAAGCTCAACGGCTCGAAGGCCGGCGACACGCTGTCCCTGGCATTGCGCCCCGAAGCGATCTCGCTGGCGCGGCAGCCCGGTCATGACACCAGCCTGTCTGGCGAAATCGCCGAAGTGCATTTCCTAGGCTCGGTCATTCGCGTGCGCGTCGGCATCGGCGGCAACACCGTGTCGTTGGACACCTTCAACAATTCCACGACGCCGCCGCCGGTCGTCGGCCAGAAGGCGGATATCTCCTTCTCTTCGGGCGATATGCTGGTGCTGCACTAGGCTATGTCGATATTCAGGTGAGGCCGGCCTGCAAACGGCGGCTTCCTACGCTTCCGGTGCTCACGTACTTCAAGTACGCTCCGCTCCGGTTCTCGGAAACCGCCATTTTCGGCTCGGCCTGACCTGAATCTCAACACAGCCTGCGCCAACTGGACTGAAGCTCTTCAAGCCGGTGCGATATGCGTGGCCAGCTGATATCGATGCGTTGGACAATCAACAGCATCCTGCCTCGGGGGTACTGCCAACCTTCGCGCTTCGCCGCTACGATGAGCCATGGCGCTTTTCGAGCTCACCCTTATCCTCCTTCTCACCGCTGTCGCGCTGACGGCGGTGTCGCGGTGGCTGGAGGTCCCCTATCCGTCACTGCTCGCGCTTGCCGGGGCAGGGATCGCCTTCCTGCCTGGCGCACCGACCATCGAAATCGATCCGGAACTGGCGCTGGCGCTGTTCATTGCGCCGGTTCTTCTCGATGCCGCCTATGACACCTCGCTGCGCGACCTGAAGCGCTACCGGCTGTCGCTGGTGCTGTTGGCGCTCGGTGCCGTCGTCTTCACCACGGTGGTCGTTGCCTTCGTCGGCTGGAAGATGGCAGGCCTGCCGATCGCGGCGGCGATCGCGCTCGGCGCCATCGTCGCGCCCCCGGACGCGGTTGCGGCGAGCGCCGTGCTCGGCCAGTTCAAGGTGCCGCACCGCCTCACCGCCATCCTGCAGGGCGAGAGCCTGCTCAACGACGCCACGGCGCTGCTGATCTACCGGATCGCGGTTTCGGCCGCGATCGGCTCGGTGATGTTGAGCGACGCAGTGCCGGTTATCCTGCTGTCCACGGTCGGCAGCGTTGCCGCCGGCTATATGTTCGGCCGCATCTCGCTGCTCGCGCTCATCCGCATCGAGGATGCGGCAAGCAGCACCGTCGTGCAGTTTGCCGGAACCTTTGCCGTCTGGATCATCGCCGACAAGATCGGCCTTTCGGCCATCATCACCATCGTCGTCTATGCCATCACCATCGCGCGCACGGGGCCGCGCCGCATGTCGGCGAGACGCCGCGTCAGCACCTATTCGGTCTGGGAGTCGGCGGTGTTCGTGCTCAACGTTCTGGCTTTCGTGCTCATGGGCCTGCAGGCGCGGTCGATCGTCGGCCGGCTCTCCGGCGATGGGCAGGGCGATGCCTTCCTCTTTGCCGCGGCGGTGCTGGCCGCCGTCATCGTGGCGCGCCTGGTGTGGGTGCTGGGTTATGTCGCGATCATGCTGCGGGTCGCCCGCTTTGACAGCGAAGAGCAAAGGCGGGACGCGCCGACGTTTCGCGGCGCCGTGCTCGTCGGCTGGTGCGGCATGCGCGGGCTGGTGACGCTGGTCGCGGCCGTTGCCCTGCCTGCCGGCTTCCCCGGCCGTGATCCGATCGTGCTCGCCGCCTTCGCCGTCGTGCTCGGCACGCTGGTGCTGCAGGGCATGAGCCTGAAGCCCTTGCTGCGCCGGCTCAACTTCGATCGGGATACGACGATCGACCGCGAAGTGGCGCAGGCACGCGTCGCCATCATGCAAGCCGCGCTCGATGTGCTGAGCCGCAAGACGTCGGCCGCGGCGGCGGTGGTGCGCGAGCAGTACGAGGCGCAGCGCCTGGTAGCGGAAAACCCGGAGGACGCGCAGGCGGCGACCGAATACGACCGGCTGCGTCTCTATGCCATCAACCGCCAGCGCGACCTGCTCGAGGAGTTGCGCCGCAACGGCACGATCGGCGACGAGGCCTATCACCGGCTGGAAGAAGAGATCGACTGGGCCGAGCTGGCGGCGTCGCCGGCGGGGCGCTTCCAGCCGCTTACCACTTATTAGAGCGTTTCAGCGATTCATAGGATCGCCGAACCGTTCTAAGTATTTGTTTTTACGCAATTCCGAACGGAAAACCGTTACACACTTTCCTGGAATTGCTCTAGAGATGCGCCGGCCCGGCGGTCATCGACTGGACCATTCTGCGTGCCGCCACGGTCCATTGCATCGCCAACGGTGAGGCGCTACTGCCGTCACCGGAATTGAGCCGGTTAATCGATGAAGCTGGTCAGCTACAACATCCAGTACGGGTTCGGCAGCGACGGCCGCTATGACGTGGCGCGCGCGGCGCGCCTTGTCGATGGCGCCGACGTCATCGCCCTGCAGGAAGTCGAGCGGCACTGGCAGCGCAGCAATGGCGACGACCAGCCGGAGATGCTGTCGCGGCTGCTGCCTGATTATTACTGGGTCTATGGTCCGGCCTTCGATATGGACGCCAGCGAAAAGCGCGACGGCCGGGTCGTCAATCGCCGGCGGCAGTTCGGCACCATGGTGCTTTCGAAGCTGCCGATCGTCTGGTCGCGGCTGCACACGCTGCCGCTGCGGCGCACGCTGAGGCCGCTCAACACGCGCAACGCGGCGCTCGAGTGCATGATCCGCACGCCGGCGGGGCCGGTGCGGGTTTTCTCGCTGCATCTCGCCCATGTCGCGGCCGAGGAGCGGCTGGAGCAGATCGACTATCTGCTTGCCGAGCATCGCCGCGCGGCATCCGACGGCGGCCCCTGGAGTGGCGCCGACGACGAGCCGCAGCGCAACTGGAGCAACGGCGAGCCGGAGCCCGAAAGCCCGCTGGCGGCGATCTGGCTCGGCGATTTCAACATGGAGCCGGGCAGCGCCGAATACCGGCGCATTGTGGGCAGCGCGCCCTACCATCGGGGCGCCGCCTATATCGACGGATTCGTCGATGCCGCGGCCGTCGCCAGCGAGCCCGGGCCGGATTTCCATACGCATGAAAAGATCATCGAGGGCAGGCTGGCAAAACGACGGCTCGATCACTGCTTCGTCGGCGGCGCGCTGGCCGGACGGGTGCGTTCGGTGAGCGCCGACATCGGCGCGGTGGCTTCCGACCATTTCCCGTTGAGGGTCGATATCGATCTGGAAACGCCTGCTATCGCTTCAGGCCTGGCCGGCAGGTGAGGCCGGCATGACGCTCTTCGTCTTCCTCGCAGTGCTCTCGGCGGCTGCCATGCATGCGATCTGGAACGCGCTGGTCAAGGTGCATCTCGACCGCTTCCTGTCGATCACGCTGATGACGGTAGGCATGGGGTTCGCGGCGCTGCTGGTGCTGCCCTTCGTCGAGGTGCCGAAGGCCGAGGTCTGGCCGTTCATCCTCGCGTCGGTCTTCTTTCACATGGGCTATCGTACGTTCCTGATCGGCGCCTACAAGGCCGGCGATTTCGCCCAGACCTACCCGCTGGCGCGCGGCACGGCGCCGCTGCTGTCGGCGCTCGGCGGTATCGTTCTGGTTGGAGAGATGCCGCCACCGCTCGCCATCTTCGGCATCGTGCTTTTGTCGGCCGGCACGCTGGTCATGTCATTTCGCGGCGACGTGCATCTCGAACGGTTCAATCTTCGCGCGGTCGGCTTTGCCCTCGGCACTTCGGTCTTCATCGCCAGCTATACGCTCTCCGACGGCAGCGGCGCGCGGCTGGCCGTCAACGCAACCAGTTATGCCGCCTGGCTGTTCGTCTGCGATGCGACGTGGGCGCTGGTGCTGTGCATCGCCTTTCGCGGACCACAGTCGCTGCCCGTGCTGGCGCGCGACTGGAAGGCAGGGCTGTTCACCGGCGTGCTCAGCGGCGCCGCCTACTGGATCGTGATGTGGGCGATGACCAAGGCGCCGATCGCGTCGGTCGCGTCGCTGCGCGAGACCTCGATCCTGTTCGCCATGCTGATCTCGGTGCTGGCGCTGGGCGAGAAGATGACCGCTTGGCGCGCCACGGCCGCGCTCGGCATTGTCGCCGGCGTGGTCGCATTGCGCTTGGGGTAATTCTCGCCGTCAGCCGCGAATATCCAAATCGACCACCACGAGCCCGTCAGTGCCACCTTCGAGCGCGGCAACCAGGCGGGCGCCGGCGCGCTGATGCGCTTCATGCACCAGATAGGCGTCACGCGCGGCGGCATCGCGGAAATCGATGGTGAAGCCATGCGTGAGCCCGCGCGCGAAGGGCTCGGGGCTGACATTGGCGCTGAAATGAACCTTGCCCATGCCGTCGATGAGCGAACGCAGCGCTTCGAGATCGGCGTGGATTGCCGCGCGCTCGGCGGCGGGGACATCGTCGCGGAAGCGGACAAAGACGCAGTGGCGGATCATCGATGTTCCTTCAAGCCGCCTGGTTGCCCTTGAACACAGCCGGCGGCAGCGGCTCGCGGCCGAGGATCAGGTCGGCGCCCTTTTCGCCGACCATGATGGTCGGCGCGTTGGTGTTCGAGGACGGGACACGCGGCATCACCGAAGCGTCGCAGACGCGCAGGCCTTCTATGCCGCGCAGCCTGAGGTCCGGCGTCACCACGCTCATTGCGTCATGACCCATACGGCAGGTGCCGACCGGATGGTGGTCTGTCTTCGACGTGCGGCAGGCATAGTCGAAGAGATCGTCGTCGCTTTGCAGGGCCGGGCCGGGCAGAACCTCGCGCAGCACATAGGGCTGCAGCGCCTTCTGCCGCATGATCTCGCGCGCCAGGCGCAGGCCCTTGATCGACATGTCGCGATCATACGGGTCGGACCAGTAGTTCGGATCAATCCGCGGATGATCGGCCGGGTCGGCGCTTTTCAGCCGCACCGTGCCGCGCGAGCGCGGGCGCAGGAAGGCGGAGTTCAGCGTCACGCCCGGATTCTTCAGCTTCTCGACGCCGGCTTCGATGCCGGAGCCGAGGCCGAGATGGAACTGGATGTCCGGCGAGGCGGTCGTCGGGTCGGCGTACCAGAAGCCGCCGGTTTCGAACAGGCTGGAGGCGACCGGGCCCTTCTTCAAAAGCAGATATTGCAGGCCGGCCCACATGGTGCGGTGCAGCTTGGCGTAGTTGTCATAGGTGTGGTCGCCGGTGCATTCGGCAATGACGAACAGGTCGAGATGGTCCTGCATGTTGGAGCCGACCCCGGGCAGGTCGTGGACGGGCGTCACGCCGACAGACTTCAAATGGTCGGCCGGGCCGATGCCGGACTGCAGCAGAAGCTTCGGCGAGCCGATGGCGCCGGAGGAGACGATCACTTCACGTTCGGCGCGCAGGATCGTCATCTCGCCACCTGGTTTGTCGACGATCTCGACACCGATGGCGCGGCCCTTCTCGACGACGACGCGGGTGACCAGCACGTCGGTCCGGACCGTCAGGTTCTTGCGGTCGCGGATCGGCTTCAGATACGCGACCGACGCAGAGGAGCGCCGCGCATCCTTCTGGGTAAGCTGGTAGTAGCCGACACCCTCTTGGACAGCGCCGTTGAAGTCCGGATTGAAGGGGATGCCCATCTCCTGGCCGGCGCGGAAATAGGCCTCGCAGATCGGCAGCGGCGAGATCGGGTTGGAGACGCCGAGCGGGCCCTGGTCACCGTGGAAATCATTGGCGAAGCGCTGGTTGTTCTCGGCACGCTTGAAATAGGGCAGCACGTCGCGATAGCCCCAGCCGGCGAGACCCTCCTCCTTCTCCCAGGCGTCATAGTCGCGCGCATTGCCGCGGGTGTAAATCTGGGCGTTGATCGAGGAGCCGCCGCCGACCACCTTGGCCTGCGTGTACCAGAAGACGCGGTCCTTCATGTTCTTCTGCGGCACGGTCGACCAGCCCCAGGAAGCGATGCCCTTGGTCATCTTGGCGAAGCCCGCCGGCATGTGGATCAGCGGATGCCAGTCCTTGCCGCCGGCTTCGAGCAGCACGACGGAATTCGACGGATCCTCGCTCAGCCGGTTGGCGAGAACGCAGCCGGCCGGACCGGCGCCAACGATGATGTAGTCAGCCATGGTTCCACTCACTCACAAGCGGGGCACCGAAAGCGCGCCGTCGACATCGATGACCGATCCGGTCGAAAAGCCGAACTTGCCGGAGGCCAGCGCCGCCACCACCGCGCCGATATCGGCGGCTTCGCCCCAACGTTTGGCCGGCACCAGCCCGCCATCGATCAGCGCGTCATATTTGGCGGAAACGCCTGCCGTCATGTCGGTGCGGATGATGCCCGGCCGCACCTCGAACACGCCGATGCTTTCGGGAGCGAGCCGCAGCGCCAGATTCTTCACCCACATCGAAAGGCCGGCCTTGGAGATGCAATAGTCGGCGCGCTCCGGCGAGGCCATCGTCGCGCTGACCGAGGTGACGGTGATGATCGATCTGGCCGAAGCGGCGGGTGTTGCAAGCATCGCCTTGGCGACGGTCTGGCTGAGGAACACCGTGCCGCGCAGGTTGATATTCAGCGCGCGATCGAAGTTCTCCGGTTTCAACTCCAGAAGATCGCCTCGCACCACGGCGCCGACGCCGGCATTGTTGACCAGGCAGTCGATGCGGCCGAAGGCGTTGATTGTCGCATCGACAAGTTTCGAATGGCCAGCAAGATCGGCGATATCGCAGCGGGCATAGGCGAATTTCGCACCACGCGCCGCGATGTTCTGAGCAAGGCCCTTGGCGGGCTTCTCGGCAAGGTCGCCGACGAGGATATCGAAGCCGGCATCGGCCAGCGCCTCGGCGCAGGCCAGTCCGATGCCCCGCGCGCCGCCGGTGACGATGGCCGCCGGGCGGGTCATGACGCGAACTCCGTCTTGCGGATGTGGTCGGCGACGCGCAGCGCCTGCGCCGCGATCGACAGCGCCGGGTTGACCGCGGCCGACGTCGGCAGGAAGCCGGCATCGACAACGAGCAGGTTCCGGTGGTCGTAGGCGCGGCAGAACGGATCGAGCGGCGAGGTTGCCGGATCGTTGCCCATCCTCACGGTGCCGCACTGGTGCGAGGGCGTGCGCTTGTCGAACGGGCGTGACAGCACGATCGGATAGCCGCAGGCGCGGAAGTTCTCGCGCATCACCTTGGTCAGGTCTTCCAGCGACTGCATGTTGGAGCGCCGCCACTGCATGACGATCTCCTTGCCGTCGAGCATGATACGGCTTTCGGGGTCGGGCAGGTCCTCGCACATCAGGTACCAGTCGACGGCGTGGCCGGCCATGAAGTCGAGCGCGAATTTCGGCGCCAGCTTCACATTGGCCCTCAGCATGTTGCCGTCGATCTTGCCGAGCAGCTGCACGTTCCCGAGCGGCTTGCCGCCGTTGCCGTCCGACAGATAGTAGTCGTTGAGCATCAGCGTCTTCTGGTAGACGGCGTCGTTGCGGCGGCGCGGATCGATCGCCAGCATCGCGCTCGAATTGTGGTTCATGAAATTGCGGCCGACCTGGTCGGAGCTGTTGGCGAGGCCCTTGCCGCCTGCCTTGCCATTGCAGGCAGAAGGCGAGCGCAGCAGGATGACGGCGGAGTTGACCGCGCCGGCCGAAAGGATGACCAGCTTCGGCGACAGCGTCTTTTGCTCGCCGTTCTGGGTGTAGTGAATGGCGGCGATCGATCTTCCGTCCGGCGAGGCCTCGAGCCAGTCGACATGCGCGCCCGTCTGAAGCTTGATGTTCGCATCGCTGAGCGCCGCAGTCAGCGGCCCGGTCTGGGCGTCGACCTTGCCCAGGCCGGTATTCGGGAAAGCATCCCAACCTGTCTTGCCATCCTTCAGCCAGGCTTCGATGTCGACGCCTAGCGGCAGCGACGCCGGATGCAGGCCGAGGCTCTTCAATTCGGCACGGGCGCGAGCGATCGGCGGCTCGTCGGGCACCGGCTTGAACGCGTAGGGGATCGAGTGGTACGGCTCCGTCGGGTCTTCGCCGAGGCTGCCGCGCACGCGAAAAAGCTGCTCGGCCTTCGAATACCAGGGCTCGAACTCGTCATAGGAAAACGGCCAGGCCGGCGAGACGCCGCCGTAGTGTTCGAGCTCGGAGAAATCCTCGTTGCGGTAGCGGATCAGCACCGCGCCGAAGAACTTCGAATTGCCCCCGACATAGTAGTAGTTGCCAGGGTTGAAGGCCGGACCGCCGGCCTCGCGCCACATCTCCTTCGGCCGGTAATGCTCGTCGACGAAGATCGACCGCGTCGAGCGCGCATGCGGCGTCGCGGGCAGCGGCTCGCCGCGCTCCAGGATCAGGATCGAGGCGCCGCCGCCGGCCAAGCCGGAGGCGATCGTGGCGCCGCCGATGCCGGAGCCGATGATGACGATATCCGGATTTGCCATAGTCTAAGGATCTTTGTTTTGATGCATGTCGTTGCCCCAAAACCGGAGCCACTTTTGGGCGACATGCATCAGAGAATACGCTTCTCGGTCGCCGGATCGAAGAACACCGCCTTGCTGAGGTTGAAAGCCAGCGGCGTGCTGGTGCCGGGCTGAATCCTGGCGTCCGCCCGCAGCCGCGCCACCACGCCCTTGCCGCCGAGATTGGTGACGGCAAAGGTGTCCGATCCAGCCGGCTCGACCACTTCGATGTGGCAATCGGCGGTGGCGATCTCGGATCCGTTGCGCTCGGCGCCTTCCGGATCGGTCAGCGCTTCGGGCCGCACGCCGAAGATGACCGGCTTGTCTTTGAAGGCCGCAAGGCCGGCCGGAGCGCCGGGCAGCGACAGCGTGATCGGCTGGCGCGCCTCGCGGTCGAGCACGACGGAGAGTCCGCTGCCATTGGCGCCGATTTTGGCCGGGATGAGGTTCATCGCCGGCGAGCCCATGAAGTCGGCGACGAAGACGTTGGTCGGGTTGTTGTAGATCTCGGCCGGCGTGCCGAATTGCTGCACCTCGCCGTCGCGCATCACGGCGATCTTGGTCGCCAGCGTCATCGCCTCGATCTGGTCGTGGGTGACATAGACGATCGTCGTGCCGGTGGTCGCATGCAGGCGCTTGATCTCGATGCGCATGTCGACGCGCAGCTTGGCGTCGAGGTTGGAGAGCGGCTCGTCGAACAGGAACAGCTTCGGGTCGCGCACCAGCGCCCGGCCCATGGCAACGCGCTGGCGCTGGCCGCCGGAGAGCTGGCTGGGCTTGCGCTGCAACAGGTGGCCGATCTGCAGGGTTTTGGCCACCTTGTCGATTGCCTTCTGGCGCTCGTCGGCCGGCACGCCGCGCATCTCCATGCCGAAGGCGATGTTTCCGGCCACCGTCATGTTCGGGTAGAGCGCATAGCTCTGGAACACCATGGCGATGTCGCGCTTCGAGGGATGCAGGTCGTTGATCGCCTTGCCGTCGACCCGGATCTCGCCCTCGGTGATGTTCTCCAGGCCGGCGATGGTGTTGAGCAGCGTGGACTTGCCGCAGCCGGACGGGCCGACCAGCACGAGGAAGCCGCCCTTTTCGAGCTCGACGTCGATGCCCTTCAGGATCTCGACATTCCCGAAACGCTTCTTCAGTCCGTCAATTTCCAGAAAAGCCATGGTCGTTCCTTCAGAAAATATGATCAGCCCTTGACCGCGCCCGCCATCAGCCCGCGCACGAAATAGCGGCCGGCGACGACGTAGACGATCAGGGTGGGGAGCGCGGCGATCATCGCCGCGGCCATGTTGACGTTGTATTCGACGACACCGGTCGAGGTGTTGACGACATTATTCAGCGCCACCGTCATCGGCATTACGTCGCCGGTGCCGGCATAGGCGGAAGCGAACAGGAAGTCGTTCCAAATGTTGGTGAACTGGTAGATGACGGTGACGACGAAGATCGGCATCGAGTTCGGCAGCATGATGCGGCGGAAGATCTGGAAGAAGGAGGCGCCGTCGACCTGCGCCGCCTTCACCAGTTCGGTCGGGAAGGCCTCGTAGTAGTTGCGGAAGAACAGCGTGGTGAAGCCGAGGCCGTAGACCACGTGGACGAAGACGAGGTTCACCGTCGAGTTGCCGAGGCCGAAGTTGAACCCGGTCGCGTTCTGAAGCGTGACGCCGAAGCGGCCGATGCTGCCGAGGATCGTCGCCATCGGCAACAGCACCGACTGGAACGGGATGAAGCAGGCAAACAGCATCATGGCGAAGACCAGCGTGTGGCCGCGGAAGCGCCATTTGGTCAGCACGTAGCCGTTGAGCGCGCCGAGCAGCGTGGAGATCAGCACCGCCGGGACCACCATCTTGATGGAGTTCCAGAAGTAGCCCTTGATGCCGGCGCAGGTGAGGCCGACGCAGGTTTCGCCCCAGGCCTTGAACCACGGCGCGATGGTCGGCGCCTGCGGCAGCGCCAGCATGTTGCCGTTCTGGATCTCGTCCATGGTCTTGAACGAGGTGACCAGCATGACGAAGAGCGGCATCAGGTAGAACAGCGCGAACAGCGCCAGCAGCCCGTAGATGACGATGCGGTTGATCGTCCTGGCGCTGACGCCGCTCGAGGCCTGGCGGGCCGGTGAGGTGATGGCGCTCATCGCGGCTTCTCCCTGAGCTCGGAATAGAGGTAAGGCACGATGATCGCGGTCAGCGTCATCAGCATGATCACCGCGCTGGCGGAGCCGACCGCCATTTCGTTGCGCTTGAAAGTGAACTCATACATGAAGTTGGACGGCAGCCAGGCCGAGCCGCCCGGCCCGCCGCTGGTCAGCGCCACGACCAGGTCGTAGGACTTGATGGCGAGGTGCGCGAGCACGATGAAGGCCGAGAGGAATACCGGCCGCAAGAGCGGAATGACGATACGGCGGTAGAGCTGGAAGGTTGTCGCGCCGTCGATCTGCGCGGCCTTCATGATCTCGCCGTCGATGCCGCGCAGGCCGGCCAGGAACATCGCCATGATGAAGCCGGAGGCCTGCCAGACGCCGGCGATCACCACGGTGTAGATGACGAAATCCTTGTTCTTGATCCAGTCGAAATGGAAGCTCGTCCAGCCCCATTGGTGCAGCGTCTGCTCGAGGCCGAGGCCGGGATCGAGGAACCACTTCCAGGCGACGCCGGTGACAATGAAGGAAAGCGCCATCGGATAGAGGTAGATCGGCCTGAGCACGCCTTCGCCGCGGATCTTCTGGTCGAGCAGGATGGCCAGGAACAGGCCGAGCGCCAGGCAGATCAGGATATAGAGGAAGCCGAAAATGCCCATGTTGGTGATCGAGGTGTACCAGCTCGACGGCGGGTCGCTCTCGAAGGTCCAGCGCCACAGCCGCTGATAGGCGCGGGCGCCGGTGATGGCATAGGACGGGAAGGTCTTGGAGTTGGTGAACGACAGATAGATCGTCCACAGGATGAAGCCGTAGACGAAGACAATCGTCGCCGCGAAGCTCGGCGCCAGAACGATCTTCGGCAAAAGATCCTGCAATCGCGAGCGGACAGTCGCGCCGGGGCGGGCGTCGTGCTCCGGCGTCAGCTTCGCGGTGGTTTCGGCAACTGTGCTCATCGGCTCATCCAGTACCGGTTTGTCGCGGGACCGGCCGGCGCGAACTCACGCCAGCCTGAACAATCCTGGACCTTACTTCGATATGGCCTTCCCCGCCTGGAGCGGGGAAGGCTCAGTTCAGGGCGCGCCTTACTTGGCGTCGTCGATCGCCTTGACCAGTTCGGTCACGGCCTCGTCCGAGGTCTTGATCTGACCGTGGACGAACTTCGACACGACGTCCTTGTAGGCGTTGGCGACGGCGGGCGGAGCGCCATAGCCCTGCGCCAGCGAGCCGAACAGCGTGCCGCCTTCATTGGCCTTCTTCAGGTCGGCGATGCCCTTCTTGCCGCAAGCGTCGAAGTCGGTGTCAGGCACGTCGGTGCGCGCCGGGACCGAGCCCTTGACGACGTTGAAGGCCGACTGGAAGCTCTTCGACAAAGTGGCAGTGGCCAGAGCGACCTGGGCGGCCTTGCGGTCGTCCGGAACGTTGAACATGCCGAACATGTCGGAGTTGTAGACCACCGTGCCGTCGGTGCCCGGGAAGCGGTAGCACAGGAAGTCGGTGCCCGGAGTCTTGTTGGCGGCGTGGAACTCGCCCTTGGCCCAGTCGCCCATGACCTGAACCAGCGCATCGCCCTTGATGACCATGGCGGTGGCGAGGTTCCAGTCGCGGCCCGAGAAGTTCGGGTCGACATAGGTGACGAGCTTGGCGAGGTTATCGAACGACTTCTTCATCGTGTCGGACTTGAGCGACTCGTCATCGAGGTCGTTCATCGCCTTCTTGTAGAACTCCGGTCCACCGGTCGACAGCACGACGGAGTCGAACATGGTGGCTTCCTGCCAGTTCTGGCCGCCGAGCGCCAGCGGGATGACGCCAGCAGCCTTGGCCTTGTCGAGCAAGGCGATGAAGTCGTCGAAGGTCTTCGGCTCGGTGCCGCCGATCTTGTCCATCACCGCCTTGTTGATCCACAGCCAGTTGACGGAGTGGACGTTGACCGGAGCCGCGACCCACTTGCCGTCATAGACGGAGAATTTTTGCAGGGCGGCCGGAACCGACTTGTCCCAGCCTTCCTTCTTGGCGGTCTCGGTCAAGTCGCCCATGACGCCGGCGGCGGCATAGTCGAGCACGGTGTAGCCGAGCATCTGCGAGGCGGTCGGATAGTTGCCGGCCGCGACCATCGCCTTCAGCGCGGTCATGGCGGCGTCGCCGCCGCCGCCGGCCACCGGCACGTCCTTCCAGGCATAGCCTTCCTTGGCCAGATCCTGCTTCAGCACGTTCAGGGCGGCAGCTTCGCCGCCCGACGTCCACCAATGCAGCATCTGCACTTCCTTGACGTCCGCGGTATGCGCCGAGAACGCGAAGCTCGTCGCAAGAGCCGTTCCGATAAGCAGTTTGCGCAACATGTACTACCTCCCTTGTTGCATGCACATCACCGGCGGATGGCCGCCGGGGTCTCCCAACTCAGCCGACCCACCATCCGGTGCGCTGGCCGCGATGAAACTGGATAGTCTTTTCCTCGGTATAGTCCTCGACGGCGCGTTTGCCGAGTTCGCGCCCAACACCGGACTGCTTGTAGCCGCCAAAGGGCAGTTCGGGATAACCTTCCATGAACGTATTCACCCAAACCGTCCCCGAACGCACACTGCGCGCCACCGACATGCATGTGTCGATGCTGGCGCTCCACACACCCGCAGACAGACCATAGGGCGTGTTGTTGGCGATGTGCAATGCCTTCTCAATCGTTTCAAAAGTGAGCACGGAGAGCACCGGCCCGAACACTTCCTCGCGGGCGATGGCCATGTCCTCGGTGACGCCCCGCACGATGGTCGGATCGAGATACTGGCCGGCGTTGGAGGCGCGTTGCCCGCCGCCGCTATAGACGTTGCCGCCGTCGCTTTTCGCGGCAATAACATAGCTGGCTACCTTTGCCATGTGGTCGGCCGAGATCATGGCGCCGACCTTGGTGCGGTCGTCAAGCGGGTCGCCAACGCGAACCTTCTCGGCCAGCGCCTTGACCGCGCCGAGGAAGTCGTCGGCGATCGCCGCATGCACGATCAGCCGGCTGCCGGCATTGCAGCATTCGCCGGCGTTGAAGAAGCCGCCGAATACCGCGGCATCGGCGGCCGCTTCGAGGTCGGCGTCGGGGAAGACGATCTGGCCGTTCTTGCCGCCGAGTTCCATCGAAACCTTCTTCAAGGAATTTGAGGCGGCGGCCATGGTCATCTTGCCGACGCGGGTCGAGCCTGTGAAGGAAACCATCTCGACCAGCGGATGGCTGACCATCGGCGCGCCGACATCGGTGCCGAACCCGGCGAGAATGTTGACGACGCCGGCCGGCAGGCCGGCTTCCAGCAGGATGTCGCCAAGCACGAAGGTCGAGGCCGATGTCATCTCGCTCGGCTTCACGACGGCCGTGCAACCGGCGGCGAGCGCGAATGGCAGTTTCTGGCTGACGATCAGGAAGGGGAAATTCCACGGCGTGATGATCGAGACGACGCCGATCGGCTCGCGCAACACCACACCCAGCATGGCATCGCCGAGATTGGCGTAGCTTTCGCCGGAGAGCGTGCGGGCAAGCGAGGCGGCATAGCGCCAGATGTCGACGGCGCCGCCGATCTCGCCGCGCGCCTGGGCGATTGGCTTGCCGGATTCGAGCGCGTCGAGCCGGGCGATCTCCTCCAGCCGGGTTTCGATGAGGTCGGCCGCCTTGAGAAGCACGGTGGCGCGGTCGGATGCCTTCATGCGCGGCCAGGGGCCGGCCTCGAAGGCCTTGTGCGCGGCCTGCACCGCGGCTTCCACTTCCTCTGCACCCGCCTGGGCGTAGCGCGAAACGGCAAAACCGTGACCGGGGCTGCTGCGCTCGATGGTGCGGCCATCGCGGGCGTCGACGTGCTTGCCGTCGATCAAAAGCTTGTAGGCCTTCGGCGCCTGGGACGCCTCGGCCGGCATGGTGATGTTGAGGGGTGCGTTCATCGTGCTTCTCTATGATCTCGAAAAGGCCGGCTTCTGCTTGGCCTTGAAGGCGCCGACGCCGGCCTTCAGGTCGCCGGTCAGCGCGATGAAGCCGCTCGCCAGCGCTTCGGTGGCGGCCGCGCTTTCCTCGCCTTCGGCGACCGCGATCATCAGCTTCGCGGCCTCGGTCGCCAGCGGCCCGCGCTCGGCGATCTTTCCGCCCCAGGCCTTCGCCTCGTCGAGGGCCTTGCCGGTCTCAACGACGCGGTCGACGACGCCGAACGCAAGCGCGTCGGCCGCCAGAAGAAGCTCGCCGCCGATGGCCATACGGCGCACTGCCTGCGCGCCAAAGCGGCGCACGGCGCGCTGCGTGCCGGACCAGCCGGGCACGACGCCGATCGAGGTTTCAGGAAAGCCGAGCTTGATCTGGGTTTCGGCGACACGGAAGTCGCAGGCGGCGGCAAGTTCCAGCCCGCCGCCGAGAGCGTGGCCCGACAGCACGGCGATGGTCGGCTGCCTGAGCCGCGCCAGCCGGTCGAAGACACGATGGCCGTAGCGAACCCATTGCACCTGGAAATCGGCGGCGCTCAATTGTGCCCAGGCCTCGACATCGCCGCCGGCGCAAAAACCCTTGCCTTCGCCGCGGATCAACACGACTCGGACGTCATCCGCCGCCTCGGCCTCATCGAGCGCCGCTTCGAGCGCGCGCAGCATCGGGATGTCCAGCGCGTTGAATTTTTCCGGCCGGCGCAGCGTGACCACGCCGATGGCGCCGTCCTTTTCGAGGGTGACGAGACGTTCAGCCATGCGCGCCTCCGAGCGATGCGCCGCCGTTGAGCGACAGGCCGATCGGCCGGTCCCGATAGAGCGCATCCGGCGTCACCTTGAGGTCGTTGGCGACAGCGAGAGGGATATCGGCCTGCGCAAGCACATCGCGTTCGAGATCGATGCCGGGCGCAAGCTCCGCCACCATCAGCCCGTCCGGCGTCAGCCTCATCACGCAGCGTTCGGTGACGTAGGTGATGTCCTGGCCTTGCGCGACCGCGCGCTTGCCGGAGAAGGAGATGTGCTCGACCTCCTCGACGACCTTCTTGACCTTGCCTTCCTGGTCGATGCGAATGCCGCCATCTGCCAGCGAAAGCTTGGCGCCGGCGTTGAAAAAGCCGGAGAAGACGATCTTCTTAGCCCGCGCCGTGATGTCGACGAAGCCGCCGGCGCCGGCCGTCACATGCGGCCGCGCCGAAAGCTTCGAGACATTGACCGAGCCGTGACGGTCGATCTGCAGGAAGGACAGCAGCGAGGCGTCGAAGC
Organism: Mesorhizobium sp. M1D.F.Ca.ET.043.01.1.1; assembly: GCF_003952385.1. Classification (NCBI taxonomy): domain Bacteria; kingdom Pseudomonadati; phylum Pseudomonadota; class Alphaproteobacteria; order Hyphomicrobiales; family Phyllobacteriaceae; genus Mesorhizobium; species Mesorhizobium sp. M1D.F.Ca.ET.043.01.1.1. The sequence goes on from NZ_CP034444.1 coordinate 5,042,913, forward strand.
CGCCGGCCTGGAAATAGATGAACTGGTGCGGCGAGGGCATGATCGCCTCGGCGTTGGAGGCGCAGCCGAACTTGAAGTCGAGCAGCGGCACGCCGCCGACGGCGCCCTGCTCGATCACCCAGGTGACCTTGCCGTGCTGGCCTTCCTCGAGAAGGATGCGCGGTACGTTGGCGGAGATGCCGAAGCCGATATTGACGGCCATGCCGTCGCGCAATTCCATGGCGACGCGGCGCGCGATCACCTTCTGGATGTTCATTTCCGGCGTGCGGAAGGTGGACAGCGGCCGGAAAATCTCGCCCGAGATCGCCGGGTCGTAAGGCGTCTGCGTGGTCTGCAGCTGGTCGGGCGCCACTACGATGTGGTCGACCAGCACGCCGGGCACGCGCACGTCATGCGGCTTCAGGGTACCGTTCTCGACGACACGCTTCACCTGGGCGATGACGATGCCGCCATTGTTGCGGGCCGCGAGCGCCTGTTCCAGCCCGCCGAGATAGGCGCCTTCATGCTCGTAGGTGAGGTTGCCGCGCTCGTCGGCGGAAGTGGCGCGGATGATGGAGATATTGGGGACGATGGCACGGAAATAGAGCCATTCCTCGCCGTCGAACTGCTGCACCGAAACGATCGGCTCGCTGGCGGCCGCATTCATGGCGCAGCCCTGGTGGCGCGGATCGGCAAAAGTGTCGAGGCCGACCTTGGTCAGCACGCCCGGCCGCTTGGCGGCGGCCTCGCGGTGCATGTCGAACAGGATGCCTGACGGTACATTGTAGGCGGCGACCGAGTTGTCGCCGATCATCTGCCAGATCCGCGGCGGCTCGGCGGAGGAGGGGCCGGAGGGGTAGGAGCCGCAGAGCGTGCGCTTGAGCAAGCCAGGCTTGGCCAGATGGTCGATGCCCTTGATGCCGTACATGTCGCCGGCCGCGATCGGGTGCAGCGTGGTGATCGCCTTCGGATGGCCCTCCGCGTCGAAGCGCTCGCCGATCGCGGCAAGCACGGCGTCGGGGCAGCCGAGGCCGCTCGACGACGACACCGAGACGACCATGCCGTCCTTGATCAGGCTGGCGGCATGAGCCGCCGAGACGAGCTTGCTCACGCGAGGCTCCCGAGTTGTGGATCGATGGTCACGGCCTTGCCGGTTCTCGAGGATTGCAGCGCGGCCTCGGCCGATGCCAGCGACCAGATGCCGTCCTCGCCGGTGGCGGAAGGCCGGCCCTCGCCGCGGGTCGCGGCATGGAACTGGCGCAGCGAGCGGGTATAGAGGTCCTCGCGGTCGAAGCTCAGCTCTTCCTCGCCGTTCGAGGTGCGCAGCAGCACCGAGCCGACCGGCTTCTGCGTCATCACATTGGTGGCGATCAGCGAGCCTTCCGACCCATGCACCTCGAAGCCGGTGCCGGCGAATTTCGTCGTGAAGCCCTCATGCGATTGCGCAATGACGCCCGACTTGAAGCGCCAGACGCACATGGCACCGTCCTCCAGGCCGCCGCCGGCCATGCCGGCCGACTGTGTGAAAGCGGAGATCTCGACCGGATCGTCGCCGAGTACGAAGCGCAGCGTGTCGGCGTCATGCACGGTGATGTCGAGTACCACGCCGCCGCCGGCCTCGGGCCTGGTGATGCGCCAGCCCTGCAGATTTTCCGGCAGGTAGACGGAATGGAAGACGCGCGCCGCGACCGGCTTGCCGATGCGGCCCGAGGCGATCGCCTCGCGCATCGCCCGGTGCGCGCCGGCGTTGCGCAGATGGTGGTTGGTGCCGAACACGATGCCGGCGGCTTTCGCGGCAACAACCATCCTGCGCGCATCGGCGCTGGTGAGCGCCAGCGGCTTTTCGCACAGCACATGCTTGCCGGCCTTGATGGCGGCAAGCCCCTGTTCGAGGTGCAATTCGTTGGTCGTCGAGATGTAGACGGCGTCGATATCCGAGCTAAGCAGCGCGTCCAGCGTCGAGACGGCGGCCGGAATGCCGTTTTCCCTGGCATAGGCTTCGGCGCGCTCGGGGCTCGAGCTCATCACGGCGGCGACCTCGCCGTCGCCTTGAGCGCGGATGGCATTGATCATGAACTGTCTGGCGATCGTGCTTGCGCCGATCAGGCCCCATCTCACGCTCATGGTGCGTCCCCCATTCCTGTGCCGCGCGTCTCGCGGCTCGGGCCGCAGCTTTCCCTGACGACGAGGCTGACCGCGCCGATATGGTCCTCGGCGCGCGTCGTGCGCGACTGGATCATCTTCAGCATCACATGAGCGGCGCGCTCGCCGAGACCCGCGGTGTCGACAGCGACGCTGGTCAGCGCCGGCATGTAATGCTCCGCCTCGGCCACGTCGTCGAAGCCCACCACGGCAAAGTCCGCTCCGGCCTCCAGGCCGCGTTTGCGCAGCGCGAGCATGACGCCGAAAGCGACGGCGTCGTTGAAGCAAAGGGCCGCCGTCGGCGGCTCGGCCGCTGCAAGGGCGGTCTCCAGGCAGGCAATGCCACCCTTGCGGCTGGTCTCTCCCTCGACGATCGTCCTGTCGACGATTGGGATGCCCAGCGTTTCGCAAGCCTCCAGAAAGCCACCCAGCCTCTGCTGATAAACCACGAGGTCGGACGAGCCGCCGAAGAAGGCCAGGCGGCGATGGCCCTTGCGGATCAGATGCTCGGTGGCGATGAAAGCGCCGCGATGATTGTCCGGCGCGATGACCGGAATGCGGCTCTCGGGCAGCCGGCGCATGGTGAAGGCGATCGGCACTCCTGCGGCCTCGATGCGGCGGAAGGCGCCGGGCGTGGTGCCGCGCGCCGGCGAGACGATCAGGCCGGCGACGCCTTGCTCCATCAGCGACTTCAGCACTTCCTCCTGACGTACGGGATTTTCCGCCGTGTTGGCGATGAAGGGCACGATGCCGGCCGCCTGGAAGACACGCTCCATGCCGACCGCCAACTCGGCGAAGAAGGGGTTGGTGAGATCGTTGATCACCATGCCGATGACGTTGGAATGCGCCTTGCGCAGATTGGCGGCGCCGCGGTTGTAGACATAGCCGACATCCTCGATCGCCTTGCGCACCTTGACCGCGGTCTCAGGCCGGATCAGCCCGCTGCCTTGCAGCACGAGCGATACCGTCGATTTGGACACGCCGGCCTCGCGGGCGATATCCAGGATCGTCGCCTTGGCCCGGCCGGCCATATCCGTGCTTTCCTCCGCATTGGCGTCAAAATCTATTGGAACGTTCTAAACTTCGCGCCCGGCCAGAGTCAATCGGGATTCGCTTGGAATTCAAAAAATTGATGGATCGGCTGAAAATGCGGGGCTTTGGGGCCGGATGCGACATTGAATCGCTTCAGTCGTTGGGAATCATAAAGGTTCTTGATTTATTGGAACGTTCCATCTATAGGCTACCGCGAAGGGAGACTTGCATGGACATCATCCTGCCTGCGGAGAATGGCGAGCGTGTCGGCTACCGGCTGGTCGGCCAACCGGCGGAGGCGATCATCGGCGCGGATTTCCCGCGCGTCGCCTATGCCGCCGCCCATGTCGTCGCCGATCCTTTCGCCATGACCGAACCCTGGTCTCAGGCTGCGGTCGACTGGGACAGGACCATGGCGTTCCGCCATCATCTGTGGCGGCTCGGTTTCCGCATCGCCGAGGCGATGGACACCTCGCAGCGCGGCATGGGTTTCGACTGGGCAAGCGCGAAGGAACTGATCCGCCGCTCGATCGCCGAGGCGCGCACGGTGAAGGGCGCCGATCTCGCTTCGGGCGCCGGCACCGACCATCTGCTGCCTGCGGCGGCGAAGACGCTGGACGACGTGATCCACGCCTATGAGGAGCAGTTCGCCTTCGTCGAAGGCGAGGGCGGCAAGGCGATCATGATGGCGAGCCGCGCGCTGGCGGCAGTGGCAAAAGGGCCTGACGACTATGCCAACGTTTACGACCGCATCCTGTCGCAGGCCTCCGGCAAGGTGATCCTGCACTGGCTGGGCGACATGTTCGATCCGGCGTTGAGAGGCTACTGGGGCAGTGACGATTTCGATGCGGCGCTGGAGACGGTCGTCGCCATCATCGAGCGGCACGCCGGCAAGGTCGAGGGCATAAAGATATCGCTCCTCGACGCCGGCAAGGAAGTGTCGCTGCGCGATCGCCTGCCTGAAGGCGTGGTGATGTTCACGGGAGACGATTTCAACTATCCGGAGCTGATCGCCGGCGACGGCAAGCGGCATTCGCACGCTCTGCTCGGCATCTTCGACGCGATCGCGCCGGTTGCCAACGCCGCGCTGGTGAAGCTCGGCGAGGGCGACCGGGCCGGCTATGACGCGCTGATGGCGCCGACCGTGCCGCTGTCGCGCAAGATCTTCGAGGCGCCGACCGAATATTACAAGGCCGGCATCGTCTTCATGGCCTGGCTGAACGGCCACCAGGATCATTTCGCCATGGTCGGCGGCATGCAGTCGGCACGCGGCATATGCCACTACGCCGACATCTTTCGCCTCGCCGATCAGGCTGGATTGCTGGCCAATCCCGACCTCGCCGTCGCCAGGATGAGAGCCCTCTGCGCCGTCTCAGGCGTCTGAGCCAGATCGGCCTCCAAAGGCTAAGTCTTCTCCCGCATGGGGATTTGCCTTCTGCCGGCAAATCTGCAATCGCTTGCCGGATTCATGCGGGTGGGCGGGACAATGACGGACAAAGTTGCTCTGGCAGACAAAGTCGCCCTTATTACCGGCGTTACCGGACAGGACGGCGCCTATCTGGCTCAGCTGCTGCTCGACAAGGGCTACATCGTCCATGGCCTCAAACGCCGCTCCTCCTCGTTCAACACCGAGCGCGTCGACGATATCTATGTCGATCCGCATGAGGCGGGCGCACGGTTCTTCCTGCATTACGGCGACCTGACCGACGCGACCAACCTGATCCGCCTCGTCCAGGAGACACAGCCCGGCGAAATCTACAATCTCGGCGCCCAGAGCCATGTCCAGGTGAGTTTCGAGACGCCCGAATATACGGCCAATGCCGACGCGTTGGGCACGCTGAGGCTGCTCGAAGCGATCCGCATCCTCAGGCTCGAGAAATCGGTGCGCTTCTACCAGGCTTCGACGTCGGAGCTTTACGGCAAGGTGGCGGAAACGCCGCAGCATGAGAACACGCCGTTCCGGCCTCGCTCGCCTTACGCGGCAGCCAAGCTCTATGCCTACTGGATCACGGTGAACTATCGCCAGGCCTATGGCCTGTTCGCCGCCAACGGCATCCTGTTCAACCATGAAAGCCCGACACGCGGCGAAACCTTCGTCACCCGCAAGATCACGCGCGCCGTGGCCGCGATCCACCACGGGCTGCAGGACGCGCTCTATCTCGGCAATCTCGATGCCCGGCGCGATTGGGGCCACGCGCGCGACTATGTCGAGGGGATGTGGCGCATCCTGCAGCAGGACGCGCCGGACGATTTCGTGCTCGCGACCGGCGAGGCGCATTCGGTGCGCGAGTTCGTCGAGCTGGCCTTCGCCGAAACCGGGCGGACCATCCGCTGGCAGGGCGAAGGGGCCGACGAGGTCGGCATCGATCACGCTTCGGGCAGCGTGCTGGTGCGCGTCGATCCGCGCTATTTCCGGCCGACCGAGGTGGACGCGCTGGTCGGCGATGCCTCCAAGGCGAGAAGCCGGCTGGGTTGGTCGCCCACGGTGACCTTCAGGGATCTGGTGGCCGAGATGGTGAAGGCCGACCTGGCGCGTGCCGCCGGCGGCACCTGGCGCAACGGCCATTCGACGTAGAGCAGTTCACAATGGACAAGACCTTCGACCTCAAGGGCAAGCGGGTATTCGTTGCCGGTCATCGCGGCATGGTCGGCTCGGCGCTGGTGCGCCGGCTGGCGCGCGAGGATTGCGAGGTGCTGACGGTCGCGCGCGGCGAGCTCGACCTTCTCGACCAGGCCGGGGTGCGGCGCTGGATGGGCGAGCACCGGCCTGACGCCATGGTGATGGCGGCCGCCAAGGTCGGCGGCATCCTGGCCAATGACAGCCTGCCGGTCGACTTCCTCTACGAAAACCTCGTCGTTGAAACCAACGTCATCGAAGCGGCGTTCCGCAGCGAGGTGCGGAAGCTGCTATTCCTCGGCTCATCCTGTATCTATCCGAAACTGGCGCCGCAGCCGATTCCGGAAGACGCGCTGCTGACGGGTCCGCTGGAACCGACCAATGAATGGTACGCGGTCGCCAAGATCGCCGGCATCAAGCTTTGCCAGGCTTATCGCCGTCAGCATGGCGTCGACTATATCTCGGCGATGCCGACCAACCTCTACGGTCCGGGCGACAATTTCGACCTTGCAAGCAGCCATGTCGTGCCGGCGTTGCTGCGCAAGGCGCATGAGGCAAAGCGCGCCGGCGGCAGGACAATCGCCGTTTGGGGTTCGGGCCGGCCGATGCGCGAGTTCCTGCATGTGGACGATGCCGCCGACGCGCTGGTCTGGCTGCTGACACATTATTCCGGCGAGGGCCATGTCAACGTCGGCTCCGGCGAGGATGTCACCATTGCGGAGCTTGCCCGCACCATCGTGTCGGTCGTCGGCGCGGATGCCGAGATCACATTCGACCCGACCAAGCCGGACGGCGCGCCGCGCAAGCTGATGGATGTGTCGCGGCTGTTCGCAACCGGCTGGCGGCCGCGATATTCGCTTCGCGAGGGGCTGGAACAGACCTATCAATGGTTCCTCGAGCATGTCGGGAAGGGCGATGTCCGTCTCGGCGCCTGATCCCCTTCCGACGCTGATCGCCGCCACCCGGAACGACGGTCTGGGCGGCCGCCTGCTGGCGATGGCGAATGCCAAGACGCTGGCCGATACGTTCGGCTATCGCTTCGGCTTCACCTGGAACCGGAAGGTCGTCGCCGACAAGGCGTTCCACGTCGTCGATATCGCCGACAGGATCTTCTCGCCAGATTTCATCGAAAGGCATTGGCTGGGCGAAAGGGTCAAGGCCTCCAAGTTCGGCATTCTCGACGCGGCCGCGCTTGGCGGGCGCAGCCTCGGCGAGGTCGCGCAAGAGAAGAAGCTGCGCGGCTGGATCTGCGACGATTTTCGCATCCTCGGTCATTTTCGCGGCGATCGGGCGCGGCTCGTCGGCCAGTCGGAGACGCTGCGCAGTTTCGATTTTTCGGCAGCGGTGAAGGGGGCCATCGATGCCGCCAATCAGAGCCGGTTCCTCCAGCCGATGGCGGCGCTTCACCTGCGCAGCGGCGACATCGTGCACGGCAAGCATCGCGCGACCCTGATCTTTGCGGGAAAGGTCATCCCCTCGACACTGGCCCCGGCGGTCATCTCGCGGCTTTCGTCGATGGGCATGGCGACGCTGCTGATCGGGCAGCACCGTCCGACGCTCGACTATCTCAAGGCTGAAACCGGCGCGGTGCTGACCAGCGATTTCGGCGCCGACGCGTTCGAGGACGAGACCCCGAAAGCCTTCTTCGAGATGGCGCTGATGGCGCGCTGCCGGCAGATCTATTCGGGAAGCAGCATCTACGCGGAGATAGCGTCGCTGATGGGCGATGTCCCACTCATGCGCGCGGCTGCCTTGTTCGATGCGCCGGGCGCCGCCGAAATCATCCTCGATGAATTGAAGCATCGTCAGGCGGATTATCATCCGCGCGAAGCGGCCTTCGGCTATCAGGCGGCGTTCCTGGCGACGGAAGACAAGATCGCGCCGGGGCAAGCGCGCGAGGTCCTGAACAAGGCCTATGCGCTCGATCCGGAAAACGATGCCTATGCCCTGAAGATCGCCTCGGCCTGTTTTCGCGAGCGCGACTATGCTGCCGGCGAAGCTGTCCTGAAAGCCGTGATGATCCGGCAGTTTCGGGACCGTCCCAAGATCCCGCTGACGATCATGCGGCTGCTCGGCGACACGGTGTTCGGCAGATATCCGTTTGCCGGGGATTTCGAGGTCTTCCTTGCCGCGGCGGAGGCGGGCTATCCCTATGCCGCGGCATGTTCGGCCTGGATACTGCAGCAAGCGAGGGCGGATCAGGGGCGGGCGCTGGCTATGGCGGACCGCGCCGTGAAGGCCGACCCGTCGGATAAAATCCTGAGGAAGGTCAAGCGGCGGATTTTGCAAGGCAGAAAGCCGAGCTCCGGCCTGGTCGCCAAGGCAAGATGGCGGATCGCCTGGCTGCGTGGTCTCGGCGCGGCATGATGGGGAGCGGTGCGATCAGGGCCGGCGCCATATCCAGAATGGCGCGATCGCGCAATCCGGATGGAACATCAGCTTGGTTGCTTCCGCGTGCGCATCTGGAGGCGCCGGTTCTTCGGCATTGTGCCGCGCCAGATCGACCAGCAAGGGCCGGTCGCGCTCCGGGTCGAAGGCTTCGCCGGGAAGCGTGGCCAGGGTATCGGCATGTGCCGCCACCCAGCGCAGCGCCTTGACCAGTCCCTGGCCGTCCTTCGTCCGGTACGCCCAGAGATCGTCGCCGACCGAAGACAGGATCCGCGCCAGCGCCGTCCATCCCTGCAAGGCAAACATGGCGTAATGCCTCGGGCGGGTGCGCGACAGTTCCTCGGGTAGCGAGCCATCGGCCGCGAGCTGGTGCGCAATCCTTTCCCGGGCATGGAGCCCCGCCTTTGCCAGCGCCCCGCCGTCACCCTGGAATGCCGCGATGGCCGCGCGCTGCAGGTCGAAGAAGACACCGTGGTTGTTGAGCCGGTGGAATTCAAATCTCGCGGCCGGCGCGGTGTCCAACCATTCACAATATGAAGAAAGCCAGGCTCTGAAGGCCTGGCTGTCCCGCTCGTCCAGCGCACCGCTTCGCTCGATCAGCCTGACCGCGTCGAGAAAGAAGTAGAGATCCGTGAGTTCAATGATGCCATATCCCGGGCCTTCATTGTTGTCGCGCCCGTATCGCACCTGCGCATAGCGCATGTTCGGGTTCATTCTCGTCGCAGGGTCCACGAACCATGTACGGATGAGCAGTGCCGCATGGCTGGCGTAGCGCATGTCCTCAAGCACGGTCGTCGCCAAGGCGAGCACGGTGGTGTCGTCGAGAACCCGTTGCAGACGTGTTCGATCGTAGGCTTCGCCGGCAGCATCATACAATGCGGTGCCGGGGGCGTGTTCGCCGTCGCGCCGGATGAAGGGAAGGCCATCCGGCTTTCGCGGATCCGGCCACCAATATGGGGCCGGCTGAAAGTAATCGTGCGGATCGCCGCTTGGGGCGCGGCCGGTCTTGTCCATGACGCTGAACGGACCGCGCAGGAGCGCTTGTTCCGCGCAGGCGCGCAGCTCTTGCTGAGCATGCACGTTTTGCTCCCGGCGCGCGGCGACGAGCATGTCCTCGTCGTAGTAGGCCAGGCGTGCGGGATCGAGCTTGCCGGCGACCGCCGTGGCGTCGCAGCGGTCGAGCATGCCGACGATCGCCTCGTCGCGTTTGAACAGCCGGGCGCGGAAACCGGCCCGGCCGATTTCCAGATGCGAACGCCCTGAATCCAGGCGCGCCACCCAGCCCGCTTTCTGGAAAAGGCCGGCATCCGCCGCAAGGCGCGGGCGCGGGATGTCCCAGGCGTCGTCGCGAAACCGATCCCATAGTCCGGGAACGCCGAGCCGCCACAGCATTTCGATCTTCGGCCGGCGCCCGTAGCCGTATTCTTCGTCGAACAGCTCGGTCGTGTCGTTCCGAAAGATGATCTGCGGCTCTTCCTGTGCCGGCGGCGTCAAAGTCTCGTCGAGCAGAAGCGCATTGTCGACGATGCGCGCCATCGGCACGACGACGTAGCGAAAATGAGGGTTCTCCTCGATCGCCGCCCTGATCTGCTGGAAGGCCAGCGGCGTCAGATAGCAATTGCCGTCCCAGGGCATCAGCCATTTGGCACGCCCGCGGGCAATCTCCAGCGCCATGTTGCGCGCCCCGTTGTTGTTCATCACATAAAGGTTCTTGCGGCGCCGGATATGCGTTTCGTAGCGCGACGCATTCTGTCCGCCCGGTCGATTGTCGGCGTTGGAGAACCTCGATTCGCTCGCCGCCAACCCGTCGGTGTTCCAGGCAACTTGCCGATAGGCGTCGAGATCGAAGGGGATCCTGTGAAAGCTTTGACCACGGCTTTCCAATAGACCGATGATGCGCGCCTCCTCGCCAGGATCTGTTATCCGGTTGACGATCCAGACCTTCTCGCAGTCCGGGAAGTCGCATTCATTGTCCAGGATGAACAGGGCGTTGTCGTATGACTGGCCTCTTCGGTGCCGCGGCTCCAGATCGTTGCCGATGATCCGGACAAGCACGAAGCTGTCCTTCATCTTTGAAACCGGCAAGGCCTTGTAGCCGTCGCGCGCGGTTTTGATCCGATGCCTGACGACATATCGGTATTCGAGCTTGCGCTTGACCCAGCCCAACGCGCCGCCGAGGCTCGACAATGGCGATCTGAAATGCTTCCTCGCCCGCTTGAGTTCGAGATATAAACGCTGCCATGCCGGCCGCCTGGCCGGGCCCGCCGTCATGCCCGCCCGCCCGCAAGCGCGCCGGACTGGCAGGCCGCCGTGAGCCTCCGCTTGCCGCCGTCCATTGCCCGACCCCCCGATCGACAAATATAGATTTGGTCCTAAAGCGCGTCGCGCTGAAACGGATTCAGCGCTTTAGGCCTTTGTTGTCATGCATGTCGTTTTCGCAAAACCGCTCCACACTTTTGCGCGACATGCATTAACCCTTAACAGCCCATGCGTCACGGCTCAATTCGCGATCGCCGGCAGCAGCTGCGCATTCGAAAAAGCTTCGAATATTTGTTTGAGGTCTCTTTGAACCATTCCGCGATGTGGCGCGACAAAGCGCTGCGTCAAGAAACGAGGTTCATCAAGGAGAGAACACCTCATGTTCAATGCTTCAAGAAATGTCCTTATCGCGGCAATGGCGGTTTCGGTCCTGGCCGGCTGCAAGACGGCGACCACGAGGGACTGCGACAATCTCAAGCCGAACGTCACCTATCACGGCAAGTGCTGCGGTATCGGCGCGCCCTGCCACGAAGGCAAGGGCGGCGGCGGCAATCCCGGTCATTCGCCCGATCCGACCCCGCAATGACTTGATGAGGGAGTAGGGCAGTAAGGGAGTAGGGGAATTCGGGTACGCAGCGGCTAAGCCCTACTGCCGACTGCCTTATTGCCCTACGTTCTTTGATTGGCTGGATGGTGGGCGTGACAAGGATTGAACTTGTGACCCCTGCAATGTCAATGCAGTGCTCTCCCGCTGAGCTACACGCCCATCCGAAGCCGCGCATACACCATTTTTGGTCCGGCGCGTCAATAGCAGGAATTGTGAAAAGAAGCTCCGTTTTGCCGCACCGGCGGAAGCGTCGCCGCCCGTGCGAAAATACCTCAGGCCGCCTGAAGCATCTTCTCGACCTCGTTGACGAGGTCGCGCAGATGGAACGGCTTCGACAGCACCTTGGCGTCCTTGGGCGCCTTGGAATCCGGATTGAGCGCGACGGCGGCAAAACCGGTGATGAACATGACCTTGAGGTCGGGATCGATCTCGGTGGCGCGGCGGGCCAACTCGATGCCGTCCATCTCCGGCATGACGATGTCGGTCAGAAGCAGCGAGAAAGGCTCCTCGCGCAGCCGCTCGTAGGCACTGGCGCCATTGTCGAAATCACTTACCTGGTAGCCGGCCCGTTCCAGCGCCTTGACGAGGAACCGGCGCATATCGTCGTCGTCTTCCGCCAGCAGAATGCGTGCCATGTTGTCCCGTCCGAATCACCCGCCCCGAGCCTGCCGCCGGGCAAGGCCGTTAACCATCCTGTATATGAGGAGGAGACGGTAAACATCAAGTGAACGTCAGCCTGATGCCCAACCCCTCGCCCGGCCGTTTCACGAGGGCTGAAATGCTGGACATGCCGGGCGCAAGATGGCAGTTTTGCATCATGATGCAGTGCTTCATCCTGGTTCGTTCAAATTGAAGACGGCAGCCGAGGATTTTTCGGTCGTACCACCCTTCGAAATCCGATCGGGCGCCGAGCAACGCGTCCCTTTCCTGTTCAATTCGCCGCATAGCGGTCGCCACTATCCCGAGCGCTTCCTGGCCATGGCGCGGCTCGACCGCAACGCCATACGCCGGTCGGAGGATTGCTATGTCGACGAGCTGTTCGGCGGCGCCGTCGCGCTCGGCGCGCCGATGCTGGCGGCGAATTTCCCGCGCGCCTATCTCGACGTCAACCGCGAGCCGTGGGAGCTCGATCCGCGCATGTTCGCGGAACCGGTGCCGTCCTTCTGCAACATCCGCTCGGCCCGAGTCGCGGGCGGGCTCGGCACGGTGCCGAAGCTGGTGGGAGAGGGGCTCGACATCTATCCCGGGCGCCTGCCGCTCTCCGAAGCCGTGGGACGCATAGAGGCCGTCTACAAGCCGTATCACGAGACGCTGAAGCGGCTCTTGACCAGGACCCATGCCAGGTTCGGCTTCGCCGTGCTGATCGACTGCCATTCGATGCCGGCCAGCATCCGCGTCGGCGACAGCGGCACGCGGCCGGATTTCATCATCGGCGACCGCTTCGGCATTTCCGCGACCGCGGCCTTGACCGAGACGGCGATCGGGCTGCTGACCGGCATGGGTTACGCGGTCGCGCACAACAAGCCTTATGCCGGCGGCTTCATCACCGAGCATTACGGGCGCCCGGCGCGCCACCTCCACGCGCTGCAGATCGAGGTCAATCGCGGGCTCTACATGAACGAGCGGACGTTCCAGAAGTCGGCCGGCTTCGACGCGCTTGCCGACAACCTTACGCGGTTTTCGGCGGAGCTGATGTCGATGCCCGACCATCATTTCGTCGATCTGCCGCTCGCCGCGGAATGACAGACAGCCAAGCTGCGGTTCGCGGCTCAAAAAAAGACCGCATCGTTTTCACGACACGGTCGAAGTCTAGGGAGGAAACGCCCAAGGAGGGCATGGACAGGGTAAGCTGTCCGAGAACAAAACTATTGTGCGATGCACAAATGTCAATCGACTTCGGGGATTTTTAATTCAATATGATGTGGAAATTCCGCTTCGAAGCCCGAGGTGTGACTTTGAGGCAACAGGAACGGGGCGCCTGATCCGGCTTCACGCCCCGGCGCCGGCGGAAAACAGCGGCTGCCGTTGGCTGCCGCAATGGGGAGAGTGAGTTTGGATATCAGCATCGATTTCATGCGGCGCATCGCGCGTGCCGCCGCCGCAGAAACCTTGCCTCGCTTCCGCCGCCAGGGCGCGGTCGCCAACAAGCAGGCGGAAAGCTTCGATCCGGTGACCGAGGCCGACCGCGAGGCCGAGCGGGCGATCCGCGCGCTGATAGCGGCGGAATACCCCGATCACGGCATCCTGGGCGAGGAGCATGGCAGCGAGAATATTTCGAGCCGGCATGTCTGGGTCATCGACCCGATCGACGGCACGCGCGCTTTCATTTCCGGCCTGCCGGTCTGGGGAACGCTGGTCGGGCTGACGGTCGACGGCGATGCCGTCGCCGGCCTGATGTCGCAACCCTTCACTGGCGAGTTGTTCTACGCCAATGCGTCAGGCTCGCATTACGAAGGTCCGGGCGGTCCGCGCGAACTCACGACCCGCAAGACGACGGAGCTTTCGCAGGCGACGTTGTTCACCACCACGCCGGCGCTGTTCAAGGGCGAGGCGCGCGAGCGCTACGACGCGTTCGAGAAGCAGGTGCAGCTCGCCCGCTACGGCACGGACTGCTACGCCTTCGCCATGGTGGCCGCGGGAAGCGTCGACATCGTCGCCGATCCCGGCCTGAAGCCCTACGACATCGTGGCGCTGATCCCGATCATCGAGAAGGCGGGCGGCGTCGTCACCACCTTCGACGGCGAGCCGGCGGAAAAGGGCGGCGACATACTGGCGGCGGCGACACCGGAATTGCACGCCGCGGCGATGGCGGCACTGCGCGGCTGATTTCGCGGCATCCTGCGGTGATCAGGAAGGGTCGCCGGTTCCCGGAATGAACGCGTCGAAGGCCGCGAACAGCTGCTCGCGGTAGAGGTCCTTCTCCTGAAGGATCTCGTGATGCGCGCCGTCGATCATCAACAGCGAGCCGACGCGCAGCCGCCGGGCATAGGATTCCACCGCCTTGGTCGACACGACCTGGTCGGCGCCGGCGGCGACGATCAGCATCGGCACCTGGATCCCTGCCATGAAATCGGGATCGCTGACCGCCTCCGCGGCTTCGGCGGCGGCCTTCAGCCAGCGGATGGTCGGACCACCGAGGCCCAGCCGCGGCCAGGCCCTGTAGATATCGGTGTTGCGCTGGTAGCGCTCGGGATCCGAGGTCACCTTGTTCACCTCGAAAGGCGTCGGCAATTTCGGTCGCGGCCCCAGGGCGGCATAGAGGCGGCCGAGGCCCAGCGCGCAGAACACCGAGCAGACGCGCCGTATGGTGCCTATCGAAACCGCCAAGTCGGGCACGGCCAGGAAGGGCGCGATCAGCACCATGCGCCGCACCCGGTTGACCATCGACGGCGAGGCTAGCAGCGCAATGATCGCTCCGGTCGAATGGGCAAGGATGTAGTAGGGGCCGCGGCAATCCGGCAGCACGATCTCCTCGAAGAACTGCTCGAGATCGCGGGTGTAGTCGCGGAAGCTGCGGACGTACCCGCGCTGCCGGTCGCGCAGCAGGCGGCTCGAATCGCCCTGGCCGCGCCAGTCGAGGACGGCGACGCCGAAGCCGCGGCCCGCGAGGTCGCGGATGGTCTCGAAATATTTCTCGATGCACTCGTTGCGGCCGGTGAGCAGCACCACCGTGCCCTGCAGCGGGCGGGCGACCGCGGCGAAGACGCCGTATCGGATCTTCTTGCCGTCGCGGGTGGTGAAAAAGCCGCCGGCGGCATTTTCAGGCGGCGGATTGCCCTCGGTGTGGTGGAAAAGGTCCGTCATCCGGCGCTTCGTTGATTGTTCTTTGCCCGAACGGGCCAGGCGTTGCCATGGTGATAGACGGCCATGCGCCAAAAGCAAAGGCGTTGCGGGATTTGCGCGCGGCTTTCACAGGGCGTGGCACGGGAAGGCCGGAAGCGGCTGTGGCGCGCTTCCGGCCTCTGTCGATCCGGGAGGAAGGGACGTTGCACCCGGTTCGGCCTCGTCGCGGCGCCCCGATCGAGGCGCCGCATGTCCGTATTCTTGGGCGCAGCGTAGCGAGGCCAGGCTGAACGGATGCCGAAGCCTCGGTTCATCTGGCGTTCATCGGGCGGAAAGATCGAACGGAAGTTGATGGCGCGAAGTCCTTGAAATGGCCTTTTGCGCTTCCCAAATGGAGGTTGCGGCCGCCGATGTCGGGGCCGCTGGCCTATCCGGGACGCCTTTCGAGGGTTTCGCACCGGGTCAAACGCAAAACCATGTTGCTCAACAGGAGAACACATCATGCGTCACGTTGATTTTTCCCCGCTTTATCGTTCGACCGTCGGCTTCGACCGGCTGTTCACCATGCTCGACTCGCTCGGCCAGCCCGAGAGCGCGCAGACCTATCCGCCCTATAACATCGAGCGCACCGGGGAGA
Source organism: Mesorhizobium sp. M1D.F.Ca.ET.043.01.1.1 (assembly GCF_003952385.1). NCBI lineage: Bacteria > Pseudomonadati > Pseudomonadota > Alphaproteobacteria > Hyphomicrobiales > Phyllobacteriaceae > Mesorhizobium > Mesorhizobium sp. M1D.F.Ca.ET.043.01.1.1. The sequence goes on from NZ_CP034444.1 coordinate 5,058,357, forward strand.
ACGCCTATCGCATCTCGATGGCGGTTGCCGGCTTCTCGGAAGACGAGATCGCGATCGAGGCGCACCGCAACGTGCTGACCGTCAAGGGCGAGCGCAAGGAAGAGAACAATGGCGAGGGTTCCGAGCTGCTCTATCGCGGCATCGCCTCGAGGGCCTTCGAGCGCCGCTTCCAGCTCGCCGACCACGTCGAGGTCGAGGGCGCCACGCTGAAGAACGGCCTGCTCTTCGTCGACCTCAAGCGCAACATCCCCGAGGAGCTGAAGCCGCGCAAGATCGCGATCACCTCGTCTTCGGACAAGGCCAAGCAGATCGAGGCCAAGGCTGCCGCGTAAATCGCGGGCTCCATCTGAAATACGTCTCCCTCCCGAGACGAAAGCGGCGCCGAGAGGCGCCGCTTTTTCGTTGGAGCGGTTCCGCTTTCACTGAACTGCTCCAAATATGGATTTCACGCAATTCCGGGCAGAGGCCCCGCGTAAGTTGTGTGAAAAGGGCAGTTATCCCTAGCCCAATAGAGCGGGACGGTGCGGCTCTCTAAGGCTGGGTAGCGCCATCTGGACACCAAGCCCCAGGATGTCGCATCCTCTTCTTGGGACAAGGGGAGACTGCAATGGCCAGCAAAGTCAGGGCTATCCCAGCTTACACTGCCAAGGATTATCCTCATATCCGCCAGCTTCCCGGAGCCGATAACATGCCGGCGACTTGGGAAGAGTGGCATACAGATTTTGAAGCTTCTAAGGCGGAGAGACTCCGCCGACGCGACTTCACCTACGCCAAAGTCCTCGTCAGACCCGGCAAATTTAAAGGGTGGTTAGACGAAAACTCATTTTCGGCCACGGAGCATACGAGACAGCTCTACGCTCAGGAGCGGCTGGATTCAAAACGGGCCAGAGAAGAAGGGCGCCGCGAGCTGAAGCGAATGCTGCTGATCGAGTCACGGCCATGGCTATTCGATCGGCCGCGACGCGTGGCGTACCACCCTCTCAACAATGGCTCATTCGGTCTATTCCATGCCGTTGTAGCCGGCCTACTCTTCGCGTGGTTGGCACATCATTGGCTTGGTTGAACCCGTGTGCGATCTCGTAGAGCGCGCGGGCTAGTTTGCAGATTTCAAACTGATGGACTACCGCTGCGCACTTTCCTGGAATTAGTCCCTATTCAACCAGCAGGTGACCAAGCCGCTCGATTTCTTCCGTCGTGGTCGCGAAGCTTGCGACGAAACGGTAGATCGCTTCGCCGTCGCCGAGATGGCCATCAAAACCTTGCGGCACGCCCCATTCATAGAATTTGGCGCCGGCGACCTGCATTCTTTCGGCAACTGCGCGGCCGAGGATGGCGAACACTTCGTTGGCCTGCGGCAGCCAGGCGAGCCTGCCTGCCGGCGCATCCTCGATCGTCTCGGCGAGATGGGCGGCCATCGCATTGGCATGCCGCGCCATCCTCAGCCACAGGTCGTCGGTGAAGTAGGCTTCGAACTGAGCCGAGATGAACCGCGCCTTGGAAAAGGTCTGCCCGGCGCGCTGGCGAAGCAGGCGCAGGTCGCGGCCGACATCCGGGTTGAAGATCACGACGGCGTCGGCCATCCAGCAACCGTTCTTGGTGGCGCCGAAGGAGATGAGGTCGACGCCGCTTTTCCAAGTCATTTCCGCCGGCGTGACGTCAGTCGCGGCGATCGCGTTGGCAAAGCGCGCGCCGTCCATATGCAGCGGCAGCTTATGCCTGCGGCTGACCTCGGCGATCGCCTTGACGTCGTCGACGGTGTAGAGCGTGCCGACCTCGGTCGCCTGGGTGATCGTCACCGCCATCGGCTGGCCGGCAGGGGCAAGATCCTGCGAATAGCGTTTGATGGCCTTGTCCAGGGCCTCCGGGTTCATGCGTCCCAGAGGTCCCGGGACCGATGCCATGCGCGCGCCGCCGCTGTAGAAGCCCATCGCGCCGAATTCGTCGACATTCATATGCGCTTCGGAATGGCAAAGGGCGATGCCGCCGATACGGTTCAACGCCGCCATCGACAGCGCGTTGGCCGCCGTGCCGGTGGCGACGAAGAACACCTGAACCTCGCGCTCGAAGATATCGCTGAAGCGGCGGTAGACGGCCCGGTCCAGGTCGCCGTCGCCATAGGCGGTCGCGATGCCGGCCGCGTGCCGTGAGAGGTTTACCGAAATGTCGGGATGAACGCCCGCCCAGTTGTCGGATGCAAAGAACATCGAGAGGTCCGTGTGTAATTGGCAAAAGCGGCGCGACTTGACTGCTTTGGCGTCCGATGCGCAAGGGCCAATCCTTGGCAAAGCGGTGAAGCCAGCCGGCGGCACACATGGCTGCGACCAAAGCTTACGTTTCCCGATCCTGTCCCGAAATTTTGTGTCGCGGCGAGGCCGAGATTTTTGTGAATCAGTCTTGTGCAGGCCGCTAAATTCTGCCATACAAAATTTAGGACAGTAGTGCTGTCTTATTTTGTCGCACAAAACAGGCTGGACTGGCGTATCATCGGTGCCATTCCGGCCATTGTCGCGAGCGGCGGGTAGACGGCTCCGCTCTGGCCTGTACGATACCGGATGCGAACCGGGCGTATGGCCGCATGGTTCGGCAAGAAATTCGCGAGACGTGCAGCAAGGATGAAGGGGAAGCATTCTCGCTTCCCAAGGCAAACCAGCGCCCCAAGCCAAAGCAGCGGCAGGGTGCGGAACGGAGGACAGGACGATGACGGAACTGACGCCATCTGCGATCAACGGCCAGGCCGCGCAGACGAAAGCGGCAGCCGTCAAAACGCTGACCCGCACCGCCACCGGTCCGACCGCCCAGGGGCTCTACGATCCGCGCAACGAGCATGACGCCTGCGGCGTCGGCTTCATCGCCAACATGAAGGGCGCGAAGTCGCACCAGATCGTCGAGGACGGTCTGGCGATGCTGGAAAACCTCACCCATCGCGGCGCCGTCGGCGCCGACCCGCTGGTCGGCGACGGCGCCGGCGTGCTGGTGCAGATTCCGGACCGGTTCTTCCGCGAGGAAATGGCGGCCAAGGGCGTCGAACTGCCGCCCGCCGGCCAGTACGGCGTCGGCCACTGGTTCATGCCGCAGGATACGGCGCTTCGAACCCATATCGAGGACATCATCGCCGAATCGGCGCAGTCCGAAGGACTGCCGCTGATCGGCTTCCGCGACGTGCCGGTCGACAACTCGTCGCTGTCTAAGGCGCCGGAGATCGTCGCGTCCGAGCCGTTCCATCGCCAGGTGTTCATCGGCCGCACGTCGGACATCACCGACGACGAGGAGTACGAGGCCAGGCTCTACCTGCTACGCAAGGTGATCTCGGGCCGCATCTATGCCGAGAACGACAACAAGGACATCGGCGCCTATTGCGTGTCGCTGTCGGCGCGCACCATCGTCTACAAGGGCATGTTCCTGGCCTACCAGGTCGGGGCCTATTACAAGGATCTGACCGACCCGCGCTTCGAGACGGCACTGATCCTCGTCCACCAGCGCTTCTCGACCAACACCTTCCCGTCGTGGAAGCTGGCGCATCCCTATCGCATGGTCGCGCACAACGGCGAGATCAACACGGTGCGCGGCAACAACAACTGGATGGCGGCGCGCCAGGCCTCGGTCGATTCCGAGCTGTTCGGCAACAACATCTCGAAGCTGTGGCCGATCTCCTATGAAGGCCAGTCGGACACTGCGTGCTTCGACAACGCGCTCGAGTTCCTGTTCCAGGGCGGCTACAGCCTGACCCACGCCATGATGATGCTGATCCCGGAAGCATGGGCCGGCAACAAGCTCATGGATGCCGATCGCAAGGCTTTCTACGAATACCATGCCGCGCTGATGGAGCCGTGGGACGGCCCGGCGGCGGTCGTCTTCACCGACGGCCGCCAGATCGGCGCTACGCTCGACCGCAACGGCCTGCGGCCGGCGCGCTACATCGTCACCGACGACGACCGCGTCATCATGGCTTCGGAGGCCGGCGTGCTGCCGGTGCCGGAGGAAAAGATCGTGCAGAAGTGGCGGCTGCAGCCCGGCCGCATGCTGTTGATCGATCTTGCCAAGGGCCGCATCATCTCCGACGAGGAGATCAAGTCGGAGATCGCGACCAGGCATCCCTACAAGACCTGGCTTGCCAACACGCAGCTCATCCTGGAAGACCTGAAGCCGGTCGAGCCGCGGGCACTGCGCAAGGACGTCAGCCTGCTCGATCGCCAGCAGGCCTTCGGCTATACGCAAGAAGACACCAAGCTCCTGATGGCGCCGATGGCCACCACCGGCCAGGAAGCGGTCGGCTCGATGGGCACCGATACGCCGATCTCGGCGATGTCGGACAAGTCGAAGCTGCTCTACACCTATTTCAAGCAGAACTTCGCCCAGGTCACCAACCCGCCGATCGACCCGATCCGCGAGGAGCTTGTGATGAGCCTGGTGTCCTTCATCGGGCCGCGGCCGAACATCTTCGACCTGATCGGCACCTCGCGCCGCAAGCGGCTCGAAGTGCGCCAGCCGATCCTGACCAATGGCGATCTCGAGAAGATCCGCTCCATCGGCCACACCGAGGACCGTTTCGACACCAAGACGATCGACATCACCTACGGCTCGAATGAGGGTGCGGCCGGCATGCAGGGCGCCATCGACCGGCTCTGCGAGCGGGCCGAGGCGGCGGTCGCCGGCGGCTACAACATCATCATCCTGTCCGACCGCCAGGTCGGGCCTGACCGGATCGCCATTCCCGTGCTGCTCGCCACCGCGGCGGTGCACCACCACCTGATCCGCAAGGGCCTGCGCACCGCGGTCGGGCTGGTCGTGGAATCCGGCGAGCCGCGCGAAGTGCATCACTTCTGCTGCCTCGCCGGCTACGGCGCCGAGGCGATCAATCCGTATCTCGCCTTCGACACGCTGCTCGACATGCACAAGCGCGGCGAGCTGCCGGAAGAGGTCGACGAATACGAGGTCGTCTCCCGCTACATCAAGTCGATCGGCAAGGGCATCCTCAAGGTGATGTCCAAGATGGGCATCTCGACCTACCAGTCCTATTGCGGCGCGCAGATCTTCGACGCCATCGGGCTCAAGTCGGATTTCGTCGAGAAGTATTTCACCGGCACCGCGACGCTGATCGAAGGCGTTGGGCTGGACGAGGTCGCGACCGAGACGCTCAGCCGCCACACCGACGCCTTCGGCAACGACCCGGTGCTGCGCAACAACCTCGAGGTCGGCGGCGAGTATATGTTCCGCATGCGCGGCGAGGCGCATATGTGGTCGCCCGACGCGGTCGCAACCTTGCAGCATGCCGTGCGCCAGGGCTCCTGGGACACGTTCAAGGACTATTCGGCGCAGATCGACAGCGCGACCGCGCGGGCGCAGACCATCCGTGGCCTGTTCAAGATCAGGCTTGCCGAGGAGACCGGCCGCAGCAAGGTCGCGCTCGACGACGTCATGCCGGCTGCCGAGATCGTCAAGCGCTTCTCGACCGGGGCGATGTCGTTCGGCTCGATCTCCAGGGAAGCGCACACCACCCTGGCGAAGGCGATGAACGCCATCGGCGGCAAGTCCAACACCGGCGAGGGCGGCGAAGAGGCCGACCGCTACCTGCCGCTGCCTGGCGGCGGCAAGAACCCGGAGCGCTCGGCGATCAAGCAGGTCGCCTCGGGCCGTTTCGGCGTCACGGCGGAGTATCTGGTCAATTCCGACGTCATGCAGATCAAGGTGGCGCAGGGCGCCAAGCCCGGCGAGGGCGGCCAGCTGCCCGGCCACAAGGTCGACGCGACCATCGCCAAGGTCAGGCATTCGACGCCCGGCGTCGGGCTGATCTCGCCGCCGCCGCATCACGACATCTATTCGATCGAGGATCTGGCGCAGCTGATCTACGATTTGAAGAACGTCAATCCGGCGGCCGACGTCTCGGTCAAGCTGGTGTCGGAGGTCGGCGTCGGCACGGTCGCGGCGGGCGTCGCCAAGGCGCGCGCCGACCACATCACCATCTCCGGCTATGACGGCGGCACCGGCGCTTCGCCGCTGACCTCGCTCAAGCATGCCGGCAGCCCGTGGGAGATGGGCCTTGCCGAAACGCATCAGACGCTGGTGCTCAACGGCTTGCGCTCCCGCGTGGCGCTGCAGGTCGACGGCGGCCTGCGCACGGGCCGCGACGTCATCATCGGCGCGCTGCTCGGCGCCGACGAGTTCGGCTTCTCGACCGCGCCGCTGATCGCGGCCGGCTGCATCATGATGCGCAAGTGCCACCTGAACACCTGCCCGGTGGGCGTGGCGACGCAGGACCCGGTGCTGCGCAAGCGCTTCAAGGGCACGCCGGAGCACGTCATCAACTTCTTCTTCTATGTCGCGGAAGAGGTGCGGGCGCTGCTTGCCGAAATGGGCTTCACCCATCTCGACCAGATCATCGGCGACACCGACCTTCTGGAAAAGCGCGACGTGATCCAGCACTGGAAGGCGCGCGGGCTCGACTTCTCGAAGATGTTCTTCAAGCCCGATGCGCCGCACGAGGCGCTGCACTGGACCGAGCGGCAGAAGCATCCGATCGACGACGTGCTCGACCGCAAGCTGATCGAGCAGGCGAAGCCGGCGCTCGAAGCCAAGCAGCCGGTGACCATCGCGCTGCCGATCCGCAATGTCGACCGCTCCGCCGGCGCGATGCTGTCGGGCGAAGTCGCCAAGCGCTTCAAGCACAAGGGGCTGCGCGAGGACACGATCAGCGTCAAGCTCACCGGCACGGCCGGGCAGTCCTTCGGCGCCTTCCTGGCGCGCGGCGTCTCGTTCGAGCTGGTCGGCGCCGGCAACGACTATGTCGGCAAGGGCCTGTCGGGCGGCCGCATCGTCATCCGCCCGCCGGAAGAGGCCAAGATCGTCGCTGCCGAATCGATCATCGTCGGCAACACGGTGCTCTACGGCGCGACCGAGGGCGAGGCCTATTTCGCCGGCGTCGCCGGCGAGCGCTTCGCGGTGCGCAACTCCGGCGTCGTTGCCGTCGTCGAGGGCGTCGGCGACCATGGCTGCGAGTACATGACCGGCGGCATCGTCGTCGTCATCGGCAAGACGGGGCGCAACTTCGCCGCCGGCATGTCGGGCGGCGTCGCCTATGTGCTGGACGAGAAGGGCGATTTCGCCGAGCGCTGCAACATGGCGATGGTCGAACTGGAGCCGGTGCCGGAAGAGGACGACCTGATGGAGAAGCTGCTCCATCACGGGGGCGACCTCGACCACAAGGGGCGTGTCGACGTCTCCGGCGACATGACCAGCCACGATGAGGAGCGGCTCTATCAGCTGATCTCGAACCATGTCCATTACACGGGCTCGGTGCGCGGCCGCGAGATCCTCGACAACTGGGCAAGCTTCCGGCCGAAATTCCGGAAAATCATGCCGGTCGAGTATCGCCGCGCGCTGATCGAGATGGAACGCATGCGCATGAGCGTGGCGGCGGAATAGGCTTCGGGCATGGCCGGGGAGAAAATGCCCCGGCCGGCATCCTCACCAACAATCCTGACCTCGGAACCAAGGTTGCCACGGCGGCCTTATGAGGTTAACGGGTGCGCCGACAAGCTAGGCTTTCGAGCGCGCCTTCGGACAGTAGGGACTGGACAATGGGCAAGGTAACAGGGTTTCTCGAAATCGACCGGCAGGTGCACAAGTACCAGCCAGCCTCGGACCGCATCCGGCATTTCCGCGAATTCACGCTGCCGATGTCGGACAAGGAGGTCGAGAAGCAGGCCGCGCGCTGCATGGATTGCGGCATCCCGTTCTGCCATGGGCCGACCGGCTGCCCGATCCACAACCAGATCCCGGACTGGAACGACCTCGTCTACAACGGCGACTGGGACAGCGCGATCCGCAACCTGCACTCGACCAACAATTTCCCGGAGTTCACCGGCCGCATCTGTCCGGCGCCCTGCGAGGAAGCCTGCACGCTGAACCTCGAGGACATTCCGGTCGCCATCAAGACGGTCGAGCAGGCGATCGCCGACAAGGCTTATGAGACCGGCCATATCCGGCCCTACCCGCCGGAGAGGAAGACCGGCAAGCGGGTCGCCGTTATCGGCTCCGGGCCGGCCGGCATGGCCGCCGCCCAGCAGCTTGGCCGCGCCGGCCATGACGTGCATGTCTATGAGCGCGAGAGCCGGCCCGGCGGGCTGATGCGCTACGGCATCCCCGACTTCAAGATCGAGAAGCATTACATCGACCGCCGCATCGAGCAGATGCAGGGCGAGGGCGTGAGCTTCCATTGCGGCGTCAATGTCGGCGTCGACAAGCCGGTTGCCGAGCTGCTCGCCGAATACGACGCGGTGCTCTATTGCGGCGGCTCGGAAACGCCACGCCCGGCCAACATCCCGGGCGACGATCTCAGCGGCGTCTACGATGCGATGCCCTATCTGGTGCAGCAGAACCGCCGCGTCGGCGGCGAGCCGATCCAGTCGGTGGCCTGGCCCTCGCATCCGATCATCGCCGGCGGCCAGCATGTGGTGGTCGTCGGCGGCGGCGACACCGCGTCCGACTGCATCGGCACCGCCTTCCGGCAGGGCGCCGTGCGCGTGACGCAGCTCGACATCCGTCCGCAGCCGCCGGAGAAGGAAGACAAGCTCGCCGTCTGGCCTTACTGGGCGACCAAGATGCGCACGTCTTCCTCGCAGGCCGAAGGGGCCGAGCGCGAATTCCAGGTGGCGACGCTCGAATTCATCGGCGAGGACGGCCAGCTGACCGGCGTCCGCTGCTGCGAAGTCGATGAGAAGCGCAAGCCGATCGCCGGCAGCGAATTCGTCATCCGTGCCGATCTCGCCTTCATCGCCATCGGCTTTGCCGGTCCGGCGCCCGACAGCGTGATGAAGGAACTCGACGGGCAGATAACGGTCGTCACCGACAGCCGCCGCTCGCGGAATGTCGAGGCCAACGATCGCGACTACAAGACCAGTGTCGACAAGCTCTACACGGCGGGCGACGTGCGCCGCGGCCAGTCGCTGGTGGTGTGGGCGATCCGCGAGGGCCGCCAGGCGGCGCGCGCGATCGACGAGGCGCTGATGGGAACGACGGTACTGCCGCGCTGAGACCATTCGCAGGAGCGAATTCCGAAACGGTCTCCAAGCCGATGAGCTACTGGCCGATGAGCTACTGGCCGATGAGCTACTGATTGACGCCGGTGGTCGCGTCAGGCGCGGCTGCTGCCGTCGTAGGCTGTGATTTCGGCGGCCAGGAGAAATCATCGGCGCGGCCGGGCGAGGCGGTCGGCGCCTTACCCTCGACGGTCAGCTTTTCACCCGGCAGGTTCGGATCGGCCTTGGCGGGCGGCGCGGCGCCCAGCAGTTCGGTGCCGCCGTCGAGTGCGGGGTCGCTGAGCAGCATCGGCGCGGTGCGATCGACGATGACAGGCGCCGCGGCGGGCTTCGGCGCCTCGACCGGAGCGCCGGCCGGCGCGGAAACCGTGGTGACGCTTCCGGGCGCCGCCAGTCCAAGGATCTTTGCCAGGGGCTTTTCGGTATAAAAGGCAAGCTTGCGCTTGCCGGCCTTGGTGACATTGATGCCGTCGTCGGAGCGCAGGCGCACCGGCTGACCGTTGATGTCGGGACCGGAGGCGACAAAGGCGCCGTTCTCGTCGACGAAGCCGTCCCAGACATCGACGAACTCGCCGCCATGCGTCTGTGCAGCCGAATGATAGATGTCGTTGAAGGCCAGCATGTCCGAGTTCATCTTCGCCACCCCGAACGCCGGCATGCCGACCCACAGGAACGGCACCTTGGCATCCTGAATGGCCTTGCCCAGCGCATCGGTCCGGCGCTCGTATTCCTTGGTCCAGTTCTCGGAACGCGGCTGCTCGCGCTCGTCGCCGACGCGCATCTGCTGGCGGTCGTTGGAGCCAAGCATGATCACCACGACGGACGGTTTCTCCGTCTCGATCAGCGACTTGATCTCGACCGGCCAGTTGTAGAAATCGTCGCGCACGAAGCCGGACGAGCCGTTGCTGCGTGAAACGATCCTGACTGCGGGATTGTCGGCAAAGGCGGTGTCGAGGCCCTCGGCAAGCCCGCCCGCCAGGAAATCGCCGACCACCAGCACGACGCGGCCATCCGGCGTCTTCTCGACGATCGGCGTCTCCGGTTCGGCCGGCGGGCGCGGCTTGGATTTCTTCTTTGGTTTCGGCCGCGCTTTCTGGATTTCGGCCGGCGGCTCGATGCGCTCGCTGCGGCGCGGGAACAGGAGATCGCGCAGCGACCAGCCGCGGCTTTCCTCTTCCTGCGCGAAGGCCGGCGTATGGAAGCCGCTGGAGCCGGCGACGGCAAGCACGGCGATGGCCAGAACGAGGATCGGCAGGCGGCGAACGATCAGCCAGATGCGCGCAACCGTAACCAATCAAGTCTCCATCCCTTGGCGCATGAGCCTGCAAAAAGCAGGGAAGTCATGCGCAAGCCGAAGCGCTACAGCATCCTTTCCGTCTTTGAAAGCATGCTTCACGCCATGGACGGCTCTATTGCTTCCGGAGCCATTTCAGCACTTCCAGGCTCGGATAGCCATCCTGGGTCAGGCCGACCTTCGCCTGGTAAGCCATGATGGCGGCCTTCGACCCTTCGCCGATCTTGCCGTCGAACTTGCCGTCATAATAGCCGTGCTCGGAAAGCCGCTTCTGCAATTCCTGCCGTTCCTCGAAGCTGAGCTTGGTGAAAGGCCGCTGCCAGTCCTGCACAAGGCCGATGCCGCCGGCGATCTCGTCGGCGAGCAGGCCGACGGCCAAAGCGTATTTGTCGGCGTTGTTGTAGGCTTTGATGACCGAAAAATTCCTGATCATCAGGAAGGCCGGTCCGCCCCTGCCGTCCGGCACCTTCAACGTCGCCTTGTCGCTCAGATTCCTGAACGGCTTGCCATTGGCCCTGGCGACGCCGAGCGCCTGCCATTGCGCCAGCGTCTTGGATCCGCCGGGCAGCTTGCCGGCCGGCAGCGTCACTTCGTAGCCCCAGGTCTTGCCGGCCTGCCAGCCGTTCTTCTTCAAAAGGTTCGCGGAGGTTGCCAGCGCATCGGGAATCGAATTCCAGATGTCGCGCCGGCCGTTGCCGTCCATGTCGACGGCGTAGCGCTGGTAGCTGGTCGGGATGAACTGCGTCTGGCCCATCGCGCCGGCCCAGGAGCCCATGAGATGGCTTTCGTCGATGTCGCCGGTCTGCAGGATCTTCAAAGCGGCGACCAACTGGGTGCGGGCATATTTCGACCGCTGCGGGTCGCCATAGGCAAGGGTTGCCAGCGAACGGATGACATTGCGCATGATGTCGTCGCGCTTGAGGATTTCGCCATAGTTCGATTCCATCGACCAGATGGCGAGAAGGGTGTTGCGGTCGACGCCGAACCGTGCCTCGATGCGATCCAGCCACGCCTTCCATTTGCGCGCCATGGCCTGGCCGTTGGCAACCGACTGGTCATGCACGCGGTTGTCGAAATAGTCCCAGGCGGGAGCGGTGAATTCCGGCTGGGTGCGGGCCTTCTCCAGCACGACCGGGTCGGGCTCGATGCCCCTCATGGCCCTATCGTAGACCGCGCCGGAAACGCCGCCCGCAACCGCGGTGGCGCGGAAGCCGGCGACCCACTGGCGGAACCCCGCATCGGCGAAAGCGGGTCCGGAAGGCAGCAGCAAGGCGAGCGTGAGGCCGGCGGCCGTCACCAGTGCCGTCAGACGCCTTGCGGTGTTGCGAACGGACATCTTTTCCTCCTTCGTCAAATCAGGAAGGATCATTCAACGCCGAACTGGGTTAGTATTTAGTTTACCATAGGTGCCGCCGGGAACGAAAAGAGAGGTAGCGGCTTTTAGCCCTGCACGTTCAGCCGTTCGGTAGTTCAACATTCCGGCGTCAAAATGTTCGGAGGTATTGCGGAGCAGATCGCTGAGCGGATAATGGGCGCAAAACGGATGGGGTGGAGCATGAAGCGAGTTCGCAAGGCAGTTTTCCCGGTCGCCGGCCTCGGCACGCGGTTTCTTCCGGCCACCAAGGCCATTCCGAAGGAGATGCTGACCGTCGTCGACCGGCCGGTTATCCAATATGTGGTCGACGAGGCGCGCGACGCCGGCATCGAGCATTTCATCTTCGTGACCGGACGCAACAAGGCGGTCATCGAGGATCATTTCGACGTCCAGTTCGAGCTCTACGACACGCTGGCCCAGCGCGGCAAGGACGACCAACTCGCCCGCCTGCAGCGGCTGCAGCCGGCGCCGGGCCAGACCAGCTTCACCCGCCAGCAGGTGCCGATGGGGCTTGGCCATGCCGTGTGGTGCGCGCGCGAGCTGGTCGGCGACGAACCGTTCGCGCTGCTTTTGCCCGACATGATCATGCAGTCTGAGAAAAGCTGCATGAAGGACATGGTCGAGCTCTATGCCGAGACCGGCAACAACATCATCGCCGTGCAGGAATGCGATCCGACCGAGGCGCACAAATACGGCATCGTCGGCCGTGGCGAGGACACCCATCACGGCTTCCGCATCACGGGCATGGTGGAGAAGCCGAAACCGGGCACGGCGCCGTCCAACCTCTTCATCAACGGGCGCTACATCCTGCAGCCGGAGATTTTCGGCATCCTCGAAAGGCAGGAGCGCGGCGCCGGCAACGAGATCCAGTTGACGGATGCGATGCTGAAGCTGGAAAAACAGCAGCCCTTCTATGGCTATCATTACATGGGGCGCACTTTCGATTGCGGCTCGCCGGAAGGCTTTGTCGAAGCCAATGTCGCCTTCGCGCTGTGGCGCAACGACATGAACGAGAGCATGGCCGGCGTTATCCGCACACTGCTGGATGAGGTGCGGCCGGCCGAACGGCGTGGGGTTCCAGGGTAATCGCCGATGTTCAGGTGAGGCCGGCCGGCCCGCTTCGGCAGCATCGCCTAAGCAATTCCAGAAAAAGTGTGAGCGGTTTTCCGTCCGGAATTGCGTAAGAACAAAGAGATAGGGCGTTTCGCCGTTTCCGTGAAACGGTGAAACGCACTAGCGCTGCACCTTCAGCCCGAGATAGACGCTGTTGGCGACATAGTCGCGACCGGGCAGGTTGCTGGTCAGCTTCTCCGTCCTCACCCGCGTGGTCAGCCCGGCGTAGCGGTTCAGCCACCAGGTCAGCCCGGCCTCGGCGCTCAGGATCAGATCGTGGCCGTCGGAGCCGGTGTAATCGCGCCAATCGAGGCCAAGCGCCGAATTCGCCGTCAGGTTGGCGCGGACCTGCCGCTCGCCGGTGAGCCGGCCCGAGTAGAGGACATCGCCGCTCTCGTTTGCCGCGGTCGTGGCCTCGATCGTGGTCCTTCCGGTGAGCCCGACGATCGTGCCGCGCTCGGGCGACCATTTGAGATCGGCGTTGACGTATGGGCCGGCATTGGCCGGCAGGCGGTCGTCATCGATCGCTTCGCGAAGCCATCCGACGGAAAATTCGCCGGAAAGCTTGTCGCGCATGTCGAGCTCGAGGCCGGCGCGCGCGCCGAGCCGCGTCGAGGAGCGCTCGAAGCCGTTGCTGTCGAGGCGCAGATCATAGACCCGCCGCCCGGCCTCCACCTCGGCAAAGGGCGTCATGGCCGGCGAGACCTGGTAGCCGGTGCGCAAGGTCGCGGAATAGAGCGTGGAGTCGCGATGCTTCTGCGACAGAACGGTGCCGTCCGAGAGCTCGGCGTCGCCGTAGAAATCATGCGTGACCGCGCCGGTCAGCGTGTAGCGCATCTTGCCGACGTCCTTCTCGACGCCGAGGCTGCCGTCCACGGTCTGGCGCAGCGGCTGCGAGGTGACGCCGGCGATGGCGTCCGGCGAGGAGGCCGATTCCGGCACGGCTTCGTAGCCCAGCTTGGCGATGGCGCGCAGCTCATTGTCGAGGTCGACATTGAGCTGGCCCTCGATCCGGCCCTGCGCATCGTTGATCTTCTGGCCCGACAGCGTGTTGCGGAAGATGCCGTAGCCGTTGATCAGTGCCGAATTCTCGCGCCAGTCCGAGGTGGCGGAAAAACGCAGCGCCGTTTCGGACAGGACCGCCGATGTGCCACCGCTGCTGGCATCGGCGTTGGACGTCGCGGTAAAGCCTTGCTCCAGCGTCGGCCGGATGACGAAAGTGCCGACCTTGATGCCGGGCGCGGCGAAGGGATCCTCTTCAGGCTTGATCTTCTGGCCTTCGATCGACCCGGTGCGCTCGGCGCCGGGATCGAGCTTCTGCCGGTCGACGCTGTCGACGGTGACGGCGCGGCGGTTGGCGCCCTCTTCGTCGGCGGCCACGGTATCGGCCTGGTCGCCCGTGATGGCTGCGGTCTTGGCCGTGCTGTCCGTGGTCTGACCGGGCTTCTTCCTGGTCTTTTTCTTGTCGGCCGCCTTGGCGCCGCTTTTCGTGTCGGCGTCGGTTGCGCGCTGCCTGGCCGTTGAGGGCCGGCGCGGCCGGGCCGCGGCCTGATCGTCGGCGAAGGGGTCGTCGGTCGCCTGCGGCCGGTCGAAAATGCTGCCGCTCGCACCTTCGTCGTCGGGCACCGCGCCCGGGCTTGCCGGCTCATAAGGGTTTGCCTGTGCCTGGTCCGCAGCCGCCTGGGCCGCTGGCGCCGCCTGATCCAGCGATCCTTGCGCGCGCAATTGCCTCGCCTTGCGCTGCTGGTCGGCCAGGATTGCCGATTCGGAAACCTCGCCGCGCAGCTCGGTTTCCTGGGCGAAGACCGGTGCCGGGCGCAGCAAGGCAAGAACGCTTGCCGTCAGCAGAAGCGCTGCGACGGCAATGCCCTTCCGACCCGTTTTCGTATCTGGCTCGCCCCCGGACATCGTCACCACTGCTCGCGCGGCGCAGGCGCGCCATACTTACCGGACCGTAAATGGGGATGGTTAACGGAGGGTTGAGGCGAGCCGTTTGCGCAACCCAGGACAAGCGTGAAACGGGAATACCGTTGGACAGGCGAGCGACATGGCGCTAATGGCATCTGCCATGCATGCGGGGTCCCCAGAAAGAAAGCGGCCGGACAGCCAGGCTGCGATCGAATCGGCGCTGAGAACGGTGGCGACGGAACAGGCCGGCGTTGCGGCGCTTGCCGCAGCGCTCGACAACGGTTTGGCCGAGCCGTTCGCAACCGCCATCGATCTCATCGCGCGGATCGAGGGCCGTGTCATCGTCACCGGCGTCGGCAAGAGCGGCCATATCGGCTCCAAGATCGCCGCCACGCTCGCCTCGACCGGCACGCCGGCCTTCTTCGTCCATTCGGCCGAGGCCAACCACGGCGATCTCGGCATGATCGCCAAGGACGACGCCATCATCGCCATGTCGTGGTCGGGCGAGACCAAGGAACTGATGGGGATCGTCGCCTATTCAAGGCGCTTCTCGATCCCGCTGATTGCGATCACCTCCGGCGAAAGCTCGGCGCTGGCCCGCGCCGCGGACGTGGTGCTGTTGCTGCCGACCGTGCCGGAAGCCTGTCCGCATGGGCTGGCGCCGACCACGTCGACGCTGCTGCAACTCGTCATGGGCGACGCGCTGGCGATCGCGCTGCTCGAGGCGCGCGGCTTCACGCCGGACCATTTCCGCACCTTCCATCCCGGCGGCCAGCTTGGCGCCAACCTGACGCAGGTTTCCGAGATCATGCGGGTCGGCGACCAGATACCGCTTGCCGTCCTCGGCACCAAGATGCCGGAAGCGGTGATGACGCTATCCAACAAGAAGGTCGGCTGCGTCTGTATCGTCGATACGAAAGGCCAACTGGTCGGGATCATCACCGACGGCGATGTCGCGCGCAACCTGCATCGCAACCTGGCCAACATCGCCGTCGAAGAGGTGATGACGCGCACGCCCAAGACCATCGACCCGCAGACGCTCGCGGGCACGGCAATCGCGATGCTCAACGAGCACAATATCGGGGCACTGGTGGTGACCCAGAAAAATAGGCCGGTGGGCGTGGTTCACTTCCACGACCTGCTTCGCATCGGCGCAGCTTGAGCCCCGCCAGACGAACGTTCAGATCGCCTCGACCGTCAGTTCCAGATCGGTGTCGGCGGCGCCTGTCACGCGCACCTGCGTGCCGACCGGCAGGTCCGGGCCGGAGACGCGCCAGAGCGTGTCGCCAAGCCGGATGCGGCCGCGGCCGTTCTTGATCGGTTCGGACAGCGTCGCCGTGCGGCCGACCATCTGCGCGCCGCGGCGGTTGAGCAGCGGCTGGTCAACGCTGCCCTGGCGCGAGACCGCGATCTGCCGGCCGACATAGGCCGAGACCACGCTGAGCGCCAGGAAAGCGAGGACCTGCACCTGCCAGGTCCAGAAGGCGGCGTCCCAGATCGCCAGCGACACGGCGCCGATGATCAGCGCCGCGATGCCGATCCACAGCATGAAGACGCCGGGCGCCACGACTTCCATCACCAGGAGCACAATGCCCAGAACCATCCAGTTCCACGGGCCGAGTTCCGAAACGATGCGGTCGATCATTGCCGGTCCCCCACAGAGTTAGATGATCAGTTGTCCGTCTGGCGCACGACCGGCGTGCGTGAGCCGGGCCGCTGCGTGCCGGACGGGCCGTCGCCCTTGAAGACTTCGCGGGCGATCTCGCCGATGCCGCCCAGCGAGCCGATCAGCGATGAGGCTTCGAACGGCATCAGCACGATCTTGTTGTTGCTGGACGAGCCGATCCTGGCCAGCGCCTCGGTGTATTTCTGGGCGACGAAGTAGTTGATCGCCTGCACGTCGCCCTTGGCGATGGCTTCCGACACCACCTGCGTCGCCTTGGCCTCGGCTTCGGCCGAGCGCTCGCGTGCCTCGGCGTCGCGGAACGCGGCCTCCCTGCGGCCTTCGGCCTCAAGGATCTGCGATTGCTTCAGCCCCTCGGCGGCGAGGATCTGGGCGCGCTTGTCGCGCTCGGCCATCATCTGGCGGCCCATCGATTCCACAAGATTGGCCGGGGGGTTGATGTCCTTGATCTCGACGCGCGTGATCTTGATGCCCCACGGATGCGCCGCCTCGTCGACGACGCGCAGCAGGCGTTCGTTGATCGCATCGCGGTTGGACAGCAATTCGTCGAGGTCCATCGAGCCCATGACGGTGCGGATGTTGGTCATCGTCAGGTTCAGAATAGCGTTCTGCAGGCCGGAAACCTGGTAGGCTGCCTGCGCCGCATTGAGAATCTGGAAGAAGGCGATCCCGTCTACACCGACTATGGCGTTGTCGCGGGTGATGATTTCCTGGCTCGGGACATCGAGCACCTGCTCCATCATGTTCATCTTGGCGCCGATGCGCTCGAAGATCGGGTTGATGATGTTGAGGCCAGGCGTCAGCGTCTTGGTGTATCGCCCGAAACGCTCCACCGTATAATTGTAACCTTGCGGCACCGTCCTGATGCCTTTGAAAAGAAGGATGATGACCAGGAAGACAAGAACAACGATGGCAATATCGAAACCGCTGAAGCCCATTTCGTTTCTCCCTCAAAAGGCGGCGACCTCACGAAATCACTTAAGTGTGTTTCCGCAGCGTTACAATCAGGTGATCACGAATATTGGTTAGCGGAGGCTTTTGCGCACCGGTTTCATGGCCTGTCGGTGAAGCCGGTCACACCCAGCCGGCAAGCTCGCGCCGCGCCAGCGCCTCGATCACCGCCATGCCCTCGGCGCTGTCGTTGAGGCAAGGAATGTGGGCGAAGTTCCTGCCGCCGGCATGGTGGAAGGTCTCGGCGGCTTCGCGGCCGATCTCGTCCAGCGTCTCGATGCAGTCGACGGAAAAACCCGGATTGACGACCGCGATCGACTTGACGCCGTCCTTCGCCAGCTTCTCGACGGTGACGTCGGTGTAGGGCTGGAGCCATTCCTGCGCGCCGAAGCGCGACTGGAAGGTGGTGATGAGCTTCTTCTCGTCCCAGCCTAGTCTTGCCCTGAGCAGCCGTGTCGTTTCCAGGCAATGCTCCTGGTAGGGGTCGCCCTTGTCGGAGTAAGGTTTTGGAATGCCGTGGTAGGAGGTGATGACCACCTCCGGCTCGAAGTCGAGCGTCGCCAGATTTTGCTCGATCGAACGGGCGAGCGCCTCGATATAGACCGGCTCGTCGTAATAGGGCGGCACGCTGCGGATCGCCGGCGCATGCCTGATCTGCATCAGCGCGCGGAACAACTGGTCGTTGGCGGTCGCTGTCGTCGTCGCCGAATATTGCGGATAGAGCGGAAAGGTGAGGACGCGCTCGCAACCTTGCTCGGCCAGCCGGCGGGCGACGGCCGCCGTCGAGGGATTGCCGTAGCGCATCGCCCAGTCGACGACCACGTTCGGCAGATCGCCAAGCGCGCCGGTGAGCTTTTCCGCCTGGGAGCGCGTGAAAGTGCGCAGCGGCGATTCGTCCTTCTCCCGGTTCCAGATCCTGGCATAGTTGGCGCCGGACTTTTTCGGCCGCGTGGTGAGAACCAGTCCGTAGAGGATCGGGTACCAGATCGCTTTGTTGAGCTCGATGACGCGCGGATCGGAGAGGAATTCCCTCAGATAACGCCACATCGGCTTGAAGCCGGTGCCGTCGGGCGTGCCGAGATTGATCAGCATGATGCCGATCTTGCCCGCCTTCACCGGCGCGGCATCGGCGGACAGCGGACCGACGGCCTTTGCGGTCTTGGCATCGGCAGGGTTGGCAGGCGTCATAAACAGTCTCCGGTAGCGCCGCGAAACTAGCGATGCCCTGCCGGTTTTCAATGCTGCGTCTGGCCGCACCTTATCGCGTTTGGGCCAGAAAACGGAACACCCGCCCGGTTTCCCGGACGGGTAACAAGAATTCCAGTCAGAACCTACTTCGCGGCCGGAGGAATGGTCAGCGTCCCGCCGAGCGGCAGGCGGCGCGGCTTGTAGTCCTTGTTGGCCTCGGAGATCAGCTTCCATTTGGTGCCGTCGCCATAGTTCTTCTTGGCCAGGTCCCAGTAAGTGTCGCCGGCGGCGATCACATGACTGGTCTCCGGGCTGGTGCCGGCCGGCTTGGCCTCGGCGGGCGCTGTCTCGGCCGGCTTGGCCGGTTCAGCCGCGGGGGCACTGGTCGCGGGGGCGGCCTCGGCAGGTTTCGCCTCCGACGTTGCCGGTGCCGTCTCGGCCGGAACGGTCGGCGGCGTGCCGGCGATATCGCCGGAATTGGACGGCAAAGCCGGCATTGCTGGCTCGGCGGCCGCGGGCGCCGATTCGGCCGGTTTGGCGGGCTCGGCCGCCGGCGCGGTTGCTGCAGGGGCGGTCTCGGCGGGCTTTGCCGGTTCCGCCGCCGCCACCGTCGTGCCAACCTCGGTGATGCGCCCGTCGAGCTTCGGCGTATAGGGCCGGTGCGCGCCGAGATAGTCGGCAACCACCTGCTCAAGGCCCGGGCCGAAGTCATAGGCGTCGGTCGCCTTTTCGGCGAAGACCTTGTAGCCGTCGCCACCCTGGCGGACGTAGTTGTTGGTGGCGACGACATATTGCTTGTCCGGGTTGATCGGAGCCCAGGCGCCTTTCTCCATCACCTCGACCGATTTGACGCGGCCGGCATTGGGCGCGACCGACTTGTCGAAGGCGTATTTCAGGCCGGCCACCTGCGGGAAGCGGCCGGCACCGTCCTCGATCTGGCTGAGGCCGTTTTCGAGACCGGCGACCAGATCCTTGCCGGAGATCTTGAACGTCGCCAGCGTGTTCTGGAACGGCAGCACCGTCAGCACCTCGCCCATGGTCACGGTGCCCTGGTCGATGGAGGCGCGCAGGCCGCCGCCGTTCGAGATGACGATCTCGACGCCCTGGCCCTTGACGCGGTCGAGGATCGCGTCGGAGACGAGATTGCCCATCTCGCATTCGCGGGCGCGGCAATTCTCGCGGCTGCCGTCGATTGCCTTGGTGGTCTCGGCGACCTCCTTGTTCTTGAGCGCCTCGATCGGCGCGCCAAGCTCCTTGATGCGGGCGAGCACGGCCGGATCGGGGGTGATCGACTTGTCGAGAAAGATCGGGTCGCCGCTCGCTTGCTTGACGACGCCGTTGTCGTCGAACACCACCTTGAACTCGCCGAGATATTTCGAATAGGACGCCGCCTGCACGACGGGAACCTTGTAGCCGTCCGGATTGTCGACCATCGTCGGATAGGGGCCTGCCGCCTTCGGGTCGGTGTTCGACAAAAGCGTGTGGCTGTGGCCGCCCACCACCACGTCGACGCCGGGGATTTTCGCGATGACATCGCGCTCGCGGTTGTAGCCGATATGGGTTACCGCGATGATCTTGTTGATGCCTTGTCCCTTCAGCTTCTCGACCTCGGCGGTGATCGACTTGACGTCGTCCGCGATGGCGATGTTGGGGCCGGGCGAGGCGAGTTCCGGCGTGTCGTTGGTAACGGCGCCGACGATGCCGATCTTCTGGCCGCCGACCTCGACGACGATCGACGGCTTGATCTTGCCCTTTGCCCCGGACTTGTCGTTGGGCAGGACATTGGCGCTGACGACGGGGAATTGCGCCTTGTCGAGGTAAGGCACAAGTGCTGTCTCGCCGTCGTCGAATTCATGATTGCCGAGCGTCACCGCATCCGGCTTGATCTGATTGAGGAATTCCTCCTCAGCCGCGCCCTTGTAGGTGATGTAGAACAGCGATCCCTGGAAGCTGTCGCCGGCGTTGAGCAGCAGCACGTTCTGGCCTTCGAGCTTCTTGCGCTCCTGCGCGATCGCGGTGACCAGCCGGCCGGCGCCGCCGATGCATTCGCCCTTGGTCTCTTCCTCGGCTGAACAGGTCGACTCGTACTTGTTGTTGCCTTCGATGCGGCTGTGCCAGTCGTTGAAATGCAGGATGTTCAGCGTGTAGTCGGCAAAGGAGGCTCCGGCCGACAGGCCAATCATCGAGGTGGACAGGGCTAGAACGGCGGCAGTCTTCTTCATCTTCGTCTCCCGGATAAGCTGGCCTGAAGTGCTTAATGCCCTCGCTTGACTGGAAAATAACAGTCAGCTTCGGATCATGTTCACATCGCGTTTTGGTCGATGCAAGCGGAAATCGGGAGGAGGTTTGCCGGCGCAAAAAAGGACGGCGGCTCGCGCCGCCGTCCTCAGCTAGATGGTGTATCCGCTTGTGCTCAGGCCCGGCGGGTCAGCACGAAATTCTGGCCGCTGGCGCTGGTGCAGTTGAGCTGGCTGGTCGAGACCATCAGGCAGTTGAAGCTGACCGGCGTCTGCCGGATCAGCGAGGTGCCGTGAATCTCGACCGAGGTCGGGCCGGTCAGGGTGTAGCTGCCTTCGGACAGCTTCTGGCCGGTATCGGTCGCGACAGTGGTGAAGCTGCCGGCCGCGAAGGTCGACAGGCCGGTGCCCTTGGCGTCGATCCAGTTGCCCTCGACGCCCTTGGGAGCCGCTGCGATCGGCTCGGAAGGACCGGTGGTGGTGCAGGCGGCAGCGGCCAGAAGGCTTGCCGCGGCGCCTGCCGAAAGCAATTTGCGCGCAATGGTCATCTGAAAAATCCTCTCCTCTCGCGTCGGCCCGAAAATCGGTCCGATTTTCGGAAGCACGATGCGTCCATTCGAAGTGCTAGAGCGTACCTTATGCGTCCGACCGGACGCACGTCGCTCCAGGCCGCCCGTCTTCAATCGCCCGATTTCCGGGCGATTGCAAGGTGGAGAGAGATACCGGCAGAGCCGCTATCGCACCAGGATGTTGCGGAACTGCCACGGGTCCTCCCTGTCCATATCCTCGGGGAAAAGGCCAGGGCGATTGTCCAGCGGCGTCCAGTCGGTGTAGTAGCCCCTGACCGGCCCAAGATAGGGAAGCTGCACTTCCAGGCAGCGCCTGAAATCCATCTCGTCGGCCTCGACGATGCCGGCCATCGGATTTTCCAGCGCCCAGACCATGCCGGCCAGCACTGCCGAAGTGACCTGCAGGCCGGTGGCGTTCTGGTAGGGCGCCAGCTTGCGCGCCTCGGCCAGCGACAGCTGCGAACCGTACCAGTAGGCGTTCCTATCATGGCCGTAGAGCAGCACGCCGAGCTCGTCGACGCCGTCGACCAGCTCGTTCTCGTCGAGCACGTGATGCACGGGCTGCGCCTTGCCGGCGGCGCCGAACATCTCGTGCAGCGACAGCACGGCGTCGTTGCTGGGATGGTATGCATAGTGGCAGGTCGGGCGGTAGTTCACCTTGCCCTTCTTGCCGCGCACGGTGAAGAAATCGGCGATCGAGATCGCCTCGTTGTGAGTGACCAGGAAGCCGTATTGCGGGCCGGGCGTCGGGCACCAGGAGCGCACGCGCGTGTTGGCGCCGGGCTGTTCCAGGTAGATCGCCGCCTGCGAGCCCTGCTTGTGCTTCCTGCCGTTCTTCGGCATCCAGTTCTCATGCGTGCCCCAGCCGAGCTCGGCCGGCTGCAGGCCTTCCGAGATGAAGCCCTCGACCGACCAGGTGTTCCAGAACACGTCCATCGGCTTCGGCTTCTTGGTGCGCTGGGTATCGCGTTCGGCGATGTGGATGCCCTTGACGCCGGCCTTCTTCATCAGCTTCGCCCAGCCCTCGCGGTCGTGCTCGGCCGGCACGACAAACTCAAGCCCGAGATCGGTGGCGAGGTTGACCAGCGCCTGCTTGACGAACCACGAGACCATGCCGGGATTGGCGCCGCAGCAGGAGATCGCCGTGGTGCCGCCGGGGGCCTTCTCCTTCTCGAGGCGCACGCTCTCGCGCAGCGCATAGTTGGTGCGCGAGGCATTGTCGGCCGTTTCATCGAAGTAGAAGCCGAGCCACGGCTCGACCACGGTGTCGATATAGAGCACGCCGAGCTTGCGGCAGAGGCTCATCAATTCGAGCGAGGAGGTGTCGACCGACAGGTTGACGCACATGCCCTGGCCGGTGCCATTGGTCAGAAGCGGGGTCAGCAGCTTCTTGTAGTTCTTCTTGGTCACCGCGTCCTGGACGAAGGTGATGCCGCGCTCGTCGAGCAGCTTGCGGTCGGTGTCGCGCGGATCGATGACCGCCATGCGCGACTTGTCGAACTTGAAATGGCGTTCGATCAGCGGCAGCGTCCCCCGTCCGATCGAGCCGAAGCCGATCATCACGACAGGGCCGGTGATTTCACCGTAAACGGGCCAGTTTTCATTCGCCATTTTTTCGGACACTCCTAAAAACACAGGGAAAGCCCGGCGTTTCCGCCGGGCAGCCAAGCGCTACACCACAGATCATTGTCATAAACCAGCGAAAAGAGGCAACCACCGGCTGAGCCGGCTTGGCGGCTTGGTTAAGCCGCCCTGGCCATGCCGTGGAGGAAGGCGACCAGCCGGTCGCGATCGGCAGTCAGACCCTTGTAGTCGAGCTGCGCCTGGTCGAGCGCGTTGAGCTGTTCGGCGAAAGAGCCTGCAAGCGTCGCCCTCTCAGGGTGCCGGACGAGCACGGCCAGCGGATCGAGATGGATGCGGATGGTGAAGAGGATGTCGCGCGAGACCGGCAGCTTGCGCAATGTCTGGCGCTCGACCCTCATGAAGGCGTGGGCGTTGATATCGCCATCCGGAAAGCGCGTCGGGCGGTTGGTGGCGCGGTCGATGCGCTCCCTGTTGGAAAGCGGATGATAGAGCGCGTCGTCCGCCTGGATCGACCAGTTGAAGCGTTCGACCGCCTGGCCCTGCAGGCCGTCGAACATGCGGTTGATGAGGTCCGCCGGTCGCGTGCCGGGGCCGAAGCCCGGCACCGGCGCGTGGATCTGTTGCAGCGGCTTGCCGAATTTTTCCCGGAGCGACCAGGACGAAGGAAAACACAGCGATCCAGCGGCGAGCCGCCAGCCGTCATCGCCGCGGCGCATCAGGATCAGGTCCTCCTGGACGAGCAGCGAGGCCTTTACGAGCGGCGCCTCGGTGAGGGCAGGGGCCAATGTGTCGACCGCCCCTTCGAAGCCGGTCACCTCGATATCCGGGCCGTTGCGGTGATGGGTGCCGGAATGCTTTGCCGCCAGATGCGCGACGAGCAGTTCCATCGCTTCGCGCTGCGCGTCGCGGGTGCCGTCTTCCTCGACGAAGACCTTTTCGGGAATCTCCGCGTAGAGCCGCCGCTTCTCGGCGAGATGCGGCAAAAGGAATTCGTCGGCCTCGATCCAGCGATCGAACTCGAGCGGTTTCAGCCCGATGGTGAAGAGTTTGGAGGACCCGTCATAGGGCGTATGGGTCGGTTGGCGAATGGTCATGCCTGCCTGGGTGCTGTCCAGTTTGATGTCTTCAGCCTCGATCAGCCGAGTTGCGCCGGGATCAGCCCGCGCAGCGAATTGCCGACGAAGATCGCCTTCGCGGACTTCAGATCGTCGAAGGTGTAGATCGCTTCCACGGCGCGGCCTTCGTCCAGAAGCGTGCCGCGCAATATCCCAGGCAGCAGGCCGCAATCAAGTCTTGGCGTGGCCAGCACGCCGTCGCTGAAGTCGGCGAAGAGGTTGGTGATGGTACCTTCGCAGAGCTCGCCTCGCTCATTGGCGAGCAGCACCTCGTCGGCGCGGGTGGCGAGGTATTCGGCACGCGCCCGCTGGTAGGTGTCGCGGCGGCTGGTCTTGTGGCGCAAAAGCGTGTCGCCGGAATCGAGCCGGACGCGCGCCAGCTGCAGCCGCCACACCTTGCCGGCGGGCAGCGGTTCGTAAGGCTGCGCGGATGCTGTCGCCTCGCCATTGCGCTGCAGGGCGAGGCGGGTGCGCATGGCGATCCGCTGGCCGCCGACCGCGCCCGTCAGCGCGTCGCCGACCCGTTGCGGGTCGCAGGCAAAGCCGAGCTCCGCCGCCGAAGCGCAAAGCCGCGCAAGGTGGCGGTCAAAGCGCAGGAAGCCCGCGCCGGGTTCCCAGCGCATGGTCTCGATCAGCTCGAAGTCGGCACGGTTCCCGTCGCGAAGCGCGCTTTCAGAAGACACTCCCGGTACTCCTCATCGGCTGTCGAATCGAAGACGACGCCGCCGCCGACATTGTAGACGGCCTCGCCATCGGCGAAGAGCGAGATGGTGCGGATCGCCACCGAGAACCTCATGGTTCCGCCGGGCGCGATCCAGCCGATGGCGCCGCAATAGACGTCGCGCGGCACGCCCTCCAGATCGTGCAGGATCTCCATGGCGCGGATTTTTGGCGCACCGGTGATCGAGCCGCAAGGGAAGAGCGCTGCAAAGACCTTGCGGATGCCGATATCCGGCAGGAGTTTCGCCCGCACCCGGCTCACCATCTGGTGCACCGTCGGGTAGGTCTCGATGCGGAACAGCTCCGGCACCTCCAGCGTGCCGACCTCGCTGATCAGCGAGATGTCGTTGCGCAGGAGGTCGACGATCATGCGGTTCTCGGCCTGGTTCTTCTCGTCGTTGCGCAGGAACGCCTTCAGCCGCGCATCCTCGGCTTTGGTCGCGCCACGCGGCGCCGTGCCCTTCATCGGGTGCGTCTCGATCATGCCGTCCGCATCGATCTCGAAGAAGAGTTCCGGCGAGCGCGACAGCACCACCGGATCGCCGAGCGCGATCAGCGCGCCGTATTTCACCGGCTGGCGCCCGGTCAGCGCATCGAAGGCGGCAAGCGGATCGCCGGACCACTGGGCATGGACCGGAAAGGTCAGGTTGCCCTGGTAGCAGTCGCCCTTGCGGATATGGTCGTGGAGACGTGCGAAGCGGACGGCATAGTCCTCGGCGGACCATCCCGCCCTGGCGTCGAAGATCGGGCCGTTGCTGGCGGGACCTGAATTTTTTGGCACGGCCTGCTCGAGCGGCGCGTCGAAAACGCCGAGACAGATCAGCGGCGCGCGGCGGCCTTCAGGCAGCAACGGCACCAGCTTCGGCTCGAGCAGATAACCAGCCTCGTAGGAGAAATAGCCGGCCAGCCATCTGCCGGCGTCGGATGCGGCTTGAGCTGCTTCGATCGCCGGCGCGAACTCATCGGCGCTGCGCGCGACGATGATTTCGCGTGGCCTGTCGAAGACGAGCTGCCTGCCGGTCTCGTCGTTGCGGAAGATGGCGGAAGGCAGGGACATAAGCCTCGGGTGCGGTCAATTAAGCCGATCGCTCTATATGGGGGCCGGGACAGGCGCAATCGAGGGAACGGCGTCGGGCGGCGCAAAGGCGTCTGGCCCAAGAGAAAGGCGGCGTCCGCAACGGGCGCCGCCCTGCATTGGCCATTATCGATGCGGGATCAGGTGTTGCTTGAGGTTCCAGCCGTCGGGAACTGGCGGGCGAATTCGGCCTCGTTGCCCGAGGCCAGCAATTTCGCCTGCTCGATCCATTTCTCGCGCGCGATGCGACCGTCGAAATTGAGCACCTCCTCGATGCGCTTGACGTCGGCATCGGTCCAGGCGGCGATCTGGGCGTAGGTCGTGACGCCCTGACCCTTGAGCAGCTTTTCGTTGACCGGGCCGATGCCGATCAGGCGGCGCAGGTTGTCCGCCTTGGCAGTCGCCTTGCCCGATGCGGGCGCCGCCTTCTTTGCCGCCGCCTTGGGGGCTGCCCTCCTTGCGGCCGGCTTGGGCGCGGCGGTTGACCTGGCTGCCGGTTTTGCGGCGGCGGGCTTTGCCGCCGCCTTGGAAGGCGCGGACTTTGCCTTTGCCGCCGTCGACATCAGCGGCGCCGGCGCAGGCGCTGAGGCTTTGTCGGTGCCGGTCTTAGCCGTCGGCGCATCACGCAGCCGGGCCTCGAGGTCGGCTCGGGCGCGGCCGCAGGCATCGAGGTCGCTGCGCGCTTTGTCCCGTTCGCTGCGCGTGCGATCGAGGTCGCCGCGCAGGCTGTCGAGCTCGCCGCGCAGGCGGCCCCAGAGGAACCAGCCAGCCAAGACACCCACGACGAACGCCAACAGCATGTAGAAGAAAGTGCTCATTTCCCTCTCCAGTCCGATCGGGCGGCCGAGGCCACTGGTGGCGAGCTTGCCGCAAGGATCGTCATTTGTTCCGCGATCGGCGGAACAGCCGCTTCAATCGAGCTGCCGGCGCTTGGCTCTCCTCCGGCTATGGCCGACGGCCGCCATCGCATCCGCCGAAGCGCCGCGAAGGCCGTCTCTGGCCTTGGCGATGCGTCCGGCTGAGCTTGAGGCCGGACGCTATCATATGGCCTGCGGAAAGCTAATTGAAAAATGCCGCGGAGAGTTGTTGGAGAACAGCTATTTAGGACAAGAATAGAGCTGTCTCAAATATGCGTTCCGGCTAAATTATTCTGGTCTATGTCGCCAGGCGAAACGCCGTCATTTGTCGAGCGCTTCCAGCTCATCGATCAGGGCGCCGATCACGCCAAGGCCGATCTGCCAGAAGGCGGGATCGGTGGCGTCGAGGCCGAAGGGCGCCAGAAGCTCGGAGTGATGCTTGGTGCCGCCGGCGCGCAGCATTTCGAAATACTTGTCCTGAAAGCCGCGCTCGGCATTCTGGTAGACGGCATAGAGCGAGTTCACCAGGCAATCGCCGAAGGCATAGGCGTAGACGTAGAAGGGCGAATGGATGAAATGCGGAATGTAGGTCCAGAAGACCTCGTAGCCGTCGCGCAGCTTGATCGCCGGCCCCAGGCTCTCGGCCTGCACCTCCAGCCAGAACTGGCCGAGCCGGTCGGAGGTCAGCTCGCCGTTCTTGCGCTCGGCATGCACCTTGCGCTCGAACTCGTAGAAGGCGATCTGGCGCACGACGGTGTTGATCATGTCCTCGACCTTCTGGGCGAGCATCGCCTTGCGCTCGCGCTTGTCGGAGGTCTGGTCGAGCAGCGAGCGGAAGGTCAGCATCTCGCCGAAGACCGAGGCCGTCTCGGCCAAAGTCAGCGGGGTGGAGGCCATCAGCGCGCCCTGGCCGGCGGCCAGCACCTGGTGGACGCCGTGGCCGAGCTCATGCGCCAGCGTCATCACATCGCGCGGCTTGCCCATATAGTTGAGCAGCACGTAAGGGTGGGCCGAAGGCACCGTCGGGTGGGCGAAGGCGCCGGGCGACTTGCCTGGCCGCACAGGCGCATCGATCCATTTGCGGTCGAAGAAGGTCCGCGCGATTTCCGCCATCTCCGGCGAAAAGCGCCGATAGGCCGACAGCACCGTGTCCCTGGCGTCGTCCCAGCGGATCACCGCCTGCGGCGTCTCGGGCAGCGGGGCGTTGCGGTCCCAGTGGTTCATCACCTCCATGCCGAGCCAGCGCGCCTTCATCTGGTAATAGCGGTGCGACAGCCGCGGATAGGCCTCGCGCACGGCGGCCGCCAAGGCATCGACCACGCCGCGCTCGACGCGGTTGGCAAGATGGCGTGAATCGGCAATGTCCTCGAAGCCGCGCCAGCGGTCGGAAATTTCCTTGTCCTTGGCCAGCGTGTTGGTGATGAGCGTGAAGGTCCTGAGGTTCTTGCGGAAGGTCGCGGCGAGCGCCTCGGAGGCGCGGCGTCGCACGTCGCCGTCGGAGTCCTGCAGCCGGTTCAGCGCCGGCTCCAGCGTCAGCTCGTCGCCGTCGACGTCGAAGCGCAGGTCGGTCATCGTCTCGTCGAACAGGCGGTTCCAGGCGCCGCGCCCGGTGACCGACTTTTCGTGGAACAACTGCTCGACCCGATCCTCGAGCTGGTAGGGCTTGTCCTTCCTGAGGTCGAGCACCCACGGTCGGTAGTGGGCGAAGGCGGCGTCGGCCGCAAGCGCGCCTTCGATCACCGCATCGTCGATCAGGTTGAGCTCCAGAGCGAAGAACAAAAGATGCGCGCTGGCATCGGTCATCTTCTCCTGGACGTCGCCGTAGAGCTTGGCGCGCTGCGGATCGGCGGTGTTGCCGGCATAGACAAGCCCGGCATAGGAGACGATGCGGCCGATCAGTTCCTCCAGCGCCTCGTAGGCCTTCAGCGCCTCGCCGAGCCGGCCGGCGGCGCCGCGCTCCGCCTCAGCGGTCAAAGTGCCCTTCCAGCGGGCCTCGAAGGCAATGGCGTCGCTTGCCGCCAGCGCAATGTCGCGCTTCAGCTCCGGCGCTTCCATGCCGGAGTAGAGATCTGCGAGATTCCACTCAGGCAGATCGCCAAGCTCCGCCGCGCCCTGGCCGGACGCTGGCGCCGCAAGCCGCCGACCAAACATCATGCGCATCAACAATACCTTCTTTGAATCAACGGGAAAGGAGAAGCCGGTCAAATCCTAAGGAATTCGTTCACCGGGTTTTTTGAAACCTTATTTAGAACCCTGTGCCAAGATGATCCATGGGGATTTATCGGGCGGATAATTCAAACAGTCATGACAGGTTCCATACTCATAGTCGATGACGATCCCGTGCAGCGCAGGCTGCTCGAGGCGGCGGTGACGAAATTCGGCCACAGCGCCATCGTTACCGACGGCGGCGCGGCGGGCCTCGACGTGCTCGACGGGCCGAACGCGCGCGACGTGTCGGTCGTCATCCTCGACCTCGTCATGCCGGGGCTCGACGGCATCGGCGTCCTGAAAGCGATGCGCGAGCGCGCCATCAACCTGCCGGTCATCGTGCAGACCGCGCAGGGCGGCATCGAGACCGTCGTCTCGGCCATGCGCCACGGCGCTTTCGATTTCGTCGTCAAGCCGGCCTCGCCCGACCGGCTGCAGACCTCGATTTCCAACGCCTTGAAGGTCGAGGCGGTCGAGGACGAGATGAAGCGCACGTCGCGGCGGCGCGGCGGTCATCTCACCTTCAAGGACCTGATCACCCGCAGCCCGGCGATGGACCGGGTGATCCGCCTCGGGCAGAAGGCCGCGGCCTCCAACATCCCGATCCTGATCGAAGGCGAGTCGGGCGTCGGCAAGGAATTGGTGGCGCGCGCCATCCAGGGCAGCGGCGACCGCCGCTCGAAACCCTTCGTCACCGTCAATTGCGGCGCCATCCCCGACAATCTCGTCGAATCGATCCTGTTCGGCCATGAGAAGGGCTCTTTCACCGGCGCCACAGACAAGCACACCGGCAAATTCGTCGAGGCGCATTCGGGCACGCTGTTCCTGGACGAGATCGGTGACCTGCCGCTCGATGTCCAGGTCAAGCTGCTGCGCGCCGTGCAGGAGGGCGAGGTCGACCCTGTCGGCGGCCGTTCGACCGTCAAGGTCGACATCCGGCTGATCTCGGCGACGCACCGCAACCTTCTGCAGCAGGTCAAGGACGGCAAGTTCCGCGAGGACCTGTTCTACCGGCTGAACGTCTATCCGATCTTCGTGCCGCCGCTGCGCGACCGGCGCGAGGATATCCCCTTCCTTGTCAGGCATTTCATGGAGAAGGTGGCGCCGGCCGATCCGCGCCACCGTCTCGCCGGCATATCGGCCAAGGCGCTGGCGATGCTGCAGGCCTATGACTGGCCGGGCAACATCCGCCAGCTCGAAAATGCGGTGTTCAGGGCGTCCGTGCTTGCCGAAGGCGAATTGCTGACCGAGGAGGAATTCCCGCAAATCCGCGCGCAGGTCGAGGGCACCGTGAAGCTGGATGGCGAGCCCGTGTCGGCCGTTGCGGCAGACACGGATGAGCCGCAGGCGGGCGAACAGGCGGCATCCGGCGGAGCCGCGGCAGCCTTGCACGAGGCCGAGGCGCCGGCGCGGCTCCAGCCCCGCTTCGGCACGCTGAGAGCCCTGGACGAGCGCGGCAATGTGCGGGCGCTGGCGGATGTCGAGCTCGAAATGATCAAGCTTGCGATCGACCACTATAACGGCCAGATGAGCGAGGTGGCGCGCCGCCTTGGCATCGGACGCTCGACGCTCTACCGCAAGTTGAAGGAATATGGCATTGACCCCGAGGCGGGTCGTCTCGACCGGCTTGCCTCCTGACGCAAGCCCCCAGCTCAGCTTGCCCGTTTAAAACTTGAGTCAAATCGTCGCTTATCGGTCGGGAAGGCGCTGTTTTTCAGCGGCTTGCCTGCCGGCGATCACGCATTAAGGCAAATGGTAACAGATCGTGTTTCGGTTTAGCCGAATTCTCGATCTAAACCAGTGATTTACCACGAAGCGCGGTGCATCATTTTTGACGGGATATCGCCACGGTGTTACCGCATTTCGGCTTCAATAAGCGATGATTAACCATTAGGATCGATATTCGGATGTGAGAACCACGCATCCGTTTGGGCAAATCCGGGGACAAACGGCAGCCTGCAAGGCCTTTTGATTTGAACCAAGTCGAACGACACACAAACGGGCGGCATTTTCACATGAGCGTCTGGCCGAGGTGGCTGACGTTTGTGATTTTGGCCGTCGGGTTCCTCTCGGCAGCCGTCTCCGGCGCGAAGGCCGAGGTCCGTTCGCTGAAGCTCTATCACCTGCACACGCACGAAAAGGCCGAGATCGTCTACAAGCGCAATGGCCGCTACGATCCCGAAGGCCTGCGCAAGATCAACATCATCCTGCGCGACTGGCGCCGCAACGAGCCGACCAAGATGGATCCGCGTCTGCTCGACCTGGTGTGGGAAGCCTATCGGCAAAGCGGCGCGACCGACTATATCCAGGTCGTCTGCGGTTATCGCTCGCCGTCGACCAATGCGATGCTGCGCAGCCGCAGCCGCGGTGTCGCCGAGAAAAGCCAGCACATGCTCGGCAAGGCGATGGACTTCTACATTCCCGGCGTGCCGCTGAAGAAGCTGCGCAACATCGGCCTCAAGATGCAGGGCGGCGGCGTCGGCTACTATCCGACTTCCGGTTCTCCGTTCGTCCACATGGATGTCGGCAATGTGCGTCACTGGCCCGGCATCAGCCGCCAGGAGCTGGTCAGCCTTTTCCCGAACGGCAAGACGCTGCACGTGCCGAGCGACGGCCGGCCGCTGCCGGGCTATGAGCAGGCACTGGCCGCCTACAAGACGCGCAAGGGCGCCGGCACTCCGAATATCGAGCTGGCCAGCGCCGGCGGCTCGACCAAGCGGTCCGGCGGGCTGCTTGCCGCCTGGTTCGGCGGCGGCGACGACGAGGCCGACGACAGCGCCGATGTCGCGAGCGCCCAACCCGCGCCCCAGCCGAAAGCTGTGAAGCAGGTGGCGGCGCCCAAGAGCAGCAATCTGCCGGGCATCGCGATCGTCTCGCCGCAGGACGCCAAGCGCGCCAACATCCCGCAGATCGCGGAGGACAGCACCGACGATTCGCAGCCGCAGCAGGACACGCCTGAGACCATCATCGCCGCGCTGCCGCCGAAGGAGGTTCCGCTGCCCGCCTTCGCGCCGAGGCCGAAGGCCGATGTCGGCCAGCAGACACCTGAAAACGTGCCGTTCGCCGTGGCGGACGCCTCGGCCACGGCCGAGCAGGCGGTGGCGACGGCGCATGCCCCGGCCGACGTGCCGTTCGGCATGGCCGATGCCGCCGGCGCGGCGCAGGCCGCGGCCGATCCCGCGCAGGTGGCGGTCAACAACATCCCGCTGCCGACGTGGCGTCCCGACCGCTCGACGCCGGCCGAACTCGCGTCCAAGGACAAGAGCGTGCTGCTGGCGCTGGCGGAGACCGCCTCGCAGGACAAGAGCGCGACCGACGCCTTCTCGGTGCTGCCGACCGCGCGTCCCGACGCCGGCAAGCTGGATGAGATCAAGGCCGTGCTCGAACAGGCCAGCGCGACCAGCGCGGCCGGCGCGACCGGGGCCGAATACGAGGTCGCTTCGCTGACGGCGCCGGAGCCGCGCTCGGCGTTCAACGATCCGTCGGGCCTCGATGCCGCCTCGCCGCGTGAAGCCATCGCCGCCCGTCCGGCCGGTACCGACCCGGCGCAGGCGATCGGCGCCGGCGTGAAGACGACGCGCAAGGAGGCCAGGGCTTCCGCCAGCGACCTGCGGCCTGGACCGAAGGCGATGGTGGTGGCGACGCCGCCACAGGCAGCGCGCTGGGCGCTCGGCAGCGGCGAGAACATCGCCGCCGTTTCCGACCCGACGACGGCGCCGCGCTATGCGTACAACATCGTGCATACGCCGCCGAGCGAGGTCTACACGGCCGGATTCCAGACCGATCCCCAGGTGCCGGACGCCAGCCGGTTTACCGGCAACGCGGTGAAGTTCCTTTCGGTCGCCCGCTTCCAGACGAAATAGCGAGCCCGCCAGTACCGCAAAAAGCCGCGTTGGAAACCAGCGCGGCTTTTGCTTTTGTCCACGAGGGCGTATTGACGGCCCAGGTTACGTGCTTCCTCTCTTCCCGCTTCGTCTAATGGTAGGACAGCGCCCTTTGAAGGCGTGAATCGTGGTTCGAATCCATGAGCGGGAACCAGTCGGCGGCCGTGGGTTCCAACCCGTACCCGGTCGGCATAAGCTGGCTGGGTTCCTCATTCGCTCGAGGCGGTTCAGTCGACTTCCAGCGCAGCCGCTTCGCCCCTCGCCAACAGCCGCGCGGCGTCGCGCGCGGGGGGCAAGCCGAACTGGCGCGCATATTCCCGGCTGAACTGGGAAGCGCTTTCGTAGCCGACGGCAAAGGCGACACGCGCGGCATTGCCAGGCTGCGCGATCAGCAGGTGGCGGGCCTCCAGCAGCCGGACCTGCTTCTGGTACTGGATCGGGCTCATGGCTGTCGCCGCCTTGAAATGGCGGTGAAACGCAGCGTTGCTCATATGGGCGAGCGCGGCCAGCTCCGTCACATCGATCGGCTCGTTGTAATGCGCGCGTATCCATTGGGTGGCGCGGCGGATCTGTGACAGGCGTCCGTCGGCGCGCGCGAGCTGGCGCAGCTTTTCGCCTTGCGGACCCTGCAGGAGCCGGAACGCTATCTCCCGCTCGAGCATGGGCGCCAGCACCGGGATCTCGGCTGGCCTGTCGAGCAGCCGCAGCATCCGGCGCCATGCATCGAGCAGCTCGTCATCGGCTGGATAGGTCGCGAAGCCGTCGCCGCCGGCAGCCGGCTGGTGGTCGATGAGCAAAGTGGCAATCACTTCGATATCGAGGCTGAAGGCGATGGCCATGTAGGGATGGGCCGCACTTGCCTCGATCAGCTGGCTGGTGGCAGGTGTCTCGACCGCATAGACGAAACAGCTGCCGGCACTGTAGCGAAGCGTGCGGTCGCCGATCAGCACCGATTTCGTGCCCTGCAGCACGAACAAGGCCGTCGGCTGGCACAGCTCGGGCAGCGGCGGCGTCGGAACCTCGCTGCGGCCGATGGTGATGCGAGGCACATCCGTCCTCGTCCGCCGCCCGCGCGCATGGCGGCCGGCGATCGCAATCAATTCCCGCAGTGCTTCATTCATCGTTGCAGCATTGCCGATCGGCGCGAGCCGCGCAACGCAAGCGCGCACAGGTGACGCGCAAGCGCGCACTTTACTGAGAGGATTAGGCAAGAGGACGCGAGTTTCCGGCGCGCGAAACCTGCCGTTCCACGTCATCTCTAGGGTCTGCAAAGGAGACGTGGATATGACGACACAGAGGAACGCGCTGGTGACCGGCGCAAACAAGGGCATAGGTCTCGAGACCGCGCGGCGGCTGGCGGCCCTGGGGTTCAAGGTCTGGCTCGGCGCCCGCGATGCCGAGCGCGGCGCGGCTGCGGCGGAGGCGCTGCGCGGCGAAGGGTTCGATGTCGAGTGGCTCGAGCTCGATGTCGCAAGCGACGAGAGCGTCGCGGCTGCTACCAAGGCCCTCGCCGCGCGAGCACCTGGTCTCGATGTGCTGGTCAACAATGCCGGCATCGCGCCCGGGTATGTCGAGGCGCTTGGCCCGGACGGCAGCTACGAGCGGCCCCCGAGCCAGGAAGACATCGCGGACATCAAGGCCACCTATGATGTCAACGTCTTCGGCCCGGTTCGCGTCACCCAGGCGTTCCTGCCGCTGCTGCTGGCATCGTCCGGCGCCCGCGTCGTCATGGTGAGCAGCAATCTCGGATCGCTCGCGCGCGCGGCCGGCAACAGCCAGTCGCCCAATGTCATGGGCTATGGCAGCTCCAAGACGGCGCTCAACGCCATCACTGTGGCCTTCGCCAGGGAACTCGCGCCGATGGGCATCACGGTCAACGCAGCTGCTCCCGGCTACACGGCGACGGATCTCAACGGGCACAAAGGGCACCGCACGGTGCAGCAGGCGGCCGACATCGTGGTGCGCCTGGCGACCCTCGATGCCGGAGGGCCAACCGGCGGCTATTTCGATGAGAACGGTCCGCTGCCTTGGTGAGCAGAGGATCAATTACTTCCTGAGCTTGCCCGCCTCACGCGCGAGCGCTTCGATCTCGTCCCATTTGCCGGCCTTGATGAGATCGTCGGGCGCGACCCACGAGCCTCCGACGCAGATGACGTTGGGCAGGCTGAGATAGTCGGTGGCATTCTTGGCCGTGATGCCGCCGGTCGGGCAGAATTTCACGTCGGCGAGCGGCGAGGCAAAGGCTTTCAACGAAGCGATGCCTCCGGATTGCTCGGCCGGGAAGAATTTCAGGAAGCGCAAGCCGGCTTCGCGCGCGGCCATGATCTCGCCGGGGGTGATGGCGCCGGGCAACAGCGGCACGGGGCTGTCCTTCGCCGCGTCCAGAAGCTGGCTGGTGATGCCGGGGCTGACGATGAATTTCGAGCCGGCGGCGGCCGCCTCGTCGAATTGCTTCGCATCGAGAATGGTGCCGGCGCCTACGACCGCGTCCTCGACCTCGGCCGCGACGCGGCGGATCGCCTCCAGCGCGTCGGCGGTGCGCAGCGTGATCTCGATTGCCCTCAGGCCGCCGCGCGACAGCGCGCGGGCAAGCGGCACGGCGTCGGCGACGTTGGCGATCTTGAGCACCGGAATGACCGGCTGGCCATCGAGGAGCGACAGGAGCTTTTCGGTCTTGCTGGTCATTGGCTTGTCTCTCCGTTCCGGTCGATTTCAACCGATTAGCAGAAGGGGTATCCCAAGTCCACGAAGCCAGGCGTGTCGCGATGTCACGCAGCGGGTCGCGTTACCCCCCGAGTCTCCTCTGCCTTGAAACCGCTTTCACCACGGTCTAGTGGCATGACCATGACAACAGGCAGAGAAATTCAGCCAGTCCGCGTCGCCGCGCTCTACAAATTCGCGCGGCTCGATGGGTACGAGGCCCTGCGTGCGCCGCTCGCCGCGTTTTGCTGCGGACGCGGCATCAAGGGCACGCTGCTTCTGGCGCATGAAGGCGTCAACGGCACGGTGGCCGGCAGGGAGGAAGCGATCACCGCGCTGATCGACCACCTCCAGGCGATCGAGGGGCTTGCCGGCCTGGAGGTGAAATACAGCAACGCCGCCGACATGCCGTTCCACCGCATGAAGGTGCGGCTGAAGCGCGAGATCGTCACCATGGGCGTCGGCGACCTCGATCCGGCGACCAGCGCAGGCACCTATGTCGCGCCGGCCGACTGGAATGCGCTGATCTCTGACGCCGATACGCTGGTGATCGACACGCGCAACGCCTACGAAGTGTCGATCGGCAGCTTCAAGGGCGCGGTCGATCCGAAAACCGCCAGCTTTCGCGAGTTTCCGGCCTGGGTCGAAGAGCACAAGGATGAACTCGAAGGCCGCAAGGTGGCGATGTTCTGCACCGGCGGCATTCGCTGCGAGAAGGCGACGGCATACGTCAAGTCGCTGGGCTTCAAGAACGTGTTCCATCTCAAGGGCGGCATCCTGAAATATCTCGAGGACGTGCCGGCTGAGGAGACCCTGTGGCAGGGCGAATGCTTCGTCTTCGACGAACGGGTATCCGTGTCGCATGGGCTGGCCGAAGGGGAAGCCAAGCTGTGCCGCGCCTGCCGGCATCCGCTCACCGTCGAGGACCGGCTGTCACCGAAATACACAGTCGGTGTCTCGTGCCCGCATTGCTTCGAGGTGCGCTCCGACGAAGACCGCGCCCGCTACGCGGAGCGTCATCGCCAGGTGGAACTGGCGCAGGCGCGGGGCAACCGGCGCCACATCGGAAGCTGAGGCGTATCGCTGGAGCCTCAGGTCACCGAATAGCGATCGATGACCCAGAGCCAGGTTCCATCGGCCTGCCGGCGGGCGACCTCGCTCGTTACGCTGCCGTCGGGCAGTTTCGTCGAGGTGAGCGCCAGATCGCCGTTGACGAGGGCTGGGCGCTGCTCGCCGCGCTGGAATTTGCGTCCCTCAGCCAAGCCTTTCTCGAAGAGCACGCGGATCGCCTCGCGGCCGCGGGTAAATTCGCCTGCACCGCTGTCGACGACCGCGTCTTGCTCGAAAAGCGCCAGCATGCCTTCGATATCGCCGGCCCATTGCCGCTCGATCAGCATGCGCTCGAGATCCTGGGGATCGTGCGCCGGCTCGCGACTGGCTGCATCCGACATTCAAATCGCTCCTGCGGAAACCTGCCCGCGATCTTAACCCAAGCGC
The DNA here is from genome assembly GCF_003952385.1 of Mesorhizobium sp. M1D.F.Ca.ET.043.01.1.1. Taxonomy (NCBI): domain Bacteria; kingdom Pseudomonadati; phylum Pseudomonadota; class Alphaproteobacteria; order Hyphomicrobiales; family Phyllobacteriaceae; genus Mesorhizobium; species Mesorhizobium sp. M1D.F.Ca.ET.043.01.1.1. Next base: position 5,095,351 of record NZ_CP034444.1, read on the forward strand.
CGGCAGCTTTCGACACATCGGCTTCCGGCATCGGGCCAAAAGCGCTCGTCCGTCATTGTAATGTCAGCACGCGGGGCCTACGTCATGCCGGTCCGAAACCCGCCCGGGCGAATTCGGCCGGGCCAATTCTGGAGGCATTGATGCTCGACCCCAAGAAGCTGCTCGACGACCTTCTCGGCTCGCAAATTCCCGGCACGGGATCGACCGTTCGCGACAAGGCGGGGCAGGCGGTGCAGATGGCGAAGGACAATCCGCTCGCCGCCGGCGCGCTGGCCGCGGTGCTGCTCGGCACCGGTACCGGACGGCAGGTGACGGGCGCTGCCATCAAGCTCGGCGGTCTGGCGGCGATCGGCGGCCTCGCCTACAAGGCCTACCAGAACTACAAGAACGGCAACGCACCGGCGCAGACGCCGGCCGCGGGCGAGCCGGAACTGCTGCCGCCGCCGGCCGACACGGCCTTCGATCCTTCCCAGGCGCCGCAAGGCGAGGCCGAATTCACCCTGACGCTGGTGCGGGCGATGATCTCGGCTGCCAAGGCGGACGGCCATGTCGATGACGAGGAGCGGCAGAAGATAGCCGACAAGCTCAAGCTTGCCGGCATCGGCGCGGAAGCGGAAAAGTTCCTGATGGCCGAGCTCGAGCGTCCGCTCGATCTCGACGCGCTGATCGCGGGCGCCAAGACCGACGCGCAGAAGCTCGAGCTCTACACCGCCTCGCGCCTCACCATCGATCCCGACACCCGCACCGAGCGCGGCTATCTCGACCTGCTCGCCGGGCGCCTCGGCTTGCCGGACGCGCTGGTCGATCATGTCGAGGCGACGGTCTCGGCAGCCAAGGTGCCGGCTGGAACTGCATCCGATCCGCGCTGATAAATCCGGGTTGGTAAACGCGCATGCGGCGGCTTGCCGGTCGTTAATCTTTCGTTAACCCAGCAAGCGCATCATTCTAACCAGTCGGACCGGCTTATCCTCCTCCCAAGCGCGGTTCAGATCGGGGCGGTCGCCAATGACCGCCCTCTTTGTCGGCCCGCTCTTTTTGTCGGCCCACTCTTTTTGTCGGCAACAGCCGCTTGCCACGACCCCGATCATTTGCGATGCCACGTCTTCTTCCAGCAGCGACCGGGGAGGGACGACGATGACCGCCATGCAAGAGAAAACCGCCATCGTTACCGGCGCCGGCACCGGCATCGGCAAGAGCGTCGCCACGACGCTGCTCAAGGCTGGCTGGAACACCGTCTTTTGCGGCCGGCGCAAGAAGGTGCTGGAAGAGGCGATAGCCGAAGCCGGGAAGACGAGCGCCAAGGCGCTTGGCGTTGCCTGCGACATCAGCAAGCCGGGCGAGGTCGACGACATGTTCGAGACGGTGGTGGAGGCGTTCGGGCGCGTCGATCTGCTCTTCAACAATGCCGGCATGGGCTACAAGTCGACGCTGATCGACGAGATCCCGGTCGAGGTGTGGAACGATGTCGTGGGCGTCAACCTCACCGGCTCGTTCCTGTGCGCCCGCGCCGCCTTCGGCGTCATGCGCCGGCAAAAGCCGATGGGCGGCCGCATCATCAACAACGGCTCGGTGTCGGCCTATGCGCCACGTCCGGGCTCGGTGCCCTATACGGCGACCAAGCATGCCATCACCGGCTTGACCAGGACGCTGGCGCTCGACGGCCGGCCCTTCGACATCGCCTGCGGCCAGATCGATATCGGCAACGCGCTGACCGAGATGGCGCAGCCGATGACGGTCGGCGTGCCGCAGGCCAATGGCTCGATCGCCGCCGAAGCGGTGATGGATGTGCAGCGCGTCGCCGACGCGGTGCTCCACATGGCGAGCCTGCCGCTCGACGCCAATGTCCTGTTCATGACCGTGATGGCCACGAAGATGCCGTTCGTCGGCCGCGGGTGAGGGCTGAAGTTCTACTTCTTCAAGAACGCCTCGATCCGCTCCAGTGCGCGCAGGATGTTCTCCTCGGAATTGGCGTAGGAAAGCCGGACATAGCCTTCGCCGAGGACGCCGAAATCGGGGCCGCCGATGAGCGCCACGCCGGCGTCCTCCAACAGCGCGGAAGCAAGTTTCTTGGCCTTCCAACCGGTCTTCGACACGTTGGGGAAGGCATAGAAGGCGCCCTTCGGCGTGATGCAGGAAATGCCGGGGAGCGCGTTGAGGCCCTCGACGACGATCTTCCTCCGGTTGTCGAAGGCCCGCATCATCTTTTCGACATCGTCCTGCGGGCCGTCTATGGCCGCGATGCCGGCATACTGGCTCGGCGCATTGACGCAGGACCAGCAATTCACAGCCAGCTTGCGCACCTTGTCGTAGAGATGGGCGCCTTTTTCGCCGTTCGGCCAGACCGACCAGCCCATGCGCCAGCCGGTCATCGCCCAGGTCTTCGACCAGCCGTTGAGCACGATCAGCCGGTCGCGGATCTCCGGGAAGTTGAGCAGCGAGCAATGCCTCTCGCCGTCATAGGTCATGACGTCGTAGATCTCGTCGGACAGGATCGCGACCTCAGGGTGCTTTTCCAGGCCCTTGACCAGCTTCTCGATCTCGGCGCGCGGCGTGACTCCGCCGGTCGGGTTGGCCGGCGAATTGAGGATCAGGAGCCTTGTCTTCGGCGTTATCAGCGCCAGCGTCTCTTCGGCCGAGAAGGCAAAGCCGTTCTCCTCGCGGATCGGCACCGGAATTGGATCCGCGCCGGTGAACTCGATCATCGAGCGATAGATCGGAAAGCCCGGGTCCGGATAAAGGATTTCCGCGCCCGGTTCGCCGAACATCAGGATCGCGGCGAACATGGTCGGCTTGCCGCCGGGCAGGATCATCACGTTTTCGGGCGACACCTCGACGCCGGTGGTGGTCAGCGTGCGGCGCACCACCGCCTCGCGTGTGGCGAGCAGCCCGTTGGCCGGCGTATAGCCATGATGGCCGTCGCGCAGCGCCTTGATCGCCGCCTCGACGATGTGCTGCGGCGTCTTGAAGTCGGGCTGGCCGATGCCGAGATTGATGATGTCGCGGCCTTGATGGGCAAGCGCGGTGGCTCGCGCCAGCACCGCAAACGCATTTTCCTCGCCGAGGCGGTCGAAGGCCGCGATCGTGTGGAGCATTTTTCCCGTCCCTGTGGTTCTTTCTGTTGGCGAGCGTTTTTGTGAGCGTCCGTCGAGAAAAGTCAAACGGATTGGAGTTCCCCGTGTCAGAAAATATTGGGGTGTCGGAAAGTCTCAAAGAGTGGCGGCCGCGCCCGCGTCCGGAACGCAAGGCGCTCGAAGGCCGCACCGTCAGGCTCGAACCGTTGAGCGCGGCGAAGCATGGCGACGGGCTCTACGAGGCGTCGTCGGTGTCGGATGCCGGCGGCCGCTTCGCCTGGCTGCCGGACTATCCGCCGGAAACCCGCGCCGCTTTCCAGCCATGGCTGGACAAGGTCGAGGCGAGCGAGGATCCGCTATTCTTCGCCGTCATCGACAAGGCGAGCGGCAAGGTTGCGGGACGCCAGACATTGATGCGCATCGATGCCGCCAACGGCGTCATCGAGATCGGCAACATCTATTGGGGGCCGCTGATCTCGCGCAAGCCGCAGGCGACCGAGGCGCAGTTCCTGTTCACGAAATATGCCTTCGACGAGCTCGGCTATCGCCGCTACGAATGGAAATGCAACAACCGCAACGAGCCGTCGAAACGCGCGGCTGAACGCTTCGGCTTCAAGTTCGAAGGCATTTTCCGTCAGCACCTTGTGGTAAAAGGCGAAAACCGCGATACGGCGTGGTATTCGATCATCGACAAGGAGTGGCCGGCCTTGCGCAGGGCCTATGAGGCTTGGCTCGATCCGGCGAATTTCGATGGCGAAGGCCGCCAGAAGCGGCGGCTCGAGGATTTCCGCGCCGAGTTCGGCGCGTAGACCATGATCCCGAAAGGTGGGATACCGCTTTTTGGGCACGATCATGGTGGGTAATAGGAGTTCCGCGATGGCGCACGCCTCACATGACCACGACTTGCACGCGGCGGGTCATAACCACAGCCATGGCGCCGGCCATGTGCATGGGTCGACCGACCAGAAACGGGTGCTGATCGCCGCTTGCCTGACCGGCGGCTTCATGGTTGCGGAGGCGCTCGGCGGCCTGCTCACCGGCTCGCTGGCGCTGCTCGCGGACGCCGGCCACATGCTCGCCGATTCGATCGCGCTCGGCCTCGCCTGGTATGCCTTTCATCTCGCAGGTCGTCCAGCCACCGGCCGTCTCACCTACGGTTTCGCGCGCGTGAAGACGCTGGTCGCCTACACCAACGGCATCGCCATTTTCGTCATAGCGCTGTGGATCGTCTACGAGGCCTGGGGGCGGCTGATGCACCCGGCGCCGGTGCTGGGCGGGCCGATGCTTGTCGTGGCGGTGGCAGGCCTCATGGTCAACGTCGCCTCCTTCTTCGTGCTGCATGGCGGCGACCGCGAGAGCCTCAACATGCGCGGCGCGATCCTGCATGTGCTGGGCGACCTGCTCGGCTCAGCCGCGGCCATCGCCGCTGCCATCATAATCCTGGCGACTGGCTGGACGCCGATCGATCCGATCCTATCCGTGCTGGTGTCGCTGTTGATCCTGTCGACGGCGTGGTCGCTGATGCGCGAGGCCGCCCATGTGCTGCTCGAAGGCGTGCCGGCAAGCCTCGACCGCGACCTGATCGCCAAGGATCTGGAAGCCGCGGTCAAGGGCGTGCGCGAGGTGCATCACATGCATGTCTGGTCGCTTGACGGCACCAGCAACATGGCGACTTTGCATGCCTGCCTGAATGACGGCGTCGATCCGCATATGGCGGTGAGCGCCATCAAGAAGCGGCTTGCTTCCGAGCACGGCATCGCCCACGCAACCGTCGAGCCCGAGTTCGGACTCTGCGCCGACAGCCATGACGAGCACGAGCACCATCACGATCTCGACCATGCGCATGACGCGCCTCGCGATCGCCGTCACTATCACTGATGCGTGGCTGACGATGAACTTCAACGGCCGAGAGTCACGGAGCGCCCGCTGATGGATCGCGAGACGCGCAATGCGGCGATCGCCGCAGCCTGGATACTGCTGCTGTTCGGCCTCGCCGCCTATTTCCTGCCCACCATAATGCTGGCCGTCGGCAAGGTCTCAACGATCCTGGCGGCTATCATCGCCGCGATCTTCATGGTGGGATTGTTCGTCGTTCTGTGGCTGCGCGGGCGCAGCCAGCGCAAGAAAGGTCTCTAGATGAGAATTCTGATTACCGGTGCCGCCGGCATGGTGGGCCGCAAGCTGGTCGCGCGTCTGGCCAAGGATGGCGCCCTGCGCGGGCGGAAGATAACTGCGCTCGATCTGCACGACATCGTGCCGCCGCAGGCGCCGACGCTTGCAGGCGTCGATGTCTCGATCCACACCGGCGACCTTTCCGCGCCCGGCGCAGCGGCCACGCTCGTCGCTTCCCGCCCGGACGTGATCTTCCATCTCGCCGGCATCGTCTCGGGCGAGGCGGAGGCCAATTTCGATCTCGGCTACCGCGTCAATCTCGACGGCACGCGCGCGCTGCTCGACGCCGTGCGGCTGGCGGGCTTTGCGCCGCGCCTCGTCTTCACCTCGTCGATCGCCGTGTTCGGCGCGCCGTTTCCCGAAGTCATCCCGGACGAGTTCCACCCGACACCGCTCACCTCCTATGGCACGCAGAAGCTGATCGGCGAGGCGCTGCTGGCGGACTACTCGCGGCGCGGCTTCTTCGACGGCGTCGGCATCCGGCTGCCCACCATCTGCGTGCGCCCGGGCAAGCCGAACAAGGCGGCCTCGAGCTTCTTCTCCGGCATCATCCGCGAGCCGCTCAGCGGCCAGGAGGCTATACTGCCGGTGCCGCGCTCGGTGCTGCACACGCATGCCAGCCCGCGCTCGGCGGTCAATTTCCTGATCCATGCTGCGGAAATCGACGGCGACAAGGTCGGGCCACGCCGCAACCTCACCATGCCGGGCGTCGCCGTCACCGTCGGCGAGCAGATCGAAGCGCTCGAGCGCATCGCCGGAGCCGAGGTGGCCAAACGGATCCGCGAGCAGCCCGACGAAACTGTCTGGGCGATCGTCAAGGGCTGGCCGACGCGGTTCGAGGCAAGACGCGCGAGGGAACTGGGTTTCGTCGCCGAAAGTAACTTCGACGAGATCATCCGCGCCCATATCGAGGACGAGCTGGGCGGAAAGGTGCATTGATATTCAGGTGATGCCGGCCTGGCTAGCCAGCCCTGAAATCAGACGCCGCCCGTCAGGCTGGCCGACAAAAGCAGAAGCCCGACCAGGAAGATGAAGGCCGCGCCGCCGATCTCGACGATCGAGTGGATGCGGTTGCCGATGCGGCCGTCGCCGGCGAAATAGACCGCCCAGTTCTTGGCCGTCACCGCGATCGTCGCCAGCGCCGACACTGTGATCGCGGTGCCGATCGACATCGCCAGCACCGACAGCAGGCCGCCGAGCCAAAGCCCGTTGAGCAGCGCGAAGCTCAAGACGATCAGCGCGCCGGAGCAGGGGCGGATGCCGACGGCGGCCACCGCCGACCAGGCGGTCTTCCAGTCAAAGCGGTCGCCTGAAAGCAGCGCCGGATCCGGCGCGTGCGAATGGCCGCAGGTCTCGCAGACTTCGTCCGGACCATGGTGATGATGCCCAGCGTGATCATGGTCGTGCGCCGCGTGGTCGTGATGGTGGTGATCGTGCGCGCTGTGATCGTGTGCCTCGTGGCTGTGCGCATGCGCCGCATGGTCGTGATGCGCGTGCAATGTCTGGGAATGCGTGTCAGCATGCGAGTGTCCTGCATGCGAATGCCTGCCACGCGAATGGCCAGCATGGGCGGCCGAAAGACTGTAGGCCGGGCCGGCGCCGAACAGCTGCAGGATGGCCGGACCCGCCTTGCGCCAGAGCAGCCAGGCGCCGAAGAGGGTCACCAGCACAAAGCTCGAGATTTCGAGGAACCATGCCGCGTCGGTCATCGACACCGCGGTGCCGCGCAGCACGAAATAGGCAAGCACCATGACGACGACCGCGGTGAGACCCTGCAGCAGCGCCGAGACGAAGGACAGCATGATGCCGCGCCTCAGCGCCACCTCGTTGGCGACCATATAGGAGGAGATCACCGCTTTGCCGTGGCCGGGGCCGGCGGCGTGAAAGATGCCATAGGCGAAGGAGAGGCCGACCAGCAGCCAGAGCTTGCTGCCATCCTGGCGCATCGCCTTCATCGCGGCTGCCAGCGAATGGTAGAATTCCTGCTGGCGAAGGTTGATCCACATCAGGATATGGGCGAACGGGCCGGAGGCAGTCGGGGCCATGCCGTCATTGGTGCCGATGCCGAGCGAGCTCTGGGCATGCGCGACGCCGGGCAGATGCGTCATCACCAGGGTGGCGGCCGCAAGGCCGAGCGCCAAGCGCAGCGACTGTTTCATCACCGGTTATCCTTCTGGCGGACAATTCAGTTCGAGCTTGGTGGCGAAGATCTTGCTCATGTCGGTGCCTGTCGGATCGTTGAAGAAGGCTTCCGTCAGGGTCTTCTGGTTTTCCTTGATCGCTTCGTCCGGATCGGGACGGACCACCTTCTTGGTGCAGTTGGAGGGCAGGCCCTCGACGGTGAGGTTGGCGTCGTCGGTGAAATCGATCGCCGTGTAGAAGGTCGGATCGTAGACGCCGATGTCGATCTTGCCGGCGAGCTTGATCGGCGTCTTCGGTTCGGACTCGAACAGGATGATCAGCTGGTCGTTGTCGAAATTGGCCATCAGATGCGGCGGCGGGACCATGGGCACATCCTTGCCGTCCTGCGTGACCAACTGGAAGTAGTTGAACTCGGCCAGCGAGGAATGGACGGTGTCGGCCACTTCCTTGAGCTCGTTGTCGTCAAGCTTCAGATCGGAGTTCTTGTCGAACTCCATCATCACCGTACTCGAAAAAAGATCGTCGAAACGCCACAGATGGCGCAGCGCTTTCACACTTTGGTGATCCGGGGAGAGGATCACGTCGAGGCGGGCTTCGGCAAAGACATGCGGATGCACCTCGGCCGGCTCGATCCCCGCAAATGTCGCCGCAAGGGCCGAAGCCAGCATGGTTGCTTGCCGTCTCAAATGCATTCTGGGCCGCGATTCCATCGACGTCGAAAGTGGACCCCCGAGAGTTGTCAGAAAGGGGGCGAAATTGGGACCGCCAGCCTCCGGCCGGTCAGGCGGTGTCGCGCGTCCTGAACCACTGCACCAGGAAATCGACGAAGACGCGGACCTTGGCGGGCAGATAGCGGCGGTGCGGATAGACGGCGAAGATGCCGGTACCCGACAGGATGCGATCGTTGAGCGCGGTAACCAACTTGCCGGAAGCGATATCGGGTGCAGCTATGAAATCCGGCAGCATGGCGAAGCCGAGGCCGGAGACAGCAGCAGCTCGCGCCACGATCGGGCTGTTGACCTCGATCGGGCCGGAGACGGCGACGCTCATGGACTCCTCGCCCTCACCCCTGAAGCGCCAATTGGCCAGCGAGCGGCCGTTGGTGTCGACCAGGCACGGCATGTTGGCGAGATCCTGCGGACGCGTCGGCATGCCGTGCTTGGCAATCAGGTCCGGCGACGCGCAGAGCTTGACCGAAAATGGTCCCAGGCGCCTGGCGATCAGCGACGAGTTCTCAAGCCGCGAGATGCGCACTGCGAGGTCGAAACCCTCCTCGACCAGGTCGACGAAGCGATCATCGAGATGGATGTCGAGCACAATGTCGGGATGCTGCCTGGCGAAGTCGATAAGCGACTGTCCGATCGGCGCATCGGCGAAGGTTCGCGCCGCCGAGAGCTTGATCCGGCCGCGCACGTCGCCGGACGATTCGCGCACGGCATCGGCCAGGCTGTCGACCTCGCGCACGATCTCGGAGGCGCGTTGGTAATAGGTGTGGCCGGCTTCGGTCAGCGAGAACTGCCTGGTCGTGCGGTTCAACAGCAGCGCGCCGAGCTCGTCCTCCAGCTCGCGCACATATTTCGACAGCAGCGCCTTCGATCGGCCGATCTTGCGCGCGGCGGCCGAAAAGCCTTCGGCCTCGACCACGTCGATAAAGGCGCGCATACGGGTCAAAGTGTCCATGATCAGATCTTTCGTGCCGCGTCGAGAATCTTGCGGCCGAGCCGTATCAAAGCGGCGTCGCTGCCGGAAGGGCCAAGCAGCGACAGGCCGAAGGGCGCGCCGTCGACGGAACCGAGCGGCAAGGTGATCTGCGGGAAACCCGACAGGCCGGCCAGGCACAAAAGATGCAGCGCCCTTTCGCGATAGGCCTGGAATTGCTCCGGCGTGCTCGCGGCGAGCGGCGCCGCGCCGGGAACGGTCGGCAGAACGAGGAAGCCGTTGTTGCCGAGCAAAGCGCCGAGCTCGGAACGGAAGACCTGCCGGCGTTCCCGCTCGATGGCAACCGTGCCGGCATCGATCGTGCGGCCGAAGCCGAAACGCTCGTCGACACCTGGACCGAGGCCATGGTTGCCTGCCAAGATCCAGCTGCCATGCACCTGCCAGGCCTCAAAGGCCTGCAGCCGGCGGAAGCACCAGTAGAGGTCGTCCGGGAAGGAGGCGAAGGCGTATTCGGTCTCGGTCGGCACGCCGACGACGCCGGCAGCCAATGCCTTCATCCGGGCATATTCGGCGGCTTCGGCCGGCCCGGAGACGAAGGCATCGAGCCAGCGGATCGACAGCGGGCGGTCGAGCGGATGCTGGTGAGGATCGCGCCCGAGCAGAAGCTTGCCGACCGCCGCGTAGGTTTCGATGTCGTCGGCGAACCAGCCGAAGGTGTCGAAGCTCGGCGCGAGCTTCATCGCGCCCTCGAGCGAGATGCGGCCGTGGCTGGTGCGCAGCCCGATCAGGCCGCAGAAGCTCGCCGGCGCTCGGATCGAGCCGCCGGTGTCGGAACCAATGGCGATGTCGGCAAGTCCGCCGGCGACCGCCGCGGCCGAGCCGGAGGAAGAGCCGCCGGTCACGCGGTCGGGTGCGGCCGCGTTCACCGGAAACGCGAAATGCGAATTCTGGCCGAACAGCGAGAAGGCGAGCTCGTCGGTCTGCGTCTTGCCGACGAATCGCGCGCCGGCGTCGAGGATCATCTGCACGGCCTCGGCCGTCTGCGAGGCGGCGTGAGCGTCTTCGAACTTGCGCGGGTTGCCGCAGCCGGTGCGATAGCCGGCGACGTCGTAAATGTCCTTGACGGCCAGGCGCAGGCCGGCAAGCGGGCCCAATTGCGCATTGGCCACGGGCATTTGGCGCAGATCGAGAAAGGCGTTCAGAGGGCCGTGGGTGCCTGGCATCGTTCGATTTCCGGATACGGTCCACAAACATTGTTCGATGCCGGAATTTTTACAACCGGCGCTTACGATTTTTATTGATTGTGAAACCCTTCGCTCTTATATCGCGCTTGCCCAAAGTCGCACGTGCCTGTGGGTGTCCGCCGATCCTCGAATGGTGAGGGCAATCGGTAAGGTAACTGGAGCCAACCCCTCCAGTCGGTCAGTGGCCAACCACAAGACCGAGGACACCTTGAAGCAACGACGGTGCGGGCCTTTCTGGTGTCTGCCGGTCGTCCAAAGACCGGGGTTACTGAAGAGGCACACCTTCATTGCCTGTAGTGCGGACGGGGTTCTCCCATCCAAGCCAAGGCAGACAAAGCGAACCGAGGCGGGCAAGGCCAGGTTCACCGCCGCGAGACGGCGATTCATGGTTCCGGGGTCTCCACCGGCTGGTTCCATGGATTTTCCGTCCCGCCTTTGTCCACCGCGAGTTCGCGAGGCTGAGCGCCCGCGTTCCGCAGCCTTTGTGCGCGCCGAAAGGCGCAGATGGAGCGACCTCGATGGCCACCCAGCGCATCCTTGACTTCCTCGCCACCCGACGTCCGAACGGTCCCTGCCTCGTCGTCGACCTCGATGTCGTGCGCGACAATTTCCGCGCCTTCGAGAAGGCGCTGCCCGATTCCAAGATCTACTATGCGGTGAAAGCAAACCCGGCGCCGGAAATCCTGCGCCTGCTTGCTGCGATGGGCTCGTCCTTCGACACCGCATCCGTTGCCGAAGTCGAGATGGCGATGGACGCCGGTGCGCCGGCCGACCGCATTTCCTTCGGCAACACCATCAAGAAGGAGCGCGACATTGCGCGCGCCTACCAGCTCGGCATCCGCCTCTATGCGGTGGACTGCGTCGAGGAGGTCGAAAAGATCGCCCGCGCCGCTCCCGGGTCGCGCGTGTTCTGCCGCGTGCTCACCGACGGCGAGGGCGCCGAATGGCCGCTGTCGCGCAAGTTCGGCTGCGTGCCGGCGATGGCCGTCGACGTGCTGCGTCATGCCAAGGGCCTTGGCCTCGACGCCTATGGCGTGTCGTTCCATGTCGGCTCGCAGCAGACGGACCTCACGGCCTGGGACCGCGCGCTGGGCGATGCCAAGAAGGTGTTCGCGACGCTCGCCGAGGAAGGCATCGTCTTGAAGATGGTCAACATGGGCGGCGGCTTCCCGACCCGCTACCTGAAGGACGTGCCGGCGGCGCAGGCCTATGGCCAGTCGATCTTCTCGGCCCTGCGCAAGCATTTCGGCAACGCGCTGCCCGAGACGATCATCGAGCCGGGCCGCGGCATGGTCGGCAATGCAGGCGTCATCAAGTCGGAAGTCGTGCTGATCTCGAAGAAGGCCGACAACGACAACGTGCGCTGGGTGTTCCTCGACATCGGCAAGTTCGGCGGCCTCGCCGAGACCATGGACGAGGCGATCCGTTACCCGCTCGTCACCCGGCATGACGGCGGCGAGACCGCGCCTTGCGTGCTCGCCGGCCCGACCTGCGATTCGGCCGACGTGATGTACGAGAAGACGCCCTATCCGCTGCCCCTGTCGCTGACCATTGGCGACGAGGTGCTGATCGAAGGCACCGGAGCCTACACGACCACCTACTCGGCGGTCGCCTTCAACGGCTTCGAACCGCTGCGATCCTATGTGATCTGAGCGGGGCATGCTTGGCGCATTTTCGGACGGCGAACCGGTTTCCACTTCGCCTGAAAATGCGCTGAGGACCGCTCAGATCATCCCAGGTGGGCGCCTGTCGCCCACCCGGGCTCGCTTGTGGAACAAACCTCCGCTCGTGAAGGATCGCGGATATGGAATACCTGATCAAATCGGCCCTTGCGGCCACCGAAATTGCCCCCTCGTCCGGACCGTCGGGTGAGCGTTTCTCCGCGGGGGAGAAGGCTCCGATGGCGGCGCTGGCGCCCTCCCTTGCCCACCGGGCAGAGGCTGGCTCGCGCGGCGCTCCGGACGAGGGGGCCGCCCTGGCGCCGGCCTTCGTCATCCTTGCCGAAAGCGCGGCCGACATGCAGGCGCGCGAAGCGCTGCTCGACCGGGCGATGGGGCCGAAGCGCAGGAAGAAGTCGTCCGAGAAGCTGCGGCGCGGGCGCCGGCCTTCGGAAGGCCTGGCCTTTGTCGCGCGCGATCCGTCGGGCGCGGTCGTCGGCACGGTGCGGCTGTGGGACGTGATGCTGGGCGAGGGCGGTCCGGCTGCACTGCTGCTCGGGCCGCTTGCGGTCGAACCGGGATTGAAGAGCGGCGGCATCGGCTCGGCGCTGATGCGGCATGCCATCGCCGAAGCCTCGAGGCTTGGCCATAGCGCGATCCTGCTCGTCGGCGATGCGCCTTATTACGGGCGGTTCGGCTTTTCAGCCGACCGCACCGGATCGCTCGCCATGCCCGGCCCCTATGAGCGGCACCGGCTGCTGGCCCTGGAGCTGAAGGAGGGTGTTCTCGACGGCGCCAAGGGCACGATCAAGGCCGCCGGTCGGAGGGTCAAGGCGCTGGACTTCGTCGCCTGACGCCTGCGGTTCGACAAACAAACAACGCCGCCCATCGGGCGGCGTTGTGTTCTTTGCGAAGGATCAGCCGAGCAACTGGCTGAGCGCCATGGCGACCGTCATGTCGCCCTCGACCTTCAGCTTGCCGGCCATGAAGGCCATGGTCGGGTTGAGGTCGCCGGCGATCAGCGAGTCGAGATCGTCGAGCGAGAGCTTGATCGTGCAGTCGGCCGGCGCATCGGTTGTCGAGACCGTCGCGCCGTCGATGACGACGACGCCGTCGCTGCCGGTGTCGAACTTGACCGAGTGCTCGAAGCCCGCACCTGCCACGCGCGACCTGATCCTGTCGGCAATCTCCTGAACGCCCATGGCGGTTCTCCTCGTTTGGTTGCGTTTGACGCGCACCGGCCTTGGCCGCTGGGCGAGGCGCCGCGTCGCGCTGGAGCGCCGCGACAAGCCACAGCCGCATATAGCTTCGGGTTGACGTTTACGTCAACGCGGTCGCCATGCGGCATGGTGGCAACCATGCCGCGTTCGCATCAATTGGCAAACGAGCGAGGCGAGGCATCCAACCTGGTGGAGGCACCGGTGACGCGATCAATGCTGCTTGAAGGCCTTGGTCATTTCCTGGGCCGTCTCGCCGGCATTCTTGCGGCGGCGGATCGCGTTGTCGCGGATTTCGTCCTTGGACAGGAAATTGACCTGGTCGATCAGCACGTCATGCACCAGCTCGACGCCGACGCGGGCGTTGACGGTGTCACGGATAGCCTTGCGGAAAGCATCGAGATCGATCGTCTCCTTCTTGGTGAAATCGATCTGCGGATTCGAATAGAGGTAGGAATAGACCTGGTCGGTGATGATCGCCGGCGCCGGGATCGACAGCTTCTTCATCTGGTCCGGTTCCACCGTGTAGACAAGCTTGGTGAGAAAATAACCGTCGATCTTGGAATCGCGGACGAGCGGCACCGAAATGATGTCGGTCTTGACGTAGTCGAGACCGCCCAGCATCGGCTTCGGCGGCTCGCCGACGCCGCGTTCGCCCGCCGCCTGGAAGGAATAGAACACCGCGCCGAGCGTTGCGGCGCAGATCCAAAGCGCTGCGGCGATGAACTTGATCATGCTTTATCTGACTGTTCGAGCATGATCTTGTCCGGAAAACCGGCTTCCACTGACGCGGACGAGCGGTTCGGGATCATGCTCGGGCGTATCCGAACTCGCCGGCCGAATAGGTGCCGTCGGCGTCGGCGCGCTGGATGGCGTTCTTCAAGAGTGTGGCGACCTCGTTGACGGCGTTGAGATGAGCAAGGATAGCGGCTTCGTTCTTCGCCAGCTTCTGGCGCAGTCGCGCCAACCCTTCGCGATGCTGCTCGAGGAACTCGATCTCGTTGGCACCCTTCAGGGCGCGGGTCAGTTCGTAGAGATAGCGGCTCTTGCGGGCATTCGAGGCCTTGAGATCGTAGCCGGTTCCGCTGCGGATGCCAGCCGTTTCCTCGTCCACCACCTCCTCGATGCGGCCGATGATGGCGGCGAGGTTGCCGGGCCGCGCAGGCGCGGCCGGCGCTTCGGTGGCGATGGTCCGTGCAGGCAGATTCGAGAGGTCCGTGTGGTCGGCCATGTAGGTCCCTAGATCTTGATGTCTGTCTTTATGGTTGTGTCGTCGCCGGTCATCGACCGGGCAGCCTTGCGCTCAAGCTCCTCGATCATCGAGGTCGAAAGCCTGGTCTGCTGGTCGATCTCGGCTTTCTCCGGTCCGCCCCCGACAGGTCCGACCGGCACCTTGCGCTTGCCGTCCATATAGTGGTCGGCAAGCATCGATTTCGCGATGCCGATGCCGCCATGCGCGGCCATGACATCGGCCACCTTTTCAGCCAGCTGCGACTTCCACATGTCGCCGGCCAGCCCCTTGCCATAAACGCCTTCGGTGTCCTTGGGCATCATGTTCTGGATGAAAGTCGTCAGCACCATCGCCTCGAAGCGCTGGAATTTTTTCGCCGGATTTGCCGCTTCGGCTTTGTCCGCCGCGGCGCGCGAGAGCACCGAGCCGGCATCGACGGAGGCGGCCTGGTCGATCGAAAAGGCCCCTGCGGTGCCGCCGGCGCGCCTCGCGAGCGCTGCTCGCGCGGCCGCGACATCGGCCGGCTCGGCTGCGCGGGCAACGTCCATAACGATGTCGCTGGGGGGTGAAATCGCCAAGAAAGCACTGCCTTTTCGCCGGGTCTTGTTAGTTGCACAATGACTCAACAAGCTTGTGGCAGGCTTGCGGGGAGGCGGAATGCAGATTCAGCCCGATCCCGGGTGGCGGTCCGGCCCGAGAGGGAGGATCAATCCGGCGGAAGCCAAGCCGCTTCCGGGGTCGGACCGCGTGGTTCCTTCAGGAAATATGCCGGGCATTCCTGCTGCTTCGGCACAAGGTCAAATCTTATTTTAGAATGTATTGATATGTTAACGGCGTTTGCCGCGCCGCCGGCCAAATTCGGCGATTGAAAACCACTGATTAACCCCGCCCCCGCATCCTCTAGGCCACGCATTGGAGACATTGATCGTGAAACGCGATGTCGCGCTAATCGCATTCCTGCTGTCGGCTGCCTGCCCGTTTGCCGCGCAGGCCGGAACGGCGATGGAAACCAAAGGCAAGGCGTTCGCGCCGCCGGCCTTCTATTCGTTCTGCAGCCGCCAACCCGGCCTGTGCAGCACGGCCGGTGGAACAAAAAGTCGTGGCCCTGCGGCCAGGGCTCAGCGCGCAATTGAGCCAGGTGAACCGCTCGGTCAATTCACGCATCACCGAACTCAGCGATCAAGCCGTCGTCGGCAAGGACGACGACTGGCGCGTGCCGACGGCGTCCGGCGATTGCGAGGATATCGCGATCCTGAAGAAACTCGAGCTGATGAAGCGCGGCTGGCCGGCGTCGGCGCTGCTGCTGACCGTGGCAAGCTATCATGGCGATGGGCACACGGTGCTGACGGTGCGCACCAATGAGGGCGACCTCGTGCTCGACAACCTCACCAACTCGGTCCGCGATTGGTCCAGCACCCCCTACAGCTATTTCGCCCGGCAGGCGCAGGGGAACGGCAGGCGTTGGGAGCGGATCGGGGCCGCCAAGCCGGTCGGCGCGACCGCGACCGGCAGCTGACGCTTACAGCTTCGCCGCGCGGCGGACGCGACGCTACTCCTGTTCCCGCTTCTGGGCGATGAGGTCCAGCCGCTCGCGGTCGGAGCGCTCGCGCTCGTCGCGCCGGCGGACGTCCTTATAGGCTCGCTCGACCATGTTGGTGCGCGCGGTCGCGGTGGCAACCATCGCCGCTTCCTGCCGGGCGCTTTCAAGGCTCTGTTTCTGGCGGTCGAGCGCGTTGGCGATGCGGCGATGGTAGAGTTCCGGGAACAGGCCGGCCAGCGAGTTGCCGGCGTCGAAATGCCCGATCAGATCCTGCGC
This sequence comes from Mesorhizobium sp. M1D.F.Ca.ET.043.01.1.1, assembly GCF_003952385.1. Lineage (NCBI taxonomy): Bacteria > Pseudomonadati > Pseudomonadota > Alphaproteobacteria > Hyphomicrobiales > Phyllobacteriaceae > Mesorhizobium > Mesorhizobium sp. M1D.F.Ca.ET.043.01.1.1. The sequence goes on from NZ_CP034444.1 coordinate 5,111,561, forward strand.
TTCAGATTCGGCCGCCGCGGCCGCGGAGAGGAAGCCGGCATGGCGGGTTTCGTGAAGCGCCTTCAATTGCTCCTGTACCTTGACCAGCTTCTTCAGGCGATCCCTGCGCGAGGTCATCGGGCTACCTCGCCAGCGTCAGGTCGACAAAGCCGTCGACGAACAGTGACAGCAAGGTGCCGATGGCGAAATAGAAGATGATCAGGCCACCCGCGATGACGAAGGGCAGCGAGATGAAATAGACCGGGATCTGCGGCGTCAGCTTGTTGACGAAGCCGATCGTCAGATTGACCAGGATGGCATAGGCGACGAAGGGGCTGCCGAGACGGATGACCAGGAAGAAGGCGTCCGACACCGTGTCGGTGACGTCGACAAGCGCTGCCTGCGGGTTGAAGAACACGTTGACCGGGGCGACCGTGTAGGAGGCGACCAGCGCCCGCACGATCTCGTGGTCGAAGTCGAAGACGAAAAGCAGGAGCAGCGCCGAGAACGAGATGATCGCGGCAAGCGCTGCCTGCGGCTCTGGCTCCTCGATCGCCGGCCCGCCCGAGCCGCCATAGCCGATCAGCATGGCGATGGCCGAACCCATGAAGCGCAGCGCCTCCATGTAGAGCCTGGTCATCGCGCCGATCAGCCCGCCGACCAGAAGCTCGGAGACGATCATCGGCGCCAGCACCTGCGGGCGCGGGTCGACATAGGGGTAGATGCGGTCCCACAGGAAGGCGAGCAAACCGCCGGTGGCGGCGACCGACACGAACAGCCTGACCTGAATCGGCACGCGGGCGCTCGACAGGCCCGGCATCAGCATGAAGCAGGCGCCGATGCGGCAGAAGGCGAGGAAGGCGGCGATGACGACGCCTTGCGAAAGCGCGTTCACGAAATCGTTCCAAGCACCTTGATCTCGACGCCTTTGGCGATCTCGACATGGCTGAGTACCGGCAGCGTGGTGAACAACCGCTCGATGATCATGCGCACATAGGGCCGCGCGTCCGGCGCGGTGACGAGCACGAAGCGCTCGCCGGCCTCGAGATGCTTGCGGATCGCCTTGGTGGCGTCCTGGCCGAACTCCTCGAGCTGGCGCGGATCGATGTCGAACTCGCGCACCTCGCCCTTGGCGTCGCGCTTGAGGCTCTGGTGGAAGGCGAGGTCCCAGCGGTTGCCGAGCCGCAGCACCTTGAGCATTCCACCTTCGGAGAGATCGCCGCAGATCTGCTGCGCCATGCGGATGCGGACATGCTCGACGATCTGCTCGGTGCGGCGCACATGCGGCGCGATCTCGGCGATGGCCTCGATGATCAGGTGCAGGTTGCGGATCGAGACGCGCTCGGCAAGCAGGAGCTTCAGCACCGCCTGCAAGCCCGGATAGGAGATGTGCGAGGTGCAGATCTCGTCGGCGAGCTTGCGGTATTCGGGGTCCAGCCGCTCGAGCAGCGCCTTCATGTCCTTGTAGGAGAGAAGCTGCGGCAGGTTGTTGCGGATGACCTCGGAGAGGTGGGTGAGCAGGACCGACATGTTGTCGGCGAAGGTGTAGTTCTCGCGCTTGAGGTCCTCGGCGAAGGTTTCCAGCACCGAATAGGCGCGCATGCCGAAGGCCGGCTCGCGGATCTCCTCGCCGGGGATGTCGGGCACGCCGCGCGTGCCGAGCAGCACCATCACCTCACCGACGCGGATCTGGTATTCGGCGACGACCGTGCCGTGGACCTTGATCTGGTAGCCCTTCGGCGGGATGGCGAAGTCGTCGGCGACGCGCACCTCCGGCACCACGAAACCGTATTGCTGGGCGAATTTCTTGCGCATCTTCGACATGCGGAACACCAGCTCCTGGTGCGCCACCAGCAGGCGGGTCGAAAGCTGCTTGCCGATCAGGAGCTCGATCTCGGCGGTGGCCAAGGACGCCTTGACGGAGTTCTTCTCCTCTTCGGCCTTGTTCGCCTTTTCCTGGTTCTTCAAAGCTTCCGCCGCGGCCAGCGCGCGGTTGTGGCGCAGCGGGATGATGTAGCCGAGGCCGGCCATGGCGCCGGCGAGAGCAAAGAACGGAAAAAGCGGCAGGCCGGGCATCAGGCCGAGGATGACCAGCAGCGAGCCGGCGACGTAGAGCGCACGCGGATGGGCGCCGAGCTGGCCGAACACCGCCTGGTTGGCGGAGCCTCGGGTGCCGCCCTTGGAGACGAGCATGCCGGCGGCGAGCGAGACGATGAGGGCCGGGATCTGGGTGACGAGGCCGTCGCCGACCGACAGCTTGATGAAGACGTCGGCCGCCTGGCCGAGACCCATGCCGTGGCGCAGATAGCCGATGGCGATGCCGCCGACGATGTTGATGGCGGTGATGATGAGGCCGGCGATGGCGTCGCCGCGAACGAATTTCGAGGCGCCGTCCATGGAGCCGAAGAAGGAGGATTCTTCCTCCAGCTCGCGGCGGCGGAGCTGCGCCGTCTTCTCGTCGATCATGCCGGCGGACAGGTCGGCGTCGATCGACATCTGCTTGCCGGGAATGGCGTCGAGCGTGAAGCGCGCGCCGACTTCGGCGATGCGGGTTGCGCCCTTGGTGATGACGATGAAGTTCACCACGATCAGGATCATGAAGACGATCAGGCCGATGACGAAGTCGCTCGACATCACCAGCTTCGAGAAGCCCGAGATGACATAGCCGGCCGCATGCGTGCCTTCATTGCCATGCGAGAGGATCATGCGCGTGGTGGCGATGTTGAGCGACAGCCGCAGCATCGTGGCGATCAGCAGCACGGTCGGGAAGGAAGAGAAATCCAGGGGCCGCTGGATCCACAGCGCCACCATCAGGATCAGCACCGAGAGCGCGATCGAGAAGGCAAGGCCGATATCGATGAGGAAGGCCGGGATCGGCAGGAACAGCACCGCCAGGATGACGACGATGCCCAGCGCGAAGAAGACGTCGCGGCCGTTCTTGGCCACCAGGCCGGACGGGATTGTTTCGCTGATCGCCATGTCGTCCTCGAATCCAGATTTGCCCAGCGCAAAGGCAGGCCCTCGACCGTAACCGGCCAAGCTTGCGCGAGGGTGGGAGAGGGGCTACGGGGGGCACTGCCCCTGTTTGGCGAAGGGAACACCGCATGCTCCTGATCATCGGCACGGTTCGGCTGCCGCCCGACAAACTGGAGGAGGCCCGGCCGGCTATGCAGCGGATGATCTCAGCCAGCCGCGCCGAACCCGGCTGCGTCGAATATTCCTACGCGCAGGATGTGCTGGACGCCGGGCTCATCCATGTGACGGAGGTGTGGAGCGACAGGGCCGCGCTCACCGCGCATTTCAAGTCGGCGCACATCTCTGAATGGCGCGCGAGCTGGGCGACGCTCGGCATCGGAGATCGCAAGCTTACGCTCTACGAAGCTGGCGACGGCACACCAACCTGACTGGGCGAATTGGCGGGTTTTTAACGACACGCCACTGCAAATCATCGCTGATGTCTCGCCGGCTGACGCAGCGCCAAAATGGCGCCACATGCGGTCGGCATTGCGGTTGCCACGCTATGCCGCCGGGCGTATCAGGCACGGCAGCATCCATCCTCCGCATACCGGCGAGCCGCACCGTTGCCTGCCAGAAACGAACCGCAAGTCTACGCCCGCCGGCTTCGGGCGGTGCTGATCAATTCGATCCCCGTGCTCGAGGCGCGCGGCATCGTCATCGTGCTGATGGCGGGTGTGGTCGGCATGATCGCCGGCGCGCTGGTCACCGGCATGAGCGGGTTTGTGCAAGGCATGCACTTCCTGCTCTTCGACGTGCAGCCGGGCGGGCGACTTTCGGCGATGTTTTCACTGGCCAATCCGGTGCAGGCGATGTTTCCGGCCATCGGCGGCCTGCTGCTCGGCCTTTCGGTGATCTGGCTGAGAAGGCGGAAGTTCAGAACGCCGGTCGACCCGATCGAGGCCAATGCGCTCTACGGTGGGCGCATGTCGCTCACCGATACGTTCATCATCGTCGGCCAGACCATGATCTCCAGCGGTTTCGGCGCCTCGGTCGGGCTGGAAGCCGGCTACACGCAGATCGGTTCCGGCATAGCTTCGCGACTGGCCCGCGCCTTCCGGCTGCGCCGCAACGACGTCCGCATCCTGGTCGGCTGCGGTGCCGCCGGCGCCATCGCGGCCGCCTTCGACGCGCCGCTGACGGGCGCCTTCTACGGCTTCGAGCTGGTCATCGGCATCTACTCGGTGGCCAATGTCGCGCCGGTGATGGCGGCGGCGATCGCGGCCTCGCTGACTGCGGAAGTGTTCGGCGGCGTGCCGTTTCCGCTGGAACTTTCCGGCCTGCCGACGCTGACCGCAAGCGAATACGTGCCGTTCCTGCTGCTGGGACTCCTCGGCGGGGCGGCGTCGATTGCGATCATGCATCTGGTAAGCATTATCGAGCGCGTCTTCGTGCGGCTGGCGATCGACGCTTCGGTCAGGCCCTTTATCGGCGGCATCGTTGTCGGGCTGCTGGGGCTGGTCACGCCGCAGGTGCTCTCCAGCGGGCATGGAGCATTGCACCGCGAGTTCGCGATGAACTACGGGCTTCCTGTCGTGGCCAGCGTCTTCGTGCTGAAGCTCGCCGCCTCGGCGATCTCGCTCGGGTCCGGTTTCCGCGGCGGCCTGTTCTTTGCCTCGCTGTTCCTGGGCGCGCTGCTCGGCAAGGTCTTTGCCGGCGTCATGGCGCTGACCGCGCCATCGACAGGCATCGATCCGGCGGTCGCCGCCGTCGTCGGGATGAGCTCGCTTGCTGTCGGTGTCGTCGGCGGTCCGCTGACGATGACTTTTCTGGCGCTGGAATCGACCCGCGACCTGACGCTCACCGGCGTGGTGCTGGCGGCATCGATCATGTCGGCGATCCTGGTGCGCGAGACCTTCGGCTACTCCTTCTCGACTTGGCGCTTCCATCTGCGCGGCGAGACAATCCGCAGCGCCCACGATGTCGGCTGGATGCGCAGCCTGAATGTCGGCTCGATGATGCGCAAGGACGTCCGCACCATTGACGCCTCGATCACGCTGGCCGAATTCCGCAAGGAGGTCCCGCTTGGGTCCGCGCAGCGCGTCATCGCCGTCGAGCAGGGACAGCATTATGTCGGCGTGCTGCTCGTTGCCGAGCTGCACAGCGACCTCTCCGACGGCGAGACCCCGGTGCAGGCGCTCGCCCTGTTCAAGGATGCGGTGCTGGTTCCGTCGATGAACGTCCAAACCGCCGCCGAGACTTTCCAGCGCGCCGGCGCTGAAGAGCTGGCGGTCGTGGAGGATTTCGACGATCGCATTGTCCTCGGCCTGCTAACCGAAAGCCACCTGATGCGGCGTTATGCCGAGGAGCTCGACAAGGCGCGGCGGGATCTCTCCGGCGAGGGGTAGCGAGACCTCCCCGCCTACTTTGTCGATCCGCCGCCGCGCCTTTCTCCTGCAGACATGCCCCTTCAGCTTGCAAGCCTGGCCCAAATACTGGCGCGGGCCTGGCGCCACGCGTGGCTTGTCAATTGTACAGTGTAACTGTACAGAGTGTTAAGTGGAGGAAAACGGGATGCCCAAGGCTTCCGACAACAGTAAGGCTCAGGCGGCGAACGGCGCCAGCTCGGCCGCGGCCCATGCGCAACAGGTACTGGGCGCGCGTCTCAAGAGCCTTCGTCTCGCGCGCAGGCTGTCCTTGCGCGACCTCGCCGAGGCGACCGGCACGAGCGCCAGCTTCATCAGCCAGCTCGAGCGCGGCCTGACCGGCGCCAGTACCGCTTCGCTCAACCAGATGGCCTCGGCACTCGGGGTCAGCGTCGCGCTGCTGTTCGCGGAGAGCGCGGCTCAAAATCATCACGGCGCGCTCCGGCGCAGCGAGCGGCCAAGCCTTCCGCCCAGCGACGGTTGCCGCAAGATGCTGCTGTCGCGCCCGCCGTTGAGCGACATGGAAGTCTATGTCGGCGAGTTCGATATCGGCGGCTCGACCGGCTCGGCGCTCTACACGCATGGCGACGCGCACGAGATGCTCGTCGTCCTTCGCGGCATCGTCGAGGTCTCGCTCGGCGACGCACGCCATGTCCTCGAAGAGGGCGACAGCATCGAATACGCAACGTCGACACCGCATCGCAGCGAGAACATCGGCAGCGGCCGGGCCGAGGTGATGTGGATCATCGCGCCGCCGACCTCGGCGCGCGCCGAGCTCGATCAATACAAGGCCTGGAAACCGCTCGCGGCCAGGTAGTGCGATTCAAACGCGGGCCTCAATGGGAGAGTTCAAGTTATGCTGAAGTCGAAATTCGCAGGTCTTGGCGCCGCTCTGGCGCTCGGTGTTCTGACAACCGCCGCCTTCGCGCAGGACAAGCCTGTCGCGGGCGAGGTGAAGGACGGTTCGCTCAAGGGCAAGACCCTGACCTTCGTCTCCTATGGCGGCATCTACCAGGACGGCCAGGCGGCGGCGCTGAAGGAGTTCGTCGACAAGTCCGGCGTCAAGCTGCTCAATGACGGCCCGACCGAGATCGCAAAGCTGCAGGCCCAGGTCGAATCCGGCAACGTCACCTGGGACGTGGTCGATACCGGCGATCTGCCGCCTTACGTCCATTGCGGCAAGCTGTTCCAGAAGCTCGATCTTTCGAAGCTCGATGTCTCGAAAATTCCCCAGGGCCAGGTCGGCGAGTGCTCGGTGCCGGCGATGAACTACGGCGTCGTGCTGATGTACAACATGGAGAAGTACAAGGATAACCCGCCCAAGAGCTGGGCCGACTTCTTCGACACCGAAAAGTTCCCGGGCGTGCGCGGCCTCGACGGCTCCGGCGATCCGACCGGCGGCCTGCTCGAACAGGCTTTCAAGGTGGCGGGCGGCGATCCGAAGGCAATGACGGCCGGCGATATCGACAAGGCCATCGACGTGATCCGCAAGCTCGGGCCGGACACGATCTACTGGAAGACGGGTGCGGAATCGCAGCAGCTCGCCGAGTCCGGCGAGGCCGACATGCTGATGATGTGGACCGGCCGCGCCATGACGGCGGTCAAGAACGGCGCCAAATATGCGCCCGCCTGGCAGGACTGGCTGGTGGTGATGGACCAGATGACCATCCCCGTCGGCGTCAAGGATACCGATGCCGCCTACGCGCTGCTCAATGCCTATCTTGGCAAGCAGTCGCAGGAGATCCTGGCGCAGCAGACCTCCTACACGCCGATCAACAACGACGCGCAGCCCAAGGTCGACGCTTCCGTCGCGGCCTTCCTGACCAACACGCCCGAGCGCCAGAAGCAGGGCTACAAGCAGAACATCAAGTTCTGGGTCGAGAACTTCCCGCTGGCGCAGGAGAAGTGGTCCGCGCTGATGGCCGGCAACTGACGGGCTGAGGGAGGCAAAGCCGGTGAGCGCGCTCGAGCCGACGACCACCCAACCCGCCGCCGAAGGGCGGCCGGGACGGGGATGGCGGCCGTTCGCGCTCACGCTGCCGGCGCTCGTCCTGTTGGCGGCAGTGATCGGCTATCCGCTGCTCACCATCATGCTGCGCAGCCTGTCGGAGCCTGAATGGGGCGTGCAGAACTATGCCTGGTTCTTCGGTGCCCCGGTCAATCTCGCGGTGCTGCAGCGCACCTTCATCATCTCGGCATGGGTTACGCTGGTCTGCGTTATCTGCGCTTATCCCTACGCCTACCTGATGACCGCGGTCGGACCGCGCGTCAGGCTTGTGCTGGTGCTTTGCGTGCTGATCCCGTTCTGGGTGAGCGGCGTGGTCCGTACGCTGTCCTGGGTGATCCTGCTGCAGGATTCCGGCGTCATCAATTCGCTGCTCAGGTCGGCCGGCTTCACCGGCATCCGGCTGATCCGCACCCAGACGGGCGTGGTGATCGGCATGGCGCAGGTGCTTCTGCCCTTCATGATCCTGCCGCTCTATTCGGTGATGAAGGGGATCGACCTGAGGCTGGTGCAGGCGGCGCGCAGCCTCGGCGCCCGGCCGTCCCGCGCCTTCTTCACCGTCTACCTGCCGCTGTCGCTGCCGGGCGTCTATGCCGGCGCGATCATCGTCTTCATCCTGGCGCTCGGCTTCTACATCACCCCGGCGCTGCTCGGCGGGCCGCGCTCGACCATGCTCTCGACCTTGGTGCAGACGCAGGTGCTCAGCCTGCTGCAATGGGGACGCGGCGGCGCCATGGGCGTGGTGCTGCTGGTCGCGACCTTCCTGCTCTTGGCGCTCGCAGCGCCGGTGATGCGCTCGAGGCACCGAGAGGCGGGGCGACGCTGATGGAAATGAAGCCGCTCACCCGCATCATCCTCGGCCTGGTCTGCCTGCTGGTGGCGATATGGCTGGTGGCGCCGACGCTCGTCGTCGTGCCGATGTCCTTCAACGCCAACAAGTCGCTCGCCTTCCCGCCGCAAGGCTTCTCCTGGCAGTGGTACCAGAATTTCGCCACCAATCCGGAATGGTCGACCAGCTTTCTCAACTCGCTGAAGGTGGCTTCGATCGTGGCGGTGCTGGCGACGGTGCTCGGCACGCTCGCCGCCTTCGGGCTCGACCGCATGAAGGCGCGGCCGGCGAACCTTCTGCGGATGCTGATGCTGACGCCGATGGTGGTGCCGGGCGTGGTTTTGGCCATCGGCATCTATGCCGTCTATCTCGACGCCCAGCTCGTCGGAACGCTGGCCGGCTTCGTGCTGGCTCACACCATCCTGGCGCTGCCCTTCGTGCTGATCGCCGTGTCGGCCAATCTCGAGGTCTTCGACAAGCGCCTGGAGACGGCGGCGGCCAGCCTCGGCGCCGGCGCGCTCACCGCGTTCCGGACCGTCACGCTGCCGCTGATCCTGCCCGGCATCCTGTCGGGCCTGCTCTTCGCCTTCGCGACGTCATTCGACGAGATCATCGTCTCGCTCTTCATCACCAACCCCTATCTCAAGACGCTGCCGGTGCAGATCTTCTCCTCGATCACGCGCGACGCCGACCCGACGGTCGCCGCCGTCGGCACGATCCTGTTGTGCGCCACCACGATCCTGATCGGCGGCGGCATGCTTCTTCTTGGCCGCGAGCGGAAGGGACGCCTATGAACCCAAGACCGAACAATCGCGGCGCGGCGATCGACCTCGAATCCGTCACCAAAGCCTATGGCGCATTCAAGGCGCTGGACGGCGTGTCGCTCAGGATCGAGCCCGGCGAGTTCATGACACTGCTTGGGCCGAGCGGCTCGGGCAAGACGACGACGCTCAATGTGATCGCCGGCTTCACGGATGTGTCGAGCGGCAAGCTGCTGGTCGGCGGCAACAGCGTCGTCGGCGTGCCGGCGCACAAGCGCAATATCGGCGTCGTCTTCCAGCACTATGCGCTGTTCCCGCACATGACCGTCGGCCGCAACGTCGCCTATCCGTTGACGCTGCGCGGCGTCGATCAGGCCAAGCGAAAGGCGCGCGTGGCAACGGCGTTCGACATGGTCAAGATGGGCGATTTCGCGCATCGCTATCCGAGCGAATTGTCGGGCGGCCAGCAGCAGCGCGTGGCGCTGGCGCGTGCCATCGTCTTCGATCCGCCGCTGCTCCTGATGGACGAGCCGCTCGGCGCGCTCGACAAGAAGCTGCGCGAGTGGTTGCAGCTCGAGATCAAGCGCATCCACCGCGAGCTCGGCACCACCTTCGTCTATGTCACGCACGACCAGGAAGAGGCGCTGGTGCTGTCGGACCGGATCGCCGTGTTCAATCGCGGGCGAATCGAGCAGGTCGGCACCGGCAGGCAGTTGTATGACGAACCGGCGACGTTGTTCGTCGGCCGCTTCATCGGCGACTCCACCGTGCTGCGCGGCGAGGCGAGAAGCGACGGCACCAGCACGGCGCTCAGCGTCGCCGGCGAGACGGTCACCACGCCGCGCCGGCTCGCGGGTGAGGCCAGCCCGGTGCTGCTGCTGCGGCCGGAAAAGCTTGCCATTCGAAAGCCAGGCGAGCCCGTCGGCAAGAACCGCCTGTCGGGAACGATCGCCGAGGCGATCTATCTCGGCTCCGGATCGAAATACGAAGTGAAGCTCGGCGACGGCTCGACGGCGATCGTACGCTCGCCGCTGACGGGCGAGAGCTTCGGCCTCGGCGAAAAGGTGGAGCTCTGCTTCGACGGCGCCGACGCCAAGCTTCTGGCTGACGACAGCTCGGCCGACACGACGCTCACCTGATCCAGCTCTCCCGGAAACCATCCCATGCAAGTCAAGCGCAACGGCGACATCTCGTTCTGGTATGCGGATCTGGGGGCGGTTCCGGCGCCGCGCCCACCCCTGCCCGGCGACATCGAAGTGGATGTCGCGATCGTTGGCGCCGGCTACACGGGGCTCTGGACCGCCTATTACCTGAGGAAGGCGAAGCCTTCGCTTCGCGTCGCGCTCATCGAACGCGAGTTCGCCGGCTTCGGCGCCTCGGGCCGCAATGGCGGCTGGCTGTCGGGCGGCTTCGGCTGGTCGCGCGAGAAGTATCTCAAGACCTCGACCCGGCAGGGCGTGACCGCCATGCAGAAGGCGATGGCGGGCTGCGTGGACGAGGTGATCCGGGTGGCGACGGCGGAAGGCATCGACGCCGATATCCGCCGCGTCGACAATCTGACGGTCGCCACCAATCCGGCGCAGCTCGAGCGCGTGCGTGAGGAATGCGAGACGATCCGCTCCTGGGATGCCGAACGCGGCCGCGTGGAACTGCTGGACGCAGCCGCGACGCGCGCCCGCATCAACATCAAGGATGTCATGGGCAGCTTCGTCGTTCATGGCCAGGCGCGGGTGCAGCCTGCCAAGCTGGTGCGCGGACTGGCCGCCGCGGTCGAGCGGCTCGGCGTGCCAATCTACGAGAAGACCACGGTGACTTCCATTGCCAAGGGCGTCGTGACCACCGACCGTGGCACGGTGCGGGCCGAAATCATCATCCGCGCCACCGAAGGGTTTACCGCCGGCATTCCCGGTGAAGAGCGGACATGGCTGGCGCTCAACAGCGCCCAGATCGTCACCGAACCGCTGTCCGAAAAACTCTGGCGCGAGATCGGCTGGGAGGGACACGAGCTGCTCGGCAACGCGGCGCATGCCTATTGCTATGCGCAGCGTACGCGCGAGGGGCGCATCACCATGGGCGGGCGCGGCGTGCCCTATCGCTACGGCTCGCGCACCGACGTCAACGGCCGGACGCAGCAGGCGACGATCGACCAGCTGCATACGATCCTGACGACGCTTTTGCCGCAGACGGCGGGATGCCGCATCGACCACGCCTGGTGCGGCGTGCTCGGCGTGCCGCGCGACTGGTGCACGACGGTCGGCCTTGACCCCAGGACCCGCATCGGCTGGGCCGGCGGCTATGTCGGGCTCGGCGTCTCGAGCTCCAACCTTTCGGGCCGCACGCTTGCCGACCTGATCCTCGGCAACGAGACGGATCTTACGCGACTGCCCTGGGTCAACCGCAAGGTCCGGCCATGGGAGCCGGAACCCTTCCGCTGGCTCGGCGTGCACTCGATGTACCAGCTCTACCGCATCGCCGACCAGCGCGAGGCGGCGGGGCTCGCGCACACCTCGAAGCTTGCCGCTCTGGCGGATAGCATTACCGGCCACTGACTATGGAGCCCGACTTGATCGACCTTTCGACTTTCCACGACCTCGCCAGGGCCGAAATCGGCGCGTTCTCGCCCAAGCCGACTTCCATCGAAGGAGACCAGGTCGAGGCGGCGCGCTCGCTGTTCCAGTCGCCGGACGGCACGATCGATATCGGCATCTGGGAATGCACGCCCGGCCGCTTCACCGCCGACCGATCAGGCTCGTCGGAAATCTGTCACATCATTTCCGGCCGCGCCGAAGTGAGCCGCGCCGACGGCGAGATGCGCGAGCTCGGCCCGGGCGACCTTCTCGTCCTGCCTCGGGGATGGAAGGGCGAATGGCTGATCCGCGAGACAACGCGCAAGCTTTATATGATCCAGAGCGCCGGCTGATCTTCCGAGCCAAAGACCCCGGGTCAGTGATCGATCGGCCCTTTGGGTGAGACAAGCGTCGTTCCGGCGGTTGTCGGGCGCTCGATCATGCGGCGCACGCGCGGCGGATTCTCGCCGCTGTGCAGCGCCCGGATGCGTTCGCCGACCACGGCGTCGGCATGGGTGGCGCGCCTGTTGTGGCGGATGTACTCGACCCAGGTCGGCGTGTGGTAGTGCTCGATCCAGATGCCGGGATTTTCGAGATCGCGGGCAAGCGTCCAGTTGCGGGCGCCGTCGCGGCGGCGGATGCGGCCGCGTTCGGCCATCGTGGCAAGGAATTCCGCCTCGTCCTCCTCGCGGATGACGTATTCGATCATGATGGCGATCGGGCCGCTGCGCGGCTTAAGGTCAAGCGCCAGCATCGGCTCCTTGAACCGGTTGAGCGGATCGAGGTTGAGCGTCGTCTGCTGCGGCAGCGGCAGGAAGAAGCCGATGGCGCCGCCCGCCAACATGGCGACGGCGGCTGCCGTCAACGCCGTCTCCGCGCCATGGGCGTCGGCGACGACGCCCCAGATCCAGCTGCCCAGCGCAATGCCGCCGAAGGTCGCCGTCTGGTAGATCGAGAGCACGCGGCCGACCACCCAGCGCGGCGTCGACATTTGCACAGTGACGTTGAAGTGGGAGAGCGCGATGACCCAGCAGGCGCCGCCGATGAGCAGGCCCGCCGATGTCTGCCAGGCACTGTGGCTGACGGCGGCATTGAAGGCGCAAAACGCAAAGCCCGCGAAAGCGGCGCGAACCATAGTTTCGCTGGAGAGCAATTGCCTCAGCCGCACGCTGATCAGCGCGCCGCCGACCGCGCCGATGCCGAAGGCGCCGAGCATGATGCCGTAGGTTAGCGCGTCGCCCTTGACGACGTCGCGCGCCACCAGCGGCAGCAGCGCCAGCACCGCGCCGGCGCTGAAGCCGAAAGCCGAGCCTCTCGCCAGCACCTTGCCGATGTTCGGCGACATGGCGACGTAGCGCAAACCGGCGCCCATCGCCGCGCCCAGCGACTCGCGCGGCAGGGTCTGCACCGGCACATCCGGCCTCCAGCGGGCGAGCACGACGATCAGGCCGATATAGCTGACGGCGTTGGCGGCGAAGGCCGCCGCCGCGCCCGCGGCGGCAACGATCACGCCGCCGATCGCCGGGCCGACGCTGCGTGTGATGTTGAAGCCCATCGAGTTCAGCGCGATCGCCGCCGGCACCTTGGCGCGCGGCACCATGTCACCGACCGAGGCCTGCCATGACGGGCTGTTCAGCGCCGTGCCGCTGTCGATCAGGAAGGTGAAGGCCAGCAGCGTCCACGGCGTCATCCAGCCGAACCAGGTGAACACGGTGAGCAGCGCCGAGACGACCAGCATGAAGGTCTGCGCCACCAGCATGACCTTGCGGCGGTTGAAGCTGTCGGCGATGGCGCCGGCAATGAGCGCGAACAGCATGATCGGCAAGGTGGTCGAGGCCTGGACCAGCGCCACCTGGTAGGACGAGGTGGCGATCGTCGTCATCATCCAGGCGGCGCCGACGCCCTGAATCAGGCCGCCGAAATTCGACACAAGGCTGGCCGACCAGACGGCGCGGAAGATGCCGTGCCGGAACGGCGCCAGCGCCGAGACCCGCTCGCTTTCCGGCTCGTCGTCGATCATGGTCGCTGTCCCGCCTTCATTCAGTCTTGCGTTCGCCCCGCGCCAGGGTCGCGCCGGCGCACCCTCAAAGGATCGCGGTCCAACAACAGGAAGGCAAAGGCGAAAATGCGTCGGCGAAGCTTTAGGCCAAGCATCTTGCCGGTGTGGACCAAATCTTCGTTACTTCGCGCCTCTGATCTTGGCGTGCAGCGACTCGGCGAGGTTCCCTGTCGTCTCGCCACCCAGATAGAGCCTCAACAGCATCTCCATGCCGACAAGGCGCAATCTCGACGGTTCCTCGGCTCTGGCCATGTCGATCAGGTCATCCAGCTCGGACGCGGACCATTTCATGGCATCGCGCAAGAAGCCGCCGCGCAGCAGCCCCTGCGTGCCGGCCGAAAAGGCGCTGGACATCTCGAAGCCGCTCTTTGCCGCATGAATGTTTTCGCGCGGCAGATGGCGTTCGGCGACCTTCTTCAGCAGCCATTTGCCGGTCCTGTTGCGGTATTTGTACCGCCTCGGCAGATGCATGGCGAAATCGATCAGCCTGTTCTCCAGGAAAGGAACGCGCAGCTCGACGGAGGCGGCCATGCTGAGGCGATCGTGCCGATGCAGCAAATCCTGCAGGTGCGAATAAAGATCGTAGAAGCAGCTTGCCAGGAAGGCACGGTCGCCGTCCGGGCTGACGCCGTCGAGCCGGTCGAACAGCTTGGTCTGCAGAAAATTCAGCTCGGGCGACAAGGCCCTCAGCACGATGTTGCGGTCCCAGGGCGAGCCGCGGCCGACCGAATTGCGGAACGGAGACCGGCGAAGCCGGGCGTATTTCCGGTCCTGGGCGGCCTTGGAGCGGAACAGGCTTCGCAGCCACGATTGCCGCCAAAGCCTGATGGTCGACGCCTGCCATTTGTAGCCGCCGAAGAGTTCGTCCGAACCCTCGCCGGTGAGCAGCACCTTGACCCCGTCGGCGCGGCATTGCTCCGCGAGCGCCAGCAGGCCGGCCACGCTGGCATGCCAGCCGTCGCTTTCGAGATGCCATATGGCGCGCGGCCAGAGCTCGAAGAACCGGTCCCTGTCGACGGGCACACGGCGAAGGCTGACGTCGATATGGCGACCGGTCCGCTCGGCGTCTTCCGCCTCGCTGCGGCCGAGCTTTGGGTCGACGACATAACCGTGCATCTCAGGCCGATAGCGCTTGGCGAGCGCCGTGATCAGGCCGGAATCGACGCCGCCGCTGCAGGCTGTGGCGAGGCTGGCGTCGGCGATGCAATGCAGCTCGACGCTTTGTTCTAGCAGCGCCTCGAGGCTCGCCATGTGCCCGGCGTCGGAGACCCTGTCGTCGACGATGCGCGATGTCTCCAGGGCGTCGAGCACATGCCAGAAACGCTGCTTCTCGATGCCGCCATCGCTGATCTTCCAAAGGCCGGCGGGCGGCAAGCGCTCGATGCCTTCGAAGACGCTGTAGCTGGAATCGCGGCTCTGCCAGGCAAGCCGCAAGGTGATCTCACGAGCGTCGACCCTGCGTGCAAAATCGTGGCAGGCGAGGATCGCCTTGTCCTCGGAGGCGAACAGAAGCCGATCCGCGGCGTCGGCCACCGACATCGGCTTGATGCCGAGCCTGTCGCGGGCTAGCCACAACGCGCCGTCGCGCTGATCGAAATAGGCGAAGGCGAACATGCCGTCGAACAGCGGCACGGCCTTCTCGACGCCCCAATGATGCAGGGCCTGGAGCACCACCTCGGTGTCGGAGACGGTGCGAAACCGAAGACCCTCGGCTTCCAGCGACTTGCGCAGCGAGCGGTAATTGTAGACCTCGCCACTATAGCAAAGGGTGCCGTCGCCATCGGTTGTCAGCATCGGCTCTCGCGCGGCGGGCGAGGGGTCGATGATGGCAAGGCGGCGGTGACCGAGCGCCAGCCTGGCGTTGTTCCAGCTGTCGCGATCGTCGGGGCCGCGATGCGCCAGCGCCTG
The DNA here is from genome assembly GCF_003952385.1 of Mesorhizobium sp. M1D.F.Ca.ET.043.01.1.1. Classification (NCBI taxonomy): domain Bacteria; kingdom Pseudomonadati; phylum Pseudomonadota; class Alphaproteobacteria; order Hyphomicrobiales; family Phyllobacteriaceae; genus Mesorhizobium; species Mesorhizobium sp. M1D.F.Ca.ET.043.01.1.1. Next base: position 5,127,050 of record NZ_CP034444.1, read on the forward strand.
CATCATGCGGGCGACGTCGGAGAGGTCGCCGGCGCCGATCGGATCGCGCTTTCGCCAGACGCCGGCTATCCCGCACATGGCCCGCCGGCCGCTTCTGCCTGATCCATCGCTTACCGAAATCCAAGATGCCGGCAGGTGCCGGCGCGGCCAACAATCTAGCCGCAACAGGGCCGGCCGCAAGCGATGTTCCGGTCTGTGCCCTAGGGCCTCAAGACTTGCGGCAGCCGCTCGTCAGAAGCCGTGCTCGATGCGCTCGAAGATGACGTTGGTGAAGGCCGAGATCTGGCTGCCGATGAACGGGCCGGTCAGCGCCACCACCAGCATGATGGCGACGATCTTGGGCACGAAGGTGAGCGTGATTTCCTGGATCTGGGTCAGCGCCTGGATGAGCGCGATGCCGATGCCGACGGCCATCGCCACCAGCACGACCGGCGCGGAGGCGGTGAGCACCGTCCAGACCGCGTATTGGACGATATCGAGGGCGTCGGCCTCGTTCATGGGCGGATCGCTTGCGAACCCGGCTAGGCGGCCGGCTTGATCGAGACGCCCGCGCCGACGGGGACCTCGGTGCCGTCCTTGAGCACTGCAATGAGGCCGCTGCTGGCGAGCTTCACGGAAGCCACGATCCCCGTGGTCTTGCCGTCGGCCGAGGTGATCGAACGGCCGATCAGCGCATCGGCCTGCGACAGCGCCGAGGACTGCATGATCTGGTCGAGCTTGGTGTTGGTCTGGACCGACTGCTCGACCTGCGAGAAGGTCGCGAGCTGCGCGACATATTGCGTCGAATCCATCGGCTTGGTCGGGTCCTGGTTCTTCATCTCGGCGATCAGAAGTTTCAGGAACGACTGGTAGTCGACCGCCGTCTTCGAGGTCTGCTGGCTGGTCTGGTTGGCGCCAACCGGGATCGTCGTTGTCATGTCCACGGTCATCTTTATGCTCCCATAGCCAGCGCGGGCGGCGCTTCCGGAATGTCGTCATTGCCGCCCAGCGCCTGGCGCTCGAGCGGGTAGAGCGCGCGGATCGCCTTCAGCGCCTCGTAGATGTGATCCTCGCCGACCATGCGGTCGATCTGCTTCAGCGCGCTGCAGATCTCCTGGTTGTCGAAGCTGGCAATCAGCATCGGCAGCGAGCGGCGGAACATGTCGCGCGCCTCGGAGGCGCCCGACGGGTTCACCAGCATGATCTGCACGATGAAGTAGAGCTGCCTGAGCGGCGTCGAGGCCTGCTCGGCCTGGATGACGTGGCTCTCGAGCAGGAACTGGACGTCGTTCATCAGCTCGATCGTGACCTTGCGGTCGACGCGAATGACGGCGCCGTTGATATAGATCTTCTCGTTAGGCTTCAGCGAGATCTTCAGCGTGTTGGTCATTGGATGCCATCTCGGATGATCTGGGAGACCTCGATCAATCCTTCGAAATTGTTGGTGCGGCCCTGCCGGATGTCCTCCGTTTCGCGCAGCAGCCACAGGCCGATCGAGATTAGATTGGCGCGCAGCTCCTTGGGCAGCGCATTGTCGCTGGAGCCGAGATCCTCGACGAAGGTGGTCCAGATGCGGCTGGTGAAGTGCAGCGCCTCGACCGCCTCCATCGACTCCGGCCCGACGGCGGCTGCCGCGGACAACATGTCGATCGAGCGGGTCAGCAACTGCCGCTCCCGATCCTTGGCGTCGGCAACGGAGTCGGTCTGGATGTCGGCGTAGGAGAATTGATACATCGTCGGAGCTCTGGCGTTCCGGTGAGAGTGTTCAGGTGAGATAGTTCAGCAGGCTGAGCTGCTGCAGTCGCGCGGTCAAGGCGAAGGACGTTTCGATATGCTGCGTCAGGTCGGCGACGCGGGTGGCGGCCTCCGAGGGGTCGACGCCCTCGAGGTCGATGATATGCTTCTCGAACAGATCGACCTGGGTCTTCATGCGATCGCTGGCGTCGGACACGCGCTTCTGGGCGAGGCCGGCCTCGGATTGCACCTGGACGATGCCGCCGATGGCCTCGCCGACCAGCTTTTGCGCGCGGCTGACGATCGTGTTCTGCCCCTGCTGGCTGATGTTGCCGGCGAAGAGGGTGCTGACCATGGCGGCCGCCATGGCGAGCTTGCGGATGCCCTGCTCGTTGGCGCTGACAGAGGTCTGCGTGGTCTCGCTCAGTGAAATACGGCTGGTGATCTGCTCGTCGGTGGCGCTCGACCAGTTGGTCTGCCAGCCGGAGCCCAGGAATTGCGGCTCGACCGCGGCGGTGATGAAGCCGTCCATCTGGGCGGCGGTGATGTTGGCGGCCGCCGGGTCGCTCTGGGTGAAGCCGAAATAGCTGGTGAAGGCGGCGTCGAACGCCGCCTTGGCGGGGGAGCCGGCAGCGCTGAAATCGTCGATCGGCTTGACGTCGGTGTTGGTGCCGGCAAACAGATATTCGCCGTTGACGCTGGTGTTCAGGATACCCGTCATCTGCTGCAGCGCCGTGGCGCCGGCGGTTTGGGTGATGCTGGTCGAGGAGTCGCCCGACACGGCGCTGGTCAGCGCCGTCAGGAGATCCTGCGCGACATCGGAGAGCTGGCCCAGTGAATCCTGCGTCGATGTCAGGCGCGCGGCGACCAGCGAGTTCGAATCGACGATACCGTTCAGACGGTCGAGATCGCGCTGGAAGGTGACGGCCTGCGTCGTGCGGCCGCCTAGCGCCAGGCCGACATCCGCCACCTTGCCGGTCTGGGATTCCTTCGTCGCCTTGACGAGGTCGGCCTGCATGCGCATCTGCTGGTAGCGGAGCGCGTTGGAGATGGCGGCTGAGGAGACGGCTGTCGCTTTCATGGCTTATCCCACCGCGCTCAACAAGGCGTCCAGCATGTCGTCGACGGTCTTCATCATGCGCGCGGACGCCTGATAGGTGTGCTCGAGGTCGAGCAGCAGAGACATTTCCTGGTCGACATTGACGCCGGTCTCGTTCGACAGCGCCTCGGCGGTGCGCGTGGCCAGCGCCTCCTTGGTGTCGGCGTTGGTCGATGCCTGCTGGCGCACGCCCTCGAACCAGCCGATGGCGTTGGCCGCGTAGTCCGCGACGCCGGAGTTGACCGCGAGGCCGGCGGACGTATCGAAGGCCATCGGCTGATCCAGCCTGTTGCCGTAGGCGATCAGCAGGTCCGAGTAGGAAGCCCCGCCGCTGGTGTTGGAGATATAGGCCGCGCCGTTGGCGCCGCCATCACGGAGCAGCGCCGGGCTGCCGCCGGCGCCCGGATCGAATGCGGCGTTGACGCTGATCGAGCCGGCGAGGCCGTTGACCAGGGTGCCGGCAGCCGGAATAGCCGGCGCGCCGGACCAGGTGAACAAGCCCGCCCTGTCGGGCTGCGAAGGCGCGGTCTCGGCGAATGCCGTGACCAGGCCGCGGGCGATCTCGTCGAGCTGGCTCTGCATGGTCGCGGCGACGTCGTCGCGCAGCTTCAGCATGCCGGCAAGCTTGCCGTCGGCGCTGGTGTTGCCGCCGATGCCTGCCGAAAGCGGCAAATTGTCGATGTAGATCGTGTTGCCGGGCGTGCCGGCGGTGTAGCCGGCCGAGGGCTTGAAGGTCACCGAGCGCGGCACCGTCTCGAACAGCGTCGTGCCGTCCTTGGTGGTGATGACCATGTCGTTGTCGCCGCGCGTGAAGGTCGAGACCGGGACATATTCGGCGATCTTCTTCAGAAGCGCGTCGCGTTGGTCGAGCGCGTCGGACACATCGGTGCCGGAGCGCGTGCCGGCGATGACGGCCTTGTTGGCGTCCTGGAACTGGCTGAGCAGCGAGTTGAGGTCGTCGACCGCGGTGGCGATCTGGCCGTCGGTCTGGGTGCGGAAATCCTGGATCGCCCTGGTGCCGTCGTTCAGCGAGCTCACCACCTGCTTGGCCGCGTCGATGACGCTGGCGCCGAGATTCTGGTTCGACGGCGTGGTGGCGTAGAGCTGCAGCGCCTGCTGCAGATTGGCGATCGCGGTCGACGGAGACGACGCGTTGTCGACCCCGTTGACCGAGAGGTCGAGCTGATCCATGCCGCTGTAAAGCGCGCTCTGGCCGCTCCATGCCGACAGCGCGGAAAGGTTCTGCCGGAACAGAAGCTCATTGGCGGCGCGCTGGATCTCCACCGATCGCGCGCCGGGCGCCGTGCTGGTGACGACGGCGATGCGGCGGGCATAGTCCGGGCTGGACGCGTCGGCCACATTGCGCGACACCACGCTGGTTTGCTTGGATGTGGCCAGGAGCGCCGACTGGGCGATGCTTAATGCGGTGGAAAGCGACATGCGGGTCTTTCACGGGCTGGCGCCCGATGGGGTTATCTCTTCAGGTTGACCAGGACATCCATCAGGTCGGAACCGGTCTGGAAGACTTTCGAATTGGCGGTGTAGCTGCGCTGCGCCGCAATCATGTTGGTCAGTTCCTCGGCGATATCGACGTTGGAATTTTCGAGCGCGCCCGAGACGACCGAGCCAAGCTTTCCTTCGTTGGCAAAGCCGATGCGAACGGCGCCGGAGTCCGCGCTCTGCACGTAGACGTTGCCCGGCATGGCGCTGAGGTTGTCGGGGCTCTGAACATCGGCCAGCGGGATCTTGTAGAGCGGCTTGGTGGAGCCGTCCTCGTACTGGGCGTAGATGACGCCGTCCTGGCTGATCTGGATCTTTTCGATCGTGCTCGGCGCGTTGCCGTTGACCTTGGCGTCGGAGACCGTGAAGCCGGTTCCGAGCTGCGTCAGCTTGGAGAGATCGAGGTTGAGGGTCGAGCCGTTCGGCACCGTGAAAGAGATGCCTGTGGTCGCGCCGGTGAGCTTGCCGGTGGTGGTGTCGAAGGTGAGATTGGCCGTGCCCAGCGCGCCGCCCGTATAGGGGAAGGAGGTGCCGGGGGTCGCTTTCGACTGGTCGAAGACCGAGACCTGCCACGTGCCGGAGCCGGTGTTGGTGAAATAGACGTCGAGCAGCACCTTGTTGCCGAGATTGTCATAGGCGACCAGCGAGGACTTCGAGGTGTATTCGGCGGTCGCGCTGTTCGTGGAAGGCAGGCTGCCGGCTGCGACCGGGGTTGCGCCCGCCGGCAGGTTGCCGGTGAAATTGCCCTCGGTGCTCGGCGTCGCCGTCATCTCCTGGTCGGAGATCTGCACCGGCACCAGGCCTTCGAAGCCGTTGGCGGTGGCGGCCGGATCGCCGTTGGCGTAGCTGTAGGCCATGAGCTGATAGCCGGCGGCATTGACCAGGCGCCCCTGCGCGTCCGGAACGAAGGCGCCGGCGCGGGTGAGATAGGGCGTGCCGCTCGGGTCCTGCACGACGAAGAAGCCGTCGCCGTTGACGGCGAGGTCCGACACCGACGTGGTGTATTGCAGGACGCCTTGCGAGCTGATGGCCGAGCGGATCGTCGTCGTGACGCCGCCCGAATTATAGGCGCCGCCGGTGGTCGGCATGATGAGCGTCGAGAATTCGGCGGAGGAACGCTTGTAGCCGGTGGTGTCGGAATTCGCGATGTTGTCGGCCACCGTGGACAAGCGGTTGGCCTGCGCGTTCATACCGGAGACGCCGGTCCGCATCATTCCGTAGAGGCTCATCGATACATCTCCTCGGTGCCCTTCTGAGAGGCCACAAAACTAAGCCTCGTGTCTTGCGCGAGGCTGGCGCGGGCTTTGCCGGCAGGAGCCATCAGAACACCAGCCGGTAGCCGAGGAACCTCTTGGAATCGATTGGATCGTGACCGAGCTTCTCGCGCAGTTTCTTGCGCAGCTTCGAGATGTGGCTCTCCACCACGTTCTCCTCGACCTCTTCGTCGAAGATGCCGTAGATGGCGTTGAACACCTGCGTCTTGGTCACGCGCCGGCCGCGATTGCTGGCCAGATATTCCAGGATGCGCCGCTCGCGGCGCGGCAGCGGCAGCGGCTCGCCGTTTATCTCCGGATCGCGACCGTCCATGAAGATGCGCATCGAGCCGACTTCGGTATAGGCGGCCTCTTCGTGGGCGCGGCGGCGGATGGCGGTGATGCGGGCGAGAATCTCGCGGATGTGCACGGGCTTGCGGACGACGTCGTCGACGCCGCTTTCGAAAAGCCGCAGCGTGTGTTCCAGCGAGTGCTGTTCGCTGAGCGCGATCACCGGCGCGCCGGTGCGATCGCGGATCTGGCGCGGCGAGATGGCGCCCTCGCGGCAGTCGCCGATGAGGAAGGCCCTGACCGATCTGAGGTCGGTGTCGGCGGCGGAGCTCACCCACTCGCCGAACTCGCCCGGCGCGAAGCCCGCGGTGGCGACTCCCTCGCGATCGAAAAGTGAGCCATAGCCCTCAGTTACGAGCTCTCGCTCATCAACGATCACGATCATCGGCCCGCCCTCCGAATCATCTCATTTGCCCCGTGCGGAAAGCGGTACCCGGTGCGGTGAATCCTGAAAAACCGTCATTTCTTGTAGCTATTTTCTTGGGAGTTTTTTTGGGAGCCGTAATAAAGCCGGTTGCGAAGGTGTATTGGCGGCAGCGGATCGAGGACGATACTGGAGCCGCCGACCCTCGGCGGTCGCCGGCCCACGGGGCTGTTGCAAAGACAGCTATTGGTTGCAGAAAGCGCTGGCGTTCGGCGTCCACTTGCCGAAGCCGGTGGCGACCATGTTGGCAATGACGCGGCAGACATAGACCTTCTGCGCCGGGTCGTTGTCGGGGCCGGCATGATAGCGGGCGACGGCCATCGACCAGGTCATATGGCGGGCATGGAGACTCGCCAGGAAGCGCGCCGCATAGTCGACGTTCTGGTGTGGGTCGAGCATGTCCTCGACGCTGCGGAACCGCGCGCCGTGATAGCGATGATTGATCTGCATGCAGCCGAGATCGATCAGCGTCTTGCCCTCGTGGCGGGCGTTCTCAAACGTCGCCAGCGCTTCCCCGCGGCTGCGCGGGAAAACGGCTTTTCCTTCTATATTCAAAGCGTTGGGCTGAAGGCTGCCTTTCTTTCCCGTCTCGGTCAGCCCGACTGCATAAAGGATTCCCGTCGGCACGCCATAGCGATCGGCGGCGCGCAGGATCTCCGGCTCGCAGGGGTTGGAGGCGCTCGCGGCGCCTGCCGCAGCCAGGCTAGATATAGATATCGTCGCCAGCGCGCTCGCGAAGAGGCGGAGCAGCGCGGCCGAATTCCTGTGCGCCATTGCCGTCGCTCCTTCCCGGTTGCCGGTCGCCGCCGGCGCCGTTGCCGCCCGAATTCCCCGGCTGGAACGAAGGCTGGTCGCGGCCCGTCGACATCGGCATCGCGCTGTTCGCATCGGCGCGGCCGGCTGAGTGAGCCGCTATCGACGGTTGCATAATGGTGACATGATCGACGTCGAAGCCGAGACCGCGGAGCGACTTGACGATGGCGTCGCTGTCGGCGCTCAGACGGCGGTATGCCTCATGCGTTTCCGGCTTCATCTCAATCGAAAGTTGCTCTCCGGAAAGACGCAGGCTAGCGACAACCATGCCGAGCTCCGCCGGGTGGAGCTCGATCTTCAGGACATGTGTCGGAACGGCAACAGAATTGGCGGTTTGCGAGGCGATCGACGCGCTCGCGAAGGCTTGCTGAACGCCACTGTCCGAGGCGATCGCCTCGACCAGCGCCGATGCCGTCTGGCCGATGGGATTTTGCGCCGGCGCCGGGAAGCTCTGCTGGCTGACCACGTCCATGCGCCCGGAGGACGGTTTGGCCTGATTGATCGATGCGATCGATTGCGCCGTCTGCGCGGTTTTCTGGGCGGCCGCCGGACGCCAGCTTTGCGGCGCTGCGGCGTCGGTCTCGATGCCGGGTGTTGCGGGCAGGACGTCGTCCTTGCGGACCAAGGTGTCCCCGTCCGGACCGGCGACGGCGGGCTTCTGTCCGAAATCGGGCCCGGGCTTCTCCGTCGCCATCGTAGCGCGGCTGGACCGCGGCAACGGCTCGCCGCCTTCGGAAGCGTCAGCCAATGCGCGCTTGCCCTGACGGATCGTCAGTTGTGAAGCGGCGGACTGGCCGATGGAGGGCTGGGTGCCCGCCTCTCCCTCGGCGGATCCGTCGCGACCGCCATTTGCCGCCGTTGCGAAATGGCGGATGTCGCCCAGCGCCATCAGCAGGGGCAGGCCGTCCTGGAGCGCGGCGGCATCGGACGATTGCGCCGGCGTGTCGGCATCGTCGGTTGCCTTCACGTGGCCGGTGTCGGCGTTGTGCCTGGCGGCTTTTCCGGCTGCCAGCTTTTGCGTCGCGGTCTTGTTCTGCTGGTCGGCGTGCACTTCGGGCGAAGCGGCGAGCGTGCGCCGCGCCGGATTCGCATCGGAAGACGCAGGCTCGACAGGCTGCTTACCCTGGCGGGCCGACCTTTCGGCGCCATCTACCATCTCGCCGAAATTCGAGCCTTTTCCCTTCCCGTCGGCAGCGTGCTGACGCGACTGGGTGTGAGTGGAGCCGAGTCCCGGCATGGCCTGACTGACGCTGTTCATTTGGGCGCTGTTCATTTGGGCGCTGGTCATTTGGGAGCGGCTCCGAGCAATTGGTCGATCTGGTCGAGCTGGCGGCGCGCGTTCATCATCGCTGCGTCGGTGGGATCGTGTGGATCAAGGCTTGCTGCGGCGGCCGGCGCCGACGCAGGCAGCACTGGCGGCGTTTCGGGCTGCGCCGGAGCGGAAGCAGGCGCTTCGGCGGTGGCCTGTGCCGTCGCCGGCGGGCTCGGCGACGCAGGAGCCGCTGCCTGGACGTCCGCCGCCGGCTTGGCCGCGGCCGCGACAGCCGGCTGCTCGGACGCAGCGCCCTCCACCGGCGGCAGGGCTTCGGAGTCGGCCTGGCTGACAGGCTCGGCTCCAGCCAGCGGTTTCGCCGTATCGCCCTTCGCGGGATCTGCGGCCTGGCTCTCGTCCTTGGCGGTCGCCGGCACGGGAGCGACAACCTCGCCGGCAACGGCTTGCGCCGCATCGAGCAAGGCGCGGTCGCTCTCCGAAAGCTTGCCGCGATCGATCTTGCCGAGCCTGGTCCGCACATCGTCGATCGTGGCCGACGTCACCGTGGAGAGGCTCGAATAGAGCACGGCGCGCGGGTCGTCCTGATTGCCTTTGCCGTTGCGGCCCTGCTCGGCCCGCGCCGAGGCGAAGGCGGAAAGGTCCGCCAGCCCGTCGATCGCGGCGCGGCGGGCGATGCGCAGATAGATGACCTTCTCGCGCTCCGGGTCCATCATCGAGGTGATGTCGGCGAGCTTGTCCTGGCTGATCGACATGTGCAGCGCGATCACGCCGGAGACGAAGGAGTCGGCGAACTGGCTGGCATAGGGCGAATAGAGGTAACCCGCGACATATTGCGTCGAGGCGTGCGCGAAGCGCGCGGCGTCGCCTTGCGTCACCGCGAGGCCGACGGAACGGCGAAGCGCTGCCTCTTCGACCAACGTGCCGGGGCTGAGCAGGCGGGCCTCGTCCAGCAAGGTCAGCGCCGTTGCGGGCTCATCGGTCGCGAGCAGCGAGCCCTTGACCAGCGCCAGGAAGGCGCCGAGGTCGGCGGACACGCTCATCGGGTCGATCGGCTTCAGGATTTCAATTGCGGCGGCCGGCCTGCCGTTCAGGTAGGCGACGACCCCCTTGGCTATTGCCAGGCTCTGCGGGTCGGTCGTCGCGCGCGATGCCGCCGCCGCGACGGTGACAGGGTTGCCGCCGCTCATGCCGTAGACGAGCAGAGCGCGAAAATTCTTCGGGTCTTTGAAATCCTCGGCATCGGCTGCACGAAGCCTGGCGTCGGTCATTTCGAGGAGCTTGGCCTGCATCGGCAGTGCCGCATGATCGCCGCCGGCGATGCGGTCCTGGATCAGCTGCAGCGAACGCACCAACTGGTAGGGCTGCAAGCCGTCCTGAGCGAAAGCCGCGTCCGGCGATCCTGCGGCGAGCAGCAACAGCCCGACTGCGCGCCCGATGGCGGTCCGGCCCCTCATCCGCCGGTCGCCATCAGGATTTCGATGCGGCGGTTCGCAGCGGCCAGCGGATCGGACGGGATCTTGGGCTGGCGGTCGGCGAAGCCGGCGACCTCGGTGATGCGGCTTTCGTCGACGCCGCCGCGCACCAGCATGTAATAGGCGGAGTGGGCGCGAGCGGTGGACAGCCGCCAGTTGTCGTAAGTGTCGCTGCGGAACGGCCGCGCGTCGGTATGGCCGCCGATGGTGATAGCGCCCTTCTTCTCGTTGATGATGCGGCCGATCTTCTCCATCGCCAGCACCAGCTCGCGACGCGGCACGGCCGAGCCGATCTCGAACATGCCGAAGTCGAGCTGATCGGTGATCGAGATGACGACGCCCTTGTCGGTGGCCTCGACGGAGACGCCGTCGGCCAGCTTCTCACCCGGTGCGAAGGCCTTGGCCAGTTCCTGCTTGATTTCGGCGGCGGCTTTCAGGGCGGCGCTGCTCGGGGCTTTTTCTCCCTTGTCGGAAGCTTGCTCCGGCTCCGCATTTGCCGTCTGGGCTTTTGTCGTCAGGGCCTTTGCCGCTTGGGCTCCCGCGGTTTCCGGCTTCGCGGTGTCGGTCGCGGCGGCCTCGGCTCCAGCCTTTTCAGCCTGGGCTTTCTCGCCCTTGGTCTCCTTGTTTTCGGCTTTTCCGATTTTCGTGTCGACCGATCCGGCCTTGGCGCCGGGTTTCTCCGGTGTCGCCAGCGGCTCGAGCGGCGCATCCAACTGCGGCGGCGCCGGCGGAACGGCCTTGACCTTCTGCACTTCGGTTTCGGCGACCTTCTCGCCGGGCTTGGCCGGATCGCCTTCGATCTTCCTGCGTTCGGCGCTGGCTTCGGCGCCGGGCGTCGCCACCTGCTGCGACCAGAAATCCGGCGCGAATGGATCGCGATAGGATTCGCCGCCGGAGGCGCCGGTCGCCGGACCGGCATTCTGAGCGCCGCCTTCACCCTTGGCGCTGACATTCTGCATCACGCCGGTGTCGGTGGCGATCTCCGACAGCACGGCGTAGGGATCGGCAAACAGATGCTCGTCGGAGAGGTCCGACTTCTGCGAGGCCTGCTTGGTCTGCCTTCGGTCGGAGGAGCCGGCGCCGCCCTTGCCGTTCTCGCCGGCCTTGCTGGCGCCATCCTGCGGATTGTCGGCGGTGAGACCAACCTTGCTTGGGCCGTCGCCAAGATCTTCCAGGCCCTTGCGGCTGGAATTGCGATCGATCAGCTCGACCGGATTGAAGTAGCTGGCGACGGCCGCCTTGGTCTGCTCGTTGGCGGCGTTGATCAGCCACATGACGAGAAAGAAGCACATCATGGCGGTCATGAAGTCGGCAAAGGCGATCTTCCAGACGCCGCCGTGATGGCCGTCGTCATGGCCGTCGTGATTGCGCTTGACGATGATGATCTCGTGCCTGGCCTCGCCGTGGTCGATGGCGCTCATGACAGGACCTCCGACAGGGAAGCCGACCATTCGGCGATGCGCGTCTCGAACACCGTTTCATCGATGGTCACGGTCAGGTCGAAGCCAGGGGCCTCGGTGAAATCGAGATTGGCCGCGCGGTCGTCAAGCGCTGCCTTCAGCGGCTCGAACAGCGACAGCGGCCCGCGCACGCCGATGCGCACGGCTTCGCTATCGGCAATCGCCGCGTTGATGGTGCGGGCAAGGGCGTCGAGCGAACGCTTCTGCAGATCGTCGCTGACGATGCCGCCGATGATGCGGGCAATCGTGACGCCGGTGAGCTCGGCAACGCGCGCCTCCAGGGCGTCGATGCGCGTCTTGACCGTTGCGCCGATATCGCCGCCGAAGCTTTCCAGGAACGCTTTCGCCGCATCGTCATTGGCCTGGCGTTCGGCCTCGAGCGCCGCCACGTGGGCGGCCGTGAGGCGCGCCTCGAGCGCGGCTTCCGCATCGGCCACCGCCTCGGCGATCAGCGCGCCGATGTCGGCCTGCGGCGGGTCCGGCTTGCGCTCGATGTCCGGCGCCGCCGGCGCCTGGCCGGCGCGCGGGGCGCGTGACCCGAAATCAGGCAGAAGATCGAAAAGGGCTCCCGAGGCCATGGCTTAACCCGCGGCTTCCGGGGCGGCCGCCCATTTGCGCAGGATCTGGGCGGTGCGTTCCTCATTGAGGTCGACCATGCGAGCCAGCCGCTCCTGCGGCGCCGGCCTGATCTTCTGGCGCAGGTCGTCGAGCGGGGTGGCGCCCGGGCGCGCGCCCGGCAGGGCGCCGACCGGCGCGTCGGCGGCGATGGCGGCCACCGGCGCGTCGGGCGTCGGCAGCGAGCGCTGGACATCGTCGAAGCTCGGGCCGGCGACGGCAGCCGGTTTGGCCGATACGGTGAGCGCGGTCGCCATCGGCCGCAGGCCGAAGAAGGCGACCAGGAACACGACGACGATGAATGCGCCAGCGTTGATGAGCGTGCCCGTATAGGTGCCGATCGAGGCGAGGATGCTCGGCTGGTCGACCGGCTCGCCGTCCAGCCCGTCGATGAACTCGACCGCCGAGACGTCGATGATGTCGCCGCGCTTGTCGTCGAAGCCGGTGGCGGAGGCCACCATCTTCTGGATGTCTGCAACGCGCTTGGCGATCTGCTCGGGCGTGGCGTCCTTGCCGAGGATGGTCTTGAGCCGATCCTGGTTGACGACGACGGCGATCGACATCTTGGTCACCGAATAGCCGTTGGAGACGGTGGCGATCTTCTTGGAGTTTATCTCGTAGTTGGTGATCTCCTCCTTGCGGTCGTTCTGCGAGGAGGACTGCGGCCCTTCGGTGTTGGTCGTCTGCGTCTCGGGCAGGTTCTGCTCGACGCTGGTCGGGGTCGAGGCCTGCTTCTGGTTGCTGGCCTCGTTGGTGCGCACGGATTGCACCGAACGCTCAACGCGGGATTCGGGATCGAAGATCGTCTCTTCGGTCTGGCGGGTGTCGGTGTTGACGTCAGCCTTGACGCTGGCGCGGAAATTGTCGGGACCGAGGTAGGGCGTCAGCGCGCGGCGGATGTTGTCGGCGATCTGCGCCTCGACCGTCTGCTCGACGCCGAGCGTGCGGGCGGCGCTGGTGTTGGAAGTGTCGTCGCCGGCGGCGAGGAGATTGCCGTTGGAATCGAGCACGGTGACCTTGTCCGCCGACAGGCCGGGAACCGCGGCGGCGACCAGGTGGCGGATCGACTGCGCGCTCTTTTCGGCATCGACGCCGGCATAGCGGATGACCACCGAGGCCGAGGGCTGCTGCTCGTCGCGGCGGAAATTGGCGCGCTCGGACATGACGATGTGGACGCGCGCCGCCTTGACGCCGGCGATCGACTGGATGGTGCGCGCGATCTCGCCCTCCAGCGCGCGCACGCGAGTGATCTGCTGCATGAAGGAGGTCAGGCCGAGCGAGCCGACATTGTCGAACAGCTCGTAGCCGGCGTTGGCGCTGGTCGGCAGGCCCTTCTCCGCGAGCAGCATGCGCGCCTGCGCCGTGGTGCCGGCCGGCACCAGCACCGAGGTTCCGTCGGCGCCGACATCGAAGCCGATGCCGGCCTCGCCCAGCACCAGGCCGATCTGGTTCACGTCGTTGCGGTCTAGCCCGACATAGAGCGTCTCGTAGGCCGGACGGTTGAGATAGACCGAGGCGACGCCGATGACGGCCATGACCAGCGCGGCGATGCCGCCCATGAGAGCAAGACGCCTGACGCCGAATCCGCGGAGGTTCGCGATGAGGCTCTGGATCTGTTCCGGCACGATTCAACCGCTCCCAGCATGACTGTCCGCCGGAAGACTAGACCGCGAAGCTTGTGCGAGGATGATAGGGGCGAGCCGCCAGGGATTGCGCGAGACCCGAACTCGTGGCAGCGATCTGCCACACAAGCGAAAAGGCCGCGTCGAGGACGCGGCCTTGCGATGGAAGGGCTGCCTCAGGCGGACCGTCAGCTCTTGAATAGGGCCAGGATCGACTGCGAGTTGCCGTTGGCGATCGACAGCGCCTGGATGCCGAGCTGCTGCTGCACCTGGAGGGCCTGCAGGCGGGTCGATTCCTTGTTCATGTCGGCGTCGACAAGGGCGCCGACGCCCTTGTCGATCGAGTCCGACAGGTTCGACAGGAAGCTCTTCTGGGTGTCGATGCGCGACTTGGCGGCGCCGAGATAGGCCGCGCCGGTAGCGAGCTTGGCAAGCGCGGTTTCAACGGCGTCGAGCGCGGTGTCGATGTTGGCGTCGGAAACAGCAGCGGCGCTCGGGTCGAAGAAGGTCGTGGCGAGCAGGCTGCCGACGATGCCGCCGGTGCCGGCCACGTCCAGGACCTGCGCGTCGGTGGCCTTCACGTCGATGGTGTCGATCGAGACGGTCGTGCCGGTGCGGTTGTAGGAGGCGACGACATGCAGATCGGACGCGGCCGTACCATCATTCTGCAGCAGGTTCGAACCGGCATAGCTGGCATTGGTGACCGACGACTTGATCTGGTCCTGGATGGCCTTGATTTCGGTGGCGATCTTCTGCTGGTTGTCCTGGCTGGCGCCGCGGGCGGTGACCAGCTTGGCCTTGATCGCATCGACCTGATCCTTGATCTGGGTGATGGCGGTGTAGGCGGTGTCGACCTTGCCGGCGCCGAGGCCGAGCGCGTCCTGGACGGCCGAAAGCGCCTGGTTGTCGGACCGCATCGATGTGGCGATCGACCAGTAGGCGGCGTTGTCGGAAGCGGTGGCGACACGATAGCCGGTCGAGATGCGGCCCTGCGTGGTTTCAAGCGCCTTGTTGGTGGCGTTGAGGCTCTGCAGCGCGGTCAGCGCGGCGGCGTTGGTCATGATACTTGCCAAGATACACCCCTTCTCAAAGCAGGCATGCCTCGTGCATGCCGGTCAACTCTCTGGCGGGGGGCGTCATGCCTGTCGACCAGCGGTCGGCCCGTCATAGCGATTGGTTAACCATAACTAGCGCGTCACAGTTAATGGCGCGTTAAGAGCCTGCCTTGAAACCGCAATGCGGTAGTATTTCTTAACGGAAGAGGCGCGCCTCGGAGGGCAGCGGCGTCACAATGAAAATCGGGCCGCGCTGATGGCGCGGCCCGATCCGTATGCCTGAAATTTGCTGGGCGATCAGCCGCGGAAGAGCGACAAGATCGACTGCGAGTTGCCGTTGGCGATCGACAGCGCCTGGATGCCGAGCTGCTGCTGGACCTGAAGCGCCTGCAGGCGGGTCGATTCCTTGTTCATGTCGGCGTCGACCAGCGAGCCGACGCCCTTGTCGATCGAGTCCGACAGGTTGGACAGGAAGCTCTTCTGGGTGTCGATGCGCGACTTGGCGGCGCCGAGCGAGGCAGCGCCGGTGGAGAGCTTGGCAAGCGCGGTTTCAACGCTGCCGAGCGCGGTGTCGATGGCGGTGTCGGCGACGGCAGCGCTGCTCGGATCGAAGAAGGTCGCGGCGAGCAGACCGCCGACGATGCCGCCGGTGCCGGCCGTGTCAAGAACCTGCGTGTCGGAGGACTTTACCGTGATCGTATCGATGGTGACGGTCGCGCCGGTGCGGTTGTACGAAGCGACGATATTCAGGTCGGACGCGGACGTGCCGCCGTTCTGCAGAAGGTTCGAGCCGGCGAAGTTGGCGTTGGTGACCGACGACTTGATCTGCGCCTGGATGGCGTTGATTTCGGTCGCGATCTTCTGCTGGTCTTCCTGGCTGGCGCCGCGGGCAGTGACCAGCTTGGACTTGATCAGATCGACCTGGTCCTTGATGTCGTTGATGGCGGTGTAGGCGGTGTCGACCTTGCCGGCGCCGAGGCCGAGCGAGTCCTGAACGGCCGAGAGCGCCTTGTTGTCGGACTTCATCGAGGTGGCGATCGACCAGTAAGCGGCGTTGTCAGAAGCGGTGGCGACGCGGTAACCGGTGGAAATGCGGGACTGGGTGATCTCGAGCTGCTTGTTGGTGTTGTTCAAGCTCTGCAGCGCAGTCAGCGCCGCGGAATTGGTCATGATACTGGCCATGGTACTCGTACCTTGTTTTTACACGGATTTTTTTGACATACCGGCCTGTCCGGTATGACGGTGCGGCATCATGCCAATGATCGCTGAGACCCGATCACCCGCCATCTGGAGCGGGACTATGCGGGCAACTTCCTACCAAACGGCTAAACTGGACGGTTAACCGAAAATATATTGCTCGGAATTGGAGCGATGCATTGCCGCGTCGCCGGCCAGGTGGTCAGGTGCCAGGCTCTCAGGTAAAGGACCGCACCAGGCTGCCGACCAGAAGGTTCCAGCCGTCGATCAGCACGAAGAACAGGATCTTGAACGGCAGCGAGACCACCGTCGGCGGCAGCATCATCATGCCCATCGCCATGGTGACGGTGGCGACGATGAGGTCGATCACCAGGAACGGCAGCACGATCAGAAAACCGATCTCGAAGCCGCGCCGGATCTCCGAGATCATGAAGGCGGGCACGAGGATGCGCAGGTCCACGGTGTCGCGCGAGACCGTCTGGCCGCGCTCGCGGGCGAGATCGGCAAAGAGGTCGAAATCCTTGTCGCGCACATTGTGCAGCATGAAGGCGCGGAACGGATCCGAGATCTTGTCGAAGGCTTCGGCCTGGGTGATCTGGTTGTCCATCAGCGGCTTGACGCCGGTGTTCCAGGCCTGGTCGAAGGTCGGCGCCATGACATAGAAGGTCATGAACAGCGACAGCGAGATCAGGATCAGGTTGGCGGGCGTCGACTGCAGGCCGATGCCGGCGCGCAGGATCGAGAAGGCGATGACGAAGCGGGTGAAGCTCGTCACCATGATCAAGAGGCCCGGCGCCACCGACAGCACGGTGAGCAGGCCGAACATCTGGATGAGGTAGCCGACCGTCGTGCCGTCGGCCTTGCCGATGCCGCCGAGATCAAGCTGCTGGGCCGCGGCGACAGAGGTGGTGACGACGATGAGCGCCGTGGCGATGAGGAACTTTCTCATTCGAGCAGCATCGTCCTGATGAGAACCTGTTTGGCATGGCCGCCGCTGCGCAGCGCCGCTCGCTCGTCGAGATCGGCCTTGAGATGCTGGTAGCCGCTGGCGCCTTCGATCTGATGCATCTTGAGCGTGCGCACATATGCGAGCAGGTCCTGGTGGATCTGCTCGGTCATTTCCGGCGGCTGCGGCGCGTCGTAGAGCACCGATGCCTCCAGCCTTATCCAGACTTCGCTGGGCGAGGCGAGATTGGTGGTGATCGGCGCCAGCTGAACCACCGCAGGTCCGGCCACCGGTTTGCCGGCGTCCGCGGGCTTCTCCGGGCTGCCGGCGTTCTCCGGCGCGGCGGGAACCGGCGCCGGCGCCTCTCCCTGCTTGAGATAGCCGCCGGAAACCCAGCCCATTCCGACGGCCGCGCCCGTCATGACAAGGAGCGCGGCGAGCTGGATCACCAGGGAAGGTCCCTTCTTGGGCTGTGCCTGCTCGACATTTGCCACGACAGCGGTCTCCCCGGCCTAGAAAGGAAGAACCTGGTCGAGGATCTGCTGGCCGTAGGCCGGCTGCTGGACCTCGCTCACGCGTCCGCGCCCGCCATAGGAGATGCGAGCCTCGGCGATACGCTCGTAGGGGATCGTATTTTCGGCGCCGATATCGGAGGGACGCACCATGCCGGCGATGGTGAGGACCCGAAGCTCGTAGTTGACGCGCACTTCCTGCGAGCCCCTGATCATCAGGTTGCCGTTCGGCAGCACTTCGGTGACGACGGCGGCGACATTCAGCTCGAGATTCTCCGAACGCTTGATCTCGCCGTCGGCGTTGGTCTCGGTGCTGGAGCTCAAGCCGGCATCGCCCTTGCCGCTGGTGCTTTTGCCGTCCCAGCCGAGCGTGACGTCGTAGCCGAGCTTGCGCGCGGCGGTGCGGCTGCGGTCGTTCTGGTTCTTGAAATTGGCCTTGTCGTTGAGCTTGATGTTGACGGTCAGGATGTCGCCTTCCTGCAGCGCTCGCGGATCGGTGAAAAGCCTGCTCTGGCGGTCGTCCCACAGCGAGAACTTCTTCACCGGCGCGGCCGGCGGCTCCGGATAGCTGTAGGGGGTCCCTCCGCCATTGCCGATGCCGGAGCCGACCGGCGAGAGGGCAGGCTCCCGGCCGACCTCCTTGAGATCGGTGCCGCAGCCGGACAGTGCAGTAGCCGCGACAAGGACGAGCAATTTCAACTTCATGACGGATCAACCCTTCGCGCCGCGCTGGCCATGATGCCGGTGAGCGTCGCCGCCGCCTTCTGGTCCATTTCGTTGAGGATGACGCCGGCCTTGCGGGCATCGAGCTTCATCAGGATGGCCGCCGCGAGCTCGGCATTGACCATCGCCAGGCGTTCGGCCGCGGCGTCGGGCTTCATGCCGGCATAGATCTTGACCACGCTGTCCTCGGCGCGCGCCAGGAACACCTCGCGACGCTTCAGCCATTGCTCATACTCGGCCCGCTTGTCCTCCAGCGCCTTCATGCGCTGGTCGATGCCGGCCTGGAGCTGCTTCAGCTCCTCGGCCTGCAAGGCGTAGCGGCGGTCGCGCGCGGCGTCCGCGATGTTGGAGCAGAAGCGCTGGATCTCGCTTTCGTCCGGCGCCTTTTCGCGCGAGAGCTGAGCCGGCTGGGCCGGCGCCTGTCCGCCAGGCAGCACCTGGCGCACTTCTTCCGCGCGGCCGGCCGTGCCGACCGCCAGCGCGATGATCGCGGCTGCGGCGAGAGGGCCGAGCCGACGATGCAGTCTTGAGGCGAAAAGCTCGATCATCGGCGTGCCTATTGGAGAACCAGGTCGGCCTGCAGGGCGCCGGCCGACTTGATGCCCTGCAGGATGGCGATGATGCCGTCGGGCTTCACGCCCAGACGATTGAGACCGGAGACAAGCGTTTCGAGATCGGGACCGTCGAGCACGGCAACGCGCGCGTCGGGACGCGAGGCCTCGATGGCGGTGAAGGGTTCGATCGCCGTCCTGCCCTTGGAGAAGGGCTCCGGCTGAACCACTTTCGGCGCTTCGGTGATGCGCACGGTGAGCGTGCCGTGGCTAATCGCGACGCGCGAGATCCTGACGTTGTTGCCGATGACGATGGTGCCGGTGCGTTCGTCGATGACGACGCGGGCAGGCGAATCCGACTCGACGACCAGATTTTCGATCTCCGCATAGAAGCGTGCGGCCGATACGTTCTTCGGCCGCCTGATCTGCACGGTGCGGGCATCGCGCTCGGCCGCGACGCGCACGCCGAAGCGCTGCGAAGTGTAATCGTTGACGGCGTCGGCGATGCGGATGGCGGTCGAGAAATCGGGATTGCGCAATTGCAGCGTCAGCACGCCGCCCTGGTCGTCGAACTCGGCGGGCACCGAGCGCTCGACGATGGCGCCATTCGGCACGCGGCCGGCGGTGGGCACGCCTTGCGTCAGCTCCTCGGCCTGGCCCTTGGCGGTGAAGCCGCCGACGATCACCGAGCCTTGCCCGACCGCGTAGATCTCGCCGTCCGCGGCCTTGAGCGGCGTCATCACCAGCGTGCCGCCGGCAAGCGAGGTGGCGTCGCCCATCGAGGAGACGTCGATGTCGATGCGGGCGCCCGACTGGACGAAGGGCGGCATGTTTGCGGTGACGATGACCGCGGCGACGTTCTTGGCGCGCGCGCTGCCGCCCTCGGTGGCGATGCCGAGGTTCTCCAGCATGGCGCGGATCGACTGTTCGGTGAACGGCGAGTTGCGCAGGCTGTCGCCGGTTCCGGCCAGACCGATCACCAGGCCGTAGCCGACGAGCTGGTTGTCGCGCGCGCTCTGCAGCTGGGCGATGTCCTTGATGCGCGCGGCGACCTGGCCGGGCGGCAGCGTGCTCGGTCCCGTCGAGACGCGGAACATGCGCGTCGTGGTCGCCGGATCGTATTCGGGATCGTCGTAGACGCTGCCATTCTTCTGCGCGAGCTCGCGCTTGGCCTTGGGCGTGAGCCCATCGGCCAACGCCGGCTGAAGACTGAGGGCGGCGCTCAGCAGAAGGGCGAAAGCGCGCATCACGATGCGCCGACCTTGATGGTGCCGTCGGCCATGACAATGCCGGAGATGATCTTGCCGCTGTCGATGTTGCGGACCTTGATGAGGTCGCCGGCAGCGCCCGGCTGCAGGGTGACGCCGGCTGCCGAGATGGTCAGCACGCCGGCGGTGAAATAGACCTGCACGGTAGCGCCCTGTTCGACCAGCCATGCATCGCGGATGGCGGCCGCCGGAATGTAGCGGCCGGGCAGCAGCGTGCGCTTGGCGACCTTGCCCTGCAGTTCTTCGGAACGCGTCGCCATGCCGTCCGGCTTGTGCTTGCCTGGAACCAGCGTCACCTGCTTCAGCGCGGCGAGCACGATCGCCTCGCCGGGATAGATGACCCGGTTGGGGATCAGCACCGCCTCGGCGACCGCCTGGCTGGCGGCGATCTGGCTGGCCGACTGCGTCTGGTTGGCCGATTCCTGCGCAAGCGCCGGCATGCCGCCAGCCGCCAGCGCAAGGGCCAGCACGACGCGGCGGAAAGCAGGGCAGGAGGCCGGCATAGCCATCGTCGGTTACCTGATGTTCTTGGAGACCACCGAGGCCATGTCGTCGGCGGCCTGGATGACCTTGGAATTCATTTCATAGGCGCGCTGCGCCGAGATCAGCTCGGTGATTTCCTTGACCGGATCGACGTTGGAGGACTCCAGATAGCCTTGCTCAATGGTGGCGAAGCCGGGATCGCCGGGAACGCCGACATTGGCCGGACCGGAGGCGGCCGTCTCCTGGAACAGATTGTCGCCGAGCGGCGCCAAGCCCGCCTCGTTGGCGAAGTTCGCGATCTGCAGCTGGCCGAGAAGCTGGAGGTCGGTCTGGCCGTCGATACGGGCAAAGACCTGGCCGGTCTTGTTGACGATAACCTCGACCGCGTCTGTCGGCACGGTGATCGCCGGAACGACGTTGGCGCCGTCGACGGTGACCAGCTGTCCGGTGGCATTGGTGTTGAAGGCGCCGGCGCGGGAATAGAGCGTGCTGCCGTCGGCGCCCTCGATCTGGAACCAGCCGCGTCCGGTCAGCGCCAGGTCGAAGCTGTTGCCGGTGCTCGTCAGCTCGCCCTGGGTGTGGACGTTGCGTACGGCCGTCGTCTTGACGCCGAGACCGATCGAGACGCCCTCGGGCACCAGCGAGGTGTTCGAGCGGTTGGGCACCCCTTGAGTGCGGTCGACCTGATAGAGCAGGTCCGAGAATTCGGCCCGCGCCCGCTTGTAGCCGGTGGTGTTGATGTTGGCGATGTTGTTGGCGATGACTTCCAGATTGGTCTGCTGGGCATTCATGCCGGTCGCGGCGATGGCAAGGGCTTTCATGACGCGGTCCTAGATATTCATGCGACTGATTTCGAGGTAGGCCGAGACAACCTTGTCGCGGATGGCGATGGTCGTCTGCAGCGCCTGCTGGGCGCTCATCACCGCATCGACCACCTGGCGCGTGTCGGCATCGCCCTTGAGCGCCTGGATCGACATCTGCTCGGCGTTCTGCAGCGTGTTGACGGTCTTCGTCGCAGCCTGGCTCAGGGCCTCCGCGAAGCTGCCGCCGACGCTTTCGCTTGCCTGTGTCCCGACACCGCCCTGAAGCAGGCCGGGCGAGCCGGCCTCCGCGCCGTCGATTGCCGGTTTGAACTGTAGTGCCCCGATACCGCCGATCATTTACTGGTTCCTCATCAGGTCGATGGTCATGGAAATCAGATCGCGAGCCTGCTTGATGACCTGCAGGTTGGCCTCGTAGGAGCGGTTCGCCTCGCTCATGTCCGCCATCTCGACTAGCACGTTGACGTTGGGCATCTTCACGTAGCCTTTGTCGTCGGCGGCCTCGTTGCCGGGCTGGAACTCGATCGGGAAGTCAGAGGGGTCGCGCTCGATCGAGCTCACCTCGACCAGCGACCCGCCGGAGGCGCGGTCGAGCTCGGACTGGAAGGTGATCGTCTTGCGGCGATAGGGGTCGGCGCCCGGCGTGTTGCCCGTCGACTGCGCGTTGGCGAGGTTCTCCGACACCACGCGCAGTCGCTCCGACTGGGCGCCGAGGCCGGATGCCGCGACTTTGAGGGCTGCGGTCAGCGCGTCCATGGTCAGCTCTTCACCACCATCGTCATCATCGAATGGAAGGCTTTGACGATCGCCGTGTTGATCTCGAAGGAGCGTCGCACTTCACCGGCCTTCATCAACTCGTCCTCGAGCACCACCGTGTTCTTCGACGGCATGATCGAGCCGGTCGATTCCTCCGGCTTGACGTTGAAGCCGGCATTGGTCGCCTCCGCGCCGAGATGGCCGGCCTCGGTGGCCTTCAACGCCACCGCGGTCCGGTCGAGAACCTTTTCGAACGGTTCGACGTCGTTTGCCGTGTAGCCCGGCGTGTTGGCGTTGGCGATGTTGGAGGCGATCGCCGACTGGCGCACGGCCAGCCATTGCGACTGCCGGGTGGCGAGGTCAAAGAGGTTGACGGGTTCCATGGGACTCTCCGGGCGAGTACGCACAAGACTAGGCCGCCAGTCTTGCGCGGACCTTGCGCGGGACGAGCCCGCGGCCGGTCACCTGGAAAGCTCGATCACCTTGTCGGCGTCCGTCACGATGACCCATTTGCCGCCGCGTTGCTCGATCGAGGCGACGCGGCTGGTATCGGGCAGGACCGAGCCGCGCTGGACGATCCACAAGCCGGTATCGTCCTCGATCATGGCGCGGCCGTTGGCGATATGCACCATCTTGAATTCCGATGCGGCAGGAAAGGGCTGTTCGTCGGGCGCCGGCGGGGGCGCCGGGTCGTCCCGCACCGTTCCGGTGGCAAGCAGGTCGATATCGGCATTGGGAACGTCCTTGGCCGTCAGCGGTCCACCGTGTTCGGCCGCAACCCCGCCGCCCGCGCGTCCGGAATTGCTGCCGCTGCCCCCGAACTTGATCGTCTGCACGCCGAACTGCTCCTGGTTGAAGAAGATGTACCAGGGAAACAGCGCGCAGATCAGGCCGAGCGTGATGCCGAGCGCGGCGACGACGAAATCGCTGCGCCGGTCCGCTTTCCTGTTGGCCAGGCGCGGGAATTCGGCCCGCGGCGGCTGCGGCCACTCCACCTTCTTCGGGAACAAGCCGTTGATAGCCAAGTCGCGGCTGGCGTCGGCCGCCTCGGCGGCCTTGGCCTCGGCGATCATCTCGCGCAGTATGCGCTCGGTCTGCTGCAAGTCAGTCTCCCTGATCGCCATTCTGCTTCCCCTTGAGGTGGCGGGCGAGGTCGGCGAACGGATCGGCCGATGCGTGGTCCTTCGGCGACTGCGCGAGCGCCTCGTAGATCAGCGGCACCTGACGCACGGCGATATCGAGCTCGGCGTCGGCGCCGCCCTGGTAGGCGCCGAGCAGACGGATGTCGCGCGTGTCCTCGAAGCGCGCGATCATGGACTTCAGCCTGGTCACCAGCATGCGCTGCTCCGCGCTCCAGGCCTTGTCGGCGAGACGCGAGATCGATGACAGCGGGTTGACCGGCGGGTAGCGGCCCTGCTCGGCGATCGCGCGGTCGAGAACGACATGACCGTCGAGGATACCGCGCACCGAATCGGCCACCGGATCGTTATGGTCGTCGCCGTCGACCAGAACAGAGATGATGGCGGTGATCGAACCCCGACCTTGGACGCCGGGGCCCTCGGCGCCCGGTCCGGCTCTTTCGAGCAGCTTCGGCAGGTCGGTGAAGACCGATGCCGGGTAGCCGCGCGCGACCGGCGGCTCGCCGGTCCCCGTCGCCACTTCGCGCAGCGCATGGGCAAAGCGAGTGATCGAATCCAGCACCAGCAGCACGCGATGGCCCTGGTCGCGGAAATGCTCCGCCACGCGCATGGCGGTGTCGGGCGCGCGCCGGCGCATCATGGCGCTCTCGTCGCTGGTGGCGACGACGGCGACGGTCTTGGCCATGCTGTCGGCGCCGATCGTGTCTTCGAGGAACTCGCGCACCTCGCGGCCGCGTTCGCCGATCAGCGCGACGACCACGGTGTCGAAGGCCTCGGCGCCGGCGAGCATGGCAAGCAGCGTCGACTTGCCGACGCCGGAGCCGGCGAAGATGCCAAGCCGCTGGCCGAGGCAGAGCGGGGTGAAGATGTCGATCACGCGCACCCCGGTGAGGAATCCGGTGCCGACCCGCTGGCGGGACATGGCGCCAGGCGTCAGAGTGCCCGCGCCATCGGCCGCATCCGGCCTGATCAGCGGCGGACCGCCGTCGATGACGCGGGTCAAGGCGTCAATGGCGCGCCCGCGCCAGGAAACATGGGGCGCGACGCCAAGCGGACCGCGCCGGAACACGGCGTCGCCGATGCCGGCATCGGCGCTGCGCTCGAACGGCGCTACCACGACTTCGTCGCGGCCTATTCGCACGATCTCGCCGCGGCGCGTGCCCGCCTTGCCGCGCTGCTCGACGATGTCGCCGAGCCTTGCGATGCCGGAGAGGCCGCGCACCTTATAGTGGGTAGGCGATATCTCGACGACGCGGCCGCCGCAGCTCAGCAATGTTTCCGGATTGCCGAACCGCCGCCAGACACGTTCGAGCGCGGCGAGCCGATCCGTTGGGGAATAGGCGAGCCTTTCGGGCGCGCGGAGCAGGGACGAGCCGGTCGCCATGCCGCTACTTCGAGCCGAGCGTCTTGATCGCGTCGTCGGTGGACGAAGCGCTCTGCCGGATCAGCGCCGCCGTGTTCTCGAAGGCGCGCTGCACCTGGATCAGCAGGGTCATCTCCAGCACCGGATTGACGTTGGATTCTTCCAGGAAGCCTTGCGCGACGCCGACATCGGAGCGGTCGGTGACCGGTTCGGGGGTTCGCGCGGGAACGATGCCCGAATTGCCGTAACGGACAAAATTTTCGCCCGGATCGAAATCATAGAGGCCGATGGCGCCGACAAGCTGGTCGTTCTGCCTGAGCGAGCCGTCGGCGCCGGCCTTGGGCGGGCCGTTGCGCGGATCGAGCTGGATCGGCGCGCCGCCGCTGTCCAGCACCGGATAGCCTTCGATCGACATCAGCTCGCCGTTCTCGTTCATGGAGAAACGGCCGTCGCGGGTCATCACCGTGCCGGCCGGTGTCTCGATGGCGAACCAGGCGTCGCCCTGGATGGCGAAGTCGAAAGGATTGCCGGTCTCGGTCATCGAGCCGTGCGCGGTGGAAAGATAGGTCTTGCCGGAGGATGCGAAGGAGACCGACTTCGGCCCGGTGCCGGATACCACGTCCTCGAATTTCACGCCGGTGGCGCGAAAGCCGATGGTCGAGGCGTTGGCGACATTGTCGGCAATGGTGTCGAGACGACGCTCGAGCGCGACCTGCGAGGAGAGGGCGACGTAGAGACTGTCCTGCATGGCGCTCTCAGAACTTCAGCTTCTGCATGGCCATCATCAGATCGGTCGAGATGCCGACCGTGGTCGGTTGCGCGAAGAGCACGCTGACCGAGGTCACGGCGCTGGAGGTCGGGTTGTTGATCTCCCACAGGCTGGTGAAGCGGGTCAGGAACTTGTTCAGCTTGTCGGGGTCCTTGAAGTCGGCGATATCGAGCTTTTGCTCGAACATCTGCGCCTGCTTGTCGATATCGGCGGAAGCGATGGAGTCGGGCAGGCCGAGCGCGGTGCGGACCACGCTCGAAAGCGCCGTGTCGGCGAGCACGTCGTACCAGTTGTTGATGTCGGGCGCCTTGCGCTGGAAGTAGAGCGCCAGCCGCACGCCCTGATTGGTTGCGCCGGCGTTCTCCTCCAGCGTCTGGCGCATGTATTTGTCGACCGCGCCTTGCTGGGCGGAGGGAAAGAGGGTGGCGGTCGAGCCATAGGCGGCAAAGTTGAAAGCCTTGACGAAGTCGGCGTAGCGCTTGTCGCTGAGCTTGTTGGCGAAGCTGTCCTCGTCGGCCACGCCTTCCTTGAGCGCCTTGACCATGAAGGCCTTGGCATAGGCCATGTCCTGCAGCCCGTACGCCTTCATGGCGTAGTTGAAGAGCCGCGTGTTGTTGACGAAATCGTCGATGGTTTTGACGTTGCCGATATTGGCCAGGTAGTAGTCGGTCTCGCGCTTCACGACCGGCTGCGACTCGACCTGGTCGATTGCCTTGGGGATGTCCCTGGCGATGAGCTGGTAGCTCGTATAGGTGTTCAGCATATGCGCCTCCGGCCGAAGCTGTCCGAGGACGATAGCGAAGCTTCCTTGTGCGAAGCTGAATCGGTTTTGCGCATCGCGATTCAAGCCTCACACAAGGCACGAGGACTATCCCTGATCCCGACGTGACATGCGGAAGGACCTGTCGTGGGTATTCTGATCGGACTTGTGGTGACGCTTGGCTGCGTTCTCGGCGGCTTCATGGCCATGGGCGGCCATCTGCATGTGCTGATGCAGCCATGGGAAGCGGTGGTCATCTGCGGCGCGGCGCTCGGCACCTTCCTCGTCGCCAACCCGATGAAGACGGTCAAGGACACCGGCAAGGGCATTCTCGAGGCGTTCAAGCAGGCGGTGCCGAAGGAGCGCGACTATCTCGAGACGCTGGGCGTCCTGCACAGCCTGATGCGCGAGCTGCGCTCGAAGTCGCGCAGCGAGGTCGAGGCGCATATCGACAATCCGGAAGAGTCGGCGATCTTCCAGGCCTTTCCCACTGTCCTGAAGAACCACGATCTGACGCATTTCATCTGCGACTATTGCCGCATCATCATCATCGGCAACGCCCGCTCACACGAGATCGAGGCGCTGATGGACGAAGAGATTCAGACGATCCGCACCGACAAGCTGAAGGCCTATCACGCGATGGTCGCCGTCGGCGACGGCCTGCCGGCGCTCGGCATCGTCGCGGCCGTGCTCGGCGTGGTGAAGGCGATGGGCGCGCTTGACCAGTCGCCGGAGATCCTCGGCGGGCTGATTGGCGCGGCACTCGTCGGAACCTTTCTCGGCATCTTCCTGTCCTATGCCGTGGTCGGTCCGGTCGCCACCAAGATCAAGACGGTGCGCGAGAAGAAGAACCGCCTCTACATCATCGTCAAGCAGACGCTGCTCGCCTACATGAACGGCGCCTTGCCGCAGGTCGCGATCGAGTTCGGCCGCAAGACGATCTCCTCCTATGAGCGCCCGACGATCGATGCCGTCGAGCAGAGCACAATGAACACGGGCACCGCCGAGAAGAAGGCGGCCTGAGCATGCAGAACCTAAGCCAGGGCGGCTCGCCGTCATGATCAGTCCGGGCAGTCCGTCGCAAACCCGGGCCCTCATCATCGAGCGTCTCGTCGGCGACAGCGGCGAGGCCGCGCAGGTGATCGGCGTCGGCCGCGGCATGGCCGAACGCTCGCTGCCGCTGCTGCAGAAAGCCCTTTCAGGGGAGCTTGGCGCGCCGGTCACCGTCGACCTGCAAGCCGTGGAAGTGGGCCGTGTCCCCGATGCGCGCATGCGCGCCGGCGAGACCTTCGCCTTGACGATCATTTCGTCGCCGACCTCCGCGGATGCCATGACGCTGGTCATGGACGCGCCGGCGATCGCGGTCATGGTCTCGGCGCTGTTCGGCGGCGACCCGGACCTGCCGGTGGCGCCGATCGAGCGCGAGCTGTCGCAGATCGAGATCGACGTCGCGACCACCGTCTTCCAGGAGGTCGCGGTGGCGCTCAACGGATCGGGCAGGCGTTCGCTCGAGCTGCGCCTGCCGATCACCAAGACGATGTCCGGCAACGAGGCAAGACGGCGGGTGTTGCGCGACGGCGCGGCGGTTCGCATCGTCTACGGCATCTCGACGCCGACCGATACCGGCACGGTGACGGTGATGATCCCGCAGCGCATCCTGTTGGCGACGCGCGGCGCCACCGCAAATACGGGCGAAGACGGAACGACGGAATTCGACTGGCGGGCCCGCTTCTCGGAAGAAGTCATGCGCTCGGCCGTGCGGCTCGAGGCCACCATGCCGCTGGCCCGACTGACGCTTGGCGATCTCGCCGCCTTCCAGCCCGGCCAGGTGATCGAGTTCGAGGAAGACGCGCAGCTGCAGGCCAAGCTCAGCGCGCGCGACAAGACGCTGTTTGTCTGCGAGTTCGGCAAGCTCGGACAGAATTACACGGTCCGCATCCGGCATCCCCACGATGGCGGGCAGGACTTCATCGACGGGCTCATGCCGGGCTGAGGCCTGGCTTGGGATTATTGGAGACGACGCATGGCAAAGACCAAGGTGGAAGCCGAACGCGAAGCCGACCAGCCGGACGAGCAGCTCGACCGCGCCATCGAGGAATTGCGCGGCGTGCTCCGCGAAGAGGAAAATCGCCCCGACGGCGCTCTCCAGGCCGGCGCTAATTCCTCGATCATCATGACGATCCCGGTCGACGTGCAGATCATCCTCGGCAGCACCGAAATGCCGGTGTCGGAGCTGATGGCGCTGCAGAAAGGCTCGACCGTGGCGCTCAACCGCCGTATCGGCGAGCCGGTCGACGTGGTGGTCAACGGCCGCAGGATCGCGCGCGGCGAAATCACCGTGCTGGAACACGATCCGTCGCGTTTCGGCATCAGGCTTACCGAGATCATAGCCGCGACGAAGAGCGCCTGAGGATGGGCGGCGAGAGCATGCACCTGAAGCGGAGCCAGGCCCAATGACGTCGTTGACGCTGACGCGCCCGCAAAAGGCCGCCGCTATACTGGTGGCGATGGGCAAGCCCTCGGCCAGCCGGCTGCTCAAATTCTTCAAGCAGGAAGAGCTGAAGGCGCTGATCGAGGGCGCACGCCTGCTGCGCACCATCCCGCAAGCCGACCTGGAGCGCATCGTCGGGGAATTCGAGGCCGAGTTCACCGAAGGCGCCGGCCTGCTCGATTCGGCCGACCGCATGGATACGATCCTCAACGAATCCCTGTCGCCCGAGGAAATGAGCGCCATCATGGGCGAGAAGAAATTCGAGCCCGCCCCCGAGGGACCGCCGCCGATCTGGCCGGATCTCGAGAAGCTCGAGCCGACGCGCCTCGGCACCTTCCTCGCCGGTGAACATCCGCAGACGTCCGCCATGGTGCTGTCGAAGCTAGCGCCGCAGACAGCCGCCAACGTGCTGCTGACGATGGAAAAGCCGTTACGCAGCCAGATCGTCAAGCGCATGGTGACGATGGCCACCATTCCGGACGCGGCAGCCAGGATCGTCGAGAGCCAGTTGCGCGCCAGCGTGCTTTCGCAAAAAACGACCAGGGATACGTCGGCCGGCCAGGAGCGCGTCGCCGGCGTGCTCAACGAAATGGCCAAGCCCGAGCTCGACGAGCTCATGCAGGACCTGGAAGAGGCCGGCACACCGGACCTGGCCGGCGTCAGGTCGCGGCTGTTTGCCTTCGACGACTTGCCGCTGCTCACCCAGAAGGCGCGCGTGCTTCTATTCGACGGGCTGTCGACCGAGCTCGTCACGCTGGCATTGCGCGGGGCACCTGCGGAGCTTACCGAATCGGTGCTGTCGGCGATCGGCGCACGCTCGCGCCGCATGATCGAATCCGAGCTCGCACAGGGATCGGAAGGCATCGCGCTGGCCGACATCATGGCGGCGCGCAAGACGATCGCCGTGGCGACCATCCGCCTTTCGCGGCAGGGAGCGTTCGAACTTCCCTCGACGCAGACTGCCGCCGAAGCCGCCTGACGATAATGATCCGGTCAAGGTACCATGGCTGAGGCGGTCGACAAGGATTCCAAAACCGAGGAAGCCACAGAAAAGAAGATTCGCGACACGATCGAGCAGGGCAAGCTGCCCCATTCGCGCGAGACGGCGATCTTTGCTTCCTTCCTGGCCATACTGGTGTTCGCCGTCTTCTACGCCAAGGACGCCATCGTTAATCTCGGCATGTTCCTGGCCATGTTCCTGGAAAAGCCGGAAGCCTGGCCGATGGACACCGAGACCGACGTCATCGAGCTCTACAAGACCGTGCTTTTCGAAATCGGCCGCGCCGTCGTCAGCCTGCTGGTGCTCCTGGTGGTTGCCGGCGTCGGTGCCTCGGTGTTCCAGAACATCCCGCAAATCGTCGGCGAGCGGATCAGGCCGCAACTGTCGCGCATTTCGATCGCCAAGGGCTGGAACCGCCTGTTCGGCCTGCAGGGCTTCGTCGAATTCGGCAAGTCGCTGGCCAAGCTTGCCTTCGCCATCGCCGTGCTTACCTTCACGCTTTCGGAGGATCACCGCAGGCTGCTCGCCGGCATGATCACCAATCCAATGTCGTTCGGCATGGTCATCCGCGGCATCTTCGTCGACATACTGGTGGCGATCGTCTTCGTCATGGGGCTGATCGCGGTCGCCGACATCGTCTGGTCGCGCTTCCACTGGCGGCGCGACCTGCGCATGACCAAGCAGGAAGTGAAGGACGAGATGAAGCAGTCGGAAGGCGATCCGATCGTGAAGTCTCGCCTGCGCTCGCTGGCGCGCGACCGGGCGCGGCGGCGCATGATGACGGCGGTGCCGCGCGCGACGCTCATCATCGCCAATCCGACGCACTATTCCATCGCGCTGAAATATGTCCGCGAGGAGGACTCCGCCCCGCTGGTGCTCGCCAAGGGCCAGGATCTGGTGGCGCTGAAGATCCGCGAGATCGCCAGGGAGCACAACATCCCGATCTTCGAGGACGTGGCGCTTGCCCGCTCCATGTACAAGCAAGTTTCGGTTGATAGCGTGATCCCGTCGCAATTCTATCAGGCCGTCGCCGAGCTGGTGCGGATCGTCTACTCGAAGAAGGCCGAGCGAAAAGTAACCCAATGAACGGACGCTGCTTGTAATCCATGAACCGGCAACCACACGCCAATTCACGCGAGCAGATCGTCGCCGGCGCCATCCAGGAGGTGGTGGGCGAGCTGCGGCTCATCGAGGTCGCCGACTACATCGCCTTCATCCGGCTGGAGCATTTCGCCTGCCTGTCGGACCTGGTGGACTCGGCCGCGGAGCTCTACTTCCAGCCGGGCACGCTGCGGCTCGGTCACGGCGGCGAAGCGCATGTCGACTGGAGCGGCAGCCCGCGCATCGTGCTGGATCTCGAGCTTCGGCCGCGCGGCGTCACCGTCTATTTTCAGCTGACGCTGACCGGGCAGGGGTCATCCGTGGTCGTCAACTACGTGTCGTTCGAGAAGCCGGGCGAGACGCCGGAGCACAACACCGCCCTGCTCGAGGACGCCATCGACCAGGCGCGCATCCGCAGGACCGAGCCGCTCGCCTATCCCTGACGTCAAATTCGGGAGTGGATTTGGCCTGAGCCAATTACTCGATCAGGCCAAGACGCAGCGCCTTGGCCACCGCCTGGTTGCGGTTGACGGCGTTGAGCTTCTGCGTCGACTGGGTGAGATACTGGTTGGCGGTGTGCACCGACAGTTTCAGCAGTTTCGCGATCTCTTCGCTGGTGTTGCCGTTGGCGGTCAGCTTCAGGCATTCGAGCTCACGCTTGGAGATGGCGCGCGTCCTGCCGGTTTCGCTCGGGCGAATCCGGGCGACCGCCGCGAACAGCGCAAAGCAGCGCGCGTGGATTTCACAAAGCGCGTCGTCCGACAGCGCGATATCCGGTCCCAGGAAAACCACCAGCCCGCACTGACCGCGATCGGCATGCACCGGAAAGGCGATGCCGTTGGTGCCGGGCGCGAGCGGAGCGGCCGGTTCGGACCATGCCAGGCTCGCCAGCGTTTGCCGCGAGCCGGCCATGTCGTCATCGGCCCACCAGCGCGGCGTCGTCGAGATGCGGCTGTGGCGCACCATCTCCTCGCCGCTGGCGCCAGAGATGAATTTGGTCGTGACGGCGGTCGACGGATAGTCGGAATCGAAGCAGGCGACCAGGCGCGCGCGCTCCAGCGAAGGGCTGACGAAGAACAGCCCGAAACCGGAAGCGTTGATGTCGACGGCGATCCAGCGGCATCGACGCACGGCGTCCGGAATGGTCACCGTGTGATGCGTCTCCGATCCGAGCGAGAAGGCGCCGAACGGATTGCGCTGGTCGTTGAAAAGGGCGGCCGCGGCTTCTCTGATCTGTGCGTGCTTCAAATGATGCCGCTCCTGATCGCGGTCGCAATCGCCATCGCGCGGTTGCTGGCCGCGAATTTCTGGATGGCATGGGTGATGTAGCTGTTGACGGTGTTCGACGAGACGCCAAGGATAAGGGCCACCTCGTCCGTGGTCTTGCCTTCCGACACCCAGAACAGGCATTCGCGCTCGCGGTCCGACAGCGGGTCCTGCATGGATGCCGCGGCGATCAGTTGCGGGATGCCGGACAGCGCGTAGCAGCATTTGAGCTGCGCCCTCATCAGGGCGGTGAGATCGATCTTGCCGGGCTCGGCGGCGGAAAACAGCACGAACAGGCGCTGGCGGCCGACATTGAGCCTGAGCGAATAGATTTCAGCATGGCCGAGCACATCGAGCAGCCGGGCTTCCTCGCCGCTCAGCAGCGCGCCGGCGTCCGGCGCTTGGGCCGCGACCAATGGCTTGGGGCGCACGCCGGGTGCGGCCGTCAGCGGTCCGAGCGCAAGATTGGCGATCAGCCTTTTGCCGATCAGCTCGATGGCATCGAAAATCCAGTTCGACGACACGATGCGCGCGTCGTTGCGGTCCTGGTCGTGCACGATGGCGACAAGCATGTAGCTGTCGGCGCCGATATCGGCGACAAGCTGCATGAAGAAGCTGGTGAGATCGCCGCGCGACGCCAGGCGCGAGCCTGAAGCGTCGGATTGAAGAAGCGCGGCGGGACTGCTCATCTTGATATTCTGGCCGGAATCGATCCCTGTGCCCGGTGCTGGCAAAGCCAACGGCCGGACCCGAAACGCGTCACGTTCACGAAGACACACTCGAGGGCGCGCACAGCGCCCAACCGAGCCGAATCCTTTCAGGGAACGCGAAGCCGTCCGCGTCTGGTGCCGGCCGGATGCCGGAACTTGAGACTTTGGGTGGTCGCCGCGCCCCCCGATGGACCGGCTGATTCGGGTCTAATCTACCCGCAGATGAATCCGACATCAAACGCGATTTGACAAAATCGAATCTGGTGGACTCGCGTTGCGACTCAGACGCTGCAACTCGCGTTATGTGGGGGCAAGTTCAGGGTCGGATTGAGCCGATCGTTTTCGCGTCTGGGTCGCTGGAAAACACGCACCCGGCTGCAGCTCCGAGAGCGTTGTCGTTTCGACCGGACGGCCGCTCAGCGGTCTTCGAATCCGGTCAGCACCCCGACGGCGTTGATGCCGATCTCTTCCACCGCGTAGCCGCCTTCCATGACGAACAGCGTCGGCAAGCCGAGCCCGGCGATGCGGCGGCCGATCTTGGGGTAATCCTCGCTCTTCAGCTTGAACTGGCTGATCGGATCCTTCTCGAAGGTGTCGACGCCGAGCGAGACCACAACGACGTCGGGCGCGTAGGCGGCAAGCCTGGCGCAGGCGTCCTCCAGCGAGGCGTTCCAGCCGTCCCAGTCGCTGCCGAAAGGCATCGGATAGTTGATGTTGAAGCCTTCGCCTTCGCCCTCGCCGCGCTCGTCGGCGTGGCCGAGGAAGAATGGGTATTCGACCATCGGGTCGCCATGCAGGTTGAGCACCTGGACGTCGCCGCGGCGGTAGAAGATCTCCTGCGTGCCGTTGCCGTGGTGGTAGTCGACATCGAGGATCGAGACACGGCTTGCGCCCTGGTCGCGGAACCACTGCGCGACGACGGCGGCGTTGTTGATGAAGCAGTAGCCGCCCATGAAGGCGGCGCCTGCGTGATGGCCGGGCGGCCGGCAGAGCGCGAAGGCAGTCCGCTCGCCGCCCTTGACCAGGGCTGCCGCCGTCAGCGCGACGTCATAGGAGGACTTGATCGCCGCCCAGGTGCCTTCGACGAAGGTGGCGCCGGCATCGAAGGAATAATAGCCGAGCAGGGCGTCGATGCGCTTCGGCGGCACGTCGCCGCGCAACCCGCGCGTCGGCCAGGTGAAGCCCATGGCCGAGCCCTCGAAGCCGGCAGCGACCCATTCCGGCCACACGGTCGGCAGGAAATCGATGTAGCGCGCGTCATGCACGCGCTTGGCGGCGGCAAGGTCATGCTCGACCGGTCCGATGATCGGGCCAAGCTTCTCGCTTTCCAGCCTTGCCTTGATGAACTCAGCCCGCGACGGCTTCTCGAAACCCGGCACGATCGCCGACGTGACCAGTTCCATCTGGCCCGAATGACCGGCGTGGAGCGGCGAAAAGACAGTCTTCATAAGGATTCCCCCGGAGTGCGAAATCAGTTGGAAACGCGAGATCAGTCGAGGTTGAGATAGGGGTTCACAAGAGCCAGCCACATGGCTTCCACATCGTCCTCGATGAGGTCGAACGTCTTGCGATCTCTCTTCAGTCCGACAAGCCTGCAGGCGTGCCCGACCTCCATCATCACCAGGCCCAGCCGCTTGGCGGTCTTTTCTTCCAGGGCCGGATTCACATGCTGGAGCCAGGCTGCGTAGAGGGCGATGATCTCCTTGTCGTATTCGTCCTGGATCGGCCTCAGATCGGCGTTGCCGGATATCGCCTCGATCACCGGCATCAGGGTAGCGTTGTCGAGATAGATCCTGGACGTGTCGATGAAGAGTTTGCGCACTTCCCGACGAAACTCCTCGCGGTTCGTGGGCGGCGGGACTTTGATGCGCTTCGCGATGACCTCGGGAAAAGACGACAGCCAGCGCCGGGCGAGGTCGAGAAGAATGGCTTCCTTGTTGGGAAAGTACTGATAGACCGAGCCGACCGAGAGGCCCGCACGTTGCGCGATGGCGAGCGTCGTCGGCGCTCTGGTTCCCTGCTCCCGCGTCAGGATCAGCGCCGCGTCGAGAATCCTGTCGACCACCTTGCTTGACCGTTGCTGCCGTGGCTGCTTGCGCGGTTCGAGCGCTATCCTGGTCTTGCGGTCGAGACTGCGCTTCACGTTCCGATGCCCTCGTTTACCGCCCGGCCTCAACACAGGCGCGGGTGCTTTCCACTATACATTGCAAATTCCGGCTGTTGACATACGCGAATAAACAGTCGCATTCTTATCCACGCTGTCTTCCACGATAACAAGGGGAATTTCGAAGACGGCGCATCGGCATCGACTCTCATCCCACGGCGCCGCCCCAGTGGAGCGGCAGCTCGCTGGACCTGGCGTTGTCGGTCCCTCGGCAAAATGTGGAGTCGCGATGTCGGTTGGTGGTGCGGATCTGATAGTCGTCAACGGCCGTGTGCTGACCATGGACGACGACAATCCCGCCGCTGAGGCTATAGCCGTCAAGAACGGCGCCATCATCACCATTGGCGGCCGCGCTTCCGTCGAAGAGCTCAAAGGCCCTGCCACCCGGGTCATCGATGCCCAGGGCGGCTCCGTCCTGCCGGGCTTCATCGAGGCGCACATGCACCTCTTTGGCGGCGCGGCCGAGCTCGACAACCTGCATCTGGCGGGTGTGCATGGCTTCGACGCGCTGCGCGACGCGATTCAGACTTTCGCCGCCGACCGGCCAAATGCGAGGCTGCTGATCGGCGCCGGCGTCGATTATGCGATCCTACCCGAGCCGGTGACGCGCCACGATCTCGACCGCATCATCCCCGACCGGCCCTTCGCCATGTCGGCCTCCGATCACCACACGATGTGGGCAAACACCAAGGCGCTCGAAGAGGCCGGTCTGCTCGATGGCAAGCGGGTGGGGCCGGGCAACGAAGTCGTCATGGGCGCGGACGGACTTGCCGCCGGCGAGTTGCGCGAGAGCGAAGCGTTCGGGCCGGTCCTCGACCATTTCGGCGCAAACCGGACGCGGCTTGGTCTCGAAGGGGCGGAGCCCGACCCTTATCCGTCCGCCGAAGAAATGGCTGCCGACCGCGACCTCATGCATCGCGGGCTCGAGTGGTGCGCCAAGCACGGTATCACCTCGATCCAGAACATGGACGGAAATCTCTACCAGCTCGAGCTGCTCGCCGGGCTGGAAGAGGAAGGGCGGCTGCTGTGCCGCACCAAGATCCCGTTCCACTTCAAGAATTTCATGAAGCTGGACATGCTGGAAAAAGCCTCGCGCATGGCGGCCGCCTACAATTCCGATTGGCTGTCGTCCGGCATGGTCAAGGTCTTCTATGACGGCGTGCTGGATTCCTGGACCGCGGTGATGGTCGACGACTATGCCGATCGTCCAGGCTGGCGCGGCGAACCGCTTTTTTCGCCCGAGCATTTCGCCGAAGTGGCGGTCGAGGCCGACCGGCGCGGCCTGCAGATCGCCGTGCACTCGATCGGCGACGGCGCCGTGCGGGCGGTGCTCGACGGCTATCAGGCGGCGCTGAAGAAGAATGGCCGGCGCGACAGCCGGCACCGCGTCGAGCACATCGAGGTGACCACGCCGTCCGACGTGCCAAGGTTTGCCGAGCTTGGCGTGCTCGCCTCGATGCAGCCGCCGCACCCGCCGGGCGCCATGAACTTTCCCCTGGAGCCGACGATCTCGCGCATCGGCCGCGACAAGTGGCCGCTGAGCTATGCCTGGCGCACGTTGAAGAACGCCGGCGCGCGCGTTGTCTTCGCCTCCGACTGGCCGGTTTCGCCGGTAGACCCGATCCTGGGCATCCAGGCGGCGGTGATGCGCAAGCCTTGGGCAGAGGGCCTGCCGGATCAGAGCTTCTCGCTGCATGAATCGATTGCCGGCTACACGGTCGAGGGCGCCCATGCCGAGTTCATGGAACATCGCAAGGGCCGCCTGAAACCCGGATACCTGGCCGACATCGTCGTCTTGTCGGCCGATATCGAGGCGACGGCGCCGGAAGCGCTGCATACGGTGCGGCCGGTGACCACGATCTGCGGCGGAAAGGTCACTTACCAAGCCTGAGGATGGCCAGGCCTGAGGATGGCATGGGGATTGCTTTTAAAAGTCGAGTTACTGCTCCGCAGTTGCCAAGCCGACTGGCTTGTGGTGACAATCAAACAGGAACGCACCTGCCGCCAAGAGCAGGCTCTCTCAATGGGGTAATCGTGCCGGAACAACCGGGTAAGAACGCGATCGAAGTTCGTGGCGTACGCAAGGTATTTGGAACCGGTGAAAACCAGGTAGCCGCTCTCGACACGGTGTCGGTGTCGATCCGCGAGAACGAGTTTTTCACCCTGCTCGGCCCATCCGGATGCGGAAAGACGACGCTGCTGAGATTGATAGCCGGCTTCGATTTCCCAAGCGCCGGCGAAATCCTGCTGCACGGCCAGGACATCGCGCCGCTGCCGCCCTTCAAGCGCCCGGTCAACACCGTCTTCCAAAGCTATGCGCTGTTCCCGCACATGACGGTGGCGCAGAACATCGGCTTCGGGCTGGAAATGCTCGGCAGGCCGAAAGCAGAGATCGAGGCGCGGGTCGCTCAGATGCTGAAGCTGGTGAAGATGGAGGCGCTCAAGGCGCGCCGCACCAGCCAGATCTCCGGCGGCCAGCAGCAGCGCGTGGCGCTGGCCCGGGCGCTGGCGCCGCAGCCGAAGGTGCTGCTGCTCGACGAGCCGCTCTCGGCGCTCGACTACAAGCTGCGCAAGGAGATGCAGATCGAACTGAAGCGTCTGCAGCACGAGACCGGCATCACCTTCATCTTCGTCACCCACGACCAGGAGGAAGCGCTGACCATGTCCGACCGCATCGCCGTGATGTCGGCCGGCAAGATCCTGCAGGTCGGCACGCCGCGCGACATCTACGACCGGCCGGCCGAGCGCTTCGTCGCCGACTTCATCGGCGAAACCAACTTCCTCAAGGGCGAGGTGAAAAGCGTGGCAGATGGGCGCGCCACCGTCACGCTCTCGTCGGGTACGGAAATTCCGGCATCGCTGCCGGAAGCCTTTACGCCGTCGGGTGGCGTCACGCTCGTGGTGCGGCCTGAACACGCTCAGCTCGGTCCGGTGGAAGCCAACGCCTCGCTCAGCGGCACGGTCGAGAACGTTGTGTATCTCGGCACCGATACGCATTTCCATCTCAAGCTCGACGATGGCAGCGCCTTCATCGTGCGGCGGCAGAACAGCCGCGGTGGCGGGGAAGCGCTTGCGGCGGGCAGCCGCGCGGGTGTCGTGATCGGCGAGAACGCCGCTCAGGTGCTGAAGGACTAAAGGACTTCGATCATGGCCAGCGCCGAAGAAATCGCCCGCGCCGCCGACGCTAGGGACATACGCGACCGCTGGTTGCTCTCGGCGCCGGCGCTGGTCATCATCCTTCTGGCCGCTATCGGCCCACTTTTCGTGATGTTGGCCTATTCCTTCATGCTGAAGGGTGACTACGGCGACGTGCAGTTCGGCATCTTCTCGCTGGACGGATGGACGTCGGTCTTGTTCCAGCGTGACATCTTCGACGACACGCTGGGCTTGGCGGATGCGCACCTGACCATCTTCTGGCGTTCGATCAGCCTATCCTTCTACACCACCGTGCTGACGCTACTCTTCGGCTTCCCCACGGCCTATTTCATCGCCACCCGACCGCCGAAGACACGCGAGGTCTGGGTTTTCCTCGTCACCATTCCGTTCTGGACGAACCTGCTGATCCGTACCTTCGCCATGCAACAGGTGATCCGCAACGAAGGACTGGTCAACACGGCGCTTATGGCGCTCGGCATCATCAAGCAACCGCTGCAGATCATGAATACCGACACTGCCATCCTGCTTGGCATGATCTATATCTACCTGCCGCTGATGGTCCTGCCGCTCTACGCTTCCATGGAGAAGCTCGACTTCCGGCTGGTCGAGGCCGGATATGATCTCTACGCCGGTCGCTGGCAGGTTCTGCGCCGCATCATATTCCCGCTCATCAAGCCAGGCGTCATCGCCGGCTCGATCCTGGTCTTCATCCCCTCGCTCGGCGCCTATGTCATTCCCCGGGTGCTGGGCGGCGGCAAGAACATGATGCTTGGCAACCTGATCGAACTGCAGTTCAGCGCGGGCCGCAACTGGCCTCTGGGCGCGGCGATCTCGATCACGCTGATGGCGGTGGTGATGATCGCGCTGCTGTTCTACGTGCGCAACGCTTCCCGGTCGGAGGGCGTCCATGTCTAAGCGTTCGTTCGACATACAGGCGCAGCCCGGCTTCGGCTTTATTGCGCTTGTGACCTTCTTCGCGCTCTATCTGCCGATCGCCGCGCTCGTCGCCTATTCGTTCAACGCGGCGGATTCGTTGTCGCGGTGGGACGGCTTCTCGCTGCGCTGGTTCATTTCGGCCTGGCACAATTCGGCCGTGCAGGACGCCTCCGTCCGATCGCTCGTGCTGGCGGTCTCGGCGGCCGCGCTGTCGACGATCGTTGCGACCATGGCCGCGCTGGCCACGACCCGCACGCGGCCTTATCCCGGCCTGACCTTCAAATACGCCTTCATAAACCAGCCGCTTATGGTGCCGGAAATCGTCACCGGGGTAGCGCTGCTGATCGTGTTCTCGCGCATCAAGGTCTGGACCGGCTATTCAGGACTCGGCTACCTCATCGCCGCGCATACCGCCTTCTGCATCCCGTTCGCGTACCTGCCAATCCGGGCGCGGCTGGAGAACATGGACCTGACGCTGGAGCGCGCCGCCGCCGACCTATACGCCACGCCTTGGAAAGCCTTCCGTTTCGTGACGCTGCCGCTCTTGAGGCCCGCCATAATCGCCGGCTTCATGCTGGCCTTCGTCATTTCGCTCGACGATGTCGTGATCACCGAATTCGTCAAGTCGGGCGGGCAGGATACGCTGCCCACCTACATGCTCGGCCAGTTGCGGCGCGAAACGAGTCCGGAAATCAATGCCATCGCCACGGTATTCCTGGCGCTGTCGGTGGTGCTCGTGACCATCTTCTATTTCGTCAATCGTCGCAAACCATGACCAACCATTGCCAAACGGGAGAACAGCAATGAAATGGAAGACAATGGCCGCCACGGCGGCATTCGGATTATTTGCCTTTGTGAGCAGTGCGTATGCCGACGGCGAACTCAACATCTTCAATTGGGGTGACTACACCAGCCCCGAGATGATCAAGAAGTTCGAAGACACATACAAGGTCAAGGTAACGGTCACCGACTACGATTCCAACGACACTGCGCTCGCCAAGGTGCGCGCGGGCGGTCACGGCTTCGACATCGTGGTGCCTTCGGCCAATTACGTGCCGATCTGGGTGAAGGAAGGGCTTCTGCTCGAGGCTCGGCCCGACCAGATGGAAAACTTCAAGAATGTCGATGAGCGGTGGGTGAATGTTCCTTGGGATCCGGGCCGTCACTATACGGTTCCGTGGCAGTGGGGTCTGACCGGTATCGGCGTCAACACCAAGGTCTATGGCGGCGACATCAACACCTCGGCCATCTTCCTCGACCCGCCGAAGGAATTGGTGGGCAAGATCAACGTCGCGCCGGAAATGAACGACGTGATGTTCGCCGCCATCAAGTATCTTGGCGGCAAATGGTGCACTGACGACAAGGAACTGCTCAAGAAAGTGCGTGACAAGCTGGTCGAGGCCAAGCCGAAATGGCTGGCCATGGACTACAGCGTGACCGAGAAGCTGCCGGCCGGCGACTATTCGGGCGTCTACTACTGGAACGGCGCCATCATGCGCTCGCGCATAAAGAATCCGGACATCAAGTTCGGCTATCCGAAGGAGGGCTTCCCCTTCTTCATGGATAGTGTCGCCATCCTGAAAGACGCGAAGAACGTCGAGAACGCAAAGCTGTTCATGAACTTCATCATGGATCCCCAGAACGCCGCCATGATCTCCGCCTTCGCCAAATATGCCAATGGCATCAAGGGTTCGAAGGCGTTCATGCCCGACGATATGAAGGATGCGCCCGAACTGGTGGTGCCGCCAGAGTTCGAGAAGGTGGGCGAGTTCATGACCCCTTGCTCGCCCGAGGTGCAGCAAATCTACACGCGGATCTGGACGGATCTTCAGAAGTAACGGCGCTCTTGCTTCTTCCCGGTTGCGGGAGAGGCGGAGCCAGACAAGGGTCAGATATGGGGCGGCGCTGAATTCGCAGCGTTCGCGCCGCCCCTGAACTGCCCGCTGGCGCTGCCCTTCGCCATGTCTTCGGGCGTTCTTCACCCGAAAACCAATTTGGGCTTCTCGTCCGCCGTGCTGATGTCCTCTCCTGGTCAACGGAGTGCGGCAGCACATGGGGCGGCAAGGAAAGTTCTCATGCAGTCCTATCGCAACTCCGAGGCGCGGCCGCCGATCATGCAGGGCTCGCCGCCCAAGCTGGCGCTGCCGAAGCTCGATTGGGATCGGCCGCCGTGGAATCGCTGGGCCTTTCAGCACATCCGCGAATTCCTGCCGACCGTCGAGGTCTGGCGCGGCCACGGTCATCGCCGCCGTCTCGAGCGCGCCGAGGTCGATCTCGACGATCTGCCGGTGGTGGACAGCGAGGGCCGGCGGACGACGCTCGCCGGGCTGCTCGACGAGACCTATACGGATGGCTTCCTGGTGCTGAAGAACGGCAAGGTCGCCTATGAGTGCTACTTCAACGGCATGGACGAGCGCTCGCTGCACCTGTCGCAGTCGATGGCGAAGTCGGTCACCGGCTCGGTGTTCGGCGTCCTGGTCGGGCGGGGCCTGATCGATCCGGCCAGGCTGGTGACCGACTACCTTCCGGAGCTCGCCGAAACCGCCTGGGCCGGCGCCACCGTGCAGCACGTGCTCGACATGACGACGGGGGTGCGCTTCTCCGAGGAGTACACCGATCGCTATTCCGAAATCGGCCAGATCGATGTCGCTAGCGGCTGGAAACCGATCCCGCCGGGCAGCGATCCCGACTTCCAGTGGCCCTCGCATATGTTCGAGCTGATCCTGCGACTGAAGGACAAGGCGCGCTCGCACGGCGAGGCCTTCGAATACCGCTCGATCGAGACCGACGTGCTCGCCTTCATCATGGAGCGGGTGAGCGGCAAGCGGCTGGCACAACTGGTCTCGGAAGAACTCTGGCAGAAGCTCGGCGCCGACGAGAGCGCCTGCTTCACCGTCGACATCGCCGGCTATGCGCTGGCCGATGGCGGCTTCAACGCGACGCTGCGCGACTATGGCCGTTTCGGCCAGCTGATCCTCGACAATGGCGGCGGCG
Source organism: Mesorhizobium sp. M1D.F.Ca.ET.043.01.1.1 (assembly GCF_003952385.1). NCBI lineage: Bacteria > Pseudomonadati > Pseudomonadota > Alphaproteobacteria > Hyphomicrobiales > Phyllobacteriaceae > Mesorhizobium > Mesorhizobium sp. M1D.F.Ca.ET.043.01.1.1. The sequence goes on from NZ_CP034444.1 coordinate 5,168,806, forward strand.
TGATCCCGGCCGAGTGGATCGAGGCGACGCGCAGCGGCAGGCATGGTCCCGACTTCAATCCCAGCCTGCCGGAGGGCGGCTACCGCAACCAGTTCTCGATCGAGGACCCGCACTCGCGGGCGCTGATGTGCCGGGGCGTATTCGGGCAGCTGATCCACATCGACTGGGAAAACAGGATGGTCGTGGTGAAGCTTTCGACCTATCCGGATTTCACCAACATCGACTATTCGGTGGCGACGCTGAAGGCCGTGCACGCCATCGCCGCCGCGCTGACCTGAGCTGCAGACAAGACACCGGGAGAGAGATCGTGACCGGCAAGACCGTGTTCGAGGCGAGATATGGCTTTGCCCGCAAGGATGTGCGGCTGGACAATTGGCGTCTGAGGCCATTCAGCCAATGGTCGTTCCAGAATGTCGGCGAATTGGTGCCGAGCGTGCACGTTGCGGCCACGCCCGGTGGCGAGGAACAGGCGAAAGCTCTGGGCGGGTTGCTCGGCGAGAAGGTTACACTCCCCGGCGGGCCCGAAACCGTCGAGGCCTTCCTCAAGCGTTCCGACACCGACGGGCTGGCGATCATGAAGGCCGGCCAGCCGGTCGGCGACTGGTCGGCGCCGCATATGCCGTTCGGCCAGCGCCACATCATCTTCTCGATCAGCAAGTCGGTGACTGCCATTCTTGCCGGCATCCTGGAAGGCGGTGGCGTGTTCGACGCGGAGGCGCCGGTGACTGAGTACATTCCCGAAGCCGAGGGCTCGGCCTATGGCGACGCCAGCGTGCGCAATGTGCTCGACATGACGGTCAGCCTCGACTTCGAGGAAGCCTATCTCGACCCGCACAGCGCCTTCGCCCGGTACCGCCGCGCGACGATGTGGAACCCCGGCGGCGGCTCGGAAAGCCTTGCGGCGTTCCTGCTGACGCTGCAGCATCTCGCCGAGCCGCACGGGCAGACCTATCGCTACCGCTCCCCCAATTCGGACATGCTCGGCATCCTGCTGGAGCGGGCATCCGGCAAGCGCGTCGGCGATCTTTTGAGCGAAAAACTGTGGCTGCCGCTGGGTGCCGCGAGCGAGATGTCGATGACGGTCGACATGGAAGGCACAGCACGCACAGCCGGCGGCATGTCGATGACGCCACGCGACCTTGCCCGCATCGGCGAGATGATGCGGCAGGGTGGGGCGGCCAACGGCCGTCAAATCGTGCCGGAGGGCTGGGTGCGCGATACGGTTGCCGCCGGCGGCAGCTATGAGGCCTGGCAGCGCGGCACCATGGCGTTCCTTTTCCCGAAGGGGCGCTACCGCAACAAATGGTACCAGACGGGCACGGCAAGCGGCGCCTTCTGCGGGATCGGCATCCACGGCCAATGGCTCTACGTCAATCCGAAGACGGAAGTGGTCATCGCCAAGATGTCGTCGCAGCCGGAACCCGTCGACGACCGGCTCGACGTCGAGTTGGTGGCATTTTTTGAGGCGCTGGGCGGGATGGTCTGAGCCGCTCCGGCGCTCGGTTCCATCGTTGTTTCCTGTGGACCTTCGTGCCCGGGTGAACGCGCGGCGGTTGGCGGAGCGAGCGTCCCGGCCTATGGTCGCCGCTCTTTTCGACAGGGACCAGCATGGCATCGGACATCAAGCGCATCGCAGCAATCATCGCGGCCGAGATCGGTTCGCGGCCGGAGCAGGCCGCGGCGGCCATCGGTCTGCTGGACGAGGGCGCGACGGTGCCATTCGTGGCCCGCTATCGCAAAGAGGTCACCGGCGGGCTCGACGACACGCAGCTGCGCGACCTTGCCGAAAGGCTTGCCTATCTGCGCGAGCTCGATGCGCGCCGCGAGACGATCCTCGGCTCGATCCGCGAACAGGGCAAGCTGACCGAGGAGCTCGAGGCCAAGATCGCCGCGGCCGCCACCAAAGCCGAGCTGGAAGACATCTATCTGCCTTACAAGCCGAAGCGCCGCACCAAGGCCGAGATCGCCAGGGAGCGCGGGCTTGGACCTCTGGCCGAGGCGATCCTTGCCGACCGTTCGGCGGTGCCGGCAGAGCTGGCGCTCGCCTATGTCACCGAAGAGGTGCCGGACGCAAAGGCGGCGCTCGAAGGCGCGCGCGACATCCTGTCGGAACAGTTCGCCGAGAACGCCGATCTGGTCGGCAAGCTGCGCGCCTACATGAAGGAGCGTGCCTTCCTGCGCGCCAGGGTCGTCGATGGCAAGCAGGAAGCCGGCGCGAAATTCTCGGACTATTTCGACCATGTCGAGCGTTGGGCCGGCGTGCCCAGCCACCGCGCCTTGGCCATGCTGCGCGGCCGCAACGAAGAGGTGCTGTCGCTCGACATCGAGGTCGATGCCGACGACCAATCGCCGGTGAAGCCGGTCGAGCGCATGATCGCCAATGCCTATGCGATCGGCGGCAATCTGCCGGGTGACAAATGGCTGATGGAGGTCGCCGGCTGGACCTGGCGGATCAAACTGTCGCTGCACCTGACGCTCGATCTGATGCGCGACCTGCGCGAACGGGCCGAGGAGGAGGCGATCCATGTCTTCGCCCGCAATCTGAAGGATCTGCTGCTTGCCGCACCCGCAGGCTCGCGCCCGACCATGGGTCTCGATCCGGGCATCCGCACCGGCGTCAAGGTGGCGGTGGTCGACGGCACCGGCAAGCTGGTGGCGACGACGACGGTCTATCCGTTTCCGCCCAGGAACGACGTGCGCGGCACGCAGGCGGAACTTGCAAAGCTCATCCGCCTGCACAAGGTGGAGCTGATCTCGATCGGCAACGGCACCGGCAGCCGCGAGACCGAGAAGCTGGTCGCCGACATGCTGTCGGACCTGCCGGCTGGTGCCGGTCCCAAACCGCTCAAGGTTATCGTCAGCGAGGCGGGCGCCTCGGTCTATTCCGCCTCGGCCACGGCAGCGGCAGAGTTCCCGGGCCTGGATGTGTCGCTGCGCGGCGCGGTGTCGATCGCCAGGCGCCTGCAGGATCCGCTTGCCGAGCTGGTCAAGATCGAGCCGAAGTCGATCGGCGTCGGCCAGTACCAGCACGATGTCGATCAGTACCGCCTTGGCCGCTCGCTGGAAGCGGTGGTCGAGGATGCTGTCAACGCCGTCGGCGTCGATCTCAACACGGCGTCGGCGCCGCTCTTGGCGCGGGTTTCGGGGCTTGGGCCGTCGCTTGCCGAAGCAATCGTTGCGCATCGCGACGCGACCGGGCCGTTTGCCAGCCGCAAGGACCTGCTCAAAGTGGCGCGGCTCGGACCGCGTGCCTTCGAACAGTCCGCCGGCTTTTTGCGCATTGCCAATGGCGCCGAGCCGCTCGATGCTTCCTCGGTGCATCCCGAAGCCTATGGCGTGGCGAAGAAGATCGTCGCCGCCTGCGGCCGCGACGTGCGCGCGTTGATGGGCGATAGTGCTGCGCTCAAGGCGCTCGATCCGCGTGTCTTCGTCGACGAGCGCTTCGGCCTGCCGACGGTGCGCGACATCCTGGCGGAGCTGGAAAAGCCCGGCCGCGATCCGCGTCCTGGTTTCAAGACGGCGACCTTTGCCGAGGGGGTTGACGACATCAAGGACCTGAAGCCGGGCATGCAGCTCGAAGGCACCGTCACCAATGTCGCTGCTTTCGGCGCCTTCGTCGACATCGGCGTGCATCAGGACGGGCTGGTCCACGTCTCGCAGCTGGCCGACCGCTTCATCAAGGATGCGCATGAGGTGGTGAAGGCGGGCGACGTGGTGAAGGTGCGCGTCGTCGACGTCGACATCAAGCGCAACCGCATTGGGCTCTCGATGCGCAAGGACAGCGACGGCGGCGCCTCGCGCGGCGGCCAGCGCGACCAGGGCGGCAAGCCTGCGCCGCGCTCGCCGGCGCCGCAGCGCCAGCCCGAACGGCCGGCGCAGGGCGCTTTCGGCGCGGCGCTCGCCGAGGCGATGAAGCGCAAGTAGCTACCACGCCAGAACGGCCGGCTCCTTCTCCACCTGGCCCAGCAGCCAGTCGCGAAAACTGGCGACCGGCGGGTGGCCGCGTTTGTCATGCGGGACAACGAGATAATAGGCGCTGCGGCTCTGCATCGGCTGACCCGGCGCCGGCACGAGCTGCCCGCGCTGCAATTCTCCGGCAATCAGGACTTCCGGCAAGAGCGCCACGCCGAGCCCCGCCATGCAGGCTTGGGCAACGGTGCCGAACTGCTCGAACTGCATGCCGGGGCCGGACGGCGCGCTGAGACCCTGCTCTTCGAACCATTCGCCCCATGCGCCGGGGCGCGTCGCCATGTGCAGCAGCGGCAGGCGGCTGATATCGGCCGGCGTGGCGATGTCGCGGCTGGCAAGAAACTCGGGTGAAACCACCGGCATGACAGTCTCGCGCATCAAAAACGTGCAATCCGCGTCCGGCCAGTCGGGCATGCCGTGGTGGATGGCGGCATCGAGCCGCTCGCGGGCGAAGTCGAAGCGGCCGATGCGCGTTGCGAAGTTGATGGTGATGTCCGGGTGACGGGCGACGAAATCCGGGATCAGCGGCATCAGCCAGCGCGTGCCGAAAGTCGGCAGGATGGCAAGGTTGAGGACGCCGCTATGCCGATTGCTCATCAATCCGAGGGCGGCATCGCGCAACTGGCCGAGCGCCGAGCGCACGGCTTCGGCATAGATCTCTCCCGCCGTCGACAGCCGGACATTGCGGCTGTCGCGCTCGAAAAGTCGGCGGCCGAATTGTTCCTCCAAGAGGTTGATCTGCCGGCTGACGGCACCCTGAGTCAGAGCGAGCTCGCGGGCCGCGGCGGTGAAGGACCCAAGACGCGCCACCGCCTCGAAGGCGGCAAGCGCAGCGGTGTTCGGCAAGAGGCGGCGCTGGACATTCATGATCCATTACTAACGCTCATTGATCCGCGATGCAATTTCGTTTGATTTTTTGCATGGGGAGGCCGATAAGCCGGGCAACCTCAAAAATACGCCGGGAGTCCAAGGTCATGGCCGCCGAGAAGAACGCCTTTGTCTGGAACGATCCTTTCCTGATCGAGGACCAGCTTTCCGAGGACGAGCGCATGGTGCGCGACGGCGCGGCGGCCTTCGCGGCCGACAAGCTGGCGCCACGGATCGAGGAAGCCTATGTCGAGGAAAAGACAGATCCGTCGATCTTCCGCGAGATGGGCGAGGCCGGCCTGCTCGGCATCACCATTCCGGAGGAATATGGCGGGCTCGGCGCCAATTACGTGACCTACGGGCTGGTCGCGCGGGAAGTCGAGCGCATCGATTCCGGCTACCGCTCGATGATGAGCGTGCAGTCGTCGCTGGTCATGTATCCGATCCATGCCTACGGATCGGAAGAACAGCGCGAGAAATATCTGCCGAAGCTTGCCTCCGGCGAATGGATCGGCTGCTTCGGCCTCACCGAACCGGATGCAGGCTCCGACCCGGGCGGCATGAAGACGCGGGCCGAGAAGACCGCCAACGGCTACCGGCTTTCCGGCTCCAAGATGTGGATCTCCAACGCGCCGATCGCCGACGTCTTCGTCGTCTGGGCGAAGTTATCCGACAAGAATGGGGGCGCACACGACAACCAGATCCGCGGCTTCGTGCTGGAAAAGGGCATGAAGGGGCTTTCGGCACCGAAGATCGGCGGAAAACTCAGCCTCCGCGCGTCGATCACCGGAGAGGTGGTGATGGAGGGCGTCGAGGTGGGCGAGGGGGCGCTGCTGCCCAACGTCTCGGGCCTCAAGGGTCCGTTCGGCTGCCTCAACCGGGCGCGCTACGGCATCTCCTGGGGCGCCATGGGGGCGGCCGAGGATTGCTGGCACCGGGCGCGGCAGTATGGCCTCGACCGCAAGCAGTTCGGCAAGCCGCTTGCCGGCACGCAGCTCTTCCAGAAGAAGCTCGCCGACATGCAGACCGAGATCGCGCTTGGCCTGCAGGGCTCGCTGCGCGTCGGCCGGCTGATGGACGAAAGCAAGATGGCGCCGGAGATGATCTCGATCGTCAAGCGCAACAATTGCGGCAAGGCGCTCGACATCGCCCGACAGGCCCGCGACATGCATGGCGGCAACGGCATCCAGATCGGCTATCACGTGATGCGCCACGCGCAGAACCTGGAGACGGTGAACACCTATGAGGGCACGCATGACGTGCACGCGCTGATCCTCGGAAGGGCGCAGACCGGTATCCAGGCGTTTTTCTAAGCCGGCAACGCTGCTTAAATTAGGTGCAGCGCAACATCTCTGCTTGGAGAATGCCCAGGATTTGTGTCAGGGTTCGGTAACTGAAACGCCGAACCCCGGGGCACCATGGCAATTCTGGCAGCCGTCCACCACCTGACCCACTACAAATATGACCGGCCGGTCATACTCGGCCCCCAGGTGATCAGGCTGCAGCCGGCGCCGCATTCGCGCACCAAGGTGCTCAGCCATTCGCTGAAGGTCGAGCCGAAGACCCATTTCGTCAACCTGCAGCAGGACCCTTACGGCAACTTCCTTGCCCGTTTCGTTTTCCCGGAGCCGGTAACGGAACTCAAGATCGAGGTCGATCTCGTTGCCGACATGACGGTCTACAATCCGTTCGACTTCTTCGTCGAGGAGGCGGCGGAAAAGTTCCCGTTCGAGTACCCGGAAGAAATACGGGAAGACCTCGCCATCTACCGAACGCCGGAGCCGGCCGGGCCGCTGCTGTCGAAATTCCTGGAAAGCATAGACCGCAGCCCGACGAATACCGTCAATTTTCTGGTCGGCCTCAACGCGCGGCTGCAGCGCGAGATCGCCTACATCGTGCGCATGGAGACCGGCGTCTATTCACCGGAGGAGACGCTTGCGGCGGCCAAGGGCTCATGCCGGGATTCGAGCTGGCTCTTGGTGCAGATACTGCGCAATCTCGGCATCGCCGCGCGCTTCGTCTCCGGCTATCTGGTCCAGCTCAAGCCCGATCTGGTTTCACTCGACGGACCGCCGGGAACCGCGGTCGACTTCACCGACCTGCACGCCTGGTGCGAGGTCTATATTCCGGGCGCAGGCTGGATCGGCTTCGATCCGACCTCCGGCCTGCTCACCGGCGAAAGCCATGTGCCGCTGGCGGCGACGCCGCATTTCCGCAATGCCGCGCCGATCTCCGGCATGGCAAGCTTCGCCAATGTCGATTTCGGCTTCGACATGCGGGTCGACCGCATCGCCGAGCATCCGCGCATCACCAAGCCGTTCTCGGACGAGAGCTGGGAGGCGCTCGACGCGTTGGGCAACAAGGTCGATGCGGTCCTGCGCGAGCGGGATGTGCGGCTCACCATGGGCGGCGAGCCGACCTTCGTGTCGATCGACGATTTCGAGTCCGCCGAATGGAACACGGCAGCCGTCGGTCCGACCAAGCGCGACAAGGCGGATGAGCTGATCCGCCGGCTGCGCGAGCGCTTCGCGCCGGGCGGTTTTCTCCACTACGGCCAAGGCAAATGGTATCCGGGCGAGAGCCTGCCGCGCTGGACCTTCTCACTCTACTGGCGCACCGACGGCGAGCCTGTGTGGCGCGATCCATCGCTGATCGCGCGGGAAAAGAGCAGCGTCCCGGTTGGCCCCGAAGAAGCCGAAAGCCTGCTCAAGACGATCGCCGACGAGCTCGGCATCGAGACGTCGATGGTCAGCGAGGCCTATGAGGATCCGGGCGAATGGCTGCTCAAGGAGGGCAAGCTGCCCGACAATGTCGACCCGTCCAACTCGAAGCTGGAGGATCCCGAAGAACGCAGCCGCATGGCGCGCGTCTTCGAGCGCGGGCTGACCAGGCCATCGGGCTATGTGCTGCCGGTGCAGCGCTGGAACAGCCAGGCCGCGGGCCAGCGCTGGCGCTCGGAGAAGTGGAAGACGCGGCGCGGGCGCCTGTTCCTTGTCCCAGGCGACTCTCCGGTCGGCTACCGCTTGCCGCTCGGCACGCTGCCTTACGTGCCGCCGGCGCAATTCCCTTACATTGTGCCGGTCGACCCGTCGGTGCCGCGTGGTGCCTTGCCGGCGCGCGACGCCATCTTGCCGGGAGCCGCCCCGGCAGAGCTTGAAGGCACCGAGGAAATGGCGCGCCGTCAGCAGACGGTGTCCTTCACGGCGGCGACTGGCCAGCAGGATCGCGTCGAGCAGGAGATCACGGAGATCGGCGGCGCGGTGCGCACGGCGCTCACCGTCGAGCCGCGCGACGGCCGGCTCTGTGTGTTCATGCCGCCGGTCGAGGCGCTGGAGGACTATCTCGAGCTGGTGGCGGCGGCCGAGAACGCGGCGAAGGCGATCGGCCTGCCGGTGCATATCGAGGGCTACGGCCCGCCGCATGATCCGCGCCTCAATGTCATCCGGGTCGCGCCCGATCCCGGCGTCATCGAGGTGAACATCCACCCGGCCGCCAATTGGCAGGAATGCGTCGCCACGACCACGGCGATCTACGAGGAAGCCCGGCAGTCGCGGCTCGGCACCGACAAGTTCATGATCGACGGCCGGCATACCGGCACCGGCGGAGGCAACCATGTCGTGGTCGGCGGCGCGACGCCGAACGACAGCCCGTTCCTGCGCCGGCCGGACCTGTTGAAGAGCCTGGTGCTGCAATGGCAGCGGCACCCGTCGCTGTCCTATCTGTTCTCCGGCCTGTTCATCGGCCCGACCAGCCAGGCGCCGCGCTTCGACGAGGCGCGCCATGATTCGCTCTATGAGCTCGAAATCGCCATGGCGCAGGTGCCGCACCCGGACACGGGCGAGGCGCCCTTGCCGTGGCTGGTCGATCGGCTGTTCCGCAATCTTTTGACCGACGTGACCGGCAACACGCATCGCTCGGAGATCTGCATCGACAAACTGTTCTCGCCGGACGGCCCGACCGGCCGGCTGGGCCTGGTCGAGTTCCGCGGCTTCGAGATGCCGCCCAATGCGCGCATGAGCCTGGCGCAGCAGCTTCTGGTGCGCGCCATCATCGCCCGCGCGTGGAAGAATCCGCTCGACGGCCGCTTCGTGCGCTGGGGCACTTCACTCCACGACCGCTTCATGCTGCCGCATTATGTCTGGGCGGATTTCCTCGACGTGCTGGAGGACCTGAAGCTCAACGGCTTCGAGTTCCGTCCCGAGTGGTTCGCCGCGCAGCTCGAATTCCGCTTCCCGTTTTGCGGCGAGGTCAGCCATGGCGGCGTCAAGCTGGAGCTGAGGCAGGCGCTGGAGCCCTGGCATGTGATGGGCGAGCAGGGCGCCATCGGCGGCACGGTCCGCTTCGTCGATTCCTCGGTCGAGCGGCTGCAGGTGAGGACCGAGGGGCTGAAGCCGGAGCGCCATGCCATCGTCTGCAACGGCCGCATCGTGCCGATGAAGGTGACTGACATCAGAGAGGTCGCAGTGGCGGGCGTGCGCTTCAAGGCCTGGCAGCCCGCGTCGGGACTGCATCCGGCGCTGCCCGTCAACACGCCGCTGGTTTTCGACATCTACGACCGCTGGTCGGGCCGCTCGATCGGCGGCTGCGTCTACCATGTCGCGCATCCGGGCGGCCGCAATTACGACACCTTCCCGGTCAACGGCAACGAGGCCGAAGCGCGGCGCCTCGCGCGCTTCGAGCCGCGCGGTCATACGCCGGGCGGCTATGTGCTGCGCGACGAAGAAGGCTCTGAAGACTTCCCGATGACCCTTGACCTGAGGCGGCCGGCGAGACTCTGATCGACCATGGCAAAGGGGAATCAGAGACGGGCGGGCGGCAGGCCGCGGGCGCAGGGCCTGCTGGAGCACTACCGGCCGATCGACGGCGTCGTCGACGAGATGGTCGACGCGTCAGGCAATCCGCGCCCGGCCTGGCGGTCCTTCATCGAAGCTCTGGACGAATTGGGGGCCGAGACGCTCGGACAGCGCTTTGCCCGCGCCGACCAGTATCTGCGCGACGCCGGCGTCTACTACCGCGTCTACGACAAGGCCGGCGCCAACGAACGCGAATGGCCGCTGGCGCATGTCCCGCTGCTGATAGACGAAAAGGAATGGGCCGAGATCAGCGTCGGCCTTGTCCAGCGCGCCGACCTGTTCGAGGCGATCCTGGCCGATGTCTACGGGCCGAACCGGCTGATCGAGACCGGCATCCTGCCGGCCGGGCTGATCGGGGCCAGTCCGGAATATCTGCGCCCAGTCGTCGGGATCCGGCCGGCCAGCGGACATTTCCTGCATATGGTCGCCTTCGAGCTCGGCCGCGGCCCGGACGGCCGCTGGTGGGTGCTGGGCGACCGCACGCAGGCGCCGTCGGGCGCCGGCTTCGCGCTGGAGAACCGCGTCGCCACCACGCGCGCGCTTTCCGACATCTATGGCGAAATGCATGTCCACCGCCTTGCCGGCTTCTTCCGCCGTTTCCGCGATGCGCTGAACCGCATGGCGAAGGACTCGGGCGGCCGCGTCGCTATCCTGACGCCGGGGCCGCTCAACGAGACCTATTACGAGCATGCCTACATAGCGCGTTATCTCGGCATCATGCTGCTCGAAGGCGAGGATCTGACGGTGTCCGGCGGCCGCTTGATGGTGCGCACCGTTTCGGGCCTGATGCCGATCGGCGTCTTGTGGCGGCGGCTCGATGCGGCCTTTGCCGATCCGCTCGAGCTCAACCCCGACTCGCAGATCGGCACGCCGGGACTGGTCGAGGCGATCCGACGCGGCACCGTCTCGGCCGTCAACGCCCTGGGCTCGGGCCTGGCTGAAACGCGGGCGCTGCTTTCCTTCCTGCCGCGGATCGCGCGGGAGTTGCATGGCGAGGAGCTCAAGCTGCCGAATATCGCCACCTGGTGGTGCGGGCAGGAGGCCGAGCGCGACCATGTGCTGGCCAATGTCGACCGCATGGTGGTTGGCCCGGCGCTGTCGACGCGGCTCGCCTTCGAGGACGACGGCGCGACCAGGCTCGGTTTGGCGCTTTCGGCCGGCGGGCGGGCGGAGCTGATCGCGCGGATCGAAGCCGACGGCGCCGGCTATGTCGGCCAGGAAGCGGTGACGCTCTCGACCACTCCGGTCTTCGTCGGCGGCCGGCTCGAGCCGCGGCCCGCCAGCCTGCGTGTCTATCTGGCGCGAACACAGGAAGGCTGGACCGTGATGCCCGGCGGCTTCGCCCGCGTCGGCTTCTCGCTCGATCCGACGGCGATCGCCATGCAGCGCGGCGGCCAGGCGGCGGATGTCTGGGTGGTCAGCGACCGGCCGGTCGAGCGCGAGACGCTGCTGCCGCAGGAGCATGACAGCTTCACCCGCACCATGCCGGGCAGCCTGCCGAGCCGCGCGGCGGAGAATTTGACATGGCTCGGCCGCTATATCGAGCGCTCCGAAGACACGGTGCGCGTGCTGCGCGCCTATCACGTCCGGCTGGCCGAGACGTCCGATCCCGAGATGCCGCTGCTTGCCGACATCCGGGATTATCTCGAACCGTTCGGCATCGAGATCGAAACGGCGATCCCGCTGGGGCTGATCGGCATGCTGGACAGCGCCGTCTACAGCGCCGGCCAGATCCGCGACCGCTTCTCGCCGGACGGCTGGCTGGCGCTGAAGGATCTGTCGAAGACCATCCACAAATTCGCCGGCACCGTGGCGCCCGGCGACGACGCGACGCGGGCAATGACGGTCATGCTGCGCAAGCTCGCCGGCTTCTCGGGCCTGCTGCACGAGAACATGTACCGCTTCACCGGCTGGCGTTTCCTGGAGATCGGCCGGCGGTTGGAGCGCGGCATCCAGATCGCCCGCACGCTGGCGCGGCTGACCGGAAACGGCGCTCCGGACGGCGCGCTCGATATGATGCTGGAAATCGGCGACAGCGTCATGACCCACCGCCGGCAATATCCGGTGCAGGCCGGTCGGCGCACGGTGATCGACCTGCTCGCGCTCGATCCGCTCAACCCGCGCTCGATCCTGTTCCAACTCGAGCGGCTCAGGGCCGAGATCGGCATGCTGCCTTCGGTCGGCGGCGAGGGGCATATGTCGCCCGCGGCGAAGGAAATCCTGCAGCTCAACACGGCGATCGCCGTGATGGAGCCCCAGGACATGACCGCGAAGGTGCTCGACGATCTCGCCAACCAGATCGGCGATCTCTACAACAGTCTCGCCAAGGCCTATTTCGGTTAGATGCTTTACGACATCCGGCTCCATCTGCATTACGACTATGCCGCCGCCGCCGGCGGCGGCAGGCACCAGGTGCGCGTGCTGCCACAGACGATCCCCGGCGTGCAGCGGGTCATCGCCGCCTCGCTGTCGTTCCAGCCGATGCCGGCCGAGCGGGCGGATTTTTCCGACTTCTTCGGCAACAACGTCACTTCGATCGCCTTCCGCGAAGCGCATGAGGAGCTCGACATCAGGATGAGCGCGCGGGTCTCGGTGTCGCGGCCGGAACCCGGCCTCGATGTCTCGCCCGACATCCACGGCTTGAGGGGGAACTCGACGCGGTGCGTTCGCTGTCGCCCGACGCGCCGCATCATTTCCTCGCCGCCAGCGATTACGCCGGGATCGATACGGCAATCACCGCCTATGCGCGGGAAAGCCTCGCCGGTTCGGCGGTCGCCACGGCGGTCGATCTCTGCAACCGCATCCACCGCGATTTCACCTATGACGGCAAGGCAACCACCGTGCAGACGCGCGCCGGCGATGCGTTCGCGCTGAAACGCGGGGTTTGCCAGGATTTTTCCCATATCATGATCGCCGGGCTGCGTGGGCTCGGCATCCCCGCCGGCTATGTCAGCGGCTTCCTGCGCACGATCCCGCCCAAGGGCAAGCCGAGGCTCGAAGGCGCCGACGCCATGCATGCCTGGGTGAAAGCCTGGTGCGGGCGCGATGCCGGCTGGCAGGAATTCGACCCGACCAACGGCATGCGCGCGAGCAATGACCACATCACGGTCGGATACGGCCGCGACTATTCCGACGTGGCGCCGATCGTCGGCGTCCTGAAGACCACCGGCGGCCAGGTCGGCGAGCAAGCGGTCGACGTCATCCCGGTTGCTGCCTGAAGGCCGTCGCGCGAGCTGCTTCTCAAATCGCGATCCGGCCGCTATCTTGCCGCCGGGGTGTGCGCCTGGCGGCCGGGCACTGGGTGGAGTTCAATAGTTGACAGCGGTCAGCGTGATTGTGCCTGCACATAATGCGTCGGCAACCATTGCCGACACATTGGCAACGTTGCGCTCGGAGGCCGAGACCATCGGCGAAGTGATACTGGTCGACGATTCCTCGACGGACAATACGGCGGCCGTGGCCGCGGATGCGGCCTCGCGGCTGGCCCTGCCGCTCCGGGTCGTCCAGTCGGGCTGTCGGGACGCAGGCGGCTCCCGCAATCTTGCGCTGACCGAGGCACGCTATCCCTGGATTTATATGATCGACGCCGACGATCTGCATCTCGAAGGCGGGCTGCGGACGCTGTTGTCCAAGACCAGGGCCAGGCCGGGCGTGGATATGGTGGTCGGCGCCTACCGCCGGCGGACCGACGGTCAGGACCGGCAGTTCAAAACACCGGCCGGTTATATGGCTGCCGGACTCGCCAATGCCTCCGCCTATCTGGAAGGCAGGATCCGATCGATTGCCGTCGGCAGTGCGCTGGTGTCGCGGCATGCGGTCGGCGACACGCGGTTCCCGACCGGGCTTGCCTATGACGAGGACACGCTGTTCTGGGCGCGGGTGATGAGCAAGGCATCGCTCGAGATCGTGACACGGCCCATCATGATCTACTTCGTGTCGTCGGAACGCTCGGATGACCGCTTTGCGACAAAGCCTGCGCGACGCTTCCTCGAATGGCGACTGGCGCTGCGCGAACTCGCCGACTGCGGCATTCCGAAATCGTCGTTGAAGGCGAGGGAAGGGATTGTGGCGCTCAAGATCGCACGCGTCCACTACGCGCGCGGCGATCTCGAAACGGCAGCACGGTTCTTGACGGTCGCCGAAGCCGCCCCCAAGGTTACCACCGACATCTGGCGCTGCATGCGCTATCGGCTGAAAATCGCGGTGCGACGCCGGTTCCCAACCCGTCGCATCCAGTTGACGCGCCTGATGGCCGACCCAGGCGCATCGCCTGGGGATTCCGTTGCCGGGAGATGTACACACCGGCCAGCGACCGTGTCGACGGGCCCTGGGCCCGGAAAATGCAGCACCGGCTTTTCCGCGCCTATCACCCGGATCGATTTCGGTCGATTGATCTACACGGCGCCTGGTTTCCCGAAGATCTGGGCTTCAAGCTCCGGGATAGCGGCCTCAACCTTTATCATTTGAAGATGATCGAGCCAAAACGGCGCGCGGCGCGGCGCGATCTCTACAATCATCTCGATCCGGATCGCCGCCTGCAGCAGGTCGGCTACGATTATCTGGCGGATGAGACGGGGGCGGTTCTGGAGGCGATACCACCCGGGCGGGACTATTTTCCCGCCCATACCACGATGGTGGGCTCTGGATGGCTAACGTGTCCGCCGACCGGCAAGGCTGAAGGGCGCTCTTCCGGAACGGTGGAACCAGCCGGCGGCCGCGAGGCTTATCTGAGGACCAGTTCCGTGGAGCCGTCATGCTGCAACGAGCACAATCGTCCCGCTACCGCCTGGCGGGCGGTGAGGAAATGCAAGGAAACGGCGCTCAAGGTTCGGCCGAGCGCGCCTCGCTCCGCTATGTCAGCGACGCCGATCCGGGCATCCGGCGCCTGAGGAAAGGCAAGGGATTTTCCTACCTTGGCCCGAACGGGAGCGCAGTCGGCGCGGCGACGATGGACCGCATCAAGGCGATCGTCATTCCGCCGGCGTGGACGGAGGTATGGATTTCGCCCGATCCGGACGGCCATATCCAGGCGACGGGCCGGGATCAGCGCGGGCGCAAGCAGTACTGCTATCATCCGCAATGGACCGAGGAGCGGGACGGCGTCAAATATTCCAGTCTTGTTGCCTTTGCCGAGGCATTGCCCGATCTCCGGCGTCAGGTAGATGCCGACCTGCGCCGGCACGGCCTGCCGATGGAACGCGTGGTCGCCGCGATCGTCTGGCTGCTCGACAACACCATGATCCGTGTCGGCAATGCCGCCTATGCCCGGGACAACAGGAGTTTCGGGCTGACCACGCTGCGCGACCGCCACGTCGATATCGAGGGATCGAGACTGCGCTTCGCCTTCAAGGGCAAGTCCGGCAAGGAATGGAAGCTGAAGCTGGTCGACCGCCGCATAGCCAAAGTCGTGCGCGGCGCGCAGGACCTGCCTGGCCAGACGCTGTTCCAGTATCTCGATGAAGGAGGCGCTCGCCGGCCGGTGCGCTCCGAGGACATCAACCGCTACATCCGCGAGGCGTCCGGCCCTGAGTTCAGCTCAAAGCATTTCCGCACTTGGGGCGGCACCATCCATGCGGCATCGCTGCTTGCGCAGACCGAATTGCCCGAAAGTGCTGCCCAGCGGAAGCGGGTGATGAACGGCATGGTCGACAAGGTTGCTGAACGGCTGGGGAATACGCGAGCCGTCTGCCGCCGGTGCTACATCCACCCGCTCGTCTTCGAGGCGTGGACCGAAGGGAAGCTGCTCGATGAAATGGCGAAAGCCAACGGGCGAAAGCGTGTCATACCGGGCCTCGACGAGAAAGAGACGCTGGTGTTGAGGTGGCTCAAGGCGCAGGGGTCCGATGAGCGGCAAGGGAGCAGGGTAAACCTGTGATCGCCGCGTCGATTTTTTTATCGACCTGGTGTCGGGAAGGGTCCTACTGTCTCGTCCTTTGATACGGAAAGGACGAGACCATGCTTTACGCCATCCTCTGCTACGCCTCTGAAGACGTCGTCTGCTCCTGGAGCAAGGATCAGGACGATGAGGTCATGGCAAAGCTTCTCGACGTCCAGGACAAATACGCCAAGGCAGGCCGGCTGGGCCCGGTGGCGCGTCTCCTGCCAACCACCGCCGCGACGACGCTGCGAAAGGTCAAGGGCGAAGCGATCGTTCTCGACGGCCCGTTCGCCGAAACCAAGGAGCAGTTCCTCGGCTTCTACACGCTCGAATGCCGCGACCTTGACGAGGCCGTCGAGTTCGCCCGCGAGCTCTCCGAGGTCAATCCGAGCGGCGGCTCCTACGAGATCAGGCCGATCTCCATCTTCAATCCGACCAAGGTTCCCGCATGACCGACCTTGCCTGGATCAGCAACGCGATCAGCACCGCCCGTCCACAGGCGATGGGCGCGCTGCTGCGCTATTTCCGCGACCTCGACGCCGCGGAAGAAGCTTTCCAGGATGCCTGTCTCAGGGCGCTGAAGAATTGGCCGAAGAACGGCCCGCCGCGCGATCCGGCGGCCTGGCTGATCTTCGTCGGCCGCAACAGCGGCATCGACGCGGTGCGCAAGCGCGCCAAGCAGGCGCCGATGCCGGAAGAGGACCAGATTTCCGATCTCGAGGATGCCGAAGGCGATATGGCCGAGCGGCTCGACGGCGCGCACTACCGCGACGACATCCTGCGGCTCCTGTTCATCTGCTGCCATCCCGACCTGCCGGCGACGCAGCAGATCGCGGTGGCGCTGCGCATCGTCTCCGGCCTCACCGTCAAGCAGATCGCGCGCGCCTTCCTCGTCGGCGAAAGCGCCATGGAGCAGCGCATCACCCGCGCCAAGGCGCGCATTGCGGACGCCGGCGTGCCGTTCGAGACGCCGGGCGCGGTCGAGCGCTCGGAGCGGCTCGCGGCGGTCGCGGCGATGATCTACCTCATCTTCAACGAGGGCTACTCGACCAATGGCGGCGAGGCGCCGGCCCGCGCCCCGCTTTGCG
The DNA here is from genome assembly GCF_003952385.1 of Mesorhizobium sp. M1D.F.Ca.ET.043.01.1.1. Lineage (NCBI taxonomy): Bacteria > Pseudomonadati > Pseudomonadota > Alphaproteobacteria > Hyphomicrobiales > Phyllobacteriaceae > Mesorhizobium > Mesorhizobium sp. M1D.F.Ca.ET.043.01.1.1. The sequence continues at coordinate 5,185,461 of NZ_CP034444.1, forward strand.
AGGAAGCGATCCGGCTCGCCAGGCTGCTGCTCAGGCTGTTCCAGCAGGAACCCGAGATCATGGGGCTGGCCGCGCTGCTTCTGTTGCAGCATGCGCGCGCGCCGGCACGCTTCGACGAGAATGGCGAAATCGTGCTGCTCGAGGACCAGGACCGGTCGCTCTGGAGCCGCAAGATGATCGACGAGGGGCTGGCCCTAGTCGACAAGGCGCTGCGTCATCGCAAGCCCGGACCCTACCAGGTGCAGGCGGCGATCGCGGCACTGCATGCGCGGGCGGCGACGCCCAAGGACACGGACTGGACCGAGATCGATCTGCTCTACGGCCTGCTCGAGCAGATGCAGCCGTCGCCGGTGGTGACGCTGAACCGCGCCGTCGCGGTGAGCAAGGTGCGCGGTCCGGAGGCGGCGCTCGCCATGATCGAGCCGCTGGAAGACCGGCTGGCGGGCTATTTCCACTTCTTCGGCCTGAAGGGCGGCCTGCTGATGCAGCTTGGCCGCGGCGAGGAGGCGCGCGTGGCCTTCGACCGCGCGATCGCGCTTGCCAACACCGCCGCCGAGGCCGCCCATATCCGCATGCATATCGATCGGCTGATCAAGGAGAGCACCGAGACGTCGTCGATTCAGAAGGTGCGCTGAGGCGTACCGAGCGGCGCATGCTGACATTGGCCGCGCTTCGTCATTGTCTCAGTATTGCGCTCACCCGAGTTCTTGGGCGAGTCCGATGAGAAGTCTCTCAGGTCCGCGGATGTAGCAGAGCCGATATGCGTCCTTATACTGGACGACTTCGCCGACGAGCTCAGCGCCGCGTTCGCGGAGCCTCTCAAGCGTCTCGTCGAGGTCGTCCACGGCGAACATGACGCGGAGGTAGCCCAGGGCGTTCACCGGGGCGTCGCGGTGATCCGCGACGACAGGCGGCGCGAGGAAACGGGAGAGCTCGAGCCGGCCGTGGCCGTCCGGCGTGCGCATCATGGCAATCTCGACGCGCTGGTCGCCCAGTCCAGTGACGCGTCCGGCCCATTCTCCTTCGATCGTGGCCCGTCCTTCGAGCTCGAGGCCGAGCTCACGAAAGAAATCGATGGCCCCCGCGAGGTCATCGACGACGATTCCTACGTTATCCATCCGTTTAAGCGCCATGTGCCCAGCCTACAAAGTGCCGTCTGGTCGAGCAAGGGACCTTTGCGCAACGCCTAGCGCAATTCCAGGAAAAGTGTGAGCGGTTTTCCGTTCGGAATTGCGTAAAAAACAAGGAGATAGGGCGTTTCGCCGTTTCCGTGAAACGGTGAAACGCACCAAGGCCACGCCCGGCGCAAGCCGGTGCTCCGCTGGCATTTCTCCGGTCGGCCCGGTTTGGCCGCTTCGTGCCTGCTGGCCCAATTTTGCGTACCGGGCTTGGACCATGCCGGGGTGGCGATTTTTCCCTGAAACGAGTAATGCCACGCCATCAAAAGCGCCTGGGCATGTCGCATGGCACGGCCAAAGGCTTCCACCCGCGCCATATCAACGGCGGGATCTGAAAGGGATAAAAAATGACGATAGCGAAGGAAACGGCCTCACTTCTGGAGAAACTGGGTGTCGCCAAGGACGCGCTTTCCGGCGGCGACCTCATCGTGCGCAGCCCGGTGACGGGCGAAGAGATCGCGGCGCTGAAGTCGATCTCGGCGGCCGACGCGGGCAAGGCCATCGATGCCGCGCACAAGGCCTTCCAGGCCTGGCGGCTGGTGCCGGGGCCGAAGCGCGGCGAGCTGGTGCGCCTGCTCGGCGAGGAACTGCGCGCGCACAAGACGGAGCTCGGTCGGCTGGTGTCGATCGAGGTCGGCAAGATCCCGTCGGAGGGCCTCGGCGAAGTGCAGGAGATGATCGACATCTGCGACTTCGCGGTCGGCCTTTCCCGCCAGCTCTACGGCCTGACCATCGCCACCGAGCGCCCTGGACACCGCATGATGGAGACCTGGCATCCGCTCGGCGTCGTCGGCGTCATCTCGGCCTTCAACTTCCCCGTCGCGGTATGGTCGTGGAACGCGGCGCTCGCCTTCGTCTGCGGCGACGCGGTGGTGTGGAAGCCGTCGGAAAAGACGCCGCTGACGGCGCTTGCCTGCGAGGCGATCTTCAAGCGCGCCGCCAAGCGTTTTGGCGCCGAGGTGCCGGAAGGCCTGCTTCAGGTGCTGATCGGCGACCGCGCCGTCGGCGAGGTGCTGGTCGACCATCCGAAAGTGCCGCTGGTTTCGGCCACCGGTTCGACCCGCATGGGCCGCGAGGTCGGCCCTCGCCTTGCCAAGCGCTTCGCCCGCGCGGTGCTGGAGCTCGGCGGCAACAATGCCGGCATCGTGGCGCCCACCGCCGATCTCGACATGGCGCTGCGCGCCATCGCCTTCGGCGCCATGGGCACCGCCGGCCAGCGCTGCACGACGCTGCGGCGCCTGTTCGTGCATGACAGCGTCTACGACGCGTTGCTGCCGCGCCTGAAGAAGGCCTATCAGAGCGTTTCCGTCGGCAATCCGCTGGAGACGTCGGCGCTGGTCGGACCGCTGATCGACAAGGCCGCCTTCGACAACATGCAGAAGGCGCTGAAGGAAGCCGAGGCGCACGGCGGCAAAGTGACCGGCGGCACGCGGGTCGAGAACGGCCACCCCGGCGCCTATTACGTCCATCCAGCACTGGTCGAGATGCCCGCCCAGGTCTCGCCGGTAACGGAAGAGACCTTCGCGCCGATCCTCTATGTGATGAAATATTCCGATTTCGACGAGGCGCTCGACCTGCACAATGCGGTGGGCGCCGGCCTGTCGTCGTCGATCTTCACGCGTGACCTGCAGGAATCCGAGCGTTTCCTCGGCGTCGACGGTTCGGACTGCGGCATCGCCAACGTCAATATCGGCACCTCGGGCGCCGAGATCGGCGGCGCGTTCGGCGGCGAAAAGGAAACCGGCGGCGGCCGCGAGAGCGGCTCGGATGCCTGGAAGGCCTATATGCGCCGCGCCACCAACACGGTGAACTTCTCAAAGGCGCTCCCCTTGGCGCAGGGCGTGTCGTTCGATATCGACTGAGATATGCAGCGGTTCAGCCTGGAGAAGCTGAACCGCTGGCCACGTTCTTCACGCAAGCGGCGAAGGCCGCGTCGATGATGGCGAGCTTGACCGCCTGCGCCGTCACATACTCGCCGTAGAACTCGTCCGACACCCACATCACCGAATGGCCGCGCCGGCCGAGCCAGCCGACGCTGCCGAGCGCCTCGGCGTCGCGCAACTTGCGCGCCAGGTGGGTGCGCGACAGTTTCAGCCATCTGGCGAAATCGCCGATCGAGAGGATGCCGGTCGGGATACGTTCCCGGCCGACATTCTCGAGTTCGACGCCGGCGATCAGCCAGTCCATGACGACGCCGCCATTGTTGAGCCAGGTGAAGAGCGAGAACGTCCGTTCCGGCTCGCGCACCGGCACGGAGGAGACCAGTCCGTCCGCGATCAGCGGCTGCAGCTGTGCCAGCATTTGCGGGCGTGCCTGGAATGTCGCCAGCCGATCCGCGCCGTCGAGGTCGTCAAGCGTCTTGAGATGCATCAGAACCCAGCCTGTCAGTTCCGCCAACGCCGCAGCCGTCGGTTGCAAGGGGCGAATGCGGGCGTCGTCACCGCCAGGCGCATCCACAATGAACTTGTAGTGCTGCATTTCCTTGATGAAGGCGTGCGTGGTGTTGCGGCTGGCCACCGAATGTTGAAGGGTGACGTCGACGAAATGCGCGGCCGTCAGCTCCTTTCGATAGTCGCTGGGATCTCTGCGGAAATGCAGGGCAAGCCCGATATGGGCCATCAGCCAGCGCTGCTGGGTAGCAAACACCGAGGATGCCCGCGGGTTCCCTTGATAGGCCTGCAACATCGCCCGCGCCTGCGCCTGGATGCAGGCAGGCAGCTCAGGGTGGCCCGCGATGTCTTCGAACGTCAGCGCCATTCCCCCCAGAACCCGCCAAGTATCGCAAAGTCTTGCGATAGCAGTTTCGGCAGGCGCCCACCAGTGCAACCGCCGGTTTTTGCGGGATGAGCCTTTAAGGCAGGCTCCGGCGCTCAGCCTTCGCCTGTGCCGGAAAAACACGCCTCGAAGGCTGCGTCGACGACAGCGAGCTTGGCAGCCTGCACGGCCATGTATTCGTCGAAGAACTGCCGCGAGACCCACATGACTGAATGTCCGCGCTGGCCGACCCAGCCGATGCTGCCGAGCACCTCGGCGTCATGGAGCTTGCGCGCCAGATGCGTGCGCGAGAGCTTCAGCCAATGGGCGAATTCGCCGATCGAAATGACGCTGGTCGGAATCTTCTCGAGGTTGGCGTCGTCTGGGTCGATGCCCGACATCAGCCAATCCATGACGATGCCGCCATTGTTCAACCAGATGAACAACGAGAAGGTTTGCTCGGGTTCCCGCACCGGACCGGACGCGAGCAGCCCGTCGCAGATCAAGGGCTGCAGCTTTGCCAGCATATCGGGGCGCGCGAGGAAGGTTGCCAGCCGGTTCCCGCCATCGATCTGATCAAGCGTCCGCAAATGGGCATGGATCCAGCCGGTGAAGGTCTCGATGGTGGCCGCGGTCACCCGCAACGGGTGGGCGCGGCCATCGCCGCTCGTCGAAAGATATTCGGCGATGTTGTAGTGCAGCATTTCCTTGACAAACGCCTCGGCGGTATTGCGGCTGGCGACCGAATTGCGGCGCACGACCTCGATGAAACGCGCCACCGTCATTTCGGTGCGGCGGTCATTGGGGTCGCGCCTGAAATGCAATGCGAGCCCGACATGGCCGAGCAACCAGCGCTGCTGGGTGGCAAAGACGGCGGCAAGGCGCGGGCTGGTTTCGTAGATATGGATGAGCGCGCGCGACTGTTCCTGGACACCACGGAGTGCTGCCGGATGACTGGCGATCTCTTCGGCGCTCAGCGGCATTTCCTGCGGCACTCCATTCGATTCCAGGCAAAGGCAGATGCAGATTTAAAGCCTTCGCCGATTGTGTCCAGTTGCCCTTTGGAACAACGGAGGATTGCTTGGCGCGTTCCTCGCTAACTCTTTGCTTCGGTTTGGAAAATCACTCTAGGCGCAAGTCTGGTCAGAACGCTGCGATCGTCAGACCTTTGCTCCGTCAGCCGGCTGACGCGCGCCGCGTTAGTTCTTCACCGCTTTGCCAGCCCGCCTCGGAAAGACGCCCTTTGCAAGCCGCGGGCCACGACCTATCGTGGCAACCTGAAATCCAGGCCGCAGCCGAGTGAGACAATGCCGAGAACGATCCGGACGCTGACCGCCAGCGAAGTGGAAACGCTCATCGACTGGGCCGCGGCGGAAGGCTGGAATCCGGGTATCGGCGATGCGGCCGCTCTGCGGGCCGCCGATCCGGCAGGGTTCATCGGCGCCTTTGTCGGCGGCGAGATGATGGCCGGCATTTCGGCCGTCGCCTATGGCGCGGGTTTCGGCTTCATCGGCCTCTATATCTGCCGGCCCGACCGGCGTGGCGAAGGCCATGGCAAAGCGGTCTGGGACGCCGGCATGGCCCGGCTCGGCGAGCGGATCATCGGCCTCGACGGCGTGCCCGAGCAAAGGACCAACTACCAGCGCAAGGGGTTCGTGCCTGCCTATGAGACCGTCCGCTTCAGCGGAGGAGCTGTCCGCCTGGCCGGCGGCGGCGACATCCTGCCTGCGACGGCCGCCGGCTTCGCCGAAATCCTCGCCTACGACCGCCAGTGCTTCCCGGCGCCGCGCGAGGCCTTCCTGCGGGAATGGCTGCAGCCGCCGCGGATCGCGCTCATGTCCGCCGGTTCGGCCGGCATTGCCGGCTATGGCGCAGCGCGCCGATGCCGCGAGGGATTCAAGATCGGCCCGCTGTTCGCAGATGGGATGGACACAGCCTTGGCGCTGGTGGCGACGCTGTCGGACAGGACAGCGGGCGAAGTGCTGCACATCGATGTGCCGGCCACCCAGGTCGGCTTCACCGCCATGCTTCAGGCCGCCGGCATGGTTGCAGGCTTCACGACCACCCGCATGTACAAGGGCGGCAAGCCGGGCAACCCGCCGACCAAGGTCTTCGGCATCACCACGCTGGAGCTGGGGTGATCGCGGGAGCGCAGAGCCTCGACATTCGACCGTCTCATTCGCCGGCGTTCGCCACCGCGTCCGGCACCACCACGAGCTTGCCGACGAAATCCTTGGCCATGAAGTCCGCCTGGGCGCGGTGGAAGTCCGACAGTTTGTAGACGCCGCCGACCAGCGCCCTGATCTTCTTCTCTTCGATGTAGCGCACGATGCGGCGGAAATCGCCCCTGGTGCCCTGGCTCGAGCCGTGCAGCTGAAGCTGCTTCAGATACATGGTGCGCAGATCGAGCTGAACGAGCGGGCCGGCGATGGCGCCCGCCGTGGTGTAGCGGCCTTCGGGCCGCAGAATGCGCAGCAGGTCGTTGAAGATGGCGCCGCCGACGAGGTCGGCGACCACGTCGATGGGTTGGCCGCCGGTCGCCTCGTTGATGGCGGACGGCAGGTCGGCCACGCCGCGTGTGATCACTTTTTCGGCGCCGATGTCGAGCACGGCCTGCTCCTTGCCTTTGCCGACGAGCGCATAGGGAATGGCGCCGCGCGCCCGAGCCAGCTGCACGATGCCGGAGCCGACGCCGCCGGACGCGCCGGTTACCAGCACCCGCTCGCCGGCCTTCAGCGCGGCGCGTTCCAGCATCTGCTCGCCGGTGAGATAGGCGCAGCAGAAGGTGGCCAGCTCGACGTCGCTCATATCGGTGTCGACGACATGCGCGTTCTCGGCCGGCAGCGCCTGGTACTCGGCGTATCCGCCGTCGCGGCCGTGGCCCATATAGTCGATGTCGGCAAGCGAATCGTCGTCGCGGTTGTAGATGGAGAAGTCGACCATCACGCGCTCGCCGATGCGGCTTGCCGGCACGCCGTCACCGACGGCGACGATGGTGCCCACCGTGTCGGTGCCCTGGATGCGCGGGAAGGTCAGCGTGTTGCCCTGCCGGCGCCAGGTCGACACGGCTGCCGCATCCTCCTCCGTGCCATAGGCGCCCTGGCGCACCCAGACGTCGGTGTTGTTCATGCCGCAGGCTCTGACCTTGACCAGCACTTCGCTGGCGGCGGGCGAGGGCACCTTCACGTCGGTGCGATAGACGAGCTTTTCCAGCCCGCCATGGCCGGTGAGCTGCACGGCGGCCATCGTTGCTGGAACGGTTCCGGTCATGGCATTCATGTCGCTTCTCAGATGTCGCTTCTCAGATACTGGCAAACACGCTGTTCACCGCGTCGGCGGTCTTGGCGACGATCATGTCGGCCTCCTCGCGCGTCAGGCAGAGCGGCGGCGCGAAGCCGAGGATATCGCCCTGCGGCATGGCGCGGCCAAGAACGCCATCGGCGGCAAGCGCCGTCGCGATCTGTGGCCCGACCTTCAGCGCCGGATCGAAGAAGACGCGATCATCGCGATCCTTGACGAACTCGACCGCGGCCAGCATGCCGTCGCCGCGCACCTCGCCGACATGCTTATGGCCACCGACGGCCTTGGCGAGCTCGGCGCGGAAGTAGGCACCGGTCTCGCCGGCATTTCGCACCAGATCCATCTCGTCGATCAGTTCGAGATTGGCGACGCCCGCGGCAACGCAGATCGGGTGCGCCGAATAGGTCCAGCCATGGCCGAGCGAGCCCAGCTTGTCGGAGCCCTTGACCAGCACCTGCCAGACCTTATCGGAAACGATGACGCCGGAAAGCGGCGCATAGGCCGAGGTCAGCCCCTTGGCGATGGTGATCAGGTCCGGCTTGATGCCGTAGTGGTCGGAACCGAACATGGTGCCGAGACGGCCGAAGCCGGTGACCACCTCGTCGGCGACTAAAAGCACGTCGTATTTGCTCAGCACGGCCTGGATCTTTTCCCAATAGCCGGCCGGCGGCGACACGATGCCGCCGGTGCCGAGGATCGGCTCACCGATGAAGGCCGCGACCGTGTCCGGGCCTTCGGCGACAATCATCTCCTCGAGCTTGTCGGCGCAATATTGCGAGAACTGCTCCTCGCTCATCGACCGGTCGACGCGGCGGAAATAGTAGGGCGCCTCGGTGTGCAGGATCGGCGCGCGCGGCAGGTCGAAGGCGTTGTGGAAGAGCTCCAGCCCGGTCAGCGATCCCGTCATCACGCCCGAGCCGTGATAGCCGCGCCAGCGCGAGATGATCTTCTTCTTCTCGGGACGGCCGAGAACGTTGTTGTAGTACCAGATCAGCTTGATGTTGGTCTCGTTGGCATCGGAGCCGGAGAGGCCGAAATAGACTCGGCTCATGCCCTTCGGGGCGCGGTCGATGATCATCTTGGCAAGCCGGATCGAGGCCTCGGTGCCGTGGCCGACATAGGCATGGTAGTAGGCGAGGTTCTTCGCCTGCTCAGCGATGGCATCGGCGATCTTCTGGCGTCCGTAGCCGACATTGACGCAATAGAGGCCGGCGAAGGCATCGATGCTCTTCCTGCCGGTGTTGTCCCAGATGGTGACGCCTTCGCCGCCGGCCATGATGCGGGCCGGCGATTCACCGCGCGCATGCGTGCCCATATGCGTCGAGGGATGGAAGAAGTGGTCGCGGTCCCAGGCCGAGAGTTCGTTGGATTGTTCGAGCATTTTTTCAACTCCTTGAGGGATAGCCGGACGCGGACTTACGCGACATCCAGGCAGAGATACTTGAGATCGGTGAAGGCTTCGAGCCCGTGGCGCGAGCCTTCGCGGCCGATGCCGGACTGCTTGACGCCGCCGAACGGGATCGGCGCACCGGTGATCTTGACCCGGTTGATCGCGACCATGCCGTAATCCAGCGCGCGGCCCATGCGCGACTGCCGTGCGCCGTTCTCGGTCACGACATAAGCGACGAGGCCGTATTCCGTGGCGTTGGCGCGGGCGACAACCCCCGCCTCGTCGTCAAAGGGCGTCACGGCGGCGACCGGGCCAAAGGTTTCCTCGCGCATGATCAGCGCTTCGTCCGGCACATCGACGAGCAGCGTCGGCTGGTAGAACAGCGGCCCGGCCGCGTGGCGCTTACCGCCGGTCAGGCAGCGCGCGCCGTGGACGAGCGCATCCGCCACCTGCTCCTCCACCTTCTTGACAGCGCGCTCATGCATCAGCGGGCCGATATCGACGTCCGCGGATAGCCCGTTGCCGATGCGGAGCTGCTCGATGCGGCGCGCGAAGGCGGTGCAGAAGCGATCATAGACGGACCGCTGCGCATAGATGCGGTTGGCGGCGAGGCAATCCTGGCCGGAGGTGGCGAATTTGGCGTCGAGCGCGATGGTCACCGCTTTATCGATATCGGCATCGTCGAACACGATCAGCGGCGCATGCCCGCCGAGCTCCATCACCAGCCGCTTCATGGTGGGGGCACTCTGCGCGGCGATCAGCCGGCCGACTTCGGTCGAGCCGGTGAAGCTCATGGCGCGGACGCGGGCATCGGCGCACATCGCGCCAACGATGGTGCGCGCATCGCCGGTGACGATGTTGAAGACGCCGGCCGGAAGTCCGGCGCGTTCGCCGAGCTCGGCCAGCGCCAGCGCCGAGAGCGGCGTTTCCGAGGATGGATGCGCCACCACTGTGCAGCCGGCGGCGAGGGCTGCTGCTGCCTTGCGGGTGAGCATGGCCGAAGGGAAATTCCATGGTGTGACGACACCGACGACGCCGAGCGGCTCGCGGCGCACGCTCATTTCGGCATTGGGCAAATGGCTGGTGACGCTTTCGGCGTTGAGGCGTTTTGCTTCCTCGGCATACCACTCGACGAAAGAGGCGGCGTAGTCGATTTCGCCCAGCGATTCCTTCAGCGGCTTGCCCTGTTCCAGCGTCATCAGCAGCGCCAGGTCGTCCTTGGCGGCGACGATCAGGTCGAACCATTTTCGCAAAATTCTTGAACGCTCCTGCGGCAGAGCCGAGCGCCAGGCGGGAAACGCTCGGGAAGCCGCGTTGATCGCCTTTGTTGTCTGCCCGGCATCGAGCGCGGCGACGAAGGCCACGGTGGCGCCGGTCGCCGGATCGGTGACCTCAAAACTTTCCGCCGCTTCGCTTGCAGTCCAATGGCCGTCGACATAGGCGAGGGCGCGCAGCAGGCGGCGGTCAGCGAGGCGGTCGAGCGCGTCGTGGTGGTTCGTGCGGGCAAAATGCGCGGACATCGATTGTCTCCCGGTGCCGAGGCGATGCCGAGAGATTAGCCGCGCCGCTAAGACAGAGAGGCTGTTTCGGCAGTCTGATGGAGAGAGATCGTCTCTATTGGCCCTCGGGTCCAGATGATCTCTCTAGCTCGACTGCCGGCGGATGCCGCTGAGCCGTGAAAATTGCCGAGCCTCCTCAACGACGTCATCCTTGGGTCTACGCTGCGTCGCATCGCTCCTTGCTTCGCCCATGGATGACGATCGCCTGGCTCATTGCCCCGGCAGAAGATCGGCGACTGGCAGCACCGTCTCCTCCTTCACCGTCTTGGTGACGATGTAGGTGAAGTAACGGTCGATGCCGATCTCGCGTTCCAGCAGGCTGTCGACCAGCCGCTGATAGGCGTCGATGTCGCGTGCCATCACTTTCAGCACATAGTCGACGCCGCCGCCGACCGACCAGCAGGCGACGATCTCGGCTATGTCGCGGATGACCCGCTCGAAGCGATCGAAATCGGCCTGGCGGTGGCTGGCCAGAGTCACCTCCATGAGCACCGTCGCCACCGGCGCTATGCTGCGCATGGCGATCGAAGCGTGATAGCCGGAAACGATGCCGGCCTTCTCCAGCTTGCGCAGCCGCATCCAGCAGGGCGTCGGCGACAGGCCGACCTTCTCGGCCAGCGCCAGCTTCGTGATGCGCCCGTCGTGCTGGATGGCGTCCAGGATCTTGAGGTCGATCGGGTCGAGTTTCGCTGCCGCCATGCCGGCTCCGTTTCTTTGCCCGGGACACCATGACGATGCATTATTTCGATTGTCAATTGCACTGATTTCGATCTCTAATAAGTCATGACATTATGGCGACCAGATCCCGCGCTCATCCGCAGGCCGGCCTACCTTTCGCTGGCCGACCAGTTCGCCCGCGCGATCCATGACGGGCGGCTCGCCAATGGCGCGCGGTTGCCGACGCACCGCCACCTCGCGGATGAGCTGAAACTTTCGGTGCAGACCGTCAGCCGCGCCTATGAGGAGCTGATCCGCCGCGGCCTGATTTCCGGCGAGGTCGGACGCGGCAGCTTCGTGCAGACACAGCGCCGCGAGCCGGAACCGCCCTATCTTCCGGAACGGCTGGGCGAGGTCATCGACCTCTCCATCCTGAAACCGGTGTGCGAGCCGATGCATCTGGAGAGACTGAAGCAGGCGCTCTCCTGGCTGGCCGAGAACCTGTCGTCGAGCTCGGCCCTGTCGTTCCGGCCGAACATGGTGTTTCCGCGCCACCGCGCAGTGGCGGTCGAGTGGCTGAAGCTCTGCGGCCTCGAAGTCTCGCCGCAGAATGTCTGCCTCACCAACGGCGCGACCGCCGGGATGACGGTGGCGCTGATGAGCGTCGCGCCGCCCGGCTCGACCGTCGCCACCGAAGCGATCGGCCACCACACGCTGGTGCCGCTGGCCCGCTATCTCGGCTTCAATCTCGAAGGGCTGCCGATCGACGGCAACGGGCTGATCCCCGAGGCGCTCGACGAGGCCTGCCGTCTGTCAGACATCCGCGCGGTCTTCGTCCAGCCTTCGGTGATCAACCCGACGGCGACCCTGATGGACGCCGCGCGGCGCGAGCAGATTGCCGCCGTCGCGCGCAAGCACGACATCGCCATCATCGAGAACGATGTGCTGGGTCCGCTCGTCGAAGGCCGGCCGCCGCCGGTCGCCGCCTTCGCGCCCGAGCGTACGCTCTATGTCACCTCCTTCACCAAGATCACCGTGCCCGGCCTGCGCATCGGTTATCTCGCGGTGCCGGACCGCTATGTCGCGGCGGTGGCCAACCGCCACCTGGTCTCGAACTGGATGGCGACGCCGATGGTGGCAGAGATCGCCACGCGCTGGGTGAACGACGGCACGGCGATGGAACTGGTCAATTGGCAGCGCGGGGCATTGCGGCAGCGCCAGGAGATCGCAGCCGAGATGCTGGCAGGGGTCGACTACCGCGTCCATCGCGACGGGCTGCATCTATGGCTCGAACTGCCAGGCGACCGCGCCGAGGAAAGCTTCGTTGCGCAGGCGCGCCTGCGCGGGGTGGCGATCGCGCCTGGTACCTCCTTCCGCATCGCCGATACGCCCTGGCATCCGGCCGTCCGCATTTCGCTCGGTTCGACCACCGAAGGGGAACTGCGCGCCGGCCTGAGCGTTGTCGCCAAGCTCCTGCTTGGCGATCCGGAGCATCTCCTGCTCGCCATTTGATCCTATAGATTGCCCTGAAATTGTGCGGCGCTCGAAATATTGTCATGATATTATTTTCCCAATTGACATGATTTGGCGCGTTTCGCATCGTTAAGGGCACAGGCTGCTCCAGAACGGGGAAAAATATTGCCCGCGCCCATCATCAAGGTCGACGCCATTTCGAAGAGCTTCGGCACCTTCAAGGTGCTGGACGGCCTGTCGATGCAGGTCATGCCGGGCGAGAAGCTGGCGCTGATCGGCCCGTCCGGATCGGGCAAGACGACGATCCTGCGCATCCTGATGACGCTGGAGAAGATTGACGGCGGCCATATCCAGATCGAAGGCGAGCAGCTCTATCACATGGAGCGCAACGGCCAGCTGCTGCCGGCCGACGAGCGGCACCTTGCCAAGATGCGCCAGAAGATCGGCATGGTCTTCCAGCTCTTCAACCTGTTCCCGCACAAATGCGTCATGGACAACGTCACGCTGGCGCCGATGCTGACCAAGGGTGTTTCGCGCGCCGCCGCCGAAAAGCGGGCGATGGAACTGCTCGACATGGTGGGCCTGGCCGACAAGGCCAAGAGCATGCCGGCGCAGCTTTCCGGCGGCCAGAAGCAGCGCGTCGCGATCGCCCGGGCGCTGGCGCTGTCGCCCAAGATCATGCTGTTCGACGAGGTCACCTCGGCGCTCGATCCCGAACTGGTCGAGGAGGTGCTCAACGTCATGCGCAAGCTCGCCGCCGAGACCGACATGACCATGCTTCTGGTCACCCACGAGATGGGCTTTGCCCACGACTTCGCCGACCGTGTGCTGTTCTTCGACCGGGGCAGGATCGTCGAGGAAGGCAAGCCCGATGAGATTTTCCGCCATCCCAAGCAGGAGCGCACGCAGGGCTTCCTGAAGAAGATCATCGCGGCCGGACATCGCGTCTGACCGCCATGCACGGGCGACGAAGTGGTCCCGAGGCGACGAAAGTCGTCCGGGGCCTGAATGCCCGGAACTGAGCAAGCAGAAGAGAAACAAGGAGTTGGGAACGATGAAGAAACTTGTCATTCTGGCTGGCGTCGCCGGTCTCGCAGCGAGCACGATGCTGCTCGCCTCCGGTGCGCGTTCGGCGGACGACGCAAAGCTCGAGCAGCTCAAGGGGCAGGGCTTCGCCCGCGTCGCCATTGCCAATGAGCCGCCCTATACGGCGGTGGCCGCCGACGGCAAGGTCTCAGGCGCGGCGCCGGACGTGGCGCGCGAAATCTTCAAGCGCCTCGGCGTCAACGACATCGTCGCCTCCATCTCCGAATATGGCGCCATGATTCCCGGCCTGCAGGCCGGCCGCTTCGACGTCGTCACCGCCGGCCTGTTCATGAAGCCCGAGCGCTGCGCGGCGGTCGCCTATTCCGAGCCGGTGCTGTGCGATGCGGAAGCGATGCTGGTGAAGAAGGGCAATCCAAAGGGCTTCAAGAGCTACGAGGACATCGCCAAGGATAGCTCAGCCACCGTCGGCGCGCCGGGCGGCGGCACCGAGGAGAAGCTGGCGCTCAATGCCGGCGTGCCGCGCGATCGCGTCATCGTGGTGCCGGACGGCCAGAGCGGCCTGAAGATGGTGCAGGACGGTCGCATCGACGCCTATTCGCTGCCCGTTCTGTCGATCAACGACCTCATCAAGAAGGCCAACGATCCGAACCTCGAAGTGATCGCGCCGGTGCAGGGCGCGCCGGTCTATTGCGACGGCGCCGCCTTCAAGAAAGGCGACGAGGCGCTGCGCGATGCCTATGACGTCGAGCTCGCCAAGATGAAGAAGTCGGGCGAGTTCGCCAAGATCATCGAGCCCTACGGCTTCTCCGCCAAGGCGGCGATGTCGACGACGCGCGAGAAACTCTGCGCGGCGAAGTAGGACCTTCTCCCTTCTCCCCGCTTGCGGGGAGAAGGTGGCCGGAAGGGTCGGACGAGGGGCGGCGCCAAGATCTCAGACGCTGGCTCTGCCCCTCATCCGCCTGCCCCTCCTCGCAGCAGCTGCGCTGCAGCTTCGGGGGTGGACCGGCATCTTCTCCCCGTGAACGGGAAGAAGATGCCAAGACGAAACGTTGGAAACATCTAATTCAATGACCCAGTGGTCCGGCTATCTCGGCCTGATATTGCAGGGAGCGCTTGTCACCATCGAGCTGACGCTGATGGGATCTGTGCTCGCACTCGTCATGGCCTTCCTCGCCGGCATGGGCCGCGTGTCGCGCGTCTTCATTTTCCGGGCGCTGGCCACGACCTACATCGAGTTCTTCCGCGGCACCTCGATCTTCGTGCAGCTGTTCTGGGCCTATTTCGTGCTGCCCTTTGCCGGCCTGTCGCTGACACCCTTGCAGGCAGGCGTGCTGGCGCTGGGGCTCAATGTCGGCGCCTATGCCGCCGAAGTGGTGCGCGGCGCCATCCTGTCGATCGGCCGCGAGCAGTACGAGGCCTGCACGGCGCTCAACCTCGGCCGCTGGCAAGGCATGCGCCACGTCATCCTGCCGCAGGCGCTGCTGGTCATGCTGCCGACCTTCGGCAACAATGCGATCGAGCTGCTCAAGGCGACGTCGGTCGTGTCGCTGATCTCGCTCGCCGATCTCACCTTCCAGGCGCAGGTGGTGCGCTCGCAGACCGGCAGCACGCTGATGCCCTTCGTCTCCGTGCTGGTCATCTATTTCGCGCTCGCGCTGATCATCTCCTGGGGCGTCCGCTCGCTGGAGCGCCGCATGGCGCGCGGCCTCGACGGAGTGCGTGTGTGATGGAATGGACCCACTGATGGAATGGGATTGGAACTTCGTCCGCGAGATCATGCCGACTCTGATCCAGGGCGTGAAGATCACGATCCTGGCGACGGTGCTCGGCTCGGCGCTGGCGGCGATCGTCGGCCTGGCGATAGCGCTGGCGCGGCGTTCGCCGAACCGGACCGTGTCACGCAGCGTCGGCTGGTTCGCCGAATTCATCCGCGGCACGCCGCTTCTGGTGCAGCTCTATTTCATCTTCTACGTGCTGCCCGACATCGGCATTCTTTTGCCGCCCCTGGTGGCGGGCGTCATCGGGCTTGGCCTGCACTACGGCACCTACACGGCCGAGGTTTATCGCGCCGGCATCGACAATGTGCCGCGCGGCCAGTGGGAGGCCGCCAAGGCCTGCAATCTCAACGGCCGCCACACCTGGACGCACGTCATCCTGCCGCAGGCGATCCCGCCGATGATCCCGGCTTTGGCCAACTACTTCATCGCCATGTTCAAGGAGACGCCGCTGCTTTCGGCGATTACCGTGCTGGAGCTGATGAACCAGGCCAAGAGCGTCGCCAACACCTACTACCGCTATATCGAGCCGATGACGCTGGTCGGCGCCTTCTTCCTCGTCATCAGCCTCTGCTCCGTCGTGCTTTTGCGCTGGCTGGAGCATCGCTACGGCAGGATCGAGAGATGAAAGTCATGAAACCGCTGCCCGAAATCCGGCTGGCGCCGAGCCGGCCCGCCCTCGACGCGCGTCCGCTCGAAAAACGCATCGGCCTGATCACCCTTGCCACCGACCATACCAGCGAGGTCGACTTCCACCGCATGGTGGCGAGCGAGCGGATCGGCGTCTATGTCGCGCGCATTCCCTATGCCAATCCAACGACGCCGGAAAATCTGCGCAAGATGCAGCCGTCGCTTTCGGCGGGCGCTGCGCTCATCCTGCCGGACGAGTCCCTCGACGCCGTCTGCTATTCCTGCACCTCGGCGTCCGTGGTGATCGGCGATGCCGACATCGAAGCGGCGATCCAGGCGGCCAAACCCGACGTTCCCGTGGTCACGCCGCCGATGGCCGGTGTGCGCGGGCTGAACGCTTTTGGAGTAAAGCGGATCAGCATCCTCACGCCTTACACCGTCGAGACCAGCCGCCCGATGGCGACCTATTTCGCCGCGCACGGCTTCGATATCGAGAGCTTCACCTGCCTCGGCTTCGAGGATGATCGCGAGATGGCGCGGATTGCGCCGGCTTCCCTCGTCGAGCAGGCGCGCAAGGCCATGCATGCGCAGGCCGATGCGCTGTTCGTTTCGTGCACGGCGCTGCGCGCCGCGCTTGCCGTTCCCGGCATGGAAGAAGCAATCGGGCGCCCGGTCGTGACCAGCAACCAGGCCAGCGCGTGGAACTGCCTGCGGCTCTGTGGCGACGAGGCGCCGCGGCCGGAGTTCGGCCGGCTGATGACAAAGCCGCTGGCCCAGTGATCGGAATGTCCGTGAACGAAATGCCAGTCACGCTTCAGCAGATTCGCGCGGCGCGCGAAAATATTGCCGGCAAGGTCGAGCGTACCCCTGCCGTCAAGTCGCAGAGCCTCTCGGACCGTGCCGGCCATCCTATCCATCTGAAACTGGAGCATCACCAGACCACCGGCGCGTTCAAATTGCGCGGCGCCTCCAACGCCATCGCCGCGCTGAGCCCGCAAGAAAGATCGCGCGGCGTCGTCGCGGCATCGACCGGCAATCACGGCCGCGCGCTCGCGCATGCCGCCAGGCTCGAGGGCATGCGCGCGGTGATCTGCATGTCGAAACTGGTGCCCGAGAACAAGCTCGATGCCATCCGCCGCCTCGGCGCGGATGTCCGCATCGTCGGCAACAGCCAGGACGACGCCCAGCAGGAGGTCGACAGGCTGGTGGCGGAGGAAGGGCTCGTCATGCTGCCGCCCTTCGATCATCCCGACATCATAGCCGGGCAGGGCACGCTGGGCCTGGAGATCATGGAGCAGGTTCCGGACGCGGCAAATGTGCTGGTGCCGCTCTCCGGCGGCGGCCTGGCGGCGGGCGTTGCCGCGGCCGTCAAGGGAATGAGTCCGGCTACCAAAGTCATCGGCGTCTCGATGGCGCGCGGCGCCGCGATGAAGGCGAGCCTCGATGCCGGCCGCCCAGTGCAGGCCGAGGAATTGCCGACGCTTGCGGACTCGCTCGGCGGCGGCATCGGCCTCGACAATCGGCTGACCTTTGCCATGTGCCGCGGCCTGCTCGACGATGTGATCCTGCTTTCCGAGGACGAGATCGCCGCCGGCATCCGCCATGCCTATGCGGAAGAGCGCGAGATCGTCGAGGGCGCGGGCGCCGTCGGCATCGGCGCGCTGCTTTCCGGAAAGGTGAAACCAAGCGGCTCCACCGTCCTCATCCTGTCCGGCCGCAATATCGACATGAGCCTGCATCGCCGCATCGTCTGCGGCGACCCTGCACTGGAGGAGCGCGCCGCATGAGCCGCATGACAATCCTCACCGAGGCTGAACTGCGCAAGATCGTGACGCTCGATCTCGACGCGGTCGCCTGCGTCGAGAACGCCTTTCGCGCCTTGGCGACACTGCCGGTGGCGATGCCGCCGATCCTGAGGCTCGACATTCCCGAGCATCGCGGCGAAGTCGACGTGAAGTCCGCCTACATGCCCGGCATCGACGGCTTCGCCGTCAAGATAAGCTCCGGCTTTTTCGACAATCCGGCGCTCGGTCTGCCCAGCGGCGGCGGCATGATGGTGCTGCTGTCGGCCAAGACCGGTGTGGTCGAGGCGCTGCTGCTCGACAACGGCTATCTGACTGACGTCCGCACGGCCGCCGCCGGCGCAGTCGCGGCCAAGCATTTGTCGCGCGAGGACTCCACCGTGGCCGCGATCTTCGGCGCCGGTTTGCAGGCCGGCCTGCAACTGGAAGCCTTGCGCCTCGTGCGGCCGATCGAGGAGGCGCGCATCTGGGCGCGCGATGCAGCCAGGGCCGAGGCAACTGCAGGTCGTTTGCGAGAGAAGCTGGGCATCATGGTGCGGGCCGAGCCGGATGCGGCGAATGCGGCAGCCGGCGCCGACATCATCGTCACCACCACGCCTTCGACGGAGCCGCTGGTCAAGGCCGGCTTCGTTGTTGCCGGCCAGCACATCACCGCCATGGGCTCGGATGCCGAGCACAAGAACGAGATCGCGCCGGCGATCCTGCGCATGGCCGATCTCTATGTCGCCGACAGCGCGAAGCAGACGCGGCGTCTCGGCGAGCTTCACCACGCCATTGCCGCCGGTGTGATGGCCGCCGAGGCAGATGTCAGCGAACTCGGCCAGATCATCGCCGGCGAGAGGCACGGACGACGCTCGCAAAGTGACATCACCATCGCCGACCTGACCGGCACCGGCGTGCAGGACACTGCGATCGCCACCTTAGCCCGTGACCGTGCGCGAGCAGCCAATGCCGGAACGATTTTCGAAAGCTGATGCTGGCCGCGAGGCCCAACAACGAGGACCAAGAAAAATGCAGCCAAACCTTAAATTCTCGCGAAGCGAGTTTGCCGATCGCCTCGCCAAGACGCGGAAGGCCATGGAGGCCAAGGGGGTCGATCTGCTGGTCGTCAGCGATCCCTCTAACATGGCCTGGCTGACCGGCTATGACGGCTGGTCCTTCTATGTGCATCAGGCGGTCATCGTGCCGCCTTCGGGCGAGCCGGTCTGGTACGGCCGTGGCCAGGACGCCAACGGCGCCAAGCGCACAGCCTATCTCGCGCATGACAACATCGTCGGCTACGCCGACCACTATGTGCAGTCGACCGAACGGCACCCGATGGACTATCTCGCCAGCGTGCTTGCGGAGCGCCGCTGGGACAAGCTCGCCATCGGCGTCGAGATGGACAATTACTGGTTCTCCGCCGCCGCCTTCGCCGCGCTGCAGCAGCACCTGCCCAACGCCCGGTTCGTCGACGCCACCGCGCTGGTCAACTGGCAGCGCGCGGTGAAGAGCCCGACCGAGATCGACTACATGCGCAACGCCGCCCGCATCGTCGAGGCCATGCACCAGCGCATCGCCGACAAAATCGAGGTCGGCATGCGCAAATGCGATCTGGTCGCCGAGATCTACGATGCCGGCACGCGCGGCGTCGAAGGCATCGGCGGCGACTATCCGGCGATCGTGCCGCTGTTGCCGTCGGGCGCCGATGCCTCGGCGCCGCATCTCACCTGGGACGACCAGCCGATGAAGGCGGGCGAGGGGACGTTCTTCGAGATCGCCGGCTGCTACAACCGCTACCACTGCCCGCTGTCGCGCACCGTCTTCCTCGGCAAGCCGACGCAGGCCTTCCTCGACGCCGAGAAGGCGACGCTGGAAGGCATGGAGGCAGGCCTTGCCGCCGCCAGGCCGGGCAATGCCTGCGAGGACATCGCCAATGCCTTCTTCGCCGTCCTGAAGAAGTACGGCATCGTCAAGGACAACCGCACCGGTTACTCGATCGGTCTTTCCTATCCGCCGGACTGGGGCGAGCGCACGATGAGCCTGCGCCCCGGCGACCGCACCGAGCTCAAGCCCGGCATGACCTTCCATTTCATGACCGGCCTGTGGCTGGAGACGATGGGGCTGGAGATCACCGAGTCGATCCTGATCACCGAGACCGGCGTCGAATGCCTGGCCAACGTGCCGCGAAAGCTGTTCGTGAAGGACTGAGACCGATGTCAGCTCTGCGTCCATCGCCGATCACGCCGACCGTCGACTTCGAGCGCGACGGCGTCCAGCACGGCTTCCTGCGCCTGCCTTACAGCCGCGACGATTCCGCCTGGGGTTCGGTGACGATCCCGATCTGCGTGATCCGTAACGGCAAGGGGCCGGCGGCGCTGCTGACCGGCGGCAATCACGGCGACGAGTATGAGGGGCCGCTGGCTCTCTATGAGCTTGCCCGCACGCTCGATCCGAAGGACGTCTCCGGCATGGTGATCATCGTGCCGGCGATGAACTATCCGGCGTTCCGCGCCGGCACGCGCACCTCGCCGATCGACAAGGGCAACATGAACCGCTCTTTCCCCGGCAGGCCCGACGGCACGGTGACGGAAAAGATCGCCGACTATTTCCAGCGCGACCTGCTGCTGCGGGCTGATATCGTGTTCGACTTCCACTCGGGCGGAAAGACGCTGGACTTCGTGCCGTTCTGCGCGGCGCACACGCTGCCCGACAAGGCGCAGGAAAAGAAGGCCTTCGCCGCGGTCGAGGCTTTCTCGGCGCCGTTCTCGATGCGCATGACCGAGATCGACGCGGTCGGCATGTACGACACGGCGGCCGAGGAGATGGGCAAGGTCTTCGTCACCACCGAGCTCGGCGGCGGCGGGACGTCGCGGGCCGAGACGGTGCGGATTGCCCGACGCGGCATCCTCAACGTGCTGCGCCATGCCGGCATCGTTGCCGGCGCAGTCGAGAAGACTCCAACGCAATGGCTCGACATGCCGTCGGGCGATTGCTTCGCCTTCGCCGAGGATGACGGCATGATCGAGACCATGATCGATCTCGGCGGGAAGGTGGACGAGGGCCAGGTCGTGGCGCGCATCCATTCGACCGGCCGCACCGGCGTCGCGCCACAGGAGATCAAGGCCAGGATGTCGGGCATGCTGGCCGCGCGCCATTTTCCAGGCCTGGTGAAGGGCGGCGATTGCGTCTCGGTGCTGGCCGTCGAGGTCGGTTGACGCCGATCACGGCGCCAGATCAGGCGTCGTGCTGAGCGTTGAAGAGGCAAAGCCGCACGCAGGCCTGTTTGTCTGCTTACAGCCCGAGTTCAGCCACGGAATTGGTAGGCGGCAATGGAGTCCGGCTTCATCTCGATCGAGAAGCCCGGCGCCGCCGGCGGCATGTACGCTGCACTCTCGATGATGCAGGGCTCGACGAAATGCTCGTGCAGGTGATCGACATATTCGATCACCCGTCCCTCCTTGGTGCCCGAGACGGCAACATAGTCGATCATCGAGAGATGCTGGACGTATTCGCACAGGCCGACGCCGCCGGCATGCGGCCAGACCGGCAGGCCGAACTTGGCGGCGATCAGCAGCACCGCCAGGACTTCGTTGAGGCCGCCCATGCGGCAGGAATCGATCTGCACGACATCGATGGCGCCGCCGGCGATGAACTGCTTGAACATGATGCGGTTCTGGCACATCTCGCCGGTCGCGACCTTGATCGGCGCGACAGCCTTGCGGATCTTGGCGTGGCCGGCGACATCGTCAGGGCTGGTCGGCTCCTCGATGAAGAAGGGCTTGGCGAAGGCGAGATCACGCAGCCAGTCGATCGCCTGGTCGACCTCCCAGACCTGGTTGGCGTCGATCATCAGATAGCGGTCCGGGCCGATCACCTCGCGGGCGATCCTGAGACGGCGGACGTCGTCGGCGCGGTCGCGGCCCACCTTGAGCTTGATATGATTGAAACCCTGGTCCACGGCCTCCTGGCAGAGACGCCTGAGCTTGTCGTCGGGATAGCCGAGCCAGCCGGCCGAGGTGGTGTAGCAGGCATAGCCTTCACTCTCGAGGGTGGCGATGCGCTCGGCCTTGCCGGCCTCGGCCCGCTTCAGGATCTCCAGCGCCTCGGCCGGTGTGATCGCATCGGTGAGGTAGCGGAAGTCGACGATCCACACGATCTCTTCCGGGCTCATCTCGGCGACCAGCCGCCAGACCGGCTTGCCGGCCTCCTTCGCCCACAGGTCCCAGACCGCATTGACCACCGCGCCGACGGCGAGGTGCATGGCGCCCTTGTCGGGGCCGATCCAGCGCAACTGGCTGTCGCCGGTCACATGATGCCAGAAGCGGCCGGGATCCTGCTTGACCCAGTCGAGGTCGAGCCCGACGACCAGATGGCGCAATGCCTCTATCGCCGCGCAGCAGATCTCGTTGCCGCGGCCGATGGTGAAGGTGAGCCCATGGCCCTTCAGCGACGGGGCATCGGTGTCGAGGATGACGTAGGCCGCGGAATAGTCCGGGTCGGGGTTCATCGCGTCCGAGCCGTCGAGGCTTTGCGATGTCGGAAAGCGCAGGTCGAAGACGCGAAGATCGGTGATGCGGGTCATGCTCATTGCCTCGTCAGATCGACCAGCCGCCGTCGATATTATAGGCCTGTCCGGTCGTATAGGTGGCGCCGGCGAGATAGACGGCAAGATCGGCGATCTCCTCCGCCGTGCCCAGCCTTCCCATCGGCTGGCGGACGATGAAGGCCGCGCGAGCGGCTTCATAGTCGCCCTGGGCGCGCATGCGGCTTTCGAGCGACGGGCTCTCCACCGTGCCGGGGCATATCGCGTTGCAGCGGATTCCCCTGGCGACATAGTCGGCGGCGATCGATTTGGTCAGGCCGATCACGGCCGCCTTGGTCACGCCATAGGCGAAGCGGTTCGGCACGCCCTTCGGCGCGCCGGCGACCGAGGCCATGTTGATGATCGAGCCATCGCGGCGCTCCAGCATGCCGGGCAGCACAGCGCGGATGGTGCGGATCATGGCTCGCACATTGAGATTGAAGGCGAAGTCGAGGTCTTCGTCCTTCATATCGAGAATGGAGCCGGAATGGACGAAGCCGGCGCAGTTGAACAGCACGTCGACAGGGCCGATCTCGGCGAAGGCGGCCGTCACGGCCTCGTTGTTCAGCACATCGAGCTTGTGGGTCTTGACGCCAGGCGTCTTGCCGAGCTCGGCCAGGGCCGTCTCGTTGATGTCGGTGGCGTGGACGATCGCGCCGGCCCTGGCGAAAGCCAATGCGCTTGCCCGACCAATGCCCTGCGCCGCTGCGGTAACGACAACGACCTTGCCTGTCAGATCAGCCATGTTGTTTCTGTCTCCGTCTTTCAGCCGAGCCGGGGGCGCCGCTCGACGATGTAGATATGATCGGCGGCGAGTACGACTTCGTCGCGCTGGTTGATGACCTCGACGCGTTCGAAGACGCGCCCTGAGTCCGGGCGTTTCGGATCGTCTTCCTTCGCGGCGATCGTCGTGCGGGTGCGGATCGTGTCGCCGATGAACACCGGCTTGATGAAGCGCAGCCTGTCATAGCCGTAGGAGAAGGCCACCGGGTTGACGACGCTCGCCGTCAGGCCGACGCCGACCGAGAACACCAGCGTGCCATGCGCGATGCGCTGGCCGAAGGGCGTCGTCTTCATGAACTCGGCATCCATGTGATGCGGGAAGAAGTCGCCGGTGTGGCCGGCATGGACGACGAAGTCGGTCTCGGTGATCGTGCGGCCGCTGGTCAGCCGCGACGAACCGATCTCGTAATCCTCGAAATAGGTGACCTGTTCCATGCCGTTCCCTACGGTTTTTCGGCCAGCGGCGTCGCCGGCGCGGCGCTCGATCGATAGGCAGCTTCCACCAGCGCCATCGTGTTCCAGGCGTCCTCGACCGAGCTGACCAGTTCGGCGTCCTCGCCGCAAGCGAAGCGCTGGACATTGGCCATGCGCCCGACAAAGGCGTCGGGGAACCATTCGCCGGCCAGCGGCACGCTGACCCAGTCCGATCCGCCCTTGGGGTAGATCTCCAAAACATCAGGCTCGCCGCGCGGATAGTCGAGATTGAGGCCGAGCTTGACGTAGGCAGCACCCTCGGTGCCGCAGACGCGGAACTCGCAGGCCTGATGCCGGCGCCCGAACTTGTGGTCGTGATTGATCGAGAGCGCGCAGCGCACCGTGTCGCCATAGTCGAGAATGGCGCTGGTGCGGGTCTGCGCGACGTTGTGATTGGGATGGCCGAGCGTTTTCGCGTGAACCCCCTTGGGGTCGCCCAGGAGCTGCCGGATCAGGTCGAGGTAATGGATCGAATGCATGGCGATCTCGACGCGCGGCGCCTTGAGCAGGAACTCCCAGAGCTGCCAGGGCGTGGCGAGCGCCAGCCAGGCGTCGAAGTCGACGACCTCGCCCAGCCAGCCCTTGGCGATCGCGTCCTTCAGCGCCAGCATCATCGGCGCGAAGCGGAGCTGGAAGTTCACCGCCGCCTTGAGCTTCTTGGCGCGGCAGATTTCAAGGATCTCGGTCGCCTCGCCGAGATAGTTGCCCATCGGCTTTTGGATCAATGCGACCGCGCCGTCGGGCAGGGCCTTCAGGACCTCGGCGTGCCGGCCAGGCGGCGTCGCCAGATCGAAGATCGCGTCCTTGACTGCCGCTGCCTCATCCACCAAGCGGAAGGCGGTCACGCCCCATTGCTCGGCGAGTGCCTGCGCCTTGGCCTGGTCCGGATCGTAGAGGCCCGCGATCGGAAAGCCGGCCTTGCGATAGGCCGGGAAATGCGCATCGCCAACGATCGAACCGGCGCCGAAGGTGACGATCGGGCGCGGCTTTGCAGGAACTGGCCAGGACTGCGCCAGCGAGGCGGGATCGAAGGCGTCAGTCATGGTGGAAGACTTCGTCCATCATCGCCCACCATTCGCCTTCCTGCCTGGTCGGCAAAGGCTCCTGGCACGGCATGCAGACCGCCCACCATTCCTGGGTCTTCGGGTCGGCGGCCATCTTGGCCGCGTCGGCTGCGTAGTCGGTGCCGTGATACTCGAAATAGGAGAACAGCAGGTTCTCCGGCCGCTTGAGATAGATCGAGTAGTTCTTGATGTTGCAGGCCGAGATCATCTTCAGCACATCTGGCCAGACGGCCGCATGCAGGCGCACATATTCCTCGACCTTCTCCGGCTTCAGGCCGAGCACCATGCCCATTCGCTGCATCTCAGTTCCTCCGTTCGGTGATGGTGACGTTGAACTCGGCGATGCTGCGCGCCTTGAGCGCATCGAAATCCCAGTCGATGCCGAGGCCCGGCTCGCTCGGCGCCAGCGCATGGCCGTTCTCGATCACCATCTTCTTGCCCGTCAACTCATCCAGTTGCGGAATGTACTCGACATATTTGCCGTTCGGCACCGCGCAGGCCAGGCTGACATGCAGTTCCATCAGGAAATGCGGGCAGACGGGCATGTCGAAGGCCTCCACCATATGCGCCACCTTCAGCCAGGGCGTGATGCCGCCGATGCGGCCGACGTCGACCTGGACGATGTTGCAGCCGCCCTTCTGCATATATTCGCGGAAATGGCGGATCGAATAAAGCGACTCGCCGACGGCAATCGGCGTCGCGGTCGAATTCGACAGCCGCACATGGCCGTCGATGTCGTCGGCCGGCAGCGGCTCCTCGATCCAGGCGAGGTCGAGATCGCGCAGCCGCTCGGCGCGGCGGATGGCTTCGTCGACAGAGAAACCCTGGTTGCAGTCGGTCATGATCTCGTAGCCGTCGCCGACCGCCTTGCGCACCGCCGACAGCCGCGCAAAATCCTCCGAGCCATGCGGCCTTCCGATCTTGACCTTGGAGCCGGTGAAGCCGTTAGCCTTGGCGGCCAGCGCATCCTCGACAAGGGCCGCCGTCTCGATGTGCAGCCAGCCGCCTTCGGTGGTGTAGAGCGGACAGCGGTCCTTGGCGCCGCCGGCGAGCTTCCACAGCGGCAGCTTCTGCTTCTTCGCCCGAAGGTCCCAAAGCGCGGTGTCGATCGCGGCGAGCGCGATTGCGGTGATGGCGCCGATCGTGGTGGCGTGCGTGGCGAATTCGAGATCGTGCCAGATGGCTTCGATCTGGTCGGCGTTCTGGCCGATCAGGCGCGGCGCGAGGTGGTCTGCCAGAAGCCGCATCACCGACGAGCCGCCGGTGCCGATCGTGTAGCTGTAGCCCATGCCGACCGCGCCGTCGGCATCGGTGATGGTGACGATCGGCGTCTCCTGGCTGACGAAGCTCTGGATGGCGTCGGTGCGCTTCACCTTCGGCACCAGATCGACCATCGCAAGCTCGACTTTCTCGATCTTCGCCATCGTCAGTTCCTCAAGGATTTGCCGGTTTCCGCGGAAAAGAGATGCGCCTGCGACAGGTCGAAGTGCATTGCGACGCGGTCGCCTGCCTTCAGTGGCCTGGGGTTCAGCATGCGCGAGACCCAGTCGCGGCGGTCGAATTCGGCGAACACCAGCGTTTCGTTTCCGAGCGGCTCGGTCACCGTCACCGGCAGCTCCATCTCATGGACGTCCGCGGCGTCGCCAGAGTGCAAGCCGTGGCCCACGGGGTAGAGATCGTCGGGACGCAGACCGAACACCACATTGTCGCCGGCGCTCACCCTGGCCTTGAATCGGCCGGGCAGCGGCAGGCTCTGGCCGCCGGCGAAGACGACCTTGCCGTCGTCGACGGTCGCTTCCTGCAGGTTCATCGGCGGCGAGCCGATGAAGCCGGCGACGAAACGCGTCGCGGGGCGCTGGAAAACCTCGTCCGGCGTGCCGACCTGCTCGATATAGCCGTCGCGCATGATGACGATGCGGTCGGCGAGTGTCATCGCCTCGACCTGGTCGTGCGTGACGTAGATGACGGTGGACTTCACCTTGGCGTGCAGCTTCTTGATCTCGGTGCGCATCTGGGTGCGCAGCTTGGCGTCGAGGTTCGACAGCGGCTCGTCGAACAGGAAGACGTCCGGATCGCGCACGATGGCGCGGCCCATGGCGACGCGCTGGCGCTGGCCGCCGGAAAGCTGTGAGGGACGGCGCTCGAGCAGCGCGTCGAGGCCGAGGATGGCCGACGCCTCCGCGACGCGGCGGTCCATCTCCTCTTTCGGCGCGCCGGCGATCTTCAGCGAGAAGCCGAGATTCTCGCGCACCGTCATATGCGGATAGAGCGCGTAGGACTGGAACACCATCGAGATGTTGCGCGAGCGCGGCGGCAGGTCGTTGACGATGCGGATCGCCGATCTCGATCGTGCCGCCCGAGATGTCCTCGAGCCCCGCGATCATGCGCAGTGTCGTGGACTTGCCGCAGCCGGACGGCCCGACCAGCGCGATGAATTCGCGGTCGGCGACATCGAGGTCGATGCCGTGGACGATCTCCATGTTGCCGTAACGCTTGGTCAGTTTCTTGAGCGAGACAATCGCCATCGGATCAACCTTTCACCGCGCCGGAGGTGAGGCCGCCGACGAGGTGCTTTTGCACGATGAAAGTGAGGATAAGCGCTGGGATGATCATCACCACGGCCAGCGCGCACATGCCGCGCCAGTCGATGGTGAACTCGGCCGTATAGTCGAGCAGCCCGACGGGCAGTGTTTTCGAATTGATCGAGCGCGTCAGCTGCGAAGCCAGCGCGAATTCGTTCCAGGAGGTGAGGAAGGCGAATATCCCCGCGGATGCGATGCCCGGTCCGGCGAGCGGAAACTCGACCTGCCAGAAGGCCTGCCAGCGCGTGCAGCCGTCGATCTGCGCGGCCTCGGCGAGATCCTTCGGCACCTGGCGGAAGAAGCCGTCGATCAGCCAGATGGTGAACGGCACGTTGAGCGCGACATAGGCCAGGATCAGGCCGAAATGCGTGTCGATGATGTCGAGGCGCGCATAGACGAAAAACAGCGGTAGCGAGAGCGCGATGCCGGGCACGGTGCGCGTCAGCATCAGGCCGAGGAACATCGCCGACTTGCCGCGGAAGCGGTAGCGCGCGAAGGCGTAGCCGCCGGCCATGCCGATGGCGATGGCGATGACGGTGGACGTCACCGAAATGATCAGCGAGTTGCGGAAATAGTCGAGGACGGGAATGCCGCCCTTGCCGACGCCGCTGAACATCGCGACATAGGCATCGAGCGAGACTTCTTGAGGAATCCAGACCGGTGGCTTGGCGAGGATCTCGACTGTTGGGCGCAGCGACGACAGCACGATCCAGATGCCGGGCAGGCAGATGAAAAGCATGGCGAGGAACAGACCGATGCGATGCGCGATCGTGGCCGCGCGGCGCTTCAGGCGGGCGGATGCGTTGGCGTCCATTCTCACCACTCCGCGCCGATCTGGGTGCGCGCCGCGGCGAGCTTCTTGAAGAAATAGACGGTGAAGGCGATCGACAGCAGGATCGAGAAATAGGCCATCGCGTTGGCGACGCCCATGCGCGCGTCGCTGTAGGCGGTGCGCGCCACCAGCGTCCATAACAGCTCGGTGCGGCCGGCCGGGCCGCCATCGGTCATGATCTTTACGATGTCATAGGCGCGCGCGACGTCGAGCGAGCGGATGGTCATGGCGATGTAGGCGAAGGGCATGATGAAGGGCCAGGTCACATAGCGGAAGGTCTGCCAGGGCGTGCAGCCATCGACGCGCGCTGCCTCGACCGGCTCCTTCGGCATGGCGAGCAGGCCGGCAAGGATCAGGATCGCGAAGATCGAGGTCGACGACCAGATCTCGGCGATCGAAATGGCGATGAAGGCGAGATGACCTTCGATCAGCCAGGGGATGGCGTCCTGTGTCAGGCCGAGCGATTGCAGTGCGTTGTTCACCAGCCCGATGTTGTCGTTGAACATGAACTTGAACTGGAAGCCGACCAGGATCGGCGAGAACATCATCGGGAACATCATGATGGTGCGCAGCAGCCGCTGGCCGCGGCTGGCCTTCTCGACCAGCAGCGCGAGGCCGAGCCCCAGCAGCATCTCGAGATTGAGCGCGACGGTAAGCAGAAGCACGGTGCGGCCGAAGGCCCACCAGAAATTCGCGTCGGACAGGATGTTGCGATAGTTGCGCAGCCCGATGAAGGTGAAGAAGGTTTCGGGCCGTGTCAGCCTGAACGGCGTGAAGCTGGAATAGAAAGACAGGCAGAGCGGCACGACCACCACCGCCGCCAGCACGAGCACGGCCGGCAGCAGAAGAAGGGTTGGCGCGGAAAGCCGCTTGGCCGTCATGCAATGTTCCAAAGATGGTTGCGCGGCCGGCGATTCGTGTCGCAGACGACCGCATCGGTCAAAGCGGCGCCGGTCGCGAGGACCGGCGCCGCGGGGAGGATGGCGCTTAAGCCTTTATTCTGATGCATGTCGTTCACCCAAAACGCTGCGCACTTTTGGGCGACACGCATTAGAGCTTGCCGGCGTCCTCGAGGATCTGCGTCGCCTTGGCGGCAGCGTCGTCCAGCGCCTGCTTGGAGGTCTTGTCGCCGAGGATAGCGGCCTGCAGTTCCGGATAGACGGCGTTGGAGATCTCGATCCATTCCGGCGTCTGCGGCACCGGGAAAGCGTTCTTGGCGGCTTCCTGGAAGGCCTGCAGCACCTCGGTCTTGTAAGGATCGGACTTCGCCTGCTCGAGGTCCCATTCCCACACCTTAGTGCGGGTGGGCAGCGGGCCGGCCGCGGCCTCCAGCTTCTGGCTGTCCTCGTTGGTCAGCCACCAGACGAGCGAGGCGGCGGCTTCCTTGTTGGCGCAGTTCTCGGTCACCGAAAAGCCATGTGCGCCGGACCAGCCGGAACGCTTGCCGGACGAGCCCTTGGGCTGAACCTTGACGCCGACATTGCCGGCCACCTTGGACGACTTCGGGTCGTTGAAGAAACCGGCCCAGCCCGGCCAGTCGAGGTTGATCGCCACGGTGCCGGAGGCGAAGCCCTGGCCGAGATCATCCCACAGATAGTTGGTCGTGCCAGCGGGCACCGCCTTGGCCTTGTAGAGCTTGACGAACCAGTCGAGCGCCTTGACGCCGGCTTCTGAGTTGAAGGCGGGCTTGCCGTCCTTGTCGAGATATTCGCCGCCGTCGGCGACCAGCATCTCGTAGAAGCGGCCGTTGATCGCCTCTTCCTTGCCGGCATATTGCGTGCCGTAGAAGTCAGGCGGGCTGGCGAAGAACTCCGCCTGCTGGGCCATCTCGTCGAACGTGTCCGGCGGGGCGAGATCTTCGCCGTACTTCTCCTTGTAGGCCTTCTTCTTGGCTTCGTCCTGATAGAGGCTCTTCTGGTAGTAGAGCGCCGAGACGTCGAACTGCGCGCGCGGCAGCATGACCAGCTTGCCGTCGAGCGTGCCGGCCGCGATGTTGGCCGGAACGAAGGCGTCGACCTCCTCCTTCGGCAGGAGTTTCGAAAGATCGGTGTAGATGCCCGGATATTGCGGCGCGAACGAGGTGTGGTTGGAGCCGACGCACCAGGTGATCGAGTTGGAGGCGATATCCGACTTGATCTCCTTGTCGAGGTCGAAGTGGTTCTTCTTGGAGATGACGTTGACCTTGGCGCCGGTCGCCTTCTCCCACTCGCCGATCCGCTCGTAGAGCTTTTCGTATTGCTGGCCGCCGATCAGCTTGGCGTCGATGGTGACGCCGGGAAACTTGCCCGGCAGGTCGGCCGCGAATGCGGCGCCCGATGCCATGAGCAATGCGCCGGCGGCGACGCCGGAAAGCAGTCTGTTCATGAATTCCTCCCTGGACGGCCGGTGGCCGTCGTGACCTGAAGCTCAGCCGCTTCATTCATATGCAAACAAAATATTCATAAGTCGTCAAGCCGAAACTTCTTCCCAATGAAGGCGCTCTTGCGTATATGAAGATGGAAATTCACCAGAGGGGCATCCGGTGCAGGACGACGACGAAGACCGCTACCGCGCGCCGGCGCTGGACAAGGGGCTGGACATCCTGGAACTGCTCGCCAGCGTCGATGGCGGCCTGACCCAGGCCGAGATCGCCAAGCGGCTCGATCGCAGCCCGAACGAATTCTACCGGATGCTCGACCGTCTGGTGAAACGTGGCTACGTCACACGCCCCGACGGCGACCGCTATTCGCTGACGCTGAAGCTCTTCGGGCTCGGCCAATTGCACGCGCCGGTGCGCAGGCTGGTTTCCTACGCCACTTCGATCATGCGCGAACTGGCCGAGATATCCTGGCAGGCGAACCAACTCGTGGTGTTCGACCGCGGCAGCGCCGTGGTCATCGCCCAGCAGGAAGCGCCGCGATACTGGGGTATCTCGATCCGCGTCGGCTCGCATATCAGCCTGTTCGACACCGGGTCGGGACATGTGCTGCTGGCGTTCCGTTCGCCGGAAGAGCGCGAGATGATGATCGCCGAGCATCTGCGCAGCAACGAGGAGATGAAGGTGTCGCCCGACTTCTTCGCCCGCCTCGACCAGGTGCGCGACCGCGGCTACGAGATGATGGCTTCGCTGCAGACGGCCGGCGTCTACAACCTGTCGGCGCCGGTGGTCGGTCCCGACGGACGCGGCATCGCCGCGCTCACCATACCTTATATCACCCTGGTCAATGCGCCGGCCGCGCCCGATATCACAAGGACCATCACGCTGCTCCAGGCCGCCGCGGCTCGTCTGTCGCAACTCGCCGGATCGGATGTGAGGGCAAAGGAATAATTCTTATTTGAATGATCAATTCTCCCGTGAGATGATCGTCCATGTATTGATGCATGAGGTTTTGGGCGGCATGCATAAGCGACTAGGGAGGAAGCCATGATTGTCGACACCCACCTGCATCTCATCGACAAGGCGGCGCTGCGCTACCCGTGGCTGTCCGGAGTGCCGGCGCTCGACCGCGGTTTTTCCCACGATGAATATGCCACCGAGGCACGCCGGGCCGGCATAGAGCTGGCGCTGCATATGGAGGTCGACGTCGACCCCGCCGATATCGCGGCCGAAACGGCCCATGTCGAAGGATTGTCGAAGAAACCGGGCAGCCTGGTGCGGGGCGGGATCGTCTCCTGCCGGCCGGAAGAGCCGGGCTTCGCCGCCTGGCTGGACAAGGCGAAGGCCGATCCTTTCGTGAAAGGTTTCCGCCGCGTGCTGCATGTCGTGCCCGACGACGTCTCCGAGGGCGCGCTGTTTCGCGAGAACATCCGGCGCATCGCCGGCAGCGGGCTGACCTTCGACCTCTGCGTTCTGCCGCGGCAGATGAGCCAGGCGATCGCGCTCGTCGATCTGGCGCCGGACGTTCAGTTCGTGCTCGATCATTGCGGCGTGCCCGACATCAAGGGCAGGGCCGAGCACCCATGGCGCGAGCAGATCACCGCGATCGCGCGGCGCCCCAATGTCGTCGGCAAGATTTCCGGCGTCGTCGCCTATGCCGATCCAGCGACCTGGACCGCCGAGACGCTGCGGCCCTATGTCGAGCACACGATCGGCAGCTTCGGCTGGGACCGCGTCGTGTGGGGCAGCGACTGGCCGGTCTGCACCTTGGGCGGCGGGCTGCTCGGCTGGGTGGCGGCGACGCACGCGCTCATCGCCGGCGCGAGCGAGAGCGAGCGCGCGAAGCTCTTGTCCGGCAATGCGAAGAAGCTCTGGCGGCTGTAAGCGTTCGGCTGCGGGGCATCAGACCGATCGTTTAGGAAAACTCTCCCGGAACAGGCGGTTGATGTCGGCGACGACGCGGCGGGCGTGCTGCCTGCCGGCCAGCCCCTCGTTGAGGCGGTCGGACGCGGCCTGCTGGAACGGCATGTAGCCGTCGTGACGCGGGCGCACCCACGCCCCCTCCAGTGTTGCCCGCGTGGCGCGATAGAAGTCGCCGGTCGCGGCGTTGACGGCTTCGTCTTCCCAGGCAGCTGCATGGCCGGGCTGGCCGCCAGCGGCTGCGTAGGGGCCGCGCTGCACTTCGCCGCTGGCGATCCAATAGGCGAAGTCGGTCGCTTCCTTGCGGGCGGCGGAGAAGGCCGAGACAGCGATGCCGGTGCCGCCGAGGGCGGAGCCGAGCGGACCGTTGTCGCCTACGGACGGCATGTCGCAAAAGAAAAGCCGGTTCGGGCGGAATCCGGCTGTCGCATAGGGCACGTAGCCATAGATCAGCGGCGCGCAAGCGATGCACGAGCCGGCCTCGGCCATCTTTTCGAACACTGCGATCGGGTCCATCGTCAGGCATTCGGGGTCGACGATCGCCGCGATCTCACGCAGCATTTCGACGACGGTCTCGCCGATCTCGGCATCGATCAGATCGCCCGGTCCTTCGACGGCGCATGGCCGGCCGAGATCGGCGGCTAAAGTGTAGAAGCACATAAGCGAATGCGGCGGCCTGAGCGGCAGGAGCACGCGGCCCTGCTCAGCAAGCTCAAGCACTTCGGTCCAGATCGTCGGCGCGGCCGCGATCAGGTCCGGCTGCCAGGCCTGCACCTGGGTCGCGGCATCGATCGGGAAGGCCCATTGCCGCCCCCGCCAGGTGTAGCTTGGGTAGGATCGGCCGACGCTTGCCTTCGCAAGCGCTTCGCGCTCCTTCTCGCGGCCCGGCACGTCGAGCGGCGCCAGACATTTTTCGGCGGTGATCTCGCCGACATGCGGATGATCGATGACGATCAGGTCATAGGCGCGGGCAAGTTCCTCAACCGGGAAGGATTCGAAATCCTGCAGCGAGCGCTTCTCCCATTCGATCGAAACGCCGGTCTTCTCCCGCCAGATCCTGGAGCAGGCGACCATCGGGTCGTAGCCGCGCGGATGGCTCCAGGTCATGCCCTTGAGGGCGGTCACAGACCGAACTCCGTACGGATTTTCGCACTGTGCTCGCCGACGCGCGGCGCTGCTCGGTCGACCTTGGCGCGCAGGCCGTCGACCCTCAGCGGCGAGCAGGTGGTGTGGATCGCGACGCCGTCCTCGCGGGTCACGGTCTGCAGCAGGTCGAGCGCCTTGAAGCCGTCGCTCTCCAGCATCTCCTTCCAGTTCAGCACCTTCGCGCACCAGATGTCGGCGGGCTCGAGGATCGCCAGCCATTCGTCCACGGACTTCTGCGCGACGCGTTGCGCGATGATCGCCTTGATCTCGTCGCGCGCCGTGAACCAGGTCGACGGCTGGTCGCGGTAGGGCGCCAGCGCCTCGACCTCGAGCAGGTCGGCCAGTTTCGGGATCGGCGTCATGGCGATCGCCAGGAAACCGTCCTTCGCCGGGTAGACGCCGTAGGGCGCCGCCAGATAGGCATGGGCGCTGCGGAAGGACGAGCGGCGCGGCAGGCGCCTTCCATCGTTGAGGTGGGTCGTCAGGACCTCGAACTGGAAGTCGATCAGCGCCTCGAACAGGCTGGTCTCGACGTGACCGCCTTGGCCGGTGATGCCGCGCCGGACCAGTGCTGCGAGGATGCCCTGCGCGCAGGCCGCGCCCGCCAGCATATCGGCGATCGCCAGTCCGAACGGCACCGGACCCTGATCCTCGTCGCCATTCAGCCACATGACGCCGGAGCGCGCCTGGGCGAGCAGATCCTGGCCGGGACGCTTCACCCACGGGCCTTCCTCGCCATAGCCGCTGATCGAGGCATAGACCAGGCGCGGGTTGAGAGCGCGGACATGCTCGTAGTCGAGGCCAAGCCGCTCGATGACGCCGGGCCGGAAATTCTGGATCAGCACGTCGGCTTTCGCGAGCAGCCCGCGCAGCGCCTTCAGATCGTCCTCGTTCTTCAAATCGACCGCGAAGCTCTCCTTGGCCCGGTTGATGGCGTGGAAGATGGTGGAATCGCCGCCGATCTCGGTGTCGCTGAGATAGAGCCGGCGCGACAGGTCGCCGCCGTCGGGCCGCTCGATCTTGATGACGCGGGCGCCGAGGTCGAGGAGCCTAAGCGAGCTGTAAGGTCCTGACAGGAACTGGCTCATGTCGACAACGACAAGGCCGGACAGCGGCAGGTCGGCGGCCATGATCACTTCTCCGTCTTGCCAGCGAAGTCGGCCGGGTTCTTGTATTTCACGGTCTGCAGGTGCTCGCAGTAGAGCACCAGCTCGCCTTCGCCCTTGAACACTTGGTAGCTGGCGCGGACCAGCCCCATGTCATGATAACGGGGCTTTTTGTCCATGTTGGTGCGGATCGAATAGATGGTGTCGCCGATGAAGACCGGCTTGATGAAGCGGAGCTTGTCGTAGCCGTAGGAAAAGGCGTTGACGCAATTGGTGGCGACGAGGCCGAGCCCGGCGGAGAAGACGAAAGCGCCCGCCACCAGACGCTTGCCGAAAATGCCTTCGCGTTCGGCGAACATCTGATCCTGCACGTAGGGATGGATGTCGAGCACCAGCGTGTTGAACAGATGGCTGTCGCCTTCGGCCATGGTGCGCCGGAGCGAGCGGATCTTCTGGCCGACCGGCCAATCTTCATAGAACCAGTTTTCGGCGTTCCACACCGGCAGCTCGGCGTGATCGGCCGGCATGTCGGAAGGGAGTGTCGAAGCGACGCCGACGGTGGGCGGGAAGCTGGCCATTGTCCTCTTCGTTCGCTGCTGGAGAACGGGCCGTGTCGCCCGGGCAACACCGGAGCCAGACGCGGTCGATCCTCCCTAATCTTCTCTTGTGAAGATTATATTCACATATGAGATTTTGGTACAAGCGGGGTCGGGGAGAAATTTGCTCGTCGGGTCGAACCGGCTTGCTCCGGCGCGCGAAGCGCAGCCAAGGCCCCGATTCGTCCTCGCGGTCTTGCGGCCGAGCTCCAGCGCCAGGGTGCGGGCGTCGCGTCGGCGCATCAAGGTTGGCCGCGGGTCTGCCTGGGCAGTCCAGGAAATCGCGTGACGGTTCTGTCCAGAAATCACTCAGGAAGAAACATTAGTTAATTCTACAACTCTTAACTGCCGGAAAGGTTGTAAAGCCTGCCTTGCTGGTTGCGCGCAAGGAGCACGACATGGCATCGCCGAATACGGCCAGTAAAATTCGTATCGATGGCGCTGTAATTCGTTAGTAATCGATCATCAGGATAATACGGGAGCCGGACCATTTCCGGTGCCTTTTTTCTTGAGTCTACTATGGCGGTTCTCGGTGCATTTCCTCCCGGCGTCGGGTGCCGGCCTTTCGACGAGGGAGACTGGGCAGGCGTGGCGGACTGCCTGCACAGGGGCTTTCCGGAACGCAGCCACGGCTATTGGATAGAGGCGCTGACCCGCCTGTCGCGGCGGCCCGCGGTCGCCGATTTTCCGCGCTATGGATTCGTCCTCGATAAGTCGGGCCGGATCGTCGGCGCCGTGCTGACGCTCTATGCCAGGCACAGGAGCGTGGACGGCGACGAAATCCGCTGCAATCTATCGAGCTGGTCCGTGGATGCGGAGTTCCGGCCTTGTGCCAGCAGGATGATCGCCACGGTCATCATGCGCAAGGACGTGGTCTACACCAATATCTCGCCATCGCCGGGGACGGTGAAGCTCAACAAGGCATTCGGGTTTCGCCTGTTTTCCGGTGGACAGGTCGCCTTCTTTCCCGTCCTGAACGCGATGCAGCGGGCGGACCGCGTGCTGGTTGCGCGCGCGGAGCTCGCTGAAATGGCTGAGTTCACCGACAATGAAAGATACATACTACTCGAACATGCCGCGTTGGGCTGCCTGTCGCTGATCTGCGTCTGCGACGGCCTGGCGTTGCCCTTGGTGCTGAAGCCGCGCCGGATATTGCATGGTCTCATTCCGTGCTGCCAGGTCGTCTACTGCCGTTCCCACGCGGATCTCGCCCGGTGCGCCGGGGCCTTGGGGCGCTTTCTCCTGCGGCGCGGGCAGCTGCTTTGCCTCGTCGATGCGATGGCCCCGGTTCCCGGTCTGTCCGGCAGGTATTTTCCGAAGAAGGGGATCAAGTATTTCAAGGGCCCGAAATCGCCTTGCCGGGAGACCTGACGTTCACCGAGATGGTGCTGTTCGGGTCCTGAACGAAGGCGCGAAGCCGACTTTCAATCCAGCGATTCGAAGGTCAGCGCGCTGCTTCGCCTCTTGCCGCCGCGGCCGTGCGCCAGCGCGTTCCCAGCGAGACGCCCACGAGCAAAAGGCAGAAGGCGAGGGCGAGAGGGGAGTAAAACGCCTCCTCCTGCAGCACCGCGTTGGCCGAAATGGTGACGACGCCGACAAAGCCGAAGAGGAAATCCGGGTCGCCGGTCCGGATGAGCTGGCGCCGCAATGCCACGGCCAGCGCCGCCAGGAAGCCGAAGAAGACGAGGCTGCCGACGCCCATCTGGTAAAGCATGACGCCGACCGCGCTCTCGACCGGCACCGAGGCCGCACCCTCGGCCTGGGCACTTTGCCAGTTGAGATTGATGCTCGTGCTCGACAGGTTGCCGCCGAGACCCAGTCCTTGGCCTAGCGGGTTAGCCAGGAAGTCGCGCATGCCGGCAATCAGGCCGAGGACGTGATAGTCGCCATGCGTGGCGCCGTAGGCGATCGCCGCGGTCGTCCAGACCACGGCCAAGGCCATCACGGCCAGGAGCGTCAGACCGGCGCGGGAAGGGCGGTAGATGAGCCGCGCGGCAATCGCGACGAAGAGCATGAAGGTCGCGCCCTTGGAGCCGATGACGAGCAGCAACGGCAAGGCGGCGAGAGGCAGCAGCCATCGTCCCTTGAAGAGGAGCCAGGCCGAAATGATGCTCAAGGCGTAAGCATAGCTGATCGGATGGAAGTTCGGTCCGCCGATGCGGAAGACGCTGGGCAGGATGTCGTTGAACAGCGGCGTGTTGAAGAAGGTCGTGGTCATCACGTCCTCGATCCCACGGTAGACGAAACCCGTTTCCTGGAGCGCCTTCTCCCACACGCCGGTCTCGACCTGCCGCGATATGCTGCGCTCGACATATTGGTCACCATGGAAGAGGCCGAGGAAATCCATGGTGAAGGTCAGTTCCGCGTAGCCATAGACGATCGCGCCGGCGCCGAGCCAGAGCATGCTCTTGCGCAGGTCGACGGGATAGAGGCTGGCGGCAAGGACCGCGACGTGGAAGCAGGCGAGCGGCGTGATCGTGTTGCGGAAATAGACGACGGCATCCTTCGGGCCGCCGTGCACGACGCCGAGGGCGAAATAGAAACAGACCGTGCCGCATAGCACCATGCTCAGCAGCAGCCATGAGCGCAACTCGGTCAGCGCGCGGACGCGGTACTGAAACGAGGCGGCCAGGAAAATGCCAAAGGCCGTCATCAGGATGATGAAGTTGGTGCCGCGCAGCGCGTCGAAGGTGTCGTTGTCGGGGATGTAAGGGGTGAACCAGGCGACCACGAGGTTCTGGAAGAGAAAGGCGCAGATGATCAGCACCGGAACGCCCGAAGGCAACGCGTTAGCAACGATGAGCATCAGCACGAAGGTCGCGGCGATCCCGAACGGCGTCCAAACGGCAAACGAGGAGACGGCCAGCGCAACGACAAGCAAGGCAATGCCGACATGCAGCAAGGTTTCGGGCGTATCCCTGCTCGTCATGCCCAGCCCGACAGGCGGATGTGCCTGTGTCGTGCTCATCCCTGGACTGCTCCTCCGATCATCGCTTGCCGCGGCAAGCCTTGCTGGCGCCCATCGTCCACTTCCTCAACCTCCAAGGAGCGCGGCGATCATCGAGCCGTCGAACCCTTCGACGCTCTGCCTGCTCCTGATAAAGCCGAAGCCCTGGTCGAGCTCCCAATAGGTCCATGCCACATGGTTCGCCTCAGCCGCCTTGCGCACGGCGCGCACCCAGGACGCGCGGCTTTCGGCGTCAACGCAGAAATTGACCACGCCGAATTCGTTCAGCATGACCGGGCAGCCGTGGGTCGTGGACCAGCGCGCCAGACCGGCGAAGTCCTGGGCGATCCGCGCCTCCGTCCAGGGCGCGGACAACTCGTCCTCGACGAGGTTCGCGGCCTCTTCGTCGCCCGCCGCGCGCAATCTGGAAAGCAACTGGTTCACCGATGCCGTTTCCCTGGCCGCGGGAAAGGGCAGGTTCGCGATGCGGGCGAGCGGCGAGGCATCCCAGTTCTCGCACTGATGGGTGAAAGCCATGGGCGCGTAGTAGTGAACGGCGGCAATCTGGTTGTCGTCGGCGAGCGGAGGCGTATCGGCGATTTCCCAGATGCCCTGAAACCGTGCCGGTCCCCAGACCAGCGTGTGGAGCGGACAGCTTGCTCGCAGCGTCGCGGCGATCCGTTCCCGCAACGCCAGCCATGCGCTCCGTTCCATGGGTGGCTCGTTCAACAGCTCCGGATAGACCGATTGCGCCGGCAGGTCGGCGACGACCACACGCAGGGCCGTCCAGGCCTGAAGCACCTTTTCGCCCGCGGCCTCGGGGTCGTTTCGGAAAGCCGCCACGAGCTCGCCCGAGGGATGCATGTCGAGGAGGACCGAAAAGCCGAAGCCGACAAGGTCCCCGATCCCGTTCTGGATCCGGCGAAGCGTTGCCGGGTCGCCGCCGGAGAAGAGATCGGCGTTTACCGGCAGCCGGATCGTTTCGAACCCCGATTGGCGCAGCTTTTCAAGCGTGGCCGTGGCGGGAGCGGCCCCCCCGTCACGGTCGAGCCATCCCGGAAGATTGAAGCCGCGCGATGGCACACGGGCATCGGCCGTTGCCAGCGCGGCGGACCGCGGCAGAGGGAAGGTGGCGACAACGGCTCCGGCGGCAAGAACCAGCGCATGCCGACGCGACACCTTGGGCGGCGATGTCATCGGTCCACCCCGTCCACCGGTTATCCCCGGGCGGCGGCGCTGCGGCGCTGCTCGCCGGCCGCTCGCGGCCCGTCGGTCGCCCCGGCCGGCTTCGCGCTGTCCGCAGCGACGACGAGAGTAGCGCTGCGGCCGATCTGGCCGGCGCCGAATTTCTGCGCGATGAGCCTGGCGGCTTCCGAAGGCTGCTCGGACGGGGCGAGCGCCACAAGCGCAAGGTCGGCTTTGGCGAAAAGGTCCGAATTCCAGCCGTTCTCATTGAACGAAGGCGCGATCACGAGCACGAAATCGAATGCGCTGCCGGCCTCAGCCAGGATGCCGCGGAAGGTGTCGCGATCCGCAACGCCGGGGCCTTTTTCCGCCACCGAGCTGCACACGACCGTCTGCAGGCCGGTCGCGCCGTCGATGAACAATCCTGCTCCCTCCGTCGTCGAGCTGGACAGGTGATCGCCGATCTCCACCATCAGCACATTCTGATCGGCCCGTTGCATGCCGATGCCCAGCATCGCGCCTGCGATCCGTGCCTCGAAACTGCTGCGGATCGAAGACAGTAAGATGACAAAGGGTTTGCCATGGTCGTTGAGGTGCAGGATCATCTGCCGCATGATCTTCAGCACGGCGAGCGACAGCGTTTCGTTTCCGGTCTGGAACAACTGCTTCCTGATCGCCTTGATGTTGGAATAGGCGGTCCCGCCGGCGACGCCGGGCAGGCGGTATTCGCCGAGATTGGCCGGCATCGGCAATACCCGGGGGCTGGCAGGCGCGTCGCCCTTGCGGTCCGCGGCCGGCTCGGGCGCGACATCCTTCCGCGCCCGCGGACCCTCTTTCGGCTGCGGGATCGGACCAAGCGCCAGAGCGAGGCCGCATCCGGCGAGGAGCCCCAGAACCGCGCTCACCAGGAGAAGCAGAACCGGCTTCGGCCATGTCGGCTGTACAGGCGGCGAGGCGACGCCGATCTTGCGCGCCTCGGAGGTCTGCACGCCCTGCATCTGCGAGGTTTCCTGCGCGCGCTTGAGGTAATCGTCGAGCACCGCGCGGGCCGCCTGGGCCTTCGATTCCAGCTGCCTGAGCTGCACCTGCGCTACGTTCGAGTTCGTCGACTGCTGGCGCAGGGCTTCGAGCTTGTCCTGCAGCTTCCCGACATTCTGCACGGCGAGGTCGTAGCTGGCCTTCAACTGCTGCCTTATGCGATCCGCCTCGGCGGCCATCAGCCGCTTCATCCGCTCCAGTTCGGACTGGAGCCGCCCAATCGCCGGGTGACGCGGCCCGTACATGGTCTGCAGGCTGGCAAGCTCGGCGGCGCGCTGATTGTAGTCGTCGCGCAATTTGATGGCGGAGGTGGAGGTCAGGATGTCCGCAAGCTTGGCGAGCCCGCCCGGCGAATTTCCCGCAGCCAGCGCCTGGTTGTAGCGGTCCTTGGCCTGATCGGCGTCGCCCTGGGCGGCGATCAGCTGCGTCGTGAGCTGATCGAGCTGCGACTGCAGAGTGCCGCCATCCGTCGAATTCACGATGTTGTGCTTGGTCTTGAAATCCTCGACCGCCCGCTCGGCGTCGCTGACGGCCTTCTGCAAGCCGGAGATCCTGTCCGTGAGCAGCGTGTTCACGTCGCTGTTGGCGGTCTCGCGTTCGCCCACGAGGCCTGCCCGGTACTGGTCGACGATGGCATTGGCGATGCGCGCGGCCTTTTCCGGCGACGGCGAGGTGAAGCTGACATTGATGACGTAGGTCAGCCCTTCGCGTTCCACGGATACCCTGCTCTGGAAGCGCTTGAAGGCGGCGTCCTGCGGCGAGCCTGCGCCGGCTCCAAACAGCGACAGCAGACGCGACGCCAGGCCGGCGCCGGCGAATTCCGGATCGCTGTCGAGCTTCTGGCTCTTGAAGACGGCGCCGAGCAGGTCAGGCGACTGGATGACGAAGACCTGGCTGGCGATGGCGGCGCTGTCGGAGCCGATCCCCGGAAGCACGTTGTTGAAATTGGTCGCGCGCGTGTCGCGGGGGTCGATCAGTATCGAGGCCGTTGCCGTATAGCTCGGCTTGGTCACCGCAAGATAGGATAGCGCCAGCAGCAATGCCGCGCCGGCAATGGCAAGCACCATCAGGCGACGCGCCCAAAGAATGGCCCATACGGCACCTATGTCGAACAGCGGCGGAAGAGGGCGCTCGTCGATCCTGGCTGGCTTCATCAGTTTTCCTCGTTGAGAGCCGCAACCTCACGCCCTCACTCGTCTCCACATTATTAAGGATTATCGTTAGCCATCCGTTAAGGGTGGCGGCGTGACGATGCGTTCGGCGCGGGCGCTGCCGGTAACCATGCGAAGCGTTCGCGCTGGCGCGATTGCGGCATTTTGCTTATGCAGGATAGGGTTTTGAGCGTCGTCGTAGGTGCGGGGTAGGCCCATCGCCGATCGTCTCAGGAGGCGACGTTGAAGGACAATTCAGGGGACCGCGAGGCCGCCCAGGGGGCAGCGGCCAGCCCGGCGACCGACATGCGCATGTCGATCACAGCCCTCGCCAAAAGCGGCGCCCTGGCCGGTATCATCAAGCTCGCCAGCGCGGGCCTGTCCTTCCTCATGTTCGTGGCCGTGGCCATGGTGACCAACGAACGCGAGTTCGGCCTTTACAGCGCCACCTATGCCGGCGCGAGCCTGGTTTCTTTCTTCGCTTCGGTAGGCCAGCAGAGCACCGTGCTCAGGTTCTGGCCTCAATACGCCGGCTTGGGCGACCTCGGCTCGGCTCACGGGCTGATGGCGCGCGCCATTCTGGTGGCGCTGGCCGGGCTTTTCGGCACCAGCCTGCTCATCATCATGGTGGGCTTCCTGCCCTTCATCGGCAGGGGGACGCCGGAATGGCTGCCGCTGTGCGTCGCGGCGGCCGTGCTGTCGTTCTCGCTCGGCTGGTCGGAGTTCACCTCCGGCGCCTTCAGGGCCAAGAACGCGCTCATATCCGGCCTGTTGCCGCGGGACGTCATCTGGCGCGCGGCGACAATTGCCGCCGTTGCGGCGCTGCACGTCATGCATGTGAAGATCGACGCGGTCGCCGCGACATATCTGACGGCACTGCTGCTCATCCTCTCGGTCGTCCCGCAGACAATTGTCCTGGTGCGCGACACGGCGCGGGCAGATCGCGGTGGTCTCACGGAAGGGCAAAAGCAGGAATTCAAGACCGTGACGCTCGGCCTGTGGGGCGTCACCTCGCTGCCGCCCGCCCTCGGCCAGGTCAGCACGCTGCTGGTGGCGATGATTCTCGGGCCCGAGGCGGCTGGCGCGATCTTCGTGGCGGACCGGACAACGCGCTTCGTGACCCTTGCCCTCAACGGCATGAACCAGGCGCTGGCGCCCCAGATATCGGCTGCCTTCTACAGCGGCGACAGGGCCCACGTTCAGCGCATCACCAGCCTCGCCGCGCTCGGCGGCTCGGCCATTGCGCTGTGCGTGCTGGCGGCGTTCTGGATATTCGGCAACTTCATCCTGTCGATATTCAATCCGGCCTATGCGACGCCGACCATGAGAGCGACGCTCGTCATCTTCGGCATAGGGGCGACGTTCGGCACCGCCTGCGGCCCGATCGAAATCCTGTTGCAGTTGACCGGT
Organism: Mesorhizobium sp. M1D.F.Ca.ET.043.01.1.1; assembly: GCF_003952385.1. Taxonomy (NCBI): domain Bacteria; kingdom Pseudomonadati; phylum Pseudomonadota; class Alphaproteobacteria; order Hyphomicrobiales; family Phyllobacteriaceae; genus Mesorhizobium; species Mesorhizobium sp. M1D.F.Ca.ET.043.01.1.1. Next base: position 5,228,180 of record NZ_CP034444.1, read on the forward strand.
CTGCAGCATGCGCTGTTCAAGGTGCTGGTCGTCGTCAATGTCGCCGGACTTTGCGTGACGGCGGTGGCGACTTACTGGCTCGGGCCCATCGGCGCGGCGCTCAGCATTGCCGCAACCGTCATCGCATGGACGGCCTTCGGGGTATTGATCGCCCGGCGCAGAATCGGCATCAACCCGTCGATCCTCGGCTTGTCCCTGGACAGCATCGGGCTCGTGCCGCATGCCCTGCTGAAGGGGCGCACGTGAAGATCGTCCAGGTGCAGACCCAGGCGGAGGCGGCGGGGGCGCAGCGCATCTCCGACATGGTGGGCGAGGGGTTGCGGGCGCGCGGGCACGGGGTGCGCACCGTTTTCATGTATCGCAAGACCGAAGCCTATGACCGCGATCCCCATGCGGATTTCATCCTGACGGAACGCCCGCGCGGATTGCCCGGGCAGATCCGGGCGACCATCGGTCTCGCGCGGTACCTGCGTGCGGCACGCCCCGACGCCGTCATCACCTACCAGCACTATGGCAATATCTTCGGCACGATCGGCGCCCGGCTGGCCGGCGTCAGGCACATCGTCGCAAACCAGAGCGGCGCCCCGCACAGCAAGGGCATCATGGGTCTGCTCTCCCAGATCGACAAGCTGATGGGCACCGTCGGCCTTTACCAGGCGAACGTCGTCAATTCCGGCTGGACGGAAGCGCAGTTCGATCGATATCCGCAATCCTATCGGCGGCGTATGCGCCGCATCGATCACGGCGTTCCCGTACCGGGCGAGGAATTCGACAAGGCGGCGGCGCGTGCCACCTTCGGCCTGCCGCAGAGCGTGTGGCTTGCCGTGTCGTCCGGCCGGCTGACGCGCATGAAGAACCAGATCGCGCTTGTCGGGGCGCTCGAGCGACTGCCCGCCGTCCATGTCGCGCTCGCCGGCGCGGGGCCGGAGCGCGAGGCGCTCGTCGCCTTTGCCGAAAGCCGCGGCGTCGGCGACCGGCTGCATCTCGTCGGCGAGGTTCCGCCGGCGCGCATCTTCGAATTCCTCGCGGCCGGCGACGCCTATGCGTTTCCGTCGATGACGGAAACCTTCGGCCTCGCCTGCGTCGAAGCGGCCATTTCGGGCCTGCCGGTCGTTGCCAGCGACCTTGATGTCATGCGCGAGGTGCTGACCGCGGAGGACGGCTCACCTGCCGCGCTGTTCGTCGACGCCGACGCCGCCGGCATGGCCAGCGGGCTTGGCGATCTGGTCGCGCGGCCGGAATTCAAGGCCGGGCTTTCGGCGGCGGGACGGCGGCTGCGGGAGAAATATTCGCCGGCCAGGATGTGCGCAGGCTACGAGGCGCTACTTCTTGCCTGATCGCTTCCGCACCGCGGCGATCCCGTCGATCACCTCGATGCGGCCCGCCCGGTTGAGCGTATGGATCTTCGGATAGGGCCAGTCGCCGGCGGCATCGATCGGCCGCGGCGCCGACAGCCGCACAGCGTGCCGGTTGAGTTCCAGCAGCTCGGACAGGCCCAGCCCGCCGCCGTAACCCTGCGTTCCGTCCTGGACGGGAAGAAGGACGCGATCCTCGCGGTTGCGGACGAAGGCGCCGCCGGGGCGAGCCATGCGATGGTCGATCAGGATCGGGTTCGCCGGGTGCGGCCGCCACGGACCGGTGAGCGCGGGAGCCGAGAAAACCACCAGCGTGTCGGAAGTGCTTCCATGGCCGTCCCGATCGGTGGCGAACAGCCAGAGCATGCCTTCATGATCGAACAAGGTGGCATCGGAAATCTCGCCTTCGACCAGCACCGTCTCAGGCACCCAACGGTCCGGGAAGCCGGAGGCGCGGTAGAGCGTCAGCCTGCCGCCGGCGCTCGCCTCCGGCAGCATCCAGATCACGCCGTCGCGCTCGAACACCTGCGGGTAGGAGAGGTGGTGGGCCTCCTCCAGCACGACCCGGGGGGTTTCAGGAACGCCGCTTGAATCGAACGCGGCAACGGAGATGACGGCCTTGCCGGTCGCGTGCGGATAGTCCTCGACGAACACGAAAGGCCGGTCCTGCCACCAGAAGGGGAACGGGTCGGCGTAGAAATGATCGCCGGGGTCCGGCAGCACCGACCAGCCGGTGCCGAGCCTGCCCGTGTCGGCGACGCCCGGTGCATCGGTGAAGCGATAGCCGACACGCCAATGCGCGTGGCGGAAGCGTGCGCGCCTGAGCGCTTCACGGCCAAGCCGCGGCAGTGCCGCGCCGAGATAGGCGGATGTGAACCGGCTTCGCCCGCCACCACCATGAATTTCAGCAACGGCCGCCCGTGGCAGCTGGTCCGCGGCGAACGCGCGAGCGAGCGACTGCACCAGCGTGATGGCGCGGGCGAATACATCCTCGGTGCCGAGCGCCGCCGATTCGCGCTTGTCGACCATCGGCCGCGCTTGGCCCACCACCGTCTTCCTGTCGAGCACGGCCTCGATCAACGGCAGCCTGCCAGCCGCGACGGCAATGGCCGCCTGGAGATCGGCGCTGGATCCGTCGAAGCGAAGGCCGATGGTCGGAACAGTCGACAGGGCAGCGCCGCCGGCAAGGTCGAGCCTCAGCGCGGCAGGGCGGTGGCCGGGCCGCGCCTGGATCGCTTGAACTGCGGAGCCGAGAAGGGGCCCGCGCCGACGGAAAAGACGTTGCTCGAACCGGAAGGCGGCGTTTGCCACGGCCGGCCAGCTTGCGGGCCCGGGCTGATGCAGAATGGCGACATCGTGGCCGTCCGCCTCCAGCCGCTCGATGGCGACCTGCTGCCAATGGCGGGGCGCCGATTGCGGAACGATGACCTCGATCGCCAGCATGTCTTCCCGCGATTACGTCCTGTTGGGATTTCGACAATGGGGAACGAGAGACTGGCTGAAAATGCTTACATCGAGGTTACGTGCGAGGTTCGACTTCGCCGGCCGCGGGATTTCTTGCCTTGCGATACCGAACCGGTCTTTTGGCGCACGCGCCTGATCCCTGTGCAACGCAAGATTAGCACTTTGCGCATATACCAAGATTCCAACAATCCCGGCGATCGATCTTGACCTGAGACGCAAGACGTCGTCGATAAGCCGCAGTCCCGCCGGTTCGGATCACATGTTTGAAGTCACTGCCGAGGATGCGTTCGATTTCCGTTCGACGGAATACGCCGAGCTCTTCGCCAGTTCGGCGGCGACCGCTTTTCAGCATCCGATTTGGCTGGCGCAGCTCTATGAGAGGCTCGTGCGGCAAGGCGGCGCCACGCCGCTGATCGTCGTCGTGCGCGCCCGTGCAAGCGGAAAGCTCGCGATGGTCCTGCCTCTGGTGAGGCGCCGGTACACGCTGCTGAAGGTCGTGGAATTCGCGGATATGCGGGTTTCGGACTATGTCTCGCCCGTCGCCGACGAGGAGACGTTCTCCCGCATCCTTGCCGACCACAGCACGGTCGCCGCCATCCGCAGGCATCTGCGGCCATACGATCTGCTGCGCATCGGCAAGCTGGCGGACCGCTCGCTGGCGATGGAGCGCCTGCTTGGCGTCGACAAGCGCGACAGCATGGGCATGAGCGCCTATACCAGCAAGCTGGAGCCGACATTCGCCGGCTGGCGCGAGCATCGGCTGGACCAGTCCTATCGCAAGGAGCTCGACAAGAAATCCCGGCAGCTCAACCGGATGGGCGAGGCGCGCTTCGAATGCGTCGGCGGTCCGGCCGCCATCCGCACGACATTCGATGCCCTCAAGCTCTATCGCGGCAAACGCTTCGACGGCAGCAACGGCCCCGCCGATCTTTTGCAGCTGCCTTCCTATTTCGATTTCTACCTGGCCGTTGCCGATGAAGGGCGCGGCGGCTTCGCCCGCACCTACGCATTCTGGATGAACGGCCGGGCGATCGCCGGCGCGCTCGGGCTCGAGCACCGCGGCTCGCTGCTGGTCATTCTCGGCGGCTTCGACGAGGCCGGCTACAGGAAGCAGTCGATCGGCAGCCTGATGTTCGAGCAGATCGCCCGCGACTGCATCGAGCGCGGCGACCACTATCTCGATTTCACCATCGGCGACGAGCCCTACAAGCGCGTTTTCGGCGGCCGGCCTTCACCGATGTGGCAAGTCTACCGGGCGGGGAGTCCGCTCGGCTATGCGGCACATCTGACGGTGGAGAAAATGCCGGCGGCCAAGGCGCTGGCGCGGCGCATCCTGGAGGCGGCGCATGTCAGGAAGGCCAAGCCGTCTGCCGTTATGGTGCAGCCGGCCCCCGATGAGGCCGCAGAGTCGTCCTGACATCTGGAAGATCGAAGCGCGCCGGGTCCCTGACGCGATTCAAAATGCTCCCCGCGGTCCCAAAACCGGACCGGGCAGGTTGATGCAAGGACGGTTTTCGACGTGCCGGCCGATTGGCCGCGATCAGGTGACGGCTTCGACTCGCGGCCGCTTGAGACCGCGCAGCCTGGCGGCGAAGCTCGGGCTGAACTTGTCGATCTCATGCAGGATGCGGCGGCGGCTGAAGTGAGCCTGCCGGCGCGCCCGCCAGCGCAGGTCGGTGTCGATGGTCAGGCTGCGGCGGAAATTCGCCAGCTCGAGCCCCCGCTCGTCCATCGCCAGCTTCATGGGATCGTCATAGAAGGTGGCGATCTTTGCCGCCGCCATGCCGGGCGAGGCCATCCATTGCGGCACGTGCACCATGCACAGGCGCTCCACATCGGTGAGCAGCCGGCTGACCCCTGTTCCGGCAGCCGGACAGGAGGTCTGGTAGGCGTCTCCGATCAGGACGACGCCGTCGCGCTTGCAATTTTCGGCGACGGTGATGTCCGTGAGCCAGCTCGAGACACGGTCGATGACGTCGAAGTCGCCGAATGTCTTGAGAAGTCCGGGAAGCGTTTCGATGAGCGTTTCGCGGGGGCGGTCGCGCAGCGCCTTGACCCAGGGGTCGGTGTGCTCCCGGAAGACAAAGAGATTGGCGCGCGTGACCCCGCCGGCCGGGAAAAAGTTCAGGTAGTCGATCCCGTCGGAGACGCGTTCACCGTAATAGGTCAGCGCCGGATGCTTGAAGGCTCCTGCGCCCGCCGGCCGGACATTGAAGCCGAAAGTCAGCGATTGCCGCTGGTGGACGAATCGGCGCTCGATGCCAACGTCACGCCGCAGGATGTCCCCCATGCCGGTGGCGAGCACGAGCAGGCGAGCCGTCACATCCGGCTGCCCGATGATCGACACACGCTGCCGCTCCGGCCCGGCCTCCACCGCGCTCACCCTGCCGGCGACGAAGCGCACGGTGTTGGGCAGCTCCGACCGCATCGCCGCGACGAGGTCGTCGTAGAAGATGCCGTAGTGGCGGGCGCGCGTGCGATCGAGCACCCGCCCCTTGCGCACGTTGACGATCTCGTCGAATGCCGCGGCCGCCGCGGAAAGACTGTCGAGAAGGCCGATCCGGCGCAGCTTGTCGATCTGGTCGCCGGCGATCTTCTCGACGCGGAACTCGCGCGGAAAAACCGGGTGGCGGTCGATCAGCGTGACATGGTAGCCCGACCGCCCGAGCAAGGTCGCGGCCAGCGTTCCCGAGAGCCCGCCGCCGACGATGGCGATCTCCGTATCGGTTCCCGCCGGCAGCGGACGAAGCGATTGTTCGGCGGTCATTGCGAGTACCTCAAGAGGGCATAGAGGGCACGGGGATTGGTGGTGAAGTAGCGCCAGAAGAGCCGGCGCGGTTCCATCAGCATGCGCCAAAGCCACTCGAAGCCGGCCTTCTGCACCCAGAGCGGGGCGCGGCGGACCTTGCCGGCGATATGGTCGAAGAGTCCGCCGGAGGTCTTGATTACGCCGACATTCGAGAGCCGCGACGCAAAATCGCGGACAAAAATCTGCTCGCGCGGCACGCCGAGACCCAGCCACAATATGTCCGGCGCAAGCGCGTTGATCTCATCGAGCTTCGTTTCGAGCGCTTCGCCGGTGAGATAGCCGTGGCTGTGGCCGACGATGCGCAGGCGCGGATAACGGGCCCTGATGGCGGCCACGGCCTTGGCGTTTCCGGCCTCGGTCGATCCCAGCAGATAGAAGGTCGCCGCCTCGTTCTCGGCGAGCTTTGCCACGTCGTGGAACAGATCGGTGGTGGCCACGCGCTCCGGCAGCGGCCTGCGGCACAAAAGGCGCGAGGCAAGGACTAGCGGCTGGCCATCGGCGAAGATCTGGTCGGCTTCGCGGAAGAGGGCGGCTATCTCGGACTTGGCGCGCGCCTGGGCGATGACCTCGCCGTTGGCGGAGGTGAAGTAATACGGGCGGCTGCCATGGCGGTGTTGCCGCGCTGCGGCGATCATCAGCCGGGCGGCGCCTTGCCGGTCGATCACGGTGACGGGCAGCCCGCCAAGCTGCACCGTCGGCAGTGCAGGCAGGTCCTGCCGGGAAGGTGCTGCTTCCAGCTTCGCCACGGCATTCACGCTGGTATGCCCGGTCGAAGTCTGATGCTGCAACCGAGGGAAATGAGAGGTCTCATGCTTCGCGGGCGTCAAAGGTTGGCTTGGATAGAGCGGATCCGGTCCGCCGGTCGTAGCGCCGTCTTGTTCAAAATCCTTTTTTGAATTCCCTAAAACTTTTCGCATAGGAGAAGTCGCCCCACTCTCCGATATTCAAGCTACCCCCTTCATGGGCACCATACGTAAAAAAATCAAAAAGTTAAGCGATACGTTAATAGTTAGTTAATAAGTAAAATTTGAATCAAAATATAAACCAATGCAATTCTTTTTGCCCAACTTCGGCTTGTTCTTTTTTCGAACTGAAGTTCTATTTTTCTTGGCGAGTCATGAGATTCGCCTGTCGCTGATCGCAGCTACATTGCCATGTCCATGGACGGCTGATCCCCTCTCGGGTGATCGCTGGCGGTCGACAGTTGTCAGGATGCAGACGCGGGCGGCGGCGCAACGCCGAACTTCATGAGCCTACTTCACGCCTATTCCGGCGGTCAGGCCGCCGTCTATCTTGTAATCCGCGCCAGTGCAGAAGCTCGCGTTGGCGGAGCACAAAAAGGCGATGAGCTCCGCCACTTCCTCCGGCTCGCCGATGCGGCCAAGCGGATGCGCCGCGCCGAAGCGCCTGTAGGCTTCCTCGACATCGGCGTCGCTGCCGTTTTCGCCGCGCGCGGCCTTCTCCAGGATGGGCGTGCGGATCGAGCCCGGGCTGACCGAATTGACGCGAATGCCGACCGCCGCGTAGTCGAGCGCCAGCGAACGCGTCAGCGTGTGGATGGCCCCCTTGGTCGTGGCATAGGCGGCGACGTTCTGCTGACAGGCGAAGCCTTGCACCGAGGCGACATTGACGATGGCGCCGCCACCGCGGCGGATCATTTCGGGGATGCCGAAATGCGCCGTCAGATAGATGGAGCCGACATTGACCGTCATCGCCCGGTTCCAGGTTTCCCAGTCGGTCGTCGTCGCGGTCCCGTACGGATGGACGGCCGCCGAATTGACGATCACGTCGAGGCCGCCGAAGCGCTCGACGCCGGCCGCGACGGCGTCGCGGACCTGGTTGGAAACGGAGACGTCGGTGTCGATGACCAGCGCGCCGGCTTCGGAGTTTTCGAATTCGGCTCTCATCGCCGCGTTGGCCGAGCGGTCGATGCCGCAGGCGATGATCGCCGCGCCTCCCGCCGCGAGACGCCTGGCCGTTGCAAGACCGATTCCGGTCGTCCCGGTCACCAGGGCCACCTTGCCGTCGAAATCCTTCATTGCGGGAGCTCCTTCAGTCACGTGTCCGAAGCCGGCTCTTCCGGCAGGAATCGCAGGGCGAAATCGAGGTGACGGCTCACCAGGTAGGCGTAGGCCAGCCTGTCGCGTGCGCGAAGCGCGGCAATGATCTCGCCATGCGCGGCGCGCGTGTCGGCCAGCACCGGGCGCATTTCCTTGCCGATGGCCATGATCCGCAGGATCACTGGCGAAAGGAAGGAATACATGTCCGTCAGCATGCGATTGTCCGCCAGCCCGATCAGCGCCATGTGAAAATTGAAATCGTTCTTGGCGGCCTCCTCGATCGAGCGGCTCTCGACGATCCGGGCATTGATTTCGTCGAGCGCCTCGATCTCGGCGTTCGTGGCATTGAGAACGATGTGGTCGCCGATGCCGACTTCGATGATGCGCCTGAAGCCCTGGATGTCGGCGAAGGACGAGCGCGAGACATCCATGTGCGCGGCGAAGAAGTTCTGGATGGCGATGCTCTGCCCGTCGGCGAGCACGGCGCCGACGCGGGGCCTGGGCTCGATCAGCCCGTAGGTGCGGATGGTGCGCAATGCCTCGCGCACCGTGTTGCGGCTGGCGCCGGTGATCTCGCTGAGCTCGCGCTCCGTCGGCAGCACGTCGCCGACATTCAGCTGCCGCGCGCGGATGAGGTCGAGGATCCGCCCGGCCGCGGCGTCGACCGCCGAGCTGCCGCCGGCGCGGCTGTCGGCGCCATTGTCGCGCACGGCATGGACGTTCTTCGGCATCGATCCTCCTAATTTGTTGGACCACAATATCGCAAGGTTTGGAGAAAACAACTGACTTAGGACAATTCAGGGCCGAAACTGTGCGCCATGCTCGTTAGGCAAAACCAGCTCCGCGGAGCGCGGAAATTTAATTGACTCATATTGTGGTCCAACAATACGTTGCGGCTTTCTCGAAAAGGAAAGCGGCGATGGAACAGTGCTGGCGTTGGTACGGTCCGGACGATCCGGTGACACTCGATCATGTCAAGCAGGCGGGGGCGACCGGCATCGTCTCGGCCCTGCACGACATCTATGACGGACGCGCCTGGCCGCTGGAAAACATCCTGGAACGCAAGCGCATCATCGAGGCGGCGGGGCTGATCTGGTCGGTCGTCGAGAGCATTCCCGTCCACAATTCGATCAAGATCGGCGCGCCGGAACGGCTCCGTTATGTCGGCTTCTACAAGGACACGATCCGCACGCTGGCCAAGGCCGGCATCGCGACGATCTGTTACAATTTCATGCCCGTGGTCGACTGGACCCGCACCGATCTGGCCTACCGCCTTCCGACGACGGGCTATGCGTTGCGCTTCGACGCGATCGATTTCGCGGCTTACGACCTGTTCGTGCTGAAGCGCGGGAATGCCGAGGCCAGCTACAGCGCCGCGCGCATCGCGGAGGCGGAAGCGCGATTGAAGGAGCTCGGCGACGACAAGATCGACAGGATCGAGCGCAACCTCATCGCCGGCCTGCCCGCCACCGAACGCAGCTACAACCGTGACAGTTTCCGCGAGGCGCTGGCCGAATACGATGCAATCGGGCCAAAGGAATTGCGCGACAACCTCGCCTGGTTCCTGCGCGAGATCATTCCGGTGGCCGAGCAGGAAGGGGTGCGCATGTGCATCCATCCCGACGACCCGCCCTTCTCGCTCTACGGGCTGCCGCGCATCGTTTCGACGGCGGAGGACGCGCGCTTCATCCTTGGCGCCGTCGACAGCCCGGCCAACGGGCTGACCTTCTGCACCGGCTCCTACGGCACGCGCGCCGACAACGACATCGTCGCCATGGTCAAGGAATTCGCCGGCCGCATCCATTTCGTCCACCTGCGCAACGTCGCCATCGAGAATGACGGCTCCTTCCATGAAGCGGAGCATCTCGAGGGCGGCACCGACATGGCGCATGTCATCCTTGCCCTGATGCGGGAGGAGACACGGCGCCGCGCGGAAGGCCGCGCCGACTGGCGCATTCCGATGCGACCCGATCACGGACATCTGCTCGCCGACGACATCGGCAAGACCAGGATCAATCCCGGCTACTCGCTGATCGGCCGGCTGAAGGGCCTCGCCGAGCTGCGCGGCATCATGCGGGCCGTGGAGCGGTTCGATCTGGCTTGAGGCTACGGCAGGGAGGAGCGGCCATTCCCGCTTTTTGCTTTCGCAGACCTTCGGTTCGGAATCATGCTCTAACCGCAGGTAGGTGATGCGCTGCGGCTTGAGCCGACGGCCATCGGTGGCCGTATCCTGCCGGCCTTCAAACCAGTCGAAACCGAAACAGAGGAGAGGCCGGAATGAGCACCGAAACGAAGGACGGTTGGGTCGGCGTGGTGAAGGGCCGTCCGCAGGTCGGCGCCTTTGCCGAGCGCACGCGCCGCACGAGGATGAGCGACATCGAAGCCTTCACCGAGATCACCGGCGACCGCAATCCGCTGCACTATGACCGGGCGCTGGCCGAGAAATCGGTGTTCGGCAAGCTGATCGTCCAGGGCGGCGTCACTTCTGGTATTCTCAACGCGCTGGTCGCGGAGGATCTGCCGGGACCGGGAACCGTGTTTCTCGAAGTCGCCTGGAAGTTCCTCAAGGCGGTCGGCGTTGACGAGGAGATCACCGGACGCGTGGAGGTCAAGGAAGTGCGCCCCGACAAGCCGATCTGCAAGATCGAGACGAGCGTGCGCAACGGCCAGGGCGAGCTTTGTCTCACCGGCACCGCGACGGTCTTCACCGTGCCGCTGCAAGGCGCATGACAGCGGTGAGCGGCAACCCGCTTGGCATGGCCGCCGACGGCGGTCGCTGGCGCGTGCTGTCGCTGCTTTGCCTGGCGGTCGTGCTGTCGCTGACCACCTGGTTTTCGGCGACCGCCATCCTGCCTGAACTCACGCAGGAGCTGGCGCTCGGCGCCGGCGAGGAAGCCTGGCTGACCAACGGCGTTCAGGTCGGCTTCGTGATCGGCGCGCTGGCGGCGAGCCTGGTCAATCTTCCCGACCTGGTGCGGCTCAGCCGCCTCATGGCGGCCGCGGCGCTCGCCGCCGCGCTCGCCAACGCAAGCCTGCTGCTTCATCCCGGACCGGGTGGCGTGATTGCCGCACGTATCATCACCGGCATGGCGCTGGCCGGTGTCTATCCGCCGGCGCTGAAGCTCGTCGCCACCTGGTTCACGCGCGACAGGGGGCTGGCGCTCGGCGCGGTTATCGGAGCGCTGACCATCGGCTCGGCGCTGCCACATCTCTTCCGCGCCGTTTCGACGTCGTTCGACTGGCGGCCGGTGGTTGCCGCCGCCAGCCTGGCGACGGCCATCGGTGCGCTGCTGTTTCTTTTGTTCGCAAGGGAAGGGCCCTATCCCTTCGGCAAGGCGGTGTTCGAACCGTCGCGCATCGGTCAGGTGTTTCGCGAGCGGCCGCTGCTTCTCGCCAATCTCGGCTATCTCGGCCACATGTGGGAGCTTTACGCCATGTGGGCCTGGCTGCTTGCCTATACGCGCGCGGCCTTCGAGGCGCAGGCGATCGGATCGGTCGCAGCCGCCTCGCTTTCGACCTTCTTCGTCGTGGCGTCCGGCATCCTTGGCTGCCTGTTGGGCGGCTATCTGTCGGACCGCATAGGCCGCACCGCGACCACCGCCGGCATGATGATCGTCTCGGGAAGCTGCGCGCTGCTGATGGGCTTCCTGTTTGCCGGTCCGCTCTGGCTCTTCATGCTGGTCGCCGTCGTCTGGGGCATTTCGGTGATCGGCGATTCGGCGCAATTCTCCGCCGCCGTCACGGAACTCGGCGACCGCCGCTTCGTCGGCACCGCGCTGTCGGTGCAGCTTGGGCTGGGTTTCGCGCTGACCGTGCTCGCGATCTGGCTGACGCCGCGCTTTGCCGACTTCATCGGCGGCTGGCGCTGGGCCTTTCTGCTGCTGGTTCCAGGTCCGCTTATGGGGGCCGCCGCCATGCTATGGTTGCGAAACTTGCCGGAGAGCGTGAAAATGGCGGGCGGACTCCGTTAGGGAGGCGCTGCCGCTTTTTTCAGTCGCGGCAAATGATTTTGCGGCGGTTGAAGACCGAATGGAACAGATGACCAGAATGCGCGGGCGTCCTCGTTACGACCAGGAAGATGCCGCCGCTGCCGAGGCGTTCCGCTCGATCGGCTCCAAGGTCCAGCTCAACCGCGACGAGGCCGCACCGCTTTGGGTCCAGTTGCGCAACCAGGTGGAGGAGGCGATCAACACCGGGCTGCTGGCGGCCAATTCGCGCATTCCGTCGGAGCAGGCGCTTTGCGATTTCTTCGGCGTTTCGCGCCCCGTCGTGCGCGCCGCGATCGGCTCGCTGTCCAACGAAGGCCGCATCATCAAGATGCCGCGCAAGGGCATGTTCGTCGCCGCGCCCCGCGAGCATGTCGACTTCATGACCGCCAATCTCGGCGTGTTCGACGACTTGACCGCCAAGGGCCACAAGGTCTCGACGCGCACAATCGAGGTCTACCGCTGCCCGCCAAGCGCAAAGGAATCCAGCGTCTTCGGCATTCCCGCCAACGGCAGCGTGGTCAGGATCAGCCGCGTCTACATGACCGACGGCACGCCGATCACCATGACGCGCATCAGCCTGCCGGGGCATCGGGTGCCGGGTCTCGAAAACATCCTGTCGGAAAACCAGTCGATCTTCGGCACCATCCGCGCGGTCTTCGGCCTGACGGTGAAGCGCGCCGACCGCTGGCTGCGCGCGGCGCTGCCGACCAAGGAGGAGGCCGAGCAGATGGGCGTCGCCGCCAACACCCCGCTGATCGAGATCGAGTCGATCGCCTACGACGCGGACGGCGCCGCTCTAGAATATTACGAGGCCTTCTACAACTCCTCCGTCGCCCGCATTCATATGGCGGTCGAGCAGCCGTCGGCGACGGTGAACGGCGTCGATCGCACCTGATCCCAAGCGTCCGCCAAAAAATCTGTTTTCTGGTTATAACCAGATTGACGAGCCCAGGAAGCTTCTGTAACCTCCTCGTGCATGGGGTCAGGAGGAGCCTGACCCGGAGGCATTTATCAGGACCAGTCGGGACTGCGACGCCGCTGCGGCGGCGAGGTCGGAGTTTTGCCCGCGCTCCAGCTCGGTTCCTGATGGAGGACGTGCATGGATTACGGGTCGCAATTCGATCTGGCAGGCGAGGTTGCCGTCGTCACCGGCGGCGCCAACGGGATCGGCTTCGAGGCCGCCAGAGCGCTCGGCAATTGCGGCGCGCGCGTCTCCTGCTCGACATGAACGCGGATGGGCTGAAGGCAGCCGCCCAGGCGCTGAAGGCGGCCGGCGTCGCAAGCGTCGACGGCCGTGTCCTCGACGTGACCGATCCGAGCGCGCTGAACCGCCACAAGGCGAGGCCGATCGGATCGTGCCCAGCCTGACATTGACCGGCACGCGGCGAAGATCGCTCTTGGTGCGATCCAACTTACTGATTTTGTTGAGTGGTAGCGGAGGAGCGCTACCGTCAATGCAGCGCTTCGATCGAAATCACTTGTTAGAGCGCCGGCAGTCTGCGGCAAAAGGAAGCCACTTGGCTGCTCATTCGGCGTTTAGGGCGGCGCGACCCGTAACGGCCTACTGTAGTGAAAGAGGCTCCGCCGGCGGTTTCGATAACTGAAGTCGCGAGTTGACCCGATACTGACCTTTGGTCCCCTCACTCGGAACGTCAGCATGTACCTCGAATCGACCCTCCGCAGCCGCGCGGACGATCTCCCGACAGCGGCGCGCGGGATGTTTGGCGCGGCTAAGTTTCGCGCTCGCAACGAACGCAGATTGGGCGTATGGTCGCATATCGTCGGTTGCTAATGCACTAGCCCGCGACTGAGAGCGCAAGACTCCCGCATTGGACTGGGCGCGCTCCACTGAAGACAGCTCGCGCGCTCACGAGACGAACTGCCTCTGTCGGAACCTCTTTTGCCCGGTTCCGAATGGAATTGCCCTGCAGTTCACGAGAGGGGAGCGATGCCATGCACATCGTCCAGAACCGCCGCCATTTCCTGGCCGGCGCTGCGGCAGCCGGCGCAGCGGGCCTAATCGGCGCAACGGGGGCCTGGGCCGAGCCACTGCCGGAAACGACCTCCGTCCGCCTGCCGCGGTGGATCAATGGCGCCTACTGCTGGGCCGGCCTGTACCTTGCAGGAGAACTGCTGCGAGCGGACGGCTTCACCGACGTTCGCTACATACAGGGCGACCCCAAGCTCGATCAGTCGGTGTGGATCGCGATCGGCGAGACAGATTTCAGCATCAACTATGTGCCGGTTCACGTCAGGTCGATCGATGCCGGCGTGCCCATCAGGGTGCTCGGCGGCCTGCATGTCGGGTGCCTCGAGTTGCTTGCCAATGACAGGGTCAAGACGATCACGGATCTCAAAGGCAAGCGGGTTGGCGTACATGACCTGGATGCGCCGTCATACGTGTTGGTCGCCCTGATGGCGGCCTATGTGGGGCTCGATCCCGCCAATGACATCGACTGGGTGATCGAGCCCGACAAGCCGACGAAGGCATTCGCCGACGGAAAGTTCGATGCATACCTCTTTACGTCGCCGCAAGTGGCTGAGCTGCGCATCAGGAATATCGGTCACACAATTCTCAATTCGACCCTCGACCGCCCCTGGTCCCAGCATTTTTGCTGCATGATCTCGGCTAGCGCCGAATACGTGGACAAACATCCGGTGGCGACCAAGCGCGTTCTGAGGGCCATCGTGAAGGGAGCCGACCTTTGCGCGTCCGATCCGTCATGGACCGCAGGGCGGCTGGTGGAGCGAGGCTTCGTGCCGAGCTACGAGATTGCGCTGCAAACGCTGAAGGACACCCGCTACGACGTCTGGCGGGACTATGATCCCGAGGCGTCGATCCGCTTCTACGCGCTCCGAATGGCAGAGACGGGCATGATCAAATCCAGCCCCCAGGCCATCATCAACAAGGGCACGGATTGGCGGTTCCTCGATGAACTAAAGCGTGAGTTGAAGACGTAAACCACATCCACGGGGAGACGCTCATGCATATCATCCAGAACCGCCGCCATTTCCTCGCCGGCACCGCGGCGGTGGGCGCCGCGAGCTTCCTGGGTACCGCACCTGAGGCCAGGGCCGAGGCACCCCTGGAAACAACTTCGGTCCGGCTGCCCCGCTGGGTCGGCGCTTCCTATTGCTGGGCGGGCGCATACATCGCCGGGGAACTGATGCGCGCAGATGGCTTCACCGACGTTCGCTACATAGAGGGCGACAGGAGCCTGGACCAATCGGAGTGGATCGCACGCGGTGAGACGGACTTCTCGGTGAACTTTCCACCGAAGCAGATCGCCTCGATCGACGCCGGAGTCCCGATAAAAGTGCTGACCGGATTGCATTCGGGATGCCTCGAATTGATCGCCAATGAAAGCATCCGCAGCGTTTCGGATTTGCGGGGCAAGAGGGTGGGCGTGGACGGCTTCAACAACTCGCGACACGTGTGGCTCACTCTCATGGCCAACTATGTCGGGCTCGATCCCGCAAATGACATCCATTGGGTTATGACCGGGGACTTCAAGCCGACGGAACTCTTCGTCCAGGGGAAGATCGACGCATTCCTCGGGACGCCGCCCCAGCCGCAGGAGCTGCGTGCCAGGGGGATCGGCCACACGATCCTCAACAATGCGGTCGACCGGCCGTGGTCGCAGTATTTCTGCTGCATGATCTCGGCGACGACCGACTATGTGAACAGCTACCCGGTGGCGACCAAGCGGGTCCTGCGAGCCATCCTCAAGGCCGCGGACCTGTGCACCTCGGATCCGCAGGTGGTGGCGATGCAGATGGTCGATCGCGATTTCGTTCCGTCGTACGACTACGCGCTCCAGACGCTGCAGGATATCCGGTACGACCGCTGGCGCGATTTCGATCCTGAAGACTCGTTGCGGTTCTACGCCCTGCGCATGCAGGAGACGGGCATGATCAAATCTGGCCCGCAGGAGATCATCGCCAACGGAACCGACTGGAACTTCCTTAACGAGCTGAAGCACGAGTTGAAAACCTGATCCCATTTCTCTCGAAGGGAGGCGTCGACATGCAAACCATCCAGAGTCGCCGGCGCTTTCTGGCTGGCCTTTCGGCAGCCGGTGCCTTGAGTCTCGCTCGGCCTCAGCAATCGCTCGCCTCAGAGCCGCCGCCGGAAACGACTAGTGTCCGTCTTGCAAAGATCAGGGGCATCTGCATCGCGCCTCAATATGTTGCCGAGCAGCTGTTGCATGCGGAAGGCTTCACCGAGGTTCACTATGTGATGACTGAGGCAGCCACGGGGCAATCTGACGCGGTCGCGAGTGGTCAGGTGGACTTTACTTTGAACTTCGCGGCGCCGCTTGTCGTGACGTTGGATGCAGGGGGTCCGATCAAGGTCTTGGCCGGCGTGCACCCTGGCTGCTTTGAGCTGTTCGGGAACGAGAATATCCGCGGGATTAAAGACCTGAAGGGCAGGAGTGTCGGCGTCCAGGCCTTAGGCTCGAGTCCGCATGTATTTTTGACGGGCATGGCGGCCTATGTCGGGCTGGATCCAATGAAGGACATAAACTGGGTTACCAGCCCGACCATCAAACCAATGACGCTCTTCGCGCGCGGGGAAATCGACGCGTTCCTCGGCTTTCCGCCGGAGCCTCAAGAATTGCGTGCACGAAACGTCGGTCACGTCGTGATCAACAGCTCCGTCGATCGTCCCTGGTCCCAATATTTTTGCTGCATGCTGGCCGGCAACGCCGACTTCGTTCACAGCAACCCGGTCGCGACCAAGCGCGTGCTCCGCGCCATTTTGAAAGCGGCGGACCTTTGTGTTGCTGAGCCGGAGAGCGTCGCGCGACAGATCGTCGATGACGGATTCACGGCCAACTACGACTATGCTCTCCAGACGATGACGGACGTGCCTTACAACAAGTGGCGTGAATATGATCCGGAAGACACGATCAGATTCTACGCGCTGCGGCTTCAGGAGGCCGGCATGATCGGGTCGGGTCCCCAGAAGATCATCGCCGACGGTACCGACTGGCGGTTCTTCGAAGAGCTGAAGCGAGAGCTGAAGATATGAGCAACTGGCACGTATGTGGCCCAAGGCCGCCATGCCGGCATGGCCGACGCTCGGGCCCGCGCACGACATAGCATCCAGGGTCAGCGCTCTCGGCGTCAAACTGGCCAGCAGTTGGAAGGGAGGTTCCGATGCGTATCCTATGCCCCGGACGGTTCAACCGACGCAGCTTCCTGCATGGGATGACGATGGCGGGGACAGCCGGGCTCCTGGGCTGGCCCCACCCCAGCCGGGCCGCTGCCGAGCCGCCGCCTGAGACGACGCGGATCCGGCTCGTCCGGATTCCCAGCATCTGTCAGGCCCCCCAGTACGTAGCCGAGGAACTGCTGCGCAGCGAAGGGTTCACCGACGTGCAGTATATCCAACGAGAGGGGACCGCGGACATTGCACCGGCCCTCGCCTCCGGTGAAGCCGACCTCAACAATCATTTCGCCGCCCCGCTCCTTCTCCGCCTGGAGGCGGGGGATCCCATCGTCATCCTGGGAGGACTCCACGTCGGCTGCTTTGAGCTGTTCGGGAACGATCGCGTCCAGTCGATCCGCGACCTCAAGGGCAAGACCGTGGCCGTGCCGTCGCGAGATTCCAGCCGATACGTCTTTCTCGCCGCTATGACGGCGTACGTGGGCCTCGACCTCCATAAGGACATAAATTTCGTCACGCATCCGGGACCCGAGTCTGTCCGGCTCCTGAGTGAGGGGAAGATCGATGCCTACCTGGGCTTTCCCCCCGAACCGCAAGAGATGCGGGAACGGCGGATCGGGCATGTGGTGATCAGCAGCACCATCGACCGGCCCTGGTCGCAATACTTCTGCTGCATGCTGGCTGGAAACCGGGAGTTCGTCCGCACAAATCCGGTGGCCACCAAACGCGCGCTGCGTGCCATCCTGAAAGCGGCGGATTTCTGCGCCAGCAAGCCCGAACTGTCCGCGCAGCTCTTGGTGGAACAGGGCTACACCAAGCGCTATGATCATGCCCTCCAGGCGATAAAGGCGATCCCCTACGCTTGGCGCGAGTATAGCGCCGAGGACACGCTGCGCTTCTACGCCTTGCGCCTCCACGAGGTCGGGATGCTCAAGAGCACCCCCCAACAGCTCCTGGCCCAGGGCACCGACTGGCGTTTCCTCGATGAGCTGAAGCTGGAACTGAGGACGTGAGGCGACCCGCCTATGCACTTTCCGAGAAGGAGGATTCTCAATGAAGATCATCCAGGATCGCCGCCATTTCCTGGCCGGCGCTGCGGCCGCCGGCGCGGTGGGGTTCACGAACTGGCAGTTTCTCAACGAGATCAAACGCGAGCTGAAGACGTGAGCAGGTGGCTGGCTCGGCTGTCGCTGCTGGCGGCGTTGATCGCGGGCGCCGCATACGCGCATGACGCTCCGCACGACGAGCGCCTGCCGATGATCGGACCGGCGTCGGACTTCACGCTGGAATCGCAGGATGGGGCGCGCGTGTCGCTGCATGACTTTCGCGGCAAGGTCGTCGCGGTCGCGTTCATCTATACCCACTGCACCGATGTCTGCCCGATGCTGACCGCCAACATGGCGCTCGTGCAGGACAAGCTCGGCTCCGAATTCGGGTCGAAGGTCGACTTCATCTCCATCACTGTCGACCCTGAGCGCGACACACCCGAAGTGCTGAAGGAATATGCCGAGACTTTCGGTGCCGATCTGAAGGGCTGGTCGTTCCTGACCGGCGATCCAGCGACCGTCCGTGAAGTTGGACTGAAATATGGCGTCATCGCGCGAAAGACGGCAGACGGCGACATCGATCATACCCTGCTGACGTCGCTCGTAGACCCGAACGGCACATTGCGCGTACAATATCTGGGCGCTCGGTTCGACCTTGAGGAGTTCCGGAGTGATCTACTCAGCCTCCTGGACGAGGCCAGGTAATGTCACGGGCCGGCTGGTCGGCTGGGTGGCGCGGTTCCCTGCGCGCGTCCAAACCAAGCTGCTGATCGCTTTCCTGTCGATCGTCGGGCTGCTGGTCGTGCTTGGGGCCGTCGGGCTGCAGGTGCTGAGCGGAGTGAATGATCAGACCGACGAGCTGATCAAACTGGAGCGCAAGATCGCAGCCTATCGTCAGGTCCAGCACGACACCACGAACCAGCTCTACAGCATCTCGACCGCACTTCTACTTGAGGACAACCAGACGCTGGATTCGGCGCTGCGCCAGCTCAACCAGTTCAGCTACGACTTCGACCGCATGGAGTTCGTCGCTGAAAGCGAGGCGGACGTGCTTGGCAAGGTCCGGCAAGAGTACGGCCAGCTTACCACCGAAGTGAAGCATGTCGCCGAGCTCGTTCGTGCCGGCCGCACCGATGACGCCCGCAAGGTCCAGCTGGACGCAATCATGCCGTCGGCCGACCGCCTCGAGCGGCTGACCAACCAGCTGGTCAATATGGCCGAGTCCGACATGGTGGCAGCCATCGACGCCAGCGAAGGGGCGTACGGGACTTCGCGGGTGATGGTGGTCTCGTTCTCCGTGGCGAGCATCCTTCTGGCACTGGGGCTTGGCTACATCATCTCGTGGTCGCTGATCGAGCCGGTCAAGAAGATCGAAGCACGGCTCAGCGAGATCGCCGACGGTGACTTTAGCCGGCAGGTGACCGTCGCCAACCGCGACGAACTCGGAGTGCTCGCCACCAACGTCAACCAGGCGTCCCATCGGCTGGGGCGGCTATATCAGGAAGTGCAGGCGCGCACGGCGGAGCTCGCACGCTCGGTCAGCGAACTGGAGGCACTCGGCGAAGTCAGCAAGGCGGTCAATTCGACGCTCGATCTCGACACGGTGTTGAAGACGATCGTCGCCAAGGCGGTTCAGCTGTCGGAAACGGATGCAGGCACCATCTATGTGTTCAGCAGCACGAGGCAGCAGTTCCGCCCGCGCGCGAACAACGGCATGAGCGACGAGCTGATCGCCGCGATCTCGCACCAGACGATCGGTCTGGCTGACATGGGAATCGGCGATGCTCCGGGGCGCTGCATGCCGGTGCAGTTTCCCGATCTCGGCGAGGCGACGTCCTCCTTCCTGGTCAGGAAGACGATCGTCGACGCGGGATATCGCGGTATCCTGATCGTCCCGCTGCTCAGGCCTAGCAAGATCGTCGGCGCCCTTGTCGTCAGGCGTCGGATGCCTGGCGCTTTCGACGAGCAGGTCGTCCACCTCATGGAGACGTTTGCGGCCCAGTCGGTTCTTGCCATCCAGAACGCCAAACTATTCAGCGAAATCGAGGAAAAAAGTCGCGAGCTTGAGGCCGCCAGCCGCCACAAGTCGCAGTTCCTCGCGAACATGAGCCATGAGCTCAGGACGCCGCTCAACTCGGTCCTGGGCTTCACCGAGCTTCTGGTCGACGGCATCTACGGCGAGCTGCCGGAGAAGGCGAAGGCAACGGTGGCGCGCGTCCAGGCGAACGGCCGACATCTGCTCGGGCTCATCAACGACGTCCTCGATCTCTCCAAGATCGAAGCTGGCCAGCTGACGCTGGCGATGGAGGATTACTCGGTAGCTCAGATCGTCCGAACGACCGTTGCAGCTGTCGAGCCGCTTGCGCAAGCGAAAGGCCTCGTGCTCTCAACGAAGGTTGCCGACAACCTTCCGATCGGCCGCGGCGACGAGCGCCGTTTGACCCAGGTGCTGCTCAACCTCGCCGGCAATGCGGTCAAGTTCACGGAGGCCGGCTCCGTCGACATTCTTGCCGCTGCGGTCGACGGCCGTTTCGAGATCGCGGTGCGGGACACTGGCCCGGGGATCGCGCCCAAGGATCAACTGCTCATCTTCGAGGAATTCCAGCAGGTCGACAGCAGCAGCACGAGGCAGAAGGGCGGCACGGGACTTGGCCTGGCGATCTCCAAGCGCATCGTGGAAATGCACGGCGGATCCATCGACGTCGAGTCCGTGCTCGGTTCGGGCTCGACGTTTCGCATGAAGATACCCATCCGTGTGGAAGAGGATGTGATGGCCGCATGAGCAAACGCATCTTGATGGTGGAGGACACCGAGGACAATCGCCAGATCATCCGCGATCTCATCGCAACCACGGACTATGGTCTGATCGAGGCGGCGGACGGCGCGGCCGGCCTCGCCGCAGCGGCCGAGCACAGGCCCGACCTGATCCTCATGGACATCCAGCTTCCCGTCATGGACGGCTACGAAGCCGCGCGCCGCATCAAGGCAGACCAGGCGCTGCGGCATATCCCTATCATCGCCGTGACCTCCTACGCGTTGTCAGGCGATGAGGCGAAGGCGCTTGCCGCGGGGTGCGACGGCTACATCGCCAAGCCGTTTAGCCCGCGCCAGCTGCTCGCAAAGATCCACGAGTTCCTTGCTTGAAGGAGACAAGGTCTTGGACGATCCGCCTTGCATTCTCGCGGTCGACGACACGCCGGAAAATCTCGAAATCCTGCGCATGCGGCTCGAGGCAAACGGCTATCGAGTCGAGACCGCCGCGGACGGCGAAGAAGGCCTCTCGAAGGCCCGCGAATTGGAACCGGACCTGATCCTGCTCGACATTATGATGCCCAAGCTCGACGGCATCAGCGTGGTACGCATGCTCAAGCAGGATGATGCGCTGCGATCGATCCCGGTTATTCTCGTCACTGCAAAGGCAGACACCCGCGATGTCGTCGCGGGGTTGGACGCGGGCGGCGACGACTACCTCACCAAGCCGTTCGAGCACCGGGCGCTCTTGGCGCGCGTGCGCTCGATGTTGCGCCAGAAGGCTTTGAACGACATCGTCGCAAGCCAGGCGCGACGCCTCGAGGAGCAGGCCAGGGAACTGGCCAGGTGGAACCGCTCGCTTGAGGACAAGGTCGCAGAACAGGTAGCGCAGATCGAGCGAATGGGACGGCTCAGGCGCTTCCTGCCCGAGCAGGTCGCCGACCTCGTTGTCGACGCCGGCGGCGGGGAGGGGCTGCTGCAAAGCCATCGGCGCGAAGTGACGGTCGTCTTTTGCGATTTGCGAGGTTTCACGGCGTTCGCCGAAACCGCCGAGCCCGAGGAAGTAATGGCCGTCCTCGGCGAGTATCACCGCTGCCTTGGGGAACAGATCACCCGATTTGGCGGAACACTGGAACGGTTCGTCGGCGACGGCATCGTCGTCGTATTCAACGATCCATTGCCCACCGCCGAACACAGCGAGAGGGCCGTCGCCATGGCGACGGCGATGCGCGACGCAATCGACGAACATTCGCAGCAGTGGCGCAAGCGAGACTACTTGCTCGGCTTCGGGATCGGCATTGCCCGCGGCCACGCAACCATCGGAAGGATCGGTTTCGATCAACGCTGGGACTACGCGGTCATCGGCAGCGTCGCCAATCATGCGGCTCGCCTGTGCGAGGAGGCCAAGCCGCGCCAGATCCTGATCAGCCAGCGCGTCCTGAGCGCCGTTGAAGAGCTGGTCGAGGCTGTTCCTCTTGGCGACGTGGCCCTGAAGGGTTTTCACCGCCCGATGGCCGCTTACGAGATCGTGCGTTGGCTTGGTTAATCAAGTTAGTGTTAGACGCACTCTGGTCACCCTCGGACGATACGGTCCGTCGAACCATCCGTACAAAAGCATCTCAGCCATCGACCGATCTCGAAATCGCTGCAACGGAGGAAAGCGGTCATTCCCCCAGCAGCAGGCAGAGTTCAATGCTTGGTATAGTGATCGCCATTCGGCCCGGCTCGCGAAGCATCGAGCGAGCCATGTGCGACTGGTGCGAGAAAGCCGTGGCAAGGCTCCTCCATCATTGCTCGCCGGCAAGCCCCTCTTCTTCGATGGAACCCAGCTTGGATCATCACGTTCGATCTTGACGTCGCTCGAAGTCGTCGAAGCTGCTCCCGCGGTGAAAGGCCGATCCGATGTATGTTTTTCTGGAGGTCTTGACCGTCATCCTAGTGGCGGGCTCGATGGCCATGGCGCGCGCAAGGGCATGTTCGTCGCAGCACCCCGCGAGCATGTGGACTTCATGACGGCCAATCTCGGCGTGTTCGACGACCTGACCGCCAAGGGCCACAAGGTCTCGACGCGCACGCTCGAGATCTACCGCTGCCCGCCGAGCGCGAAGGAATCCAGCGTCTTCGGCATTCCCGCCAACGGCAGCGTGGTGAGGATCAGCCGCGTCTACATGACCGACGGCACGCCGATCACCATGACGCGCATCAGCCTGCCGGGGCACCGCGTGCCGGGCCTCGAAAACATCCTGTCGGAAAACCAGTCGATCTTCGGCACCATCCGCGCGGTCTTCGGCCTGACGGTGAAGCGCGCCGACCGCTGGCTGCGCGCGGCGCTGCCGACCAAGGAGGAGGCCGAGCAGATGGGCGTCGCCGCCAACACCCCGCTGATCGAGATCGAGTCGATCGCCTACGACGCGGACGGCGCCGCTCTCGAATATTACGAGGCCTTCTACAACTCCTCCGTCGCCCGCATTCATATGGCGGTCGAGCAGCCGTCGGCGACGGTGAACGGCGTCGATCGCACCTGATCCCAAGCGTCCGCCAAAAAATCTGTTTTCTGGTTATAACCAGATTGACGAGCCCAGGAAGCTTCTGCAACCTCCTCGTGCATGGGGGTCGGGAGGAGCCTGACCCGGAGGCATTTATCAGGACCAGTCGGGACTGCGACGCCGCTGCGGCGGCGAGGGCGGAGTTTTGCCCGCGCTCCAGCCCGGTCCTGATGGAGGACGCTCTTGGCGCGATCCAACTTACTGATTTTGTTGAGTGGTAGCGGAGGAGGGACTTGAACCCCCGACCCCAGGATTATGATTCCCGTGCTCTAACCAACTGAGCTACTCCGCCAGGAGCGGCGAAGAGGCTCGAAGAGGCACACGGAGCGTGGGCAATTCGAGGCGTTCGCCAAGGTCGCGCGGATATAAGGTTGGCAGGGCAAAGCTGTCAAGCCGGACGCATCGGCATAATCTCATCCCAGAAAAGCTTTGCCGGGCAGACGCTGAAGGGCATGCATCGGGGTTGAGTTCGACGGGGCACGTCGCTATGTCTCGGCCATGAAATTCTAGAGTTTGAACGAATGAAGCCGCGCATCGCCGTCCTCGGTTGCGGATACTGGGGCAGCAACCACATCCGCACCCTCAAGGCGCTTGGCGCGCTCCACGCCGTTTCCGACGTCAACCGCGCTCGGGCCGAAGGGTTCGCCAGCGAGCAGGATTGCCTGGCGATAGAGCCGGACAAGCTCTTCGAGCGCGCCGATGTCGACGCCATCGTCATGGCGCTGCCGCCGCAATTTCATGCCGACACGGCTGTTCGCGCCGTCGAGGGCGGCAAGGACGTGCTGGTGGAGAAGCCGATCGCGTTGACGGTCGCGGACGCCGAGCGCTCGGTGCAGGCGGCAAGGAAGAACGGCCGCGTCTTCATGGTCGGCCACGTGCTGCGCTTCCATCCCGCCTTCGAGACGCTGAAGGCGCTGATCGACAATGGCGAGCTCGGCGAGGTACGCTACATCCACTCGCACCGGCTCGGCCTCGGCAAGTTCCACACCGAGAACGACGCGCTCTGGGACCTGGCGCCGCATGATCTCTCGATGATCCTCGCCATCACCGGCACGGAGCCGATCGAAGTCAGGGGCGAGGGCGCGGCGCTGCTCGACAACCTCAGCGACTTCGCGCATCTGCACATGCGCTTTCCCAACGACGTGCGCAGCCATCTCTTCGCCTCGCGGCTCAACCCCTATCGCGAGCGCCGGCTCACCGTGGTCGGCACCAAGGCGATGGCGGTGTTCGACGACGTCGAGCCCTGGGAGCGCAAGCTTGCCGTCTACCGGCACGCGGTCTGGCAGGACAGCGGCCAGTGGGCCTTCACCGCCAACGAGCCTTCTTACGTGGCGGTCGGCGAAGGCATGCCGCTGACGCGCGAGCTCGCGCATTTCGTGCAGTGTATCGAAACGCGCGCCGAACCGCGCACCGACGGCGAGGAAGCGATCCGGGTGCTGCGCATCCTCACCGCCGGTACCGTGACGCATAGCGGCTCATCGGCCTGAGCCGATCACGAAGATGGTCTGATCTGAAGCGGCCGGTCGAAGCGGCGCTTACTCGGCAGGGATGTGCGCGGGCCGCTGGGCAAGCCTGGACAGCATCGCTTCGGCTTCGGCGCCGCGCTCGGAGCGCTCGATGAAGCCGCCGCCGAACACACGCGCCTCATTGCCGTCGTCGGAATAGAGCACGCAGGCCTGTCCGGGCGCGATGCCGGATTCGCCGTCGACCAGCTCGACCGACGTAACTCCGTCGCGGTGATGCAAGACGGCCGGGCGCGGCGGCCTGGTCGAACGGACTTTTGCGAAAAGCTCGATCCCGCCCTCAGGGACGTCAGTAAGGGGGCCGTCGCCGAGCCAGTTCACGGCGCGCAGGTAGATCCTGTGCGTCTCCAGCGCCTCGCGCGGGCCGACAATGACGCGGGCGCGGTCGGCGTCGAGATGGACGACATAGAGCGGCTCGCCGGAGGCGATGCCGATGCCGCGGCGCTGGCCGATTGTGTAGCGCAGGATGCCCTCATGGCGGCCGAGCACGCGGCCGTCGATGTGGACGATATCGCCCGGGTTGGCGGCCTCCGGCTTCAGCTTGGCGATGATGTCGGAATATTTACCCTGCGGCACGAAGCAGATGTCCTGGCTGTCCTGCTTGGCGGCGACCGTCAGCCCCATCTCCTCCGCGATCGCCCGCACCTGCGGCTTGGAGAGACCGCCGAGCGGGAAGCGCAGATAATCGATCTGCGCCTGCGTGGTGGCGAACAGGAAGTAGCTCTGGTCGCGGTCGGCATCGACCGGACGGTAGAGCGCGCGATGCGCACCATTGGCGCGCGAGCGGATGTAGTGGCCGGTGGCCAAAGCGTCGGCGCCGAGATCCTGCGCGGTGGCCAAAAGGTCGGCGAACTTGACCGTCTGGTTGCAGGACACGCAGGGGATCGGCGTCTCGCCGGCGACATAGCTCTCGGCGAAGGGATCGATGACAGCCTTGCGGAAGCGCTCTTCATAATCGAGCACGTAATGCGGGATGCCGAGCGTCTCGGAGACGCGGCGGGCGTCGTCGATGTCCTGGCCGGCGCAGCAGGAGCCTGCCCGGTGCGTCGCCGCGCCATGGTCATAGAGCTGCAGGGTGACGCCGACGACATCATAGCCTTCGCGCTTCAGAATACCGGCAACGACCGACGAATCGACGCCGCCCGACATGGCGACGACGACGCGGGTGTTTTCTGGGCGTCCGGGAAGGTCGAGGCTGTTCATGGTTCTTTCAATCTGCGTGGCGCTGGCTGCCAATCGCCGGAATATAGGTCAAGCGCCCCGGCTGCGCCAGCTTGCCTCCTTTAGGCGATTTTTTTGGCGATTTTTCCCGGCAAATTCGGTCCCGGGACCGCGATTATCTCAAATGCCGAACAAAAACCTAACGCGACGTTCACGATCCTTACCTAGTCATTAGGGTTCGCTTAGGCAATTTTTAAAGCTGTGGCGGTACTGTGGCGGGGATTGGGTCTTTGAGTTTTTAGTAGAGAGTACGATGACCGATCTGGTTAGACCTAGAGTCAAATATGTTATCGGGCCTGACGGCAGCCCTCTTACGATAGCCGATCTGCCGCCGACCAACACACGGCGCTGGGTTATCCGGCGCAAGGCGGAAGTAGTCGCTGCGGTGCGCGGCGGCTTGCTCAGCCTGGAAGAAGCCTGCCAGCGCTACAAGCTCACCACCGAGGAATTTCTCTCCTGGCAGGCATCGATCGACGAATATGGCCTTGCCGGGCTGCGCACGACGCGGATCCAGCAATACCGGCACTAGCACTGGCCGGGAAACGAACAAGGGCGCGGATTCCGCGCCCTTTCATTTTTCTGAAGCGGCCTTGCACTCAGACCGTCAGCACGACCTTGCCGATCGGCCGGGTTGCGAGGAAGGCATGGGCGGCGCCCGCCTGATCGAGCGGGAAGATTTTCGCTACGTGGGGCGAGAGCTTCTTTCCCTCGACCAGCCTGGCGAGCTCGACCAGGCCGTCGCGGTCGGGGATGACCGAGATGCGCTCGACGCGAATGCCGCGCGCGCTGGCCTTCGCCCTGGTGGCGTCATGGACGTTGAGCAGCGAGACCAGCACGCCGCCGTCGCGCAGCGACTTCAGCGATTCGTCGGCGTGGTCGCCGCCAAACGGATCCAGGACCAGATCGACATTGCCGGCCTTCCCGGTGAAATCGTCCCTGGTGTAGTCGATGACCTCATCGGCGCCGAGCGAACGCACGAAATCGAGCTTGTCCGGGCTGGCGGTCGAGACGACATAGGCGCCCAACGCTTTGGCGATCTGCACCGCCAGATGGCCGACGCCGCCGGCGCCGGCATGGATCAGCGCGCGCTGACCGGATTGCAGGCGGCCCTGCCGGACAAGGCCTTGCCAGGCGGTGAGGCCGGCAAGCGGTAGCGCCGCCGCATGGGCATGATCGATGCCGGCGGGCTTGACGGCGATCTCGTCCGCCGGCGCTGCCGCGAGCTCGGCATAGGCACCGGCCTGTTTGGGAAAGCGTGGCATGCCGAACACCTCGTCGCCGACCTTGAAGGCGGTCACGCCGGCGCCCAGCGCCTCGACGGTTCCGGAAATATCCCAGCCGAGAATGAAGGTCGGCTCGCCAAGCAACGGGTAAAAGCCGCCGCGCACGGCGCCGTCGACAGGGTTGATGCCGGCCGCCTTGACGCGAACCAGCACCTCGCCAGGCTTGGGTGACGGATCAGCTTGTTCGGCGACAAAAAGGACGTCGGGCCCGCCGACGGTGTTCTGGATAACGGCACGCATGGAAGCCTCCTGTTCGATTGGCATGCCGCTATCATTTGGATAGTAATATCCTATTGTCTAGTATGTACCTTTTCTATATATAGGCACCTCATGGATAGTGACGACAAATCCCCTTTCGGCTACGACGCTTTCCGCCGCACCTGCCCATCGCATACCGTGCTCGAGATGCTGGCCAGCAAATGGGTCTACTTGACCGTTTGCGCGCTGCGGCGCGGACGGATGCGCAATGGCGAGCTGGCGCGCAAGCTGGAGGGCATCACGCCGAAGATGCTGACCCAGACGCTGCGTGTGCTGGAGCGCGACGGCCTAGTCAGGCGCGAAGTGTTCCCGGTCATCCCGCCGCGGGTCGAGTATGAATTGACCGAGCTTGGCCAGAATCTTGCGGAACTGCTCAGCCAGATCCGCTCCTGGGCGGAAGAGCATGCGCCCGACATCAAGGATGCCCGTGCCAGGGCATCGGCGGACCATCAGGACGATATGGCAATGCTGCCTTGACGCGGAAGCGCGGGCGGGAACAGGCCCGGCGCGGTCTCAAGGGCGATGCCGGAGGACCCCGGCGATGGCGGCAAAGCGCGCTCGGCTCAGCCGATCATGGCGCTGCGGCCGCCCACTTCGGCGTCGCGGATCTTGCTGTCGCGCGATTCCAGCATCTCGGCCTTGGAAAGCTCCGCTTCAGCTTCGCCGAGTAATGATTCGGCCATGGTTCGCTGCTGGGCAAGGTCACCCTGGGAGTTCCTGAGGTTGTCGCGGCGCAGGCGTGCCGCCTTGGCGAAGGTCGGATAGGCAAAATGATTGATGTCGGTGATGCCGGCTTTTTTCTCTTCGGCGACGATCTGCGCCTCCAATTCGACGGCCATGCGTTCGAACTCGGCGATCATCATGTCCAGCTGCAACAGCTGGCGCCGCTTCTCATTCACCTGAAACTGCTTCAGCCGAACGAGGTTTTCACGTGACTTCATGACTCGGTACTCCGCAAACGCACATCTGCTTATCGTCCCATCGGCCTCGAAAGGCCCAAGCGTCGCCCGTTTCCCCCGGCTTTCCCCACTCTATGGGAAACAAACCCCTAAAGATTTTTGCCGGCGGTAACCATTCGTTTACGGGCATTGTTAATCATACGGGCGAGGACTTAAGGCCGGGTAAAAATTCCGGCAGCGGCGGGAAGCGCGGCCTGCGAGTCTCTGGAGTCACTTAGGCTGGCTTATTAATGTGGTACATGAGCAATTTGGGTCTACGATTCGTTATTAGATTCAAGTAGGTGTAGAAAGGGGTTAAAAATTCTGATATCGTGACCGACACGAAATTAGGATTTGTTAACCAGTCGGTGGCACCTTCTGTTCAGGCAATCACTGCTCCGGGTCCCGGACGGGCCGTGAAAGGGTCCGGCAGCAGAAAAGGGGAATGAAATGCGTGTTCTGCTGATTGAAGACGACAGTGCAACCGCACAGAGCATCGAGTTGATGCTGAAATCGGAAAGCTTCAACGTCTATACGACCGACCTCGGCGAAGAAGGGGTCGATCTCGGCAAGCTCTACGACTACGACATCATCCTTCTCGATCTCAATCTTCCCGACATGTCGGGCTACGAGGTGCTGCGCACGCTTCGCCTCTCCAAGGTCAAGACGCCGATCCTGATCCTCTCCGGCATGGCCGGCATCGAGGACAAGGTGCGCGGCCTCGGTTTCGGCGCCGACGACTACATGACCAAGCCTTTCCACAAGGACGAGCTGGTGGCGCGCATCCACGCCATCGTGCGCCGCTCCAAGGGGCATGCCCAGTCGGTCATCACCACCGGCGACCTGGTGGTCAATCTCGACGCCAAGACGGTCGAGGTCGGCGGCC
Organism: Mesorhizobium sp. M1D.F.Ca.ET.043.01.1.1; assembly: GCF_003952385.1. Lineage (NCBI taxonomy): Bacteria > Pseudomonadati > Pseudomonadota > Alphaproteobacteria > Hyphomicrobiales > Phyllobacteriaceae > Mesorhizobium > Mesorhizobium sp. M1D.F.Ca.ET.043.01.1.1. The sequence continues at coordinate 5,257,482 of NZ_CP034444.1, forward strand.
AGCGCGTGCACCTGACCGGCAAGGAATACCAGATGCTGGAGCTGCTCTCGCTGCGCAAGGGCACGACGCTGACCAAGGAGATGTTCCTCAACCACCTTTATGGCGGCATGGACGAGCCGGAACTGAAGATCATCGACGTCTTCATCTGCAAGCTGCGCAAGAAGCTCGACGCAGCGTCCGGCGGTCAGAACTATATCGAGACGGTGTGGGGCCGCGGCTATGTGCTGCGCGAGCCGGAAGACATCCGCGTCAGTGCCTGAGCTAAGATCAGGAAAATCAAACGAAAAACCCGGCTCCGGCCGGGTTTTTCGTTTGCGCGAAAACTGCCGTCCGCGAGATCAGGCGGCGATCTTCAGGACACGGAAGCTCTCGAGCAATTGCGCCCGATTGAACGGCTTCAGCAGATAGCCCTGGGCGCCGGCCCGCTTCGCCCGCATGATCGCGCCGACATCGACTTCGATCAGCGACACCAGGATCTGTGGCTTGACTGCAGCGTCCATGCTGCGGATGCGACGAATGAGATCCGCGGCCTGCATATCCGCCAACCCGCCGTCGACGACGACGACATCGGGCATATCGCTGGAGCAGATCTCGATGGCATCAAGGCCGGTGGCCGCTTCTATGACCACGATGTCCGAGCCGCCAAGGATCCGCTTTGCGACCTTCCTGATGACGCTCGAATCGTCCACGAACAGGCAGCGCTTCATTTCCGGGTCCTCTTTGCCATCTGCCGAACCGGCAACCTCCGGTAACCTCAGGGCACCATAGGGCAATCTGGTAAAGAAGCCGAAAAGCCGTTAGGTAAAGTTTTTGCAAAGAGGCGTAAGGCGCGGTTTTTCAGCGCCAAGCCGACACTCCGGCAAGGGCGGACGTTGCTTCGTTTGCGCGGCAAGCGACAACATCGGCGAAAACAATACTTGGCCTGTTCTTGGCCTTTGCCTCATACCGCCGACAAAACGATCTCGTCCGCGGTCGCATGGATCGAGATCGTCATATTGGCCTCACGCGCCAGAAGCAGCGTGTAGTAGGGCTGGACCGAATGGGCGTCGATCGGCTCCTCGGGTTTGTGGCCGGAGTGCAGCTCGAGGAACTTCGGCGGCACGCGCAGCATCGGACCGCTGGCCGACAGCGAAAAACGCGGCTCGGTCTCCAGGTTCTCCAGAGTGACCACCAGCTTGCCGCCGCGCGGTATGGCCGCGTTGGCGACGAGAAGGAGATTGAGCAGCAGCTTGACCTTGTTCTTGGGAAGCAGCGCGCGGGCGCCGTTCCAGACCAGTTCCGGCTTCTCGTTCTTCAAGAAGGCGATGGCCACGGCCTCGGCGTCGCCGGTGTCGATCATCATGCCGGCCGAGCCGGCGGCGCCGAAGGCGATGCGGGCAAACTGCAGCCGCGCCGAAGCGTTCCTGGCGCTCTGGCGAATCAGTTTCATGGCGTCTTCGTCGGCGCCGCCTTCATCGAGCAGTTCGAGACCGTTGTTTATGGCGCCGACCGGCGAAATGATGTCATGGCAGACGCGGCTGCACAGAAGCGCCGCCAGATCGGGGGCGGAGAGGGTGAAGAGCTCGGCCATCGGAGAAATCCCTGCTGGTTCACATATTCATGGCCGAGCGTTTTCGCGCCCGCCACGCGAATCACGCTCTCTTCCAAGGCCTCTGAATACACAGCGCCCGCCCGTGCATCAACAAATCCGCGGCCACCGACGGCGAAAATGGCGCGTTCAGGCCGGGAAAACGAGGCTTGTGGACACCGTGTCGGGCCGCCAGCCTTCGAACCGCCATCTTCCTGCGCCAGCTTAATGGTTGAAAAAGGATTACGGCATAGTTTGCCCGTGATAGTCATCTCGAAACGGCCGCCAAGAGCCGTAGGGGTACGAGGCGTCGGCGAAAGTGCTCCCTGACGGAGATTGGAAGCATGTTTTCCCGATTCTATGACCGGACATTCGTCCGCGTCCTCGCCATGACGATCGCCCTCATGGGCGCGCTCATTGTCTCAACCTCCGCGTCGCGGGCGCAGGAATACACCGCGCAGGAGATCGTCGATTCCGGCCACAAGTTCTTCGGCGCTACGTCCGGCGGTCTCGCCACTGTGGTCGAGAAGATCTTCGCGTCCTACGGCCTGCCCAACGGCTACCTGCTCGGCGAGGAAGGATCCGGCGCGCTGATCGGCGGCCTGACCTATGGCGAGGGCACGCTCTACACCAAGAACGCCGGCGACCATAAGGTGTTCTGGCAAGGCCCATCGCTCGGCTGGGATTTCGGCGGCGAAGGCTCGCGCGTGATGATGCTGGTCTACAATCTCGACGACATCAGCAGCCTCTACAACCGCTTCGGCGGCGTCGCCGGTTCCGCCTATGTCGTGGCGGGCGTAGGCTTCAACGTGCTGCAGAGCAACAGGGTGCTCATCGTCCCGATCCGCACCGGCGTCGGCGCCCGGCTCGGCGTCAATCTCGGCTATCTGAAGCTTACGGAACGGGCGACCTGGAATCCGTTCTGAGCGGACAGGATTGTCACAACCGCCCGTTCGCGCCGCGGCATGCTCTTGCCGCGACGCTGGATTTCCGCCATGCCAAGGTGGCACAGTCGGGCATTGGCGGGTCGCCGCCTCGCATACGGAATAGTCCACCTTGGTCCAGTCGATCCTGTTCTTCGCACTCGGCTTCCTCTGCGCCGTCTTTCTGGTGTCGCTGATAGCGCCGGCCGTCTGGCGGCGCGCCGTCGTCCTGACGCGCAGGCGCCTCGAAGCCTCGATGCCGCTGACGCCTGCCGAGATCCTGGCCGAGAAGGACCGGGTCCGCGCCGAATTCGCCATGAACACGCGCCGGCTCGAGATGAACATCAAGAGCCTCAAGGAGAAGGTGGCCGAGCAACTGGTCGAGATCGGCCGCGGCAGCGAGGCCCTGAAGGGACTGGCGGTCGAGAAGAAGGACAAAAACCAGGCGCTATCCGATCTGCAGGCCAAGAACGCGGAGCTCAGGCAGCGCGGGGAGGAATTGCACAGGCTGTCGGAAAAGCTGGGGCAGACGGAGCGCGCCCTGGAGAAGCGGGCGCTGGAGCTGCAAAAGCTGGAGCAGATGTACGACGACGCCAGCTTCTCTTCCTCGAACCGCCAGATCGAGCTCGTGGCCCGCGAATCGGAGCTGGACAAGCTCGCCAACGACATTGCGGTGCTGCGCAGCCAGCGCAAGGAAGCGGACCGGCGCAATCAGGAACTCGTCGCGGAAAGCAAAGCCGCCAGAGACACGCTCAAGGCGGAGAAGAAGCGGGCAACCGAGCTGGACAAGAAGCTCGAGCGGCTGCTTGCGACCCTTGCCGATCGCGAGGAGAAGCTCGACCGGCGCGAGAAGGAGCTGGCTAGGATGCGTGAACGCCCAAGCCAGGATCGCGCGGCAAACGGCGGAGCGCACCAGGCCGATCAAGGCGGCGGTGGCATCGACAAGGCCATCGCCAAGCTCGAAGGCGATCGCGAGCGGCTGGAGGCGAGGCTGACGGCGCTTGCGCGGGAAAACAAACGGCTCAAGACCGATCTTGCCGTACTCGAAACGGCAAAGCCCGAACAGGCAGGCGATGCACGACGCGCCGGCGCGGCGCTTCGCGAACAGATGAACGAACTGGCGGCCGAGGTCGTCAATCTGACGATGAGGCTGGACGGGCCGGATTCGCCGATCGCCAAGGCCCTGGCGACCCCTCGCGAGGGGCGGCAGGACGTGGGTGAGCGCGGAATTAGCCTCGCCGACCGCGTAAGGGCCCTGCAGAAGACCGACCCGACCAACTAGTGCATTTGACCGTGTTACCGAAACGGCCAAACGCCCTATCTCCTTGTTTTTACGCAATTCCGACGGAAAACCGCTCACACTTTTCCTGGAATTGCTCTAAGCCAGCCGAGCGGCGGGCGGTGGTTGCGGCGCGGCTACCGTTTCGAGAAGTGATGCAGGGCGATGGCCGAGGCGGCTGCAACGTTCAGGCTGTCGAAGCCCTCCGCCATGCCGATCCGCACGGTCCGCAGGCGTTCGAGCAGTGCTTCGGGCAGGCCTTCGCCTTCAGTGCCGAGATAGAGCGCCAGCCGAGACGTTCTTTCCGCGGCGCGGATGTCGGTTTCGCCGCGTGGCGAGAGCGCAAGCTGGCTGAAGCCCAGCCGGTCAAGCGTTGCGGTCAAGCTCGAGGCGTCGCCGAAAGAGCCGACGGGAACCTTCAGCGCCGCGCCGACCGAAACGCGGATCGCCTTGCGGTAAAGCGGGTCGCAGCAGGTGGAATCCAGAAGCACGGCATCCGCGCCAAAGGCCGCGGCGTTGCGGAAGATCGAGCCGATATTGTCGTGATTGGATATGCCGACCAGAACCACGACCAGCGCGCTTGCGGGCAGGGTTTCGAGCAGGGCTTCGGCGGATTGCGGACTGCTCCGAACGCCGATCGCCAATATGCCGCGATGCATATGGAAGCCCGCGATCCGGTCCATGACCGCACCGCCGGCGACATAGACCGGGAAATCGGCCGGCGCTTTGCGCAACACGCCTTCCAGGCCCGCCAGCCTGTTTTCCAGAATGAGGGCCGACTCCGCCGTGAAGCGTCCGGCCGATAGCAGGAGATCCAGCACCACCTTGCCTTCCGCGACGAAGCGGCCTTGCCGGCCGACGAGATCGCGCTCGCGGATGTCGAGATAGGCGGCGACGCGGGGATCGTGCGGGTCGTCGATGGGAATGAGGTTCATGCAAATCTCGCCGGCAAAAAATGCCAGCGAGGTAAGGCGCTTTGGAGAGCGCGGGTCAAGTGCCGGCGCGGCGCATCCTGTAGGCCATCTGGGATAGGTCGCCGTCGCCGAAAATGCCTTCCAGCATGCGCAGCAGCTCGCGCACCGCGTCGGACTTGCAGGAATAGTAGATCATCTGGCGATCGCGGCGCGTCTCGACGAGATCGAGCGCTCTCAGCTTGGCCAGATGCTGCGACAGGGCGGACTGGCTCAACTGGACTTTCTCGGCGATGGCACCGACCGACATTTCGCCTTCGATCAGATAGCTGACGATCAGCAGCCGCTTTTCATTGCCCATGAGCGTCAGAAACGCGGCAGCCGATTCGGCGTTGGCGACTAGCTTGCTCGAGATCATAGATCCCCCATGTTTTCTGGCTCATCCAGCCGCCATGGGGGCAATGGTGGCTGATTCCACGATGTTCAGGTCAGGAAGCGCCGTGAATCAGCGCTGCAACGAAAGGTAGATCATTTTATCTAAATCTCAAGAGTTGCTTTCGATCTAGAGCGATTAACTTTCGCTACTGTGCCTGGCCGGCGCCGCGTCCGGTCTTTGCCATCTCGACCAACACGGAGCGCAACTCGCGGGCAGCGCCCAACGGCTGCGGGAAGAAGACCCTGCACACGGCATCCGGCGAAGCCAGGTCCATGCCGTCGGCATCGAAGCCGGTGACGGTCCAGCCATCGCCCTCGGCCCGGCCGAAATGGCGCGCATAGATGCAAAGCGCATCGCCATGGTCGGCGTTCATGTGATCCAGCGCCGACTGTTCGCTGGCCGCGAGCTCGTCGACGATTGGGCCGCCGGTGGTCAGGTCGGCGCGATCCAGAAGATAGGCCTTGCCGAAGCCGCCATTCAGGCCGGCGCGCTCAGGCTCGAGCCGGAATATCGAGAAATCGCCGAGCCCGGCATAGAGCTTCGCCTTCGGATTGCGGTTGAGATAGCGCCGTTCGGCGCGGGCGTGATCGGCCGATCCACGTTCCAACCGCAGCGCCCGGCACACAAGGGCGATGCGCGGATGCGCGAGCGGATCGCCCTTGCCGGGTTCGCCAAGAAGCAGCGAGCAGCGCGGGTCGGCGAGAAGCGCGCCGGTATGTGCGGACAGCATCGAGACCAGGATCAGCGGCGCGCCGTCCATGTCGGTCGCCACGCCGACCCGACTTGCCAGCGGCGCGCCGGTGCCGGGCTCGATCACCGCCAGCGCGCCGAAGCGAGCCGAGCGGACCAGCGTCTTCGCCAGCCTGACGGCCTCGGCGTCGGTCTCGCGAATGACATCCTTCCTGGTCTCGGCCAAAGCGTTCACCGCGATAAGGTGATTTCTGCCCTCCGGTTTATTGGCCAAACAGGCCGGACCTGACAAGGGCTTCGATTTCACTTTCGTCGATGCCGAAGCGGCTCAGCACATCCGAAGGTTGGCGGTCGGCGGCCGTCGGCGCCGCGGCAGGCGTCGACGCGGCCTTCGAGAAGCGCGGCGCCGGCGCTGGGCGTTCGAGCGTACCCGATCGCACAAAACCTTGCCGGGCACGGCTCTGCGGGTGGTCCCTGGCCTCGGTCAGCGACAGGACGGGAGCGACGCAGGCATCGGTCGGGGCAAAGACCTCGGTCCACTCGTCGCGCGTCTTCTCTCTGATCCTGGCGGCGATCGCGGCACGCATCTGCGGCCACGACGCCCGGTCATACTGGCTGCCGACAAAACGCCGGTCGAGCGGCAACTGTCTGGCGAATTCGGCAAAGAACCGCGGCTCGAGGCAGCCGACGGCGACGTGCCGGCCGTCGGCGGTCTCGTAAGTGTCGTAGAAGGGCGCTCCGGAATCGAGCAGGTTCTCGCTGCGCCGGTCGTTCCAGAGGCCTGCCGCCATGAAGGCGTGGACGGGAGCCGCGAGCATTGACGCGCCTTCGGCCATCGCGGCATCGATCACCTCGCCCTCGCCGGTGCGCGAGCGCTGGAAGAGGGCGGCCAGCACGCCGGCAATCAGCATCATGGCGCCGCCGCCCTGATCGGCGACGAGGTTGAGCGGCGGCACGGGCGGCGCCCCTTGCCGGCCAATGGCGTGTAGCAGGCCGGCATAGGCGAGGTAGGTGATGTCATGGCCGGCGCGGGGCGAAAGCGGGCCGTCCTGGCCGAAACCCGTCAGGCGGCCATAGATCAGCGCCGGATTGCGGTCGCGCACGATGTCGGGTCCGAGGCCCAGCCGCTCCATGACGCCCGGGCGAAAGCCTTCGATGAGGATGTCGGCCTTTTCCGCAAGACGCAGTAGGAGCGCCGCGCCATCGGGGCGTTTCAGGTCGAGCCTGAGGATGGAGCGGCCATGGCGGTCGAGGTCGCAGGCGTCCGGCAAGGACAGAAGCGGTTGCTTGGCGTCCGCCCGCTCGATACGCAGGACGTCTGCGCCCATTTCCGACAGCATCAAGGCTGCGAGCGGCACCGGGCCGATGCCTGCCATCTCGATCACCCTGAGGCCAGCCAGCGGCCCTGTCTTGTCGGCGGCTGTCTGCGTCGTGACCATTCCCTTTTATTTGGGCGCCATGCGGATCGCGCCGTCGAGGCGGATGGTCTCGCCGTTCAGCATCTGGTTCTCGATGATGTGGAGCGCGAGCGCGGCATATTCCGAGGGTTCGCCGAGGCGGGGCGGGAAGGGCACTGAAGCGCCGAGCGAATCCTGCACCTCCTGCGGCATGCCGGCCATCATCGGCGTCTTGAAGATGCCCGGAGCGATGGTGCAGACGCGGATGCCGGAGCGGGCGAGATCGCGCGCGACCGGCAGCGTCATGCCGACGACGCCGCCCTTGGACGCCGAGTAGGCGGCCTGGCCGATCTGGCCGTCATAGGCCGCGACCGATGCGGTGTTGACGATGACGCCGCGCTCGCCGCCGGCGAGCGGGTCGAGTTTCGCCGCCCGGTCGGCGACCAGGCGGATCATGTTGAAGGTGCCGATCAGGTTGATCTCGATCACCTTGCGGTACTGGTCGAGCGGGTGCGGACCGTCCTTGCCGACCGTCTTCACGCCGATGGCGATGCCGGCGCAATTGACCAGGATACGCGGCTCGCCAAGCTTCTCAGCCACATCGGCAATGGCAGCGCTGCCGCTGTCGGCACTGCCGACGTCGCATTGAAGCGCAATGCCGCCAATGTCGGCCGCGATCTTGGCCGCGCGATCGATGCCGATATCGAGTATGGCAACCTTGGCGCCCTTGCCGGCGAGGGCGCGCGCCGTCGCTTCGCCAAGGCCGGAGCCACCTCCGGTGACGATCGCGATCTGGCCATTCGGATTCATGCCGGCGTCCTCCCAGGATTTCGGGTCATGCTACGAAGCGCGCTGCTGCGGCGCAACCTGGATGACCGCGTCGATCGAGGGCTGAGGGTTGACCGAAGCACGGACCACGGCCGAGGCCAGGTCGGCAACCCGCGCCGTATCCGCATGGCAGACCTCGCCGACGAACCGGGCCACCGCGCCGGGCCTGATTTCGTGATGGAGCAGCCGGTCGAGATCGACCGGGCGCGGCATGGTGATCTGGCCGCGCGGGAAGCGCTTGAAGCCGAGCGGCCCGTAATAGGGCTCGTCGCCGACCAGCATGACGGCCGGGGCGCCGGCCTTCGCGGCGGCCTCGAGCGCTATCGCGACCAGCCGGCGGCCGATGCCAAGATTCTTGAAGGAAGGCCGCACGGCAAGCGGGCCGAGCATCAAGGCGCGCCCGGCGCCGGCGGCGACCCGCGTCATGCGCACCGAGGCGATCACCGTCTCGTCCTTGACGGCGACAAAGGACATCGAGCGGTCGTGCCCGCCGGCCTCGCGGATCTTGTAGGCGGCAAGCACGAAACGGCCGGGCCCGAAGGCCTCGTCGTTGATGGCTTCGATTTCAGGATCGTGCGCCGGGGCTTCCGGCAGGTATGTCACGTCGGCAAGGCTCATGGTCTTTGCGTTCCGGTATGCGAGGGAAGGTTGCTGCAAGCGGCAGCGTTCGCCAGTCAGCGCTTTAAGCGCGGGCGCCCTTTCGTCGTCGGTCGAACCGGATCGTGGCAAAGTCGAACATGGGCGCCTCCGCTAGCATCAATTCTTCCCCGCTGCAATCGGCGCTTTCACCTTTCTTCCGCCGCTTGACGATCCGGTTCGTCGTTGACGAACTGTTCAGCGCCTGAGGGTTTCAGATTCCGGTCAGAAGCCTAAATGTCTGTTGGATCCGCAAGGAGATTTCGCATGGGATTGCTGATTGAAGGCAGATGGCAGGACCGGTCGACCGTTGCCGATGGCAGCGGCAGGTTCGTGCGCGCCGAAGCGCAATGGCGCGACTGGGTGACGCGCGACGGCGCGCCGGCGGAAGGCAGCAAGCGCGGCTTCAAGGCCGAGCCCGGCCGCTACCATCTTTACGTCTCGCTCGCCTGCCCCTGGGCGCACCGGACCTTGATCTTCCGTGTTCTGAAGAAGCTGGAAGGGATCATCTCCGTCTCCGTGGTGCACCATTTCATGGGTGAGAACGGCTGGACCTTCAAGGCGCAGGACGGTGCCACCGGCGACGCGCTCTACGGCCTCGAATATCTGCACCAGATCTATGCCAAGGCCGATCCCGCCTATTCGGGCCGGGTGTCCGTACCGGTGCTCTGGGACAAAAAGCAGGAGACCATCGTCAACAACGAGTCTTCCGAGATCATCCGGATGCTCAATTCCGCCTTCGACGAATGGGGCGATGCGAGCCTCGACTTCTATCCGCCGTCGCTGCGCGCCGAGATCGACGAGATCAATGCGCTGGTCTATCCGGCGATCAACAATGGCGTCTACCGCACCGGCTTTGCCACCACGCAGGAAGCCTATGAGGAAGCGTTCGGCGAATTGTTCCTGGCTCTCGACACGATCGAGGAGCGGCTTTCGAAGCAGCGCTACCTGGTGGGCGAACGCATCACCGAGGCCGACTGGCGACTGTTCACCACATTGGTGCGTTTCGATCCGGTCTATGTCGGCCACTTCAAGTGCAATCTGCGCCGCATCGCCGACTATCCGAACCTGTCGAACTATCTGCGCGACCTCTATCAGGTGCGGGGCGTCTCAGGCACGGTCAACCTTCATCACATCAAGTCGCACTATTACGGCAGCCACAAATCGATCAATCCGACGGGGATCGTTCCGGTTGGGCCGGAGCTCGACTATGCGGCGCCCCATGATCGCAGCCGGTTCAGGAGGGCGGCGTAGCTACCAGTAAGGCGAAGGCTGCTCGCCGCCAAAAATCTCTCCAATCCGCCGCAACGTCGCCGGCGTCGTGCCCTTGGGCAAACGGTCGAGCGGGAAGAACGCTGCCTCGGCGATCTCGTGGTCAGGCAGCTTCGGCGCGGTCTGGCTGAAGGCCTCGATCAGATAGAGGCCGACATGGTCGCGGCGGCTGGCGCGGTGGTTGAAATGCATCGATTTCAGCACCGGCGGAGCGGTCAGCGCGACGTTGCCTTCCTCGGCCAGTTCGCGCGCCAGCGCCTCGACGAGCGTCTCGCCCAACTCGACGCCGCCGCCTGGCAATTGCCAGCCCGGCACATAGGTGTGGCGGATGAGGAAGACGGAATTGGACTCCCGGTCATAGATCAAGCCGCGCACGCCAAGCGTCATCGGACGCCGCAGCAGGAAATAGAGATGGAACAGCCTTGCCCTCAGGCCTGACCAGCCGGTCTGGCGGAACGCCTGTTCCGGATCGATGGCGCCGGTCATCCGGCAATCGCCAAGCGAACAGCAAACGGTGAGTAGAAAGCCTGAGCGGGGTCGCTTAAGAATGGGCTATGCTCAGGCTCGCACATATTTCCGATGTCCATCTGGGGCCGCTGCCCGATGTAACCTATCGCGACCTCGCGTCCAAGCGCGTGCTGGGTTACGTCAACTGGCAGCGTAACCGCCGCCGCCATATGCACGATGCGGTCATCGACACGATCGTTGCCGATATCAAGGCCAACGCTCCCGACCATCTCGCCGTCACCGGCGATCTCGTCAACCTGGCGCTCGACGGCGAGATCGAGATGGCGAAGCACTGGCTGGAGACGCTTGGCTCTCCGAACGATGTGTCGGTGGTGCCGGGAAACCACGACGCCTACGTGCCCGGCGCCTTCGACAAGGTCTGCCGGTCGTGGGCGCCGTGGATGACGGGCGACGGCGTCAACAGCCTGGTCGACCGCAATTCCTTTCCCTATTTGCGCGTGCGCGGCGACGTCGCGCTGATCGGCGTCACGACGGCGCGGGCCACGGCGCCCTTCATGGCCAACGGCTTCTTCATGGAGGGCCAGGCGGAGCGGCTCGGCAAGATCCTCGACGCCACGGCCAAGCAGGGGCTGTTTCGCGCCATCATGATCCATCATCCGCCGGTGCGCGGCGCGGTTTCGCAGCACAAGCGGCTGTTCGGCATCGCGCGCTTCAACAAGGTCATTCGCCGGCACGGCGCCGAGCTTGTCCTGCATGGCCACTCGCACCTGCCGTCGCTGTTCACCATCGGCCCGCGCGGCGCCAAGGTGCCGGTGGTCGGCGTGGCCGCCGCCGGCCAGGCACCTGGCGGCAAGCATCCCGCCGCGCAGTACAATCTGTTCGAGATTGACGGGGAAAAGGGCAGCTGGAGCATCCGCCTGACACGGCGCGGCCTGACCGGTCCGGCACTGCCGCCGTCAGACCTGCAGGTGATAGAGCTGGGCGCCGACACAGCGGCGGCCCGTGAACTCGTCAGAAGCTGAGCCAGTCAAAAGCTGATCTTCATCTGGGCGATGCGGTCCCAGAACAGCAGGAGCGATATCGCAAGGCCCACCAGCGCGCCGGCGGCGATCAGGCCAAGCCCGGCGAAGAAGGTCGTCCAGCCGTTGCGGCGCGTTGCGGACTGCAAGGGCGGCTCGGCTTCCTGGACCTCGGCGCGATGCAGGCCAGGCGCGGCGCTCTCGACCAAGCCCTCCATCATCCGCTGCCGCTCGACGACACGCTCGGCCACATATCGCGTCACGGCATCGGCGACGGGCTTCATGTCGGTCGATTCGGCCAGCACCACGCGGCCGATGCGCGTTTCCTTGAGGAAGCGGAAGGTGCGGCGGTCCCGCCCCATGGCGACATGGCTGACGGCATCGATCCACAACCGCGGCTGCAGGCCGGAGGAGACGGCGAAGTCGAAACTGTCTATCTCGGTCGGTACACCGGCGAAGACGGGCGCGAGCTCGGCCGCCAGCAGCTCGAGCCGCATGCGATGCGCCTCGCGCATGTCGACCACCACGTCGTCGCGGTCGGCGAAGGCGTTCTTGACGTCGCGGATCGCGTCCGTGAGCTTTTGCGACGGCTCGATCGGGGTGATTTTGTCGCCTGCATCCTTCATGGCGGCTGCCTCGCTGTTGGTAAACAGCGAGTTAACACAGTCGCCGGCAAAATGCACTGCGAGATGGGCTCAGCTCGCCGCCGCGCCGAATACGGGCTGCTGGCTCCTGCCGCGGCGGCGCGTGTTGCGGCGTACGGCCTCTGCAACCAGGTCAGGCGCCTCCTCGACCAGCATATGGCCGGCCGCCAGCACGTGGTGCAGGTGGAAATGCGGCGGCAAGCCTTCGGCCTGGGCGACCGGCAGGACGGGATCGTCCGTTCCCCAAACCACCATTACCGGCATGTTCAGGGTTTCCAGCCGCTCGCTCGGGATGACGCCTTGCCGGTCATCCCTGGTCATCGCGGCCGCCGTGTCGACAAGGGTCGGCAACTGGCCCGGCCGCTCACGCATGCGGAAAAGCGCCTCCACAACATGTTCAGGAGGCGCGCTCCGCGGCCCCGACATGGCGGCAAGACAAGCGCGGACCTCGTCCCTGTCGTCGGCGGCGGCATAGCGGCGCAGCAGCGAACCGTTGATCTCGGGACCGAAGCCGCCGGGCGCCAGCAAGGTCAGCGAGGCGACTCTTTCAGGGTCGGCGAGCGCCATCAACGTTGCGATCGCGCCGCCCATGGAATGGCCGACGAGGTGGACCTTGCCGAGCCGGCGGCCGGCCAAATCCGCGAGGATGGCGCGTGCCGCCTGCTTGGCGCCTGCCGTTTCCGGGTACTCAAGGGAATTTCCGTGGCCGGGCAGGTCGTAGGCCAATGCCCTAACGCCGGGCACCAATTCCGCAATCACGTCGCGCCAGATCGAATGGCAACCGCCGAAGCCGTGCAGGAAGATGATCGTCTTCGAGCCAGCACCGCTTTCGGCGACGTGAAGGGACAGGAGCATCAAATTTATGGCTGCGAAGCAAGGCGAACGGCAATTCAGGATTGTGGCTGAATTGCTCCCCGGGCGGCTCGATAGCCAGTAAAATTTTCGCGACCGGGAATGCATGCGCCTGACCGAATGTGGAAGCATGCCCTAATACTTGTTGAATTTCGGTCCCATGCCTGGCCGAGCGAGCCGGCACGGCGAATATCGATGGCAATTCGGGATCGGCGCACCGGCACATAGCCCGCGACGGTTCAGCTCGGGTTGCCGATTCCCGCTGAGCGCAAGGATTGCACCAACCGATCGGTGAGATCGGCGGGATACTTCCTGTCGACGAAGACCGCGCGCGGATTGGCAGCGAATTTCGGGAATTCGGCCGTCAGTTCGTTCGCCAACTCGCTCGCGAGCTTGTCGCGGCCTGAAATCTTGGCGCCGATCAGCCGTGCGGCCAGGTAATGCGATTTTGACGCGGTGGTCCTCAGCGACTCGCTGGCGATCGCGGCCTTCTTGGTATCGCCTTGCATGAAGGCTCCGACAAACAGGCCATAATCCCACCAGGTCGGGTGGCCGCTGAACGCTTCGACCGCGTGGGCGAGGATCGGCGTTCCTTCCTGGTATCGGCCGGCGAAGATCAGGCCATAGCCATAGGCGGCCGCCATGCCTAGATCGTAGGTGTTGAGCTCATAAGCCTTGCGCATCCAGCGGATCGCTTCGTCCGTGTTGCCCAGACGAGAGTTGAGGTAGCCATAGGCGCGATGCGCGTGCGGGCTCATCGGTCCCATCTGGATGGCGCGGTGGGCAAACGACATGGCCTGCTCGACCGTGGCGTCGGGCGGATAGGCGTAGTGATTGTTGACGGCTTCCAGATGCAGCGAAGCCATTTCCGAATAGACGAGCGACGATTTCGTGCCTTCGCCGACCAGCTTCTCCAGGCAGCGATACGCAGCCTCATGCGTCTTGGCGCTCTGGTCGAGATAGTAACGGTCGTTAAGCACCAGACATCCGATCTGGCCGGTCCGGATGTCGCTCTGGTCGATGTAGTTGTAGATCGCGCCGGAAGCGGGGATGGTCGAAGTCAGGAGATTGGCGATGTTGCTTTCGACCGCACCGGGCGCGCTTTCGGCCGATGTCAGGTTGCGTGACAGGAGAACCCGTCCCGTCGCGACGCTCTGCAGCTCAATCATGACGTCGCCTGCAGCAGGTCCGGGAATAAGATCGAAAACGAAGCTGACCGGATCGGCGGAACGATCGCGCGTGGCGTCGGCGTCGCGTCCGATGAAGTCGATGGTGTCGAAGCCGGCGAGCCCGGCACGCAGCGAGGCGGCAACACGGGCCGCCTCGGGTCCGTCGGCCTTGATGGCCATGTAGATCAAAGGCAGGGTGTCGAATATGTCGGGGGCGACGCTGCCGGTCGCCGTTTCGACTTCGACGGGCGCAGTCGCGTCGTCACTGTGAAGAAAGGCGTTGCCCTGGCGGATGACAAGGACGCTCAGCATGGCGATGACCACAACCATGGCGGCCCAGAAGAAGCGCAATTGACGCGCCAGCGACGAGGCGGATGCGGGCGGTGCCGGAGCCGTCATCAGCGGCGCGGCGTCGGCCCGCGCGGCGCGGGCAGGCGAGGGGGGCTCGAAACGCTCGGCCGATGGCGGAGCGGCCTTGCCGCCATCGGCGCTCTGGGCCTCGGCCGGCAGCCGGATGGCGTTCAGCTCGTAGGAAGGCACATAGCCGCCGCGCGGGATGGCGATGCGCACCGGCTCGGCGATGCCCTCGTTAGCGAAATAATGTTCCAGAAGCTCACGCAGCCGCCCGGCCTGGACCCTGACGACGGCGTCGGTCGATGCGTCGAAATCGCCGTCCTTGCCGAAGACGTCCATAGCAATGGAAAGGCCCTTCAGCCTGTCGCCTTCGCCGGCCTGCTCACGCTCCACGAGATAGCGTAACAACCTGCGCGCGCGCTCGGACCGTCCGAACGTTTCGCTGGCAAGCAGTCGCTCCAATGTCTCGCGCACTGCGGGGGCGGCAGGCGTGGCAGGCTCCAAGTGTCGAACCTTTCGAAGGCGGCACAGGTTAGGGAGTGATCATATAGCGCTCGCGCCGGCGCACAAGAATGCATCTGTTATGCGATCGCGTAAGCCACTGCAAATTTCCCTGCCGGTTAATGAATGGCAGGAAATCGTGCGCGTTTTTAAAGCACGGCGCGTCTGGTGGACGCGCCGTGCAAAGGTCGAGGGTCAGCCGGCCCTGCGGCCGATGATGCGGTTGGCGGCCGAGACCACGGCCTCCAGCGAGGCGGCGACGATATTGGTGTTTATGCCTGCGCCGAACAGCTTGCCGCCCGGATATTCCATCTCGACATAGGAGATGGCCGATGCATTCGAGCCGCGCTGCAGGGAGTGCTCGGAATAGTCGAGCACCGACATCTCGACGCCGACATGGCGCGACAGCGCATCGACGAAGCCGTCGATCGGCCCGGTGCCGGAACCGGTGATGGTCGTCTCCTTGCCGTTGTCGAGGATGACCGCTTCCACGACGCGCCGCCCTTTCACCTGGGTGTCGGGATAGGTTTGGTGATCGAGGAATTTCAGCCGCGCGCCGGGTTGTTCGACATAGGTTTCGAGGAAGCGGTCATGGATGCGCTTGCCCGGCACTTCCTTGCCTTCGGCATCGGTGATCGCCTGGATGTCCTGGCTGAACTCGATCTGGAGGTTGCGCGGCAGGTTGAGGCCGTAGTCGGCCTGCAGCACATAGGCAATGCCGCCCTTGCCGGACTGCGAGTTGATGCGGATGATCGCCTCATAGGTGCGGCCGACATCGGCCGGGTCGATCGGCAGATAAGGCACTTCCCAGAGCGGCGTGTTGGCCTTGCGCAGCGCCTTCATGCCCTTGTTGATGGCATCCTGATGCGAGCCCGAGAAGGCGGTGTAGACCAGCTCGCCGACGTAGGGATGCCGCTCCGGGATCCTCAGCTGGTTCGAATACTCGTAGACGTCCTTCATCCGGTTGATGTCGGAGCAATCCAGCCCGGGGTCGACGCCTTGCGTGTACATGTTGAGCGCCAGCGTGACGATGTCGACATTGCCGGTGCGCTCGCCATTGCCGAACAGCGTGCCCTCGACGCGGTCGGCGCCGGCCATCAGGCCGAGCTCGGTCGTGGCGATGCCGGTGCCGCGGTCGTTGTGGGGATGCAGCGAGATGATCAGCTTGTCGCGATTGTCGAGATTGCGGCACATCCATTCGATGCGGTCGGCATAGACGTTGGGCGTCGACATCTCGACCGTCGAGGGCAGGTTGATGATCAGCCTGTTGTCGGCCGTCGGCTTCACGATCTCGGTGACGGCGTTGCAGATCTCCAGCGCGACCTCGAGCTCGGTGCCGGTGAAGCTCTCCGGTGAGTATTCGAAACGGAAGCCGCCGCCGGCCCTGGCGGCCATGTCGGTGATCATCTTGGCGGCGTCGGTGGCGATGCGCTTGATGCCGGCGACGTCTTTCTCGAAGACGACGCGTCGCTGCAGCTCACTGGTCGAGTTGTAGAAATGCACGATCGGGCGATGCGCGCCCTTGAGCGCTTCGAAGGTCCGCGTGATCAGCTCGGGCCGGCACTGCACCAGCACCTGCAGCGACACGTCGCTCGGCACGCCGCCCTCCTCGACGCACCAGCGGGCGAAGTCGAAGTCGGTCTGCGAGGCCGACGGGAAACCGATCTCGATCTCCTTGAAGCCCATGTCGATGAGCAGCGCGAACATGCGCGCCTTGCGCTCGTGGCCCATCGGGTCGATCAGCGCCTGGTTGCCGTCGCGCAGGTCGACCGAGCACCAGATCGGCGCCTTGTCGATGACCTTGGAGGGCCAAGTGCGATCGGCGAGGTTGACGGTCGGGTAGGGCTGATATTTGCGGGCGGCGTCCGGCATCTGCCCGCTCGCTTGCGCGCCCGTTTCGGCCTCGCCAGCGCGGATTGCTTCTCTTCTGTTCATCGTCGTTTCTCCCGGCGGCTCGTGTGACCGCCCTCAGGCGGATTGGTGCCGAGCGGCGCCTTTACCAAAGTTTCGTTCGCTTGATGTGACTTGCCAATCTAGCCGAGGAGCATGCGCCTGGGGCGGCGGCTATCGACCGCCGGGCGCTCCTTCAGCGAACCCGGCGATCGCCGATAAGGCCGAGAAGAAGCAGGGTCGAAGCAAGCGCGCGCACGGTCTCGCCGGCAAAGCCGGGGCGAGGAGAAGCGACGGAGCGGGTGCGCGTGGTCATGCCGGCTCTCTTACAGGAGCGGCCATCAGGAGGCAAGTGCAGGGCCGACGCACTTGAAGCGCGTCGCGTCGAAACGGATTCGAGCGACGCGCTCCAAGTCCTTGGTTTTTGTGCATGTCGTTTCCAAATCCGCCGCACACTTTCGCGCGACATGCATTTGGTCCGGGCTCTTCCCCGCACCAGGCAAATGCGCCACACTCGCTTGCGGAGGACCTGATCCCAGGGGAGGCCGTGCATGAATTTCGTGTTCTTCTCGCCGCATTTTCCGGCCAACGGCGCCGATTTCTGCGACCGGCTGAAAAAGGCCGGCGCCACCGTGCTCGGTATCGGCGACGCGCCCTATGAGGCGCTGAGCGGCAAGCTCAAGGCGGCGCTTTCGGAATATTACCGCGTCGCCGACATGGAAGATTACGATGCCGTGTTCCGGGCGATGGGGCACTTCATCCACAAATGGGGCCGCATCGACCGCTTCGAATCCCTGAACGAGCACTGGCTGGAGCTGGAAGCCAACATCCGCACCGACTTCAACATCTTCGGCACCAAGCTCGATTTCGTGAAGAATCTGAAGCGCAAGAGCCGCATGCGCGCCTTCTTCCGCAAGAGCGGTGTCGAGACCATTCCGCAGCGCAAATGCTCGGACCGCGCCGGGGCCATGACCTTCATCCGCCGCGTCGGTTATCCTGTGGTGGTGAAGCCGGACTCCGGCTCCGGCGCCTCGAATACGTTCAAGATCTCCAACGCGAAGGAGCTCGACCGGTTCTTCAAGGACAAGCCCGAGGGCGTCAGCTTCGTCATGGAGCAGTTCATCGAGGGGCTGGTGGTGACCTTCGACGGGCTGGTCAACCGCGACGGCGAGGTGGTGCTGGCGGCGAGCCACCGCTACGACCAGAGCGTCATGGAAGTGGTGAACCGCGACCGCCACATGAGCTACACCTGCTTCCCCGAGATCACGCCGGCGGTCGAGGAAGCGGGCCGCAAGATCCTGAAGGCGTTCGACGTGCGCGAACGCTTCTTCCACATCGAATTGTTCGAGACGGAGGGCAAACGCGTCATCGCGCTCGAGGTCAACATGCGTCCGCCCGGCGCCTGGATGACGGACGCCATCAACTACACCTTCGACATCGACGTCTATGCCGAATGGGCAAACATGGTGGTGAAGGACGCCGCCGGCGGCCCCTACAAAGGCAAGTATTTCACCGCCTATGCCAGCCGCAAACGGCATCTCGACTATTTGCACAGCCATGCGGACGTGCTAGCCGCGCACGGCGACAAGATCGTCCACCACCAGGCCATCGAAGAGGTTTTCAGCCGCGCCATGGGGAACTACGCCTACCAGATGCGCTCCAAGGACCCGAAGGCGCTGCGCCATGCGGTCGACTATATCCACGCGGAAAAGGCGTGAGGCGATGGACGTTTCCTACCACAAGGGCCATGCCCGCAATCTCGGCCGCGACATGGAATACAAGCGCTACGGTCATGCCGGGCGCCCGGTGGTGGTGTTCCCGACCTCGCAGGGGCGCTTCTACCAGTTCGAGGATTCGGGCGGCGTCTCAGCGCTCGCCGAATTTATCGACACCGGCCGCATCCAGCTGTTCACGCTCGACGGCATCGATTCGGAATCCTTCTTCGACAAGCATGGCGACCCCACTCATCGCATCGCCCGCCACGAGGCCTATTTCCGCTACGTGCGCGAGGAGGCGCTGCCGGAGCTGCAGTCGGTTGCGGCCAAGGCCAATGGCGGACGCACTCTCAAGCCGCTGTTCTGCGGCTGCTCGATGGGCGGCTACCACTCGTCGAATTTCGTGTTCCGCTTTCCGGAGCTGGCAAGCGGCGTGATCTCGCTGTCGGGCGTCTATTCGAGCCGCGATTTCTTCGGCCGGACGCTCGAGGGCAGCATCTTCTACAATTCGCCGCTCGACTATCTGCCGGGCATCGTCGACCAGAAGCTGCTCGGGCGGCTGAGGGCGCTGAGGCTGATCTTCTGCTGCGGGCAAGGCGCCTGGGAAGAGCGCATGCTTGTCGAAACCCGCGAACTGGAACAGGTGCTGCGCGACAAATCCATTCCGGCCTGGGTCGACTATTGGGGCGGCGACGTCAGCCATGACTGGCCGTGGTGGCATAAGCAGCTGGTCTACTTCTTCGGCCGCTGGCTGGACGACGATCTGATGCACAGGATCGATTGAGCTGTGCTGAGATTCAGGTGATGCCGGCCCGCAAACGACGGCCTTCTGCGCTTCTGGTGCTCACGGACCTGAATGTCCGCTCCGCTCCGGTTCTCGAAAGCCACCGTTTTCGGCTCGGCCTGACCTGAATCTGAACACACCTAAGGCACAAAACAAATGACCACGCCCGACCCGATCCGCCGCTTCGTCGAAGCGACCAACGCGGGCGACAGCGAGGTGTTTCTCGAAACCTTCACCGCCGATGCCTTGCTCACCGACTGGGGCCGCTCTTTCCGCGGTCGCGAGGGGATCGCGCGCTGGAACCAGTCGGACAATATCGGCGTGCGGTCCCACTTCGACATCGTGCGCATCGCGCAGTCGGACGGCGCCTGGCATGCGCGTATCAAGGTGGCCGGCGACGGCTTCAACGGGGAAGGCGACATGACCTTCACGCTCGAAGGCGACCGGATCGCGAGCCTGATCATCGCCTGAAATCCCTTTCGTCTGTCCATCGGCCGGCGGCCGATTTCATAAATATGACTTTTATTGTCATCTTTTTGTGGAAAGGTGACCGGGGCTGTGGCATGCACGCCTGACCATGGCGTCGGCCCCGGTGGCCGCATCGCCTCACCCTTGTCGAAAGGCCTGGCGATGGTTCAGCTCAGCGCGCAAACTCATATCCGCAACGACGCCATCCGGGCGGTGATGGACAGGCTGCGCGCCGAGCACAGCGACTGCGAAGTCGATCGCGGCGCCACGGATCAGTGGCAGCTCCGCATGCATTACGGCTTGCTTCACGCCACACTCGAAGATGGCGGCGCGCTGATCCGGGTCGCGGCGCAAGACGAGACCTGCCTGTCCTACATGAAGATGATCGTCGCAGGTCATATCGCCGGGCAACTGGGGAGCACCGGCGGCCTGCGCTGGCAAGGCGACGGCAAGGACGCCGGCACGCCCGTCTTCTTCCGCGAGATCACAGTCGTGTCCTCGACGCGGCTGTCGCCGCATATGCAGCGGGTGCGCTTTTCCGGCCGCGACCTCGGCCGCTTCGCC
The DNA here is from genome assembly GCF_003952385.1 of Mesorhizobium sp. M1D.F.Ca.ET.043.01.1.1. Classification (NCBI taxonomy): domain Bacteria; kingdom Pseudomonadati; phylum Pseudomonadota; class Alphaproteobacteria; order Hyphomicrobiales; family Phyllobacteriaceae; genus Mesorhizobium; species Mesorhizobium sp. M1D.F.Ca.ET.043.01.1.1. Next base: position 5,277,849 of record NZ_CP034444.1, read on the forward strand.
CATGGCGGGCTGCATGTGCGGCTCCTGCTGCCGCCGGCTGGGCGGCAGCAGGTATGGCCCTCCATGGGCGCCGACGGCATGATTGTGTGGCCGTCGGGCGAGGACGCGCTCACCGTGCGCGTCTATACGATCCGCGCGCTCAACGTCGCTGAGGGCTGGCTCGACGTCGACTTCGTGCTGCATCCCGGCACCGAAACGCCAGCCGCGGCTTTCGCGCAGAATGCGCGGGCGGGCGACGTGATCGGCATGATCGGCCCCGGCGGCGGCGGCGTTCCGGAGGCGCAAAACCTGCTCCTGGTCGGCGACGATACGGCGCTCCCCGCCATCGGCCGGATCCTGGCGGAGCTTGCGCCGTCGACTCGCGCCGAAGTCCTTATCGAGGTCGATGCTCCGCAAGACCGGATTGTGCTGGCGGCGGGCGACAACGTCGCCGTCCGCTGGCTTTACCGGCATGGCCGCGAGGCAGGCTGCGCCGGTCTCTTACCGGCGGCGCTGCGCGAGCGCGGGCATTCGGTCGATAATCTCTATGTCTGGGCTGGATGCGAGTTCGCCGACTTCCGCGAGATCCGCAGGATCGTGCGCAAGGAGTGGGGCCTGCCGCGCGACCGGCACTTGGTCACCGCCTATTGGCGCCGGGGCGCGCAAGGCGGGGACGGGGGCGACGAGGAATAGGACAAGCTGCGAATGCGGCCACGAATGTTGATTTGTCCTCGCCGCCCGTCTTTCAAAGGTCAGCGACGCCTCAGAAGCGATAGCGCGGGCTTCCGAACAGCGAACGGCCTTTCGAGCCCATGCGGAACTTCATGACGTCATGTGGCGTCAGCGCGGCGAGGATCGAAAAGGGGCGCCGCGCTTTGGTCGGGGGCTACCCTTCCTGGCAGGCCGGGAGAGGCGCGACGTCTTGTTCGGGCGCCGATCCGCGACGCAGGCCGAGGAAGACGACGATGGCGGTAAGCACGGTGATTGTCGCCAGCACGACGAGCAGCCGGTCGAAAGCCGTCTGGTAGGCCTGGATGAGGACACTGGCGTTGGCCTTAGGCAGATGTTGCGCGGTTTCGCCGACATTGCCGGTAGCAAGCAGCTGCGCTGCCGCAGCCACCTGGGCGGGTGAAGCAAACGCTTGAGCACCGAGCTGCGCTGCGGTGAAACCGGACAGCGCCGCCATGACGATCGCCAGCGCCACGCCCTCGCAAGCGACGCGGGTGGTGTTGAAGATGCCGACCGCCATGCCGGCGCGCTCCTTCGGCACGACACTGACGGCAAGCCCGTCCATCAGACCCCAGGGCAAGGCGATGCCGGCGCCGATCAGGATCAGCGGGGCCACAAGAGCGCCGTCCACCGCGGGAACACGGCTGAGCCAGACAAGACCGGCAGCCGCGACAAGCAGGCCGACACCGCAGATCGTGGCTGGAGCGATCCAGCGTGCCACCTGGCCGGCAAGCAACGGCAATATCAGCAGCGGCCCGGAGAGGCAGATCATCAATTGCCCCGCCTTGATCTCGCTCATCCCCTCGATGCCGATGAAGCGGATCGGCAACAGCACGAGCAGGACGACAAAGGCATAGGCAGGCGCGGCGGCCAGGAACTGGACGCCGACGAAACGCGGGAAGCGAAACAGCGTCAGGTCCAGCATCGGCCGGCGCGCGCGCCGCTCGACCATGACGAAAGCGATAAAGCAGACGGCAGCCACGCCGAGAAGCGCAATGACGAGGGGATCGGTCCAGCCGTTCTGCGGCGCCTGCAGCACGCCGTAGGTCAGCGCGGCAAGCGCGGTGGTGAAGGCGCCGGCCCCCGCCCAGTCGAGCCCGGTTGCCTCTGGATCGCGCGATTCGGTGACGGTGCGCAGGCCGAAGGCCGCGGCGGCAACCGCCAGCACCGCCACCAGAAAAAAGATCGCGCGCCAGCCGAATGCGTCGATGAGCAAGCCGGAGGCAACAGGGCCGAAGGCGAGGCCGATGCCGAAGCTGGTGCCGAGGAAGCTGAAGGCGCGCAGCCGCAATTGGCCGTCGAATTCCTGGGCAAGCGCAGAGGCGCCGCCGGCGAAGGCGGCAGCACCGCCTATTCCTTGCAAGGCCCTGAAAATGTCGAACCAGACGATGTCAGGCGCAAGCGTGGCGCCCAGCGCGGCAAGGACATAGGTGGCGAGGCCGGCAAGGAAGATCCGCTTGCGGCCATGGTTGTCGGCCAGCGCTCCGGCCGCCATGAGGCTGGCGCCGAAGGTCAGCATGAAGGCGTTCGTCACCCAATTGAGCTCGATCGGACTGCCGCCGAGATCGGCGGCAATGCGCGAGAGCGCCACGGCAGGACCGGTGAAACTCAACGGCATCGTCATGGCGGCGAGACAAACCGACAGCAGCACAAGCCATCTGCCGGCAGGGCCGGTTCTGGTCATCAAAGTCATGGATTTTCCTATCTGAGGCAGGATCTGCCGGCATGCCGCCGATTGGCGGCGCCGATCACAACGACAAGATAGGGCGGCGACATTTCCGGCAAAATAGTATTAAATCTCCGGTCATACCGGAACAAGACGCTCGAATGGACTCATGCGATGGATCGTCTCAACGGGCTTCTCGCCTTCGCCCGCACCGCCGAGCTCGGCAGTTTTGTCACCGCCGGCCGGGCGTTGGGAATCTCGGCCTCCGCCGTCGGCAAGAGCGTCGCCCGGCTCGAGCAGGAGCTCGGCGTGCGTCTCCTGCAGCGCAGCACGCGGCGCATAGGTCTGACCGAGGAGGGCAAGCTGTTCAACGAACGCGTGCGCCGCATCCTCGACGACCTCGAGGATGCGGAGGCGATGCTGTCGCGGACACGCGAAACACCGCATGGGCGGCTGCGCATCTCGACCCCGATCGTCACCTATCATCTGCTTTTGCCGGTGCTGTCGGAATTCATGGCCCGCTATCGCGACATCGAGCTCGATATCGATTTCAACGATCGCATCGTCGACGTCATCGAAGAGGGTATCGACGTCGCGATCCGAAGCGGCGAGCTGCCGGACTCACGATTGGTGTCGAAGCCGGTTGCGCCCTTTCGCATGCTTTTGTGCGCGGCCGCTTCCTACCTCGATCGCCATGGTACACCCGGCACACCGGCGGATCTGACACAGCATTTCGGCATACAATTCCGCTTTCTCAACAGCGGCAGGCTGCTGCACTGGCCGTTCGTTACCGGGAGTGCCGAGCCGCAGATACGCTCGAGGCTGACCTGCAACAACATGGAGGCATTGAAGGGCGCCACGATCGCTGGTCTCGGTATCGCCTGCATGCCCGATTTCCTGGTGCGGGAGGCGCTGCTTGAGGGAAAGCTGCGCATCGTGCTCGACGACCATGTCGACGGCCGCAGCCAGTTCCGCATGCTCTGGCCGTCCAATCGCCACCTCTCGCCGAAGGTCCGCGTCTTCGTCGATTTCCTCCCCGAGCGGCTTGCGGCCGGGCGATAGGGTTCGCCGCAGGCCGCAGTTTTAGCCGCGGGATGGATCAGTAGGTGGCGCGCCCGCCGGAAAGATCGAAGGTGGCGCCGGTGGTGAAGGAATTCTCGTCCGAGAGCATGAAGGCGACCATCGCCGCCGCCTCCTCCACTTCGACGAAACGACCGCGCGGCACCTTGCCGAGCATGTAGGTCACCTGGGCCTCGGTGAGCTGCTCGAGGATCCGGGTGCGGGCGGGCGAGGGGGTCAGCGCGTTGACGGCGATGTCGTAACCGGCGAGCTCCTTGCCGAGTGACTTGGTCAATGCGAGCACCCCGGCCTTGGCGGCCGAATAGGCGGCGGCGTTCGGATTGCCCTCCTTGCCGGCCACGGAGGCGACGTTGACGATGCGGCCGTAGCTGCGCGCGATCATGCCGGGCACCAGGCGTCGGCAGCAGTAGAAGACGCCGTTGAGGTCGATGTCGACGATCTGCCGCCAGGCGGCGGGGTCATAGTCCACCACGGTCGCTGCCGGCCCGGCAATGCCGGCATTGTTGACGAGAAGATCGACGGGCCCAAGCGCCCGTTCGGTCTCGGCGGCGGCGCGGTCGACGGCCTCGATCTGCGACTGGTCGCAAAGGAAGGTTTTCACGCGGCCAAGCGCCGAAAGCCCGGCGACGGCGCTTGTCATCGCGGCCTGGTCGATGTCCCAGATGGCGACGCTTGCGCCCGAGGCGAGCAGGCGGCGGGCGACGGCAAGGCCGATGCCTTGCGCGCCGCCGGTCACCACGGAGGAACGGCCAGAGAGATCGACGGCGTTCAAACGGCGGTTCATCGGTATTTTCCTCCCCCCTTTATCGATACCGCGGATCAGTCCTTGACGTTTCGCGCCACCAGCTTGGCGACGCTTGGCCCAATGAGCAGCACAACCAGGAAGCGGGCCGACTGCAGCGCCATGACGAAGGAGATGTCGACGTTCTGCGCGGCGGCGGCAATGATGGCGACGCTGTCCATGCCGCCGGGGCTGGTCGCCAGATAGGCGGTCAGCGGGTCGATGCCGAGCACGCGGCTGATGACGAATGCCATGCCGCCGCAGAAGGCGATCAGCGCCACGATCGAGGCGATGATCTGCGGCAGCGCGCGTGCCGCGTGGCGCAGGATCGGCCGGGTGAAGTTCAGCCCGATCGACCAGCCGACGATGGCGTAGCTCGCCGCCAGCAGCCAGGGCGGCAACTGCATCGGCACGCCGAAGCCCAGGTGGACGACGGCGCCGAAGACGAAGGTGCCGAGGAAGAAGGGCGAGGGCAGCCGCAGCAGCCTTCCCAGCAGGCCGCCGACGATCGTGATGGCGATGGTGGCGCCAAAGGCCATCGGATCGATCGGCGGAAACCAGACGACAGGCGGCACTTCGACGCCCGACGTGTCGACCCACATCTTGGCGACCAGCGCCGCCGTCATCGAGACGAAGATGACGCGCAGATACTGCATGAAGGCGACGAGGCGCTGATCCGCGCCGAAGGCGCCGGCCATCAGCACCATGGCGGTGGCCGCGCCCGGCGAGGAGCCCCAGACGGCGGTGGTGCCGGGCAGGATGCGCCAGCGGCTGATCAGCCAGCCGAGCAGGCTGGAGGCGGCGACAGTGGCGATCACCACTGTGAGGAAGAGCGCCCATTCGGCGTAGAAGACCGGAAAGATGTCGACCGAGATCGAGTTCGCCACCAGGCAGCCAACCACAGCCTGAGCGGAGCCGAACAGCGGGCGAGGCACGCGCACCTTGGCGCCGTTGGTGCCGGCAAGGATCGCGGCCATCATCGGGCCGATCAGCAGCGCCGCCGGCAGGGCGGCCAGTTCCAGCGCGCCGGCAAGGAGCAGCGAGAGCACTATCAGCACCAGCCACTGCTGCGGCGGGCGCAATCGCGCCATGCGTTCAATGGGCGGCTGGTCCGGGTGCTGATGTTCCGGCGAGGAGTCCATACCCGGCTCTTAGAGCAATTCCGGGAAAAGTGTGAAACGGTTTTCGGGCCGGATTTGCGTCAGACCGGAGATAAAGCAATCCCCGTGAAACGACGAGCCGCTCTTAGTTGGTGCCGCCTTTCTGTTTTGTGGCGATGGTGGCGGCCGGCGCCACCGGCGTTTCGGCCGCTGCCGTCGGGGCCGGGGCCTGGGGACCGTCCGGCGCCTGAGGGCTGTTGTTGCCGAGATCGACCGAGATGCCAAAGAGCTTCCACTGGTGGTCGGCGGGAGCGAAAAGCAGCTCAAAGTTCAGCCGCAAAGGCACGGATGGAAAGAAGCCCGCCATGTGCAGCATGCCGTTGGTCTCGATCTGCGGCAGCAATGTCAGCTGCGGCTCCAGCACGGCGACGCCGGCGAGGTCGAGGCCTCGCTTGCGCTGGCTGGCGAATATCTCGGCCAGCTGCGCGGCGGTGTTGGCCTGAAGGCCCGGTGCGCCGAGGTCGCGCAGCACGGTGTAGTTGCCGGTCTTGTTGGCCTGGTCGACCGCCAGCAGCGCCGATCGCACCAGGATCAGCACGCCGTTCCTGTCGATGTTGGCGGGCTTGGGCTTGTCCGGCCCCGCGGGTTTCGCCGCGCGTTGCGTCTTCTTCTCCTGCTGGGCCGCCGCTGGAAGCGGCTGCGCTAACGCGAGAGGCAGTGCTATGGCGAGCAGGAGGCGGGGCAGGTTAGGCTTCATCGGATCGCTATCGGCTTTCGGTCCGTCGGGGCAGGCGATTGCATTGAGCGTCGCAAGTTACCAGGCGTAGGTCAGGCCCGCGCGGCCGCCCACCGCCCCCGACGAGCCGACGCCGATGCCGCCATGGACCATGAAGCTTTCGCTGATGCGCGCCTGGGCGGTGCCGGCGAAGGCGTTCTTTCCCTCGAAATCGCCCCAGTTGATGGAGACGGCATAGTTCTTGTCCGGCGGCATCGCCGGCGCCGCCATCGCCATCGCCATCGCCGCGCCCTCGAAAGCCCGGTCGATGCGCCCGTCCAGCCTGGAGAAACCTTCGCCGAGGCTGGCTTCAAGGCCGGTCACCCGGTTGTCGAGGCTGGCGATGTCCTGCGTGTTCGTCGTCACCCGGGTGTCGAGGTCGGTGATCTGGAGTGTGTGGGTGTCGAGTGTCGCCTGATGCGCTGCCAGCATCGTGTCGTGGCCATCGAGGCGGCCATCCTGCTCGACGTTCCTGGCCTCGACGCCGTCGAGCCTGCCGTCCTGCTCGGTGTCCTTCGCCGCGCCGATACCTGCCAGGCCGTCGACATAGTCCTTTGTGGCCGCATCGGTTCCGGCCGTCGGCGTGCCGACATTCTCGATCCGGTTTCCGCCCATGTTGACGGTCGCGCCACTCGCGGCCGACAGGCTGCCGCTGAACGTGCCCTGGTTGATCGTCGCCTGGTGGACCTGGATCAGCCCATCGAAATTTACGTTGGCATCGAAGGTCGAGAGACCATTGACGCCGGTATTGAGGTGCACGGGACCCATGTTCATGCTGGTCCCGGAATCAAAATTCATGGATCCTATGGGAACCTCATTGGGGACGTCGCAGTCGTCCGCAAGCCCTGTATACATATGTCCCGTTGTATAATTCTGGCAAACCGCGGCCGGGTCAGCGACGGCAACCGAGCTTCCAACAAGGAACGCCGATAAACCAACTATCAGAAACATCCCGGCTGGAAGGATCGCTGGATGGCGGCGGCGCGAAATCCCCGTTGCGACCAGCGCGCCGTCGCGACGACCCGCATAACCCCTAAGAACGTCCAAAGTCGAAACCAAGAGCGCCCCCCGCCCGATCCAATGTTCATGCGGCTATCCTGACCGGGCAGGTCGGGCGATGGCCAGTCGTCAAATGACGACTGCGGCACTCAAAAATCGCGGTCGATCGATGCGATCCGCTGCCGTGTTGCGTCAACGCAACAAGCGCCACAGTCTCTTCACTGTTGCGAGCATGTCTTCGCCAAGATGGGCGTGCCCGGGCGCAGGGCAAATACGAGCCCGCCTCCTGCACATAACTACCTGATCCGTGATAGCTTCAGCCGCTCTTCTCAGGCACGGAAAGGCCGAAGCCGCCGACCGGATGGGTCTCGACCTGGAATTCGAAACCGGCGATGAAGGGGCGCGCCTTGGCGATCGCTGCCTGGACTTCCGGCAATTGCAGCGAGGCCTTGTGGCTTGCCTGGTCGGTCCACACTTCGGTGACCCAGATCGCGTCGGCATCGGCCGGGTCTGTGGCGATGATGTAGCTCAGGCAGCCGGGCAGGGCACCGGTCGTCTCACGCAGCACATCCATGACTGCGTCGCGCTGGCCGCGTGCCGCCCGCATCTTGCCGATCAGTCCGAACATGCCTTCCTCCAGGTTGTATGCCGCATGAGTATGCCGGTCTCGGCTCACGGCATCAACTGGCCGCCATTGACCTCGATAACCTGGCCGATGATGTAGCCGCTCAACAGGCCGGAGGACAGGAACAGATAGGCGCCGACGCAATCCTCGGCCGTCCCGGCGCGGCCTTGGGGTATGGTCGCAACCATGGCTTTCATCTGCTCGGCGTTCGAATAGCGCTCGTGGAACGGCGTCAGGATGGTGCCGGGCGCCACGGCGTTGACGCGGATGCCGAAGCCGATCAGCTCCTTGGCCATGCCGCGCGTCACATTGGAGACGAAGGCCTTGGACGAGCCGTAGAGGCCGGCGCCGCCGCCGGCGCCGTTGCGGGCGGCGATCGAGGTGGTGTTGATGATGAAGCCGCCTTGGCGCTTCAGCCAAGGGATCGCCTTGCGCGAGGCGGTCAGCACCGATCGCGCGTTAAGATCCATCACCGCGTCGTAATGCGCCTCGGTCTGGTCGGCATAGGCGACGCGGCCGAGCATGCCGCCGGCATTGTTGACCAGCCCGTCGAGCCGGCCGAAATGGTGCGCACTCTCTTCGACCACGCGCTCGACGTCTGCGGGAACCGAAAAATCGCCCTGGGTCAGGAACACTTCGCCGCCGTCGTCGCGGATGGCCTCGGCGAGCTTTTCGGCGGCTTCCCGGCTCGAATTGTAGTGCAGGGCGACACGGCAGTTCTGCCGGGCATAGGCCTGGGCAAGCGCGGCGCCGATCCCGGTCGAGGCACCGGTGACAAGCACCGCCTTGCCGGCAAGGTCCGGGATGACAAGCGTGGTCGGATCAGCTGGCACGTCGATATCTCCGGGATTGCGCCAGCCATTGGTAGACGCATGCCGGCCAGGTGTTCAAGTCCAGCCGAAATCAGGGCCCCGAAATCAGGGTCGGAGATAGACATAGCCCTGCCGCTGCAGCTCCGCGAGCTTGACCACGCCGCCCTTGTCGGCGACCTGGAAGCCGGCGAGCAGGTCGGTCACGGCGATGTCCATGCCGCGCAGCGTGTTGCCGCAGGCCTGCGGAACGAGCCCCTGCTGGACGAGGCCGGCAAAGCGACTGGACGTCGCGCCGGAAGCGCTCCCGGCCTTGAAGGACGCAAGGGCCGGACCGTGCACGACAAGCACGATCTCGACATTGCCGCCGGTGCCCTCATAGTGGTTCTTGATGTTGCCGAGAACGAAATTGACCTTGTCGGCGTCGCTGAGATGATAGGTGACCTTCAGCTTCTCCTCGCCGGTCGCGGCACTTGCCTGACGCAAACCGAAAAGACCGGCGGCTCCGGCAAGACCGGCGCGGAAAATGTCACGGCGCAGCATCGCATCCTCCTTCGTCCGGCTTGCGCAATTTTGCGTGGCCCGGGCTCAACACCTAGACTAGCATAAATCACAATCCTGTCGGTGCGAGGAGGGTGGCATGACGTCAAGGATGATTGGAGGCGCGGCGTTCGGCGCGGCATTGTTCATTTCGGGCGCCGCACTTGCCGAAGACGCTCCCAAGCTCACGGAATTGAGCCCAAACGGCGCAGACGTCTGCTTCGGTCGCATCTACGATGCCGCCCACCTCAAGGCGCATGCGCACCAGAAGGTGGCGCGCATCTTTTTCTACTATGGCCATGACCCGGTGAGCCGGCCGAATGAGGAGCCGAGCGCGCTCGGCGATGCCGCCTATAACGGCTTTCTCACCACCACGGTGCGCGGTGCCAGGAAGCCGGAATGGGCGGCCGGCTGGTGCAACAAGGAGGACCCGGGCGACAGGGCGAGCGGCATCCGCTGCGGCATGGAATGCGACCGCACGCTCGCTTCGCTCAAGGTCGATGACAAGGGCCGGCTGATCCTCTCCAACGTGCAGCCTGACGTCTATCTCGACGCCGGCGCGGAGGAGGATCTCGGCAAGGCGAAGTACAACGAGCAGGCGCTGGGCAGCGAGGATGACAATTTCCGCCTCGACCCGATGCCGGCGGACACCTGCAAGGCGGAGTTCGCGCGCATCGACCCGATCGATCCGGCGCTGGGGGCTCCGCTGCGCCAGCGGCTGAAGCCCGACCAGCCCTTCTGTTACGGGCGCGACTACGACGACGCGCATCTGAAATCGCATCCAGACCAGGTGACGCAGTCGATCCGCGTCTTCCGCGGCCCGATCGAGCTCGCCTCGTTCGCCGCCAGCGGCGATGCCGCCAACTGGCCGGACGGCGCCGACATTGCCGTCTCGGTGACGACGAGGCAGAAGGGCGCGAAGGTCACCCAGACCTATTCCTGCCAGGGCGAGGCCGACCAGTGGCGCTGCTCGGGAAGTTCCAAGCAGAAGGAGATTTTCCTGAAACGTGGCGCCAGCGGCACGATGATGCTGGCCAATCCCAACAACGCGCTCGCCATCGTCGATCTCTGCTCGAAGGCGGCGGGCGGCAAGACGAAGTCCGACGACAAGGTGTACCGGCTGAACCCGATGCCGCAGTCGGCCTGTACGCCGTAACCAGCGCTTCGTCATTCTATGGCGGAGCAAGGAGCGAAGCGACGCGGCGCAGACCATAGAATCCATACCGTGACTTGGAAGCGCCGCCACGGTGCAGAATTTTGTTCCGTTGCACTCCTTCGCGAAGGTAACGGCATGGGTTCTAGGGTCTTCGCGACGGAGCTTCGCTCCTGCTTCGCCCTAGAATGACGAAGTTGGGAGGCTTGCTGAAACTTCCAAGGCTGCGATATGAATTGCCTTACGCGAAAGGCACCGCGGTCGTGCCCTTCGGCAGCTTCGCCTCGTCGTCCGGCTCGACATGGATGGTGACGCGCACCGAGGGAATCTCGGCTTTCAGCGCATCCTCGATGCGGTCGCAGATGACATGGCTGGCGCCGACCGTCATGTCGGCGTCGACCACCAGGTGGAACTCGATGAAGGTGGCGCGCCCGGCGATGCGCGTCTTCAGGTCATGCACCTCCAGCGCGCCCCTCGAATTGGCCGAGATGATGTCGCGGATCTGCATGTGCTCCTGGGTGTCGACGGCGCGGTCCATCAGCCCGCTCATCGACGAACCGATGACGTGCCAGCCCTGCCAGAGAATGTTGAGCGCGACGATGACGGCAAGTGCGGGGTCGAGGATCTGCCAGCCTGTAAGCACCGCACCGACAAGGCCGCCGAACACGCCGACGGACGTCACCACGTCGGTCATGATGTGCTGGCCGTCGGCAGTCAACGCGGGCGACTTGGCGTTCTGCCCGGCGCGGATCAGTGCCCAGGCCCAGATCGCATTGATAATCGTCGCCACGCCGTTGACGGCAAGGCCTTTCCAGGGCTGCTCCAACGGCGCCGGGTGCTGCCAGGATCGCCAGACCTCGCTGATGATCAGCAGGGCCGCGACGACGATCAGCACGCCTTCGAGCACGGCCGAGAAATACTCGGCCTTGTGATGGCCGAAGGGATGGTCCTGGTCGGCGGGCTTGTAGCTGATCTGGATCGCCCAGAAGGCGGCGGCCGATGCAATGACGTTGACGATCGATTCCGCCGCATCGGAATAAAGCGCGACGGAGCCGGTGATGTACCAGGCGGCAAGCTTGAGGACGAGCACGACACAGGCGACGACGATCGACCAGAAGGCAAGGGTGGCGACCTTTTGCCTGGCCGCCGCCTTCGTTTCCGCCGTCGTCATCGTGGTCGCCGCGCTCATCCCAGCACCGCCCTAGGCGGCCTTTTCCTTGGCCTTGCGCGGCAGATGCGCGACGATGTTCTCGATGATGCGCATGCCGGCATTGTGGCCGAGCGTCATGATCGATTCCGGATGGAACTGCACGGCGGCGATCGGCTCCTTGCGATGCTCAAAGGCCATGATGATGCCGTCCTCGGTCTCGGCGGTTACGACGAATCCATCGGGCAGGCGCACCGGATCGGCGAAGATCGAATGGTAGCGCCCGACCGTCACTTCCTTGGGTAGGCCGGAGAAGATGATGCCGGGCTTCGAGACGCGGATGCGCGAGGGCTTGCCGTGCATCGGGATATGCAGTTGCCGGAGCTCGCCGCCATAGGCCTCGGCCAGCGCCTGCAGGCCAAGGCAGACGCCGAAGATTGGCAGGTCGCGGGCGCGCGCCCTTTTGATGGTGGCCGCGCAGTCGAAATCCTTCGGGGTGCCCGGGCCGGGCGACAGCACGACGAGGTCGGGCTTCAGCCGCTCAAAAACCTCCTCCGGCACCGGTGTGCGCACGGTGGAGACATTGGCGCCGGTCTGGCGGAAGTAGTTGGCCAGAGTGTGGACGAAGGAGTCCTCGTGGTCGACGAGCAGGATGTTGACGCCGTCGCCGACGCGCGCGGTGGCGCGTTCGGTGCCGGCGGCGTTGCCGGCCTTGGCGTCGCGGATGGCGGAGAGCATGGCGGATGCCTTCAGTTCGGTTTCGGCTTCTTCTTCCTCGGGAACGCTGTCGAAGAGCAACGTGGCACCGGCGCGCACCTCGGCGATGCCGTCCTTGATGCGGATGGTGCGCAGCGTCAGCCCGGTGTTCATGTCGCCGTTGAAGTTGACCATGCCGATGGCGCCGCCATACCAGGCGCGCGGGCTCTTCTCGTTCTGCTCGATGAAGCGCATGGCCCAGAGCTTCGGCGCGCCGGTGACGGTGACCGCCCAGGCGTGCGACAGGAAGGCGTCGAAGGCGTCCATGCCCTCGCGCAGCCGTCCCTCGATGTGGTCGACGGTGTGGATCAGCCGCGAATACATCTCGATCTGGCGGCGGCCGATGACGCGCACCGAGCCCGGCTCGCAGACCCGCGACTTGTCGTTGCGGTCGACGTCCGAGCACATGGTGAGCTCGGACTCGTCCTTCTTGGAGTTGAGCAGCTTGAGGATCTGCTCGGAGTCCGAGATGGCGTCGTCGCCGCGCTTGATGGTGCCCGAGATCGGGCACGTCTCGACGCGCCGGCCGTTGACGCGCACGAACATCTCCGGCGAGGCGCCGATCAGATATTCGTTTTCGCCGAGATTGATGAAAAAGGAATAGGGGGAGGGATTGATCGATTTCAGCTTGCGGGAAATGTCGGAGGGCTGGGTCTCACAGCGCTCGTAGAACATCTGGCCGGGGACGACCTCGAACAGGTCGCCGCGCTTGAAGCTGTCCATGGCGCGCCGCACCAGGTTGGCATATTCGCCCGGCTCATGGTCGCCGCGCGGTGGGATGCGGTCGGCGGTTCTGAACGGCTCGACATGGGCGTCGCGCGGCAGACCTTCGGTCGAAAAGCCTTCGCCGGAATAGTCGTAGCGATCGGTCCAGGCCTTGGTCGAATAATGGTCGACGACCAGGATCTCGTCGGGCAGGAACAGCACGAGGTCGCGCTGGCTTTCTCTGCGCTCGAGCTTGTAGTCGACCGGATCGAACTGGAAGGCGAGATCGTAGCCGAAGGCGCCGTAGAGGCCGAGATTGGCGTCCTCGGCGGTCTTGAACAGCGCGGTGATGGCGCGCAGCACCGTGAAGACGGACGGAACGCGGCTGCGCTCCTCCTCGGTGAAGACGCGACCGGGCTTGGCGACATCGAGGCGGATCAGCTTTTTCGAGGCTTCGGCGATCGTCACCTCGCTGAGCTCGCCGAGCGCCTTGCCGATCACCGGCAAGAGCACCTCGCCGCGGGCGTTCAGCGCCTCGATGCGCATGGCGCGGCCGCGCGCCGAGATCACCAGCGGCGGATCGATGATGGCCGTGTCCCAGCGCGTGTAGCGGCCTGGATACTCGTAGTTGGAGGAAAACACCGCGCCGCGGCGCGAATTCAGGCCATCGACATAGGCGTCGATGGCGCCTTCATAGGGTTGGTCGTGGCGTTCGCGGGTGATCGTCACCCCGCCCGCGGTGACGAAGCGCTCGGCCCCGTTGTCCAGAACTTTAGTCGTCATTGCCGTCTCCATCAGCGTTTGGGCAACGGACCCGGGAATGGCTTGGAAAAACAAATGGCCGCCCGGACATTCCGTTGCGGCCACCCTCTCTTAACGCACGCGCGTTCGAACCGGCCGCTGTCAGCGAGCCCACCACCAAACGGTCTTGTTCGAACGCATGTTCATGGCGACTCCCATAGCGGCGAATGGAGGTCCGTGCAACTGGATTTCATGCGGATGGTGAAAGCCTGCAAGCCTTTGTCTGGTGCAAGTCGTTCTCCCAAAACCGCTGCGCACTCTTGGGCGACATGCGTTAGTCCTCCAGCGTGCCCGAGCGCGCGTCGTCGCTCCTCTGGTCGCCGGCGAGCTTCAGCAGGTCCTCGCCGGCGCGGATGATGCGGCGCGAACGGCGGGTCAGGATGAAGCCCGACTGCGGCGCAAAGACCTCGGTGCGACCGCCCGGCTCGCCGGGCGCATGGACGATCGTGGCCAACCTGTCGCCCTTCTCAACGCGATCGCCGGGCTTGACGTCGTAAAGGATCGCGCCGGCCCTGGGCGAAGGCATCATGTCGATGTTTTCCAGCGGCACAACGGCACCAGTGAAGTTGCTCGCCTTCGAAACGGAAGCATCCTGGATGACGCCGCGCGTCACCAGCAGGCAGTATAGGCCGGCGGCATCGGACGCGGCCAAAGCGCCGTCGACGTCCAGCATGCCGCGGTATTCGACCGTGGTGGCGACGCGGCGGTCGAAGCGCGCAACACTCGAAGGGACATTCTGGTAAGGCATGATCGAGGCGCCCTCGAAGGTGCCGCTGTTGTCCTCGCTCCACAGCACGACGGTATCGACGCCCATGGCGGCCGCGCAGTCGGCCATATGCGGCCACAGGCTGGTGTGGATGTAGAGATAGGCGAGACCTTCGTCGTCGCAGTGGAGGTCGAGCACGATGTCGTTGCCGAGCGAAAGCTGCACGAGCCGGTTCTTCAGCCGGCGGTCGGCGCCGCCGAGGCTGACATCCGGCAAGAGCTTGGCATCCGGCGCTGCAAGCAGCGGGAAGGAACGGTTGAAATTGGTGCGGGTGCCGAGGTTGAAGCGGCCCTGATGCTCGCCGAAATGATACTGGGCGCGGCCGATCGGATTGGCCCATGGCACGACGGTGATGGCGCCCCTGATGCGGCCCTCCGCTTCCGCCTCGGCAAGCATCGGCATCAGCGCATCGATGGCGACGACGCCCGGCAATTCGCCGGCGTGAAGGGCGGCTTGCAGATAGGCCCTCGGCGCCGCCTTGTCCGTGCCTTCGAAGCGAAAGACCGGGAACTCGTAAGTCGTGCCTTCGGCGTCGCCGGCAATGCGTTCGATGTCTTTCTGCATGGGTGCCTCCGGTGGAGAGGCAGACATGCATGTTTGCGGTTCGGCTGTCGAGTGGGCCGATTGGGCTGTCGGCGCAGGATCGGCTGCGCCTGCGGCAGGGCGCGGCAGTCAAGCGCCCGCGATTGCCTCAGACCAGCGGCTTTAGTTCCTGGGCGATGGTCGGCAGAAGTTCCGAGACGTTGGGGTGGATGTGCATGGCGCGCGCCAGCGTCGAGATCGGCGCCTTGGCGTACATGAGGTCGAGCACTGAGTGGATGGCCTCGTCGCCACCCGGTCCGAGCACCGCGCAGCCGAGGATCTCGCCGGTGTCGGCGTCGGCCAGGATCTTCATGAAGCCTTGCGTCTCGCCCTTCTCGACGGCGCGGCCGACGCGGGTCATCGGGCGCTGGCCGACGAGCGCCCGGCGGCCGGATCTCTTCACGGCCGCTTCGGTCATGCCGCAGCGGCCCAGCGGCGGATCGATGTAGAGCGCGTAGGCCTCGATGCGGTCGCTCACCTTGCGCGGATCGTTGTCGAGCAGATTGGCGGCGACGATCTCGTAGTCGTTGTAGGAGGTGTGTGTGAAGGCGCCCTTGCCGTTGCAGTCGCCCATCGCCCAGATGCCGGGCACGCTGGTGCGCAGCTGGTCGTCGACGACGATGAAACCGCGCTGGTCGACCTCGACGCCGGCCTTGTCGAGACCGAGATCGTCGGTGTTGGGCACTCGGCCAAGCGCCAGCAGCACATGCGTGCCGACGGCCGGCGGCTTGCCGGCGGAGAAGGTCACGGCGATCTCGTTTCCCTTCCTGGCGAAGCCGATGTCGTCGGCGCCGACATGGACGGTGATGCCTTCGTTTTCGAGGATCGACTGGATGGCGGCCGAGGTGTCCTCGTCCTCGCGGCCGGTCAGCCGCGGCGCCTTCTCGATCACGGTGACCTCGGAGCCGAAACGGCGAAACATCTGCGCGAATTCGAGCGAGATGTAGCTGCCGCCGACGACGACGAGATGGCCGGGCAGCACATCGAGGTCCATCATCGAGGAGTTGGTGAGGTAGGGGACATCGTTGACGCCGGGCAGGTCCGGCACGGAGGCGCGGCCGCCGGTGTTGAGGAAGATCTTCGGCGCGGTCAGAAGCTCGTCGCCCACACGCACGGTGTTGGCGGCGACGAAGCGGGCATGGCCGCGGTAGAGCGTGCACTTCTCCATGCCCGCGATCCAGGTCTCGAGCCCTGTGCGGGAGGCGCCCGACACCTTGTCCTTGCGCGCCTTGATGGTCTTGTAGTCGACGCCGACGGCACCGGAAACCGTCACGCCGTAGTCGGCGGCGCGGCGGGCGAGATGGGCGGCATAGGCGCTCGCCACCATCGTCTTGGTCGGGATGCAGCCGGTGTTGACGCAGGTGCCGCCGACCAGCTTGCGCTCGATGAGCGCCACGTTCATGCCGGCCTCGTTCAGCCGGCCGGCAAGCGGAGTGCCGGCCTGACCGGCGCCGATGACGATGGCGTCGAAGCTCTTCGCGCTCATGCGACCCCCGCCACGATGAGCAGGCCGCCGACGATGGCGACCGCGTCCTCGATGAAGGCGGCGGGCGGATCCTTGCCGAAGGCGGCGGCCAGCCGGCCGCGCGCTTCGGCGCCGCCGAGCGTGCCGATCACCGCGCCGATCGCGCCGGCGATGAGGCCGCCGATGGTGGCGCCGCCGGTCGCGCCGATCACCGCGCCGGTGAAGGCGGCCGTGACGATGCGGGCGCCGAACTGCTGCGGCACCTTGCGGCTCGGCGTCGACGGCAGCTGGTCGGTGACGAGCTCGACGATCGCCAGGATGGTGAAGATGCCGACGGCAGCCCAGTGGCCCATGAAGCTCGCCCAGGTACCGGCAACCGGGAGCCAGCCGAGATACGAACCCCAGGCGACGGCGGCCGGCGCGGTCATGGCGCGCAGGCCGGCAACGACACCGATCAGCAATGCAAGCAGGTAAAGCATGATCGACCCCCTCAAAATCGGGCCTCGCGCGGTCCCGAGATGGCAGGCTAGCATAGACCCGGCGTTTGGCCATGGGCTTTTGCCACAGGATGGATCGTGCTTTGGCAGCAGTCGGCATCGGAGGAGCGGCCATGACGACAAGCGAGCGCATGAAGATGGCGGCAGGTGAATGGTACACCTGCATTGACCCGGAGCTGGAAGAGCTGCGCATTGCCGCCCGCGATGCCGTGTTCGAGCACAACGGCCTGCCGCCCCGGCAGCGCGGCAACATCGGCCCGGCCTTGCGGGCGCTGCTGGGCGGCGTGGGCGAAGGCGCGCGCATCGAGGCGTCGTTCCATTGTGCCTATGGTTTCAACCTGTTCCTCGGCGAAGGCGCCTTCCTCAATGCCGGCTGCACCATCCTCGACACCGCGCCGGTGCGCATCGGCAAAGGGACGCTGCTTGGACCCAATGTGCAGATCTATTGCGCCGAGCATCACCGCGAGGCCGCCGGCCGGCTTGCCGGACTGGAGATCGCCAAACCGGTGACGATCGGCGACAATGCCTGGATCGGCGGCAGCGCGGTGATCCTCGCCGGCATCAGCATCGGCGACGGCGCCGTCGTCGGCGCGGGAGCGGTGGTGACGCGCGACGTGGCGGCCAATGCAACCGTCGTGGGCAACCCGGCGCGGACGATTGGGAAGCGGTAAAGCTTCGGTCTAGAGCAATGCTGCCCGGCCCGATGGCGTTTGCCTGGAGAATTCGCGCCGGTATTGCATTGGTGAGGTTCTGAGCCGCGCGGCGAAATGCTGGCGCAGCGACGTCGCGCTGCCGAAGCCGGCCTCGAAGGCCACCATATCCATCGACTTGTCCGTCTGTTCCAGCAGCCGCTGCGCCAGCGCCACGCGCTGGTCGGCCAGCCAGTCGCCGAAGCTGGTGCCGATCGTCTTCTGGAAGCGGCGCGTGAAGGTGCGGCGGGTAAGGCCCGCCGCTTCGGCGACGCTGTCCAGGCTGTGGGCGTCGCCGAGCGTCGCCTGCACCTCTTCCAGGGCCTTGGCGAACCGGTCGGCGGTCGGCGTCGGCGCGAGCGGACGTTCGATGAACTGGGCCTGTCCGCCCTGCCGGTGTGGCGAGAGCACGACGTGGCGGGCGAGCCGAAGGGCCGCCTCCGCACCGTAACGGGCGCGCACGATGTGCAGGCAGCAGTCCAGCCCGGCGGCGACGCCGGCCGAGGTGACGATGTCACCGTCGTCGACATAGAGCACGTCGGCGTCGACGGCGATGTCGGGGTGAAGCGCCTGGAGCTGATCGGTATAGGCCCAATGCGTGGTCGCCTTGCGTCCCGCCAGCAGCCCGGCGGCGGCAATGGCGAAGGTGCCGAGGCACAGGCCCACGATCAGCGCGCCGCGCCGGTGGGCGCGGTTGAGCGCCTCCTTCATTGGGGCGGCAAGCGGAGCTTCAAGATCCTTCCAGCTCGGGACGATGACGATATCGGCGTCGTCAAGCGCCTGCAGCCCGTGCGGGACAGCGATGCTCAGCCCGGCATCGGTGTGGATCGGTCCTTCTTCGATGGCGCAGACGCGGAAGTCGAACCGCGGCAACCCGAGCTTCGTGCGGTCCGCGCCGAACACCAGGCACGGCACGGAAAGATGGAAGGGGCTGATGCCGTCGAAGGCGACGGCGGCGATAACAGGATTGCGCATGACGCACCATCGAGTTTGGAAGCGGGAAGTGTCCCGATTTTTTCGAATAATGTCAATCGGGCCACTTTCTGTGTGTGAGCGTCCGGCCTAGCTTTGCGTCCGTCAACCCGGTCGAAAGGAAACGCCATGTCAGCACCAGCCACCCAGCCGCGCCGCGCCCTCGTCGTCGTCGATGTCCAGAACGACTACAACGGCGGCAACCTCGCCATCCAGCATCCGCCCTTCGCCGACAGCGTCGCCAACGTGGCGCGCGCCATGGACGCCGCGGCCGCCGCCGGCATCAAGGTCGTGGTCATCAAGCAGATGGCGCCCGAAACCTCGCCGATCTTCGCCAAGGGCAGCCATGGCGCCGAGTTGCATCCCGAGATCGCCCGACGTGCCCGCGACCATTATGTCGAGAAGACGCTGCCTTCCGCCTTCACCGGCACGAACCTCGAGGATTGGCTGCGTGCCAACGGCATCGATACGATCGCGGTCGTCGGCTACATGACGCATAATTGCGACCTGTCGACCATCATCCATGCGGTGCATATGGGCTTTGCCGTCGAATTCCTTTCGGATGCCAGCGGCTCAGTGCCCTACGCCAACAGCGCCGGCTACGCGTCCGCCGAGGACATACATCGCGTGGTGAGCGTCGTGCTGCAGTCGCGCTTCGCCGCGGTGCTCAGGACCGCCGATTGGATCGACTGCCTGAAGACCGGCGCCTTGCCGGAACGCGACACCATCTACGCATCGAACCAGCGGGCGCTGGCGCGCAACGCCGCTTGAGCGGACCGGTACGAGGGCGCCGCAGCGATGCAGCGCTCTCTGTTCGATGGAGGTGCTTTTTGATGGACATTCTTCAAGCGCCATCGCGATTTATTGCGCCAAGCATTTCTTTTCCGGGTGGCTCGCCGCCCGAGTAACGTCCCCGAAGGTTACGATTTTTGCCGTCGCGTTAAAGCAAATAGGAACCATGCGGAGAGTGATGCATTTCACAGACGTCGCCGTCGTCTTGCCGCACAGTAAGATTTGAGCTTTAATTCAAGTCGATTGGTAGGCTGCGGGGGCTAGCAATTGAAAGCGCGGATTGCACGAAATGCGGTGGCCGCGGCGTTAGTCTGTGTTGCGACAGTCCTGCCGCGGCCTGCTTTCGCTCAGGTTCCCCCGCACGCTCCAGGGACAATCTGTTTTACTCCGAATTTCTGGTGCTGGGCGCAGCCGCCCGGCCCGCCTGGATCGCCCTGTGGATGCCCGAGCCCCTATGGCTTTGTGCCCGGGTGGCTGGGCTGAGGAGGTCCGCTTGGCGCAAACGACACAGATTGAAAGCGTCGAGGATCTGCTCTTGGAAGCGGACCGGCTTGTCGTGGAGGCGAGCAAAGGGAAGTCACGAAACGAGCAACTTATCGCCGCTCAAGCGAAAGTAGCGGCGCTGCCGGCAGATCAAAGAAAAAATGATCATGCCGACGTTATTGAGCTGAGAGCCCAAGTGGAATCGGCTCGGCAGTCGTTGAAGAGTGCCAGCGACAATCCTGTCTCTCGAGGTATGGTCTATACCTGCATCTTTCTTTCGATGCTTCTCATGTTTCTGGTCGGGTCTCTGTCTCTGGTGTACAACAAGGGTGTCGCCTTGCTTTCAGAGGTGCAGACTTTGGCGGCTCAGCAACCGGATCGCCGGTTTGGTCAGCTGGAGCGGCAACTGCTTGTAGCCCAGGATGACCTGTTCTCCCCGGACCAGATGCAACTCGCGACCCTTCCCGTTGAATTGGGCGGAAAGCCGGAAGACCCCAAGGCGCCAGTGAAAAGGCCGATCGACGAGCTGGCGCGTGAGTCTTCTTACCTGACCCTGCACGAGCTTCGTGATCTGAATTTCAAGCTGAAATCCCTGGAAACAAGAGTGGGCGACTTCGAGAATTTGTCAGCCTCGCCATTTCCAGGAGTGATGAAGCTCGAAACCTTCGTCAGTACAGCGATGGCGAGCGGCCGGAATTTTGTCGAGGTGTTCAAAACCGCGGATGTCACCGCGGGGCTGCATTCAGCTCCGACGAAACCCGTCGATGCCGGCAATGCGGAGACCGCCAAGCGGGCATCCGCTGGAAACGACACCATGAACTTCTTTTGTCAGGCTCAACCGGCAGCGAAACTGGAAAGCAAGGACGGAAAGCTCGTGGATGGCGCTACGACGCAAGCAACCTCTCAGGCTGAACTTGCGCTGCAAGCCTCCGAATCTCAAGTCCTCGGGATGGACATGAGGAAGATCGTGGATCAGGCCTGCAAGTATTCCTTGAATTATGTCTCGATGACTGTTCCGTCCGTAGATTCCTGGTCTCTAAGGATAAAGGATTCCATCGATCCCTATGCTGTATGGATTCTGCCGTGTCTTTATGCAGCCTTAGGTTCAATGATCTACTATATGAGGCTCATTCTCGATACGACCCAACCAAATCCGCCAGTTTATCGCATAGCACATCGCATGGCGCTGGCCGCGCTGGCCGGGATGATCCTGGCCTGGTTTTGGGGTCCGACGTTCGGCAGCAACAACGAGTTCAAGTCCGTGGGCTTCGGCCTCTTCACCTTCGCCTTTGTCGTCGGGTTCAGCATAGACGTCTTTTTTGCGCTGCTCGACCGGCTGGTTTTCATTTCCACGAATGCAATCAGCAAATTCGGTGGGAGTTAGAGTAGTTTCCGGGACAAGCGCAGCGGCTTTCCGTCCGGAATTGCCTCAACACAAATAGTGAGAGCAGCTCGTCGTTTCACGGAAACGCCGAACTGCTCTTAGGGTTGGTGAACCGAAAGGATCGGCAGCGCGGCTGCCAATCCTTGCTTCAAATCCGCAGGCAGGGACACCTGCGGGGCAAAAAGCACTGGATCTCAGAACAGGCCTTCGATCTGACCCTGCTCGTTGAGGAAGATCTTTTCCGAGGAGGGCGCCTTGGGCAGGCCGGGCATGGTCATGATCTCGCCGCAGATGATGACGACGAAGCCGGCGCCGGCCGAAAGCCTGACCTCGCGCACCGGTACGGTATGCCCGGTCGGCGCGCCGCGCAGGTTCGGGTCGGTCGAAAACGAGTACTGGGTCTTGGCCATGCAGACCGGCAGGTTGCCGTAGCCGGCCTGCTCCCAGGCATGCAACTGGTCGCGGATCGATTTGTCGGCAATCGCCTCGTCGCCGCGATAGATGCGCTTGACGATGGTGTTGACCTTCTCGAACAGCGGCATCTCGTCCGGGTAGAGCGGCGAGAACTGCGAGGCGCCGGATTCGGCGATCTCGACGACCTTCCTGGCGAGGTCCTCGATGCCGGCCGAGCCTTGCGCCCAGTGCTTGCACAGGATCGCCTCGGCGCCCTGCGCCTTGACGAAGTCCTTCATCGCCTGGATTTCGGTCTCGGTGTCGGTGGTGAAGTGGTTGATCGCCACCACCGCCGGCACGCCGAACTGCTTCACGTTCTCGATGTGGCGGCCGAGGTTGAGGCAGCCCTTCTTGACCGCTTCGATGTTCTCCTTGCCGAGGTCTTCCTTCTTGACGCCGCCATTCATCTTCATGGCGCGCACGGTGGCGACGATGACGGCGGCCGCCGGCTTCAAACCGGCCTTGCGGCACTTGATGTCGAAGAATTTCTCGGCGCCGAGGTCGGCGCCGAAGCCGGCTTCGGTGACGACGTAGTCGGCAAGCTTGAGCGCCGTCGTGGTGGCGACGACCGAGTTGCAGCCATGCGCGATGTTGGCGAACGGGCCGCCATGCACGAAGGCCGGGTTGTTCTCCAGCGTCTGCACCAGGTTGGGCTGGATGGCGTCCTTCAACAGCACCGCCATGGCGCCGTCGGCCTTGAGGTCGCGGGCATAGACCGGCGACTTGTCACGGCGGTAGGCGACGATGATGTCGCCGAGCCGCTTCTCGAGATCCTTGAGGTCGGTGGCGAGGCACAGGATCGCCATCACTTCCGAGGCGACGGTGATGTCGAAGCCGGCCTCGCGCGGAAAACCGTTGGCGACGCCGCCCAGCGAGCAGAGGATGTCGCGCAGCGCCCGGTCGTTCATGTCCATGACGCGGCGCCAGGCGACGCGGCGGATGTCGATGCCGAGCTCGTTGCCCCAGTAGATGTGGTTGTCGATCAGCGCCGAAAGCAGGTTGTGGGCCGTGGTGATGGCGTGGAAGTCGCCGGTGAAATGGAGGTTCATGTCGTCCATCGGCACCACCTGGGCCAGGCCGCCGCCGGCGGCGCCGCCCTTCATGCCGAAGTTCGGGCCGAGCGAGGCTTCGCGGATGCACACGATCGCCTTCTTGCCGATGCGGTTCAGACCGTCGCCGAGGCCGACGGTGGTGGTCGTCTTGCCTTCGCCGGCCGGCGTCGGGTTGATGGCGGTGACGAGGATCAGCTTGCCGTCCTTGTTGCCCTTCACCGACTTGATGAATTCGGCCGAGACCTTCGCCTTGTCGTGGCCGTAGGGCAAAAGGTGCTCGTTCGGGATGCCGATCTTGGCGCCGATCTCCTGGATCGGTTTCTTCTTGGCTGCGCGCGCGATCTCGATGTCGGACTTCACTTCGGCCATGACGGCTTTCCTCTGGATTGGGCGGTGGAGGGTAGGGGTTCGATCATTGGTGCATGTTCGAAATGTCGCGCGGAGGCGAGGGCATGTTCTAACCCTATCGATGCCGCCGCGTCAATTTTCATGCAACATTGTTTCCTGCGAAGAAAGACATTGCTGTTCCCGGCCGACCTTTCCAGCGTCTTCGGCGCCCGGTCGTTGCGCCGTATAGAAGCCAGAGCGAGTGTCGCTCCGCCGTCCCAAAACAGCCGCGCAATGCACCGAATGCGACAGAGGCGACGGCGCAAATCCGCCAGCGCCCGGCGCTGGCGGCAGCATTACTGGCTGAGCACGTTGCTGATTTCGACCATGTTGGAGCGCACGCGCAGGATATAGAAGCCCATGGTCGTCAGATGCGTCGGCAGGAGCCAGCCGTCCTCACGGCCGTTGGCGATGATGAAGGGCTGGATGCGCAGCGCCGAGACGAATTGCGCATCCATCGTGTCCCACAGATTCTGCAGGTGCTTTTCCTTGATCACGTCCTCGAAATCGGCCTGGGCGCCCTTCATCAGGCCGTAATAGCCATAAAGCTGGCCGTACGCGAACCAGAAGCGGTCGTCGGCGCGGAAGTCGAACCAGCCGTCATTGTGGTTCTCGGCGCGCTCCTTGAGGATGGCGGAGGTCGAGCCGATGTCGCTGGCGATGCGGTCGATATACTGCTTCAGATTGTCGGCGCGGGCATCGAATGTGGCCTGGCAGGTGGCGAGGCGAGCATTGAAGGAGCGCAGCTTGCGCACCGCGTCGCGATAATAGCTCGGCGTCGGCGTCTTCGGACCGAACGGGTTCAGGCCGAAATACCAGGTGTATTCATCGAATTGCAGATTGCCGCGCGCGTCCTGCAGGTCGCTGTCGATCTGCGAGGTCGTGCGCACGCGGCCGAGATTGTCGGCAAGCTCGGTCGCGGTGCGGCGTACCGCCTGGTTGATGCCGCGCTGGAAGGAAGCCTTGTTGTCCATCCACGGCGTGTGGTCCCAGTCGATGCCGAACAAGCCGAGCTTGTAGAGGATCATCGAGGAGACCCAGGCGTTCTGGTTGACGTTGAAGTCCGTCAGATCGGCCGCCACCTGGGCGATCGCCGAGTTGCCGCAGGTCTTTGCGGTGTCGGTGCCGGCGCCGGCCGAGACCTGCTCGCCGGCCGAAATGTTGCGCTTCTCGAAGGTGTATTTGTCCGGATAGTTGGGGTCGAAATTGTTCCACCACTGGGTGGCGTAGAAGAAATTGGCGTAGAGGCCGATCAGCACCAGAAGGGCAAGCCCGACCACCGCCTTCAGGATCCAGCCGCGCTGGCCGTACCAGCTGCCGACCCACATGAATGGCCAGAGAACAATGCCGACGACGAAACCGATGCCGCGGCCGATCCATTGGAAAATCCGGGTGAAGAAGTTCACGATCGGATCAAGCATGGCTTTCTTCACCCCTCAGTCAGTCAAGCCGTAAAGGCGCGCGCGGAACACCGCCTTGTCTTTCAAATATGTGGTTTTCAGAACGTCCACAACATGCGATCGCCAGGCGTCGCTGAAGCCGTCGAAGTCCTTATAGAATCCCGGTTTGTTGAAGACGTAGCGCGAGACGAAGTCCTGCGGCACGAAATCCGAGATCAGCTGGTTGGTGAGCCAGGCATCGGGATGGTCGGGCTTGGCGCGCACCACCAGGAAGCGCTGGCGCGGCGGCACATCTTCCAGCTTCAGGTGGCCGAACTGGGCGATCTCGCGCTTTGCGGCGTTGAGGAAGGGGAAGTTGCCGTCGCTGGCGATCAGGTCGGCATGGCCGTGGATCCATGTCTGCAGCCAGACCTTGTCGACGTTCGTCAGGTTGCGGTTGGGCTCGGCGTCGCGGATCAGCGCCCGCACCACCATCTCGGCGCGATGCTCGAGATAACCCGAAGCCTCGATCCAGGAGGCGCGCGGCAGGTCGAGGCGGCCGGTTCCCGCCAGGAAGCGGAACACCTTGTCGGCGTCGTTGATCGACAGATAGCTCACCTGCCAGGGCCGTGAGCGGCGGAAGCCAGGCGCTGCCGGATCGGAGATCACCGTCGTCATGTCGGGGTCGACGAAGACGTAGAGCCCGCCGAAATGGCTGGTCCAGTAGGCGTTGTGGCGGAAGATCACCTGGTCGGGCACCAGCGCGTTCTCGCGGATGTCGCCGCAGATCTTGGCGAGATCGACCATGCGCTCGAGCATGGCGTCGTCGCGCCAGGCGTCGGGCTCCTGCTTCAGCCGGTCGACCAGCTTGCCGAGCTCGGCCGCCTTGCCCAGCACATCCTCGGCCGACAGCACCTTGAACTCGACCTGGTTGATCGACAGCAGGTCCTCGATGTCGTTGACCTTGGGGACGGAGTCCTCGATCTCGCCGTAGATGACGTCCTTGATGGTCAGCGCGTCGATGGCGCGCTGGTTCTTGGACATGAACTCGAACATCAGCTGCGAGGTGTTGGAGAAGGCGGTGTGCACCACCGGCAGGTCGATCTGCGACGGCGTCAGGATGATGAAGCGACGGTTGACCTCGTTGGGATCGAGATAGTCGTAGTCGCCGCACTCCTCGGCGACCTCGGGCGAGAAGCCCGTGCGGTCGATCTGGAAGCTCTTCAGCTTGGTGGGCTCAAGGCCGAAGGCGACAAGCGCCTTGTTGTAGCGCTGGATGAGATGCGGCTCGTCGACCGCAAGCAGGCGGCCATAGATCAGCTCGTTGTCGCGCAAGAGGTCGGGCTTTTTGGCGGCGGGCTGCGCGCCCGCCGCCGGCGAAGGTCTACGCATCCCACAGGCCCTTCTTCTTCAACTCCTCCATCTCGCGCGCCGCGCGTTCGCGGAGCCGTGCGTCGCGCAGGAGCTTCTCCACCGCGGCGTCGTCGGACTTGTCGGAATAGCGGAATTCGGAATCGGCGTAGCGGTTGATCTCCTGCATGACCATGTCCATCGAAAACGGCCCACGCAGGTCCTCGATCATCGCCTTCTTGTCATCGTAGCTCTTGTGCATGAAGGCTTCAGGCTTCTCAAACCAGTCGTCCGGCAGCTCGATGTCCATGGCGCGCATCTTGATGGCGTCGGTGACGTTCTTGATGGCGCGGCCGGTGAAGCGCGGCTCGGCGTCCTTGATCATGTGCAGATAGGTGCCGATATCGGCCATGGTCTTCGGCGCGCCGTTCTCCTTCATATAGCGCTCATAGACCTTCATCAGCCCGTCTTCCTGGGGTTTCTCGTGCTCCTCATAGGCCTCGGCGACGGCGCGCTGGATCTCCTGGGCGGCATAGAGCTTGTGGTCGCCGAGCGGGATCTTGTAGTTCTTGCCGGCGAGCAGCACGAAGATGTCGATGTAGTCGTCGCGGGTCTGCGGCCCGTCGACCAGCCAGCGGGCGCCGGCGCGCTGCCGCAGCGCATCGTCGACGTTCTCGGGATAGTTGGAGAACATGCCGAAGGAGCAATTGCCGCGCACCACGGTGGAGGCTCCGGCAAAAGCGTCCATCAGGACGCCGGTGATTTCCTGCTGGCCGGCCGAGGCGCGGTCGTCGGAGCGTCGCGCCGCCACCTGGTCGATGTCGTCGATGGTGCCGAAACCGATGGCGCGCGGGTTGAGCACGTTGTTGATGAACTGGCGGCAGTTCTGCCCGGACTTGCCCTGGTAGGACGAGATCTGGTCGACGCCGAAATTCTCGTAGGCGAAAGGATAGCCGGCGACCTGGCAATAGCCGTTGACGAGGCCGGCGATCATCTGGATCAGCGTCGTCTTGCCGGTGCCGGGGGCGCCGTCGCCGATGAAGGTGAACAGGAAGCCGCCGAGCTCGACGAAGGGGTTCAGCTCGCGTTCGAAATCATAGGCCATCAGCATCTTGGCCAGCCTGACCGACTGGAACTTGGCGATGTGATTGCCGACGACCTCTTCCGGTTTCTTGAAGGTCATCACCAACGGCTTGGAACGCTTGCCGGGCGCGACGTCGAAACCGTCGAGGGTGAAGTCGTCGACGTCGATGCGGATATGCGCGTTCTCGAACGCGCCGATGCCGTCGAAGCGGCCTTTTCGCGCCAAGAGCCCGTCGATGGCCACGCGGGCGAAGGCGCGCGCCCGCGTCATCAGGTCGCCATCGTCCTTCGAGCCGGCAATCGCCTTGTCGAGGCCGGCCACGATCGACTTCACCGCGTCCTGCGGCGTGTCGAACAGGAAGTCGGGTTCCGGACTGTCGTTCGGCGCTTCACCGTCGCTGTCGATCAGCTGGAAGAGATAGGAGGCGAAGCTGAAGGCGGAAACATAGGCCGATGCCGACAAAAGCTTCTTGAAGGTCGCAGCCTCGTCGCCTTCGAGCGGGGCGCGAGCGTTCTTGGCCTGCAGGCTTTCGAGGTCGGACCCCTCGGCGAAGACATCGGCTATGGCAAGCGCGATCGCCAGGCCGCGGCGGGCGCGGAACAAAAGCATGTGCTGGGGAATGGTCAGCAACTGGTCGTCGGGATGGATGGCTTGAACCGTCTTCGTGAGCTCGACGTCGCGCGTGCGGCGCACCGAGCCGACCGAGACGGTCGAGACGAAGCGGCGGTTGGTGCCGGCAAGGGCGGTGCCGGATTCGCGCGACGGATCCTCCAGCACGACGATGCGGGTGATGAAGCTCTGCGCGGTGGCGCGGTGCTTTTCGATTGCCGCTTCCGAGATCGTGGTCAGCCCGGTGTCCATGAAGGATGCTCCGCGGTTGAAATCAGACGTCGCTGATGACCTGCCCGTTGGACAGGATGTGGACCTTGTAGCCGGAAAAGATCTTCTGCGCCTCGCCGGCGGCATAGAGCGCCTGGTAGGCCTCGTGCGGGATCAGCGCATGGTTCTCGTAGCTCGAGACGCCCTGGCGCGCCGCTTCGAGGTCGTCGGTGTTGATGAAGAATTCCTGCGTCGCCTTCTCGCTGGAGAACAGGCCCTTGCGGCCGGGCTTCTCAGACTTGGAAAAGACTTCCTGGATGGTCCAGGTGAGCAGCCAGGCATTCTCCGGCTTGCGCACCTTGGCCAGCACCTCGGTCACCGTCGAATTGTTCTCGGTGATGCCGGCCGAGTAAAAAGGACCGAGCACGACGCGGCGGAGTTGCTTGGGATGCAGCGGCTCGAAATCCTTGTCGAGATTGACCGCGATGGTCGCCGGCGACAGCGTGTAGGCCGAATTCTTCTCTGTGAAATCGTCGAAGCGGTGAGCAAGCTCGGGGTTGAGCAGGCCGTCGACCGGGAGCGGAATGTCGACGCGCTCGTTCAGCTTGCCGGTACTGTCGTCGACGAGCTGGCGCACCATGCTCTCGGAAGAGTCCTCGACCGTCACCATGTAGACCAGCGGCAGGTTGGCGCTGCCGTCGAACGCGGCCCAGTGGACGAGATAGTAAGGTCGCATGGTCTTCGGATTGACCGAGACCTTGGCCGTCTGCGCCAGGATGAAGGGACCGAAGGTCGCCTTGCTCTTGACGTCCTCCAGATAGAGCCGCTCGGCCATCGACTTCTGGAGTGCGGCGGGAAATTCCTTATGGCGAAGGATGAAGTCGGCCATCTCCTCGCGCAACTCGCCGGCCTGGGGAATGTTGGCCAGGCGGCTATCGGCCTGGCGGCGGTCGTTCTCCAGCTCGAGCAGGTTCTGGAAGACGGGATAGCCGCTGTCGGCGCGCGAAATGCGGAACGTATCCATGAAGCCCAGCCGGTTGCGCCAGCAGGCGAAGGACTTGTCCAGCCGGGCGATGTACTCGGCGACGATCCTGGCGACGATGCCATGCCGGTAGAGCGGCGAGCGGTCGTCGCGCATGAACACTTCCAACCCGGTCAGCGCCGCGGTGATGGCGGAGAAGTAGCGCGCCGCCGCTTCATTTTCAGGTGTCATTGCACTGCCCTGAAGAATGCCCGCACGCCGCCTACGACTGCACGTAGTTGGCGGAATTGTGCTTCTTCATCACTTCGTCGAAGCGACGGGCAAAGGCGTCGTCGGCAAGCTTCTTGCGGCGCTGGATGTCGGCGCTGGCCACCATGTTCTTCTCGTGCATCTCCAAGAGATCGCCGATGTGCTTCTGCGAGGCGGCGCCGATGCCGGCCATCGTCTCTTCGGCCGTGTTGTCGACCTGGCTGCCCAGCGTGTTGATCTTGTGGGCGACGTCCTGCTGGGCGGCGGTCTTCAGCGAGTCTTCCAGCGCCTTGTAGAGGACGATGCGCTGCTCGGTGTCGATGGTCAGCTTGTTGATCAGCGTTGACTGCGCGGCGATCTGGTTGTTGAGAGAGTCCACGAACGTCTGGAACATCGAGGTGTAGCGCTCCAGCGTCTGGCTTTCGGCCAGCAGCTCCTGCTCCTTGGCCTGCTTCTCGTTGTATTCGGTCGCCAGCTTCGAACGCTCGCCCTCGAGCTGGGTGCGCTCCTTCTGGCTGGTCGAGGCGGCGATCTTGTTCTCGATGTCGAGCAGCATCGGATTAAGCTCCTCGATGCGCTTCTGCACCGTCTCCAGATTGGACATTGTGGCCTTGCGGCGCTCGATCACCTGCGACAGGCTGGTTTCGGAGGTCTTGTAACGCTGGTCGAGGATCTGCTTCTGGGCTTTCAGGATGCCGACGATGGTGTCGGATTTCGCCAGCAGCTCCTGCAGATTGCCCGCCAGCGACATGTTGCGCACGCGGTCGGTGCGCATGCGCTGCTTGCGCTGCGCCGAGAACACGCCGACGAAGTTTTCCCAGCCGGTGTAATTCTTCATGCTCTCGAATTCGGCGCCGAACACATTGGTGGCGTCCTCCAGTCCGATGATCAGGTCGGCGATATTGCCTTCCATCACCTTCTGCTGCTTCAGCACATCCTCGATGCGAGCGTTCTCGATGTCGAAATTGGCGTCGCCAATCTTCTTGTCGGCCTGGGCGAGGGTGTCGAGCACGGTGCCAGATTGCTCGATCTTGGTGCGCATGTCCTCAACGACCTGCTTGGTCTTGGCAATTTCGGCATCGAAATTCTGCAATGTCGCCATAGGGGCCTCCCGCTTCGGCATCCGGTTTCGTGTCGCACGTGGCGGCGAATATATGTGGGGCCTCAAGGGATTGAAAGACGCAACGCAAGAACGGGTGTCAAAACAAAGAATTCCCGTCGATCTTGAAAGACGATGTGGTCGTATGCATGGCGCGGCGACAGGTATCCACTCTCTGTCAGCCCGGATGTGAGGTCGATGGCCGGCAATTGCTGCCAAAGGCCGTGCAATTGCAAAGCTGTTGAGACCGCGACCCAGCCTGACCTTCCCCATTGAATGTATATTCAGAGTTTTATAAGCTAACCGGGGCTTGGGAGGGTAATATGCTGTTCGTTTATCGGGCAAGGAGCCTATGCGTGTCTCATATAGGCTCGACGATCCTGGTCGTTTTTGGACTTTTCTTTTTTCCGCCGGGGATCAGCCGAGGCCAATCCGCCGAACTGGAAGATTATGTCGGAAGCTTCGGCGGCGTGCCGATATCAGTCTCCTCCGCAAACAACTATGTTTCCCGTCGGGATTGTGGCGATTTCGGTCTGGCGGCAAACATTGCCAAAGGGTCCGACGCGAAAACAAGAGAGCTTCGGCTGTATAAAGATTTCCAGGGCGACGGAAAGGACAAGGTATACAAGAAAATCACTCTCACCCGGGAGAAGCGCATTGAACATGGGATTCCGACGGAATTCCTGTCGGCGCATGATGTTGAATACGAAGGGAAGAAAATCGATATCTCTTTGAGGCGGTCCTTGAGTTTGCGATACTGGACGTGGACTTCCGGATTTGGAGCGTGCGCGGATGCCGGCTGGTCATCCGGCTATCTTCTCATCGCAGTCGAACCAAAATCATGGGGCCGCTTATCCGAGTGGGCCAAGCTGAACGACAGCGAGATTGTACCGGACCTGCCATTCCCTTTCGAGGCGCAAAATGTTCTGCTGTTGGCTGTTCCTTCGGGCTCCGAATATTCCTTGATCGCCGAATTGCAGAAGCAGAGCTGGGTTCTGGATGTCAGGCGCGAGGGCGTCGAGGCCGGGCCGGACAACGCAACCGTGGATTTTCCTCTCGACAGTGTCATCACAAAGGATGTCACGCAAACGGTCTTGAAAGAGAAGCTGGCGGCGTTGCTGAAGGATACCTTTCCGGGGCTGAAAGAGGCAGACGGCTTGCTGAGCGCCAGGAAGGGGCTTTCCTATTCATTCGCCATATACAGGCCGGCGCTCGAGATTGAGGACGGCGATAAGGAATATAACGGATACTGGTTGAAGGCGACCGTGGATTTCGATTTCTCGCAGCAGCTGCGCCGTGAAGGCGACGCTTACGATCGTGTCGAGATCGGCATCCAAGACGGCTGGCTTCCGCGTTGGCCGGACAACAGAACCGACGCGCCGCCGGACAGCCACACGACCCAATATCACTTGTCCCCCGATGGAAGCGACAAGTTCAGCGACTTCCATATCCTCGGAAAGCTGCAGGAGAAGATAGCTAACGCAGTTGCAGCAAAGTGGAACGGCGAGGCGAATATTCCAGATTTTCAATAGGAAGGGGGATCCAGGATGGGAAGAAACAGGGTAAAGAGCATTGTAGGATGGATCATAGTTCTAGGGCATTTGGCTCTAGGCCTAGTGATCCTCATTGCCAAGGATAGTGTTTTCAATCAGAGCCAGAAGATCAGTATCTTGCTGATACTTGGCCCAGTTTTTTCTATATATTTTGTCTCCGTTGTGCGCGGTTTCATTGAAACCCAGGCGGATTTGTCGGCCGGGTCCGCTGTCAATTACAATTTCGTGGCGATAGCCATTTTTCTTCCCGTTGTGCAGCTCGCGGCGGTGTTCTATCTGCTCTATTCGTATCCGGGAAGCATCGCCGCCGACACCGACGGTCTGCAGAGATGGATATCGGCGCTCGAAGTCTTCCTCGGAGGAACCGTAGGCCTCGTTGTCGATAACCTCTTCCCGAAGAAGACCGCAGCACCCTGATATCCGACGGCACACGTCAGGGCTTCGTGTCAGCCTTGAGATAGGCGATCACATTGGCGATGTCGCCGTCGCTGGTCAGGCCGCCGAAGGCCATCCTGTTGCCGGGAACCTTTTGCCGTGGCGCCCGCAGATATCTGGCAAGATTGGCCTCGTCCCAGACCAGGCCGGCGGCGCCGGCATCCTTCATGGCTTGCGAATAGTGGCCGGCAAA
This sequence comes from Mesorhizobium sp. M1D.F.Ca.ET.043.01.1.1, assembly GCF_003952385.1. Lineage (NCBI taxonomy): Bacteria > Pseudomonadati > Pseudomonadota > Alphaproteobacteria > Hyphomicrobiales > Phyllobacteriaceae > Mesorhizobium > Mesorhizobium sp. M1D.F.Ca.ET.043.01.1.1. Next base: position 5,310,159 of record NZ_CP034444.1, read on the forward strand.
GCTTTTCGCCGAGCGGCCCTGCGTCCGACGACGCCCATAAGATGCGGGCCGACCTTGTCGCGGTCGGTCGCCGCCTCGTGGCACGCGATGTAGCGGTTGAAGACCTTCCTGCCGAGCGCCGCGTCGCCATCCGCATAGGCGGCGAGGCCACCAGGGCGCCGCGATCGCAAAGGGTGGCAGCCGCTTACCCGACGGTCGGCAGGCTATCTGTTCAATTGCCCGTAAAGCCGATGAAGTCATCGGGCGCGGCCCGGCCCATCTCCTCTTCCCAGTGCCGGCGGCAGAGCGAGACATAGACGTCCTTGCCGATCGCCACCTGCTCGCCCTGCCTCGCCACCTTGCCGTCGGGACCGAGGCGCACGACCATCGTCGCCTTGCGGCCGCAGCGGCAGATGGTGCGCACCTCGCGCAGGTCGTCGGCTATGGCAAGCAGGGCGCGCGAGCCGGAAAACAGCTTGCCCTGGAAATCGGTGCGCAGGCCGTAGCACATGACCGGGATGTTCAGCCGGTCGGCGATGCGGGCGAGCTGCCAGACCTGCTCCTCCTCGAGGAACTGCGCCTCGTCGACGAAGACGCAATGCACGGTGGTGTGCTCGTGATGCTCGGCGACGCGGGCATAGAGATCATCGCCGTCGCGGAACATCTCGGCCTCCGCGTCCAGCCCGATGCGCGACGAGATCAGTCCGCTGTCGCCCTTGCGATAATGACCGGCGACGAACAGCATCGTCGTCATGCCGCGTTCGCGATAGTTGTAGGACGCCTGCAGGAGCATCGTCGTCTTGCCGGCATTCATCGTTGCGTAGTTGAAGTAGAGCTTGGCCATACGGGTCTTTAAGCTCAATTGCCGCGGCGCGGGGAGGGGTCGCCGGCTCCTTCCACCAAAAAAGCGGGCCCACCGGAAAGCGCGCCATGTCGCTGAATGGCCAGCGCGCGCCGTTGTTCGTGATGTGGCGCCGCTTGAAACCACATCAAAATGGTGTTTGGCTGACGAAACAAGGCGGTCGCAAGAACCGTGACTTCGCGCCGCCTCGAATTGCAATGGGAGAAAGTTAATGTCGCGTATGAAATCTTTCGTCGCCGGCCTCGGCCTGGCGGCGCTTCTATCCACGACCGCCGCCTATGCCGGCGATCCGGCGAGTTGCAAGGCCGTGCGTCTGTCCGATGTCGGCTGGACCGACATCCAGGCAACGACCGGGCTGGCCTCGGTGCTGCTCACCGCGCTCGGCTACGAGCCGCAGACGATCCAGCTTTCGGTGCCGGTGACCTATGCGTCGCTGAAGAACAAGGACCTCGACGTCTTCCTCGGCAACTGGATGCCGTCGATGACCAATGACATCAAGGACTATACCGCCGACGGCTCGGTCGAGACGGTAAGCACCAACCTGACCGGCGCCGGCTACGGCATCGTCGTACCGACCTATGTCGCGGACGCCGGCGTCAAGACGCTGACCGATCTCGGCAAGTTCAAGGACAAATTCGACGGCAAGATCTACGGCATCGAGGCCGGCAATGACGGCAACCGCATCATCCTCGACATGATCAAGAACCCGAAGGACAATCTCGAGGGGTTCGAGCTGGTCGAGTCGTCGGAAGCCGGCATGCTGACGCAGGCCGAGCAGTCGATGAAGAACAACGAGTGGATCGCCTTCCTCGGCTGGACGCCGCATCCGGTGATGGGCGCCATGAAGATCACCTATCTCGACGGCATGGGCGACAGCGGCTTCGGCGCCGCGACCGTCTACACCAACGTGCGCAAGGGCTACACCACCGAATGCCCGAACGCCGGCAAGTTCATCGCCAACCTGAAGTTCAATCTCGACATGGAAGGCGAGATGATGGATGCGATCCTGAAGGGCGGCGACGCCCAGACAGTCGCCACCGACTGGCTGAAGAAGCATCCGGACGCGATCGCGCCCTGGATCGCCGGCGTGACCACTTTCGACGGTGGCGACGCGACGGCGGCCGTCAAGACCGCGCTCGGGAGCTAAGCAAGCTTTGAGTCCGGCATGATCTCCGGAAAAGGGCAGCCACTGGAAAAGGCTGCCCTTTTTCATATGCTGAGAAGACGACCGTCCGCCAAAAATGGCGAAGGCCAGAGAGGGGAAAGATGGATCCGATTTCGAAATTCCTGGTCGCCTACAAGATCCCCATAGGTCCGTGGGGCAAGGCCTTCTTCGGTTTCCTCACCGACAATTTCGACACCATTTTCAGAGCCTTCTCCAACGGCCTGAACTTCATCCTCGACGGGGCGGTGGACCTCCTATTGGTGGTGCCGCCGGTCCTGCTGGCGCTGGTCGTTGCCGTCATAGCCTGGTTCCTGCAGCGCTCGCGCCCGCTCGCCGTCGGCGTCTTCATCGGCCTTATCTTCATCATCAACCAGAACCTGTGGAAGCAGACCGTGGAGACTTTGGTGTTGGTGGTTGCGGCCGCCGCCGCCTCGATGGCGATCGGCGTTCCGCTCGGCATCTGGGCCGCGCACAAGCCGAAGGTCTACCGCTTCATGCTGCCGGTGCTCGACCTGATGCAGACTCTGCCAACCTTCGTCTACCTGATCCCGGTGCTGACGCTGTTCGGGCTTGGCAACGCCCCCGGCCTCATCGTCACCATCATCTTCGTCATTCCGACCCCGGTTCGTCTCACGCATCTCGGCGTCACCTCGGTGCCGAAATCGATCGTCGAGGCAGGTGAGGCGTTCGGCGCCACCAAAAGGCAACTTCTCTGGAAGGTCGAGCTACCTTCAGCCTTGCCCACCATAATGGCGGGCCTGACTCAGTCGATCATGCTGTCACTGTCGATGGTGGTGTTCGCGGCCCTGATCGGTGCCGGCGGCCTCGGCACTGAAATCAACCGCGCGCTCGGCTCGCGCCGGATCGACCTCGGGCTCGAGGCCGGCCTTGGCATCGTCGTGCTGGCCATCGTGCTCGACCGAATGACCCGCATTGGCGTTGGAGGCAAGAAATGACCGTCGCCGTCGATTTCAAGAATGTCGATATCGTCTTCGGCGCCGATCAGGCGGGTTCGCTGGCGATGATCGACCAGGGCGCCACCCGCGCCGAGATCCTCGAAAAGACCGGCAATGTGCTGGGCTGCGCGGGCGCCAGCCTGACGATCCATGAGGGCGAGATCTCGGTGCTGATGGGCCTTTCCGGTTCCGGCAAGTCGACCCTGCTCAGGGCCGTCAACCGGCTGAACGTGGTGTCGCGCGGCCAGGTGCTGGTGAAGGACGGTGACCGCACGGTCGACGTCGTCACCTGCGACGAGGCGACCTTGCGGCGGCTGCGGCAGAAGCAGGTGGCGATGGTGTTTCAGCAATTCGGCCTGCTGCCCTGGCGCACGGTGGAAGAGAATGTCGGCTTCGGCCTCGAGCTCGCCGGCGTGCCGGAGGCCGAGCGCAAGGAGCGGGTCAGGAAGCAGCTTCAGCTCGTCCATCTTGACCAGTGGTCGAAGAAATACGCGCATGAGCTTTCGGGCGGCATGCAGCAGCGCGTCGGCCTGGCGCGCGCCTTCGCCACCGAGGCGCCGATCCTGTTGATGGACGAGCCGTTCTCGGCGCTCGATCCGCTGATCCGCACCAAGCTGCAGGACGAGCTTCTGCAACTCCAGGCGGAACTGAAGAAGACCATCATCTTCGTCAGCCACGACCTCGAGGAGGCGCTGAAGATCGGCAGCCACATCACGATCATGGAAGGCGGGCGCATCGTCCAGACAGGCGCGCCGGAAGACATCGTGCTCAGGCCTGCCAACGACTATGTCCGCGACTTCATCGCCAATGTGAATCCTCTGTCAGTGCTGACGGCGTGGAACGTGATGCGCGACCGGCGCGACCTCGAACACGGCGAGAACGGCTGGGTCTGGCTCGACCGGCGCAAGACGACGCGCTTCAAGATCGACGAGCACGGCCTGGTGGCGGCGGCCGAACGCGACGGCAAGCCGGCGGTGTGGGTGTCGTGCGCCGATGTCGAGCGCCAGCCGGAGGAGGGGGCGCAAGTGTTCTGGGCCAATCCCGGCACGTCGCTGAAGACGGTGATGCTGGCCATGCACCGCTCGCAGACGGCTCCGGTGGCACTGTTCGACGAAGGCTCCCGCTTCGTCGGCGCGATCGGCATCCGGGATGTGCTGAGCGCGGTGCTCAGGCGGTAGGCATTTTCGCCCACGCCGACGGATGGCGCGGTTTCATCGAAATGATGAACCGCTCTGTCTCCCGGTTCTGGCGCCATTCCGAACGGAAAACCGGCTTCACAGTTTTCCTGGAAATTGCGCCAGCGCCGGGCACGTCGCCTCCGGCTTGTTTTTCGCTTCCGTCGGGCGCAGAGTCGGCTAGTTGCGTGCCCATGCGAGGGGGATGCCGACGTCGCATGCTGGGCTTTCCGGCGCGGTTGCGCTGTCAATTCTCGCCGCGGTCTCGCTTGAAAGCGGCGCGGCGCGCTCGCAGAGTTTTGTCATCGGCAATGGCGTGACTGCCGGCCAGCAAACGATGACCGGCGCCGGCGACACCGGCGCTGTCAGTGCAACGGGAGCCATCGAGACATCTGGCGCCGGTATCGATGCCGTGCGGATGTTCGGCCCGGCCCAGAGGTTCAACAACCACGGTTTGGTTGAAACGTCGGGCGGCGGCGCCATCAACGTCAATTCGCAGGGCTTGGACGCGGCGATTCTCAGCGACGGGACCATCCTGGCGATAGGCGATGCCTCCATCGGCATCCTGTCCGAGGGCGGGAACGCGCACATCGTCAACAACGGTGCGATCGAGGCGCTGGGGGTCGCCACATACGGCATCATCAGCGATGCGCCCGGCGGGCGTATCGACAACCGCGGCTTCATCGGCGTTGCCGGCGCGGCCGCCGCGGGCATCATAGGCGCCGGACCGGACCTGAGGATTTCCAACAGCGGCTCGATCGAGGCTTTTGGTATCGCCGCCGCCGGGATCGTCTGGCAGAACGACGGCCTGCGGGTGGACAATACCGGGTCGATTGCCGTGTCGGGGCTGGCTTCCATTGGCATCGGCGCCAGCGGCAACGACGTTGCAATCGTCAACAGCGGCCCCGTCGGCGTTTCCGGCACGGGCGCGACAGGTATCGGTACCCTGTCCGGCAATGCGGCGATCACCAATTCCGGTTCGGTCGTCGTGGACGGTGCGAGCGCCGTGGGCATCGCGGCGCTGGGCGACAATTCGGTCATCACCAACTCTGGCCGCGTCTTCAGCGACCAGAGCGCGGCAATCTATTTCGGCGCGCCTGGAGCCACGCTGAACCTTTTGGGCGGCACGGCTATCCAGGGACCGATCGCCTTTTCCGGCGGCGGCAACACCCTCACATTCGGCCCCGCACTGAACGCTGTCATGAGCTTCGTCGGAAGCGGGCCGCCGCAAACCATCCTGACCGGCGGCAGGCCATTCGTGACGAGCGGCAACAGCGTGGCAGTGGTCGACACCAGCGGGTTTGCGAGCAGCGCGCCACTGGTCGAAGATATTGTCGACGGCATAGTCGGCGCCGTCGAGGCGCGCATGCCCACCCCAGGCGGCGACGTGCTTGCGCCGCATAACGGTCCGGACTCCTGGATCTCCACATTTGGCGCGATACGCTCCCAGGGCGCTTCCGGCGCGTCGGCCGGGTTCAGCGAGGCGCTGGGCGGCGTGGTCGCCGGCGCTGAAAGGCGCTCGGGCGACGGCTTCCTGGGTGGCGTGCTGCTGGGAGGCGCTGCCGGATCGACCGAGGTCGACCACGACGCGCAGGAAATCGTCCATCGCGGCGTATTTGCGGGCGGCTATCTGGGCTATGACGGAGGAGCGCGTTTTGCCGAGGCGGCATTCGTTGCCGGGGTGCTCCAGGAGCGGAGCCGCCGCCGTGTCGCGAACAACCTGGCGCTCGGCGGCGTCGAGACAGCGCGAGCCGATTTCAACGGCGTCTTCCTCAGCCCGTCGGTGACGCTCGGCACGCGTATGCCGGTCATGGCCGGCACGCTGGTACCCAGCCTGCGGCTGCGTTACGTGGGGCTCATCCTCGACGACTACTCGGAGACCGGCTCGGACGGCGATCTCGCCGTCTCGGGGCGCGACGTCAACGTGTTCGAGGCGCGTGGCCAACTCGCGCTGGCTTTGGCGCCCGTCAGCACGCCGAGCCAGACTTGGCAAACCACCCTCCGTGCCGGGATCGACGCGATCGCGCAAGATAGCGACGAGCTGTCGGCGACACTGCTTGGCCAGGACATCTCTTTTGCCGCCGGCGGCAGAAAGGCGGTGTTTCGCGGCTTCGCCGGCGCGGACGTCGCGGCGGAGGTCGGTGCCGGCATGACCCTGAATGCCGGCTTCGAGGCCGGTTACGGGAGCGACAACGCCTTCACTGTCCGAGGCCGGGCTCGCCTCAGGAAGGCTTTTTGACGAGGCTCGACAAACTCCGGCGCCTGCTTACGGTTTGGGACTGTCGCTCCGTGGCTACAGGGAAGGCCCGGCTCCTGGAACATATTTTTCGAAATCCATTCCGCTCCAGCGGGTCTCTGCGGTAGGATATTGCCGCGACCGCGCGGAGAATGCCCGGCGGTGCGAACTGCAGCGGGGTATGCGGCAAATGATCTTCCGTCAGCTCTTCGATTCCGTTTCGGGCACCTACTCCTATCTGCTCGCCAGCCGCCGCGGCGGCGAAGCGCTGATCATCGATCCGGTGCTGGAGAAGGTCGAGCGCTACCTGCAACTCGTCAACGAGCTCGACCTCAGGCTGGTCAAGGCCGTGGACACACATCTCCATGCCGACCACATCACCGGGCTCGGGGCGTTGCGCGACAAGACGCATTGCATCACCGTGATGGGCGAACAGACCAAGGCCGATGTCGTCTCGATGCGGCTTGCCGACGGCGACAAGCTCGCCATCGAAGGGTTGGCGCTCGACGTCATCTATACGCCTGGCCACACCGACGATTCCTACAGCTTCATCCTGCCCGACCGGGTCTTCACCGGCGATACGCTGCTCATCCGCGGCACCGGCCGCACTGACTTTCAGAACGGCGATCCGCGCCAGCAATATGAATCGATCTTCGGCCGCCTGCTCAAGCTTCCCGACGAGACGATGATCTTCCCGGCGCATGACTACAAGGGCGAGACCGTGTCGACGATCGGTGAGGAAAAGGCTTTCAATCCGCGCCTGCAGGTGAAGTCGGTGGACGAATATGTCGACATCATGAACAATCTCAAGCTGTCCAATCCGAAGATGATGGATGTCGCTGTGCCCGCCAACATGCGGGTCGGGCTGCACCAGGATGATATCGCCAGCCGCGGCTGGTCGGTGACGGCGGAACAGGCGCTGGCGCTGGTCGGCCGGCCCGACGTGGCGCTGGTCGATCTGCGCGAGCAGTCAGAACGGGAGCGCCACGGGGTCATCCCCGGCGCGATCCATCTGCCTTATGCGCGGCTGCAGGAGAACATCGCCGTCGGCGGCATGCTGCATGAGCTGGCGAAATCGACAGCCAGGCAGATCCTGTTCTACTGCGCGTTCGGCGAGCGCTCGGCGATGGCCGTGCAGGCCGCGCAGGATGTCGGAATATCGAGCGCCCGCCACATCCAGGGCGGCATGGATGCGTGGCGGAAGGCCAGCGGCCCGCTCGTGCATTGACGCAGAGCAGACTCAGTGCAGCCCGATGAGCTTCGCGCCCCTGCGGAACAGGGCTTCGCCGTCCCGGTCGAAGCGGAAGGTGGCGATGAAATCGTCGGCCCGATAGTCAGGCCATGTGGTGCGGATCGCCGCGGCAAAGTTCCGCGCTTCGTCCTGCCGGTCGGCCAGCGCCAAGCAATGCGCTGCAATCGCCAGGATGATGACATGGGCATTGGGCCTGGCTGCCGCCTTGAGCGCCCATTCGGCGGCCTCGTTGTATTCACCCAGCCGGGCATGGGCCATGGCGCGCGCCCCCATCATGCCGAACAGCAGCGGATCGAAGGGGCTGAGATGGCGCGAGTGATCGGATGAGCCGATCGCCGACTGCGGATCGCCCGACTGCGAGTGGACGAAGGACAGCGCATAGTGGCCGAGCGCGAAGTTCGGACTGAGGTCGACGGCCTTTGCTAGCTGTGGAGCCTCAACAGGTTGTCCTCGGTTAGAGCGAGGCGACTGATAGGTGTTTTGGACTTTAGGCTCCCGTGGGGACGGTGCCAATTGTATCTGTGCAGCCAGACCGGCAACTCTGCGGCGCGGTGATCTGAAGTCGGATAAGCGATGGCATAAGCCCATTCGCGCAGTGCTGTCTGGATGAAGCGCTCGGCCTTGCCATTGGTCTTGGGTGTATAGGGTCTTGTCCTGACGTGCTTGAGGCCGAGATCGCGGCAGGCCTTGGCGAAGGCCTTTGATCTGTAGCAGGAGCCGTTGTCGGTCATGACGCGGGCTATCGTGACGCCGAGGCTGGCGTAGTAGGCCACCGCCGCCTTGAGGAAGGCGATGGCGCTTTCTTTTTTCTCGTCGGGCAGGATCTGCGAGAAGGCGATGCGGGAGGCGTCGTCGATGCAGACATGGACGAACTCCCAACTGCTGCCGCGCGAGCTGGCATTGCCGGTGCGCTTGCCGGTAATGCGATGACCGATGCGCTCGAAACGACCGAGCTTCTTGATATCGATATGGATCATCTCGCCAGGATGCTCGCGCTCGTAGCGTCGGATCGGCTCGGCCGGTTCGATATCCCGCAACCGCGACAGTCCGGCACGCTTGAGAACCCGGCTAACGGTGGCGGGCGAGACGCCGACCTCATGGGCGATGTGCTTGCCGGTCCAACGTTGCCGCCGCAGCGCCATGATGCGCTCGGCGATCAACGCAGCGGTGGCCTGCGGCATATGGGCGGGCCGCGAGGAACGGTCGATCATGCCGGCCCGCCCTTCGGACTTGTAGCGCTCGACCCAGCGCGCCACGATCTTGGCCGACACGCCGTAGACACGCGCCGCATGGGCTTTGGAGAAAGCGCCTTCTATCACCGACAGCGCCATCTCCTCTCGACGCAGCGGTGTGAGACGGGCATTCTTATGGATGTTCATTCGGATCCTCCGATGGATGCTGAAGCGTGGTAACTCCAGTCTCCTCGGTCCGGTCCGAATGGACAACCTCCCGAAAGCTCACAGCTAGCTCGAGCAGCGAGCCGTCCTGGTCGCCGCGCAGCCACAAGGCGCGGCCCATCGCCCAGTGACCCGCGGGATTGCGGTCGTCGACCAAAAGGCTGTGGCCGGCGGCTTCGAAAGCCAGTGCCGTCTGCCGGTCGCGATCGCCCCAACGCTGGAAGGCATTTTGCCAATGGGTGAAGGAAAGCCCGGCGTAGGCGCGGGCGAAGGTCGGGTCGAGCTTCAGGGCGTCGTTGAAGAATTGCTGCGCCAGCTCGTTTTCCTGACGGGTGAAGCGGTACATGTGCCAGAGGCCGCGATGATAGGCTTCCCAGGCATTGAGCGAGTTCGGCGCCTTCAGCATTGCCCGGTTTCGCTCGACGGTCGCGATCTCGGCGGCGATCGAGGAGACAATGCTGTTGCCGATATCGTCGATGACGACAAAGATTTCGTCCGGCCTGTGCTCGAAGGTTTCGGCCCAGACGATCCGCGCGGTGCGGACCTCGACGAGCTCGACCGAGACGATCACCCTGCCCGAAAGGCTGCGGACCGAGCCCGTCGCCACATAGTCGACATTGAGCCTGCGCCCCGCATCCTCCGGCGCGATGTCCTTCTCGGCCAGTGCGAAGACCGATCCGCGGGCGATGACGAAGAAATCGCGAAGCTTGGCGAGGCGCGTGATGATGTCGTGGGTCAGGCCATCGGCAAGCCCGCCGCGAAAATTGGCGGTGCTTTCCGCGAACGGCATCACCGCCAGCGAGGCCCGGCGCAACGCTGCGCGTTCGTCTTCCACGGCAACGATCGGCGGTTGCGGGGCCACAAGACCCGGCCCGGACCGCGCGCACGGCGCCGCGCTGGCGTTCCGGGCCCTAATCTCGTGCCATGCCTCGCGCAAAGGGGTGAAATCCAGCTCTTCCGAGTGAAAAAGCTCCGCCGCGGTGGCCAGATGTTCCTCGCCGGCGCCGATCTGGCCGCGCCGCGCAAGGTTCTCCAGCAGCGCCACATGCGCGCGCCCGTCGAACGGCGCCAGCTCCAGCCATTTGTCCAGATAGGCAGCGGCGTCATCGGCCCCCTGCGGGAGAAGGGCAATCATGTGCTCCAGGACGGCGACATGGCATGAATTGAAACGGCGGCGTTGCGCGGTCAGCCAGCTGGTGAAATGCGGGCTCCGATCGAGCTCGAGCCCGTCCAGGAATTCGCCGGCGAAGAGTGGCGCAAGCGCGCGAAGGCGCCCGAGGCCAAGCGTCTCGATCCCTTCGGCGACGGCGGCGGCGGCTTCGAGGGCATCGACGTTCGTATCGGCAAGACGAAGCGCCACGGTGTCGCCCTCGGTCTCGATCCTGTGCAGACCCGGTTCGTCGAGCGCGCCGCGAAGCTTGCTGAGGCACCAGCGAAGCTCACCGCGCGGATCATTGGGAACATCCCACAAAAGCTCGCAGAGCCGGCTGCGGCTGACGGGATGCGGCGCGAGCGCCAGATAGGCAAGCAGCGCGCGCAGCTTGCGCGAGGACGGCAACCTGACCGGCTCGCCATCACGGGTAATCGTCAGTTGCCCAAGCAGTCGCAGGGACAGGCCGGGGGTTGTGTCGTTCAGGCTCGATCGGGTGGATTCCACGTAAATTTCCACGCTCTCTCCAACGCTGACCAGCTGGTCCATGTTCTATCACCAAAGACGACAGGAAGCATCCGGCAGCCCCATTCCGTGCCGGAATGCGCCGTTGCCGCATTTGCGGCTGGTTCAGCAGCCTAGCGCGGCAAGGTGTCGAAACCGCGCCGCCGAAGTCGCCGGTCTGTAACCGGCACGTGAGATACCGAGGAGAAAAGCCCATGTTGCAGCAGTTGAAAATCAGGACCACTGCCGGCCGCGGCCGGCTGTTCGACAGCATTCTGGACACGGTCGGCGACACGCCGGTCATCCGCATCAACAATCTCGGCCCGGCGCACGCGACGATCTATGTGAAGGCCGAATTCTTCAATCCGGCAGCCTCGGTGAAGGACCGGCTGGCGCTCAACATCATCGAGGAAGGCGAGCGCAGCGGCAAGCTGAAGCCCGGCCAGACGGTGGTCGAGGCGACCAGCGGCAACACCGGCATCGGCCTTGCCATGGTCTGCGCGCAGAAAGGCTATCCCCTGGTGGTGACGATGGCCGACAGCTTCTCCGTCGAGCGCCGCAAGCTGATGCGCATGCTGGGCGCCAAGGTGGTGCTGACGCCGCGCGCCCAGAAGGGTTTCGGGATGTACAAGAAGGCGGTGGAACTCGCCGAAGCCAATGGCTGGTTCCTGGCGCGCCAGTTCGAGACCGAAGCCAATGCCGCCATCCATGAGGCGACGACGGCGCGCGAGATCATCAACGATTTCGCGGGCTCCAGGCTCGACGTGCTGGTCACCGGCTATGGCACCGGCGGTACGGTCGCCGGTGTCGGCCGGGTGCTGCGCCGCGAGCGGCCGGATGTCCGCATCGTGCTTGCCGAGCCTGCGAACGCCCAGCTGATCGGCAGCGGCAAGGGGCAGGAACGCGGCGCGGGCGGCGCGCCGGCCGCCAGCCATCCGGCCTTCGAGCCGCATCCGATCCAGGGCTGGACGCCGGATTTCATCCCCAACGTGCTGCAGGAGGCGATCGACCGGCGCTACTATGACCAAGTGGTGCCGATCCCCGGTCCGGAAGGCATCAAGTGGGCGAAGGCGCTGGCGCAGCAGGAAGGCATCTTCACCGGCATCTCCGGCGGCGCCACCTTCGCCGTGGCACGCCAGATCGCCGGAACCGCTCCGGCCGGTTCGGTGATCCTGTGCATGCTGCCCGACACCGGCGAGCGCTACATGTCGACGCCGCTCTTCGACGGCATCGAGGCGGAGATGGACGCCGAGGAGATGGCGCTGTCGCGCTCGACGCCAAGCTGCCAGTTCGAGGCCTGAAGACAACGCGCGGCGCTGCTATCCGTCCGGATGGCGGCGCCGCTCGACGATTTCGCACGCCACCCAATGGTCGCGTGCCTTTTTGGGGGAGAAGCGGATGGACAACTTGCAGGAAACGACGGTGATGGAAGAAACCCTCGATCCGCCGGACTGGACCGATGTGCAGGCGCTGTCGCACCGGGTCGTCGACGACGCCATCGGTTACCTCAGGGATGTTCGGGACCGCCCGGTGTGGCGCGAGATGCCCAACGAGGTCCGCGCCTTCTTTGCGGCGACGTTGCCGCGCGAGCCGACATCGATTGCCGATGTCTACGGCGACGTCGCCCGCAACGTGATGGCCTACCCGATGGGCAACGTCCATCCGCGTTTCTGGTCCTGGTATATGGGCTCGAGCAATTTCACCGGCGCGCTCGGCGATTTCCTGGCGGCGATCCAGGGCTCGAATCTCGGCGGCGGCAACCATGCCGCCGGGCTCATGGACAGCCAGGTGGTCGACTGGTGCAAGGAGATGGTCGGCTTTCCAACCTCGGCCAGCGGCACGCTGGTCAGCGGCGGCTCGATGGCCAACATCATCGGGCTGACCGTGGCGCGCAATGTCAAGGCGGGCGTCGATGTTCGCGAAAGGGGCGTCGGGGCGATCCCACGGCCGCTGCGCTTCTACGCCTCGGACCAGGTCCATTCCTGCCACCGCAAGGCGATGGAAGCGCTCGGCCTCGGCAACCGGGCGCTGCGGCGGATTCCGACCGATGCGGGCCTGCGCATCGATATTGCTGCGCTCAAGGCGGCCATCGCCGAGGATCGCGCGGCGGGTTTCAAGCCGGCCTGCGTGATCGGCACCGCCGGCACCGTCAACACCGGCGCGGTCGACGACCTGCAGGCGCTGGCCGCGCTGGCGGCGGAGGAAGACCTCTGGTTCCATGTCGACGGCTGCATCGGCGCGCTGATTGCAATCGCGCCTCAAAACAGGGCGCTTGTGGCCGGCATCGAGCAGGCGCATTCCATCGCGCTCGATCCGCACAAGTGGCTGCACGCGCCGTTCGAGGCGGGCTGCGCGCTGGTTCGCGATGCCTCCGCCCACCGGAACGCCTTCGCCGTCACGCCCGAATATCTGGAATCGACCCCGCGGGGCCTCGCTTCCGGGCAATGGCTGCACGACTACGGCCTGCAGACCTCGCGCGGCTTTCGCGCGCTGAAAATCTGGATGGCGCTGAGGGAGCACGGCGCCGAGAAGTTCGGCCGGCTCATCGATCAGAACATCGCCCAGGCCGCTCATCTCACCGGGCTGATCGAGGCGGAGCCGGCGCTCGAGCTGACGGCGCCGACCACCATCAACATCGTCTGCTTCCGCCATCGCCTTGAAGCTGCATCGGAGGAGCGGCTCAAGGCCCTCAACACCGAGATCATGCTCAGGCTGCAGGAAGAGGGCATCGCCGCCCTGTCGGACACCACCGTGCGCGGCCAGCACTGCCTGAGGGTCGCGATCACCAACCACCGGACGCGCCGCGAGGACCTCGATCTCCTGGTGCGCGAAACGCTTCGCATTGGAAAGGAAATCGAGGCAGCGACGCTACCGGATTGAAGAGAGTGTCCCAAATTCTGCTATTCGGGCAGGCCGGCCAGCCGCAGCGCCTCGACATATCTGGCGAAATAGTCCGGCCTGATCTGTCCCACCCGGTGCTTGAGGTTGGAAAGCGTCAGTTCCGGGTCGAGCGCCAGCGAGTGCGCTATGTGCTTGCTCGCGGCATCCAGCCTGCCGGCCATGGCGTCGCTGGCCGCCGCCACGCGTAGGCCGGTGAGATAGTAAGGCTGCGCGCGCGAAGCCGCTTCGGCGACCGGCCATGCGGCGTCGTAGCGGCCGGCGACGAAATGGGCGAAGGCGGTGAAGGACTGCATGAAGAAGGTCAACGGATCGAGCGGGCTTAGCCGCCTTGCCCTCGACATGTGCTCGATGGCGATGTCCGGGTCGTCGTGGCAGGCCTTGAGGCAGCCGCTGGCGCTCCAGGCGGCTGCGCAGTTCGGGTTCAGCATCAGCGCGCGGTCGGCCAGTGCCGAACCGGCCTCGTAGTCGCCGATGACGTAGCCCAGCGCCAGGCCGCTGAAGGCCAGCGCCACGGCGTCATCCTGGCCGGCGATGGCGACGTTGCCGACCAGCCGGGAGACCTCGGCGGTCTCCTTCAGCCGGTCGGTCATCCAGCCATTCGCCATCCGCCAGAAATAGCACCAGGCGGCAGCGCCCTGCGCGGCGGCAAAATCGGGGTCGAGCTGGATGGCCTTGTAGAACTGCGGCAGCGCCTCCTCCTGCCCCTCCCTCGTCCAGCGGTAAAGGCTCGCCATGCCGCGCAGGTAGTGGTCGTAGGCGTCGAGGCTTTCGGTGGGCTTGCGCTTGGCGCGCGCCATCTCGGCCTGTTCGAGCCTGGGCGAAATCGCGCCGATGACGCTGGAGGCGACGAGGTCCTGCAATTCGAACACCTCCGAGACGTCGCCTTCGAAGCGGTCGGCCCACAGACTCACCCCCGCCGCCGCCTCGATGAGCTGGCCCGCCACGCGCAGCCGGCTGCCGGCCTTGCGGACGCTGCCCTCCAGCACGTAGCGGACCCCGAGCTCGCGCGCCACGCGGGTGACGTCGACCGCCTGGCCCTTGTAGGCGAAGGCGGAATTGCGCGCGATCACAAACAGCCAGTTCACATGCGACAGCGCCGTCGTGATCTCCTCGACGACGCCGTCGGTGAAATAGTCCTGCTCGGCGTCGCCGCTCATGTTCTGGAACGGCAGGACGGCGATCGACGGCTTTTCCGGCACCGAGACTGCCGGACGCGGCGGCTCCGTCTTCACTTCCAGATGGGACAGTTCGACCTCGGGCGTCCCGCCATCGGCTCCCGGCGCTTTCAGGCGCTCTATATTGGGCCCTTCGACAGATTCGGCCAGCGTCCGCGTCGCTTCTTCGGGCTCAACGCCGAGCTCGCGCTTCAGCGCTTCCCTGCAGGCCAGGAACTGGCGGAAGGCATCGTTGGTCTTGCCGCGGCGGCGAAAGATGCGGATCAGGGCGCGGTGGGCCTGCTCGGCGCATGGGTCGAGCGTCACCAGACATTCGGCCAGCCTTTCGCAGGCCCGTTCCTCGTGCGAATCCAGCTCACGCAGGAGGCTCAGCCGCTCGGCAAGGTCCAGCGCCTTGCGGGTGTAGCTCGCCCGAAGCGGCGCAAGCCATTCATCGATCTCACTGGGGAAAGACAGCCCGTCGAGGAGCTCGCCCCGGTAGAGGTCGGCCGCTGCCGCGAGGCTCGTGCCATCATCGTCCTTGCAGCTTCGGTCGAAAGCCCAGATGTCGGCCTCGTCGGCATTCGCCGCCAGCCAGATGGTATCGGCATTGCCTTCGATGCGAATGGCCTCGTCGCCCGTGGACGGAAACAGCCGCCTGATGTCGACCAGGGCCTGGCGCAGGCTGTTTCGCGCCTGCTGCTCGCCACTGCCGGCCCACAGCATCGCCGCCACCCTCTCGCGGCGAAGGCCCTTGGGGCCGGCCAGAACCAACGCGGCAAAGAGCAGCGACGTCTTGCGCGTCGCAAAATGCAGAGGTTGTCCGCCTGCGGAGACAACCTCGATGCCGCCAAGCAATCGGATGTGCACTCCGGCCCCCGTGAAAAAGCCCCGGGCACATTATCACGTCCCGCCGCCGACTTAACGGCGAATTAGCGCTCCGATCCGCGGTTTTTCCGGCGGTTTCACGCCTGGATAAACACTGGCAAAGCGTGCCGATGGGACATTGCCCTCGTGAGTTCGAAACGAGGGAGAATGACAATGACCAACATCAGCATCAGGACCTTTCAGCCGACCACCCGCCTTGCCGGCGCGCTCGCCGCCAATATCGCCACGATCTTCGCCGGGGTCCGGCGCCGCCGCCAGGACGCCGCGCAGCGCAGGGCTTTGGCCAGCCTGTCGATGCCTGAACTGAAGGATTTCGGCTATCCGGCCGACGAAGCCCCTGCCGACATTGCGGCTCGCGGCGGCCGCACCGCAGGCCATCGCCCGCTGCGGTGAACCCGCCCCCTTTTCCCGGAAATCAGGCCAGCGGCGCGCCCGGCAGATAGAGCATGATCGGCCGGATCTCGTAGACGGCGGTGGGATTGACGCGCCTGAGGTCGCGCGCCACCGCGACCGCCTCGTCCTGGTCTGCGCAATCCAGCACATAGAGGCCGAGCAACTGCTCCTTGGTCTCGGCGAAGGGACCGTCGATCACCATGCCGTCGCCCGGGCCGCGCAACGTGACGGCTTTCCCGGTCCCGTCCAGCCTCGCCGCCGGCCCCAGCTTGCCGGCGCGGGTCAGCCTGTCATTGATCTCGAGCAGGTCCTTCATCAGGGCTGCATCCTCCTCGGATGTCCAGGACTGGACGGTCTCTTCGACATGATAGGCAAGGATCGCGTAGAACATGCTTCGTTTCCTCGTGCATGACCCCGAAAATCGGAATCGATTTTTGCTTCGCTGACCTTCGGTTCGGAAAGGATCATGCACCAAATTTAAGGGCTACGGCGTCCTTCGCGCGTCCAAGAGGACGCTCGACGCTGTCGAGCGGGCAGCACTATCACAAGGATGGCGCTGGCAATCCAGTCCCGGCATAAGCCGGGAAAGCCCCTGCTGACTCAAGCTGCCAGCGGCAGGCGCAGCTCCGTCAGCAGGCCACCGGCGGGATGGTTGGAAAGGCTGATCTCGCCGCCGGCGCCGCGGGCGATGTTGCGGGCAATGGTCAGGCCGAGGCCAAGGCCGCCGGTCTCGCGGTTGCGCGACTGTTCGAGGCGCACGAAGGAGCCGAACACCTGATCGAGCTTTGCCTGCGGAATGCCCGGACCTTCGTCGCGGATGCTGAGCGTGATGGTGTTGCCCGACCTTCGCACGCCGATATGCGCCTTCTTGCCGTAGGTGACCGCGTTCTGGACGAGATTGGTGATGCAGCGGCGCAGGGCCACCGGCCGCGCGATGCAGATCAGGCCGCGCGTGGGCGTGGCGTCGTCGTCGAATGAAGCATCCTCGAACATGTCGGCGACCGACTCCACCAGCGACCAGAAATCGATCCGCTCGGCCTTTTCCTCCGTGACCTCGAATTTGGCGAAGTCGATCACCGAGCTCGCGATGCTTTCGATGTCTGCGAGGTCGTGCGCCAGCGCCTCGCGCGCCGCCGATTGGCGCAGCAGCTCGAGCCGCAGCCGCATCCTGGTCAGCGGCGTGCGCAGGTCATGCGCGAGCGCCGCCGCCAGGTGCTCGCGGTCCTCGACATAGTCGCGCAGGCGCGTCTGCATTGCGTTGACGGCTTTTGCCGCGGCACGGATCTCGCGGCTGCCGGTCTCGGCGATCGGCGGGCTTTTCAGGTCGTTGCCGATGCGGTTCACCGCTGTCTCCATCATCCGGTAGGGCGCCGTCAGGCGGCGCAGCGACCAGATCGACATCACCACGACCAGCCCGGCGATCAGCGAATAGAGCGGCAGGCTGTCGACGCTGAGGATCGGCCCGGCCGGCGTGATCGGCTCGGTGAAGTTCAGCCATTGGCCGTCGGAAAAGCGCAGCGACGCCGTCAGCTTGTCGCTCTGGGCGAAATCCGCCGCCAGCACCAGCAGGTCGCGCTCGACCTGACCGACATCCTTGTTCATCACCTCGCCCTCCGGCGCATCGGCTTCCTGCGTTGCCGGGTCGCGCCGCACACGCGCGTCGGTGATGCCGAACTTGGACAGGCGGCCGACCAGAATGTCCTCCAGCTCGGCAAGCTGATCGTCGCCGGCGATCGAGGAGGTGACGGCAGGCGTTTCCGAAACGGTCAGAGCATAGGTGGCGTTGAACAGGCCGGATGCGGTCGCCTTGCGCTCCTCGGGCGTGGCGTCGTGCATCAATTGCACCAGCGAGAAGGCGCGATCGTTCAGCCGGTAAAGGTCGACGACGTCATTGGCCGCAGCGCGGTCGCGCGAGACGATATAGAGGGTCGCGACCTGGCTTATCATCAGGCCGGCAATGACGATGAGCAGAACCCAGACAGGCAGGGTTTGCGGCAGGAAGCGTCTCATTCGGAGGTCGTTTCGGGGAGAAACTGATAGCCGCCGCTGCGCACGGTCAGGATCAGCTTCGGCGTCTTCGGGTCGTCCTCCATCTTGCGGCGCAGGCGGCTCACCAGGATGTCGACGCTGCGGTCGAAGCTGTAGCCGGTGTCGCCGCCCGAAAGCTCGATGAGCTGCTCGCGGGTGAGCACGCGCTGCGCGCTCCTGACGAAGGTCTGCAGCAGGTTGAACTCCGCCATCGTCAGTTCCACCCGCACGTCGTCGGGCGCCGTCAACCGGCGACGCGAGCAATCCATGGTCCAGCCGGCAAAGCGGTAGATCTGCTTGCTGGCGGGTCGGCGCAGCTCGGCCGTGCCGTTGCGCCTCAGCACCGCGCGGATGCGGGCGAGCAATTCGCGCGGATCGAAGGGCTTCGGCACATAGTCGTCGGCGCCCATCTCGAGGCCGACGACGCGGTCCGTAGTCTCGGTCACCGCGGTCAGCATGATGATCGGTGTCGTATGGTTGGCGCGGATCTCGCGGCAAAGCTCCAGCCCGCTCTTTCCCGGCAGCATCACATCGAGCACGATCAGGTCGACCTGCGCGCGGCGCAGGATCGCCTCCATCTCGGCGCCGTCAGCGGCCACCGTCGTATGCAGGCCCCGCTTCTGGAAGAATTCCTGAAGCAGGTCCCGTATGCCCTTGTCGTCATCGACGATCAGTATGTGCGCGTCGGATTTCACTGGAACCCTGTCATGCTGGTGGCCAAGCCGGCCCTGCTCAAATCACCCACACGATAGAATTCGGGCCACATCTTGGCCAGTGGCGCCCATACGGCATGGATTGGCTCGCCCAGAAACAATCCAGAAACAAAATTCTACAGTCGGGAAAAACTCGTGAAAAATTTCAAGGGCATAACCGGTGTCGTGGCGGTCAGGTCATCGGCTGCGACGCAAGTTTCCGGAGTAACGGGCAAGACCGATGCAGAGGTTCTGGATCAGCGTGATGGGTGCTTTGCTCAGCATGTCGCTCATCACAGCCGCGGTCGGGGCCTCCAACGCAAAGGTAACGCCGCTGACCCGGACCGAGCGCTGCACCGATCTCAACCGTCAAGTTGACGAAGCCCTCGAAACCCATGCCGCGGCAACGCAGGTCACCGCGGCGAAGGCACTTCAAAGAAGGGGAAACCGGTTCTGCGCCGCCAAGAAACAGGCGCAGGGTATCCGGATGCTCGCAAATGCTTTGAAGCTGCTTGGAGTGACACCGATCGACCCGGTTCAGTGACGCTCACCTCCTCGACCCGCATGAAAAAGGAAATGAAGCCATGAAGAAGTCCCTCCTCTCCGCCCTCGGTCTCGCTGTCGCTCTCGCCTTCTCGATGCCGGCTCTCGGCAACGCCGCCGCCACGACGACCGCTGCTCCGGCTGCTTCGACCACGACCGCTGCTCCGGCCGCTGCCGCTCCGATGAAGGCCGCTCCGAAGAAGGTCGCGGCGAAGAAGGCTTGCAAGGTGACCAAGACGCACAAGTGCCCGGTCAAGAAGGCCCCGAAGAAGGTCGAGAAGAAGTCCTGATCCAGGCTTCAGTCCTGATCTTTCAAGACCGCTCCGGCCCCATCGGCCGGAGCGGCTTCATGGCGGCCGAAGCCTGACACCGGCGGCTTCCGCCGCGCTGCTTCCGATCCTTAACCCGATCGCAATGCCGCTGCTGTAGGACAATCCGCATGAAGAAGCGGCTTTCGTCCCGGATGCGCTCGCTGACCCTCGGCGGCCTGGTTGCCACCGCGGCGGCGAGAGCGTTGATCATCTTCACCGCCAGCCCGGTGCCGGATCCCGCCAGCGGCAGGACCGAGCCGGAGCTTTTCGCGCCGGTGGTCTCATCGAGCTTCGACTACATCACGCCGGCACAGAGCTGGATCCTGATCGTGCTGACCGGCGCGACGCTGATCGGCTTCGTCGCCTGGATGATCGCCGCCTTCATGGAGCGCAGACGGCGGTTCCGGCAGATCCGGCACAACCATGCGCCGTACGGGCCGTTGAACGGCAAGCACCGCTTTCCCACATAAGGCTGGATGTCGGTCTGCCTCTGTAGCGGGCAAACGGACGAATGCTTCCTTGCATGAGAGAGTGGAAGCGAGAACCCAGTTCCCAGCTGGCGGATTCCGATGCCTGAAACTGTCCTCAAACCGCGCACCAGGACGCAGCCGAAGACCGAGCGGCCAAAGCTCTACAAGGTTATCCTGGTCAATGACGACTTCACGCCGCGCGAGTTCGTGGTGACGGTGCTCAAAGGCGAATTCAAGCTCAGCGAGGACCAGGCGCATCGCGTGATGATCACGGCGCATACGCGCGGCGTCTGCGTGGTCGCCGTTTTCACGCGCGACGTCGCAGAGACCAAGGCCGCGCGAGCGACCGATGCCGGCAAGGCCAAGGGCTATCCGCTGCTGTTCACGACCGAGCCGGAAGAGTAGGGGTTTTTCTTCCTTCTCCCCTTGTGGGAGAAGGTGGATCGGCGCGCAGCGCCGAGACGGATGAGGGGTGCTCCAGCTTGGCGCCGACTACCCCTCACCCGGATTGCCATCCGATTTGTGAAGGACAAATCGGGGCAATCCGACCTCTCCCACAAGGGGCCTGTTGCGCAGTTAGCGCGAACAGACCCGCGAGGCGGTTTGGCCCGTGAGGTCTCGCTCATTTTTGGCTTTTGGGTGGAGTTTGATGGTGGCGGGCGGCCTTAGGCTGGATGCTAGGCGCACCTATCCTGTGATTGCCGCCCATCGGCGCATGTTGAAAGCGATCGCGGCAAGTGTCACCTGGGCTGCGGCCTTGGCCAATCCGACATAGCGGATTGTGGTCAGTTTCATGCGGTTCTTAAGCGTGGCGAAGGTCGTCTCCACCGCCGCCCGCCGTCGTGCGATCAGGCGATTGTAGCGCTTGAGCCGCTCGGGCAGCGAATGGTGCTTATTGGGGCGGCGGGCAATGCGCGGCTTCCTGCCCTCGGCCTTGAGCCGAGCACGCCGGGCATGCGTGTCATAGGCGGCATCCGCCCACACCGTCTTCTCGTCGCCTCGGATCAAGTGATCGGCCATTACCGTGTCGTTGACGTTGGCCGGCGTGGTGATCACCGTGCGGATCAGACCAGAGCCCTCGTCGACCCCAACATGGGCCTTGTAGCCGAAGGTAAAGCCGCCCTTGCCCCGCCGCACGGGACGGGCATCGGCATCCTTCGAGGGCCGCTCGGCTGTCGGCGGCGCCGAGACCGCATCGATCAGCGTCGCATCCAGCATCGTGCCGCGCTTCAGGATCACGCCGGCCTTCTCCACCTGCCGGTCCAGTTCGCCAAACAGCCTTTCCATCAGCCCTTCGCCGACAAGCAGGTTGCGGAAGCGCGACAGCACTGTGTGATCGGGAATGCTCTCCTCAAGGCCAAGCCCGACAAAGCGCCGGAACGACAGCCGGTCACCCAGCGCTTCCTCCAGCTCGCGATCCGACAAGCCATAGAGCGATTGCAGCAGCAGTGCTTTGAACAGCACCAATGGCGGCCAGGCCGCACGTCCCGGGCCGCCATCGCGTAGCGGGTTGAGCAGCTTCTCGAAGCGATACCACTTCACCAGACCGGACAGCCGATCGAGCGGCGAGGATCCACCAGCAAGCTTCTGGCCCAGAAATGCTTCCGCCAGGCTCAACTGACCCGTCCGCTTCACCGCCATCGCGATTCCCTCCGAGTTCCAACTCAGAGAATCACAACCAGCCAATTACGCAACAGGCCCACAAGGGGAGAGGTAGAAGGATCACCGCCCCTCGCGGTACCACATCGAGCCGATTGCCAGGAGCAGCAGGCCGAGGCCGAGGAAGCCGCCGAACAGCGGCACGCGCGAAACGGCCTTCAGCGTGCTGTCGCCGGTGGTGCGAAGCCCGATCCAGTCGTTGCCCGATGCCGCGCCCGAGGAACGGACCGGCACGATCGAAGGCAGCACCACGCCGCCGGCGAGATTGCCGAGCATGGAGGATGGCGCGAGCCGGCGCACGCTGCCCCCGGTCGCCTCGGCCGGCGCCTTCAGCCTGTCTTCGGTGGAAACGACGTCGGAGAATTCAGGCGCGTTGATCGGGCCGACATGGGCGAGCGCGGTGAGGTCGCCATTGCCGACCTGATAGAGGCCGATCTCGCTGGTCTGCAGGCTGCCCGTGAAAATCCCTGGTTCGGCTTTTTCCAGCTTGACCGTCATCGCCTTGCCGGAAGGTGTGATCACCTGGGCGGGGCCGGGATCGTCGCTCATCGTCTGGCGGCGGATTTCCAGCACCATGCCGCGGCCGTCGGCGGTCAGCCGTTCTTCTTCAAGTTCAGGCTCCTTCATCAGCCAATGGGCGATGCGCCGGTAGAGCTGGACATGCGGCCCGCCGTTCTCGAAGCCGCGCGCCCACAGCCAGCCCTGGTCGGAAAGCAGCATGCCGACCCGGCCTTCGCCCTTGCGGTCGAGCACGAGCAGGGGGCGGTCGTCGGCCCCTTTCATCACCACCTCGCCCTCGGGATTCTTGACGCCGATGGTGCGGAACCAGCGGCTCCAGTGCGGCGGCTCAGTGGCGGAGCCCTCGAGCCCGCGCGTCACCGGGTGACGCTGCCCGAGATCGGTCAGGCGCGGATAGAAGGCCTTGTCGACGACCTCGCCGCTCGGCATCGCGGGCAGGGCCGACATCAGCGGCGTGCGGGCAATGGAGCTTTCGCCGGCATATTCGGGGCCGGCCGCGATCAGCAGCGCGCCGCCCTTTTCGACATATTCGGAGATGTAGTCGTAATAGAGGATCGGCAGCACGTCGCGGTGCTGATAGCGGTCGAAGATGATCAGATCGAAATCCTTGATCTTCTCGACGAACAGCTCTCGCGTCGGGAAGGCGATCAGCGAGAGCTCGTTGATCGGCGTGCCGTCCTGCTTCTCCGGCGGGCGCAGAATGGTGAAGTGGACGAGGTCGACCGACGCGTCGGATTTCAAAAGGTTGCGCCATGTGCGCTCGCCGGCATGCGGCTCGCCGGAGACCAGAAGCACGCGCAGATGGTCGCGGATGCCGTCGACCAGCGCGATGGCCCGGTTGTTGGCGTCGGTCAGCTCGCCCGGCTCGTGATCGATCGAAAGCTGGACGATGTTGCGGCCGGCGTTGGGGATGGTGACCTCGAGCTTCATCGGCTGGCCGACGGTCGCATGCTCGACCGAGACCTGCTCGCCATTGACCGAGACCCTGACGTCGACCGGGCTGCCCTCACCTTCCGTGGAAATGACCCGGTAGCTCATGTCGAGCGGCTTGCCGACGAGGCCGAACCGCGGCGCGTTCTCGAAGCGGATGCGGCGGTCCTTTTCGTGCTCACTGCCGGTGATCAGCGCATGCAGCGGCGCGTTGAACTCCGGATGGCCGGCCGGCGCGTCATGCACTTCGCCGTCGGTGATCATGATCGCGCCGCCGATGCGCGAGGGCGGCACGTCGCGGAAAGCGCTTTCCAGCGCGCCGAACAGCCTGGTTTCGGTGCGCTCGTCGGCGGCCTCGGACTTGCCGGCGTCGACCACGCGGACGTCGAATTGCTTGAACCGGCCGAGACGCTCCTGAAGGCCCGCCAGCGCCTCGTCGGTCTGCCTGGTGCGGTCGCCGATGTCCTGGCTCTGGCTGCGGTCGACGATGACGGCGACGACGCTCTTCAACGCCTCGCGTTCCTCATCGAGGAAAACGGGATTGAGCAGCGTAGCCCCCAGTGCGAGCAGGGCGATGAAGCGCAGGACAGAGCCGCGCTGACGGAACCACAGGCCGGTCAGCGCAAGCAGCAGGAGCGGCGCGATGACAAGTCCCAACAACGGCCAGGAAACGAGCGGCTCGAAGGAGATCGACCAGTTCATGACCTACTGCCCCAGCCGCTCGAGCAGGACGGGCACGTGCACCTGATCGGATTTGTAGTTGCCGGTCAGCATGTACATCATGATGTTGACGCCGGCGCGAAGCGCGTAGACACGCTGCATCGGATCCGGCGGCACGGTCGGCAGCATCGGATCGCCGTTCTCGTCGACGGCCCAGGCACCGGCGAAATCATTGCCGGTGATCATGATCGGCGACACGCCGTCGCCGGTGCGAACGGGACGGTTCTCGGTATTGCTGGCGTCGAGCGAGGCCTCGACCCAGAGCGGGCTGCCGTTGAAGCGCCCGGGAAACTCGGGAAGGATGAAGAAGGACTTCGTCAGCACATGGTCCGACGGCACCGGCTCCAGCGGCGGCACGTTGAGATTGGAGAGGATGTCGCGCAACCGCTCGGTGGCCGGGCTTGTCGAGCCGGCGCCGATGCCGTTGGCGAACTGGTCGCGCGTGTCAAAGAGGACCGTGCCGCCCTGCTGCATATAGGCGTCGATGCGGGCGATTGCCGCTTCGCTCGGGATAGGGGCTGTGGCGTCGATCGGCCAGTAGATCAGCGGATAAAAGGTCAGCTCGTCCTTCGAGATATCGACGCCGGCCGGTGGGCCTGGCTCCAGCGCGGTCTTCTCGATCAGGAAGCGGGTGAGACCCTCGAGGCCGGCGCGGCTGATCGAATCGACGCCGGGTTCGCCGGTGATGACATAGGCGATCCGGGTTTTCGAAATGTCCTCGATGGCCTGGGAATCGCCGGGCTTCGAATCGTCCGCGCGGGCAAGGTCTGCGTGGCCGAAGAGCCCGCCGAGCACGACCAGCACGGCAGCGGCGGTCGCCGCGGCGCGGCGCGGCCGGCGCGACAACAGCCCGCCCATCCAGAATACCGCAAGCGTGTCGAGCACCATCAGCAACAGGACCAATGTGACCAGCGGGCCCTTCAGGTTCTCCGATTCGTCGAAGGCGTAGGGAATGGCGGTCACCGGCAGCGAGATCTGCGGCCGGGCAAGCGGCGTGAACGTGCTCGAGGGGTTGAGCAGGTTATGCGCGAAGACGCCGGTTTCCGAGCCATAGAGGCCTGGCGGGTTTTCCAGCGTCACCGGCAGCGGGCCGGCGGCGGGCACGAGCGGCCGCGCGTCGGGCGTCGGCGGCACCAGCGTGCCGTCGGCGCCGATCATGCGATAGGGCGCCAAGGATGCGGCGGCAGCCTCCGCATTGGCGATCGCGGCGCCCTGGTTGCGCGACAATTGCACCACGCGCCTCAGCATTTCGACGAAGCTGCCGGAGATCGGCAGGTTCGACCAGGTCGCCTCCGGCGTGACATGGAAGAGCACCAGCGTGCCCTTGTCCTTCTTCATGCCCGTGACCAGCGGCGTGCCGTCGGCAAGCGTGGCCCAGGTGCGCTCGACGATGTCGGGCGTGGGTTCGGCCAGCACCTGCCGGCTGACCGTCACCTCGGCCGGCGGGGAGAGATCGGCGAACGGGCCGTTCTTGGGAAATTCGGTGACCTGTTGCGGCGTCGTCCAGGACAGCGCACCGCCCAGCGCGCGCTCGCCGCTGCGCAGCCGGACCGGCAAGAGATCATCGTCATTGCCGGCGGCGGCCAGCCTCGAACCGGCAAAGCGCACCAGCGTGCCGCCATTGTTCACCCAATCGACCAGTCGCTGCCGGACCTGCGCGGGGATGGTGCCGACATCGGCCATGATGATCATGGCCGGCTTCTGGTCGAGAAGCTGTGGAATGGCATCGGCCAGATCGGCACTCGACGGCTCGACCAGATCGGCGAAGGGCTGCAGGGCGCGGCGAATGTAATAGAGCGGCGACAGAAGCGGCTGCGCCTGGTCTGCCTCGGCCTGCGAAAGTAGCCCGACGCGGCGGCGCTTGGAGCTCTCGTCGAGCACGCGCACGGCTCCGGCCTGATGCTCGCCATCGAGCGCTAGCGAGGCGAAGTCGTTGCGCAATTCAAACGGCACCTTCATCATTCCGATGGCGGTGGTCTCGCCCGGCGCAAAGGTCAGCGTCGCGTCGGCGATGCGGCGGCCCTTGTCGTCGAAGGCGCCCGCCGTGACCTGCGCCGGCGCCGGATCGCCCGGCGCACGGATGGCGGTCAGCGTGAAACCGTCGACTTGATTGTCGGCACCCGTCAGGCCGGTGAGCGAAACCCGGTCCGAGGCGGCCCAGATCAGCCTCGTGGCATTTTTTTCCAGAAGCGTCTTGAAGGCCGCTTCGTCGCCATTGGCCGCAAGGCCGTCGGCGAGCACGGCGACGCTGGCGCCCGGCAGGCGCTGCAGCGTGGCGGCGACGCGGGCATAGACGGCGGGGCGCTCGGCCGGGATCGGGCGCGGCTTCGCCGCGCGCAGGCGGTCGAGCGCGGCGGATGCATCGAAGGGACCGATCTCGGCATTCGGCTTCTCGGCGGTGAAGGCGATGACCACCGGCACGCCGTTCGAGCCGGCATCGGCGATCAGCCGCTCGGCGGTGGCGACGCGCTTGCCCCAGTCGGCGGCGCTCGCCCAGTCATTGTCGATGACCAGCGCAAGCGCCGAGCCCTCCGCCGGCAGTTTTTCGCGCGGATTGAAGACCGGTTCGGCAAGCGCGGTGATGACAAGAGCCGCCATCAGCAGGCGAAGCAGCGTCAGCCACCACGGGCTTTGATGCGGCGTCTCCTCGCGCCTCAAGACGCGGGCGAGGATCCTGAGCGGCGGAAAGACCTCGGTCTGCGGCCGGGGCGGCGTCAGCCTCAGCAGCCACCAGATCACCGGCA
Source organism: Mesorhizobium sp. M1D.F.Ca.ET.043.01.1.1 (assembly GCF_003952385.1). Classification (NCBI taxonomy): domain Bacteria; kingdom Pseudomonadati; phylum Pseudomonadota; class Alphaproteobacteria; order Hyphomicrobiales; family Phyllobacteriaceae; genus Mesorhizobium; species Mesorhizobium sp. M1D.F.Ca.ET.043.01.1.1. The sequence goes on from NZ_CP034444.1 coordinate 5,336,787, forward strand.
GGGCCAGCAGACCCCACAGCACCATCGGCGCGCCGAAGGAGAGCGGCAGCCAGCTCATACGACTGCCTTTCCGGTATGACCGCCATCGGCCGTCAGCCGTGCATGACCGTCATAGGCGGTCAGCCCTGCATGACTGCCGCCGGCAGTCAGCCCTGCATGACTGCCACCGGCGGTAAGCCCTGGGCGGCTGCTGTCGGCGGTCATCGCCATGTGGACCCGCACGAGCGCATCGGAGGCGAGGCGGTCGGTGTGGTTGACGGTGAAACTCCAGCCGAGGCGCTGGCACCAGCCGGCCAGTTCCTGGCGGCGGGCGGCGTAGAGCAGGCGGTATTCGTCTTTAAGCGTTTCGGCGCGGCCGGCGGTCAGCTTGTCGCCGGTCTCGGGATCGGTGAATTCGGTGCGGCCGGCATAGGGGAAGGTCTCCTCGGCCGGGTCGGCGACCTCGATCAGATGCGCGCGCACGCCGTGACGGGCGAGCACGTCGAGCCAGGCCATGGTTTCCTCGACCGGGTCGAGGAAATCGCTGACGATGACGATGTCGCAGAAGCGGCGGATGGCCGAAAGATCCGGCTTGGCCGGAAGCGCGCCGGCATGGCTGAGCTGGGCCGCGATGCGTTCGGCGCCGTTGCGGGCGGTGAACGGGTCGGTGAGGCCCGGCCAGGCAATGCGCTCGCCGCTGCGCGACAAAAGCTCGGCCATGGCAAACGCCAGAACCAGCGCGCGCGATTCCTTGGAAACGCCGGCTCCCGCCGATTTGTAGAGCATGGAGGGGGAGGGGTCGGCCCAGAGCCAGACGGTATGAGCCGCTTCCCACTCGCGGTCGCGCACATAGGTGTGGTCGTCGCGGGCGGAGCGGCGCCAGTCGATGCGCGAGGCATCGCCTTCGACATAGGGGCGGAACTGCCAGAAATTCTCGCCGATGCCGCGCTTGCGGCGGCCGTGCCAGCCGGCGATCACGGTGTTGACGATGCGGCGCGCCTCGACCAGCAGGTCCGGCACCAAAGAGGCTCGCAACCGGCCACGGGCGAGCGCGTCGCGCGTCGCAACCGGTGCCTGGACCTCGCCTATTCGACCCATCAGATGCCTTTTGCCAGTTTCGCCACCACGTCGCGCACGGACGTGCCCTCGGCGCGGGCGGCGAAAGTCAGCGCCATGCGATGCTGCAGCACCGGCTCGGCCAAGGCACGGATGTCGTCGACCGACGGCGCCAGCCTGCCATCATATAGCGCGCGCGCCCTGGCGCACAGTGTCAGCGCCTGGCTGGCGCGAGGACCGGGGCCCCAGGCGACGTGCCTGTCAGTGTCGACAATGCCCTGGCCGGGACGGGCCGAGCGCACTAGCTTGAGGATCGCCTCGACGACGCTTTCCGGCACCGGCATGCGGCGGATCAGCGTTTGGATCTCCTTCAGCCTTGCCGGCTGCAGCACATTGTCGGCCCTGGCCTCCTCGACGCCGGTGGTTTCGAGCAGGATGCGCCGTTCGGCTTCGATCTCCGGATAGAGGATGTCGACCTGCATCAGGAAGCGGTCGAGCTGGGCCTCCGGCAGCGGGTAGGTGCCTTCCTGCTCCAGCGGGTTTTGCGTCGCCAGCACGTGGAAAGGCGAGGGCAGGTCGTGGCGAACGCCGGCGATGGTGACGTGATATTCCTGCATCGACTGTAGCAGCGCCGACTGTGTGCGCGGCGAGGCGCGGTTGATCTCGTCCGCCATCAGAAGCTGGGTGAAGATCGGCCCCGAGATGAAGCGGAAGGAGCGCTTGCCGAATTCGTCCTGCTCCATCACTTCCGAGCCGAGGATGTCCGAGGGCATCAGGTCGGGCGTGAACTGGACGCGGCGGGAATCGAGGCCGAGCACGATGCCGAGCGTCTCGACGAGCTTGGTCTTGGCGAGGCCCGGCACGCCGACCAGCAGCGCATGGCCGCCGGCCAGCAGCGCCACCAGCGTGCGCTCGACGACGGCTTCCTGGCCGAAGATCACGCGCCCCACGGCGTCGCGCACCTTCGAGATGTCGGCCAGCGCCTTCTCGGCCTGCTCGATCATCGCCTTGTCGCTCAACGGGCTTTCCTTGATCATCACGCTCATGCCGTTCGATCCTTGTGGTTGGAAACACCGGCCTGCACCCTCAGGGTCGCAGAATGCCGCGATTCGGCCTCGCCTGGCGCCTGCGTTTGAACTTAAATCACAGGCTTAGGCTGACAAGCGAAACAACAGTGACTATTTCGTGACCATGACCGATCATTCCGGACATCGCGGGCAGAGTTTGACCGGCGCCACCGAAGCGCGCGGGCTGGAGGCGCTGATCTCGCGGGCGGCGCGCGCGGACAAGGGACCGGCCCCCGTGGAGCGCTGGAATCCGGACTTCTGCGGCGATCTCGACATGGAGATCAAGGCCGACGGCACCTGGTTCTATCTCGGCACGCCGATCGGGCGCATGCCCCTGGTGCAGCTTTTTTCGAGCGTCCTGCGCAAGGACGCCGACGGCAAGACCTATCTGGTGACGCCGGTGGAGCGCGTGGGCATCCGCGTCGCCGACGCACCCTTCATCGCCGTCGAGATGAACGTGTCGGGGACCGGCGATGGGCAGGTCATCACCTTCCGCACCAATGTCGGCGACGTGGTCACCGCTGGGCCCGGCCATCCGCTGCGCTTCGTCGACGAGGACACGACCGGCGGGCTCAAGCCCTATGTGCTGGTGCGCGGACGGCTGGAAGCCCTGGTGGCGCGGCCGGTGATGTATGAACTGGTCGAGCACGGCGAAAGGATCGACGTCGACGGCAAGGCGATGTTCGCCGTCCGCTCCGGCGGTGAGGTCTATCCGATCATGCCGGCCGCGAAACTCGAGCGGCTGAGCGCATGATGGACCAGGTGGGGCCGGTGCCGTTCTCGATCGCCGATTTCCGCGCCCGCGTCGCGGCGCAGGCCGAGGCTGAGCCCGGCGACGAGTTCGGCGATCATCGCTTCAATCCGGGCCACCCCAGGCTGAAGCACATAAAGCCGCTGCGCGACGCCGCGGTGCTGATCCCGGTCATCGATCACGCCGATGGCGCCACGGTGCTGCTCACCAAGCGCGCCGAGAAGCTGCGCAGCCATTCCGGCCAGGTGGCTTTTCCCGGCGGCACCATCGATCCGACCGATCCCGGCCCCGAGGCCGCCGCGCTGCGCGAGACCTTCGAGGAGATCGGCCTCGACCGCGACCACGTCGAAATCATCGGCCGTATGCCCGACTATATCTCAGGCAGCGGCTACCGCATCGTGCCGGTGCTTGCCGTGGTGCGGCCGGGCTTTTCGCTGACGCTCAATGCCGACGAGGTCGACGCCGCCTTCGAGGTGCCGCTGCGCTTCCTGATGGACCCCGTCAACCACGCGCGCGACAGCCGCATGTGGAACGACCTCGAATGGTTCTTCTACGAGATGCCCTTTGGCGGCCAGCGCATCTGGGGCGTCACCGCCGGCATCATCCGCACCCTCTATGAAAGGCTATATGCGTGAGCGCCGAGGTGTCTCTCTCCGGCCAGGCCGATTGGCTGGGCGAAAAGCATCTGCAGAAGCTGCTCGCCGCGCTGACGGCGGGCGGCGAGGAGGCGCGCGTGGCCGGCGGAGCGGTACGCAACGCGCTGATCGGCCAGCCAGTCGCCGACATCGACATCGCCACGACGACCGTGCCCGAGGAAACGATCCGCCGCGCCCAGGCCGCCGGCTTCAAGACCGTGCCGACCGGGATCGAGCACGGCACCGTCACGGCGATCGCCGGCGGCAAGGCCTATGAGGTGACGACGCTCAGGGCCGATATCGAGACCGACGGCCGGCGAGCGAAGGTTGTCTTCGGGCGCGACTGGAAGGCAGACGCCGAGCGGCGCGACTTCACCATCAACGCGCTCTATGCCGAAGCCGACGGAACGGTCGTCGACCTTGTCGGCGGCGTCGCCGATATCGAGGCGCGGCGTTTGCGCTTCATCGGCGATCCGGAAGCACGCATCCGCGAGGATTATCTGCGCATCCTGCGCTTCTTCCGCTTTTTTGCCTGGTATGGCGACGGCCGGCCCGATGCCGAGGGCCTGAAGGCCTGCGCCAGGCTGAAGGACGGGCTTGGCAGGCTTTCGGCCGAGCGCGTCTGGTCCGAACTGAAGAAGCTGCTTTCGGCGCCAGATCCCTCACGCGCCCTGCTGTGGATGCGCCAGGCGGGCGTTCTCACGGCGGTGCTGCCGGAGAGCGAGAAATGGGGCATCGACGCCATCCACGGGTTGGTCAGGACCGAAAAGGATCTAGGCTGGGATGCCGATCCGCTGCTCAGACTGGAGGCTGTCGTTCCGCCGGATGCCGCGCGCATGAAGACGCTTGCCGAAAGGCTGAGATTTTCGACCGGCGAAGGCGAGCGCCTGCGGCACTGGGCGCTGACTGCTCAGCCTGAGCCCAAGACGACCGAGACGGAATTCTCGAAAAAGCTCTATTTCGGCGACCGCGAAGGCTTCGTCGATCGGCTGCGGCTCGCGCTCGCCGCCGCGCGCGCACGCGCCGTCGAGGACGATCAGGCCATGATGGCAGCCGGCGGTTTCTCGCGCCTGCTCAATTTCGCCTTGAAATGGGAAAAACCGGTGTTTCCAATCAAGGGCGCCGATCTCGCCGAACTCGGCGCCTCGCCCGGCCCGAAGCTTGGCGCAACGCTGAAAAATCTCGAGAGGGAATGGGTGGAGTCCGGATTCGCCCTGGATCGCGGCGCGCTGCTCAAACGCGCCGCGCAAGCACTCGAGGCTTAAAACTGCAGGCCGGGCCGGTCAATGTATCGCCACAGGAGCCAGGGCGCGCGAAAGGCTTGCCTCGCCCTTGCCGTAGACGGACGGGTCGTAATTGACCAGGGTGTCGGTACGAGCAGTGTTGAGCAGGTCGTTGGTGATCTGAACCGGCGTCGCCTTGGTGAATTTGCTGCCGATGATCGCCGCGTAGCCGGAGATGATCGGCGCGGCGAAGGACGTGCCGTAGAGACCGGTCTTGTCGCCTTCGACCCCCACCACCAGGAAGTGGCTCTGCACGCCCGTGTTGGAGCCGGCATAGTTGGAATACCAGGCAAGCTCGGCCTTGTTCGATGTCGTGCCGTTTGTCGACAGCGCGCCCACGAAGATGGCCGTCGGCTTGCCGATCAGGGCAAGGTCGAGATAGTCCTGCTGGCCGCTGGTGACACCGCCAACGGCGATCGCGTCGTTGCCGGCCGCTTTCGAGACTATGGCCGATCCCTTGGTGGCGTAGGAAATGATCGACGCCTCCTCCGGCGCCCAGCCGATCTGGTTCACGCCGTAGCCGGCGCTGGCATACATGCCATAGCTGAGGTTGAGTACGTTGCGGCCGCCCGCCAGCGCAACGACCGAACCAGTCGAGAAATCCTTGGAGCGGATGGTCGCCGCGGGAGCGATCATGCTCGCTTCCTCGCGCGTCCATTCGCCGTGCCGCTGGTATTGCGTGCCGATGCCGAAATTGCCGGAGAAGCGCGATGAACTGCTGAAGTCGTCGACGATGGTGATGGTGACGCCCTTGCCCTTGTAGCCCGCAGCCCATGCCGCGCCGACGTCGGGGCTCATCCAGCTCTGCACCGCTTGCGTCGTTCGCGCGGCCTGTATCTTTGCGCTTACGCAGATGGAGCCGGCGCCGTGGCACAGCGCCGCCGTCTGGTCCGCGTCGAGGGCTTCCTGCGCCGACGCCAGGCATGCCGGTAGAATGGTGAGTGCCGCGGCGATGCCGAACTTCCAGAAATTACCAGTCATGGTCTTACTCCCGGTCAAGCAGGAACGAGGACGGACGATTTGCGAATGCGGAAAGCAGGAAGACCTCGCATGCTGGCCTCCCGGCGGTCAGAAAGTAACACGATAGTTGAGCCACAGGCGCAGCCTCTCGGGTGTTGCGTTAACCAGGTATTTCAGGGTTTCCTCAGGCGCCGTCTCGCCGGCCGCGAGCCGGCAGTTGACGCTGTAGGTGCCCAGATCCCCGTAGTCGGCCACGCAGGGCCTTTCGGTCAGGTTGCCGCCGAAGGTCGAGGTAACCGAAAGAGACAGCGTGCTGTTCGGATTGGGATGTGTCTGGGTAAGGAAGCCAAGCTTAAGGCTCGGCGCAATGCGGTATTTCTCGCCTTCTTCCCCGGTTCCTACGCCCCACAGGATGCCGTTGTTTTCAGTGAGTTGCGTGAGAAAGTCGACGTGAAGGTCGATCCAGGTCGAGCGGTACCATCGATTGAACGAGACCCAGGTCCCATCCTGCAACTCGTAGCCGCCAGTGCCGAGGCCCCTTGCGCGGTCGCTGAGCCATGACCCCTGGTGGATGTTGACAAGCGACGTGGTCATTTCCTGCGCGATTGCCGGCGATGCGCCGAGGAACGCGCACAACAGAAGCGTTGCTGCGCCGGAACCGCTTCGATTGTCGGACTTTTCGCGCATGCGCGAAGCACCCCGCCCCACCGGATCCGGACAGCGCCTTGTGGCAAGCGCCCCTCGGGCAACCGACTGTGACCGGATCATGCGCTCGACGTTCGCACGGAGAACGTTACCGTGGGGTTATCCAAGCTGATACGAATATAAGTTTTTGCTTGAATTCGGCGAAGCAGGGCCGTCGCCGGCGGTCGGGACGCAAGCGAAGCGAGATGCGCTTGGTGCGTTTCACCGTTTCAGGGAAACGGTGAAACGCCCTATCTCCTTGTTTTTACGCAATTCCGGACGGAAAACCGCTCACACTTTTCCTGGAATTGCTCCAAAGGCTGCATTCCGCTCGCCGTCTTTGCTGGTGGTCGCACGAAATGGCGACCGGATGCCTCAGGCCGCGTCGCGGACCTTCTGGATACGCGAGCGGATCGCCTCGATCATGGTCTCGCGGATGATGGTTTCGCCGTGGGTCTCGCGCATGTGCTCGACGGCACGGTGCATGACTTCCGCCTCTTCCTCGGCGCGCGTATGCCAGTCACAGCCAGGGACGAGCGTTCCGCATTGGAATTCCTTCATGGGTTTTCCTTTCCTCGCTGCGTGGCGGTTCAGCCTCGACCGCTCCAGCTATTGTTGCGCAATCCCGCGTGGAAAACCGCCGGGCACTTTTCCCGGAATTGCTCATGTGGACAACCATAACACATGTCGCCGGCTTCGGTTGCGTCAAGAGTCGCGCCGTTCGCAAGCCGGTCGAAGTGCCGACGAAACAGAAAGGCGGAGCTGTGCTGCTCCGCCTCCTTGTTGCCTGATCTCGCTAAAGCCCGACGGGCCGTCACTTCATGATCTTGACGGCCTCGGCAATCTTGTTCTTGCCGCTCACATCCCAGGAAACGCGGACCTTCTCGCCCGGCTTGATGCCCGGATCCTTGAAGGCCTTGGACAGCGTGAAGGTCGATCCGTTGTCCAGAACAAGGCTCATGGCCGTTCCATCAAAGCTCTTGACCGTGCCCGTGGTGTGCTTGACCGCGGCGAACGCGGCGCCACCGGAGGCGAGAAAGGCAGCGGCTGCTGCCGTCACAATAAGCTTGCGCATGGCATGCTCTCCTGGAGTGCGGGCACCGTATGGGAAGGCACCCCTCTCGATCAGGGCCGTCCGGACGCGTCGGGTCGCGGCCCGTGGCAGATGGACCGCCGGCGCATCCCGACCCGGCAACCTTAAATAGATCAATTTTTTCAAAAGGATATTAGACGAAAAAGAAATCGAAGCCGCCACATTGGCCGCCATGTTTCGGCGAATGGGACATCAATGCGGCCGGCGTCCCGCTCACCGGATTTTTACGGCCATCTTACCTCGGGCGGCAGGCTGGACAGGATCGAGGCGACATTGCCGCCGGTCTTCAGGCCGAAGATGGTGCCGCGATCGTGAAGCAAATTGAATTCGACGTAACGGCCGCGCCGGATGAGCTGTTCGTCGCGGTCGCCGTCGGTCCAGTTCTGGTTGAAATTGCCCCGCACCAGATGGGAATAGACGACCAGGAAAGAGCGCCCGACGTCCTGGACGAAATTGAAATCGGCGTCCCAGCCGCCTTTGTCCTCGTCCGAATGCAGCCAGTCGAAGAAGATGCCGCCGACGCCGCGCGGCTCGTCGCGGTGCGGCAGGAAGAAGTACTCGTCGCACCACGCCTTGAATTTCGGGTGATCGGCGACCGCGGCGTTCTTCTCGCAGGCGAACTGCATGGCGCGGTGGAAGGCGAGCGTGTCGGGGTCGTCCTGGGTACGGCGGCGATCGAGAACCGGCGTCAGGTCGGCGCCGCCGCCGAACCAGTGGCGCGTGGTCACGACCATGCGCGTGTTCATGTGCACAGCCGGCACGTTGGGGTTCCAGGGGTGCGCGATCAGCGAAATGCCGCTCGCCCAGAATTGCGGATCCTCCTCGGCGCCCGGGATCTGCTTCCTGAATTCCGGCGAGAATTCGCCGTGGACGGTCGAGGTGTGCACGCCGACCTTCTCGAAGACGCGGCCGCGCATCATCGACATGGTGCCGCCGCCGCCTTTGCCCTCGTCGCGCTCCCAGGGCGTCTTCTCGAAATGACCGGGCGACCATGAGGACAGAGGTCCCTGAAGCTCCTGCTCGATCTGCTCGAACGTGGCGCAGATGCGCTCGCGCAGCGCCTCGAACCAGAGGCGGGCCTTCATCTTCTTCTGCTCGATGTCGGCCGGCAGCCCCACCGGGAGGTCAGGTCGTTCCAATTGCGTCTCCAGCCACGGGCTCGCTTGCCCGACAAATGACTCGTTTTTTCTGCGCGCGATCCCTAATCTCTTAAAGGAAAGGGTCAAGCCCCGTCTGACCAAGGCGCAAAGGAGTTCCTTCGTGCGCACCCCGGCAAGACCGCCGCTGGATGGCTTGAGGAAGAGGCTGGAGCGCTCGCGGGCCGAGCGCGAAAGAGAGCCGCGCGACGGCTTCCTGCGCGAGACCTTCGTCCTGCCGCGCTCGGACGCCCGCCTCAAGGCCAAGGAATGGTTCGAGCGCTTCCCCAAGCAGGCCTACTGGACCGAGATCGAAAGCTGGTTCGAACGGCCGGGCGACGTCATCGAGTTCACAATGCGGCGGCTCCCGGCGGCGGACTAAGGTGTATTGATATTCAGGCGATGCCGGCCTGACCTGAATCTCGACACACCTTGATGCGTACCGTCAGGGCACCAGTAGCCGCCTCGCGCCAGTACCCTCCCGTGCCAGCCGGTCTTCCTTGTTCCTCAGCGGGCACTTGTCGATCGACATGCAGCCGCAGCCGATACAATCCGTCAGCCCGTCGCGCAGCTTCTTCAACTGGGCGATCTTGTGGTCGAGCCCGTCGCGCCAAGCCGTTGAAAGCAGATTCCAATCCTCGCGCGTCGGGGTGCGGCCCTCGGGCAGGGATTGAAGCGCCGCGGCGATCTCGGCGAGCGAGATGCCGACCTCCTGGGCGACGCGGATGATCGCCACCCGCCGCAGCACGTCGCGGCTGTAGCGGCGCTGGTTGCCCGCGGTGCGATGGCTGCGGATCAGCCCGCGTGCCTCGTAGAAATGCAGCGCCGACACCGCCACGCCGCTGCGCATGGCCACCTGGCCGACCGTCAATTCCCGTACCGAAGCCATCTCGCAGTTTCCGCTTGACCTCAAGTTGGGTTGAGCTTGTAGCGAGGAAATCCTGACAAGGCAAATGCAGGAGAAGGCGATGTGCGCCTGGGTGAAAATGACGACAGAAGCGCAGGCAATCCGCGGCAGCGCGGAAGGGCTATCGATCCTATCCGAGCTGGCGGAGCGCTTCGCCGGCGACCATCGCAACCGACAGCGCGACATTGATGCTGCGCGCGCCCGGGCGCATCGCAATGGTCAGTCGCGCATCCGCCGCCTTGTGAACCTCGTCCGGCACGCCGGCGGATTCGCGGCCGAACAGAAGGATGTCGCCGGCGGCGAAAGCAAACTCCGCATAGGCGGTCGGGGCCTTGGTAGTGAGCAGCACAAGGCGGCGCGCGTTCGCCCTGCGCCATTGCTCGAAGGCGTGCCAGTCGGCATGGCGGGCAAGCGCCGCCATTTCGAGATAATCCATGCCGGCCCGTTTCAGCGCCCGGTCGGACAGCGGAAAGCCGGCCGGCTCGATGATGTCGACGCCGAGATCGAGGCAGGCGGCGAAGCGCAGGATTGTTCCGGTGTTGCCGGCGATATCCGGCTGGTAGAGCGCGATGCGGAGACGATCGTTCATTTCCGCATCCTGCTAATAAGTGGCAGATCGGCCACAGGGATCTCCAGCTTTTGGCGATTTCCGGACTGGCGGGTGGCCATTTTCTGCGAAGTCGAGTATATGCCCAACATCGTCAACCCGAACCGAAGGAGGGAGACCACATGATGACCATGCATTTCCAGCTCCTCTCCGGGGCACTTGTGTGCCCAGCGGCGGTTTCGGTACGACGATTCTTCTGACACTTTAAGACCTCATCGCACCGATTCCCGCCGAACCCAGTTTTCGGCTTTCGAAGGAATCTCGCGATGTTTTTCAAACTGCCAAAGGGGCGCGCCGCCCCATCCGAACGTGTCAACGCGGACGCTGGTCGTCGTGTCGAGACCGACGCTTGCCGTCATGCACTGACCGACGCGTTTCCTGCCTCCGGCCGAATGCTGGAGATCGAGTTCGTGTCACCCTTTTTAACGCATTTGCACATGGAGGACGGACCGATGTTCGATCCCTACAAGATACCGGGTTCAAGAAGCCTGCACGAGCGCAAGATGGCGACCTGGGCGCTGCTGATCGGCGAGACCTACTCGTCGGCGGCGCACGCCGAGACGCGCCGGCGTCCGCATCGCGGCATGCTGCCGGACGTCGATTTTTCGCGGGCCGTGCCCGATCCTGGCCGGCCCTCGCTGGTGCGCCGTATCGCAAGGCTGTTCCGGCCGGGCGAGAAAGCGCGGGCTGGCTCCAACGCGGCCTCAGGATCGTCCGGCGAGCCTGTCGGCGAAAAGCCCGCGGCACCCTATATTGCGCGAAGCAGGGCCGGCGATTCGGATGATTCCGTGTCGCCGGCCCGTCGCGCAGCGCGGCCGAACGGCCTTGCCCATCAATCCCGCGCTGCGTGAGCGCATAGACAGCCGAGTGCCTGGAATGTACCGCTGGTTTGAAAAAAAGCTCGATCCGTTTCCCGCCGCGGAGCCGGCCGAGCCGCCGAAGACGCTGGTCGCCTTCTGCGTGCATTATACGCGCGGGGCCTGGCCCTACATCATGCTGGACGCGATTCTGGTGATGGCGATCGCCCTTGCCGAAGTGTGGATGTTCGGTTTCATGGGCCGCATCGTCGACTGGCTGTCGGCGCAGAACCGACAAACCTTCCTGCAAACCGAGAGCTGGAAGCTGGCCGGCATGGCCTTCATCGTCTTGTTTGCGCTGCCGGGCACGGTCTGGGTGCGTTCGTTGTTCAACCAGCAGACGCTGATGGGCAACTATCCCATGCGCATCCGCTGGCAGGTGCATCGCTACCTGCTCAAGCAATCGATGACTTTCTACCAGGACGAATTCGCCGGCCGCATCGCCACCAAGCTGATGCAGACCGCGCTCGCCGTGCGCGACTGCGTCATGAAGGTTGTCGACGTCCTCAACTACGTGATCGTCTACTTCCTCGGCATGCTGTTCATCGTCGGCTCGGCGGACTTGCGGCTGGCCGCACCCTTGGGCGTATGGCTGATCGGCTATATCGCGCTGCTGCGGTATTTTATTCCACGGCTCGGCAAGGTCGGTGAGGAACAGGCCAATGCTCGTTCGACCATGACCGGTCGCGTCGTCGACAGCTATGCCAACATCCAGACGGTGAAGCTGTTTTCCCACGCGCGCCGCGAGGCGGCCTTCGCCAGGGAGGGCATGGCGGGCTTCCTCGAGACGGTCTACCGCTCGATGCGGCTGGTGACCGTGCTCTACGGCCTTCTCTACATCCTGAACGCGCTGTTGCTGTTTTCCGTCACCGCGCTGTCCCTGTGGCTGTGGCTCGGCGATGCGGTGACGATCGGCGCCGTCGCCGTGGTCATCGGCCTGGTGCTCAGGATGTGGGGCATGTCGCAGTGGATCATGTGGGAGATGTCGGGCCTGTTCGAGAACATCGGCACGGTGCAGGACGGCATCCAGTCGATCTCGCTGCCGCGGCTGGTCGAGGATCGCCCGGACGCCAAGGACATCGCCGTCACCCAGGGCGAGATACGCTTCGAGGACATCCGCTTCCACTACGGCAAGCAGAAGGGCGTCATCGAAAACCTCTCGCTTGTCGTGAAGCCGGGCGAGAAGGTCGGCATCGTCGGCCGCTCCGGCGCCGGCAAGTCGACGCTGGTCAACCTGTTGCTGCGCTTCTACGACCTGGAAAGCGGAAGGATCCTCATAGACGGCCAGGAGATCGCAGGCGTGGCGCAGGATTCGTTGCGCACGCAGATCGGCATGGTGACGCAGGACACCTCCCTGCTGCACCGGTCGGTGCGGGAGAACATCCTCTACGGCCGCCCTGACGCGACCGACGAGATGCTGATCGAGGCGGCGCGGCGGGCGGAGGCGCTCGATTTCATCGACGGGCTTTCGGACCACAACGGCCGCAAGGGATTCGATGCCCATGTCGGCGACCGGGGCGTCAAACTGTCCGGCGGCCAGCGGCAGCGCATCGCCATCGCCCGCGTCATGCTGAAGGACGCGCCGATCCTCATCCTCGACGAGGCGACCTCGGCGCTCGATTCGGAAGCCGAGGCGGCGATCCAGGAGAACCTCTACAAGCTGATGCAGGGCAAGACCGTGATTGCGATCGCGCACCGGCTGTCGACCATCGCCGCTATGGACAGGCTCGTCGTCATGGACAAGGGCCGCGTCATCGAGGAAGGGTCGCATGAGGAGCTCGTCGCCAAGGGCGGGCTCTACGCCCAGCTCTGGCAGCGCCAGTCGGGCGGCTTTCTGCTCGACGACGCGCCCGCCGAGGCTGCCAACGACGTTATCGCCAAGGGTGAAGCCGCGGAATGATGAAGGCCGTCTACCGCTGGTTCGAAAGCTGGGTCTACCCGTTCCGCGAGCCCGCGAATCTTCGGCCACCCGGCAGCGTCCGCGGCTTCCTCTGGCACTATGTCGGACAAGCGAAGCTCGCCTTCTTCGCCATGCTGATCATCGGCGGCATCGCGCCGCTGGTCGAGGCCGGGCTGTTCTATTTCGTCGGGCGGCTGGTGGATATCCTCGACCAGCTTCCCGGCGAGCGCAGCTGGCATGCGCTGTGGGCTGCCGCCGGGCCGGAGCTTCTGTTCATGGGCGCGGTGGTGCTGATCATCCGCACGCTGGTGGTCGGCCTGTCGGCGCTGGTCGACGAGCAGACGATCACGCCGGGGTTCTACAATCTGGTGCGCTGGCAGGCGCACCGGCATGTCTCGCGCCAGTCCTATGCCTTCTTCCAGAACGATTTCGCCGGCCGCATCGCCACGAAAGTCTGGCAGGCAGGGCAGGCGACGGGCGACCTGATGGAGAGCTTCATCGAAGTCATCTGGTTCATGATCGTCTACACGGTGACGACGCTGGCGCTGGTGGCTGGCCTCGACCTCAGGCTGGCGGTGCTGGTGGTGATATGGATCGTCGCCTTCGCCTGGCTGGCCAGGCGCTATTTGCCGGCGATTCGCAAGCATGCCGAGGCGACAGCCGAGGCCGGCTCGATGATCACCGGCCGCATCGTCGATTCCTATTCCAACGTGCAGACGCTGAAGCTGTTCGCCGCCGACGGCGACGACCACTATATCCGCAGCGGCTTCGACATCTATCTCAACGCGCTGCGTCCGTTCACCCGCCGGCTGACCGGCGTGCGCATGGCGCTGACGACGCTTTCCGGCATCATGATCACGTCAATCGCGGTCTTCGCCGTCTATCTCTGGGTGGAAGGCTCGATCACCGTCGGCGCCGTCGCTTTCACGCTTTCTCTCGTCCTGCGGCTCAACATGCTGCTGGGACGGGTGATGATGCAGCTCAACAGCATCCTCAGGAATCTCGGCGTGCTGGAGAACTCCAAGGCGCTGATCACGCAGCCGCTCGGCCTGACCGACGCCCCGGGCGCCAAGGAGCTGGTGGTTGCCGGTGGCCGCATCGACCTCAAGAACGTCACCTTCCACTACGGCAAGGGGGCAGGGGTTCTGGACGGCATCGACCTCGTCGTGCGGCCTGGCGAGAAGGTGGGGTTGGTCGGTCCGTCAGGCGCCGGCAAGACGACTTTAGCCAATCTCATCCTGCGCCTCTACGACCTCGAGCGCGGCAGGATCCTGGTCGACGGCCAGGATATCGCCGGCGTGACGCAGAATTCGCTGCGCGCCAATATCGGCGTGGTCAGCCAGGACACCGCACTCTTCCACCGTTCGCTGCGCGACAACATCAAGCTCGGCATGCCGGACGCTACCGACGCTGAGGTGATCGCCGCAGCGCGCAAAGCCGAGGCGCATGATTTCATCATGAGCCTGCGCGACAACCGGGAGCGGGCCGGCTACGAGGCCTATGTCGGCGAGCGCGGCGTGAAGCTCTCCGGCGGCCAGCGCCAGCGGGTGGCGATCGCCCGCCTTTTCCTCAAGGATGCGCCGATCCTCATCCTCGATGAGGCGACGTCGGCGCTCGATTCCGACATCGAGGCGGCGATTCAGGAGAATCTGGTGAGGCTGATGGAGGACAAGACCGTCATCGCCATCGCCCATCGGCTCTCGACCATCGCCGCGCTCGACCGGCTGGTCGTGCTCGACGGCGGGCGCATCGTCGAAGAGGGCACGCATGATGAGCTGGTGGCGCTCGACGGCCTCTATGCGCGGCTCTGGAAACGGCAGTCCGGCGGCTTCCTGTTCAACGAGGAAAGCGTGCTGGAAGAGACGCGCCCGGCGGAGTAGAACGGCTCATGTCGGTCAGAATGCCCAGCAATCTCGGACGGTCAGGCGCGCAGGAGAGCGCGCTCGATCTGCTCGGCCACGAGATCCTCGCCGAAAAGGCGGCAGCGCTTGGCCGCGCCGGCCAGCGCGTCGAGCAAACGCTGGCGAAGCTGCGCGAAAACGGCGAGGGCGGAGATCGCAACCGGCTGCTCAAGGAGGCCGCGGCGGCCGTCCACGGCTATTTCATCCAGCGCGAGCTCTGCGGCTTTCGCAAGCATGACGCCGTGATCCGCGAATACAACATCCCAAGGGCAGTGCTGGTCAGGCTCGGCGCGAGTTAGCTATTCCAGCCATTCGGTGATGAAGCTGCCATTCTCGTGGATGTCGGTGGTCTCGAGCGGACCAGGGCCGACATTGGTGAATTTGTGCGGCGTGTCGGGCGGGACGATGCCGAGGCCTCGATCTTTTGGTCGCCGACCGTGAATAGGGCGGTTCCGGAGCGGATGATAAAGAGCTCGGCATAGGGATGCTTGTGCAGGCGCGGGCCACCGCCGATGTCCGGCAGGTAGTTGAAGATCAGACAGCTTCTGGAGCCGAAGGCACCGCACTGCAGCTCGCCTTGCCAGCGGTCGGGCGCTTCAGCCCATTTGTCGCGGTCGATGACATGCGCCATGGGCGGAGAATAGACCGGGCCAACGAGTGCTGTCGAGGCGGACAAGCACCCGTTTTCGCTTCCGATTTCGCGCTGTTTCATGGCCTCCGCCGGTCTGCCGGCAGTGCGTCCGAGCAAGCCGCGCCACGCAGCCGCGACAATGTGCCCTTGTGCCTTCACGCGTCTGGACAAAAACGGGCTTCACGCATAAACCGAACTCCAAATGCCGGAGGAATTCGCTAGCCTGTTCGCCATGCGCTGTCGGGCCGGCGCGATTGAGCGGGGACAAGGCTCGGCCGCCGGCACGGAAAAAGGCGAAAGGATCAGGCACCCGTGAGCGCAACCGACATCCACGATCCCAACCGTCGCGATTTTCTCTATATCGCCACCGGCATGGCCGGCGTGGTTGGCGCAGGCGCCGTCGCCTGGCCGTTCATCGACCAGATGCAGCCGGATGCTTCGACGCTGGCGCTGGCTTCAGTCGAGGTCGATGTCTCCTCGCTGCAGCCCGGCAGCTCGCTGATCGTCAAGTGGCGCGGCAAGCCGGTCGTGGTGCGCAACCGGACCGAGAAGGAGATGAAGGACGGCGAGGCCGTCAACCTCAACGATCTCAAGGATCCGATCGCCCGTAACGCCAACCTGCCGGCCGATGCGCCGGCGACCGACGCCAACCGCACCACCCCCGGCAAGGAAGCCTGGATGGTGATGGTGCAGGTCTGCACCCATCTCGGTTGCATCCCGCTCGGCCAGGAAGGCGATTTCGGCGGCTGGTTCTGCCCGTGCCACGGCTCGCAGTACGACACCGCCGGCCGCATCCGCAAAGGTCCGGCGCCGGAGAACATGGCGATCCCGGTGTTCAAATTCATTTCCGATACCAAGATCCTTATCGGCTGAGGCAGGGGACATTTCGATGAGCGAGGGACACTCCACCTACACGCCGAAGACGGGCATCGGACGCTGGGTCGACGCGCGCATGCCGCTGCCCCGGCTGGTCTATGACAGCTTCGTCGCCTATCCGGTGCCGCGCAACCTCAACTACATGTGGACGTTCGGCGGCATCCTGTCGGTCATGCTGGCCTCGCAGATCCTGACCGGCATCGTGCTGGCAATGCACTACACCTCCGACACCACGCTCGCGTTCGATTCGGTCGAGAAGATCATGCGCGACGTGAATTCGGGGTGGCTGCTGCGCTATCTCCATTCCAACGGCGCCTCCTTCTTCTTCGTCGCCGTCTACATCCATATCTTCCGCGGGCTGTTCTACGGCTCCTACAAGGCGCCGCGCGAGCTGCTCTGGATCCTCGGCTGCATCATCTACCTCTTGATGATGGCCACCGGCTTCATGGGCTATGTGCTGCCCTGGGGACAGATGAGCTTCTGGGGCGCTACCGTCATCACCGGCTTCTTCAGCGCCATTCCGCTGGTCGGCAACTGGATCCAGGAGCTGCTGCTCGGCGGCTTCGCCGTGGACAACCCGACGCTGAACCGCTTCTTCGCGCTGCACTACCTGCTGCCGTTCATGATCGCCGGCGTCGTCGTGCTGCACATCTGGGCGCTGCATGTCGTCGGCCAGTCGAACCCGACCGGCATCGAGGTCAAGTCGAAGACCGACACCGTCGCCTTCACGCCCTATGCGACCATCAAGGACGCGTTCGGCATGATCGTGTTCCTGTTCTTGTTCGCATATTTCGTCTTCTACCTGCCGAACTATCTCGGCCACCCGGACAACTACACGGTCGCCAACCCGCTGAAGACGCCGGCCCACATCGTTCCGGAATGGTACTTCCTGCCATTCTACGCGATCCTGCGCGCCATCACATTCAACATTGGGCCGATCAACTCCAAGCTCGGCGGCGTGCTGTGCATGTTCGGCGCCATCGCCATGCTGTTCCTGGTGCCGTGGCTCGACACTTCCAAGGTGCGCTCCGCGGTCTACCGGCCCTGGTACAAGCTGTTCTTCTGGCTGTTCGTGGCCGACGCCGTCCTGCTTGGATGGCTGGGCTCGCAGCCGGCAGAAGGCAGCTACGTGTTCATGGCCCAGATGGCGACGCTGTTCTACTTCGCCTTCTTTCTGGTGGTCATGCCGGTGCTCGGCCTGATCGAGACGCCGCGCAGGCTGCCGAATTCGATCACCGAGGCGGTGCTGGAAAAGAACAAGGGCGGCAGCGGACATCCTGCGCGCGCTGCGGCCGCACCGGAAACCAAGGGCTGAGAATCTAAGGGGATTTGGGTATGAAAAAGATTCTCACCTCGCTGGCGCTGCTCGGCCTGGTGGTCGCGGGAACCGCGGCCATCGCGGCCGAAGAGGAACACAACGCGGCCGCGCCGACGCACTTCCCGATCAACGAGCCGAAGGAAATGAGCTGGAGCTTCGCCGGCCCGTTCGGTACCTATGACAAGGCTCAGCTGCAGCGCGGCCTCAAGGTGTACAAGGAAGTCTGCTCGGCCTGCCATTCGATGAACCTGGTGGCGTTCCGCACGCTGGAAGGCCTCGGCTATTCGGAAGGGCAGATCAAGACGCTCGCCGCCGAATACACCATACATGACGGCCCGAACGATGCCGGCGACATGTTCGACCGCCCGGGCAAGCCGTCGGATCACTTCCCGGCGCCGTTCCCGAACGATCAGGCCGCCGCTGCCGCCAATGGCGGCGCCGCGCCGCCCGACATGTCGCTGCTCGCCAAGGCGCGCGGCGTCGAGCGCGGCTTCCCGCGCTTCGTCTTCGACATCTTCACCCAGTATGCCCAGGGCGGCCCGGACTACATCCACTCGCTGCTCACCGGCTACGATCAGACGCCGCCGGCCGGCATGGTGATCCCGGAAGGCACGCACTACAATCCGTATTTCCTGTCCGGCGTGTCGCTGAAGATGCCGAAGCCGCTCTCGGATGGCCAGGTGACCTATGACGATGGCTCGCCGCAGACTGTCGACCAGTATTCGCGCGACGTCGCCTCGTTCCTGATGTGGGCCGCCGAGCCGCATCTCGAGGACCGCAAGAAGACCGGCTTCCGCGTGCTGGTGTTCCTGCTGCTCTTCGGCGCGCTCGTCTACATGACCAAGCGCAAGGTGTGGGCCGACGTGGCGCACTGAGCCACCGAGGATTGCAGGCTTTGAAAGGGGCGCCGAGAGGCGCCCTTTCGCATTTCACGACAGCGTGAGGGTGACGGCCATGTCACATGGCCGTCACCGCGTCCCGCGATCCTGCCTTGCTCTCACAAAAGGATCGCACCCATGAAAAGATTTGCGCCGTTCGCAGCCGCGCTGCTCATCCTTGTCGCCGGTACCGCCGTCCGCGCCGAGGACGCTCAGCCCTTCGTCACCAGCAAGGACATCGACCTGACGATGATCCTGCCGCCGCCGCCAGCCAACGAATCGGCCGAGACGAAGGCCGAACTCGCCGAGGTGCTGACCCTGCAGGTGACGCGGACGCCCGAGATGGAAAAGCGCGCCATTGCCGATGCCGAGGAAAATGTCTGGCGCTTCGCCAACGTCATGGGGCCGAAGTTCAACAAGGAGATGCTGCCGAAGTTCAGCGCCTTCTTCGATCGCGTGGTTGCCACGGAAGGCGCCGTCGTCGACCCTGCCAAGGACGTCTGGAAGCGGCCGCGGCCGCACCAGCTCAGCGATTTGGTCAAGCCCGTGGTGAAGCTGTCGAATTCCGGCTCCTGGCCATCGGGCCATGCGACGGTCGGCACCATGATGGGCATCATCCTGTCCGACATGGTGCCGGAAAAGCGCGCCGAGATCATGGCGCGCGCGGCTGAATATGCCCACAACCGCGTTGTCGGCGGCATCCACTATCCGTCCGACATCGAGATGGGCAAGATTTCCGGCAGTGTGATTGCCGCGGTCCTCCTCGACCGGCCCGACTTCAAGGCTGAGTTCGAAGTGGCGCGCTCCGAGTTGCGTTCCGACCTCGGCATGTGATCCGTCCGTCACCGACGTTTCTGCAAGGGCGCCTGCGAGGCGCCCTTTTCGATGCGGCGCAAGACCGGGGCAAGGCAGGCGATGCCGATCGTGTGCCGGATGCGCTTGTCTCCCGGGCCCCATCGCGGTAGCCGTTGTTGGTTGCGTTGCGCCGGACGCGTCGACGCCGTTCATACCCGACAGCCGGATACGCGGAGCCTCGCCTCATGAAACCCTCGCTCGAAGACACGCTGCTTGCCGCGATCCGCACTATCCCGGACTACCCGAAGCATGGCATCCTGTTTCGCGACATCACCACGCTGCTTGGCGATGCGCGCGCCTTTCGCCGCGCCATCGACGAGCTAGTGCACCCGTATGCCGGCCTGAAGATCGACAAGATCGCCGGCATCGAGGCGCGCGGCTTCATTCTTGGCGGTGCCGTTGCGCACCAGCTTTCGGCAGGCTTCGTGCCGATCCGCAAGAAGGGCAAGCTGCCCTACGAGACGGTGCGCGTCGCCTACAGCCTCGAATACGGTCTGGACGAGATGGAGATGCACAAGGACGGCGTCTCGCCGGGCGAGAAGGTGATCCTGGTCGACGACCTGATCGCCACCGGCGGCACGGCGGAAGCGGCGGTGAAGCTGCTCAGGCAGATCGGCGCCGACATCGTCGCCGCCTGCTTCGTCATCGACCTGCCGGATCTCGGCGGGCGCCAGAAGCTTGAAGCGCTCGGCGTGCCGGTGCGCACGCTGATCGGGTTCGAGGGGCATTAGTCAGTGGTGAGTAGTGAATAGTGAAATAGTAAATAGTAAATAGTAATTAGTGAAGATCGGTATTCGATGGTGAGCGTCGAATTTATCCGCGCTCACTACTCACTACTCACTACTCACCATTCACCATTCACTACTCCACCTTCACCAGCACGGCGCTGTCGAACTCGATGACCTTGTCGCCGGTCGAATCGAAGCCTTCGGAACGCAGCGTGAGCAGGCTCCAGCCGGGGCGCCCGGCAAGCGGGCGATGGGCGAGCGCGGTGCGCGTGAAGGTCACCGTCTCACCGGCATAGACGGGCTTCAGCCATTTGAGGTTGCGGAAGCCCGGCGAGGGGCCGAATTCGGGCTGCGGTCCGGGACCGGTCCAGCGCACGCCCTCGGTCTCCATGCGCTTTTCGAGGTTGTATTTCATCCAGGTGGCGGCGGTGTGCCAGCCGGAGGCGCAGAGGCCGCCAAGCACGCTCTTCCTCGCCGCCTCCTCATCGACATGGAAGACCTGCGGGTCGTATTTCCTGGCGAACGCCTTGATCTCGTCGGCTTCAAACTTGTGCGAGCCGAGGGTGACGGTTTCGCCGATGAGGAAGTATTCGTCGAGTGTCACGCCGCGGCCTCCCGGGTCAGGAACATGCCGCTGTTCTCAAGCTCGAAGACGCATTCACCGCGCTGGTTGAACAGCTCGCTGCGCATGCTGACCAGGCCGAGCTGAGGCCTCGATTTGGACTGGCGCTTGGCAAGCACGGTGACCGTGCCGGTGAGCCGATCACCGGCCAGAACCGGCTTCTTCCATTTCACGTGCTCAATGCCCGGCGAGCCTTGCGAGGTCGAGTCGAGCAGGAAGGCGTCGCACAGCATGCGCATGAACATCGCGCAGGTGTGCCAGCCCGAAGCCGAAAGGCCGCCCAGGATGCTGGCCTTGCCGGCCTCCTCGTCGAGATGCATCGGCTGGGCATCGAACTCGCTGGCGAATTCGATGATCTCGGCCGCGCTTACAGTCTTGCTGCCGAGGTCGAGCGAGGCGCCCTCGACGAAATCCTCGTAGGCCCAGGTCTTTGCGGTCATGTCGGCAATCCGGTGGCGAATGCGTGAAACCCAAGGTTGGGCACCCCGGATGACGGCCCGAGGCAATTTGGTCAAGTCCTTTCTGGTGAGCCAGTCGATGGGGGTGATTGCGGAGAGGCGGATCCGCTCGCTCTCTGTGTTTCACGCAATTCCGGACGGAAAACCGCTGCGCACTTTTCCTGGAATTGCTTTTAGAGCCACCCGCGGCGGCGGAAATACCAGAAGGGCAGGATCGCCGAGACCACCATCAGGCCGATGGCGAAGGGATAGCCGAACTCCCATTTGAGCTCGGGGATGATGTCGAAATTCATGCCGTAGATCGAGGCCACCAGCGTCGGCGGCAGGAAGATGACGGCGGCGACCGAGAAGATCTTGATGATGGCGTTTTGCTCGATCGAGATCATGCCGAGCGTGGCGTCGAGCAGGAAGGAGATCTTCTGCGACAGGAAGGTGGCGTGATCGGCGAGCGACAGCACGTCCCGCGACAGCGTCTTGATGCGGGCCCGCACATCCTTGCTCATCTTGGCCTGGGCCGCGACATGGGCAAGAAAGCCGGCCAGGCGCTGCAGCGAGATCAGGCTGTCGCGGACGGAGGATGCGAGGTCCTCCTTGCGGCCGATGCCTTTCAAGAGCTCCTGGAAATCGCGGTTGCGCTTCGAGGCCTTTGTCGACCGCGCCTCGAAGATGTCGCGCGAGATCGCTTCCACATCGCGCCCGGCGCGCTCGAGGATGTCGGCAAGCCGGTCGACGATCGCTTCCAGCAGGCCGACCAGGATGGTGTCGCCGCTGGTGCAGCCGGTCGCCACCTTTTCGGCGCGCAGCGGAAAGGTCTTGAAGGCCTTCGGCTCGTGATAGCGGATGGTGATCAGCCGGTTGCCGGCAAGCGCGAACGTCACCGGCGACATCAGCGGGTCGTCGGCCTCGGTCTGGGCCGGCAGCACGGCGGTCATGAAGTAGCCGCCGTCCTCGACATAGAGGCGGCTGGAGATCTCGATCTCTTCCATCTCCTCGCGCGTCGGAATGGCGATGCCAAGCCAGCTCTCGATCGCAGCCTCTTCTTCCTTGGTCGGATTGAAGAGGTCGGCCCAGACGACCCTGTCGCCGTCCGCCGCGAGATCGTCGGTGACGCGCAGGCGATCATTGTCCACGACGAAGGCCTTGATCATCGCCGGGTCTCCCTTGCTGGACCAAAGAGGTTCGTCAGGATTGCATGGGCCTCGAGGAGCCCGCGAGCAGCAGCGGATTAGACCCGCGATCCTGCCAGGTCAAGACGCACGGGCGTGCCCGGCGCAAGGCAGGCCGGCCCTGCGACCGATCCGCCGAGGCTTGTCAGGTGTTGAACTTGAACAGCATGATGTCGCCGTCCTGGACGACATACTCCTTGCCTTCGTCGCGCGCCTTGCCGGCTTCCTTGGCCGCCACTTCGCCGCCCAGCGTGACGAAGTCGTTGTAGGAAATCGTCTGGGCGCGGATGAAGCCGCGCTCGAAATCGGTGTGGATGACGCCGGCCGCCTGCGGTGCCTTGTCGCCTTTGTGGATCGTCCAGGCGCGCGTCTCCTTCGGCCCGACGGTGAAATAGGTGATGAGGTGCAGCAGTTCGTAGCCGGCGCGGATCACCTTGTTGAGGCCCGGCTCGTCGAGGCCGAGCGAGGCAAGGAATTCCATCTCCTCATCGTCGGAAAGCTGAGCGACTTCCGCCTCGATCGCCGCCGAGATCACCACCGTGCCGGCGCCTTGCGCGGCCGCCATTGTGTCCACCGCCCTGGTGTGCTCGTTGCCGGTGGCGGCGTCGGCCTCGGCGACGTTGCAGACGTAGAGAACGGGGTGCGACGTCAACAGGTTCAGCCCCTGCAGGATGCGCAGGTCCTCCGCCGCGATGCCCTTGAGCAGGACGCGCGTCGGCTTGCCGGCCTGCAGCAATTCGAGCGCCGCCTCCATCATCGGCAGCACGGCCATCGCTTCCTTGTCCTTGCCGGCGGCGCGCTTGCGGACTTGGACGATACGGCGCTCGAGGCTTTCAAGGTCGGCGAGCATCAGCTCGGTCTCGACCGTCTCGGCGTCGGCGACCGGATCGATGCGGCCCTCGACATGGGTGATGTCGTCATCCTCGAAGCAGCGCAGCACATGGACGATGGCGTCGACCTCGCGGATGTTGGCGAGGAACTGGTTGCCCAGGCCTTCGCCCTTCGAGGCGCCACGCACCAGGCCGGCGATGTCGACGAAGAAGATGCGGGTCGGGATGATCTCCTTCGACTTGCCGATCGCCGCGATCTTCTGCAGACGCGGGTCCGGCACCGCCACCTCGCCGGTGTTCGGCTCGATGGTGCAGAAAGGATAGTTGGCGGCCTGCGCGGCGGCCGTCCTGGTCAACGCGTTGAACAGCGTCGACTTGCCGACGTTGGGCAAGCCAACGATGCCACATTTGAAACCCATGTTCGTCCGGTCCTATCGGGAATTCGAGATTTGGTGAGGGCTATGGGCGAAAGCGCCAACGATCGTCAAGCCCCGGGCCACGATCGTTTTGGCGCTTACTCCTTGCCGAGAAGTTTCTTCAGCATGGCGGCCATCGGGCCGGTCTCGGGAAGCTTGACCGCCGGCTGCTGCGGGTGGGCCTGGCGGATGTGGCTCTTCGCCTTCGGTTCCTTCGGCGGCGGCCGGTCGTCATCGCCGGTCGGCACGAGCTTGTCGCGCAGCGCGAGCGTGATGCGGTTCATGAACGAACTGTCGTCGCCCTTGGCCAGCAAACCTGCGTCATCGGCGATCGCGTCGAGCAACACGTCGAGCCATTCACGGTCGGCCTTGGCGAAGTCGCCGACGACATGGTCGCGCACCATCTCCTTGACGCCGGGATGGCCGACACCGATGCGCACACGGCGGTAATCCTTGCCGACATGCTGGTCGAGTGAGCGGATGCCGTTGTGGCCGCCGGAACCCCCGCCCACCTTGACCCTGACCTTGCCGGCGGCAAGGTCGATCTCGTCGTAGAAGACGGTGAGGGCGGCAGCGTCGAGCTTGTAGAAGCGCAGCGCTTCGCCGACCGACTGTCCGGACAGATTCATGAAGGTCTGCGGCTTGATCAAGAGGACCTTGTCGCCGCCGAGCGTGCCTTCCGAAATCAGCCCCTGGAACTTCTTCGACCAGGGCGAAAAGGAATGGCGGCGGGCAATCGCGTCCGCCGCCATGAAGCCGACATTGTGCCGGTTGTTCTGATATTTCGCGCCCGGATTGCCGAGGCCTGCAAAAACAAGCATCGTCCACTCCAGGCGGAAAATTACTTCTCTTCGGCCTCGGCGGCCTCAGCTTCAGGCGCCGCTGCTTCTACAGTCTCCTCGGTCTCCGGCTTCATTGCCGCGGAGCCGGCGATGGTCGCGATGGTGAAGTCGCGATCGGAGATCACCGGCTTGACGCCGGCCGGCAGGGAAACCGCCGAGATGTGGATCGAGTCGCCGATTTCGGTGCCGGCGAGATCGACGGTGATGAATTCCGGGATCGCATTGGCCGGGCAGTGGAACTCGACTTCGTGACGCACGATGTTGAGCACGCCGCCGCGCTTGATGCCGGGCGACTTCTCTTCATTGATGAAGTGGACGGGCACGTCGACATTGACCTCGGTGTCCTTGCCGATGCGCAGGAAGTCGACATGGACCGGGAAGTCCTTGACCGGATCGAGCTGGAAGTCCTTCGGCAGGACCTGGATCTTCTTGCCGTCGACATCGATCGTGGCGATCGTGGTCAGGAACCCGCCGCCGTGGATCTTGTAGAAGAGGTCCTTGTAGTTGAGCGCAATCGCCAGGGGGGGCTGCTTGTCGCCGTAAATAACTGCAGGCACTTTACCGTTGCGGCGAACTGCACGGGCGGACCCCTTACCGACCTGTTCGCGCGCTTCGGCCTTGAGCTCGTAAGCCTCGTGGCTCATGGCATTTCCTTTCGCGTGTTATGGAGCGTTCGCGGCGGGCAAGCCCATCCGTAAACGTCGAAAGCCGTCGCGGCCTTGCACGATCTGTCCGATGCGTTTGGCGATCCAAATGCGTCTGGGGATCATGCAGGCCTGGCCGGCCTTCCTCCGCGTTGCCTCCAAGGGTGTCTACGCGGGTGGCGGCTCTATAGCGGAAGGCGGCGAGGGGCGCAAGCCATTGAACCGGAAGCCTTGAGCCAAGGTTTACGCAGACATCTGGCCCGACAGGCGGAGCATAAGCGACGCTTCCGGCCGGTGCAAAGTTGGATCCGCGGGTTGCGCCGGGTTTCCGTCTGTATTCGTCATGTCGCATCAGGCAGGTTTCAATCGTCCTTGACAGGCATTCGAAGGACCTTTGGAGATCCACATGAAACTCTTGTTCAGCCGCAATCCCAATCCTCGCCTCGCAGTCGCCACGGCACGCCATCTTAAGGCGCAGATCGCGTTCGAATTCGCCTCGCCGATGGCGCCGGGGCAGGCCGAGCGCTATCGCGCGCTGAACCCCAATCTGACCTTGCCCATACTGGTCGGCCCGGGATGGAGCCTGTGGGAAGCCGACGCCATCGCCTGCCGGCTCTCGCGCGACATGCGTTCCGATTTCTGGCGCAGCGGCGACGACGAACCCGAGATGATCCGCTGGCTAAGCTGGGGCAAGGAGAACTTCGTCAGAGCCACTGACATGGTGCATTTCGAACGTGGCACGAAACAGCGTTGGGGGCTGGGGCCGATCGACAAGGCCCTGGTCGAGGAGGGGCTGAGGCTGTTCCACACGACGGCTGCCATCCTTGATGTCGTGCTTTCGGAAAGGGAGTGGCTGGCAGGCAATTCCGTCTCCTATGCCGACTTCCGCATGGCGACGTTTCTCGCTTTCAACGATGTCGCCAGGTTGCCGCTCGACGGCTATCCGTCCGTCAACCGCTGGTATCGCCGGCTCGAGGACATCGATGCCTGGCGCGATCCGTTCCATGGGTTGGAGGCGCCGCCACTGCCAACGGTCAACAGCGAGGCCGAGCCGGGCCGGGCACCGATTTGAACGGTCGTTTTTGAAGGACCGCCGCAGCGGCGGTCCTTCATTCCGTAGCGGAAATGGCCGATGGCCGCACCGTCCTGCCGGTGCGAGATGGCCCGCACTCCGCAACCGCTGAACCATCGAACGGCGAGAGGACGCAAACTCAATCCCTCCGCCAGGCTCGTTTTGAAATCTTCTCGC
Organism: Mesorhizobium sp. M1D.F.Ca.ET.043.01.1.1; assembly: GCF_003952385.1. Classification (NCBI taxonomy): domain Bacteria; kingdom Pseudomonadati; phylum Pseudomonadota; class Alphaproteobacteria; order Hyphomicrobiales; family Phyllobacteriaceae; genus Mesorhizobium; species Mesorhizobium sp. M1D.F.Ca.ET.043.01.1.1. The sequence continues at coordinate 5,363,116 of NZ_CP034444.1, forward strand.
TCATTTAATTCTATAAAATCGGTAGTCTTAATGAAGAAATGCCTGCGAGGAGAGACCGGAAATGACGAAGAAGCTGGTGGTGGGGATATCCGGCAACCTGACCCGGCCGTCGAAGACCAAGGCATTCATAAGCCATATTGCCGGCGAGGTGGCAGGCCGGGTGGGCGCGGCCCCGGCAGTCTTCGACATAGAGGATCTCGGTCCATCCTTTCCTCCGGCGCGGCGCCTCGGCGAACTCGACGCGACCGCCCGCGCGATCGTCGATCAACTGGTCAAGGCCGATGTGCTGGTGGCCGGGTCGCCGACTTTCAAAGGTAGTTATACCGGCCTTTTCAAGCACTTGTTCGATCTTCTCGAGCCATCGTCGCTGCGCGGGAAACCGGTCATTCTGGCGGCGACCGGCGGCGGCGAGCGCCATTCGCTGATCGTCGAGCATCAGCTGCGGCCGCTGTTCGGCTTCTTCGAAGCGCTGACCATGCCGACCGCGATCTACGCCTCCGACAAGGATTTTGCCGACGGCGTGCTGATGTCGGAAGCGATCCATGCCCGCTCCCGGCAGGCCGTTGCCGAGGTGTCCCGCTTGGTTGGCGAAACCCGCAGCGTCGGCCTCGCCGCCTGACTCCGAAGCAGTCGTTTTCCCAACGGAAGGATCAGCCATGACCAAATCCAGCCAGCCCAGACAGATCAAGCTCGGCGCCTTCCTGCCGGGCGGCGGCCAGCATGTCGCGGCCTGGCGCCATCCGGACTCGCCGGCCGACGGCGCGACCAATTTCGAGTTTCACAAAAAGCTCGCGCTGACCGCCGAGCGCGGCCTGTTCGATGCCTATTTCCTCGCCGACAACCTGACGGTGGGGCTCGGCGCCCGCGAAGGCGGCAACGCCAAGATCGCGGGGTTCGAGCCGGTGACGCTGTTCGCGGCGCTGGCGCCGCTGACCACGCATCTCGGTTTCATCGCCACAGCCTCGACCAGCTATGAGGAACCATACACGCTCGCCCGCAAGTTCGCTTCGCTCGATCTTTTGTCGAACGGCCGCGCCGGCTGGAACGTCGTGACCTCGGCCGGCGACGACACGGCGCGCAACTTCAATCGCGACGTGCAGCCCAACCATGCCGAGCGCTATGCAAGGGCGCATGAGCATGTCGAAACCGTCAAGGCGCTGTGGGACAGCTGGGAAGACGATGCCTTCATCCGCGACAAGAAGACGGGCCGCTTCTACGACAAGGACAAGCTGCACGACATCAACCACAAGGGCGAGCATTTCAGCGTCAAGGGGCCGCTCAACGTGCCACGTCCGGTGCAAGGGCATCCGGTGGTCGTGCAGGCCGGGCAGTCCGAGGACGGGCGCGGGCTTGCCGCGGCCTCGGCCGAGGTGATCTTCACCGCGCATCAGAACCTTGCTTCGGCGCAGGAATTCTATCGCGACATCAAGGCGCGCGTGGCGGCGGCCGGCCGCGATCCGGCGCAGGTGCTGATCATGCCGGGCGTGGCGCCCTTCGTCGGCCGCACCGAGGAGGAAGCCAGCGCCAAGTACCGGCAATTGAACGACCTGATCCTGCCTGAGGACGGCGTGGCGCTGCTCAACGCGCTAGCCGGCCAGACGCTCGACCTCAGGGACTATCCGCTCGACGGGCCACTGCCGGTAGCCAAGGAAACCGAAGGCATGAAGAGCCGGCAGGCGCTGATCCGCCGGATCGCCGACGAGCACAATTTCACGATCCGTCAGCTCTACCAGTGGGTGGCAACCGCGCGGGGTCATTACACGGTGATCGGCAGCGCCACCCAGATCGCCGATCAGCTGGAGGAATGGTTCAGCAGTGAAGCCGCCGACGGCTTCAATATCCTGCCGCCCTGGCTGCCCGGCGCGCTCGACGATTTCGTCGACCTGGTGATCCCCGAACTGCAGCGCCGCGGCCTGTTCCGCACTGCCTATGAAGGCAGGACGCTGCGCGAGAATCTCGGCCTCAGGCGGCCGCAGAACCCCTGGACGGCCGCGCGTTCGGCCGTGCTCGCCGCCGAATGATCCTCTGAAAGGAAAGGCAAGACGATGACTTTGCAGGACATCGAACGTCCAATCGGCATCGGCAGGCGCAATGGCGGCAACGGCTTCGGCACCGAGGCCGTGCGGCTGGCCAGTCGCGCCTCGGCGCGGATCCTGTCGCGCTATGGCGTGCTTCTCGGCTTCCTCGCGCTCTGGCAGGTGGCGGCGAGCGCCGACTGGGTCAACGCGGCGGTGCTGCCGCCGATCGCCACGATTGTCGCAGCGCTGTGGAAGGGTCTCGCCGGCGGCAGCCTGCTCGGCGACATCGCCATCAGCCTGCAGCGCGCCGGCCTTGCCTTCGCGGCGGCTGTCGTCGTCGCCATCCCGCTCGGCCTCGTGATGGGTCAGATGCGGGCGGTCGAAACCGCGTTGGACCCGATCCTGCAGCTCTTCCGCCAGACCTCGGCGCTGGCGCTCTATCCGGTGTTCATCCTGCTCCTGGGCCTGGGCGAGGCCTCCAAGGTGTTCGTCATCTTCTGGGCGACGCTGTTCCCGCTGCTGCTCAACACCATCAGCGGGGTCAAGGAGGTCGACCCGAAGCTGCTCGAGATGGCGCGCGTCTACGGCGCCCGGCGGCTGACCATATTCCGCCGCGTCGTGCTGCCGGGGGCCGTGCCCTCGATCTTCGTCGGCTTGAGGCTGGGGGCCACCACTGCGCTGCTGCTCCTGATCGCCTCGGAAATGATCGGCGCCAACAAGGGCATCGGCTTCCAGGTGATGAACGCGCAGTACAACTTCCAGATCCCGCTGATGTTCGCGGCGATTATCATCCTCGCAGCGCTCGGCCTGATCGCCAACCAGGCGCTGGTCGGCCTGCAGCGGCGGCTCTGCCGCTGGAGCAGCGCCGTCGGCTGAGAACCAATCCTTCACCGTGACTCCTGAAACCATGAAAGGCCGGACCATGACCATCACACGCCGTTCGCTTCTCCTGCGTGCCCCGATCGCCGCCGGCATCATCGCCGCGGGCCTGCCTTCGATCGCGCGCTCGCAATCCGCTTCCGTCAAGATCCGCTACCTCGCCAGCCGCGGCGGCATCTCCCCGCATGAGCTCGCCGACGAGCTAGGCTATTTCAAGGGCCTCGGCATCGAGCTCGAAAATGTCGGCTATTCCGGCGGCGGCCCGGAATCGCTGTTCGCGCTTGCCTCCGGCAGCGTCGATCTGGGTTCGGCCGCGACGCCGGCCGTGATCAACTCGATCGCCGGCGGCAACGACTTCGTCGCCGCCTATCCGAGCAACGGCATCAACAGCCAAGTGAAAAGCGTCTTCTACGTGCTCGAGGACAGCCCGATCAAATCGATCGCCGACATCGCCGGCAAGACGATCTCGGTCAACACGCTCGGCGCCCATCTCGACTATACAGTGCGCGAGGCGTTGCGTGGCGCTGGCCTGCCGCCGGATGCCGCCAAACTGATGGTGGTGCCCGGGCCGCAGCTCGAGCAGACGTTGCGCTCGCGTCAGGTCGATGTCGCGGGCCTCGGCTACTGGCAGGCGACCTTCGCAGGCCAGCTGGTCGCCAATGGCGGCGTGCGCGGCGTGTTCAACGACACCGATGTGCTCGGCGAGATCGCCGGCGGTTTCATCGTGCTGCGGCGCGATTTCATCGCCGCCAATCCCGACGCCGCCCGCAACTTCGTCGAGCAATCGGCGCGGGCCTCAGACTGGTCACGGCAAAATCCCGACGAGGCGCGCAAGGTGGTCGCCGACGTCCTCAACAAACGCGGCGAGAATGGCGAGCTGGCGCGCTACTGGACCGGTTTCGGCCTGCGTGAGAAGGCGGCGGTCAGTCACCGCGACGTCGACTTCTGGGTGGCCATTCTCGAGCGCGACGGCCGTCTGCCGAAAGGCAAGCTCAAGGCCGCCGACATCCTCTACCGCCCAGGCGAAACCAAGACCAACTGAGCATGGAGGTGCAAGCGATGGCCACGGTACGCGGCGGTGAGGTCACGATACGCGACCTGTCGAAATCCTTCAGCCTCGGCGGGCGCAAGCTTGCCGTGCTGCGCTCGCTCAACCTCGACATTCGTTCGGGTGAGTGCCTGGTCATCGTCGGCGCCAGCGGCTCCGGCAAGACAACGCTGCTGCGCATCCTGGCCGGGCTGGAGCGGGCCGATGGCGGCGCCGTCGCCATCGGCGGGAGAGAGATCGAGGGCGTCGGCGAGGAACGGGCGGTGATCTTTCAGGAGCCGCGCCTGCTGCCCTGGCTGACCGTGCTCGGCAACGTCGCTTTCGGCCTCGAAGTGCGCGGCGTGCCCAAGGCGGAAGCCGAGGAACAGGCGCGATTCTACATTGCGCTGGTCGGCCTGGCCGAATTCAGTGATGCCTATCCTAGGCAGCTTTCCGGCGGCATGGCGCAGCGCGTCGGCATCGCGCGGGCGCTGACGGTGCAGCCCGAGATCCTGCTGCTCGACGAGCCCTTAGGCGCCCTCGACGCCATGACCAAGATCTCCATGCAGGAGGAACTGGCGCGCATCTGGAACGAGCAGAACGTCACCATGGTGGTGGTCACCCACGACCTTGAAGAGGCGATCTATCTCGCCGACCGGGTGCTGATCCTGCCCAGGGAGAAAGGCGGCGCGGCGCGGCTCATCGATGTCGACCTGCCACGGCCGCGCGAGCGCAGCGAAAGCCGTTTTGTGCGCTACCGCGAGGCGCTGCTGCGCGAGTTCGGTCTACATTAGATCACAGCACGCAAGCGTCAGCCGGCGTCGGCCAAGTCCCCTTTCAACGCATTGCGCAGCGCCTGGACCTGCCGGTTCAGGGCATCGAGCTCGTCCAGCGTCATGCCAGAGCGTTCGATCAGGGTCTCGTTCAAGCAATTGCACTGGACGAGCAGCGCCCGTCCGGCGGCGGTCAGGTCGACCTGCACCTGGCGTTCGTCGGTCTGGCTGCGGTGCCGGGTGACCAGGCCAGCCTGTTCCATGCGTTTCACCAGCGGCGTGATGGTGCTCGATTCCAGGGCGAGCCGCTGCGCGATGCTGCCGACCGACATGCCGTCGGCCTCGCCCAGCGCGTTGAGCACCAGATATTGCGGATAGGTGATCCCCATCTCGTCAAGCATGGGCTTGTAGGTACGATTGATTGTCATGCTGGTGGCGTAAAGCGTGAAACAGAGCTGATTGTCCAAGGGAAGAGGCACGACGCGTTCCTTTTGCCGACTGAGCACTGAATATGTACCACGGAAAATGTTATCGTGATATATATTTTTGTGGACAAGCGGGCTCGATGGCATTACGGATATCGTTATCGCGATATTGCTTATCGCGAAAATAATAGGAGATGGAGATGACTGAAGCTTCGCAGACCAAGGCCGGCTCCGGCAGCGGCACGATCACCACCAAGGACGGAACGCAGATCTACTACAAGGACTGGGGGACCGGCCAGCCGATCGTCTTCCATCACGGCTGGCCGCTGAGCAGCGACGACTGGGACGCCCAGATGCTGTTCTTCCTGGCACAAGGCTACCGCGTCATCCCCCATGACCGCCGCGGCCACGGCCGCTCCAGCCAGACGGACACCGGCAACGAGATGGACACCTATGCCGCCGATGTGGCGGCGCTTGTTTCGCATCTCGACCTCAAGGACGCCATCCATGTCGGCCATTCGACCGGCGGCGGCGAGGTGGCGCGCTATGTCGCGCAATACGGTTCCGGCGGCCGCGTCGCCAAGGCGGTGCTGATCGGCGCGGTGCCGCCGATCATGCTCAAGACCGATGCCAATCCCGGCGGCCTGCCGATCGAGGTGTTCGACGGATTCCGCGCGGCGCTGACGGCCAACCGCGCCCAGTTCTTCCGCGACGTTCCGGCCGGCCCATTTTACGGCTTCAACCGTCCGGGCGCGACGGTGTCGGAGGGCGTGATCGACAATTGGTGGCGCCAGGGCATGATGGGCGGCGCCAAGGCGCACTACGACTGCATCAAGGCGTTCTCGGAAACCGACTTCACCGAGGACCTGAAGAAGATTGAGGTGCCGGTGCTGGTCATGCATGGCGACGACGACCAGATCGTGCCGATCGCCGATTCCGCGCTGCTTGCGATCAAGCTGCTCAAGAAGGGCGAGCTCAAGGTCTACAAGGGTCTTCCGCACGGCATGGCGACCACCCATGCGGACGTGATCAACGCGGACCTCTTGGCGTTCTTCAAGGCCTAGAATCGTCCAGTTGGATAGACAAGGCACCCGCCGTCAGGCGGGTGTCTTTGTACTTTCATCGACAATGTCCGCGGGACAAGTGCCTATCTGGCCAGAAAACCAGTGATCAGCTTGACGGTGGCGTCGGGGTTTTCCTCCATGATCCAATGACCGGAGTTGGGCACGATGCCGCCTGTGACATCGGTCGCAACAAGCCGCAAGATATCGGCCTGCGTGGTGCCGGCGGACTTTTCCCCGCCAACAGCCAGCACCGGCATGGTCAGCTTGCCGCCAGCGGCGAGCATCGCCTGGTTGTCGATCGCGTCCTGATCAAAGGCCTTGAACTGCTCGAAAGCGTCATGCATCGCATGCGGGCGTGCATAGAGTTTGGCATAGTGCTTGCGCGTGGCCTCATCGATCCTCTTCGGGTCGGCCGACAGTTCGTTGTAGAAGCGGTCGAGATAGATGCGCTCGCGCCCCGCGACCAGCCGCTCCATATCCGGGCCACGGAAGTTGAAGTGCCAAAGCAGCGGGCTTTGCTTGATCTTTTCCCACTCACCTATTCCGGGCAGCGGCGCATCGATGATGACCCATTTGGTGATGCGCTTGGGATATTGCGCAGCAAGCGCATAGCCGACCATGTTGCCGATGTCGTGCGTGACCAGATCTGCCTTGTCGATCTTCAAGGCATCCAGCACGCCGGCGATATCGACGGCCTGGTTCTTCTTGGTGTAGCCCGCTTCAGGGTGAGCGGACAGACCCATGCCGCGCAGGTCCGGCACGATGACAGTATGGTCCTTTGCGAGCGCCGCCGCCGCCGCGCCCCACATGTCTCCAGTATCGGCAAAGCCGTGCAGCAGCACGACCGCGGGACCTTTGCCGCCGACGCGCACATAGAGGCTCGTGCTGTTGGTTTCGACGGACTGCGTCTTGAAACCGGGCGGAAAAGGAACGATGCGTGCCGTAGCCGGCAAGGTTACAAGAAGCACGCCCAACACGGCCAACACGATCTTGCGCATATCATTCTCCAGAGACATTGAGTTATCTGCGGCAGCGTCGCCCGCGCACGCGTTTCGAACACTAGAACAGTTCATCGTTTCACGGAAACGCTGAACTGCTCTAACTATTTGTTTTTACGCAATTCCAGACGGAAAACCGTTACACACTTTTCCTGGAATTGCTCTAACAGGCTTTTCACCTGGCGTGTGGGGAGGAATCGATAAGGGCGCGGCAGCTGCCATGCCCTTATTCATGTCCTGAAGATCGGCGGTTTTTAACTGGCAGCCGCGTGCGCCTTCCTAGCTTCATTCATGTTCGGCAGGAACACCGTCAGCAGGCCGAGCAAGGGCAGGTAGGAGCAGATCTGGTAGACGAAGTCGATGCCCTTCAAGTCGGCGATGACGCCGAGCACTGCGGCCGCGATGCCGCCCATGCCGAAGGCGAAGCCGAAGAAGATGCCGGCGATCATGCCGACGCGGCCGGGCACCAGTTCCTGCGCGAAGACGACGATGTTGGAGAAGGCGGACGACAGGATGAGGCCGATCAGCACTGTGAGCACCATCGTCCATTCCAGATTGGCGTAGGGCAGGGCCAGCGTGAAGGGCAGCACGCCGACGATCGAGAACCAGATCATCGCCTTCTGTCCGTAGCGGTCGCCAAACGGACCGCCGAGCAGGATGCCCAGCGCGGAAGCGCCGAGAAACAGGAACAGCATCACCTGCGACATCTGCACCGAAACGCCGAACTTATGGATGGCATAGAAGGTGTAGTAGCTGGAGAGCGAGGCGATATAGGCGTTCTTGGTCAACACCAGAAGCGTCAGCACCGCCAAAGCCCACATGACCTTGCTGCGCGGGAAGGGCGAGACATGGGCCGCCTGCTTGCGGGTGGCCATCGAGGCGCGCAGCCGGCTGTACCAGCCGCCGACCTGCCACAGCACGACGATGCCGATCAGTGAGCCGACGGCGAACCAGGAAATGCTGGTCTGGCCGAACGGCACGACGATGAAGGCGGCGAGCAACGGTCCCATCGCCTGGCCGAAATTGCCGCCGACCTGGAACAGCGACTGCGCCAGGCCGAAGCGGCCGCCGGAGGCGAAGCGAGCGATGCGCGAGGATTCCGGATGGAAGATCGCCGAGCCGATGCCGATCAGCGAGGCGCCGATGAGCAGCAGCCAGTAGTGGCCGGCATGAGCAAGCACCACCAGCCCGACCAGCGACGAGGCCATGCCCCAGGGCAAGGAATAGGGCATCGGCCGCTTGTCGGTGATCATGCCGATCACCGGCTGCAGCAGCGAGGCCGTCACCTGGAAGGTGAAGGTCAAAAGGCCGATCTGCCAGAAATCGAGACCATAATTGTCCTTGAGCAGCGGATAGATAGCCGAAAGCAGCGACTGCATGATGTCGTTGACGCAGTGGCAGAAGCTCACCGCGAGAATGACGGTGAAGGCCGTCGCTTGCGCCGAGATGTTGCTTGCCGTCGCCGGTGCGGCGACGGACGTGGCTGTCGTATCGGTCAAGGCAATGCTCCGTGGTCTTTTTGGCGGCGAGCCGCAGGCAGTCTTGGGACGCTTGCCTTATAGTCTGCTTGAATGGCGACTTCTTTCGTGGTTTGGTCCAATAGTTTCGCAAGTGGGCCACATCCGATGCCGCATGGCCGGGAAATCTTCAGGGGTGACGCCGCCGAGCTCGGCCGGCTGCACGAAAGCCGCTGGCAGTGGCTGGAAGAGGCGGTCGGACCGGCGGTCGCGCTGCCGACCGAATATCCCGACGGCTACCACGTGCCGCTGCATCGCCACAACCGCAGCCAATTGTTGCATGCGCTGGTCGGCGTGGTGCTGGTGACGACGAAGCACGGCCGCTGGATGGTGCCGCCCGACCATGCGATGTGGATACCGGCCGGCATCGAGCATTCCGTCGAGATGCTGGGCGATGTCTCGATGCGCTCGGTCTATGTGGTGCCGGACGCCATTCCCGGACTGCCGGAGGGACTTCGCGTCGTCGGCATCACCGAATTGATGCACAGCCTGATCGTGGAATCGGAGAAGCTGCCGCAGGGCGGCGAGCTCGAAGGACGCGCCGGGCTGATCATGGGGCTTTTGCTGCACGAGATCCCGAACCTGCCGGAACGGCCGCTCGGCCTGCCTTTCCCGTCGGACCCGAAGCTCGCTGCGCTCTGCCGGCGCTTTGTGGCGGCACCGTCGCCGCATGCCACGATCGACGAATGGGCGGATGCCGCGGGCATGAGCCGGCGCTCCTTCACCCGCGCCTTCCATCGCCAGACCGGGCTGTCGCTGTCGACATGGCGCCAGCAGGCCTGCCTGTTCGCTGCGCTGCCGAGGCTCGCCGACGGCGAACCGATCACACGCGTGGCGCTCGACCTCGGCTACGACAGCGTGCCGGCCTTCATCACCATGTTCAAGCGCATGTTAGGCGCCTCGCCGCGCGGCTATATGCGCGGCGCGCGCGAGGCGGGCGAGGGGACAAAGCGGCCGAGCGGTCCGGTCCGTACCGGAACCCCCGCGGTTTAGTCGAACAGGCTCGAGACCGATTCCTCGGTGGCTGTGCGCGAGATCGCCTCGCCCATCAGGTCGGCGATCGAGATGACGCGGATGTTGGGCGCGTCGAGCACGGCCTGGCTCGGCTGGATGGAATCGGTGATCACCAGTTCCTGCAGCTTCGAGCCGGCGATGCGGGCGACGGCGCCGCCCGAGAGCACGCCATGGGTGATGTAGGCGGTGACGCTGGTCGCGCCGTTGGCGAGCAACGCATCGGCCGCGTTGCAGAGCGTGCCGCCGGAATCGACGATGTCGTCGATCAAGAGGCAGTCCTTGCCGGCCACGGCGCCAATGATGTTCATGACCTCGGATTCGCCGGGGCGCTCACGGCGCTTGTCGACAATGGCGAGCTGAGCGTCGAAGCGCTTGGCCAGCGCGCGCGCCCGCACCACGCCGCCGATGTCGGGCGACACCACCACGACGTTGCCGAGCTGCTTGTATTTCGCCTTCACGTCGCGGGCCATCACCGGCACCGAGAACAGATTGTCGGTCGGGATGTCGAAGAAGCCCTGGATCTGGCCGGCATGCAGGTCGAGCGTCAACACGCGGTCGGCGCCGGCGCGGGTGATCATGTTGGCGACGAGCTTGGCCGAGATCGGCGTACGGCCGGAAGCGCGGCGGTCCTGCCTGGCGTAGCCGAAATAGGGGATGACCGCCGTGATGCGCCTTGCCGAGGAGCGCATGAAGGCGTCCATCATGATGAGCAGTTCCATCAGGTGGTCGTTGGTCGGATAGGAGGTCGACTGCAGGATGAAGACATCCTCGCCGCGCACGTTCTCCTGGATCTCGACGAAGATCTCCTGATCGGCGAAACGCCTGACGCTGGCCTTACCCAGCGGAATGTTGAGATAGCGAGCGACCGCTTCGGCCAGCACCCTGTTGGAATTGCCCGCGAAAAGCTTCATGCACCGTTCCTGGTGAAGGATGGAGAGACCAGACAGACTCTCATGAGCCTTTGATGCGGGCTTTTAGCGGCCCGCGCCGGTATTGCAAGCCTCGTGATCGGGAATCCTTCGACAAGGCGCAACAAAGGCCCGCTGCATCGCAAGCCGGCAACACAACAGATCGCACTAGCCGGCGCCACCGCTGCCGAGCCACGCCGTGAACTGGTCGATCGTCTGATCGGCGATCGCCTGCATGGTCGCGGGCGCGACCGACGACCAGCCCTCGGCGCTGCCGACGGAAGGCGCCTTCTGCTGGCCGTTGATGCGATGCAGGCGGTTGCCCGACGGGTCGTAGACGTCCCAGACATAGATGACGGTGGTGTCCTTGCCCTCGGTCATCGTCGAAAAATAACCTTTCAGCACATGCGTCGCGGTCTGGTCGGTGCTGCCGACGAGCGTCACGCCGCGCTGCCTGGCGCGCGCCTGCAGTTCCGCTGTCAGCGGCGCCGCGGCCTCCACGGAGGCGCCGACGATCGGCGCCACCTGCAGGCGGGTCTTGGCAAGGGCGGCGGTCTGGGCCGGCGTGGCGGATGCCGAGGCTGCCGCCGTCGCCGCGGGAGCCGGCGAGGTCGTGGTCGGGGACGTGGTGGCCGATGTACCTTGGGTGGCCGGCAGAGCCTGGGCCGAATCCGCCGGCGGCTTGACCGCGGAAGGATCGAGGACGTCCTTGGCGTTGGTGCAAGCGGCAAGCGCCAGCGCCGCAAGCAATGACACGGTCGTCACCTGCGATCGTCTCATTTGCCTGAAAACTCCCTGCTGACGACGCCCCCGCGTGAACCAATCATTATGGATTCACTGTACGATCAAGTCGAGATCATCGCGGGAGAGCGGCTTCGGCGCCGATTCCGTGGTGAGGTAGGTGCGGCCAAGCGTCATCGCGGTTTCGGTTTCGGAATCCATGATGATCATGTGCGCGAACAGCGTCATATTGGGCGCGATCGGCTCCGGATTGCCCTGGTAGAACATCGGCATATCCATCCAGGATGGCGTGAAGCGGGCGCCGACCGAGTAGCCGCAGGCATTCAGCCGGTGCTTGGTCAGATTATGCGCCTCGAGCGTGCGGGCATGCGCGTCGAAAACGTCACCGAAACTGTTGCCCGGTGTCATCGCCTTCTCGACCGCGAGCAGCGCGGCGCGGGCAGCATCGAACAGCTCCTGATGGCGCTTCGAGACCTTGCCGGTCAAAACCGTGCGCATCATCGGAGCGTGGTAGTGATGGAAGACGCCCGCCCATTCGAGCGTCAGCTGGTCGTTCTTGGTAAGCTTACGGCGCCCGGCCTTGTAGCGGCAAAGCAAGGCGTCGGCGCCGGAACCGATGATGTACTCGTTGGCTGGATAGTCGCCGCCGCCGGCAAAAACGGCACCTTGCATGGCGGCAAGGACAAGGCCCTCGTCGCCGCCCTGTTTGATCAGCGGCAAGGCGGCATCGAGCGCATCGTCGGACAGACCTGCCGCCTTTTCCGCCTTGGCGATCTCGGCCGGGCTCTTGAAGAGCCGCAGCCGGCCGACGATGCCGGACGCATCGGCGATCTGGCCGAAGGTCTGCAGCTGCTCGTCCACGCGGCGGCCATTGTAGGCGGTCAGGCCATGCGTGTCGTATTCGACGCCGATGCGGGCGCCAAGCAGATCGAGGTCGTTGAGCAGGTTGCGCAGGTCGATCGCGGGATTGGCGCCGTCGCGATCGGTCCACAACATGATGTTCTCGATGGTCGAGGTGTGGCGCGCTTGTCTCAGGTCGGCCGAGCGGGTGAGCAGCACCATCGAGCCGTCGGCCTTCACCACCAGGCACTGGAAGAAGCAGAAGCCGAACGTGTCGTAGCCGGTCAGCCAGTACATGCTCTCCTGCGCGAACAGAAGCACGGCGTCGAGCTTCTTCTCGGCCATCTCGATCAGCAGCCGGTCGCGCCGCGCGTCGAATTCCGAACGTTCGAAATGCAGCGCCATTACTCTTTCTCCAGAACGATTGCAGAAACCTGGCGCCCGTAATCCGCTTCCTTGCGGTGAGTGGTGCGCCGGTAGGAATAGAAAAGATCTTTTTCCGCGTAAGTGCAGCGGCCGAGGCCTTCCGCGGTCACGCCGGCGCTCAGCAGCCGGTCGACCGTATATCGGTTGAGGTCGAACATCGAGTGGCCGGGACTGGCCGACGGCCTGAAATAGCGCTTATTGCCGGCGTCGGCCTCGACGAAGCGGGCGACGAATTCGGGCCCGACCTCGTAATTGTCGGGACCGATGGAAGGGCCGAGCACGGCGACGATGCGCCCGCGGCGGGCGCCGAGACCTTCCATCGCGGCGATGGTGTTTTCGAGCACGCCGGTGAATGCGCCTTTCCAGCCGGCGTGTGCCGCGCCGATGACACGGGCCTCGGCGTCGGCGAACAAGACCGGGCCGCAATCGGCCGTGGAGGCGCCGACGGCGATCCCTGGCCGGTCGGTGACGATGGCATCGGCCTTGGGGCGAGGGCTCGCGAAAGGCTCCCTGGCGATGACGACATCGGGGGAATGGACCTGGTGCGCGGTGAGGAGATGATCTGCCGGCACGCCCATCCAGTCGGCAACACGGCGACGGTTCTCGGCGACCAGTGTCTGGTCGTCACTTGAGCCCGTGCCGATGTTGAGGCCCTGGAAGATGCCGCCGGAGACGCCGCCAATACGGGTGAAGTAACCGTGACGGATGCCCTGGGCCCTCTCAAGCAGAGGCGAGCGTACTGGATCGGGTCTGGTCTGATTCAGCATGGATGGGTTTGTTGTCCGCGCGGGCCGTTTCGTCAAGGCGAGTTTCGGGCAAGTGGCAGGACCAGCTTGCACGGGTTGGTTGCCGATGTCAGCCCGTTTTCGCCGCCGGCTTGATCGTCATCACCTTGAACAGCTTACCCATTGCATCGGGGCCGGCGAGGCGTTCGACGGCGTCGGAAATCGTCTGCCGCTCGCTGTCGTCGGCCTTTGCGCCGAGTGCGCCGGCGCGCTCGAGCAGACCCAAGCCGAGCAGGAATTCGCCCTGCGTGGTCAGTTCCGCGTCGAGGCCGCGCGCGCGGGCGCCTGCGGCAAGCGCCGCGAAATCGACATGCGCGGTGAGATCGGCCTCGCCGGGATTGGCCAGCACGTCTTCGTGACCATGCCTGCGCAGGGCCTGCAATGTGTCGCCGATGCCGGGCTGAAGATGGCCGTAGTCGACGAACAGCCCGGCGCCGCCATGGCCGGCGATGCGCTCGGCAATTGCGGCCATCAGCGCAGCGCGGGCCGGCGACACCTCGATGATCGCGCCTTGCGGCGCGTCCGCCGCGCCCGACGGCAGCAGCGTCGGGTCGACGGAGCCGGCGCCGGCGAAGAAGTGGAGATTGTCGGCCTCGTCGAGGCCGACCATGCGTTCGCGCCAGCCCGAGCCGACATAGACGAACTGGCGGATCGGCACGGCGTCGAACAGCTCGTTGCCGACGATGAACAGCGGCTGCCGCGGCAGCGTGTCGATGGTCTGGTGCCAGCTCAGGGCCGAGCTCTGGCCGGCAAGCGTCGCTTGCTGGATTTCGGTCAGGCGCGGACTGGTCTCGACCATGGCAAAGGAAGCGCCGGCGGCAAGCGCCGGGTCGAGCCGCGACCAGACGCGAAGCATGTCCTTCATCAGCGTGCCGCGCCCGGGGCCGATCTCGGCGAAGGTCACGGCAAGCGGCCGGCCGGCGCCCTGCCAGGCCTGGTAAAGCCAGACAGCGATGAGCTCGCCGAACATCTGGCTGACCTCCGGCGCGGTGACGAAGTCGCCGGCGGCGCCGAAGGGCTCGCGCGTGGTGTAATAACCATTCTCGGGATCGAACAGGCAGAGCGCCATATACTCGCTGACCGGGATCGGCCCCACGGCGCCGATCAGGCCGACGATGCGCTCCTTCAGCCGGGTCATGCCGGCTGCGTTTGCGTCATCGGCTTTGCCGTCGCCATCGCCCAGATGCCGGCGAGCACCATGGGCGTGGACAGGATCATGCCCATGGTCAGCCAGTTGGTGCCGAGCAGATAGCCGAGCTGCTGGTCGGGCTCGCGAAAGAACTCGACGAAGATGCGCGACAGGCCATAGCCGCAGATGAAGGCGCCGCCGACGAAGCGCGGCGTCTTCAGCTTCAGGCGCGAATGGGTGAGGAAGCGCAGCACCAGGAACAGCACAAGGCCTTCGAGCAGCGCTTCATAGAGCTGGCTGGGATGGCGGGTAAACGGGCCGCCATTGGGGAATTCGATCGCCCAGGGCACGTCCGACGGGCGGCCCCAGAGCTCCGAATTGATGAAATTGGCGACGCGCACCAGCCCGAGTCCGACCGGCACGCCGGCAGAGACGACATCGAACAGCGTCCAGGTGTGGATGCCGCGCTTTAGCGAGAACAAAGTCATGGCGAGGATGACGCCGAGCAGCCCGCCATGGAACGACATGCCCCCCTGCCAGACGGCAAAGACGTCGAGCGGATGCGCGATGTAGCGCGGCAGGTCGTAGAAGAGCACGTAACCGGTGCGTCCGCCGAGCACCACGCCGATTGCCGCCCAGACGATGAAATCGTCGAGGTCCTCCGGCTTCATAGGCAGCCTGCGGTCCGGCCAAAGGCCGGGGTTGGTGGCGAGCCGCTTGGCGTACCACCAGGCAAAGAGGATGCCGACGATGTAGCCGACGCCATACCAATGCACGGCCAGCGGTCCGATGTGGACGATGACCGGATCGATGTTGGGGAAGGGCAGGGAGGCCAGCGGCAAGAGGAAGTATTCGCTCAAACTGGGATCCCCCGGTTGCGGTCGTCTATCGGGCGCGGACCATGCGGCAGGGTTTTGGCGGGGTCAAGGCAAGGCTTCGCTTGCATTCCGCACTGCGCGCCACTACGTCAAATCCAGCAAGCGAGGATCTGCCATGTCGAACGGACCGAACCGCATTCTCGATGAGTTCGCCAAGCTGATGACGGACGCGGCGGGCGCCGCTCAGGGCGTTCGGCGCGAGATGGAGACTGCTTTCCGCAGCCAGGCGGAGCGGCTGCTCAACTCCATGGATGTGGTGCAGCGCGAGGAGTTCGAGGCGGCGCGGGAGATGGCCGTCAAGGCCAGGGAAGACAACATCCAGCTTGCGGCGCGCATCGAGGCGCTCGAGGCGAAGCTCGCCGAACTGACCGGGCAGGCCGCACCGGCGCCTGCGGCGAAGCCCAGATCAAAAAAATAATCGTAAACTTTTCCACAAAGCGCGATCCGAAAAATCGCTTTGCCGTGAATCGCTTACCGGCATTGCATGAATCTTTTTGACAGCGCCTTTCCACATGCGAATGACGCAGTGCGAAAAATTGGGCTGTTCACGCGACTCCCGATCAATAGACTGAATTTGTTGCATGATTCGGAGCACGGATCATGCGCCGGGCGGTTGGGTCCGGTTGGGGTCTTTGCGTTTGGAAAGCCCTGGCCGTCCGAGTTCTAGACAAGATTGTTCGTCGTGTGTGCCCCGCGGAGCGTGTGGCGCTCCCCTGAACACAGGAAGCATTCATGGAACTCCTCGAACTCGAATTCTCCCGCGAAATCCACCCGGTGGATGTCATCGAGCAGGTGGCCCACAACAATGACTGGTCCTTCGAACGCGCCGGCGACGACGAGATCTCGATTTCGGTGACCGGCAGCTGGACCGACTATCACGTCTCCTTCTCCTGGATGGAGGATTTCGAGGCGCTCCATCTGGCCTGCGCCTTCGACATCAAGGTGCCGGAAACGCGCGCGCTCGAAGTGATGCGGCTCCTGTCGCTGATCAATGAGCAGATGCTGTTCGGTCATTTCGACCTGTGGGAGCAGGAAGGCGCGATCATGTTCCGGCAGTCGCTGCTGCTTGCCGGCGGGGTCGAGCCTTCCAGCCAGCAGGTCGAGGTGCTCTTGTCCTCGGCGCTCGAAGCCTGCGAATGCTATTTCCAGGCCTTCCAGTTCGTCGTCTGGTCGGGTACATCGGCCAAGGACGCGCTGTCCAGCGTGCTCTTCGAGACCCATGGAAACGCCTGAGCGAAGCCCACACTGCCGATGAGTTCCAGCAGCGAGCGCAAGCCCGAGATCGGCTTTGCCGATTTCGACCGTGTCGACATCCGTGCGGGCACGATCGTCGAGGCCGAGCCTTTCCCGGAAGCGCGCAAGCCGGCAATCAAATTGAAGATCGATTTCGGCCCGGCCATCGGGGTGAAGAAGTCATCTGCGCAGATCACCAAATACTATGCGCCGGAGACGCTGATCGGCCGGCAGGTGTTCGCGGTGGTGAATTTCCCGCCACGCCAGATCGGCCCATTCATGTCGGAAGTGCTGACGCTTGGCTTCCCGGATGAAGAGGGCGCCGTCGTGCTCGGCGCCATCGAGCGCAAGGTGCCGGACGGCGGGCGATTGTTTTAGCCTCGCCGGTCGACGCCGTTGGCGAACTCTCTCAGCAGGCGCAAACCTTCCGGCCAGTCGTCTAGACCGCTTGCGGCGTTGATGTGCCCCAGCGCGCTCAACTCGATGAACCGGCTTGCCCATTGCTTGGCGCGGCACCGCTGATAGTTGACGCTACCGAAAGGATCGTTGCCGCTGGCGACGATCAGCGATGGGAAGCGCAGCGGCGCGGCGGGCGTGGCGGTGAAGCTTGCCGCCGCCTGCACGGGGAATGCAGCCGATTGGGGATCCGGGACCGAAACGAGAAAGGCGCCGGCGGCAGCAAGATTCGAACGCGCGCTCCAATTCGCGACGAGCAGGCAGGCGAGGCTGTGCGCAACGAGAATGCAGGACGGGCCGGCCTCCCCGACCGCCTCGTCGAGCGCGTCGATCCATTGCTCAAGAACGGGCGCGTCCCAGCTTGCCGGGCGAAAACGGCGCATTGCCGGATCGCTACGCTCCCATAGGGTCTGCCAATGTCGTTCGCCCGAGCCGCCGATGCCTGGCAATATAACGAAGCGCCTCATGATCTTTCCTTCTCCGCTTCCCCTTCGATCTGCAGCCATTGTGCCTGCTTGCATGAGGTCGAGGAACAAGGAATTATCGGAGATATTCCACTGCAGCCGATGGATTGAAGGCAGGATGTCATTTCAAGCGCTGATTCCGCTCGACGAAACCGATATGTCGATCATCGAAGCGCTACAGGAGAACGGCAGGCTCGCCATATCCGAACTCGGCCGCCGCATCGGTCTCTCCCAGCCTGCGACCTCGGAGCGGGTCAAACGCCTCGAGGAGCGCGGTGTCATTTCTGGCTACCACGCGGTCGTGGATGCCAAGAAACTCGGGCTCGGCATGATGGCGGTCATCAGGGTTCGCACGACCCATGAAAATATCCAACGCTGCCTGCGGCAGTTTTCCGAGATGCCTCAGATCCTGGAAGTCCATCGCGTGACTGGCGAGGATTGTTTCGTTCTGAAGGTGATTGTGCCGTCGCCGGAGCGACTGGAGAGTATCGTCGATGCGGTCGCACGCCATGGTGCCGTCACTACCTCGCTCGTCCTGCGCTCCGAGCCGGTGAAGATTTTGAGCAGAGATTTGCTGAGGGCCGCGGGCCTGAACTGACGGCGGGAAAGGCGCTACGCCGCCAGGCTTGCGCGGCATTCCCGACGCTTGCCGAGCGCAGCCGGGACGCCTCGCAGGCGCATCATGGCGCCGCAGCCGACCGATTTGAAGCGACGGCTGATGGCCGAAACGCGCCGAGAATGGTTCCGACCGTTGCGGCCGAGAGCACAAGATGCAGGACGTCGAACGGCCAGGCCAGTCCGAAATGCATCAGCATAAGGTTCAAGAAGGAAGGCGACGCGCCATCCGCGGGAATCAGGATCAAGCCTACGGCGAGGCCCAGCCCATATTTGAGTATGGCAACTGCTGCGAAAACGATGAACATTATGGCGACGAAACGCAGACGATTGCCGTCGAGCGCGCGCCAGCACCCGACTGGATCAAACGATCCCGTCCAGAGAAAATCGCCGACAAAGAGATATGCCCAGGCAAGTATGAAACCGCCCACAAGCATGTTGAAGACTCCCCTCGCCATCGCCCAGGACGCGACGTCCTCGGGGCTGAGCGGCTGGTCATGCGTGGCCAGCAGGCCGGCAACAAACAGTCTGTGCTCGCCGGCGACCGCAAAGCCGCAAAAAAGCTGGACGGCCGCGAGAACCAACGCAGCCAAAAGAATCCGTTGGCCGAGTTCAAAGCGCACGCCCGGGATAGCGAAGCGTTTGACACGCTCAATGCCGCGCCGAACAACGATATGGCCGTGCTCGGGCGCGTTAACCATGCGGTCGAGAACGAACGCAAAGACCATCGCCGAGAACGGCGCGGCAACGACGGCGGAAAGCCAAGTCCTGGGGGCAAAGCCTCGCGAGAGGAGCCAGGTAGGCACCTGCTCCGGATCGACAAAAAGAATAAGGGTAAGCACCGCCAGACAGAGCGTCGTCAGAAAGCAGGGAAACCAGGCGGCCACGAAGAGCGGCCAGGCATTCGCGCGGCAATAGCCGAACACCCTCGCAACCGTCTTGCCGATGCGCAAGACGCGGCGCTTCCGCGATACGGCAGGCAACTCGTCCAGCGTTGAAATCGGCGTCACCCCCCGCAGGGAACTACACAGGCAGAATAATGCACCGTAAGGCACTGTTGCACAAGCTGTCGCAAGAAGCGCGTTCACAGGGACTAAAGCTCGCCGGCGAACGATCTCTCAACATCTCAAAAATTCACGCGGAAGACTTGCCCAAAGCCACTGGCAACGTGTCGAAGCTCCGGATTTCCTGAGGAGATGAACGCGTGGGCGGCATTGAAGAGGCCAACAATTGCGGCCGGAGCGCTGTCGATTGTTTTGGCCTTCGTCATCCACGCGGAGCGGGCGCGCAGAGCCGCGGATGCGGGTGTCAGGCCGCCAGCTTGCGCGGCATCCCCAGCGCTTCCTCGACCACGTCGAGGAACATCTCGGCGCAGGCCTTCCAGCTGTAACGCATGGCGCGCTGGCGCGCCTCTGCGCGGTCGATATGGAGGGCCTTGAGCGCGGCCTCGCCCAGATCCTCGGACACGGCCCCGCCAACGCCGTCGCCGACGATGTCGATCGGTCCCGTCACCGGATAGGCGGCCACCGGCGTGCCGCTGGCCAAAGCCTCGATGATGACGTTGCCGAACGTGTCGGTGCGGCTCGGAAAGACGAAGACGTCGGCCGAGGCATAGATTTCCGCCAGTTCGTCGTTCGGGCGGTGGCCGAGGAAATGCACGTTCGGATAGCGGGCCTTGAGCTTCGCCAGTTCCGGTCCTTCGCCGACCACCACCTTGCTGCCGGGGAGATCGAGGTCTAGGAAGGCGGTCAGGTTCTTTTCGATCGCGACGCGGCCGACGCAAAGGAAGACGGGGCGGGGGAAGCTCGTCTCCTTGCGCTTGTCCGGCCGGAAATGATCGGTGTCGACGCCGCGCGTCCAGGGTCTCAGCTTGTTGAAGCCGCGCGAGGCAAGGTCGTCCGCCAGCGACTGCGTGGCGACAAGCGTGCCTTGTCCGGAATTGTGGAAGTCGCGCAGCCAGTTGTAGGCCCAGCTCTCCGGCACCGGCAGGCGGGCGCTGAGATATTCGGGAAATCGCGTGTGATAGCTGGTGGTGAAGGGGCGCCCGGCCTTGCGGCAATAGCGGCGCGCCATGATACCCAGCGGTCCTTCGGTGACGATGTGGATATGGTCGGCCTTGCGCGCATCGATCAGGCGCGCGACATGACCTGGGGTCGTCAACGCGAGCCGAATGTCCGGATAGGTCGGCAGCGGCAAGGTGCGGAAGATGTTCGGCGTCAGGAAATCGACCTGGACGTCGTAGGTTTTCAACGTTTCGGTCAACCGCTCCAGCGTGTGGACCACGCCGTTGACCTGCGGCCGCCATGCATCAGTGACCATCAGGATTCGCATGACGATCCCTTGGAGAGGTTCTTGAGCGCGGCCGCGCGGTGGCGGGACGGCAACCAGGCAGCAGCTCGCGCCTCGCTCCAGCGCACCCGGGCAGGTACGGGATCGAAGCGGGGCGGCATGGCCGAATCGCTAAAGGTCGCGCGCTTCATGCGCGCTCTTGACCATGATTTCATGACGGGCGGATGAAGCTGTAATTTTGATTGGGCATGATCTCGCCCGAACTTTCGGTTCGGGATCATGCTCGATTATGCGGGAACCTTGATCACGGCGCGCAGGCCGCCGAGCGGGCTGTCTTCAAGCATGATGTCGCCGCCATGGCTGCGGGCGATGTCGCGAGCGATCGACAGGCCGAGCCCGGTGCCGCTGGCATCGAGGTTGCGCGCCTCGTCGAGCCGCAGGAACGGCTTGAACACCTCTTCGCGCTTGTCGGGCGCGATGCCGGGGCCGTTGTCATCGATGGTGACGGTCAGCGAGCCGCGACTGTGATCGGCATGGACCTCGACCGCTTTGGCATAGCGGAAGGCATTGCCGATGACGTTGGACATCAGCCTGGCAAAGGCGTTCGGCCGCACATGCACGGTCGGATCGCCGGTCAGTGTCGTCGACAGCTTGCATTTGCGCAGCTGCGCCTCCTCGCCAAGCTTCTGGAAATAGGCGTCGAGATCGAAGCGGCCGGTGTCTTCCGCCGCCTCGCCGCGGGCAAAGGAAAGATAGCCTTCCAGCATCGATTGCATGTCGTCGATGTCCTGGTTGAGGGCGGCTTTGGTTTCCGATTTGCCGCCGGCCAGCGCCAGCTGCAGCTTGAAGCGGGTCAGAATGGTCCTGAGGTCGTGGCTGACGCCGGTCAGCATGGCGGTGCGCTGCTCGATCTGGCGCTCGATGCGCTCGCGCATCTGGATGAAGGCGAAGCCGGCGCGGCGGACTTCCTCCGCGCCGCGCGGCCGGAAATCGCGGGGCATCGGTCGCCCCTTGCCGAAGCTTTCGGCGGCTTCGGCAAGGGTGAGGATCGGCCTGATCTGGTTGCGCAGGAAGGGGATGGCGATCATCAAGAGCACCAGCGAGGTGCCGACCATCCAGATCAGGAAGATGTGGGTGTTCGAGGCATAGGCCTGGCTGCGGCGCACGAAGACGCGCAGCACCTTGCCTTCGAGCTGGACGCGGACCTCGACGACGTTGGAGTTGCCGACCGTGTCGATCCAGAAGGGGCGGTTGATCTGCCTGGTGATCTCCGACGACAGCGCCGTGTCGAGGATCGAGAAGAATGGCTTAGGCCCGGGCGGCGGCAGCGGATCGGGCGGCAGCAGATCCACTTTCAGCTGCATGCGGTCCTGGGCGATGCGGATGATGTTGGCGTAGTCGGCGTCGTGCGGATAGGTCTCCATCATGTCGATGATGGCAGCGATGTCGGCGATCGTCGCCTGCGACAGGCGCTGGGTGACCGTCTGCCAGTGGCGCTCCATGAAGACGAAGGCGACAACCGACTGCAGAAGGATCATCGGCGCGATGACGATGATGAGGGAGCGGGCATAAAGCCGCTTCGGCATGTAGAGCGCGACCAGGCGCCAGAACCGGTTCCAGGCGCGCGGCATCGCTCTTAGCGTCCGCAATGCGAGATCGCCGAGACCGCCTCCTTTGGGCTGTTCCAGTTGCGTGGTCGCCATTCGCCCTTCCGCTCGTCGACGGCCGTTGAGCAAACGGCCGGCGAGGAGCATTTTATTCGACGCTGAGCCGATACCCAATACCGCGTACGGTCTGCAGCCAAACCGGATTGGACGGATCGCGCTCGATCTTGCGGCGCAGCCGGTTGATCTGGACATCGATGGTGCGCTCGCCGACATCCGATTCGTCGCCGACAAGTTCGTGCCGCGGTATGGTTTCGCCGGCACGCGCCGCGAAGATCGCCAGGATCTCCTGCTCGCGGTCGGTCAGCTTCAGCGCCTCGCCGCCGCGCTTCAGCTCGCGCTTGGCGATCTGGAACGTGTAGGGGCCGAAGACGAGCTGCTCGACCTTCGGCGTCGCCGCAGGGCCGCCGCGGCGCAGGATGTTGTTGATGCGCAGGATGAGCTCGCGCGGATCGAAAGGCTTCGGCAGATAGTCGTCGGCGCCGGCCTCGAGCCCGGTGATGCGGCTGTCGGTCTCCGACAGCGCCGTCAGCATCAGGATCGGCACGTTCTTCTCGGCCCGCAGCGCCTTGGTGAGGTCGACGCCGGTTTCGCCAGGCATCATGACGTCGAGCACAAGCAGGTCGAAGTCGAGCCCCGCCAGCTTGCGCCGGGCCTCGCCGGAATTGCCGGCGACGGTGACCCGAAAACCGTTCTCGGACAAATATTGCTTGAGCAGATTGCGGATGCGGGTGTCGTCATCGACCACCAGCAGATGCGGCGCATCATCGCCGGGCGCTGCCGGATGATCAACCTTCTCAGTGGTCTCCATTTTTCTTCCCCGATGTTTGCGCAGGCACAATGTTGATCTGCGCCCTTAGTTCCGGATTGACCATCGCCTCCAGGAATCTTTCGATCGAGGCGCGTTCGGTGGTCCCGGAATCTTCCAATGCAGCACGGATGCGGCGCGACTGTGGCCGCGCCAGCGCCAATGCCAGCGCGCGGCCCTTGGCGGTCGGATAGAGCTCGCGCTGCCGACGGTCGCGCGGACCTTGCACCTGGACAATATGGTCCGTGTCGATCAGCTGCTTCAACACCCGCGCCAGGCTCTGCTTGGTGATCTTCAGCACATCAAGCAACTCGGCAACCGTGAGTCCTGGCCTGCGGTTGACGAAATGCAGCACGCGATGATGGGCGCGGCCGAAGCCGTAATCGGCAAGGATCTGGTCTGGATCGGAGGTGAAGTCGCGATAGGCGAAGAAAAACAGCTCGATGATGGCAAAGTCGATGCCGTCCTCGTCGGAGATCGCCGTCCTGATCGGTTTTCCGGTTGCGGGGCTTCGATCCGTCATCATTTCTCC
This sequence comes from Mesorhizobium sp. M1D.F.Ca.ET.043.01.1.1, assembly GCF_003952385.1. Lineage (NCBI taxonomy): Bacteria > Pseudomonadati > Pseudomonadota > Alphaproteobacteria > Hyphomicrobiales > Phyllobacteriaceae > Mesorhizobium > Mesorhizobium sp. M1D.F.Ca.ET.043.01.1.1. The sequence goes on from NZ_CP034444.1 coordinate 5,386,599, forward strand.
CTGCCAAGCGGGAATTATGTCAGTACTGTTGACGTAATTTCCCGGCAATGATAATTTTTGACAAGCTTTTCGGCGGATTGCGAACGAAAAGGCAAGCGGAGGCCGTTTTTCCGGAACTTCCTGAGTTTGCCAAGGATTGAATATCCGCCTAGGTTTCCAGGTACCGGCGGCGTTTCGGACCCTGTGGCGCGGCTGACGCGAAACGCCATATGACACAACGATTTGCGGGCGTCCGCCCGCGGGAGGTTTCCATGGCATCCGTTCCTTTCGACCAACTGGACGGCTTCATCTGGATGAACGGCGAGTTCGTCAATTGGGCCGACGCCAAGATCCATGTGCTGACCCACGGCCTGCACTATGCCAGCGCCGTCTTCGAGGGCGAGCGCGCCTATGGCGGCCAGATCTTCAAGCTGACCGAGCACAATGAGCGCCTGCATGAATCGGCGCGCATGCTCGGCTTCAAGATTCCCTATGCGGTCGCCGAGATCGACGAGGCCTGCCGCACGCTTCTGAAGAAGCAGGGTTTCCAGGACGCCTATGTGCGCCCGATCGCCTGGCGCGGCAGCGAGCAGATGGGCGTCTCGGCGCAGAACAACCGCATCAACTGCGCCATCGCCATCTGGCAGTGGCCGAGCTATTTCGACCCGGCGCAGAAGCTGAAGGGCATCCGTCTCGACATCGCCGAATGGCGCCGGCCCGACCCGCGCACCGCGCCGTCGAAGTCCAAGGCCGCCGGCCTCTACATGATCTGCACGCTCTCCAAGCATGCGGCCGAGGCCAAGGGCTATGCCGATGCCATGATGCTCGACTGGCGCGGCCAGGTAGCGGAGGCCACCGGCGCCAACATCTTCTTCGTCAAGGACGGCAAGATCCATACGCCGACGCCCGACTGCTTCCTCGACGGCATCACCCGCCGCACCGTGATCGGCCTGGCCAAGGACCGCGGTTTGGAGGTGATCGAGCGCGCCATCATGCCGGAGGAACTCGAAGGCTTCGAGCAGTGCTTCCTCACCGGCACGGCCGCGGAAGTCACTCCTGTTTCGGAGATCGGACCGTACCGATTCGAGGTCGGCGAGATCGCCAAGACGTTGATGAACGACTATTCTGCTGCAGTGCAACCAAAGCATGCCATCGCCGCAGAATAGCGATAGTCACAGCTTTTTTGTGCAATAGGGGCGGTTTTCGGGCCGCCCCTTTTATTTAAGCGCCTGTGCATTTGACTTTGGAACCATTCAGCGTCTCATGATGGCGTCGGCCCGACGAGGCTGGCGGCTATGGAGGGACTAAGTACATGGATACGAACACGCTCGTCGCTATCGTTGTACAAGTGATTGCGGGTGTAATCGGTGGTCAGGCAGTTGGGGTGGCGCTGAAGCAGGCAGCGATGGGCCAGCTGACCAAAATCCTTGCAGGCGCGATCGGCGGCGTTGGCGGAGCGGCCATTCTCGGCAGCCTGCTCGGCGGCGGCACGGTCGATCCGGCAGCGGCCGCGGCGGCGGCCGGCAGCGCGTTCAACCTGCCGAACCTCGCCGGCGGCGTTGGCGGTGGTGCGATCCTGACCGGCATCATCGGCGCGGTCATGAACGCGATGAAGAAATAGGCCGGATACCTTTCGGGCCTGCGCCATGGGCGGCTGCGGCCGCCCATTCTTTTTCAATCATTTTCCGGCGGCTGCGGCCGCCCATTCTTTTTCAATCATTTTCCGGCGGCTGCGGCCGCCCATTCTTTTTCAATCATTTTCTGGCGGCTACGGCCGCCCATTTCTTTTCGAGGATCATTCGCTCCGGCTGGACGGTGGACGCAGTCCGCCGTGTTCTCTACATCATGGCGACACTTCGAAAGGGACAGCCATGGGTCAGCTCAATGCCGGCATCGTGCCGGTCACGCCCTTCCAGCAGAACTGCACCATCCTGTTCGACATGGACGACAGGAACGGCGTCGTCGTCGATCCCGGCGGCGATGTCGACAAGATACTGGCAGTACTGAAGGACAACGGGATCACCGCGCAGGCGATCTGGATCACCCACGGCCATATCGATCACGCCGGCGGCGCGATGGAACTGAAGGACGCGCTCGGCATCGACATCATCGGCCCGCATGAGGCCGATCGGCCGCTGCTTGCCAACCTCGAGAACCAGGCCAGGCGTTTCGGCCTTACCGACCCGGTGCGCAATTGCGTTCCGGACCGTTTCCTCAGTGAGGGCGAGACGGTCTCGTTCGGCGAGCATGTGTTCGAGGTGCTGCATTGTCCGGGGCACGCGCCGGGCCATGTTGTCTACTACAACCGCGCGGCCAAATTCGCCCATGTCGGCGACGTGCTGTTTCGCGGCTCGATCGGTCGCACCGATCTGCCGGGCGGCGACCACGCCGCGCTGATCGCCTCGATCAAGGACAAGCTCCTGCCGCTCGGCGACGATATCGGCTTCATCTGCGGCCACGGTCCAGGCGGCCGGTTGGGCGAGGAGCGCCGCACCAATCCTTTCCTGGTCTGAGCTTCACAGGCAAAAGAAAAGCGCCGCTGAGAGGCGGCGCTTTTGCCTGGGACAGGGAACCCAAGGGTTAGTCTAGACGCAATTCCGAACGGCAAACCGATTCACACTTTTCCTGGAATTGCTCCGGTTAGTTGGCGACGCAGAAGTGCTGCTCGCCGTCATTGCCGGTGAAGGTGCCGGTGCGCGAGTTGAAGGTGCGATAGCGGTCCGAGCAGTACTCGTACCAGTCACGGGTCCACGGCTCGGCATAGCGGTCGGCATAGACGACGCGCGGCTGCACGTAATAGCGGCGGACGGGCCGGTCGACATAATAGCCGTCATCATAGGCCGGATCGTAGTATCTCGGCCCGGGGTTGCTGAGCGCGCTGCCGATCAGGGCGCCTGCCGCAAGCCCGACAACGCCGGCAGCAATGGCGTCGCCATTGTGGTGATGACGATGCCAGCGCCAGTCGTCAGCATTGGCCGCCGAGAAGGTGGCCAAAGTGGTCGCGGCAATGCCGGCGGTCAGGATGGCGGTCTTGAGAATTCGGTTCATTTCGGTCTCCTTCGCGCCGGCCCGCGTATTTTTCAGGGGATGCGGGTCGGCTTTAGCAAAGGTTAATAGAAGACCGTGGCTGAACGGAGGCTGAACGGAATTGGGCAAACGATTTCGCGGCTCGAACAACATTGCGAGCTCTGCGGGGGGCGTCCCGCAGCCTCCGTCGGATCTGTCTTGAGCCGGCTTTAGCCGATAGACAGATTGACGGCCTTCGGACCCTTGCCGCGCTTGTCCGGCTCGGTGTCGAATGTCACTTTCTGCCCATCCTCAAGACCGGGAAGGCCCGACGCCTGCACGGCCGAAATATGGACGAAGACATCCTTCGCGCCATCGTCGGGCGTGATGAAGCCGAAGCCCTTGGCATGGTTGAAGAATTTGACGGTGCCGGTCTGCGGCATGGGAAACTCCTTTGATCCCATCATGTCAGTCTCGGGCCGGCAAACTGCCCGAGAGGAAATTTGTCCTTTATTTTAGCGCTATCGGCAAGAGAAAGTTTTCGCCTGCCAATCGCACTATTTGCCGGACAAAAAGAGGGCGCGACGGAACCGTCGCGCCCTCGAAACTCAAGCTTCTTGCGAAGCCAATTCATGGACCTGCCACGCTATTCATCAGCTGAGAACAGGCAGCTTCGCCTGCTCAGGCAGCGCGCAGGTTGACCGCCTTCGGGCCCTTGCCCATGCGGTCCGGCTCGACGTCGAAGGTGACCTTCTGGCCGTCGACGAGCGTGCGCAGGCCCGAGGCCTCGATCGCGGAGATGTGGACGAACACGTCCTTGGCGCCGCCGTCAGGCGTGATGAAGCCGAAGCCTTTGGTGGCGTTAAAGAACTTTACGGTGCCGGTCTGGGCCATGGGGAAACTCCTTCACCCGTATCAGTCTCGTGGGCTCGCCCGCGGCCTTGCGCCTTGGGCCAGTCCAGATGGTTGCTTCGGCAGTCATGCATCCGCGCATGGTCAAAGCCCCCGCCGAAAAACGGGGCCGTCAGAGATTCACACTATCGGGGAAAGGTCGTCCAAAACGTGCCGCTCTCCGGGTCGCAAATGCCCGAACGGCAAATTTATTACACGGAAACGTGATAGTTGCAAGATAGGGCCGCGGGCGGCCCTCGGCGCGTCCAACGCAAGGCATCGATAGACCCGGCGCCATGACCGGTCATCGGCCAGAAAAGAACCAGGCATAGGCCAGCGCCGGAGCCAGTCCGCAACGGACTTTCGGCTCGGATAATGCACAAGCCGGGGTTGCGTTCGAACCCAGAATGGCGAGGATTGCGCAAGTTGGCGCGGTCGCGCCTGAGCGAGGATCGGAGCGGGCCTTATGCGATTTCTTGCGGCAATCGTCTCGCGGCAGGGCCTTGTCGCCCTGCTCCTGTCCGCCTTGTTGGCGGCCTGCACGGTCGTGGTCGACGATGGACCGCGCCCACGCCCGCCGAGACCGCATCCGCAGCTCTGCACCATGCAGTACGAACCGGTCTGCGCCCGGCGCGGCGGCGACCGCCAGACCTTCGCCAATGCCTGCCAGGCGGAGAGGGCAGGGTATCGCATCGTGCGCGACGGTCCTTGCCGGGACGGTGGCGGCGGCGAGCAGACCTTCTGCACCCGCGAATATGCGCCGGTCTGCGCCAGGCGCCACGGCGAGGTTCGCACCTTCCCCAATGCCTGCGAGGCCCGCGCGGCGGACTATCGCATCATCGGCGACGGGCCGTGCTAGGGAGGCCGGGTTTATGTTCCGCTTTGCGGGCAATCCGTCGGTGCGCCAAGCGCACCCTTGAATCTCCCGCTCGCTTGGCTTAGGTCCGGCGGACCAACAAGCACGGCAGGTTTCCCATTAACAGAGATCAGAGAAGAGCGGCGAACGCGGGCGGCAAGCCAGGATCGGCAAGTCCGCTCGATCCCTATGTGCAGCGGGCGCTGCAACTGCACCAGGCAGGGCGCCGCCAGGAAGCGGAGTCGCTTTACCGGCAGGTGCTGGGGCAGCAGCCGAACCATGCCGCCGCGCTGCATTTCCTCGGGCTTCTGCTGCACCAAACTGGCCGCAGCGACGAGGGGCTCGACTTCATCGAGCAGTCGGTGACGCTGCAGCCCAGGAACGCAGATTTCCTCAACAATATGGGCACGGTCATGCGCGACCTGGGTCGCGTCGCCGCAGCCGTCGATTTCTTCCGCGGCGCGGTGGATATCCGCCCGGAGCAGCTTGCCGCTCGCGACAATCTCGGCTCGTCGCTGAAGCAGCTCGGCCAGTTCGAGGCCGCCGAGGAGATCTATCGCGGCACCATCGGCCGCAATCCGTTCCATGTCCGCGCCCGCATCGGCCTGGCCGAAACGCTGCAGGAGGCCGGGCGACTGGACGAGGCGATTGCGCTCTTCCGCGAGTCGCTGTCGATCCGGCCCAAGGATGCGGAGCTGCTCTATGGGCTCGGCGTCGCCATGATGGAGAAGGGCAAGCTCACCGAAGCCGCCGATCTTGCCCGCCAGGCGGTGGCGATCGCTCCCGCCATGGCGAAGGCCTGGCTTCTGCTGACCCAGGTCAAGCGCCAGACCGAGCGCGACCCAGAGCTTGCGAGCATGGAGGCCGAGCACGCCAAGGCGCCGCAGGACAGCCTTGCGCGCATGCAGCTTTCCTTCGGCCTCGGCAAGGCCAATGACGACCTGAAGGACTATGGCCGCGCCTTCGACTATTTCGCCGAGGGCAACACGATCCGCCGCAAGGGGATCGACTACGACCCGGTGCGGACGCGCGACGAGTTCGAGGCGATGAAGGCGGTCTTCGACAAGGCTTTCTTCGAGAAGCACAGGCCGAGCGACATTTCCGACGACACGCCGATCTTCGTCGTGGGCATGCCGCGTTCCGGCACGACCCTGGTCGAGCAGATCATCGCCAGCCATCCCCAGGTCTTCGGCGCCGGCGAGCTCAGCATCCTGAAGACAGCGGTCGGCAAGCAGTTTCCGATGAGCATGCCGGGCGGCTTCCCCTGGGGGATCGCCGACATGCCGGACAAAGCCTTCGCCGAGGCGGGGCAGGCCTACCTCGACATGCTGCACGCCCGCTATCCGGGCTCCCGCCATGTCACCGACAAGATGCCGGGCAACTTCCTGCTGGTCGGCTTCCTGCACATGATGCTGCCGAAGGCCAAGATCGTGCATTGCGCGCGCGACGCGGCAGCCACCTGCCTGTCGATCTTCAAGGTGCATTTCCGCGGCGACAGCCACCGCTATGGCTACGATCTCGGCGAGCTCGCCGATTTCCATAACCTCTACGCCGACATCATGGCGCATTGGCATAAGGTGCTGCCCGGCGTCGTCCACGATGTCCGCTATGAGGATTTCGTCGCCGACCAGGAAGGGCAGACGCGGGCGCTGACGGCGCATCTCGGCCTGCCTTGGGACGATAAGGTGCTGTCCTTCCACGAGACCGATCGGCCGGTGCGCACGGCCTCCGCCGCGCAGGTGCGCCAGCCGATGTATCAGGGCTCGGTCGACCTGTGGAAGCGGTATGGCGACAGGCTGAAGCCGCTGCTCGACAAGCTGGGCTAGTACACCGCCTGCTGGTTGACGACAGCCCTCCCAGCTTCGTCATCCACGGGCGGAGCGGGAGCGAAGCGGACGCGCAGACCCGAGGATCCATTCCGTGACCTCGCGCGAAGAGCAAAGGCGGCGCAGAACAGAGGTCGTTCTGCATCGCTGCAACGTTCATAGGTAACGGAATGGATCCTCGGGTCTGCGCCGCGTCGCTTCGCTCCTTGCTTCGCCCGTGGATGACGACCTGACGAGCGTTTCGGCCAATCGCAAAGGGTCGCAATGTGCCAACCTTTGCGCTGCACCTCAAAGCTCGATGAACGTCTGGAAGCCGCCGAAGATCATGCGCTTGCCGTCGAACGGCATTGTCGGCCAGTCCATCTTGAGACGCTCGTCGGCCATCACTTTCGCCATGACCGCGTCGCGGCTCTGCCTGGATTCGTAGACGACCCAGGCGAAGATGACGATCTCGTCGTCCTTCGCCTGCACGGCGCGCGGGAACGAGGTCAACTCGCCATAGGGCACATCGTCGCCGATGCATTCGACATAGGCGAGCGCGCCGTACTCCTTCCAGATAGCGCCGGCATTGGTAGCCATCTTCTTGTACGCATCGAGATTTGCCTTCGGCACTGCGAGCACGAAGCCATCGACATAGGACATGGTGATCTCCTTGGTTGGGCTCGGCTCTCCCTTCTCCCCTGTGGGAGAAGGTGGCCGAGCGAAGCTCGGTCGGATGAGGGGTGCTCCAGCTTGGCGCCAAGTTACCCCTCACCCGGATTGCCAGCCGAATCGCGAAGGGCAATTCGGGGCAATCCGACCTCTCCCACAGGGGGAGAGGCAGGCTTCAGCCCTTCACCGGCGCGTTCATCGCCCAGGCGACGCCCAAGGGATCCTTCACCTGGCCCCAGCGGTCGCCCCAGAACATGACCTGCAGCGGCGTGACGACTTCGCAGCCGGCATCCACCGCGCGCTGCCACCAGCCATCGATGTCGTCGCTGCCGAGATGGAGCTGCAGCACGTAGCCCTGCGCCGCCTGGTGCGGATGGCCGTGCTCGGGATAGGCGTCGCCCAGCATCAGCGTCGAGCCGTTGACGTAGAGATGGATATGCATGGTGCGGCCCTTGTCGTCCGGCGGATAGGCAAAGACTTCATCGGCCCCGAACGCCTTCTTGTAGAACTCGGCAGCCTTGATGGCGCCGTCGACCTGCAGATAGGGGGTCAATCCGCCAAGCACTTTGGCGCGGGGTGGGGTCTGGTCGGTCATTTCACGTCTCCTCTTCACCGGATGATTTTGGCGTTGCGATCAAAAGACGGACGAGACGACCGCAATCCTACACGGATCGCAAATTTTTTAGGCAGCCGAGCAACCGCCGAAGCGGGTGACCGTCGCATCGGTCGATCGGCCACCCTCAAATGACCTTGCTCGAGAAGGTGGCCGTGCGGCGGCTGTTCGGCGTATCGAGAATTTCCGGAAAGCCGATGTCCTTGCGCAGGTCGGCCGGCAGTGAAAGCAGGATGCGTTCGCTGCGGTAGCGGGCGCGCGCGGCGGCATATTGGGTGGCGATGCGGCCGATGGATGACAGGATCGACATGACGAACTCTCCCTGGTTGATGCCGGCATCATTGTGTCGGCATCCCAAGGACGGGGCGGGAATTCGTAATCCGACAGATCGCTTAATTTTTTTTCAGTACCGATGCTGCCAGCGCTGTGTCGTAATACTCCACCGCTTCGACGATTTGGCCGTCGCGTATCGTCCAGAAATTGGCGGTGCGGAACACGACCTCTTCTCCGGTGGAGCGGCGCGTCAGATGAATCTCGACCTGTGCCGCGACCTTGTCTCCACCGTCGATGATTTCGAGCGGCTTATAGCTCCGGTATTCGAATTCGCTGTTCAATGCCATAAGCCGCGCCAGGAATTCGTCCTTGCCGCGCGCGGCGCCGGCGTAATGCGAATGCTTCGGGTCGGCGACCCATATGAACTCCACATCGTCGGCGCAGTTGGCAAGCGCGCCCCTGATGTCGCGGTTCGCATAGGCATCATAGAAATTGCTGACGAGATCCACTGCACGCATGGCCCTTTCCTCCCATGGCTGAGCTGCCCAGCATGCGCCTTTTTCGGTCCGTGGAAAAGTATCGCCGTGCCGCCAATACTTTTCGTGGGGCCGGCGGTATTGCGCAATGTCGGCCCGGCAAATGTATTGTCGCCTCAGCTGGGCATGTCGGCGACCAGATGGAAGAACTCTTCCGGACTGTCGACTTCGGTCAGCCGACGCTTGTCGATCAGCCAGAAGCGGTTGCCGACCGCGCGGATGAAGGAGCGGTCGTGCGAGGCGAGAAGGCAGCTCGCCTGATGCTTCAGCAGCTCCTCTTCCAGCGCTTCCTGGCCGTCGATGTCGAGGTGGTTGGTCGGCTCGTCGAGGAGATAGAAGTTGGGGTTGGTGAGCCTGAGCACCAGCATCATCAGCCTCGATCTCTGCCCGCCCGACAACGCGGCGATCCTTTTGTCCTGCATTTCGATCGCGACGCCGGCGCCGGCGAGAAGCGAACGGGCGCGCTGCTCGCCGACCTCGAAGCGGCGCGAGACCATCGTCAGCGGCGTGTCGTCGCCGCCGATGCCCGACAGCGCCTGGTCGCTGTAGCCGAGCACGGTCGATGGCGTCACCTTGACGTTCGGCGCCGTCCCGGGCTCGGCGATGGCGGTACGGATCATCGCGATGAAGCGGGTCTTGCCGACGCCGTTGCGGCCGAGCAGCACGATGCGGTCGTCCTGGCAGATATGGCGCTTGCCGGTCCTGAACAGCAGCGCGCCGTCGGGCGTTTCCACGGCCGCATCGTCCAGCGTGATCAGCACCTTGGCGTGGGTGCCGCGGTTCGCCAGTCGGATCGCGCCGGCCGAGCGTTCGCGATGCGCCTGCACCGCCGCGTCTTCCAGCCTCTCGGCTCGTTCCTTGAGCTGCTTGGTCTTCACCGTGAGCAGATCGCTGCCGGAATTGATGCCGAAGTTGTTGAGCTTGGCGGCCTGCTTGCGCAACTGCTGCGCCACCTTCATGTCGCGTTCGAACTTGCGCGCCGTCGAAGCGTCGATTTCATCGAGCGCCTGCCTGGCGCGCGAATAGGGCAGGGCGAAGACCGGCGATTCCTCCGGGCGCAGGAACAAGGTGCGGTTGGTGGTGGCGTCGAGGAAGGCGCGGTCATGGCTGGCGACGATCACCGGCACCTCGCGCGGCAGCGCGTTGAGCCAGCTCTCCAACTGGCCGATCTTGGCGAGGTCCAGATGATTGGTCGGCTCGTCGAGTAGGAGCACATCAGGATCGGTGACCCAGACGCGGGCGATCAGCGCCAGCCGCTGCCAGCCGCCGCTCAAGGCCCGCATCGGCCGGTCGCGCATGTCCTCGGGCACGTCGAGCGAGTCGAGGACCACGTCGACGCGCCAGAGCTCGCTGTCGCGCTGCTCGAGCGGCAAGGCATCGGCGACCACCTGATGGAAGCCGCGGTCGAGCAGCGCATCGGGGACCGACTGCTCGACATGGCCGACGCGCAGGCCGCGCGACCGGGTGATGTCGCCGGTGGTGGCGTCCAGCTCACCGGCCAGGCATTTGAGCAGTGTGGACTTGCCGCGGCCGTTGGCCGCGACGATGCCCAGTCGATCGCCGGCGCCGATGGTAAGGTCGAGGTTGGAGAAGAGCGGCGCACTCAAGGTGACGCCGAGGGATTTGAGGCTGATCAGGGCCATGTTCGAATTCTCTGGTCTTGCCGGGAACCGGCTCAATGCACTTTGACGGTGCGCCGGTCGGCCATCAGGCCAAGCTCAGCCGCACCACGAAGGGCAGACCAAAAAACGAAACGGGAAGAATCCGGATAGTCCTGATCAGCCCTGCAAGCAAGCTCGCAGGGCACAGACAGGGCCGCGCTGACGGTGGTGATCGATAGACACGCAGCCCTCCTTTCCAGACGTTCGAGTACGCGAAGCGATTACACCAAAGGCGAGGGCGAGGGCAAGTGGACTGCATTTCCCTTCTCCCCTTGTGGGAGAAGGTGGCCTCGCGAAGCGAGGTCGGATGAGGGGTGTTCCAGATGACACCAACGTCTCACTCCGCTGGAACACCCCTCATCCGTCTCGGCGCTGCGCGCCGATCCACCTTCTCCCACAAGGGGGAGAAGGGAAGCTCTCTACCGCCCCGGCCGTCCTGTCTTCCCCGGCCGGCGCTTTTGACGGCGCTCGTCGGCCGGGTCTTCGTAGGAGCCGATGCCTGAGCGTTGGCGGACAATGGGTTTGTCGTCGCGTTCCTTCGCGCCCCCCTCTGCCCTGCCGGGCATCTCCCCCACTTGGGGGGAGATTGGCTGGGGCTTGGCCGGCACTTTTCCTTCGACGGGCTTTTCCGTCCGACGCACCGTCATCTCGTCGAGCGAGTTCTTGCGGAACAGCGGCTTGGTGGCCTCGCCGGGGATGCCGAAATCCGAGCCATGCGCTTCCTGCGCCGACTGCTTCTTGAACAGCGAGCGCGACACCGCGCCGGCCGGTGTCGGCATGTCGGTGCCGGGGCCCATGTCGTCGATCGACGGCTTGGCGAACAGCGGCTTCTTCACCGGCACGGCGCCATCGGCGCCCATCTCGTCGAGGTGCGGCTTCCGGAAGAGGTTGGGCCGGGCAGCCTTGGCAGCCTCTTCGGCGGCACGCGCCTCGTCGAGCCTGCGGAAACGTTCCTGTTCCTCCGCGGTACGATGTTTCGCCACGCCCTTGTTGTGCTTGCCCTTTTCGCGGCCCGAGGCCGGGCTCTGGCTTTCGACCTCGCGTGCCAGCGGGTCGTCGGAGATGGCAAGCTCCATCTCGCGCAGCCGCTTGATCTCGTCGCGGATGCGGGCCGCCTTCTCGAAATCGAGATTGGCGGCGGCATCGCGCATCTGCTTGTCGAGCGCCTCGAGATGGGTTTTCAGGTTGTTGCCGATCATGGCGCCGGCATCGTTGGTGAATTGCGAGATATCGGCGCGCACGTGATCCTTCTCGTAGACCGAGTCGAGGATGTCGGCGATGCGCGACTTGACCGATTCCGGCGTGATGCCGTTGGCGGCGTTCCACTCCATCTGCTTCTCGCGGCGGCGATTGGTCTCGGCCATCGCCCGCTCCATCGAGCCGGTGACCTGGTCGGCATAGAGGATGACCTTGCCGTCGACGTTGCGGGCGGCGCGGCCGATGGTCTGGATCAGCGAGGTTTCCGAACGGAGGAACCCTTCCTTGTCGGCGTCGAGGATGGCGACGAAGCCGCATTCGGGGATGTCTAGGCCCTCGCGCAGAAGGTTGATGCCGACCAGCACGTCGAAGGCGCCGAGGCGCAGGTCGCGCAGGATCTCGATGCGCTCAAGCGTGTCGATGTCGGAGTGCATGTAGCGGACGCGGATGCCGTTTTCATGCAGATATTCGGTGAGGTCCTCGGCCATGCGCTTGGTCAACACCGTGACCAACGTGCGATAGCCGAGCCTGGTCGTCTCGCGGATCTCGCCGACGACATCGTCGACCTGGCTCTTGGCCGGGCGCACCTCGACCGGCGGGTCGATCAGGCCGGTCGGGCGGATGACCTGCTCGGCGAAGACGCCGCCGGACTGCTCCAGTTCCCAGCCTCCGGGCGTCGCCGAGACCGCCACCGAGAGCGGCCGCATGGCGTCCCATTCCTCGAAACGCAGCGGCCGGTTGTCCATGCAGGAGGGAAGACGGAAACCATATTCGGCCAGCGTCGCCTTGCGCCGGAAGTCGCCGCGATACATGCCGCCGATCTGCGGCACGGTGACGTGGCTTTCGTCGATGAAGATCAGCGCGTTGTCCGGCACATATTCGAACAGCGTCGGCGGCGGCTCGCCCGGCTGGCGGCCGGTGAGGTAGCGCGAATAGTTCTCGATGCCGGCGCAAGAGCCGGTCGCCTCCAGCATCTCCAGATCGAAGCGAGTGCGCTGCTCGAGACGCTGCGCTTCCAGAAGACGGCCAGCCTTTTCAAGCTCTTGCAGGCGGTGCTTGAGTTCTTCCTTGATCGACTTGATGGCCTGATTCAAGGTCGGGCGCGGCGTCACATAGTGCGAATTGGCGTAGATCTTGACGCTCTTCAACTCGCCGGTCTTCTGGCCCGTCAGCGGGTCGAACTCGGTGATCGCCTCGATCTCGTCGCCGAACATCGAGATACGCCAGGCGCGGTCCTCAAGGTGGGCGGGAAAGATCTCGATCGTGTCGCCGCGCACGCGGAACGAGCCGCGCACGAAGTTGACGTCCTGGCGCTTGTACTGCTGGGCGACGAGATCGGCGAGCAGGGCGCGCTGGTCGAGGCGGTCGCCGACCTGCATCTGGAAGGTCATCGCCGTGTAGGTCTCGACCGAGCCGATACCGTAGATGCAGGACACCGAGGCGACGATGATGACGTCGTCGCGCTCCAGCAGCGAACGCGTCGCCGAGTGGCGCATGCGGTCGATCTGCTCGTTGATCGAGGATTCCTTCTCGATATAGGTGTCGGTGCGCGGGACGTAGGCTTCCGGTTGGTAGTAGTCGTAATAGGAGACGAAATACTCGACCGCGTTTTCCGGGAAGAATTTCTTGAACTCGGCATAGAGCTGCGCGGCCAGCGTCTTGTTCGGCGCCAGGATCAGGGCAGGGCGCTGTGTCTCTTCGATCACCTTGGCCATGGTGAAGGTCTTGCCGGAGCCGGTGACGCCGAGCAGCACCTGGGTGCGGTCGCTCTGGTTGACGCCTTCGACGAGGTCCTTGATCGCGGTCGGCTGGTCGCCGGCCGGCTCGAAATCCGACACCATCTTGATGGCGATGCCGCCTTCCGACTTTTCCGGCCGCGCCGGGCGGTGCGGCGTCCAGAGCTGGCCGTCCTTGTGTAGCGGATTGCCGGATTCGATCAGCGCCGACAGCGCCGCGACCGTGGCGGTGACGCCGCTCGAGGAAACCGACTCGGCGTCCTCGAGGCTGATGTCGAGGCCGGCCACCGGGTTGAGGCCGGCTGCAGCGCGCTCCTTCGCCGACGCCGCGCCGCCCATCGAGGTGCCGCGCGCCGTGCGCCCGGGCGCGGAGGAGCGTTCGGGTATCTTCTTCGGCGTCTTTGCCTTCGGCTGGTTTTCGGCCTCGCGCTCGATCTGGCCGGCCCAATCGGAGATCGAGCCGGTCAGCGGCGCGCCGGAGAACTCGCTCTGTGGCGCCTCTGCAAAGCCGCCAGGCTTCAGCGGCTCGGCGGCGTCGAGGAATTCGGTCAGCGGGCTGCGCCGTTTCGGCGCGCCCTCTTGCGCCGGCGAGGGCGTTTTCTTGTCGGTGCGTTTGGCCATGGCCCGAATATGGGAGGACTCGGCCGAAATGGAAAGAGCGGAGTGACGAGGCAAGCGCCCGACGCCGATGCTGCTGACAGAGGGCTGTCAGGAGCGGTGTCGGGCCGCAAAGCGATCGTCAATTGAACCACAGCGCGAAGGTCAAGAATCCGGCGCCGCCGAACTCGCGCTGGATCTGGTCGAAGTCCTCGCTGGTCAGGATCTTGCCGGTTTCGAGATAGGGCGCGATCGCCGGGCCGGTGATCGACAGCACCAGGTCGAAGGGCTTCGGCTCGTCGAAGAAACGCTTCATGTTGATGCCCTTGCCGGCGATGCGGAAATGCGGCAGCAGCACGCGGCCTTCGAGCAGGTCCTCGGCCATATCGAGCGTGGCAAGCCAGGCCGTGACCTGTTCCTCGCCGACCGCGAGGCCGGTGAGCTGGTTCTGGCCCTCCTGCTGCGGGCCGGGCAGCCATTCGCGGTCGTTGTCGGTCTCGGCGCGGATCGCTTTCCAATCCTCGCGCGACAGCCGGATCATCTCCAGCAGATGGCGGCGCGCGGCTTGCCGGCGCTCCGGCTCCACCACCGGCCAGTTGACGAGATGCACCAGCGAGATGAAGTCGGCGAAGCGCCATTCCGAGGCGAAGATGCTGCCGCTCATGCCGCCGTCCGGCGGCACCAGCGTATCCTGCAAAGGCAGTTTGGCGCGTGGGAACAGCATGTGGAAGGAGCCGTCGAACATGGTCCTGAAATCATGCGCCAGCCAGAAGTCGGCCTGGGCCATCAGGAACTCGGCATAGCCCTGCAGCCAATAGCCGTCAGCGCGGTCGAAGCGGAAAGTCAGCTGCGGCGCGGCATCGCTCGTGTCGACGCTGCCGCGTGAGAGTGAGGCCATGATCGCGGCGATGCTTTCGTCCGGCGCGATGTTGCCGTCCTCGTTGAGATCAATGCCGGCATGGGTGAGGTCGACCACCATGCCGATATCGGCATCGCCCGGCACGGAGCCGAGCGTGGCGGCGGATTTCTGCAGCCGGTCGCGGAAGGCGACCAGGATAGCGCGGAATTCTTCATAGGTGAGTGGCTCGGGATTGGGATTGCCCGGCACGGGAAGCCGCATCAATGGCAGCATGAAGGATTGCGGGCTCTCGAAACCGTGGCGGTGGAGACCGCCGGCGAGGATTTCCAGGGCAGTGAAGAATTCGCCGGCGCCGGCCGCATAGGCCGATCCCGGATCGCCTGGTGCTGCCGCCTCGAGCGCGGACAAGGCGGTGTTCCGCTCCGAAACAGATTTGGCCTCGAACAGGGCTTTTGCGGCTGCCGGCATTTCCGCGGCGACCGACGAAATCGGCAGGCAAAGAAACAAGGCGGCAACCATCAGGCCGGCTATGCGCGTCATCGTCATCCTCCACTCACAGTGCGGCGACCATACACCTGTTTAGTCGACGGCGCCCGCCTGGCCGCGGTGGAGTTGCGGCTGGCGATCAACCGGCAGCCGCCGTGCGACCGGCTTCAACCGATCCGAGGAACGGTCTACACACAGGGCAAACGATTGGGCGTCGCGTGTCGAACTATCCGCTTTCCTACAAACTGTCGTGGCTGCCGCGTTTCCTGAAGCCGTCGTTCGGCGGCGACAGGAGTGGCTTTGCGGCGACGGCGGCGACGCTCATGGAGCCGCCGCCGGCGCGGACGGTGCGACTTGCCTTCATCGGCGACATTTCGGCGGTCGCCAATCGCACGGCGCCCGAGTGCGATCCGGCGATCGCGGCGCTGCTCGCTTCCGCCGATCTGGTGGTCGGCAATTGCGAAAGCCCGATCGTCGAACGGCCGAGCGCGGTCGTGGGCACGCGGCTCGGCTCGCATCATGCGATGACCGAACGCTTCCTGGCGGACGCGCTGGCGGCCGTCGGGGTTGCCCGCGACAAGCTGGTGCTGTCGCTTGCCAACAATCATGTGCTCGACCAAGGCGTTGCCGGCTTCGAGGAGACGGCCGCGGCGCTGAAGCGGCTCGGCATTCGCACCATCGGCACCGCGGCCGGCGGGCCGGTCCAGCGGCACGCTACCGGGCCGCTGACGATCGGCTTCGCCGCCTTCACGCTTTGGCGCAACGCTGGTGAAGCCGAATTCCGGGCACGGGTTTCCATGGGGAGCGATCCGGCTGAATGGTCGCGCGGCGCAGGCATCGATCTCTTGTGCGCCGTGCCGCATTGGGATTGGGAGTTCCGGCACTTTCCGCGACCGGCGACGCGGGCGCTCGCGAGACGGCTGGCGAGCCAGGGCGTCGGGCTGATCGCAGGCCACCATGCCCATGTCGTGCAGCCGGTCGAGCAGATCGGCGACACGCTCGTCGCTTATGGCTTGGGCGATTTCCTCGGCACAGCCTTTGCCAGGCAGCCATGGCCCGGGCGCATCGGCTCGATCCTCGTCGTCGACGTCAGCGCCGACCCCGCCACTCGCGGCACGATTGCCGGCTACCGGCTGCATTTCTTCACACGCCTCGCCAGAGGCGGCCACGAGCGTCTGGTGCCGGTGCAGTCACTGGGTGGAGCGATCGGACAGCGGGTTGCGACTCGCCTGGACGCGATTTTTCCGGACCAAGAGGGCTGACTGCCGATCATCGCGAGCGCTGGCGACTTCTGTGCAAAAGCCGCTATCATATGCGGCATCTGCCGGTGTCCGGGGGTGGCCATGGAAGCAGCGGATTTCATGCCGAGCGAAGCCGATATCGCCGGCATCAGGCACAATATCGAGGCCTACGAGGCGAGGCGGGCTTCGGCGCAGAAACAGGTCCGCTGGCGCGTGCCGCTGTTTGTCGGCCTGGTTATCGTCTTTGTCGGCCTCGTCGCCTGGCTGTTCAACAGCGCCGCCGACCCCAACGAGCAGTGGTTATCGACGCCGCATGTCTTTCTCTACCTTGGCGGCTTCATCGTCGCGGTGCTGCTCTATTTCCAGGCGCTCAGGCCGGCGACCCGGCTGCAGCAGTCCTTCCGCGACGCGCTCCTGCCGATCATCTTCGGCTTTGTGCGCGATGTGCGCTACCAGCACGGCGTGCGGCCGAACTCCTTCGACAGGATGCCGCGCGAAACCGTCGGCGCTTTCAGCCGGCAGAGTTTCGACGATATCATTTCCGGGCGCTACGAGGATTTTCCCTTCGAGCTTTACGAGGCGCGGCTCTGGGAAGGCTCCGGCAGGAGCGAGACCACCGCCTTCAAGGGCGTCATCGTCGCCTTCGAAACCATCGAGCCGTTCCCGGGCACGCTGGTTGCGGCGCGCAAGGCCGGCAAGGTGGTGCATTTCTTCCGCGGCATGTTCGCCGGCAAGATTCAGGAGCTGTCATCCGGTGTCGCCGAACTCGACGCCACCTATGAGTTCCGCACCGACAATGTCGAGGCAGCCCGGCCGCTGGTCACCGGGCGACTGGCGCAGGCGCTGATCTGGCTCGGCGAGACGTGGCCCTATGACCAGGCCCGGGTGGCGCTGACCGGCAGCGACGGCTTCCTGCTGATGCCGCGGTCGAAGAATTTCTTCGAGCTGCCGGATATCTCCGTGCCGATCGACTACAACACGCATGTCGCGCCGATGATCGCCGATCTCGGCGCGATGCTGGCGACGGCCGCGCTGGTGCGCAAGATCGGGGCGAAGGACGAAGCGGCCGAATAACGTCGCTTCGGCGTCAGCAGTCGAAGCCGAACTTGGTGCGAAGATAATCGGCCTCTTCCTTCGACATCTTCTTGAACATCACGCAGACGGTGAAGCTGCCGACCTGATGTCCGTCCCTGGTGTATCCCCAGTCGGAAATATCATCCCTGGTGAATTCTATGTTCTGGCCGAGCACGACATTGTGCACCTCGGCCGGCTGGTTCGACAGAATCCCGACAAATCCGGTTTCGGTGCGGCGGAAGGGTACGACCCAGAAATGTTCGGTGACGTTGCCATCCTTCACCTTGACCTTCAGTTTGAAGCGGGAGGCGCCAGGCGGGGGAGCATCGGCCAACTTCAGGAACTCGTCCAGGCTGGCAAGCGCCTGCTCCGTCGCCGCGGCCATTTCCGGATCGCCGGTGGCAAAGATGGTGACGCGGTCGTCATTTGGATTCGTGGCCTGCGCCCTGGCCGTCCCCGAGCACAAGACGAGAGCCAGGCACAGCATGGCGCGAACGGCCAATGTCATGGAAAGGCGTCCCCCAACGGCTCGAACGATGCTTGTCATCTTCCCGCATCGGGTCGGAATTATCAACCTAAGCGCGAGCGATGCGATGGTTGCTTGCCGTGACTCTGGCCGGAATTGTTTTCCTTGACCTTCTGCCGTGCCATCAAGGCGTTCGGCGAAACCGCGTGGAGAGGACAGGATATGCGAATGAGGCTTGCCGCCGCGACGCTCGCGATGATGATGCTTGGCGCGGCGTCGGCCCGCGCCGAAGATCTGAAGGCGTTCAAGCTGACGATCGACGGCGTGGCGGTCGACATCGATCCCGGCGAGGACGCGAACGTGACCTTGCCCGGCGGCAAGACGGCCAAGGTGAGGCTCGACCGCAACGACTTCGCCACCTTTTCAGGCGGCACTTTTTCCTTTGTCCACCCGAGCAGCATCTCCGTCACCAAGACCGATCTCGGCGACAGCATCACCCAGTACCTGGCGGCGTCGGCCCTCGGCACGATCGTCGTGGTGCAGGAATACGGCAAGATGAATCCGGTGTCGCTCAACCAGCTGATGCTGCAGGAGATGACGAAGGAATCGGTTCAGGCTGGAGGAAGGCTGACGCAGGAGCCGACGACCCGCAAGCTCGCCGACGGCACGCGACTTACCGGCATCAAAGCCACTGTGAAGACAAGAACCGACAGCGCTGATTTCGAGATCGTCGGCTTCGGCCTCGCCGATCAGGGGCTGCTGTTCATCACGCGCATCGGCGATCAGGACACCGCAACCGAGCAGCCGATGATCGACAAGTTCTGGGAGACCTTGAAGGTCAAGCTGTGAGGCGTGTTGAGATTCAGGTCATGCCGGCCTGCAAATGCCGGACCCTGAATCTAAACACGCCTTGGACTGTTTCACAGGCCGCTCGGCACCAGGCCTGCCAGCCAGTCTGCCGACCGCTTCGCCAGGTCCACCGTCGCGGTGGCGGCGCGGCCGAGATCGGTCTTGACCACAGCGTAACCGGCCTTGGTGCGATAGAGCACGGCGCTGCCGCCATCGACCGCGGCCTCGAAGGCGACCGGCCGCGCGGCTTCGGTCTCGCTGGCCGTCACCGTCGCGGCGACCGGGGCGCTCGGGCGATGGCTGAGCTCGGGCGGCAAGGGGGCGATGGTTTCGACGACGCGGTTCGCCGGCTTCAGCTCGGGCCCGGATGCTTTCGCGGCGAGCTCCGAGGTCGGCGCCGAGCCCTTGGTGCGGCAGATGCCGGACACCAGCGGATAATTGAAATTGCGCTGGTGCAGGATCTGGCTCTTCATCGCCGCTTCGCAGTCGGCGATCGTCGCCCATTTGGCCGGCGTCTCGCCGATATACTCGCAGAGCTTGGCGTCGCAGTCGCAGCCGACGATGGTCATGGCGACAAGGGCGGTCTTGATCACGGTCCTGTCCCTCCGAATTCGTTCCCGGGCCGATCAATCGCCGGGGAACAAGGCGGGATTTGGCCGCGATTGTGAATTGTGCATGACGGCGCGTTACGGAAGGTTGCCCAGGCTTCGACTGTGGCGGGAAAGCATCAGTTTCACGCGCTGGCGAAGGTGCAGGCCGCGCGGCAAAGCCGGTGGACGGCCCCAAAAAGACAGTCGGCGCTGGGATTTCTCCCAGCGCCTCCCTGTCAGATCAGGACCCGGTTACGGCAGCAACTTCCGTAAAGTCGTCGCGCCAGGCCGGCCTTGATTTTGACGGTCCTGCCAGTCGCCACCCGAAGGCAACGCCCGTTCCAGACCACGCCGCTCTCCACCCTTGCGGGCTTCGCCCAGCGTGCCATCGAAGGTTTCACCGCCTTCATGGCCAGCATCGGTCCGCCGTCGGCGTTCGCACGCTTTCCGCGGTCCCGCCGACATCCGTCCCTCCAACAGGCGAACCTGCTTTCGTTCCGGGCCGTGCGGGCCTCAGGAAATCCGCCTTGCGCTTCTGCCTTTCGGCTGGGGCGTTCGGTAGCCGCCTGAGATGGGTTCAACGTACGCCGGGTAAGGGGTTTGCGGAATAGACCCGGACCTGTGGATAGCGGGATTATCGGGGACCGATGCGACAAGGCCCGGAATTTTGCGGCCAAAACCCTTAGACAGCCCGCCCCATATTTCCACGGCCTTTGGACGATGGAGCCTTGCCCCGCCAACCGGCCCGCGTTTCAATGCCGGCAAAGGATGCGGGCGGCTGCATCAGCCAACGTCGCCCTGCGCTTTCAGGCCATGTGCCTCGGGGGAGGTCAGATTGAAGGTCGGGGTGGTTCTCAATCCGATTGCGGGAGGAGGCAAGCTCAAGCGGCATTGGCCCGAGATCGCCGCGTCGCTCAAGAAGCATTTCGGCGATTTCGACATGCGGGAGACCCAGACCAGCGGCGACGCCGAGCGGTTGGCGATCGATCTCGCCGCCAATGGCTGCGACCTGGTGATTGCCGCCGGCGGCGACGGTACGGCCAGCGAAGTGTCGGACGGGCTGCTGCAGGCAGAGCACGAGACCGGCCGGGCGAGCGAGCTCGGGCTTCTGCCCTGCGGCACCGGCATCGACTTCGCGCGAGGCCTGGGCCTGCCGGACGGAATAGAGGAAGCGCTGGCGCGCATCGCCGGCGCAAGCGCGCGGAAAGTCGATGCCGGGCGCATCTGCTATATCGATGACCACGGCGCGCTGGCCAGTCGCCACTTCATCAACATCGCCAGCCTCGGCCTCTCCGGCGCCACCGATCGCGCGGTCAATGCGGACAAGCGCAAGGGCAGGGTCTCAGCCAAGGCGCTGTTCTTCTGGCGCACGGTGCTCGAGTTCCTCCGCTACCGCTTCCAGGACGTCAGGATCACCATAGACGACGGCGAGCCGGTCGAGGCGCGCGTGGCGCTGGTGGCGGTCGCCAACGGAAAGTTCTTCGGAGGCGGCATGATGATCGCGCCGGACGCCGATCTGTCCGACGGCCAGTTCGACATCGTCATCCTGCGCGCAGCCGGCAAGCTCGGGCTGATCCGGGACATCCGGCTGCTCTACGGCGGGCGTCACCGCAATCATCCGGCGATCACCATCGTGCGCGGCCGCAAGGTGCTGGTCGAGCCGCTGGGCGATGCGGAGAAGAACGGGGCGCTGGTCGATATCGATGGAGAATCTCCAGGCCGGATCCCCGCAACCTTCGAAATCCTACCGGGCGCACTGACGTTGAGATGTTGAATCAACGGATTCAACGTCTGATTCCGCGGGCGGAGCTAACCATCTGAAACAGTTGGCTAAAGTTCTGCCTCCAGCCTGGCCGAAAAGCCTGGCGCGCGAAGCTCCGTGCCGACCGCATCCTCCAGAAGCTTGACGATCTGGGTCGACCAGGCGCCACCGCCATACTCCTGTCTGCCAACCTCGAAAATCTTATTGACGAGTGGTGCCAGTTGAAGTGGCACGCGGAAATCCCTGGCCATGGCAAGCGCGAAACCGAGATCCTTCAGCGCCAGATCCATGGTGAAGCCGATGTCGTAGGAGCCGTTCAGGATGAGCTGGCTTTCGGTCTCGTGGACAAAGCTGTTGCCGGAGGAGGCGACGATCGCATGGTATGCCTGGGCGAGGTCGAGCCCGCCCTGCTTGGCCAGCATCAGCGCCTCGCCGGCGGCGACGAGATGGATGAAGGCCAGCATGTTGGTGATGACCTTGATCACGGCCGCCGAACCGAGCGGACCCATCAGGAACGATCTTGCGCACATCGCCTCGATCGCCGGCCGGTGCCGTTCGTAGAGCGCTGCGTCGCCGCCGACCAGCGCGGTGATTTTTCCTATTGCTGCCAGATGCACGCCGCCGGTGACCGGACATTCCAGCGTCTCGATGCCTTTCGCCGCAGCAAGAGCTGCCAGCCGCACGATCTCGTCACGGCCGTTGGTCGACATCTCGATCCAGCTGCCGCCGGCGGGCAGGCCTTCGAGCAATCCGCCGGAACCGGCGAGCACGGTTTCGCTCACCTTCGGCGAGGGCAGGCAGGTGACGACATTGCCGGCGCGCGCGGCCGCCTGCGCAGGACTTGTTGCCGCCGTGGCACCGAGCGCGACAAGCCGCTCGACCGCCGCCGGGTCGCGATCGAAGACCGTGACGGCAAAGCCGTTGCGCAGCAGGCTGGCGGCAAGGTTGCCGCCGAGATGGCCAAGGCCGATGAAGGCGTAGGCGAGGCGCGCGTTCACGGCATCAGCGGCGTCTGCATCATCTGCAGGTGCAGGTCCTTGCCGCTATAGGGGTGCGCGTCGCAAACCTCCTCGTCGAGCTCGACGCCGAGGCCGGGCTCCTTCGACGGGATGACGTTGCCGTCCTGCCACTCGATCTTCTTCTTGAGCAGGGTGGCGTGAAAACCGTCCCACTGCTTCAGCGATTCCAGGATGAGGAAGTTGGGCAGCGTCACCGCAAGCTGGATGTTGGCGGCGCCGACGATCGGGCCGCAATAGCAATGCGGCGCAACCTGGATGTGGTAGGCCTCCGCCATGGCGGCGATCTTCTTGGTCTCCAGGATGCCGCCAGAGCGGCCGAGGTCCGGCTGCAGGATGGTCGCGGCGCGGTTCTCTATGACGCGGGCGAATTCAAACTTCGTCGTCAGCCGCTCGCCGGTGGCGACCGGAATGGAGGTTCCGCGGGCGACCTCAGCCATCACCTCGGGCATGTCCGGCGGCACCGGTTCCTCGAACCACAGCGGGTCGTAGGGCTCGATGGCACGGGCGAGGCGCAGCGCGCCCGAGGCGGTGAACTGGCCGTGCGTGCCGAACAGGATGTCGGCCCTGGTGCCGACGGCCTCGCGGATCGCCTTGACCATGCGCGCCGAGAGGTCGATGTCGATGAGGCGCGGCTGGTGGCCGTCATAGGCGGTGTAGGGGCCGGCCGGATCGAGCTTCACGGCATTGAAACCCTGCTCGACATATTCGAGCGCGCAGGCCGCGGCCATGTCGGGATCGTTGTAGACATTCTTGCCGCGTGCATCCTCGGAATGGACGCTGCCGGCATGCGGGTAGAGATAGGTGTAGGAGCGCAGCGTCTCATGCACCTGGCCGCCGAGCAGCTTGTAGACAGGCTTGTCGGCCTCCTTGCCGATGATGTCCCAGCAGGCCATTTCGAGCGCCGAGAAGCAGCCCATGCCGGAAACGTCGGGGCGCTGCGTGAAGCCGGAGGAATAGACGCGGCGGAAGAGGTTCTCGACGTCGTGCGGGTCGCGGCCGATCAGGTAGCGCCCGGCCATGTCCTCGATCATCCTGGCGGTGACATGCGCCGAGAAGGTGGCGTTGTAGGCCTCGCCGTAGCCGACCACGCCGCCGTCGGTGGTGAGCTTGACGAAGATGAAATACTTGCCGCCGATGCCGGGCGGCGGGTTGCCGACAACCCAGGTCTTGACGTCGGTGACTTTCATTTCTGATCCTCCAGAACCAGCTCGGCGCCTTTCCATCCGGTGAGGATCGAAGCGGCGTTGGTGTTGCCCGTGACGTTATCGGGAAAGATCGACGCGTCGATGACGCGCAGGCCTTCAATCCCATGGACCCGAAGCCGTGGGTCGACGACGGCGCGCGCGGTGTCCGGCCCCATGCGACAGGTCGAGACCGGGTGATAGACGGTGCCCGAGCGCTTCCTGAAATCTTGAATCAGATCGGCGTCCGAAGTGATGGAAGGGCCGGGCAAAACCTCTTCCTCGATGATCTCGGCCATGGCCGGCATCGCGGCGATTTTCCTGACGAACTTCACCGCCGCCAGCATCTCGTCGACATCTGCGTTGGTGGAATAGGCGTTGGCAGTGATCTTCGGATAGTCGCGCGGATTGCTCGAGCGGATCATGATCTCGCCGCGGCTCGACGGCCGGCAGTTGGAAAGGCCGATCGAAAAGCCCGGCCATGGATCGGGCGTCAGGATCGGGCGCTCGCCGCCCTTCGGAATGACGGTCGAGAAGGCCTGGAAATAGAGCTGCATGTTCGGCCGCGCCATGGATGGATCGGTACGGAAGAAGCCGCCGGCATTGTTCATCGACAGCGACAGCGGGCCGGAGCGCAAGAGGATGTATTGCATGCCGACAAGGAGCTTGCCCCACCAGGGGCGCAGGATCTGGTTCAGCGTCGGCAGGTTGCCCTTGAAGGTGTAGTTGATGCCGACATGGTCCTGCAGGTTCGCGCCGACATTGTCGTTGGCGTGCACGACCGGAATGCCGAGATCGCCGAGCAGGACTGAGGGCCCGACGCCGGAGAGCTGCAGCAATTGCGGCGAGTTTATCGAGCCGCCGGACAGGATCACCTCGCGGCCCGCGCGGACGATATTGCTTTCGCCGTTCTGCTCATATTCGACGCCGACGGCGCGCTTGCCCTCGAACAGGATTTTGGTCGCCAGAGCGTTCATCTCGACGCGGACGTTGCCGCGTTTCGTCGCCGGGCGCAGGAAGGCGCGGGCGGCCGACATGCGGCGGCCGTTGCGGGTGGTGATCTGGTAGATGCCGACGCCCTCCTGGGTGGCGCCGTTGAAGTCCGGATTGAACGGCAGGCCGGCCTGCTGGGCCGCCGCCAAGTAGCGCTTGGTCAGCGGATGAACGGCGTTCGAGCAATCGGTGATGTGCAGGGGGCCGCCGACGCCGCGCCATTGGTCGGCGCCGGCCTCGTTGTCCTCCAGCGCCTTGAAGGCGGGCAGCAGTTCGTCATAGCTCCACCCGGGATTGCCGGCGGCGGCCCAGGCATCGAAATCCTCGCGCGCGCCGCGGATGAAGACCATGGCGTTGATCGAGCTCGAGCCGCCGAGCAGCTTGCCGCGCGGCCAGTGGTCGGCATTGTTGCCGAGGCCAGGATCGGGCTCGGCCTTGTAGTTCCAGTTGACGGCCGGATCGAAGAAGGTCTTGCCGTAACCGAGCGGCATCTGAACGTAGAAGCGGCGGTCGGTTCCGCCGGCTTCCAGCACCAGCACCGAGAAGCGGCCCGAGGCCGAGAGCCGTTCGGCGAGAACCGAGCCGGCCGAGCCGGAGCCGACGACGATGAAGTCATAAGTCTGCATAGCGTGCGTGCGGGCTCCGAAATCCGGTGCCTAGCCTAGACATTGCCGGCTCACCGCGTCGCCGTGGCTTCCGGCATGGCTTGTGAAAAAAGCGACCGGTGCCGTGGCGCGCAATTTCGCTTTCAGCAAAGCTTGCGACATGGCAACCGCGTTGGTACGGCTTCAGGGAGAGCAGCGGTTGAAGGACCTTAACATGGTGCATTACGCGGACGGACGGCCGATCGGCGACCTGACATTGAGGACGCTCGCCATGCCGTCCGACGCCAATGCCGCCGGCGACATCTTCGGCGGCTGGGTGATGGCGCAGATGGACCTTGCCTGCGGCATTCGCGCGGCCGAGCGCGCCAAGGGCCGCGTGGTGACTGCGGCGGTCAGGGAGATGTCCTTCGCCAAGCCGATGAAGATCGGCGACACGCTCTGCATCTACACCCATGTCGAGCGCGTGGGGCGCACCTCGATGACGCTCAAGGTCGAGGCCTGGGCGCAGCGCTATCTTTCCGACCTGATGGAGAAGGTCACCCATGCCGATTTCGTCATGGTGGCGCTCGACGGCGAGGGCAAGCCGAAGCCGGTCCCGGCCGAAGGCTGACGCAAGTCGATTCTCCCGGGCTTCCGGTTTTGTAACAACGCCCGCGCGGGTCAGGCGCTTCGCGACATCCAGTGGTTGCCTTCACCCCTCACTTTGCAGGCGTTGGAGGAAAGACAATGCGTCAACACATGCTGAACGGCTGGCTGGTGGCAGCCCTCATCGCGCTCACCTGCCTGCTCGGCATAACTGCCTATGCCGAGGTCAAAAAAGATCTTCCGCGCGTTGCCTGTACGTGTGGCCAGATGCCCCTTGGCGACCGGGCAGCGGGGCTCGGTCCCTGCACCACCGTGTGCTGCGGCAACGCGAGCCGAAGCGCCTGATGGACTGCCGGGCGGAAGACGATCATCGGCCGAACGGCGGCGGCGCGCCAGTGGGCGCGACACGGCAGCCGGACATCGGCGGACGCCATCAAGATTGAATGCTGCATACAGGCATGACGCGGGCGGGCTGGCTTTCCGCGACAACCCGCAATCGCTTGAGCCGCAAGGATTTCAGGGCTTTTTACTGTCGAATTTCGCGCGCGCTGCCTGGACTCGGCTGGTGTTCTTGCGCGCCCATTCGCCGAGCGCGCCGACCGGTACCAGCAACTCGTGGCCGAGCTCGGTCAACTCGTAGTCGACGCGCGGCGGGATGGTCGGAAACACCTTGCGCGTGACGAAGCCATCGCGCTCGAGACCGCGCAAGGTCGTGGTCAGCATCTTCTGCGAAATGCCGCCAACGGCGGTGCGCAATTCGTTGAAACGCATCGCCCCGTTGCCCAGCTTGCCGACCACCAGAACCGTCCATTTGTCGCCGACCCTTTGCAGGATCTCCGACACGGCGCGGCAATCCTCGGTGTTGAGCGGGTGCCTCAGTAACAAAAATGTGCCTCCTTGCGCGCCAATTTGTCAGTATCACATATAGCGCCGGTATCCAAACGATACCGGAAATTCCCCCGCAAGGAGAGCCCAATGTCCAAGCCCAAAATCGCCATTGTCGTCGGTTCGACGCGCGCCGCCCGCTTCGCCGACGTGCCGACGCAGTGGATCGCCAAGATTGCCAAGACACATGCCGACATCGACGTCGAGATCGTCGATCTGCGCGATTTCCCGCTGCCCTTCTTCGACGAGGTTGCCTCCTCCGCCTGGGCGCCGTCGCAGAACGAAGTGGCGCAGCGCTGGCAGAAGAAGGTCGCCGAGTTCGACGGCTTCATCTTCACCGCCGCCGAATACAATCACGCTCCGACCGCCGTGCTGAAGAACGCCATCGATTACGCAGCCAATGAATGGAACAAGAAGCCGGCCGGTTTCGTCGGCTATGGCAGCGTCGGCGGTTCGCGCGCGGTTGAACACCTTCGCCTGGCCGCCGTCGAGCTGCAGATGGCGCCGGTCAAGTCGGCCGTCCATATCGCCTGGGGCGATTTCCTGGCCGTACGTCAGGGCGAGAAGAAGCTTGAGGACATCGAGCACCTGAACCAGGCCGCTGCCGCACTGGTCAACGACGTCGCCTGGTGGGCGAAAGTGCTGAAGACGGCTCGCGCCGCCGACGCAATCGATGCAGAAGCCAAGGCGGCTTGAGCGCGCCATAGCGTATCATCCTCCCAAAATCATCTCTCGGGGCGGCGCTTGCGCCGCCCTTTTTTGCGGAAGCTTCAGCCGGCGGCCTCGGCCGGTGCAAGATTGTGCTGATGCCCTAGCGGGTTCTCGAGGCGATATGCGACTGCCGGAACGAACGCCTTCCCAGGAAAGCGGTCCGTTCGTGCTTACCACTTCACCTTGAAGCCGACGGTGCCGCCAAAAGCGTGGCTGTCGCCGAAATCCTCCAGGCTGGTGCGCGCCAGCAGCTCGCCATGGACGGAATAGCGGTCATCGGCCCAGCTCAGCGAGCCGCCGAAGCCGAGCCCGCCCCACAGCGGCTGCGTCTTGCTGGTCAGCCTGGTGCCCGAGACATCGACGTCGGAGCCGTCGAGGAAATCGTAGTAGAGATTGGCGATGCCATAGACATGCGAGCGGCTCGCCTTGTCCTTCCATTCGCTCTCATAGTCGGCCGACAGGCCCAGGCGGCCGATCAGGCTGTCGCTGCTGTCGTTGGAGACCAGCGCCCCATAGGGGTCGGTGAAAGTGTCGAAATCGACCGAGGCATAGCTGAGCTGCGCCTGCGGCGTCAGCGACCAGTTGCCCTGGAGCGCGACCTTCTGCCCGGCCTCGATGCCGAGACCATAGCCGAAGCCGTTATTGCCGTCGGCGAGTTTCGTGCCGAGCGTGGCTGAAGAGAGATCGCTGTCGAACCAGCTGAGCTCGGCCTGGGTGTCGACATAGAAGCCGTTGTTGCCGTACCAGGTGAGCGTGCCGCCGAAGCCGTAGCCGGTCGTATCGATCGAGCCGACACCGAAGGCCGAAGAGACGTCCGACTTCACCGTGCCGTAATGGACGGTGACGCCGCCGATAAGCGTTCCCGAGGCCGTTTCCGAAAGCAGCACGTCAAGGCCGGCCTGCAGCCGCCAGAGGTCCGCGTCGTAATCGGTTCCGGTCGTGGTCGTGCCGGGCTCGAACGCGCTGTGCGAGGCTTCCACGCGACCCCAGATCGGGCTGCCGCCCTGGCTGGCGCCGCCTGTCGCCGACTGGTCGACGACAGTCCGGGAACGATTGCCGATGCGCTGCTGCAGCGTGCCGAGCTGGGTGAAGCTCTGCAGCACGCCCGCATAGGCCTCGTAGACCGGCACGGCCGGCGAATAGAGCGGTGTGGTCGGCCCGCCGGGATCCACAGGGTTGATCAGCGCGGAGCGCAGATACCAGTCGCCGTCGGCCGGCGTGCTGATGCCGTTCTGATACAGCCTATAGGCATAGGCGCCGGCCACCACGGCCTGGTCGCCCTCGAAGACATAGTCGCCCTGCAGGTCGAAGTTGCCGGCCGAGACACCGCCGACATCGATGATCTTGATGCCGTCGACGGTCTGCGCGCCGGCGCCGCCAAGGCCGATCACCTTGACGTTGGCGGTGCCCGATGTGTCGCCGGTGATGATGAGCTTGTCGGTGGAAGAGGCGTCGCCGTCGAGCATCGCCTCGATCTCGACCGTGCCGCCGGCGCCGACGAAATTGCCCTGGATGATAAGCTGGCCGATCGAGTTGCCGGGCGCGATCACGCCGCCGGCCTGCAGCGTCGTCGATCCCACCATGCCGTTGCCGCCGAGAGCGCCGCCGTTGAGGATGGTGACGGCGGAATTGGCGAGCGAGCCGTTGACCGAGAGCTTGCCGGCTTCGATCGTGGTTGCGCCGCTCAGCGTATTGATGCCGGTGAGGTTGAGATTGCCCGTGCCCTTCTTGGTCAGCGTGCCGGTGCCGTCGATGATCGCGGCAAAGTTGGCGTCGACTGGTTGGTCGAAGACGAGCGCTGCGTTGTCGAGGATGTTGCCGGTGCCGAAGCTCGCCGCCTGGCCGATCAGCGTGCCGGCGGAGATCGTCGTGCCGCCGCTGTAGGTATTCGTGCCGGCGAGCGTCGTGCTGCCGGTGCCTTGCTGCACCACCGCGCCGCTTCCCGAGATCGCGCCGGAAAGGGCCATGTCGTTGGAGCGATCGAAGATGAGCGTGCCGTTGTTGGCCACGTTGCCGGTGATCGAACCGGTGGTGCCGCCATTGCCGAGCTGCAGAGTGCTGGCCGAGATCGTTGTGCTCACGGGCAGGCCGTTCCCGTAGTCGTTGTCGCCGGTCAGGATCAGTGTGCCCGCGCCGAGCTTGGTGAGCGCGCCGCCGCCGGTGATCGCCTGGCTCACCGTGAAAGCGTTGGCTGCATCGGCGATGTCGAAGCCGCCGCCCAGCGGGCCCCAATTGATAGCGCGGGCCGTCCCGGTATAGCTTTGTCCGGTCACCTGCAGCACGCCGCCATTGAAGGTCAGGCCGCCAGCGGCGTCGCCGAGGTTGGTATCGGCCGCCACTGACAGCACGCCGCGCTCGATCGTGGTTCCGCCGCTGTAGCTGCTGGCGCCGCTAAGCACGGTGGTGCCGGTGCCGATCTGGCTCACCGCGCCGCTGCCCGAGATGACGCCGACATAAGTGTAGGTGTCGGAGCGGTCGAAGGCCAAGGTGCCGTTGTTGATGACGTTGCCGAGGATCGAGCCGGTCGTGCCGCCATTGCCGAGCTGCAGAGTGCCTTGTGAAATCGTCCAGTTGGTCACGGCGGTACCCGTGCCAGCCAGAGTCCAGGTGCTCGTCCCGGTCTTCTCGAAAACGTCGAAGTTTTGATACTGCCCGGTCGGGCCGATGGCAGAGACGTCGAACGTACTGTCGGTGCTTCCGCCGAAGCGAAGGGTGTCCGTGGTCGCGGTTGCGTTGCCGACGACATTGCCCTCGATCATCGAGCCGGCTTGCAGCTCCAGCGTGATGGTGCCTGTCGTTGCGCCCGCAAGCAGCTGGATCGCATTGGCTTGGCCGGTGCCGGCGCGGATCGTGCCGCTGTTGATGATGTTGAGGCCGATTGTGGCGCGGTTGGCCTGGATGCCGGCCCCCCCGGTTCCTCCTTCAATCGCGCCGGTGTTGGTGATGGAGTCGAAACTCACATTTTCCGCCAGCACACCCGCCGCCTGGAGGGATCCGCTGGTGCCCGAGCCGCCACGGATGGTGCCATGGTTGATCAACGTGCTTGGCGTGCCCGGTCCAACGGCCGCGACGCCCGCGCCGCCTGTCGCGCCGGCCCCGCCCTCGATCAGGTTGTCATTGGTCAGAATGGAAGCACGGTTGAGCTCGATGCCTCTCCCCCCGGTTCCTGTACCAGTTCCTTGGCCGCCCCTGATCGTTCCGTTGTTGTCGAATGTCGTTACCAGTACTCGGCCGCCCAGGCCGCCATTGCCGCCGGCTGCGGCACCCGCGCCGCCCGTGATCGAGCCGTTGTTAACAACCGAGGACGCACTGGTAAGATTTCTCACATATAGTCCGAGACCGCCCGTGGTTGTGCCTGCGGTGCCTTTCCCACCCCTCAGCGCGCCGGAGATGGTGAGGGGTTGACCGCTGGTATTATCGATTGAAAGCGCAGCGAAACCGGTCCCTGCAGGTCCGGTGAGCGTGAAGCCTTGCGTGTCAATCGTCAGGGGCTTGGCCGGTATTGGCGTGGCATTTCCGACGGTCGTGAAGCTTTGGGTCATCACAATCGTCGAACTGGCGTCCGGGGAGGCATTCGCCGCAGCGATAGCGTTGTTCAGCTCTGTCTCATTGCTGACCATATAGGTTGCGGCCGAGGCCGCGCTGGGAAGCAGGCATGCGATCGCCGCGCCGCTCACACCGGCAAGAAACATCCTGCCCCGAATGCGCCGAAGCGCGCCGCCGCTCGTCTTCATTGGTCAGTCCGCCCGTAAATCTGCCGCCCATGCCGGATCGCCCCGCGCGGCGTGCCGACCAAATCGCCAAGAGGTTAACTTGGCGTTTGATTCCTGTCGCGAAGTTGAAGTGTCGATTATTGATTTGTTTCGTGCCGTTACTTAAAGGCAACATTAGTTATCCAGAATATAAGAAGTATAAATATGAGCTTTGACTTGAATACGGCAACCGCGCCAACGCCGGATATGCACAGCAGCGCGCGACGACTCGCTCTTACAGCCAGCCGCCGGAAAATCCGGCCCGCCGCAGTCCCGTGGTGATGGCAGGCACGCGGCGCATCAGTCGCCACAGGAAATCCGACCGGTAATTCTCGATCATCAGGGCGATCGGCCCCTGGTTGATGCCGACATGGTCCGGCGACACCCAGCCACAGGCCCGGCCGTCGGCGGCCGCAATCGTCGGGTTGAAGCTGGCGGTGAAGCCGTAGGGATTGCCGTCGTGCAGGTCGATCTCGTGGAAGTAACGAAGCGCCGGCAGCACGATCTCCGGTGCAAAGGGCAATGAGGTGATCGCCGCCCATGGCGACAGCGTGCCGTCGTCCGGACCAAAGGGCGCGCCGCGCGCCAGATAGCCGAAGAAACGGCGCCCACCGATCGCCAGTTGAAGTTTTTTCAGGCCCGGGCCGTCGCTCGCGGTGAAGCCCCAGCAATTCTCATCATAGCCGACGAAGCCCTTCGGATTGAGAATGGCGTAGTCGCGCTGCAGATAGGTCGCCTGGCGGCTGTTCTCGAAATAGTCGCTGCCGTGCTTGCGCATGAAAGCATCGCGGATGCCGCGGAAGTCGATCCAGATATGCGAGAACTGGTGGACGAAGAGCGGGCCGGCATAGACCAGTTCGCGTCCATAGATCTTCTTCCACTTGTAGGTGGACAGCCAGGCCGCATAGCTCTCGGGCGGGAGCGGGAAAGTCGGCGAGCCGAGACCAAGCATGTAGAGGATCAGCGCCTCGTCGTAGCCTTCCCAGCGGTAGCGCAGGAAGCCTTTTTCGGGCCGCCAGCCATGGGTGACGGTGGCGCCGCCATTCTGCGCCCAGCGCCAGTCGGCGCGGCGGTAGAGCGCATCGGCAAGCCGGCGGATTTCCAGTTCGGATTCGTCGTCGGCGTCGAAATAAGCGCCGGCGGCCAGGACGC
The DNA here is from genome assembly GCF_003952385.1 of Mesorhizobium sp. M1D.F.Ca.ET.043.01.1.1. Taxonomy (NCBI): domain Bacteria; kingdom Pseudomonadati; phylum Pseudomonadota; class Alphaproteobacteria; order Hyphomicrobiales; family Phyllobacteriaceae; genus Mesorhizobium; species Mesorhizobium sp. M1D.F.Ca.ET.043.01.1.1. Next base: position 5,418,631 of record NZ_CP034444.1, read on the forward strand.
CCGCCAGCAGAAAAGCGGTGTCGACCGTGGACAATTCGCAGTTCCAGACGCGGCGCCCGGTCTTCATGTCGAGGAAATGATAGTAGAAGCCCTTGTAGCCGGTGGCGTCGGGCTCCGGCCCGTGCGGCGCGTCGCGGAAGAAGCGAAGCGTGGCGAGCGTCCGCTCGACCGCGGCGGCGCGGGTCATGAAACCACGCTCCACTCCGACAGGATAGGACGACAAAGCGAGGCCGACGGCGGCTATGCTGGCGGGCGATCCGGCGGTGTTGCGGTCGGCGATCAGGCCGTTGGCCGGGTTGGCTTCCTTGAGGAAATAGTCGAAGGACAGACGCTGGATGTCCGAGAGAAGCTCGTCGTTCAGCGGGTGGTCGCTCGATGCATCCATGGCTGCCGATATAGACGCTTTCGCCGTGTTTCCCAGCTTTTGGCCGGTCAATCATAGGTGAGGAAGGCGAAGCCTCATAGCGCGCCAACCGACAAGCTCCCTCCAATCGGCGAATGCTGCCGACTACCGCCGCGCCATCGGGCGGTGGCCGTCCGGCAGGCGGGTGGCGATCAGCTTGTCGATGCGGCGGCCGTCGAGGTCGACCACCTCGAAGCGCCAGCCCTGGGCGTCGACGCATTCGCCGGTGGCGGGAAGGTGATGCAGATGCGACAGCACATAGCCGGCCACCGTCTCGTAGTCGCGGTTCTCCGGCAGATCGATGCCAAGTGTTTCGGCCATCTCGTCGGCCTGCATGTAGCCGGCGAGCAGCCAGGAGCCGTCCTCCCGCTTGACGGCGTTCTCCTCCTCGCCGGCCTCGAGATCCGAGCGGAAGACGCCGGTGATCGCCTCCAATATGTCGGCCGGCGTGACGATGCCTTCGAAATGGCCGTACTCGTCATGGACGAGCGCCATCGGCACGTCCGATTCCTTCAGCTTCTGCAGCACGTCCAGCGCGTCGGCCTGGTCGTGCACGATGGGTGCCGCGCGCACGTGCTGGCGCGGCTCCAGCACCTTGCCGCCAAGGATCGTCGCCAGCACGTCGCGCGTCTGGACGACGCCGACCATGGCGTCGACATTGCCGTCGCCGGCGGGCAGCCGCGAATGCTGGGTTTCCATCAGCAGCCGCCTGATGGTCGCCTCGTCTGATTGCAGGTTGATCCAGTCGACCTCGGTGCGCGGCGTCATCACGGCGCGCACCGCGCGGTCGCCGAGCCGCATGACGCCGGCGATCATCCGCCGCTCGTCGGATTCGATCGTACCGTGATGCTCGGCCTCGGCGACCAGCATCTTGATCTCCTCGTCGGTGACCTTCTCTGCCGCCTCGCCGGCCTGGCCAAGCAGCCACAGAATGGCGCGACCGGAAATGTCGAGCAGGAAGACCAGGGGCGCCGAAACGGTGGCAAGGATGGTCATCGCCGGCGCGGCGCGGACCGCGACCCGCTCCGGGTCCTTCAGCGCGATCTGCTTCGGCACGAGCTCGCCGACAATCAGCGACGCATAGGTGATGATGGCGACGACGATGCCAACCCCAACGGGGTCGGCAATATTCTCGCGGACGCCGGTCGAGGCAAGATACTGCGCCAACCGCTCGCCGAGCGTGGCGCCGGAAAAGGCGCCGGACAGCACGCCGACCAAGGTGATGCCGATCTGCACCGACGACAGGAACTTGCCGGGGTTGGAACCGAGCGCCAGCGCACGGCCGGCGCCCCTGACGTTGCGGTCGATCATCGCCTTGAGGCGGGCCGGCCGCGACGAGACGATGGCGAGCTCCGACATTGCCAGAAGGCCGTTCACCAGGATGAGGACGGCCACGACGGCGATTTCAACATAAAGCATGGGCGGTCAATAGCATTGCTGCAGCGCATTCGAAAATAGTCCGCCGCTGTTTTTGGAGCATGACATTTTTTCAAGCATGACGGCGGTTTCAGGCGGCATCCCAGGGCGGTGCCGAGAAATGGTCGACGAGCGCGTCGATGACGACCCTCACCTTCGGCGTCAGCGCGCGCGTCACCGGCCAGATAGCGTGTACGACGATGTTTTCGACCAGACAGTCGGACAGGACCATTTCCAGCTCGCCGCGCCTCAAGCTTTCCGCCGCCAGCCAGGTCGGCAGAAAGGTTATGCCGCAGCCGGCAAGGGCCGCATCGAGCATCGGCTCGCCGTGGCCGAGGACAAGCCTGGCCTTGGGCACGAAGGTCGTCAGGTGGCCGTTGGCGTTGCGCATCGTCCAGGGATGAACGACGCCCTCCCGCCCATAGCCGATGACGCTGTGACGGACGAGGTCGTCGATGGACTGCGGCCTGCCGTGCTTTTCGAGATAGGCGGGCGCCGCGCAGATTGCGGAACGCTGGGCGTAGATGCGGCGCGCCGCCAGCGACAGGCTGTCGTCAAGATCGCCCATGCGGACGGCAAGGTCGATGCCTTCCTCGATGAGGTCGACGCGACGGTCGTTGAAGGATATCTCGATCGTCAGCTCCGGGAACCGGCTGGAGATGCCGAACAGCACCGGGGCGACGCATCTGCGGCCGAAGGCAAGCGGCACGTCGACGCGAAGCCTGCCCGACGGGATCTGCCGGCGCGAGGCAAGCAGCGCCTGTCCGGCCTCGATCTCGGCCAGGGCCCGCACGCAGGCTTCATAATAGCTCGCGCCTTCGCTGGTGGGGTTGAGGCTGCGGGTGGTGCGGTTGAGCAGGCGAATGCCGAGCCTCTGCTCCAGCCGCGCAACCGATTTGCCGATCGCCGATTTCGTCACATGCAGCCGTTCACCGGCGCCGGTGAAGCTGCCAGCTTCCACGGCATGAACGAATGCGACGATGCCTTGCAGGTCGACGGCGTCCATGACGTTCCTATTGTTGAGTTCTATTCTTCAATCTGTTGCTCAATATCCCGCATCGCGGCACTATTTTCCATAGTCGATTGGCATAAATGTCTCGCGCAGCCATCAATCACGGAGCGCGACGCATGAGCACCGGCAGCAACAGGTCCTGGCAGATGACCGGATTCGGCCTCTCCAGGCTGAACCAGGTCAAAGACGAGATCCCGGAACCGGGACCGCATGGACTTCTCGTGCGGACCAAGGCGGTTTCGTTGAACTACAAGGACAAGCTGATCGTGGATGGCATGCTGATCCCCGACCTTTCCTTCCCTTTCGTGCCGACGTCGGACGCCGTGGGCGAGATCGTGGCCGTCGGCCGCGCAGTCAGCCGGTTCCAGGTCGGGCAGCGCGTGCTCGGCCAGGTGATCGCCGACTGGCCGGACGGCGATGCGCCGCCGGTGCTGCACAAGCACACGCTGGGTTCCTCGCTTCCGGGCATGCTTTCCGGGCATGTCGTCTTCGGCGAGGACGCCGCGGTGCTTTCGCCGCCATCGCTCAGCGATGCCGAAGCGGCGACGCTGCCGATCGCGGCATTGACCGCCTGGTTCGCGATGACCGAGGCGACGAGGCCGGTGCCGGGCCAGACCATCCTGATCCAGGGCACGGGCGGCGTGTCGCTGTTTGCGTTGCAGTTCGCCGCGGCGTTCGGCCTACGCGCGATCGTCACCTCGAGCAGCGACGAGAAGCTCGCGCGCGCCAGGGAACTCGGTGCCTGGCAGGTGATCAACTATCGAACGCAGCCGGCCTGGGACGAGGCAGCCCGCGACCTGACGGACGGGCTCGGCGTGAACCATATTCTCGAGATGGTCGGCGGCGACAATTCGCGGCGCTCGTTGAACGCGCTGGCCGCCGACGGCCGGATGTCGATCATTGGCCTGCTCGGCGCGACGGAAATCAGCTTCCCGGTCGTGCCGTTCATGCGCAACCGCATCACCATGCAAGGCATTTCCATCGGCCACCGCCGCTCCTTCGAACGCATGAACCAGGCGATCGAGGCGCTCGGCATCAAGCCGGTCGTCGACAAGGTCTATGGCTTCGACGAGGTGCCGCAGGCGTTCGCACACCTGGAGAAAGGACCGTTCGGCAAGATCGTCATCGCCATGACCTGAGTCTTGCAGCCACGGTCAGGGTAGCGTCCTCAACACGACGATTACCGCCATGCCGTCGGTGAAATAGGGATCGCCGCCGCCATTCCTGCCGTCTTTCGTGGCGCCGATCCCCGGTATCTCGCTGGTCGAGACCAGCATGCCGGCAGCACTGAGGTCGCGGATCAGGAAGTCGCGCTCGGCGTCGATGTCCGGGCCGATGTGATGGGTGATGGCGCCGGTGTCGTGGCTGAGTCCGACGCCGCGATCGAAGCTGGCGGCGCCCAGCCAGAGCGGCCGGCCGTCGTCGCCGACTGTGTTCGTCTGCCAGAAGCGGACGTGATGGCGCCGGTCGGCGCTGTCGCCGACGGGCTTTTCGAAGGCAAGGTCCTGGGCGCGGCCTTCGAACAGCAGGCGGCTCATCGGCGCGTCGGGATAGGGACGGGAGAACAGTACACTTTCGCCGATGTCGATCGCGGTCCGCAGCGTGACGGCATCGGCCGTGTCCCAGCCGGCGACGGCAAAGGCGTGGACCACTTCCTTCCCGGTGCCGACAAGGCCGACGTTGATCGGGTCGCCCGGAATCCCCTGCGGCGTGTGCGTCACCATCTCGAAGCGCTGCGTGTGGAAGCCGCGCTCGCGCCAGGTCCAGAATTCCGGCGCGGCGAGATAGGCAAATGCCAGGTAGAAGGCGCAGAAAGCCGCCAACCAGATCGCCGCGCGCCGCCTCAGGCTTCGCTCACTCACGAGAGACCGCTCCCGAACCTGTTCGCGGGCACTCTATGCCGCGTTCGGCGGATTGGGCAGTAGGCTGTGCGGCCGGTCAACGGCAGGCGCGGTAGCCGTTCCTGCGGTTCTTGACGTCGAAGTGGAAGTGGTTGCGGTGGTCGTAATTGTAGCCCGGGCCGAGCACCGTGTTGAAATACTGGCAGCCGTCGGCGCGCACATTGTTGAGGAAGCCGCGGGTGCGGAAGGCGAACAGGCCCGGCTTGCGCACGTCGATGTCGTCGCCGTTGTTGAGCTCGATGCTCATGACGTCGAGCGCGTTGCCCTTGCCGTGTTCCGACAGGACGCCTTCGCCGGCGATGTTGCGGCAGGAGTAGCTCGACCCCTGGTGGATGGCCTTGACGCCGGAGAAATAGCGCCAGCGGGCGGCCGGCACGAGCTCGTTCCTGGTCCAGGCGGCAAAGGTGGCGGCCATGTTGCAGGTCAGGGTGGCGGCCGGCTTCATCTCGACGCTGCCGATGGCCGAGACCTTCACCGGGAAGTCGATGCCGCACTGGCCTTCGTGGATCGGCTGGACGTCCTGGTAAACGACGCCCATGCGTTTCAGTTCGTCGCGGCAGTCGATCTCGCTGGCCGGCATCTGCTCGGGCGATGACATTGGCTCATCCATGCGCGGATAGGCGGCCTGGGTCAAATACGGATCGGACGGGACGAGCCTCTGCATGCCGGAATATTGCGCCGCCTCGGGCACGGCGGCGGTCTGGCTGCCGACATCGACTGCCGGCTGCAGCGAGAAGACGTCGCCGGTCGTGCAGGCCGAGACCGCCGTGATCGCGAGCCCTGCTGTCAGTCTGACGGCTGCGGAGCGCGCACGAGTGTTCAGTCGCGCCAAAGCGAGGCTGGCGCCAAATATTCGGGCCATCGAAAGGCATCCTGTCCCCGGATGGCACAAGTCTAGTCGGCAAGAGTAAAGGAAAGATCAGCGCCGGTATTCACGCCTGAGGCCGAATTGCGGCATCTGTCCGGCCACTATTGGCAGAAGGTCCCGCCATGCCGCCTCGGTTCGAGGTCGAGATGGAAGTGCAGCGCATGGTCGGCGTCGCTGCCCGGACCAAGCACGGTCTTGAACGGCCCGCAGGCCGCCTTGCGGATCATATTCAGGAACTTTCCATCCTTCTCGGGCGGGGCCGGTCCGACTTCGATCTTCTTGCCGTCCGACAAGGTAAAGGAAGCGATGTCGAGCGCATTGCCGAAGGCGTGTTCCGACAGCTTGCCGCCGCCGTGGCGCGGGCGGCAGACAAAGGCGGATGCCTGGTTGATCGATTTGAGATCGGCGCCGAATTCTTCCCTCACGGCCGGCCGGACGACATCGGCGGCAAAACGCGCTGCAGCCTCGGCCATCCGGCAGTTGAGCTCGGTTCCGGAACCGATGCCGATCGATTTCCCAAGCGTTTTCAGGACGATGGGGTAGGGGATCGAGCAGCCGATCACGGCATCATGCTCGGCCGTGTGTTCCTCGAATTCGACGCCGAGCGTCTTCAGCCGGTCGCGGCAGGCAACTTCCTCAGCTGGCATCTTGTCGGCGGGCAGTTCAGCGGAACGCGGATCGGGGAGCACTTTCTCCTGGTTCGCCTGTGCGGGCTTTTCCGGCGGCTTTGGCGCGGTGGCGGGCGGTTCCGGCTCCAATTCGGGCGGCTTTTCCGGCGGCGTGGGGGCGACAGCGGGCGGCTTTCCCGCCGGTTCCGCCACGTCGGGTCTCAATGTCGGAATCGGCACCTGGGCCGGCGCCTCAGGTTCGCTTTCCATATCGGTTGACGGCTCCGCGGTCGAAGGCTCTGGACGCCCCTGCCTTTCCTGACGAGGCTTTTCTTGATCGAAGCGGGCGGATGCGCCAGCCTCCTTTTGACCGGCAGCCTTTTGCTCTTCCTTCGTCGCGGGGTCGGTCCTTTGCGCTTCCGCGGGCCGTGGCTCCGGTACCGGAACATCGGCGGGCAAGGCCGGCTGGTCCTGCGTTTGCTGTTGCGTCAGCTGCGGCGCGATATGCCGCTTGCCCCGCGATCTCACGCGCCGCTTGCTGCTCGGTCTCAGGGGCTGATCGGCCCGCTGCGTCAACGGCTGCTCCATGCGCGGTGTCAGCGGTTGCCTGTGGCGATGCCTGGCATCGGCCGGCGTGACCAGCAAGATGGCCGCCGCCAAGGGCAGCGCCAGTCTGCAAAATCCGGAAAAGCTCAGCGTTGCCATCGGCCGGAAACGGGCCCGGCACTGCAAGGTTGCCTTGGAGGCGGCGGCGTTGCGATCAAAATCCGTTACCGGCCCGTTACGCGCCGATCGCCTCGAGGCCTTCCTCCAGCCAGTCGGCGAGCTGCGGCAGTCCGAGCAGGTACTTTGCGGTGCGCTTGTTGGCGCGCTCGCGCGCAGCCGCCACCGCCTCGATCCATTCGGAAGCCTCGTAGTCGCCGCGGCCCACCCAGGCCAGCGCGACGAGCTCGGCCGCTTCATCGACGTTGAGGTCGTTGATCAGCTCGCGGAATTCCTCCTCGGTCAAGTCTTCCGAGGCTTCCTCGACAAGGCCGTCATGGTGGTGGCTGGCGTGCCTGTCGCCGTCGAATTCGACCTCGTGCTCGGCGCCGTCGTCGTAATCCTCGTTGACGGCGGCGCTCAGCGCCTTGGCCTTCAGAATGAACAGGCGCACCGTATCCGGGTCGATGGAAAGATCCCATTCCTTCTCGAGGCGCTGCTGCACTGGCCTTTCTCCTCGTGGTGCGCTCGACTGATGATAGCTGATTTGCGGCCCGCGTCACGTCCGTTCGCAAACAGCTGAACCGCTTGGACTTTTAAAATAGTTCGGCCGCCACCGGCTTTTCGGGATGAAACCGCATCAAGGCGGCGTTATTCTGCCATTGTCACGCTCAAGGAGGCACCGATGCGCAGACGATTGCTTGTACAGGTCTTGGCTGTTGCCGTTAGCCTGCCGCTGTTCGCGGCGCCCGCATTCACGGCCGGCGAAGGTGGTGGTAGCGGTCAAACCACTACCCAGTGCAAGAAGGGCGAGGTCTGGGATAAGAAGAAAAACAAATGCGTAAAGCCGCAATACGGCATGCTGGATGACGACAGCATCTACGAGGCCGGCCACGATCTGGCGATGGCCGGGCGCTATGACGAGGCGATCTCGGTGCTGACGCTCGCCGCCAACAAGCAGGATCCGCGCATCCTCAACTATCTGGGCTATTCGCACCGCCATTCCGGCCGCGTCACGGTCGGCCTCGGCTATTACGAGGAAGCGCTGCGCATCGACCCGAACTACACGCTTGTGCGCGAATATCTCGGCGAGGCGCACCTGCAGATCGGCGATCTTGCCGGCGCCCAGCAACAGCTGATGGAGATCGAGAAGCGGACCGGCAAAGGCTCGCGCGAGTATGGCATGCTGTCCGAGCAGATCGATCATTTCCTGAGAAGCTGATCCTCTCCCAAGCTTTCGAACCGGCTGCGCGCAATCGCAGCCGGTTTTTTGCTGCCCGGTCGCCGCATCTACAGCCGGACGGCCTCGCGAAAGCGGTGATGAATTAGCCAAGCTTCATTTTTGGACGTGAAAATCGCGCGAAGATCGCTATATTCGGGGAAATTGTGGTGAAACGGTTCCGTTAGCCCGAGGCTGCCGGACCGTTTTCTTTTTGTACCCAACGACAAGGCTATCCCCGAAAAGCGGGGGTGGCGGCAAGAAAGGTCAGGCAAATGATCAAGGTCCCGATGACAGGCGAGGGGTTCGCGTCATTGAAGGAAGAACTGCGCTGGCGCCAGCAGGAAGAGCGTCCGCGTATCATCGAGGCGATCTCCGAAGCGCGCTCGCATGGCGACCTTTCCGAAAATGCCGAGTACCACGCTGCGAAAGAGTCGCAGAGCCACAACGAGGGTCGTGTCAACGAACTCGAGGACCTGATCGCGCGGGCCGAGGTCATCGACGTCTCGAAGCTTTCCGGCGACAAGGTGAAGTTCGGCGCCACCGTCGTGCTGGTCGACGAGGACACCGAGGAAAAGAAGACCTATCAGATCGTCGGCGACCAGGAAGCGGACGTAAAGTCCGGCCGCATCTCGATCTCCTCGCCGATCGCGCGCGCCCTGATCGGCAAGGAAGTCGGCGACGCCATCGAGGTCAACGCTCCGGGCGGCGCCCGCGGCTACGAGATCGTCCAGGTGCAGTTTATCTAGCGGCTTCTGCACGTCTAGCGCGTTTCACCGTTTCACGGAAACGGCGAAACGCCCTATCTCCTTGTTTTTTCACAATTCCGGACGGAAAACCGTTACACTTTTCCCGGAACTGCTCTAAGCGCCAGCAGCCGCTCCGCCTCGGCCATCACCTCGGCAGGCGTCACCTTGCCGCCGGCCGGCGCCAGCAAGGTCGACGAGAACGGCCCGCGCGGGCCGGTCAGGCCCGGCTCCGTCGCTAGGAAGATGGCGACGGTCGGCAGGCCGAAGGCGCTGGCGAGATGGCTGAGGCCGGTGTCGGCGCCGATCACCAGCGTCGACCGGCCAAGGATCGCGGCGATCTCTGCGAGCGGCGATTTCTCAATCAGCACCGTTTTCGGCGCCGCTCCCGCGATTGCTTCGGCGACCCGCCTTTCCGCGTCGTTCGACCATGTGACGACCGGCGTGAACTGTCTGGACACCAGTCGGCGCGCGGTCTCGATCCAGTCCTCAACAGGCCATTTCTTGTCCTCGCGGCTGGTGCCGTGCAGCATGAAAGCGGTCTTGCCTTCGATGCCAAGCCCGCCGTCCGGCGGCACGATGCCGGAGCCGAGCACCGAAAGATCCGGCTGGTAGCTTAGCGCCAGGCCGAACAACCGCCTTGTGCGCTCGATGGCATGCAGGTCACGCCGCACAGCGTATTTGAGCTGGTAGAACAGCGTTGCCGAGGGCTCGCGCGCGCTTGCGCGGTCGAAGCCGGCAATCGGCGCGCCTGCCTGCCTGGCGACAATGGCCGACTTCAGCAGTCCCTGGGCGTCGATGACCAAGTCGTAGTGGCCGGCGCGCAGCGCCCGGCGCAGGCCAGCCATCTCGCGCCATGTGCCGCCGTCGAACGGCTTCTTGCGCCAGCGCCGGATCGCCACCTTGTGGATGGTCCGGATCGCTGGATGCAGCGCGACGATGCCGGCGAAGGCCTCCTCCACGCACCAGTCGAAGGTCACGTCGGGGCGGTTGCGCAGCGCATCCTCGACCGCCGGAAACGTATGGATGACATCACCCATCGACGATGTCTTGACGATCAGCACCTTCATGCGGCTGCCGGGACCTCGAGCAGCCGGTCGGCGGCCGCAGCGACGCGCGCGACGTCGAGCGTCTTCAGGCAGTTGAGATGGCCGAGCGGGCAGGCCTTCTTGTGGCAGGGCGAGCAGGAGAGGTGAAGCCAGATCAGCTCCGAGCGATCGGTCAGCGGCGGCGTGTTTTCGGGCGAGGTCGAGCCGTAGACGGCGACGATCGGCGTGCCGACGGCGGCCGCGACATGCATCAGACCGCTGTCGTTCGAGACGGCAAGCTTCGCCGCGGCGATCAGGTCGATGGCGTCCTCGAGCTTGGTCCAGCCGGCAAGGTCGACGGCGCCCGGCGCGAGCCCCGCGATCTCGCCGGTGACTTCGGCGTCGTTCTTCGAGCCGAGCAGGGCGACGCCCAGGCCCTTTGCCATCATTTGGCGGGCAAGCTCGGCATAGTGTTCGCTCGGCCAGCGTTTTGCCGGGCCGAACTCGGCGCCCGGCATCAGCGCGACGAACTGCTTCGCGTCGAGCCCGAACCGTGCCAGCAAATCGGCCTGGTTTGCCGTATCGACGGTAAGCTTCGGCGCGCGGAACGTGCCGCCGCGCGCCAGGCCGAAGTAGGCGCGCGCCGTGCGCCGCTTCACCGCGTCGGGCAGCGGAACGATGTCGGTCAGCAGGCCGTAGCGCATTTCCCGCAGATTGCCGACGCGGCGCGGAATGCGGGCAAAGAACGGGATCAGCGCCGATTTCCAGCTTCCCGGCAGCACATAGGCCATGTCGTAGCGGCCGCGCAGCAGGCGGCCGAAGCGCCTGCGGCTGCGGAATTCGAGCGCTCCGGGCATCAGCGGGAAATCGATCTGGCAGCGTATTTCGGGCATGCGCTTGACCAGGGGCGCCGCCCATCCGGGCGCCAGCACGTCGATCGCGGCGTTGGGATGCTTTTCCTTCAGCGCCGCGAACAGGCACTGCGCCATGACCATGTCGCCCACCCAGCGTGGGCCGATCACGAGGATCGTTGGGCTTTCAGCCATTGGACATAGTCTCTGACGCCGGTTTCGACAGTGCGGAATTGCCCATTGTAGCCGGCTGCACGCAAGCGGGACATATCGGCTTGCGTAAAACTCTGGTAGCTGCCCTTGAGATGGTCGGGGAAGGGGACGAACTCGATCTCACCCTTGCCGAGCGTGTCGATCACCGTTTCGGCGACGGCGCGGAACGGCTGGGCGCGGCCGGTGCCGCAGTTGAAGATGCCGCTCGAACCGCGCTTCCACAGCCACAGATTGACCTCGGCGACGTCGCCGACATGGATGAAGTCGCGGCTCTGCTCGCCGGGGCCGAACCCGCCATAGGCGCCGAACAGCTTCGGGTTCTGGCCTTGCTCGACCTGGTTGAACAGATGAAAGGCGACCGAGGCCATGGCGCCCTTATGCGCCTCGCGCGGCCCGTAGACGTTGAAGTAGCGCAGGCCGGCGACCTGCGAATGGTCGGTATCGAAGACGTTGCGGCGCACATAGTCGTCGAACAGCTTCTTCGAATAGGCGTAGACGTTGAGCGGCCGCTCGAATTCGGGCTCCTCGCGGAAGTCGCTGCCGCCGCCATAGACCGAGGCCGAGGAGGCATAGAGGAAAGGCACGCGCAGCGCCAGGCAGGCGTGCAGCAGGCGCTTCGAATAGGCATAGTTCACGTCCATCATGAACTTGCCGTCCCATTCGGTGGTGGTCGAGCAGGCGCCCTGGTGGAAGACGGCCTCGATGCGGCCGAGCCCGCCGCCTTCGAGACGGGCGAGGAAATCGTCCTTGTCGAGATAGTCGGCGATGTGGAGGTCGGCCAGGTTGGCGATCTTGTGGCCGTCGGTCAGATCGTCGACGACGACGATGTCGTCATGGCCCTCGGCATTGAGCGCGGCGACGATGTTGGAGCCGATCATGCCGGCGCCGCCCGTGACGATGATCATGAAGGCCTCTGTTTCCGTTGCCGATTCCGGCCCTTATAGGGGAGGTAGGCAGGAGTGTCGATAAAGCTCGCCGTCACGGACCCATCGGCTACGACGAATGTAGGGATGGATCGGCGGAACGACTTGCGAGATAAGCTCTGCCGCGCGCCGAACGGTACTTCTTCTGTCGAGGCAAGCCATGGTGCCTTTGAGCGCCGTGGCAAGCGCCGTCGGTCATGCGTCTTTTGCCCTTGGTAGCCATGACATCCGATCTAAAGCCCGGCCTTCGCCATCTTCAAACACTGCGGGTCGACGGGTCCCTGACGGTCCCGGCCATGACACCGGCCTTTGCAGGTTTCAGCGACATGCCACCGGTCTTCGCCACCGCATTCATGGTCGGCTTTATCGAATGGGCATGCATCGAGGCGCTGCGTCCGTTCCTTGGCAGCCACGAGAGAACCGTCGGCACCCATGTCGACGTCAGCCATGTCGCCGCCACGCCCGTCGACATGACAGTCACCGCCGATGTCGAGCTTGTCGCCGTGGAGGGGCGAAAGCTGCGCTTCAAGGTGTCGTGCAGCGACGAGAACGGACTGATCGGGGAAGGTTTCCACGAGCGCGCGATCATCGACCATGAAAAGTTCATGGCGCGCGTTCTGGCCAAATCAGGGCAAACCGGCTCCTCGCCACAGTGAGGCCGCAAAGCTTCCGCTTCAGTCGGCTCTCGCTACGCGGCGTATCGTGAGGGACCAGGATGCCGTCGACCGAACTGCTTATCGCCTTTTTCGTCACCACGGCGATCTTCGCCTATATTCCCGGACCGGCCATGCTCTATGCCGCGGCGCAGACCATGGCGCGCGGGCGTTGGTCGGGACTTACGGCGGCGCTCGGCATTCATCTCGGCGGCTATGTGCATGTCTTCGCTGCCGCGACCGGACTGTCCGTATTGTTCCACGCCGTGCCGCCGCTTTACATGGCCGTCAAACTCATTGGAGCGCTCTACCTGATCTGGCTCGGCGTCTCGATGTTCCGAAAGCGGGCGGACGGCGATACGGCTTTGCCCAGCATAGAGCGGAAGTCGGCCCGTCGGGCCTTTCTCGAGAGCATCACCGTGGAGGTGCTCAATCCCAAGACGGCGATCTTCTTCATGGCGTTCCTGCCGCAATTCATTGATGCCTCGGCGGCGTTCCCGGTCTGGCTGCAGTTCATCATCCTTGGAACCATCGTCAATCTGATGTTCTCCTCAGCCGACATAGCGTGCGTCTTCTTGGCCGGGGCGCTGATTGCGCGACTGCGCCGCTCGGGCCGCGCGCAACGCTTGATGCAGCGCGCGGGCGGGGCAGTGCTCGTTGGGCTCGGCGTCCATGTCGCCCTGCAGAAGGCCTGATTCTCCTGTCGACCATGGCGCGACCCGCTGGAGGCCTGCCGTTGCGCTGGCCCCAATTGCGGTATATCGGCATCGCGATGAACGAATGGCGTCGGATTTCCGGCGCCGCAACCCCGATCAAGAACCGCCTTTCAGGCGCGCCAGCGAGATGATCAAGCAGCATCTGCCTTCCCCGGAACCCTTGCATCGCACCATCGCCCGCTTCGGCGAGGTCACCGTGCTGGTGGTCGGCGACTTCATCCTCGACCGCTTCGTCAGCGGCGTCATCGAGCGGATCTCGCCGGAAGCGCCCATCCCGGTGCTGCACGGCCGGGGCGAGATGCTGGCCATGGGCGGGGCCGGCAATGTCGTATCCAACATCGTCTCGCTGGGCGGCGCCGCCATTCCCGTGTCCGTGATCGGCGCCGACAAGGCCGGCGACAACCTCATGCGCATGCTCGGCGATCTCGGCGTCGATACCGACGGCATGGCGCAGCGGCAAGGCCGCATGACCTCGTCCAAGAGCCGCTTCAGCGCGCTCAACCAGCAGGTGCTGCGGTTCGACGAGGAGGAGATCAAGCCGCTGGCTCGCAGCGAGCGGGCTGCGCTCGTCGAGCACTTCCAGGCAGCGCTCGCGCGCGCCGACATCGTCATCCTCTCCGACTACGGCAAGGGCATCCTGCTCGACGGCGTGGCGGCCGAACTGATCGCGATCTGCCGCGATGCCGGGAAGCCGGTGCTGGTCGACCCGAAGGCCCGCGACTATGCGCGCTATGCCGGGGCGACGGCGGTCACGCCGAACCGCAAGGAGCTCGGCGAGGCGGCTGGGCGCGCAGTGTTCGGCGACGACGAGATCGTGGCCGCGGCACGCGACCTGATCGCGGCGCATGAGTTCGAGTTCATCGTTGCCACGCGCAGCGAAAAGGGCATGAGCGTGGTCACCGCGGAGGATGCCCGTCATATTTCCACGCAAGCGCGCGAGGTGTTCGACGTCTCGGGCGCCGGCGACACGGTCATCGCCACCTTCGCGCTGTCGCTGGCAGCGGGCGCCGATCGCGTGCAGGCCGCTACAATCGCCAACGCCGCCGGCGGCGTCGTGGTGGGAAAACGCGGCACGGCGCGGCTAAGCGTCGAGGAACTCTCCGGCGCGCTGTTCCGCTCGCATGGACCGGTGGCCCACCAGGACGCCGTTCTCGACGCCAACGCGGCGGCCAGGATGGTTGCGGCGTGGAAGGAGGAGGGGCTGTCGGTGGGTTTCACCAATGGCTGCTTCGATATCCTGCATGCCGGCCATGTCAGCCTTCTGCATGCCGCGCGCAGCCAGTGCGACCGGCTGGTGCTCGGCCTCAACAGCGATGCCTCGGTGCGCCGGCTTAAAGGGCCGGGACGTCCGGTCAATGACCAGCATGACCGTGCCTGTGTGCTCGCCGCCCTTGCCTCGGTCGACGCCGTCGTCGTCTTCGAGGAGGACACGCCGCTCAAGCTGATCGAGGCGCTCAAGCCCGACATCCTGGTCAAGGGCGCCGACTACACGATCGAGACCGTGGTCGGCGCCGACGTGGTTCAGAAGGCGGGCGGGCGCGTGGTGCTGGTCGACCTCGTCGCCGGCAAGAGCACGACCAACACCATCGGCAAGCTGCGCGCCGGCGGCACGAATTGAGGATTTCATGTCCGAACTGAACGACTATCTGGTCCGCTCCGCGGCGGCGATCTCGGCGATGGTCGAGCGCGACCTCACCGGTCAGATGGAGCGCGCGGTGAGCACCGTCGTGACGGCGCTGTCGCAGGGCAAGGCGCTGCTGATCTGCGGCAATGGCGGCTCGGCGAGCGATGCCATCCACATCGCCGGCGAACTGGTCGGCCGCTTCCTCAAGGAGCGCAAGGCCTACAACGTGATTGCGCTGCCGGCCAATGCGGCGGTGCTGACCGCCTGGGGCAACGACTACGGCTTCGACACGGTCTTCTCGCGCCAGGTCGAGGCACATGGATCGGAAGGCGCTGTGTTGCTCGCCATCTCCACCAGCGGCAATTCGCCGAGCATTCTGGCCGCCGCCGAGCAGGCGCGGGCGATGGACATGACGGTGATCAGCCTCACCGGCGATACCGGCGGCAAGCTTGCGCCGCTCACCGACATCCTGCTCAACGTGCCGTCGACCTCGACGCCGATCATCCAGCAGGGGCATCTTTGCCTCTATCATCATTTGTGCGAGGCGGTCGAAGCGCGTCTCAGCGATGGCTGAGGGCGGCGCGGTCGATCCGCTTGTCGAGCCCGGCCTCTGGATCGAGCGGATCGGGTGCAGGGCCTTCTCAGCCGGCCTGCCGGCGCTGTTCCTCG
Organism: Mesorhizobium sp. M1D.F.Ca.ET.043.01.1.1; assembly: GCF_003952385.1. Classification (NCBI taxonomy): domain Bacteria; kingdom Pseudomonadati; phylum Pseudomonadota; class Alphaproteobacteria; order Hyphomicrobiales; family Phyllobacteriaceae; genus Mesorhizobium; species Mesorhizobium sp. M1D.F.Ca.ET.043.01.1.1. The sequence goes on from NZ_CP034444.1 coordinate 5,434,183, forward strand.
ATCGTGACGGCACGATCAATGTCGATACCGGATACCCTGACGATCCGGCCGCCATGGTGCTGCGCGACGGCATAGCGCCTGCCATAGAAGCCGCGAACCGGCACGGCATCCCGGTCGTCGTCGTCACCAACCAGTCCGGCATCGCGCGCGGCTATTTCGGCTGGGATGCCTTCGCCCGCGTCAACCAACGGGTGCTCGAGCTGCTTGCCGAACGGGGGGCAACCGTCGATCTGGTGCTGGCCTGTGCCTATCACGAGGCCGGTTCCGGACCGCTGGCAATCCCCGATCATCCGATGCGCAAGCCCAATCCGGGCATGCTGTTCGAGGCGGGACGTCGCCTCGACCTCGATCTCAAGCGGTCGCTGATCGTCGGCGACAAGCCTGCCGACATGGAAGCGGGTGAGCGGGGCGGCCTCACGCGCGGCTGGCTGGTCGACGGCGTAGCCATAGCGATGGGCGGGCTTTCAGTTTTGCCGCTGCGCGATGCGCAGGACCTGGGGGGCCTGCTGGCCGCGATACGATCGCTTTGATCGCATTGATTCAAGATTGTGCGCGAAACCGCTGTTTTTCCAGCGGCTCATCGAAAGCCGGCGCACTTGAGCTCTTTGTTTTGACGCAATTCCGGACGGAAAACCGTTTCACACTTTTCCTGGAATTGCTCTAAGCCGGAAAAGCCTAGGCCGGAAAAGCCACCAGCCCTTCATCCTTCACGCGGCGGATGGTCAGCGCGGTGCGCACCGTGTCGACATTGGGCGCCGAGGCCAGCTCCTCGATGACGAAGGTCTGGAAGGTGCCGAGGTCGCTCGCCACGCAGTGCAGCAGGAAATCGGACTCGCCCGAGACCATCCAGGCGTCGCGCACGATCGGCCAGCCGCGCGTGCGTTCGGCAAAAGTCTTCAGCTCGGCATCGGCCTGGTGATGCAGGCCGATCAGGCAGAAGGCGACGACATCCATGCCGAGCGCCGGCGCGTTGAGGAGCGCGCGGTAGCCGCGGATGATGCCGGCCTCTTCCAGCCGCCTGACGCGGCGCAGGCAAGGCGGCGCCGAGATGCCGACCCGGTTGGACAGCTCGACATTGGTCATGCGGCCGTCATTCTGGAGTTCGCGCAGGATCTTCCAGTCGATGGCGTCGAGATCGGCTTTGAGCGGCATGATCGGCTTTCGCGCAAGAATCTTTCGCGATTTTGTAATTTGGTTTCGTGTGGGAGGCCATCCCTTTGCGATGATTTTTCTGCTTCCGGGCAGCGATATGGCCGGCTATGCGTGCGACGAAGCTTTCCGGGGACTAAAGCCAACTTGCCTTGCTGGCTTGGCGGGCAGCACTTACATTACCGGCGACAAACCACGGCCTCGAGCCGCAGGGGACTTTTTCATGAACACCAGACACGCGCCCGTTCTCATCATCGGCTCCGGACCGGCCGGCTATACGGCGGCGATCTATGCCGCCCGCGCCATGCTGAAGCCGATGCTTGTCGCCGGCCTGCAGCAGGGCGGTCAGCTGATGATCACCACCGACGTCGAAAACTATCCGGGCTTTGCCGATCCGATCCAGGGTCCCTGGCTGATGGAGCAGATGCTCAAGCAGGCCGAGCATGTCGGCACCGACATCGTCAACGACATCATCACCGAGGTCGACCTCAATGTGCGGCCGTTCCGCGCCACCGGCGATTCCGGCACCGTCTACACCGCGGACGCCTTGATCATCGCCACCGGCGCGCAGGCCAAGTGGCTGGGCATTCCCTCGGAGCAGACCTTCATGGGCTTCGGCGTCTCGGCCTGCGCCACTTGCGACGGCTTCTTCTACCGGGGCAAGGATGTCGCGGTGGTCGGCGGCGGCAATTCGGCGGTAGAGGAGGCGCTTTACCTCGCCAACCTCGCCAAGAGCGTCACGGTCATCCACCGGCGCGGCGATTTCCGCGCCGAGCGCATCCTGCGGGAGCGGCTGTTCAAGAAGGACAATGTCCGCGTCATCTGGGACACGGTCGTCGACGAGATCACCGGGCAGCCGGGCAAGGCGCCGCTGCCGCCTTCGGTCGAGGGTCTGAAGCTGCGCAATGTGGCGACCGGGGACGTGTCTCGGCTGAAGGTCGATGGCGTCTTCGTGGCCATCGGCCACGCGCCGGCGGTCGAGCTCTTCGTTGGCAAGCTCAAGCAGAAGCCGAACGGCTATCTGTGGACGGCGCCCGATTCGACCCGCACCGACGTTCCCGGCGTGTTTGCCGCCGGCGACGTCACCGATGACGTCTACCGGCAGGCGGTGACGGCAGCCGGACTCGGTTGCATGGCCGCGCTCGAGGCGGAGAAATATCTGGCGGGGATCGAGGTCCATCGCGAAGCGGCGGAATAATCGATCGGCTGAAAAGCCGTTTAAAAGCCTGATTTTTCATTCAGACGCCAAAGGCAACACGAGGGGAATCATGGCGCTGGACTGGGACAAGCTACGCGTGTTTCACGCTGCGGCGGAGGCTGGGTCGTTCACCCATGCCGCCGAGACATTGCATCTGTCGCAATCGGCGATTTCGCGGCAGGTCAGCGCGCTGGAACACGATGTCGGCGTGGCGCTGTTTCATCGCCACGCGCGCGGCCTCGTGCTGACCGAGCAGGGCGAGATGCTGTTCCGCACGGCGCATGACGTGCTGATGAAGTTGGAGACGATCAAGTCGCGGCTGACCGAGACCAAGGATCGCCCCTCCGGCGTGCTGAGGGTGACGACCACGGTGGGCCTGGGCGCCGGTTGGCTGACCGAGCGCGTGCAGGAATTCATCGAGCTCTATCCCGAGATCAGCCTGCAGCTCATCCTCGCCAACGAGGAGCTCGACCTGACCATGCGCCAGGCCGACTGCGCCATTCGCCTCAGGCAACCGCAGCAGCCGGATCTCATCCAGCGCCGGCTGTTCACCGTGCACTTCCATCTCTACGCGTCGCCTTCCTATGTGGCGAAGTTCGGCAAGCCGGCCTCGATCGCCGAGCTCAGGAACCACCGGATCGTCACCTTCGGCGTGCCGGTGCCCTCGCATCTGTCGGAGCTGAACTGGCTGGAGACGGTCGGCGATTTCGAGGGCGGGCAACGGGTGCCGACGCTGCAGATCAACGACATCCTGTCGATCAAGCGCGCGGTCCAGGGCGGCGCCGGCATCGCCATGCTGCCCGACTACGTGATCAACAAGGACTCGAACCTGGTCCAGCTGCTGCCCGAGACCGAGGTGCCGTCCTTCGACACCTATTTCGCCTATCCGGACGCGATGAAGAACCAGGCGAAACTGCACGTCTTCCGTGACTTCATTATCGCCAAGGCCCGTAGCTGGTCTTTCTGACGCGCCGCCGGTCGCGGACTACTGTCCGCGCCAAGGCGTGATGCGCGGCAGCCAGCCGGGAACGGCGCGGCGGTAGGTTTCGTATTCAGCGCCATAGCGGCGGGCGAGCGTCGGCTCTTCGTAGGCTTTGACGAAGGAGATCATCGCCGCCGCGGCGATCAGGCCGTAGACCAGCACCGCCCAGCTCGAAAAGATGAGCACCTGGCCGAGGATGATCGACAGCACCGCCACATACATGGGGTTGCGCACATGGCGATAGATGCCGCCGACAACGAGCTTCTCGGTCGGCGCGACAGGGGCCGGCGTGCCCAGGCCCTCAAGCGCGAAGCGCGCGAAGGAATGAAGCAGGACCGCCGAGGCGCCGACGACGAGGATCCAGCCGGCCGGCACAAAACCCGGCACGGCGGATTGCGGCAGGCGATAGCGGTCGGTCAGCAACCAGGGGAGCAACCCGGCGACGACGCCGGGGGCGGCGACAAAGAACACAGCGCTGCCGGCAATTGCCGAAAAAATTCGCATCAGGCTCTCTTGCCGCAAAAATAAACGCGACCTGCACGAGTTCGCATCATTTTGAATTTAGCGTATTTCGGGAGCGGAATCTGACCCGGTTTGCACGTCAGCGATCGATTTCGGTCTGGAACGGCTCAGGATTCGTCGATTTTTTCTGGTCCTATCGGTCCTCCGAAAGGGTTAGACCACAGCCTGCGTCTTTTTGCATGCGTGTGTTGCAAATAGATGCTTGTTTCTTGGGCATGATGAGCACATATATAGTTCATCTCCAGGGCGCGTTCTCCTCCCATTAGCGCCCTCGAGTGTTCCCCTCTGGAGGTTAGCCCTAATCGGCACTTCCAATCAAACTCAGCCGGATCTTTATTGATCCGGCTTTTTTGTTGCGCCGAGGTCACGCCGAGACCGGAAATGCGTGCGCGAAAGCCACGTAACAGTGACATGTAACATCAGGTAACATGTCGCGGACGCACTCTATCGATTAAGCAGATCATAGGACGCGGTTGGTCCGTTCGGGAGATGGGGGCATCACTCGGACAGGCCGGGCTCAGGCAGCTACCGCGTCCGAACCATTTCCCGATGCGGCGGACCTGCCGTACCTCCCAGGAGACGGTCCGCAATACAGAAACGGCGTCCGGATCATCCGGACGCCGTTTTCGCGTCTTCTTAGTTCGTTTTCACCGTTTCAGGGCAACGGTGAAACGCCCTATCTCCTTGTTTTTACGCAATTCCGCACGGAAAACCGCTCACACTTTTCCTGGAATTGCTCTAAAGCGCGTCGCACCGAAATGTATTCAGGCGATGCGCATCAGATCCGTGTCTTGATACATGTCGTTCTCCCAAAAACGCTGCGCACTTTTGGGCGACATGCACTAGCAAGATCGGTCAGGCAGCCTTGCCGTTGGCGTTCATCGCCTCGTCGGCCAGGCGGCCGGTCAGCTCGGCCATATGGTCGAAGGCGGCCTTGTAGCTGGCGACGCCTGCCGTCGCAGAGCGCAGCTCGATGATCAGGTCGCCGATCTCGGCCTGGGGCATGGTCGCCTCGACCACGTCCCAGCCCGGCCAGCCGGGCCGTGCGTCATAGCCGAGGATCTGGCCGCGCCGCTGCGGGATCAAAGCGATGATCTTCGATGTCGCATCCGAAGGCGTGACGATCTCGACCTTCATGATCGGCTCCAGCAGCACTGGCGAGCAGGCCGCCATGCCCTCCTTCATCGCCAGCTTCGCCGCCATCTGGAAGGCCATGTCGGAAGAGTCGACCGCATGGTAGGAGCCGTCCGACAGGTTGACGGCGACATCGACGACAGGGAAGCCGAGCGGACCGTTCTTCAGATAGTCGCGAATGCCCGTCTCCACCGACTGGATGTAGGTCTTGGGCACGACGCCACCGGTGATGGTGTCGGTGAACTGGAAGCCCGAGCCGCGCGGCAGCGGCTTGATCTCGATCACCACGTCGCCGAACTGGCCGTGGCCGCCGGACTGTTTCTTGTGGCGGCCGCGCTGCTGCGCGGATTTGCGGATCGTTTCGCGATAGGGCACCGCCGGCGAATGGCCTTCGATCGGGATCTGGTTCTTGCCCTCCAGGCGCTCGCGCACCACGCGCAGGTGCATTTCGCCATGCCCCGACAGCACGGTCTCCGCGGAGTCCTGGTTGTGGTGCAGGCTGAGCGAGGGGTCTTCCTCGGCAAGCCTCTGGATCGCCGCCGACATCTTGACCTCGTCCTTGCGCTCCTTGGGGCGCAGCGCGAAGGCGAATACCGGCTGCGGCGCCTCCAGCGCAAGCAGCGGGCTGATGCCGCCCTTCGCCGAACTCAGCGTCTGGCCGGTCCTGACATTGTCGAGCTTCCCGAGCGCGACGGTGTCGCCGGCCTTGGCCGACGCCAGCTTCAACTGGTCCTTGCCAAGCATCTTGTAGATGCCGGAGACCTTCGCCGTGTCGCCATTGGAGAGAAAGAGCTCGGCCGCATCGGCCAACTGCCCGGAAAGCACGCGCGACACCGACAGCTTGCCGCCATGCGCGGTGTGGATGGTCTTCATCACCTGCACGACAGTCTGGCTGCCATCCGGCGCGCCCAGGCGCTTGCGGGTCGCCTCGACGTCCGGCGCGTCATGGCGGATCGTCTTCAGCAGCCGCAGCACGCCATTGCCCTTCTCGGCGGTGCCGATCAGCACCGGCGTCACTGTGCCGGCGCGGAGGTCGGCGGCAAGGTCGTCGAAGATAGCGTCCTTCGGCGGCTCGATCTCCTCGAGCAGCTGTTCCATCAGCTGGTCGTCATGGTCGGCGAGCGTCTCCAGCATCGAGAAGCGGGCCTCGAGCTCGCGCGCCTTGTCGTCGTCCGGAATCTCGGCGACCTGGCTTTCGGCATATTCGCGGTAGACATAGGCGCGCTCCAGCGCGAGATCGATCGAGCCGATGACGACGCCATCCTTGCGCAGCGGGATCTGGCGCAGCAGCAGCGGCGCCGAGCTTGCCGGCTGCAGCATCTTGAGCGTCTCGCGCACGCCGGCGATCGCCTTGTCCACCTTGTTGAGGAACAGGATGCGCGGCACGCCGAGATCGTCGAGCCTGCGCATGATGAGCTGGAGCGCAGGTATCTTCTTTTCGTCCGCTTCGGCGACGACGACTGCGACATCGCAGGCTGCAAGGACCGGCTCGGCCTCGAAGGCAAATTCGATGGAGCCGGGGCAGTCGACGAAGGTGAACTGCTCGCCCATGAACTCCGTTGTGGCGAAGGTCGCCTCGACGCTCATGGCGTGGGCTCGGGCTTCTGGCGAATGATCGGAAACAGTGTTGCCCGATGAGACGGGATTCTGGCGGGGGATTGCGCCCGTGCGGGCCAGGATTGCTTCGAGAAGTGTCGTCTTACCGCTTGCGAAGGGACCGACTATGGCAATGCATTTCGGTCCCGTGCGTCGTCCTCCGGCGCGAGTACCCATGGCTGACCTCCACTCAGGCGTTTCCCGAGAGAGCGATCAGCAAAAGTGGAAACCGGTTTTGCGTCCGATCGCACTCAGAGCGGCGGCCGGCCTGTTCGGCCGTCGCGGGCGGGGTTGTTGCTCACCACCTGCCCAAGGCCATCGTCACACGGGTTCGCGGAGAGGGCAAGAAAAATAGGAAGTGCGCCGGCTTTGGTTTGTCGGGCGCCCGGTTTGTCAGGCGCCCGGCTTATCAGCCCCTGAGCGCCAGCGGCTTGCTGTCGGCCGCGCAAAGGGCGCTCGTCTTGTCGCGCGGCGCCGGCTTGCCGAAGAAATAGCCCTGGAAGCGGCTGCAGCCGGCAGTGCGGGCGAGAGTGAACTCCTCCGCCGTTTCGACGCCCTCGGCGACGATGGTGATGTCCTGGATGCGCGCGATCTGGGCGAGCGCGGAGACAAAGATCTGCGCCACCCGATCGTGGGCGAGGCTGCGGATATAGGAGCGGTCGATCTTGACGCTGTCGATGGGCAAGGTCTTCAGATAGTTGAAGCCGCAGTGGCCGGTGCCGAAGTCGTCGAGCGCGATGTGGAAGCCGAGCCCGCGCAAGGCCTCCAGGCGCCTGAGGATCTCAGGCGTCGCGGCGGTCGCAACCGTCTCGGTGATCTCGATGATGAACGAGGATGCCGACCGGCTGGTCTCGCGCAGAATGCGCTCGCACATCGTCACGATCTCGTCGCGTTTCAACTGCTCGCCCGAGACGTTGATCGAGATGCGCCGCCCTGGAAAGTGATCGATGTCGGCGCAGGCGCGCTTGAAAACCCACTCGCCGATCATGTCGATCAGGGTCGAACGCTCGGCGATCGGGATGAATTCGGCAGGCGAGATCAGGCCGCGGACTGGATGACGCCAGCGGATCAAGCCCTCGAGCGCGTCGATGGAGCCTTCGGCGCCGACGATCGGCTGATAGTGGAGCTCCAGCTCGCCAAGATAGACGGCGGCGCGCAGCTCGCGTTCCACGAGGCGGCGATAGCGCTTGTCCGACAGCATCTCCTCGTCGAATACGGTGACACGGCCCCGGCCCGCCGCCTTGCTTTCGTAGAGCGCGAGGTCGGCAAGCAACATCAACTCGGTCGGGTTCGAGGCGTGCAGCGGCGCAAGCGCAACCCCCAGCGAGATCGACAGCGGAATGATCTTGCCTTCATGCCGCTTTCCGGCCCGCATCGCGTCGAGCAGCCGGCGCACATCCTTGTTGAGCGCGGCCGCGTCGCCATGCGGGACAATGACGCCGAACTCGTCGCCGCCCAGCCGTCCGACAATGCTGTCGGCAAAGATGCGTCCCGCCTCCTTGACCAGATAGGCGAGGGCAAGGTCGCCGAACTGGTGGCCGAAGGTGTCGTTGAGCTGTTTGAAATGATCGAGGTCGATCAACACAAGGCTCGCTTGCCGCCGGTTGCGCACGCTGCCGAGCCTGTCGCTCAGCGCTTCGAGGAAATAACGCCGTGTCATGGCGCCGGTCATGGCGTCGATGCTGAGAAAGCGATGCTTCTCGGCTTCAGCGTCCGCCGCCGATTGCAGGCGCTGGACGATGCTGGAGCGCATATACATCAGCACCAGGAGCGCCAGGCTGGTCGATGTCGCGGCCAGTGCGAGGGCCGTGGCGCGGGAGCCATTGCCGGTCAGGCCAAAGGCGGCAATCGCGGTGGCCGCGATGCTCGCCACAAGCAGCGCCTGGATGCCGCGGTAAATCCTGCCGCTATGATCCTTGATTGTCGCCAAGATGCTCATGTCCGCGCCCCCACAGCACGGGCCATGGCTAGAGCCCAGCCGTTAAAAAGACATTGAGCACGGCCGCTGCCTCGCTCCATTCCCTGGCGCTCGGCTCGGTGCCTCATTCTATGGTTAAAAAGCAACGATTTATGACAGTATTTTCGACGGCTGACAAAATGACTTGAGGCAGCGCAAGGCATGTTTCGATGTCGTCGCCGTCGGCGGTCCGGGAGGCCGGTTGCACTGGCCCCGATGCCAGTTGAAACTACATCGTGAGATGCCGCGCTTCGCGGAGGTTCGTCAACGATTGAGGATTGCTACCATGAAGATCATTGCGTGCGGCAGCGTGCCGACGGTCATCGCGCCGGAGACGTATTTCACCGGCAAGGTGCTGCAAACGCCGATCATCGAGAAGGAGGCGCCGGCGCGGCTGAGGGCGACGCTGGTCAGCTTCGAACCGGGCGCCCGCACCCATTGGCACACGCACCCGCTCGGCCAGACGCTCTACGTCACCTCGGGCGCCGGGCTTGCGCAGACATGGGGCGGGCCGATCGAGGTGATCAGGGCGGGCGACGTCATCTCCTTCGCGCCTGGCGAGAAGCACTGGCACGGCGCCGGGCCGAAAACCGCCATGACGCATGTCGCCATGCAGGAGGCGCTGGACGGCGTCCACGCCGAGTGGCTGGAAGAGGTCTCGAACGAGCAATATGGCGAGTGATCTTGCCAACGAAAAACCCGGCGCGAAGCCGGGTTTTCTTACTCGGTCCACTGAACCTGCGTTCAGGTCAGCGACGCGGTGAAGCGCTGGATGCGAGTGCAGGCTTCCTCCAGCAGCGTTTCCGACGTGGCGTATGAGATGCGGAAGTTCGGGCCGAGGCCGAAGGCCGAGCCGAACACCACGGCGACGCCCTCGGCATCGAGAAGCTCCGAGCAGAACGCCTCGTCGCTGTCGATGACCTTGCCGGCCTTGGTCTTCTTGCCGATCAGCTCAGCGCAGGACGGATAGACATAGAAGGCGCCTTCCGGCGACGGGCAAGAGATGCCGCGCGCCTGGTTGAGCATCGAGACGACAAAATCGCGCCGGCCCTGGAAGATCGCCTTGTTCTTCGCGATGAAGTCCTGCGGGCCGTTGAGCGCCTCGACGGAAGCCCACTGCGCGATGGTGCAGGCGCCCGAAGTCTGCTGGCCCTGGATCATGTCCATCGCCTTGATCAGCGGCACCGGGCCGGCAGCGTAGCCGATGCGCCAGCCGGTCATGGCATAGGCTTTCGACACGCCGTTCATGGTCAGCGTGCGCTCGTAGAGGCTCGGCTCGACCTCGGCGATGGTCTTGAAGACGAAGTCGCCATAGGTCAGGTGCTCGTACATGTCGTCCGTCAATGTCCAGACGTGCGGGTGCTTGAGCAGCACGTCGGCCAGAGCGCGAAGCTCGGCTTCGTTGTAGGCGGCGCCGGACGGGTTGGACGGCGAGTTCATCAGCAGCCATTTCGTCTTCGGCGTGATCGCCTTTTCCAGCACCTCGGCGGTCAGCTTGAAGCCGTTGTCGATCGAGGTGTCGGCGAAGACGGACGTACCGCCGCAGATCGCCACCATTTCCGGGTAGCTCACCCAATAGGGGCGCGGGATGATGACCTCGTCGCCGGGGTTGAGCGTCGCCATGAAGGCGTTGAACAGGATCTGCTTGCCGCCGGTGCCGACGATGGTCTGCTCCGGCCGGTAGTCGAGATTGTTCTCGCGCTTGAACTTTTTCGCGATCGCCTCGCGCAGCGGCGCGATGCCGGAAACCGGCGGATACTTGGTCTCGCCGCGGCGGATCGCTTCGATCGCCGCATTCTTGATGTTGTCGGGCGTGTCGAAATCCGGTTCGCCGGCGCCGAGGCCGATGACGTCACGGCCGGCATTTTTCAGCTCGCGCGCTTTCTGCGTCACCGCGATGGTCGCGGAAGGCTTCACGCGGGAAAGGGCGTCGGCAAGAAAGGCCATGACAGAGCGTCTCCAAGAGAATGGGGCGGCCAGGAGCGGCCGCGGCGCCTCTCATGTCGCATGATCGGCCCAAGCGCAAGCACTGTCGGGTGATCCAGAGGTCAAGGTGGCGTGAGCGGCAACTATAAATTCATCAACGACCGGTAAACCCTTGGCTGGCAGGATCGCAGATTGAATTCCGCTTACTCTGCGGAGCGAGGGACCTTTGTCGCGCAGCATCGGGCTCGCCCACATCATCCGTCATGATGACGGCACCTCCTCCGGTGTCTGGGGCATTTATACGCTGCAGAGCGCCTTCCAGCCGATCTTCGCCTTCAACGAAGGCAAGCTTTCGGTCATCGCCTTCGAGGGGCTGATCCGGCCGTTCCGCGACGGCGAGCCGCAGTCGCCGATGAGCTTCTTCGGCACCTGCCCGGCGGGCGAGCGGCTGCATATCGAGGCGCTGACCAGGACGCTGCATCTGCTCAACGCCGGCGCATGCCTGCCGGAAGAGGCATCCGTTTTCGTCAATTTCGATCCGTCGGTGTTCACCGACCGCGCCATTGTCGACAAGGCGCTGCGCGACATGCGCCTCGTGCTGCACGAGGCCGGCATCGACCCGCGCCGCATCGTGTGCGAGGTCACGGAGCAGAAATCGGCTTCGCAGGAGACGCTCTACAGCTTCGTCGAGGCGCTGCGCGCCAACGGATTCCGCATCGCCGTCGACGACTACGGCTCCGATGAATCCGACATCAACCGCATCAAGGAATTGCGGCCGGACATCGTCAAGTTCGACGCCCATTGGATCACGCAACTCATGGAGTCCGGAGCCGGCTTCGCGCTGCTGACCGCGATGGTGAAGAGCTTCGAAAGCCGGGGCATCCGCACGGTTTTCGAAGGCATCGAGGAAGGCTGGCAGCTCGATCTCGCCGAGAAATCCGGAGCCTCGATGGTGCAAGGCTATGTGCTCGCCCGGCCGGAATTGGCGCCGACGAGTTTTCGCGTTTTCGGCGGGAGCATGCTGGCGCCCGCGGCTGAAGAGAGCAAAGCCACGGCAGCCACAAATCCCGCTCCCGTGCGGCCGTCGCGGCCGGCGAAGCCGTTCGGGCGCAAGGTGACGCCATGACCGCGCGGCCGGACAGGCGGCGTGATGTCGCCGAGGCGATCTTCGCCGACGAGATCGGCCTTCAGTTCGGCGTCTATGGCGAGTTCCGGCTGTGGAGCGCCTATCAGCCGATCTTCGCGCCGCAGGGCAGGACGCTCAAGGCTGTCGCCGTCGAAGCCTTGATCGAGCCGCGCCGCGTCGCAACGCCGGTTGCGCCCCAGGTCTTCTTCGACAGCGTCGCGGCGCCGGACCGGCTGTTCGTCGAGACGATGTGCAGGAGGCTGCATCTCGGCAACTACCGCAACATCGGCGTCGACGGGCTTACGCTATTCTTCAACTACGACCCGATGATCAACGATCACCTCGGGCGGGCACTGGCCGAGATTCGCCTCATGACCAGGCATCTCGGCGATTTCGGCCTCTCGCCCGCCATGCTGGTCTGCGAGATCACCGAGCAGGCAGCCGATGAGCATGTGCTCGCCTGCCTCGTGCGCGAGATGAGGCGTGACGGCATCCAGATCGCCATCGACGATTTCGGCACCGGACATTCGACCGAAGCGCGCATCGGCCTGCTTTCGCCCGACATCGTCAAGATCGACGGCGGCTGGTTCGCCGAGTTCTGCCGCCATGCCGCCGCCGAACGGTTCTTCCGGCCGCTGGTCTCGATGCTGCACGACCGCGGCGCCAAGGTGCTGGTCGAGGGCATCGAGCAGGCCACGCATCTGCGCGTCGCGCTCGACGGCGGCGTCGACCTTCTACAAGGGTTCCACCTTGCCCGCCCCGCGCTCGCCGGAACGATCTTCAACGAAGAGCCGCTTTCGATCGATGCGCTGCTCGGCATGGACAACAAGGTGGTGCCTTTGCATCAGCGCCGCTGATGGTTGCGCCAAAACAAATCACTGGATGAGCCTTGCTCGGGTGCGCTAGAGCCCGTCGATCGTCGCGCGAGGTGAGGGCCATGATACTTTACGACATGATCGACAGCGGCAATTGCTACAAGCCGCGGCTGTTGATGGCAAAGCTCGGCATTCCCTTCAGCCGCGTCGAGGTCAGCTCGCATACCGGCGAGACGCGCAAGGCCGACTACGTCGCCAAGAACCCGAACGCGATGGTGCCGCTGCTCGAGCTCGACGACGGCCGGCGCATCGCGGAATCCAACGCCATCCTGCTCTATCTCGCCGAAGGCACGCGCTTCCTGCCGGCCGACAAATACGAGCGGGCGCTGGCCTATCAGTGGCTGTTCTTCGAGCAATACAGCCACGAGCCCTATATCGCGGTGCGCAAGGCGCTGCTCACCTTTCCGGAGAGGGCCAAGGACGCGACGCCGGAGCGACTGGCGCAGACGCTGGAACGCGGCAACAAGGCGCTCGGCGTCATGAACAGGCACCTGGAGCAGAACGCCTTCTTCGCCGGCAGCGCCTACAGCGTCGCGGACATCGCGCTCTATGCCTACACGCACACCGCCGAGAAGGGCGGCTTCCAGCTCGACGCCTATCCGGCCGTGGTGGAATGGCTGAAGCGGGTGGAGGCGGATAAGGGGCACGTGCCGATCGGGTGGCAGCCCTGAGCAGGTCTCACGGGTGCAACAACTAAAGAGGTCGAAGCTTTCCGGCCCGAATTTCAGCTAACGCCTGCTCGGCAAGCTTATCCAGCCGGCCGGCCTTGGCGTCGGCTTCGATCTGCTTATCCCATAAGTCGGCTTGAAGCGCCTCGAACCAGGCGGCAAACGCCTTGAATTCCGCTGGATCAAGATCGGTAACGAGTGCTTGGATTTGCTCGAGCTTGGTCATGTGGCGACTCTAACATGCATGGGAGAGCACTGCCAAAGATAGGCAACAAAAAAGGCGGGCAATGCCCGCCTTCCTGTGCCGGTAGCCTGATCGGGAGCGTCGGGGCCGGGCCGGCAGCAATCCGCTGCTTCGACTTGTCGGGTCCTTCCGCTCCGGCGCGCTTATCGCGCGACCGTCAGTACATCCGTGACTTGCCGCGCGCTCCAGGCTCTCGCCCGGTGCGCGCCTTGCTTGATCGCATTTTCGCGAGCCCAAGCGACAACGCTCGGCTGCAAAATGCTTAAGCCAAATCAGGCTGCCTTGCTCAGAGATCCAGCAGCGGACTTGCCGGTGCGGCGGTCCTGCTCGATCTCGAAGTTGATCTTCTGGCCTTCGATGAGGCTGGTCATGCCAGCGCGCTCGACGGCGGAGATGTGGACGAAAACGTCCGCGCCGCCATTGTCAGGCTGGATGAAGCCGTAGCCCTTGGTGGCGTTGAACCACTTGACCGTACCAGTTGCCATGTAAAATGCCCTTCACATTTGCTTCGTTTGACCGGACCAAAGCCCGGCCGGTGGTATCGAAATTTTGGAGACGTCAGCAAACGCGAAGATCGCGAGGCCCGATCGATCGGCCAAATTCAATGCGCCGGATATAGTATGGTTCGCGGACGAAAACAAGATGGAGTTGCCGGCATGTGCCGCGATAGCGTCCGACGGACGCCTCCGTCCGCGTGGAAGTTTTGCGGCCATGCGCGCGTTCTTGGAGGCAAGACACGCTCGCTGTTCCAGGAGAGGATCATGAAGAGAATTCTGCTTGCCGCCTGCCTGATGCTGGTGGCCGCCGAGGCGCAGGCTGTCTCGCGCTACGACCCCACGCGCATGAGCTGCGATCGCGTGCAGGCGACAATCGCCAGGCAGGGCGCCGTCATACTGCGCTACCAGTCGAGCCGCGTGCCGGGACTGCCGCTCTATGACCGCTATGTGCGCGACGAGCGCTTCTGCAACATGGGCGAGGTGAGGTCGAGGGCCTACGTGCCCAGCGCCGACACCAGGTCCTGCCCCGTCTATGTCTGCAAGCGGCCGGACTTCGACCGGCATTTCCGGCGCCGCCTCTTCCCGCACAACTAGAATAGCCGGCGTTCGGCGAGCTTGTCAGAAACCGAATGAAGCCTGCGCGGCCGGCGGCGGGCCGACGCGCACGCCCTCCATGGCCAGCATCTTCTCCTTGGTCGCCGAGCCGCCAGGCGCGGAGAAGCCCCCGATCTTGCCGCCCGCGGCAAGGATGCGGTGGCACGGGATGACCAGCGGCACCGGATTGGCGCCGAGGGCGGCACCGGTTTCGCGCGCGAGCCCGGAATGGCCGGCCCGCTTGGCCAACTCCCCGTAGGTGGTGGTCTCGCCGAAGCCGAGCTTGCGCGCGGCGTCGTAGATGGCGAGGCGGAAATCGTCGACGCCGTCGAGATCGACCGGCACGCCGGAGAAATCGATATCCTCTCCGGCCGCATAGGCCTTGATCGACGCGATCAATTCGACCACCCATTGCGGCTGCCCGGTGGCGCTCGAGACACCGCCATGACGGAACAGCCGGCGCTCGACCGCTTCGCGGCTGCGTTCAGGCAGGCAGAGCCGGATCAGGCCCTTTTCGCTCCAGGCAACGCCCATGAAGCCGATCACTGTTTCTAACACTGCGTGGCCGGCCGTGATCGGTGATGCGTTTTCCATGATGGGCTCCTTTCCGCAAATCGCGAAAAACAGGTACATCTCCAGTACAGATAGGGAACAATATTGCAGTTTGCATCGAGTCCCGCCACCCGAAACCTGCATACCGGCCCCGATTGCCCGGTTGGAATCGCTGGTGTAAGGACTTTTTAACAACCGACAATCGGACCTGCAGGGCTTGGCAGCGAAAATCATCCTTACCGCGATCGGCGCGCTCGTTGCCGCTGCCGGCCTCAGCGGCTGTACTTCGACCTCGCAGATGAAGGCCACGCCCGCGCTTGCAGCGGCTTCGACGCCGGCCGTCGAGGACGACACGCCGACCGTCGCGCTGCCCGAAACAGTGGCCGTGCTGCCGGAGCCTTCCGGCCTCGCGCAGGTGCAGACGGCGGCTTTGACCGGCGATGCCGCAGCGTTGGTGACGCCTGGAGCGACGACGGCTGGCGCGCCATTGCCGCCGCCCGCGCAGCCGGGTGCCGCATTTCCGCCACCGGCACAGCCCGCCGCGTTCGCCGGATCGACGCCTGTCGCCGGCCAGTTTCCGCCGCCGCCGGTGCTGATGGCCGGCGCGTCGCCGACCGGCCCCGCTTCGCTCAAGCAGGCCGCCGTTTACAAGACTGCCGGCGTTGCCATGCCGGTCACCGGCCAGTCGGCGAAAGTGGCTCCCATGCCGGGCGTTGAGCAGGTCGCCTATGTGGTGCCGCAGAACCCGGCGCTGCTTGCGCAGCCGGCCCAGCCCGAACAGCACGCCACGGGCCCGCGCGCCGAGATCGAGCGGCTGATCGAGAAATATTCGGCGATCTACGAAGTGCCGGTCGATCTGGTGCGCCATGTCGTCAACCGCGAGAGCACCTTCAACCCGAAAGCCTATAACCACGGCCATTGGGGACTGATGCAGATCAAGCACGCGACGGCGCGCGGCATGGGCTATGACGGGCCGGCGAGCGGGCTGTTCGACGCCGAGACCAATCTCAAATACGCGGTCAAATATCTGCGCGGCGCCTGGCTGGTCTCGGGCGGCAACGCCAAGCGCGCCGACACGCTCTACCAGACCGGCTATTATTACGACGCCAAGCGCAAGGGTCTGCTCGAGCAGACGGGCCTCGGCGTCGACCGCCGCCGCCTCCAGCCAGGCGCCTGAGCATCGGGCCCGGCGCTGCCTGGAAGCGTAGCAGTTTCGGGGCCGCGACATGCATGAGAAAAGTGGTCCTCGACCGCCAGGCCCCAACGACATCCGCCTTCGCAAGCTTCTCGACGCCACCCTGACCGCGCCGAATTGGCCGGAAGGGTTCGTCATGCGTTTATTCGAGCACAGGGATGCGCAGGCCCTGCATGCGCTGCTGGACGAGGCGTTCGACGATGGCGCCGAAGGCGCGTTCGACGAATGGTGGGAGCGTATCTCGGGCGATGCCGAGTTCGATCCGGATCTGTGCTTCCTCGTCATCGACGGCAAGGGGCTGCTGACAGGCGCCGCGCTTTGCTGGACGTCGGGCTTCATCAAGGATCTCGCCGTTCATCCGGACTCCCGGCGGCGCGGCATCGGCGAGGCGCTGATGCGGCACGTTTTCCTGAGCTTCCGCGACAGGGGCGCCGCCCATGTCGACCTCAAGACCAACACGGTCAGGAATACTGCCGCCTTCAGGCTATATGAGCGGCTCGGCATGGTTCCGGTCGCCTGGGAAGGATAGCGCTTCGCAGTGTTCGCTGCGGCGGCACGACCGAATGCGCGTCCGCATTGTGAACCGCTTCACACAGGCTGACGTTAGGACATGCTAATGCGTCGTGGTGCCGGGCGGCCGATCGGCGGATCGACGCTGGCAAGGCGTCGGAGGAGGCTGTGCCGGCATGCGTCAGCCACTCCAAGGCGGGCTCCGGGGCGGTGGGTTTCGGAGCCCGCCCGCTTTGGTTTGAACGCCGCCCATTCCTCCAGCCAGATCTCAATCTTCCGCGTCCGTTCAGGGACCGGGACGCCGCTGATTTATGCGGAATGGCTCATATTGGAACCCAAAGCGGCGCTCCGCATTCAAGTGCTGGGTGGGCATCTGATCGACGCGCGCAGTCTCCGTCGCCGGCTCCAAAGGGAGGTCCACCGCCGTGAAGCTTTTTCATGCACTCTTGGCGCTGGCAGTCGGCGCGATGTTCGCGGTGGTTCCCGCCCGCGCGGTCGACCTGTCGATCGTGTCGGGCGACACCGGCAACGGCATCAAGGTGCTGCGCGAGATGCTCGACCAGTATGAGAAGAAGAGCGGCAACAAGGTCAACATCGTCGTCATGCCGCCGTCGACGACCGACCAGTTCGGCCAGTACAAATTGTGGCTCGCCGCCGGAAACACCGACATCGACGTCTATCAGACCGACGTGATCTGGGCGCCGCAGCTCGCCAGCCAGCTCGTCGACCTGACCGCGGCGACCAAGGACATCGTGGCCAAGCACTTCCCCTCGATCATCCAGTCGCAGACGGTCGACGGCAAGCTGGTGGCGATGCCGATCTTCACCGACGCGCCGGCGCTCTATTACCGCAAGGACCTGCTCGACAAGTACGGCGCCAAGGTGCCGACCACCTGGAAGGAACTGGCCGATACCGCCAAGGTGGTCATGGACAAGGAACGGGCCGCCGGCAACAAGGACATGTGGGGCCTCGTTTTCCAGGGCAACGCCTATGAAGGGCTGACCTGCGACGCGCTGGAATGGGTGATGTCGAATGGCGGCGGCCAGATCATCGAGCCGGACGGTACCATCTCTATCAACAATCCGAAGGCAGCGGCGGCGCTCGACATGGTCAAGGGCTGGATCGGCACCATCGCGCCGCCGGGCGTGCTCGCCTATCAGGAGGAGGAATCGCGCGGCGTCTGGCAGACCGGCAATGCGGTCTTCATGCGCAACTGGCCCTATGCCTATGCGCTGGGCAACGGCGCCGACGCGCCGATCAAGGGCAAGTTCGACGTCGCGCCGCTGCCGGCGGGCGAAGGCGCGCGCCCTGTCGCAACGCTCGGCGGCTGGAACCTCGCGGTCTCCAAATATTCCAAGAATCCGGACGCGGCGATCGACATGGTCAAGTTCATCGCTTCGCCCGAGATGCAGAAGTATAGGACGCTGAGAACCTCCAACCTGCCGACCATCCAGGCGCTCTATGACGATGCCGACATCGCCAGGGAGCAGCCGATCATCCCGCGCTGGAAAGAAGTCTTCCTCAACGCGGCGCCGCGGCCCTCGGCGGCGGTGAAGATCAAGTACAACGAGGCGTCGAGCCAGTTCTGGACCGCCGTGCACAAGACCTTGTCCGGCGAAGGCAGCGCCGCCGACAACCTCGCCGATCTCGAAGTGACACTGACCAAGCTGAAGGGCAGCGGCTGGTGAGCGCGGAGCCTGCGGGGGCAGGCTCCGGCGTTCGTGCCAGCAGGGCAGGCTCCGGCGGGTCCGTGCTGACGAAGCCGGGCCCGCCGCGAGCAGCCGCTGCCGGGCGCCCGTCCTCGCGGCTGATGGCGCAGCGTGTGCGCTCGGCCTGGCTGTTCCTCACGCCGATGCTGCTGGTGCTGGCCGCCGTCGCCGGCTGGCCGCTGATCCGCACCGTCTATTTCAGCTTCACCGACGCCTCGCTATCGGACCTCGACGCCCGCCAGTGGGTCGGCTTCGCCAATTATTTCTCGATGCTGTCGATGCCGAGCGGCCGGACGCTCTATGACGGGCTGCTCGTCGACCCGGTGTGGTGGCGCGCCGTGTGGAACACGGTGCGCTTCACCGCGGTCTCGGTGACCTGCGAGACCGTCCTCGGCACGATCGTCGCGCTGGTGCTCAACGCGGAGTTCCCGGGCCGCGGCATCGTCAGGGCGGCGATCCTCATTCCCTGGGCGATCCCGACGATCGTCTCGGCCAAAATGTGGCAGTGGATGCTCAACGACCAGTTCGGCATCATCAATGTCGTGCTCATCAATCTCGGCCTGATCCATGCCAAGATTGCCTGGACCGCCAGCGCCGACACGGCGATGGTCGCCGTGCTGATCGTCGACATCTGGAAGACGACGCCGTTCATGGCGCTGTTGATCCTTGCGGCACTGCAGATGCTGCCGCGCGAGATCATCGAGGTGGCGAGGCTCGACGGCGCCAATCCGTGGCAGATCTTCTGGCGGGTGACCCTGCCGCTGATCCGCCCGGCGGTGATGGTGGCCGTGATCTTCCGCGCGCTTGACGCGCTGCGCATCTTCGACCTGATCTATGTGCTGACGCCCAACAATGTGCAGACCAAGTCGATGTCGGTGTTCGCGCGCGAGAACCTGTTCGAGTTCGACAAGTTCGCCTATGGCTCGGCCGCCTCGACGCTGCTGTTCCTGATCCTCGCGCTGCTCACCATTTCCTACATCCGCATCGCCCGGATAAGGCTGGAGGGAGGCCGCTGAGATGAAGCTCCTGAAGCGCGCGGCCTTCTATCTGCTGGTGGCGTTGATCGTCTTCATCGCCGTCTTCCCGTTCTACTACGCCATCGTCACCAGCCTGAAATCGGGAACGGAGCTCTTCGAGGCGAATCTCTGGCCGCAGACGATCAGCCTCGCCAACTACTCAAATGTGCTCACCGAAGGCACCTTCCTGCGCAACCTTATGAACTCGCTGGTCGTCTCGGGCGCCGTCGTGCTGATCTCGCTGCTGCTCGGCGTCACCGCCGCCTATTCGCTGGCGCGCATTCGTTTTCGCGGCCGCTCGGCGCTGATGCTTGGCATCCTCTCGGTGTCGATGTTCCCGCAGGTGGCGGTGCTGGCCGGCCTGTTCGAGATGATCCGCTGGGCCGGACTCTACAATGCGCTCATCGCGCTGATCTTCTCCTATATGATCTTCACCCTGCCGTTCACCGTCTGGGTGCTCACCACCTTCGTGCGCGACCTGCCGGTCGAGATCGAGGAAGCGGCGATCCTCGACGGCGCGACGCCCTGGATCATCATCACACGTGTCTTCCTGCCGCTGATGTGGCCGGCGCTGGCGACGACGGGGATGCTCGCCTTCATCGGCGCGTGGAACGAGTTCCTGTTCGCGCTGACCTTCACCTCCAACAACGCGCAGCGCACCGTGCCGGTGGCGATCGCGCTGCTTTCCGGCAGCTCGCAGTTCGAGATCCCGTGGGGCAACATCATGGCCGCATCGGTTATCGTCACCGTGCCGCTGGTGGTGCTGGTGCTGATCTTCCAGCGCAAGATCGTTTCGGGGCTCACCGCCGGCGGGGTGAAGGGCTAGGCGCGGACACCGACGCAACCGCGGTGACCCGCACCGCGTTGGAATTGGCAGAGGGGCTGTACCGGATCGGAGATTTCAGATGAGAACGCTTCTGACCCTGGCCGCCGTCGCCCTGCTTGCCGGCGCGGAGGGCGCTTTTGCTCAGTCGGACGACACGGATGCGGTCGGCCCGATGGTGACCGAGAACAAGGTCGACACCCAGACCTTCGTCGCCGCCGTGCCCAACGCCAACGAATTCGAAATCCAGTCGAGCAGGCTGGCCGGGGAGAAATCATCGTCGGACGACGTGAAGGCCTTCGCCAGGCAGATGATTGCCGATCACACCAAGGCCGGCGAAGACTTCAAGGCGGCGCTCAGCCAGGGCCAGACGACCGCCTCGATCAAGCCCGCCGGCCCTGCGCTGCAACCCGAGGAACAGCATTTGCTCGGCGAATTGAAGAACGCGAGCGGCAAGGATTTCGACCAGAAATACATCCGGATGCAACTGGACGCGCACAAGGACGCCGTCGCCCTGTTCAGCACCTATGCCAAGTCGGGCGACGACCCGGCGATGAAGGAATTCGCCAAGAAGACGCTGCCCACGCTGAAGATGCACGAGAAGCATGCGAAGGAACTGGCGGTGGCGCATCAGGAGAACTAAGCAAGCGAGCGAACAATCCAAAGTCGCACTCTACGGCGCCCCCCTCTGTCCTACCGGACATCTCCCCCACAAGGGGGGAGATCAGCCGTCATCGCGGCTTTCGCTAATCGCCAACGTTGCAGGAAGCGCGCCGCCGGCGAAGCTGCCAATCTCCCCCCAAGTGGGGGAGATGTCCGGCAGGACAGAGGGGGGCGCCGTAGAGTGCGATGGCGGCGAACTAGACTGTGGGCACAAATCCAGGAGCAGCAGCCATGCCCAAGATCGACCTATCCGCCGTGCCAATCCGCAAGGGCTCTGGCTACCCCGCGCCCTTCGACCAGCCTTGCGCCGGACGCACGCGGCAGCGCCTTGGCGATGCCGGCGGCCTGCAGGATTTCGGCGTCAACCTGATGACGCTGCCGCCCGGCGGTTGGTCGAGCCAGCGCCACTGGCACAGCCATGAGGACGAACTCGTCTATGTGCTGGAGGGCGAGCTGACGCTGGTCGAGGACGGCGGCGAGACGCTGCTCAAGGCGGGCGACGTCGCCGCCTTCGCCAAGAACAGCGGCGACGGCCACCACATGATCAACCGGTCATCGGTGACGGCGCGCTACCTGGAAGTCGGCTCGCGCAACACGGACGATGTCATCACCTGCTCCGACATCGACATGACGAGCCCGAGTTCGGATGGGCGGTTTTTGCACAAGGATGGGAGGGCTTATCCGGGGCAGGGGTAAGGAAAACTCCCCCTTCTCCCACAAGGGGAGAAGGAAAAGGCGCCTCACCCAAAATACTCCTGCAGCGGTCTCACCTCCAAATTCCCCGCCCGCAGCGCCGCAATCGCCTCGGCTACTGCGGCAGCGCCCGACAGCGTCGTGTAATACGGCACCTTCTGCATCAGCGTTGCACGCCGCAGCGACTTTGAGTCCGACACCGCTTTCTGGCCGTCGGTGGTGTTGAAGACGATCTGGACCTGGCGGTTGCGGATGGCGTCCTCGATGTGGGGGCGGCCTTCGAGCACCTTGTTGATCTTTTCGGCCGTCACGCCGTTCTCGGCGAGGAAGCGGGCGGTGCCGGAGGTGGCGAGAACCTTGAAGCCCTGGCCGGCGAGGCGTTTTACCGCCGGCAGGATGCCCTTCTTGTCCTCGTCGCGGACTGAGACGAACAGCGTGCCCGCGCGGGGGAGATCGACACCTGCTCCCAGCTGGCTCTTGGCGAAGGCCAGCGCAAAGTCGCGGTCGAGGCCCATCACCTCGCCGGTCGAGCGCATTTCCGGCCCGAGCAGGATGTCGACGCCGGGGAAGCGGGCGAAGGGGAAGACGGCTTCCTTAACCGCGATGTGGCCGGGATTGCGCGCGTCGGGCATGGGGCCGTAGTGTGCGAAGGCGTTTTCGAGCGTCTCGCCGGCCATGATGCGGGCGGCGATTTTTGCGATAGGACGCCCGATGGTCTTGGCGACGAAGGGCACGGTGCGCGAGGCGCGGGGGTTGACCTCCAGCACATAGACCGTGCCGTCCTTGATCGCGTATTGCACGTTCATCAGGCCGCCGACATTGAGCGCGCGGGCGAGTGCCGCCGTCTGCCGCTCCAGCTCGTCGACGAGGTCCGGGTGCAGCGAGTGCACCGGCAGCGAACAGGCGCTATCGCCCGAATGGATGCCGGCCTCCTCGATATGCTCCAGGATGCCGGAGACAAAGGTCTCCTTGCCGTCGCAGAGGCAGTCGACGTCAACCTCGGTCGCGCCGGTGAGATAGGTGTCGAACAGAAGCGGGTTCTTGCCGAGCAGCGTGTTGATCTGGCCGGTCTTGTCGGCGGGGTATTTCTGCTTGATGTCCTCCGGCACCAGGCCGGGCACGGTGTCGAGCAGATAGGTCTGCAGCATGCCTTCGTTGTAGATGATCTGCATGGCGCGGCCGCCGAGCACGTAGGACGGACGCACCACCAGCGGGAAGCCGAGCTCGGCGGCGACGAGGCGCGCCTGCTCGACCGAATAGGCGATGCCGTTCTTCGGCTGGGTGAGGCCGAGCTTGTGCAAGAGCTTCTGAAAGCGATCGCGGTCCTCCGCCAGATCGATCATGTCGGGCGAGGTGCCGAGGATCGGGATGCCGGCCTTCTCCAGCGCGTCCGCCAGCTTCAGCGGCGTCTGGCCGCCGAACTGGACGATGACGCCGACGAGCTCGCCCGAGGCCTGCTCGGCGCGCAGGATCTCCAGCACGTCCTCGGCCGTCAGCGGATCGAAATAGAGGCGGTCGGAAGTGTCGTAGTCGGTCGAGACGGTCTCCGGGTTGCAGTTGACCATGATCGCCTCGAAGCCGGCGTCGCGCAGCGCGAAGGCCGCGTGGCAGCAGCAATAGTCGAACTCGATGCCCTGGCCGATGCGGTTCGGGCCGCCGCCGAGAATGACGACCTTTTTCCGCGCTGATACCCGCGCCTCGTTGGCGGGCTCGCCGACGAAGGGCGTCTCATAGGTCGAGTACATATAGGCGGTCGGCGAGGCGAACTCGGCGGCACAGGTGTCGATGCGCTTGTAGACCGGATGAACGTCGAGCTTTTCGCGCGCGTTCTGAACGTGCTCGGCGTCGGTCTTGGTCAGCGAGGCGAGGCGGGCATCGGAGAAACCCATCGCCTTCAGCATGCGCAGATTCTCTGCGTCCTGCGGCAAGCCGTGCTCGCGGATGCGCTCTTCCATGGCGATGATGCCGGCGATCTGCTCGAGGAACCACGGGTCGATCTTGCACATGGCATGCACGTCCTCGAGCGAGGTTCCCATGCGGATCGCCTGCGCCACCATGCGCAGCCGGTCGGGCGTCGGCGTGCCGAGGGCTGCGCGGATGGCGTTGCGATCGTCGACGTGATTGGCGGCGGTAGGCCCGTGGCCGATGCCGGGGATCTCGATCTCGTCCAGGCCGGTGAGGCCGGTTTCCAGTCCGCGCAGCGCCTTCTGCAGCGATTCCTGGAAGCTGCGGCCGATCGCCATCACTTCGCCGACAGACTTCATGGCGGTGGTCAGCACCGGCTCGGCGCCGGGGAATTTCTCGAAGGCAAAGCGCGGGATCTTCGTCACCACATAGTCGATCGACGGCTCGAACGAGGCCGGCGTCGCGCCGCCGGTGATGTCGTTCTCCAGCTCGTCCAGCGTGTAGCCGACGGCAAGCTTCGCGGCGACCTTGGCGATCGGGAAGCCGGTGGCCTTCGACGCCAAGGCGGAGGAGCGCGAGACGCGCGGGTTCATCTCGATCACCACCAGGCGGCCGTCGGCCGGGTTGACGGCGAACTGCACGTTGGAGCCGCCGGTCTCGACGCCGATCTCGCGCAGCACCGCGATCGAGGCGTTGCGCATCATCTGATATTCCTTGTCGGTCAAGGTCAGCGCCGGCGCGACGGTGATGCTATCGCCAGTGTGCACGCCCATCGGGTCGAGGTTCTCGATCGAGCAGATGATGATGCAGTTGTCCGCCTTGTCGCGGACGACCTCCATCTCATACTCCTTCCAGCCGAGCACGCTCTCCTCGATCAGCACCTCGGTGGTCGGCGAGGCGTCGAGGCCGGACTGGACGATGTCGTAGAATTCGGCGCGGTTGTAGGCGATGCCGCCGCCGGTGCCGCCCATGGTGAAGGAGGGCCGGATGATGGCCGGCAGGCCGACATGGTCGAGCGCCTGGGCGGCGACCGCCATGGCATGGCTGATATAGCGCTGCTTGCGGTCGCCTTCACCGAGGTTCCAGCGCGTCTCCAGCGCATCGAGCGCGGCGTCGAGGTTCTCGGGGTGTTCCGCCTTCAGCGCGGCGCGCTCGGCCTCGTGGATCTTGCGGTCGGCGTCCTTGACCTCGGTGGCGTTGGCCAGCATCGAGCGCGGCGTCTCCAGGCCGATCTTGCTCATCGCCTGGCGGAACAGCGCGCGGTCCTCGGCCTTGTCGATGGCGTGCGCATCGGCGCCGATCATCTCGACTTGATAGCGCTCCAGCACGCCCATGCGGCGCAGCGAAAGCGCGGTGTTCAGCGCGGTCTGGCCGCCCATGGTCGGCAGCAGGGCGTCCGGGCGCTCCTTGGCGATGATCTTGGCCACCACTTCGGGCGTGATCGGCTCGATATAGGTAGCGTCGGCCAGCTCCGGATCGGTCATGATGGTGGCCGGATTGGAGTTGACCAGGATGACGCGGAAACCCTCTTCCTTCAGCGCCTTGCAGGCCTGGGTGCCGGAATAGTCGAACTCGCATGCCTGGCCGATGACGATGGGGCCGGCCCCGATGATCAGGATCGACTTGATGTCGGTGCGTCTTGGCATAGGCGATTGGTTCCGTTCGGCGAGCGGCTTGCACGAAAAACCGGGCGGGGAGGACCCGGCCGGTTGTGCTTGCGATTCTGGTATCAGGCTAGGAGGGCCTTATAGGGAAGAGTTTTGGCGGATGTAACCCCGAAAATGAGGGGATAGGGCCGTGGGGGAGCAGGGCAGTACGGGAATATAAGGGAGTAGGGGAAAGTTCGATCGTGCTGCAAACCTATTCCCCTACTCCCTGACGCCTACTCCCCCAACGCCAGCGCGTCGGTGATCTCGAACCGCTCGGAAACGCCGACGCGGATCATGTTCAGGCTGCCCTCGCGGGTAAAGCGGAACTCGTCGGGCGAGTCCGAGCCGGCCGGCTTGCCGTCGCGGAAGGTGATGACGCGCGAGCCGCCGTCCGGCCAGGTCACGGTCACGGCGCTGTCGCCACCCTCATGCGCGACGCTGATTTCGCAACGGGTCATCGGCTGGCCGACATGGCGCGCGCAGGGAATGCCGCCCTCGGCATCGGGGGTGTCGAATGCAGCCGTTGCCTGGGCCGCGAAGGCGAGGCCATAGGCATCCTGCATGGCGGTCACGCTGATATCGGCGGCGGATGGCGGCTCGGCCGGCTCGGCGCCGCCCACGCGCGCCGCGATGTCCGGCGGTTCTTCGGAGGGCGCGTCGGCGTCCCGGGGCAGGCTGGCGTCGGTCGCCGGCGCGGCGGCATCTTCCGGCGCCGGCGCCGGATTGTTGGGGCTGAGATAGCGGGCGGGCACCCAACCGATGACGTGCGCGCCCTGCGTATCCTCGACCTTGCACCAGGGGTAGTTGTCGACGTCCTTGCAGCCGTAATTCTTCACGGCCGCGCCGTTCGGCAGGCGCGCCGCGATCTTGCCGCTCGGCGAAGCGGTAGCGCGGATGTTGAGGAGATCGTCCGGCGCCAGGCCGCCGATGATCGAAATGATCGTGCCCGGCGCTTCCTCGGCCAAGGCCGGCATGGCGGCCGTGAGCAAAGGAGCGGCGATCAGCAATGTCGATCGGAGCGCAACTTTGCGCCTCATTCTCAATCCTTCATAAAACCGGTCCGCAGCGCGTGCGCCCATTCCGGCCGGCCCGCTTGTTCGGCCTGCTTTGCGGCGGCTTCATGGTCGTAGTCGACGGCGATCGCCTCGAAGCGATCGGGACGGTAAGCCGCATCCAACTCGACGATGCCATAGCGCGCATGCGGGCTGCCCTGCTCGGAGACATGCGCGGGCGGCGTATCGTCGGAATAGGCAGGGCAGCCGACGCTGCCAGGGTTGAAGACGACCGGGCCGCCCGGAATGCGGACGAGCTCGCTGCGATGGCTGTGGCCGCACAACGCGACCCGACAGGCCGGGTCGAGCGACTTCAGCCGCCGCTTGATCACGGCGAGCGGCGCGCGCACCAGCTGGCCCTCGACGATCGCATCGGCGAGGTACTTTTCGTCATGGTCGGGCCTGGCGTGGAAGGCCACGATGCCCGGCGCGATCTCGAGCGTGAGCGGCAAGGCAAACAGCGCATCGCGCTGCGCGGCGGTCAGCCGCTCCTGCGCATAGCGGTCGGAAGGCCACATTTTCTCGTCGGCCGGGTCCTCGGCGACACGGCGGTCGTGGTTGCCGCGCACCGTCGGCAGGCCGAGCGCTTCCAGCCGTTCCATCGTTTCGCGCGGCCACAGAGGCCCGGAGACCAAATCGCCGAGATTGACGATGAGGTCGGCGCCGCCGCGCCGCTCGAGATCGGCGAGCACGGCGTCCAGGGCGAGCACGTTGCCGTGGATGTCGGCGAGAACGGCAATGCGCATCAGGCGTCGATTTCGCTGTCGACGGTGCCGACCATCGGCAGCGCCTTGTCCTCGCCGGCGGCCGCGATCACGCTGTCGAGCAGGCCGGGGAAGCGCTTGTCGAGGTCGTCGCGGCGCAGCGTGATCAGACGGCTGGTGCCGGCCGCCTCGGTGCGGGTCACGCCCGCCTCGCGCAGCTTGGCGAGGTGGTAGCTGAGGTTGGTCTTGGAGGCGAGGTCGAGGAACTTGCCGCAGTTCATCGGCACGCCTTCCTTGCTGGCGAGGAAGCGCACGATTGCCAGCCTTGTCGGGTCGCCGAGCACGGCAAGCACGATCGGCAGGCTGATCTGGTCGGCGGTTGGATGGGGCAGGGTCATGGGCCAGAATTAAGCGCAAACGGGACCAACTTCAACGCGTCTCCTCCTCTTGGCGGTTTACACAGCTTCTCGATCTTTGCCCCGTCCTGACACAGTGCTGTCAGCAGGGTTCAGCTATTTTTGCTTTGCTGCGTTGACATCATGGCCCTTCATGTCCAATTGTTCAATAACTTTTGAACTAAGGACACGTGACCCATGGACAAGCGGATCTTCTGGCTTGCGCTCGGATCGTTTGCGATCTCGACCGAGGGCTTCGTCATCTCCAGCCTTCTTCCCGATATCGCCGCCGATGCCGGCATCTCCGTTCCGCTCGCCGGCTCGCTGATCACCGCCTTCGCGCTCGCTTATGCGATCGGGGCGCCGGTGCTCGCCACGCTGACCGGCGAGTGGGACCGGCGGCGCGTCATCCTGTGGACGCTGGTCTTCTTCGTCATCGGCAATCTGGTCGCGGCGGTAAGCTCGTCCTTCGAATTGCTGCTGATCGCGCGCATCGTGATGGCGCTCTCGTCCGGCCTGTTCGCGGCGACCGCGCAAGGAACGGCGGTGGCGCTGGTCGATGATCATCACCGGGCGCGCGCCATCGCCGTCGTCGTCGGCGGCACCACGGTGGCGGTGGCGGTCGGCGCGCCGCTCGGCGCGCTGGTGGCGGCGATCGCCGGCTGGCGCGGCACATTCTTCGCCATCGCCGGGCTCGGCGCGCTTGCCGGCGCGATCCTGTGGTGGCGGCTGCCGCGCGGCATTATCGGCACCAGGCTGCCGCTGAAACGCCGGCTGGCGGCGGCGGTCCGTCCCGGCGTGTTGCCGATCCTGGTCACGACCGTGCTGGCGCTCGTCGGCGCCTTCACCGTCTTCGCCTTCATTGCGCCTTTGGCGATCGAGGGCGGCGGCCTCAGCCCGCTTGCGCTGCCAGGCATGCTGCTTGCCTTCGGCGTCGGCGCCGTCATCGGCAACATCGCCGGTGGCCAGGCGGCCGACCGTTTCGGCGCGACGCGCACCGTCGCCTGGTCGCTGGCGCTCTCGGCTGGGATGCTGATCACCTTCTCGCTGATCCCGACCTTCCTGCCGCATTCGATCGCCGGGCCGGCGCTGATAGGCATGATGGTGCCGTGGGGCATCGTCGGCTGGGCGTTCCCGCCGGCACAGGCGAGCCGCATCATCAAGATAGCCCCCGACGCCGCTCCCATCGTGCTCTCGCTCAATGCCTCGGCGCTCTATTTCGGCGTCGCGCTCGGCGCTGTGGTCGGGGGTGCCGTGCTGCGCCTCGGCGCCCCCGCCGATCTCGGCGTGATCGCCGCCATGTTCCCGATCGTGGGGCTGGGTGTCGTGCTGGCTGGGCGGATGCTGGCGCGCCCGGTCGCCATGCCGGCCGAATAGAGTTGCCGCAGACTTGAACGGCGGCCGCTTCTTCAGATGGAAGGAGCGGCCGCCGTAATTTCCAAATCCAGCGCGGCTACCGCGTCCAGCGCCGCGCGCAGCTTCGCGGCCTGCTCCGCGCCCACCTTGTCCTCGAATTGCCGCTGGGCGGCGCTCCACAGCTTGACCGCCTCGTCGAGCTTAACCTCTCCCTGCGGCGTCAGCCGCACGCGCTTGATGCGGCGATCCTCCTTGTCGGCAAAAGTCTCGACATAGCCGTCGCGGATCAGCGGCTTCAGCGTGTGGCCGAGCGCCGACAGGTCCATGATCAGCGCTTCGGCGATGGCGCCCATCGCCGGCTCGCTGCTGACATGGATCTGGTAGAGCAGGCCGAACTGCGTGCCCTTGAGGCCGGAAGGCGCCAGCGCGTCGTCATAGAAGCGGCCGAGCCTGCGCGCGGCGCGCCGCAAGGTGGCGTTGTTGCAACGGCTGAATCCAAGGTGCTGAGCTTCGGTCATATCCACTCCTTGCCGGCGAAACGTGCGCCACCCTGCCGCAGAAATAGTTTTCGCCGACGCCGTTGACAAGATAGTGGCATATACCTACTTCGAGAAAGTGGCATATGCCACTAATTGAAAATTGGACAGGCGCGGCAGCTAGATGTCGCCGACGCCTGGCAAGTGCGGACAGGACGAAAAGGAACAAGGACTATGAGCACGAAGGACAACAAGGGCACGGCCGTGATCACCGGCGCGTCCTCGGGCATCGGCGCGGTCTATGCCGACCGACTGGCCGGGCAGGGCTACGATCTGGTGCTGGTGGCGCGGCGCGCCGACCGACTGGAGGAAGTGGCGGACAGGCTGGCCTATGCCTATGGCCGCAAGGTCAAGACGATCGTCGCCGATCTCTCCATCGACGCCGATCTGCGCCGGGTCGAGCAGGCGGTCGCGACGGACGAGAGCGTGACGCTGCTGATCAACAATGCCGGCATGGGCGGCATCGAGACGGTGGCCGACGCCGACGCTGACGCTGCCGAACAGATGATCAAGGTCAATGTCGTTGCCTTGACGCGGCTGACCCGCGCGGTGCTGCCGGGGCTGCTGGCGCGCAACCGCGGCGCCATCATCAACATCGCCTCGGTGGTCGCCTATGGCATCGCCGTCGGCGGCATCTACAGCGGCACCAAGGCCTATGTGGTCAACTTCACCGAAGCGCTGCAGAAGGAGGTCGCCGGCACCAAGGTGAGGGCGCAGGTCGTTCTGCCCGGGCCGATCCGCACCGAGTTCTGGGACGTCTCCGGGATCAGTCTCGACAGGATCAACCAGGACTGGGTGATGAGCGCCGACGACCTGGTCGACGCGGCGCTTGCCGGGTTCGGCCAGGGCGAGACCGTCACCGCGCCCGGTCTGGCCGATGCGGCCGGGCTGGAGGCCTATCTCGGCGCGCGGGACCAGTTCTACGGCAGCCTTTTCGCCGGCAAGCCGGCGGCGCGCTACGCGGTATAGTTCTCCGCCTTTCTCAGGCTGGCCGCCACATCTGCAGGATCGAGGCGGCCAGCAGCAGGCCAAGCACGATGTTGAGCGCGCGCCACTGCCGCTCGGTGCTGAGCAGCCGCGCAAGCAGCGTGCCGGCCACGCACCACAGCGACAGCGAGAATGCCGCCGCAAGGCCGAACACGGCGCCGAGCAGCAGCGCCAGCTGCAAGGGACCGTCGGCGAGCGCCGCGAAGGATGCGGCGGCGCCCAGTCCCATCGCCCAGCCTTTCGGGTTCACCCACTGGATGCCGGCGCCGCCGAGGAAGCTGTTGGGGCTGGCCATGCTCACGTCGAGATTGGGCGGACCGCTGCGGCCGATCCTGATCGCCAGCCAGATCAGATAGAGCGAGCCGGCGATCTTCATGGCGAGCTGCAGGGAAGGGACGGCGGCCAGCAGCCCGGCAAGCCCGGCCGCGCCCGCCGCGGCCACCGAGGCCAGTCCCGCGGCGCTGCCGGCCATCAGCGGCACGGAGCGGCGAAAGCCGAACTGCGCGCCGGACGCCGTCGACAGCGTTGTGGCGATGCCGGGCGTCGAAGTCGAGATTAGCGCGAACAGCACGAGGGGGATAATGGTTTCGGACATCCAGGCTTTCCGGGTCGAAGGAACCGGCATGCTAGGCGTTCTATGACATCAGTAAATGCAATGTTTGATATAGCCAGCATTAGCATCTATAATGGAGAAATGATCCGTGATCTCGACACCACGCTCGTGCGCACCTTCGTCGCGGCAGCCGACAAGGCGAGCATGACGGGCGCTGCCAATGCCCTCAATCTGACCCAAGGCGCCGTCAGCCAGCAGATCAAGCGGCTGGAGGAGGTTCTCGGCCAGACACTGTTCGGGCGCGACCGGCGCGGCTTGAAGCTGACGCGTTCCGGCGAACGGCTGCTCGACAAGGGGAGGCGCTTTCTGCAGCTCAATGACGAGATCCTGGCGGAGATAAGCGGCAAGGCGGTTGCCGGCCGGGTGCGCATCGGCGTGCCTTACGACCTTGTCGGCACATTGCTGCAACCCGTGCTCAAGACTTACGCCGAAGCCCACCCGCAGGTGGAGATATCGCTGGTCTGCGCCTCCTCGCCGGAACTTGCGGCGGCACTGGCGGCAGGGACGATCGATCTCGCCGTCATCGAGGAGCGGTCCGGTCCGACGGCAGGCGAATGCCTGCTGGTCGACCGCCTGGTCTGGGTCGGGGCGAGGGGCGGCTCAGCGCGCCTGAAGCGGCCGCTGCCGGTGTCGATGGTTGCGGACAGCTGCGCCTTCCGTCCGGCGGTGCTGGCAGCGCTCGGCGCGCATGGGCTCGACTGGCGCACAGTGTTCGAGAACGGCAATATCGACGCCACGACAGCAACGGTGCGCGCCGATCTTGCGGTGACCACCTGGCTCGCCTCGACAGTTCCGGCCGATCTCGACATCCTGTCCGATGCCGGCCTTCCGGCCCTGCCGAATTTTTCCGTCAACCTGCATGTGCCGAAGCATGCCATCGCGCCGGCGGCAGAGGCGTTCGCGGCGCATATCCGCAAGGGGCTGGCGCGCCATCGCCAGGCGGCGTGAAGGCCTTTCCTTCCTCTCCCCCGCTTTGGCGGGGGAGAGGAAACAAGCCTCGGCACCTACTTCCAGTTCTTGCGCCGCTCGAGTTCGGCCTCGGAAGGCTCCTGATGAGCGAAGGAACCCGTGCGGATCTCGCCGCCACGCTCATAGGTCGCCATGACGACGCCGGTGCTGGTGGCCTGCGACCTGACAAGCTTGAAGGCGGCCGGCATCGCATCATCGCCGAACAGCCGCTTGCCCTTGCCCAGCAGCAGCGGGAAGGTCATCAACCGGATCTCGTCGATCAGCCCGTTGGCGAGCAGGGTCTGGATCAGATTGCCAGACCCCTGGATGAGCAGGTCAGGTCCGTCTTCCTGTTTGAGTTCCCTAAGTCTTGCAACGACGTCCGGCCCGAGCGACTGGGTGTTCTGCCAGGTGAGCGAATCCGGACGATGCGTCGCCACATATTTGGTCGCAGGGTTGAAGGCATCCGCGATCGGATCTTTCTGATACGGCCAGTATGCGGCGAAGATGTCGTAGGTTCTGCGGCCAAGCAGCAGGGCGAAGGGTTTGGAGAACAGTTCATCCAAACCCGCACCCGCCACCTCGTCAAAGTAATGGAAGGTCCAGCCTCCGAACTTGAAGCCGCCGACCGGATCCTCTTCCGGTCCGCCGGGCGCCTGCATGACGCCGTCGAGGCTGACGAAGGTGGCGGCTATGATTTTTCGCATGGTCTTCTCCTTTCCGCTGCGCACTTTCCTGGAATTGGTCAAAGGACGAATGACGAGCCTCCATTTCGACAGCCGCCGGCAAGGTTTTCAGCGTTTGCCGCCGCGAATGATGCGCGACGAGAACCAGACATCGCCGAACACGGCGGTGGCGGTGCGGTCGGGTGCTTTGTCTTCGCTCAGCCAGATCGAGCGCGTGCGGGCGGCGCGCTCGCGGGTCGGCACTTTTGCCTCGGGGCCGGCGACGGAAGCGCCGACGCACGGGATGAACCACGAGCCCATGAAGGGCTGGCAGGCGAAACCCGCCTGCATGCGGGTGACCAGCACGGCGAGGCCGATGCGGTCCGCCGGCCGCCAGGGGAAGATCAGGCGGCCGCCGGGTCTGAGCGCTTTCAACCATGCCGCGGGAGGGGCAACGACCGCGGCATTGACATAGATGACATCGGAGGGCGGCACCGGGCTGGCGACGGCGTCGCCGGGAACGACCTCGACATTGCCATAGGCTGCGAGGTTGATCCTGGCTTGCCGGGCGAGGTCGGCTTCAATCTCGAAGGCGGTGACGCTGCCGCCGGGCTCGACCAGCTTCGCCAGCAGCGCCGTGTAGTAGCCGGTGCCGGCGCCGATATGGGTGACGGCCTCGCCGGGCTTCGGTCCCACCTTGCCGATCCACATGGCGTGCAGAACCGGCTCGCCGTTGTTGATGCCCTTGTCGGCATCGAGCACCACCAGCACGTTCTGATAGATGTAGCTCGGATCGGCGGTCGGCGTCTTGAACCCGCCGTCGCCGGCAAAGACGGTCCACGGCCCAGGCCCGAGAAAGGCCTCGCGCGGCACCGAGGTGAACACCTCCTCGATGCGCGGATCGGCTGACCGCGCATGCGCGGCCATCAGCTTGGCGTAGAATCTTCGGGCGTCGTCCGATCCGGTCATGCTTCCAGAAGATAGCGCGGCCGGCCCGGATGTCGCGGCCTGATCTCAGCCGGCGAAAGTGTCGAAGAGCAGCTTGAAGTTGAGCACCAGGATGATGGCCGCGACCACCCAGGCGAGCGCTGCGACGCCGCGCGGGATGGCGAAATTGCCCATCTTCTTCTTGTCCGACACGAACTGCACCAGCGGCACCACGGCGAAGGGCAACTGCATCGACAGGATCACCTGGCTGAAGACCAGAAGCTGGGCGGTGCCCTTTTCGCCGTAGAGCGCGGTGACGATCACGACGGGGACGATGGCGATACCGCGCGTCAGCAGGCGCCGCGCCCATTGCGGGATGCGCAGGCGCAGGAAGCCTTCCATCACGATCTGGCCGGCGAGCGTCGCGGTGACCGTCGAGTTGAGTCCGGAGGCGAGCAGCGCAATCGCGAACAGGATCGAGGCGATGCTCAGGCCCAAGAGCGGCGACAGCAATTCAAATGCTTGGCCGATCTCGGCGACATCCTTGTGCCCGGTGCCGTGGAAGGCCACGGCAGCGACGATCAGGATGGAGGCGTTGACGAACAGCGCCAGGATCAGAGCGATGGTCGAATCCGTCGTCGCCCACTTGATGGCGTCGCGCTTGCCCGCATCGGTACGCTGATAGGCGCGGGTCTGCACGATCGAGGAATGCAGGTAGAGATTATGCGGCATCACGGTGGCGCCGATGATGCCGATGGCGATGTAGAGCATCGTCGGGTTGGTGACGATCTGCGACGACGGCACGAACATCGAGTGCAGGATCGAACCGGCCGGCGGCGCGGCGACGAAGATCTGGATGGCGAAGCAGCCGAAGATGATGATCAGCAGCGCGACCACGAAAGCTTCGAGGTAGCGGAAGCCCTTGTTCATGAGCAGCAGCACAAGGAAGGCGTCGAGCGCGGTGAGCACCGCGCCGCCGATCAGCGGAATGCCGAACAAGAGCTGCAGCGCGATCGCCGTGCCGATCACCTCGGCGAGATCGCAGGCGATGATCGCCAGTTCGCAGGCGATCCAGAGCAGGAAATTGACCGAGCGCGGATAATAGGCGCGGCAGGCCTGCGCGAGGTCGCGGCCGGTGGCGATGCCGAGACGCGCGGCCAGCGCCTGCAAAAGGATCGCCATCAGGTTCGACAGCATGATGACGAAAAGCAGCGTGTAGCCAAACTGCGCGCCGCCGGCGAGGTCGGTCGCCCAGTTGCCCGGGTCCATATAGCCGACCGACACCATGTAGCCCGGGCCCATGAAGGCGAACAGCCGGCGGAACCAGACGCCGGCCCGCGGCACCGCGATCGTGGCGTTGACCTCGCGCAGGCTGGGCTGCTCGCCCGCATCGGCCCGGGCAAATTGCCACGAGGAACTGGATACGGCGGCTGCTTCGGCGTCGGACATGGAGGATTCCGCGGAAATGGATGACTACGCCCCTATCTATGCCATGGCTCAACATTATGCAATAGGCTATATTTCATTGTTTGTGCTTTTGTCCGATCGTGCCGCAGAGCCGGTTGCATGTGAGAGGGAATGCAAATAAACGGCCGGGTCGCCGGGGTTCGTGTTATGAATGCGATCCCGATTCAGCCTTCGGCCAGCCAAGAAGGAGCGCGTATTGGCGCTGAGGAACAGACCGGTTCGACGTGAAGAGCCGCTTCCCGATGCCGAAATCCATTCGGAAGGGTTCCGGCACACGCGCGAAGCGCGCCGCGGCGCGCTCGTCGAGGACTATGTCGAGTTGATCGCCGACCTGATCGAGGACGGCAACGAGGCGCGCCAGGTCGATATCGCTGCCAGGCTTGGCGTCGCGCAACCCACCGTGGCCAAGATGCTGACCAGGCTGTGCGCCGACGGGCTGGTTTCCAGAAAGCCCTATCGCGGGGTGTTCCTGACCGAAGCCGGACGGAAGGTCGCCGAGGAGAGCCGCATCCGCCACCAGACGGTGGAAGCCTTCCTGCGCTCGCTCGGCGTCAGCGCCGAGACGGCGCGCATCGACGCCGAGGGCATCGAGCACCATGTCAGCGCCGAGACG
Organism: Mesorhizobium sp. M1D.F.Ca.ET.043.01.1.1; assembly: GCF_003952385.1. Classification (NCBI taxonomy): domain Bacteria; kingdom Pseudomonadati; phylum Pseudomonadota; class Alphaproteobacteria; order Hyphomicrobiales; family Phyllobacteriaceae; genus Mesorhizobium; species Mesorhizobium sp. M1D.F.Ca.ET.043.01.1.1. The sequence goes on from NZ_CP034444.1 coordinate 5,469,629, forward strand.
CTGGAAGCGTTTCGGCGGGCGATGATAACCCGCTAAGCCAACTCGGCTCCCTTCGAGTGACCCTGGAACCGCCACGCATCCAGTGCGTTCGTTTCCCAGGTCCGCAATCCTTGGCGGACCCAGGGAGGAGCAAGCGATGGGCGTGGAACAGGCACCGACCAAAAAGGGCAAGGAATCAGCGAAGGGCTTGAGGCAGGCCTCGGCGCGAGACGAACGCAAGACCGAGGCCGAAACCGGACGTCCGCTGAAGAAGGGCGGCGCCCGTTTCGAAGAACGCTCCAAGAGTTCAGACGGCAAAAGCGCGGGCTCGAAACAGAAGAGCTGAAATTCCCGGCCCGTCTGGGGTCTGACGCGGTCGCAAAGTCGCGCCGTGCCGCCCTTTTGGGCTCGTATTTCGGTTGAAAAATGCTGTGACTTGACCTGACATTGGGATAATTGTTTGTGGAGGGGCGGTCGCGAGCCGGGCCTTGCAGATATTCGCAGCACGAGGAATTGCCATGCTTTGGAGAGGCCGTCGTCAGAGCGACAACATCGAAGACCAGCGCGGCGATAGCGGCGGCGGATTCGGTGGCGGCAGCCCAGGCCAGTTCCGGGTTCCGATCGGCGGGCGCGCCGGCGGCGGCGGCAGCATCATCTTCGTCATCCTGGTCGTTCTCGCCGGATGGTATTTCGGCTTCGATCCGTCGCAGATTCTGGGTGACGGCGGTGGTGGCCAGATCACCGAAGACGGCAGTTCGCCGGATGGCGGCGCCCCGGCTTCCGACGAGATGAAGCAGTTCGTGGCGACGGTGCTCGCCGAAACCGAGGAAACCTGGACCGGCATCTTCAAATCCGAAGGCCTAACCTATGAGGACCCCAAGCTGGTGCTGTTCAGCAGCCAGATCCGCTCGGCGTGCGGATTTGCTTCCTCGGCGGCCGGCCCGTTCTATTGCCCGGGCGACCACAAGGTCTATCTCGACATGACCTTCTTCCAGCAGCTCGACCAGCAGTTCGGCGCCTCGGGCGAGTTTGCCCGCGCCTATGTGATCGCGCATGAGGTTGGCCACCACGTGCAGAACCTCACTGGCATCATGTCCAAGTTCAACCAGATGCGGCAAGGCATGGGCGAGGCGGAGGCCAACCAGATGTCGGTGCGGGTCGAGCTCCAGGCCGACTGTTTCGCGGGTGTCTGGGCGCACTACACCGCGCAGAAGGGCATATTGGAGCAGGGCGACATGGAAAGCGCGCTCAACGCGGCCAAGCAGATCGGCGACGATACGCTGCAGAAGAAGATGCAGGGCTATGTCGTCCCGGAAAGCTTCAACCACGGCACGTCGGCGCAGCGGCAGACCTGGCTGGCGCGCGGCTACAAGAGCGGCAAGCTTTCGGACTGCGATACTTTCAACAACCCGGTCTGAGGCGGCGGCGTAGCGCTGCCGTCTTTCCGCATCGTTGCCAGCAACTGATGTCAGGATGAGGCAGTTGCAGCCGTTCGCTTATTGTTCCGGGCGACAAGCTCGCCTATAAAGTGCATCCCGTCCTTGCCCCTGGGCGGCCGAGGAGCTTGACACCATCATGATCGACCCCAAGACCGCCAAGCGGGGCCTTGCGCTCGTTTTCACGACGCTTCTGCTCGATGTCATCGGCTTCGGCATCATCATGCCGGTGCTGCCGGCCTATCTGCAGGAACTGACCGGCGTCGGCGTCAGCGAGGCGGCGATCGAGGGCGGCTGGCTGTTCTTCGTCTATGCGGCGATGCAGTTCTTCTTCGCGCCGATCATCGGCGGCTTGAGCGACCGCTTCGGCCGGCGGCCGATCCTGCTCGCCTCGGTGCTCACCTTTTCGATCGACAACCTGATCTGCGCCATCGCCTGGTCCTACCCGATGCTGTTCATCGGCCGCGTGCTCGCCGGCATTTCCGGCGCCAGCTATTCGACGACTTCGGCCTTCATCGCCGACGTATCGAACGACGAGAACCGGGCCAAGAATTTCGGCCTGCTCGGCATCGCATTCGGCGTCGGCTTCGTCATCGGGCCGGTGCTCGGCGGGCTGCTCGGCACGTTCGGACCGCGGGTGCCGTTCTATTTCGCCGCGGGACTCGCCTTCGTGAATTTCCTCATCGCGATGTTCCTGCTGCCGGAGACGCTCGACCAGCAGCACCGCCGCCGCTTCGAATGGAAGCGCGCCAATCCGGTCGGCACGCTCATCCAGATGCGCAGCTATCCCGGCATCGGCTGGATCGGGCTCGTCTTCTTCCTGATGACGCTCGGCCACATGATGTATCCGGCGGTGTGGTCCTTCGTCTCGAACTACCGCTACGGCTGGAACGAACAGCAGATCGGCTTCTCGCTCGGCGCCTTCGGCCTGTGTGGCGCGATCGTCATGGCGACGGTGCTGCCGCGTGTCATCCCGAAACTCGGAGAGTGGAAGACGGCGGCGATCGGCCTTACCTTCACCGCGCTCAGCGCCTTCGGCTATGCGTTCGCGACGCAGGGCTGGATGATCTACGCGGTGATCGTCGCCGGTTGCCTGGAAGCGCTTGCCGATCCGCCGCTGAGAAGCCTCGCGGCCGCCAAGGTGCCGCCTTCGGCGCAAGGCGAGCTGCAGGGCGCGATGACCTCGATCTTCTCGATCACCTCGATCATCACGCCGCTGCTTTATACGGCGATCTTTTCCTGGTTCACCGGCGCGCGCGCGCCGGTTGCGTTCGGCGGCGCGCCTTATGTACTCGGCGCGGTTTTCCTCACGCTGGCAGTGGTCGTCTTCGTGACCAAGGTGGCAAAGCCGACGCCGAAGGAAGTCGAGCGCATGCACGCGCAGGAGGCCGTGACCGACGCTGCTTGAGCCGCGTCGCCCTGGTCAGGCGCGCTCGGCCAGCGCCGGCTCGCCGCGCCGTTCGCGGATGAGGTTGACGAAGCGGCGGAAGAGATAGTGCGAATCCTGCGGGCCGGGCGAGGCCTCGGGATGGTGCTGGACCGAGAACACCGGCCGGCCGGTCAGCGCAATGCCGCAATTCGAGCCGTCGAACAGCGAGACATGCGTTTCTTCGACGCCTTCAGGCAGCGAGTCGGCGTCGACCGCGAAACCATGGTTCATCGAGACGATCTCGACCTTGCCGGTCGTGTGGTCCTTCACCGGGTGGTTGGCGCCGTGGTGGCCCTGATGCATCTTCTCGGTCCTGCCGCCGAGCGCCAGCGCCAGCATCTGGTGACCGAGACAGATGCCGAACACCGGGATGTCGGTCTTCAGCAGATCCTGGATCACCGGCACGGCATATTCGCCGGTCGCTTCCGGATCGCCCGGACCGTTGGAGAGGAAGATGCCGTCCGGCTGCATGGCCAGGATCTCTTCCGCGCCGGCCTTGGCCGGAACGACGGTGACCTTGGCGCCGAGACCGGCGAGCAGGCGCAGGATGTTGCGCTTGACGCCATAGTCAATCGCCACGACGTGCAGCGACGGCGCGTCCTGCTCGCCAAAACCCTTGTTCCAGGCCCAGGACGTCTCGCGCCAGACCGAGGACTGGCCCGAGGTGACTTCCTTGGCGAGGTCGAGCCCGATCAGGCCCGACCAGGCGGCGGCGCGGCGCTTCAGGTCGTCGAGGTCGAAGACGCCATCGGGCGCGTGGGCAATGACGGCGTTGGGCATGCCTTTCTCGCGGATCAGCACGGTGAGAGCGCGCGTGTCGATTCCCGAAAGCGCGACGATCCCGCGCTTCTTCAGCCACTGATCGAGATGACCGGCTGCCCGGTAGTTGGACGGGTCGGTGACATTGGCCTTGAAGATGGCTCCGACGGCGCCTGCGCGCGCCGCAGGATTGAGGTCTTCGATATCCTCGCTGTTGGTGCCGACATTGCCGATATGCGGGAAGGTGAAGGTGACGATCTGGCCGGCATAGGAGGGGTCGGTGAGGATCTCCTCGTAGCCGGTGAGCGCGGTGTTGAAGCAGACTTCGGCGACCGCCGATCCGGTGGCGCCGAGGCCGCGACCCTCGATCACCGTGCCGTCGGCGAGCACCAGAAGGGCGGTCGGCTTTTCGGTGGCCCAAGGGGCGGTGGTCGTCGCCATAGCGGCACTCCTGTCAGGCGCTTCAACCGGTCATCGGGACCGTTTGCGCGGCAAGACGCGCGAGCTGGATATTTTCAGCTCCGTTGCGTCAACTCATTGTCTCATGCAAGACCGAGTACATAGGCGAAGGCAGCGGAGCGGTCAATGAGGTGGCCGCCAGCCAGGTTCGGTTTGCTTTCGTCCAGCGATATCAGTGGCTTGCCGGGATTTGCCTTAGGTTACCAGCAAAGCTATTGTCCGCCGCATTCGAAGGAGAAGCACGATGCGCGAGAAAATCGCCGAATCCATGAAGAGCGCGATGAAGGCGCAGGACAAGCACCGCCTGCCGACGCTCAGGCTGATCCAGGCCGCCATCCAGGACCGCGACATCGCCAATCGCGGCGCCGGCAAGCCGGCGGCGAGCGAGGAGGAGATCCTGCAGATCCTCGCCAAGATGGTGAAGCAGCGAGAGGAATCGGCCAAGGCTTTCGAGGATGGCAAGCGGCCGGAACTGGCCGCGCAGGAACGCGGCGAGATGGAGATCATCCGCGAGTTCCTGCCGACGCAGCTCGGCGACGCGGAAATCATGGCGGCGGCGCGCGAGGCGATCGCCGCGACAGGCGCGGCCAGCCAGAAGGACATGGGCAAGGTCATCGGCGCGCTCAAGCAGAAATATGCCGGCCAGATGGACTTCGCCAAGGCAAGCGCCATCGTCAAGGGCCTGCTGCAGTAGAGGACTGCAGCAGGCATTCTTGCCGCACCCGAAGCGAGACCCATGCAAGGCTGGCACCCAAGCCCGCTTCAAGCCGCGTTGCGGCATTTCCCTGCCATGACGGAGGACACGATTTTCTGATGGCCGAAGGCGCCGAGACCGTCATGACACGCCAACCGTATCTATTTCACCGATCAAGGCGTTATCCTGGTGCACGGCTCGCCGCAGGATATATTGATCACCCGCGGGAGGCGCGGACGAAGGCTTTTCTCGAGCAGATGCTGTAGTCGCGCTGTGGCGGTCACAGGCAATTCCGCAGGCGACCGACATTGATACTCGATCGTCGAGTCTCAGCGGGACACCATCCCGAAGCGCGCGTCGAAACGGATAGCTGGGGTCTGTGGAGTGTCGCAGGGACGCCATCGGAGGCTGCACTGTAACTGGCGGCGGCTTTCTCCCTCATCGAGTAGGATTAAGTGTTGTTGAGGTCTGCTCGGATTTTTTGCGTCTAGAAAAGCCATCGTGCTTCCGAGCCGCGGGGCAACAAAAATAAACATAATTATTGCTGACAGGCGGGGAGCGAGAGGTTTATTGCGTCGTGCAGAGGCGACCCGAATGGCTGGACCTATGGACAATATCGCATACACCGTTCCTCTTCAGGTTTCGGCTCGCATTCTTGTCGTCGAGGACGATCGCGATATTGCCGGAATGCTTATCGATTTGATGAAAGAGGCGGGCTATGTCGCCGAGGCCGTTGGTTCGGCAACGGAAATGGATCGCCTGCTCAAAAAGAAGGAATTCAACCTTATCGTGCTCGACGGGATGCTGCCGGGCGAAGACGGTTTCAGCATTTGCAGAAGGATCAGATCGTCCGACACGACGCCCATCCTTATGCTCACGGCGTTGACCAAGGAGGTGGACAGGGTCGTTGGGCTGGAGCTAGGGGCTGACGACTACGTGACGAAACCGTTCAGCTCCAGGGAACTTCTGGCGCGGATAAAGGCGCTTCTGCGGCGATCGTCCTATCAGAGCCAGTCCAAGCCAAGCCAGGAGCCGTTGACCTTTGCGGGGTGGCGGATAGACCCGGTCGCGCGCGAGCTCACCGACAGCGACGGTGTCCATGTGCCACTCACGACAGCGGAGTTTGATGTGCTGCTCGTATTCTGCCAGAATCCAAGGCAGGTGATGAACCGGCACGAAATTCTCGCCTGCACGCATGCCGGGTCTGCGGGGCCTGTCGATCGCAGCATTGATGTACATGTCAGCCGTATCCGTCAAAAGATAGAGCCGAACTATAGGGAACCCACTTTCATCAAGACGGTGCGGCTGGGCGGATATATTTTCACCCCGGAGGTTGCGGTAGCCGTATGATCGGCCGGTTTAGACGGGCGCCAATTCGCCTCCAGTTCATCGTGCTCGCCGCGATACCTATCCCGGCGGTGCTCCTGAGCATTATCGCGCTCTTGCCCGAGCCATACATCTTCAAGAACGGCCCAGCTCAGACGCTGGTGACCGTCAGACGCACACAAATCGAATTGATCGTAGGACAAGTCAGAAACAGCGCCAGCGATGCCGACGCTGAGAAGGTGCTACGAGCGAGCGCTCCGGTCGGCCTCGACATGCGACTCCTCCCTTGGGGTGATGTCAACGTCGCGAGCAGCCGCCGAGAGCATTTGCAATTCGTTGCCGACGAGTTGCGCAATGTGTTGCCTGCTGACTTCGAGGCAGTGGTTCTCCCGCAAGACGCAGAGCACAATGCCTTGGCAGTACGCGTCGATGCTAAGCGCGGCCTTCTGGTCCGCTTCTCCGATGCTGACACCTATCCGGCCTTCTTCGGCGTGATTGTCGAGCTCGTCGCCAAGATTCTTATTTTGATCCTGCCTATGCTTCTGCTGGTGCTGTACATCGGAGGCGTGATCACGTCGCCCCTTGTCCGGTTTGCTGAAGCGGCAAAGAGCCTGCGACTCGACAGCAACGAGGAGGAATTGTTCACCGTCGCCGGCGCCAAGGAACTTCGCACCCTCGCTACGGCGCTCAACGAGATGCGGCACCGAATTCGCAAAATGCTTGACGACCGCACGCGCATGCTGACGGCCGTGAGCCATGACCTCAGGACACCGCTGACTAGGCTGAGAATGCGCGTGGAGCGATCGAAGGAGATTCCGTCCAGGCAATTGATGCTTGACGACATCGCCACCTTGACGGCGATGATCGAGGACAGCCTTCAATATCTGAGCAGCACTGCCCGCGACGAGGCGCTTCGCAAGGTTGATATCGCGGCCTTGCTAAAGACGATCGTCGCGGGATTCTGCGATCTCGGCCACACGGTCATCTATGTCGGGCCTGAGAGATTTGGGTATTCCTGCAAGCAGAAAGGGCTGACGCGGGCGATAACCAATATCGTCGAAAATGCAGTCAGGTTCGGGACGATCGTTCACGTCCAATTGTCCAATTATCCGCCGGGCGAAGTGGCCATTGTTGTGCGCGATAACGGTCCCGGTCTGGCTCAGGGCCTTCACGAGAAGGCCTTGGAGCCATTTTTCAAGGCAGACGAGGCCCGAGCGTCGAATTCCAACAGCGGTTTCGGACTTGGGTTGTCGATTGCGGACGAGATCGTGAAAGGGCATGGCGGCTCGCTAAACTTGGAGAACGTCGTGCCCCATGGTTTACGAGTAAAGTTCCTGCTGCCGCAGGCACAAATTGTCTTGAATCCCGCTGCAAAGGCGGTGGAAGCGCAGACAACCGCTTTGGCAGGTTGATCGTTTGCGGCACCACCCCGGCTGCTGAGCTCTCCGGGATTAGGGGGTCGCATTTCACGGCGACGCCTGAGCGATGCTGGCTTTCGCACGCCGTTCCGTGTTGTTGTCGTGAGCTTCAAGTGTGCCTTCGTGGCTCGCACGCGGGTTCAAAGCAACCGGATCGCCGTCTCCAATACACCGCAGCAACACACCGGATTGGCGCCGCCGAAAGCATGCGATTTGGCGCCTATGACGCAACAATTCTTAACAAGACAAAACCCAAGGCAACGATGAATCTGAGCTAATTCCGCCCAACACGATCCTCGACGGGTCGTGGAACGTGCTGATGGGTCGGAAGGAACCTCGTGTTGCCCCCGCCTACAGCTCTGTACAGGCGGTAGACGTGCATAGATTGACGGCCATTTTGTCGCTGGCATTTCTGGCCGGCTGTCTGGCACCGGACCGTATCGCCTACGGGCCGAAGGTCGCGACAGTGGCTGGCATCGATGGATTTCGCGATATCCGTACTTATGCGGATGTGGCCAGGGAGCAGGCCGACCAGCGCCCATGGCTACCCATCACCAAGAACAAGGAAATCAATTACCTGGCGTTGTCCAGCGGTGGCGGCGCAGGCGCCTTCAGCGTCGGAGCGTTGAAGGCTTGGTCCGCTGCGGGAACACGTCCTCAATTCGATATCGTCAGCGGCGTCAGCACGGGCGCCCTGATTGCGCCTTACGCCTTCCTGGGTTCGGCCTACGACAAGACGCTCACCGATCTCTACACAAGCGGCGTTGCCGAAACGCTGGTCGATGCTGATTTCCTGCCGAAGGGTCTGTTCGGGGCAAGTTTGCTGAAGCAGCAGCCTCTTCGGACGATGGTCGAACGGTATTTGACCCGCGACGTACTGGCCAAAATCGCTGCGGAACACCGTAAGGGACGGCGGCTGCACATCCTGACGTCGAACCTCGATTCCCAAAGAGCGGTCATCTGGAATATGGGCGCTATCGCCGACAGCGGCAGGCCGGACGCGCTCAAGCTGTTCCAGGATGTCATCATTGCGTCGGCAAGCATCCCGGGCGTTTATCCAGCCGTGCTCATCAAGGCCAGGTCTGGCGAGCGAGCATTTGAAGAAATGCACTCCGACGGTGGGGCAGTCTCCCAGATACTGACGATCCCAGAAGGCTGGATGGCGGGTCCTGACAAGGATGAGTGGCGCGAGGGCCGCCGCTTCAACATGTATATCCTGATCAACAACGCGCTCATGCCCGAATTCTCGACAACTACGAACAACACCTTCGTTGTCATGGCCAGGGCGAACTCCACGCTTATCAAGTCACAGACCCGGAGCGCTTTGCTGGCGACTTATCTCTACGCCCAGAAGAACGGCATCCGCTTCCATGTCGGGTCGATCGATATGCAGGTTCCCTACAAGATGGCCGACCCGTTCAACACCCACTACATGCGCGTCCTCTACAGCCTCGGCTACGCCAAAATGGCGAGCGGCCACCTTTGGCAAGACAAGCCTCTATTCACCGAGAACCTCGCGGCCGCCCAGCCGTCCGGACAAGAACAATAGCGTCTCGCCTACCTCCCACCATCTCAACAGGAGAACGATGTGCCAGATTTTCGTCTAGACCGAGCAACCAGTCGGCCGTTACCTCGACAGATTGGCCACGTGCTTATCCCTTCTCTGCTCGTATCGGCTATTGCCGGCTGCACCTCGGTTCCCCTTCAGCCCGGCTATTCCCTGGTATCGTATGACGGCATGACCAAAGTCGACGGTCGCATCAGGAAAGCCGAATACAAGGCCGTGCCCCAAGATCTCAATCAGACCAAAACAGTGTACATCGAGCCAACCATGGTCTCGGCTTTTGCCGCGCGCTCCGTCAAAGAGCCGTCCGATGGCGCCCTGGTGGCAAATGCGATTAACCGCGCGCTCTGTGTGGGGGTCAGCGATCGTTTCCAGGTGGTGGACAGTATGCAGGATGCCGATCTCGTCGTTCATGCCACTGTGACGCGCATCGTGCCGACAAATGCGACGATGGCCGGCGTGTCGACGGCGACATCGCTTGGGGCCTCTTTCGTATCTCCCGTTCCCGTTCCGAGACTGCCGCTGGGGTTGGGCGGCCTCGCGGTCGAGGCCGAGGCGACCACGAAAGCGGGAGAACAGGCCGCTGCCATGGTGTGGTCCAAGGGCGCGAATTTCGTGACCACAAGCGCGAGAATGTCACAGGTCGGCGACGCCTATTCGCTGGCATCGAGTTTCGGAAACGACTTCTCCAAAATGCTCGTGACGGGCAAGACTCCGTTCAAAGGACTGCCCAAGTTTCCATCCTACCAGAAGCTGAAATCGAACCTAGGTGGCAAGCCGAAATATCACGCTTGCGAACGGTTCGGCCGGGATCCCGGGCTGATGGATTTTGCAGCCTCTCAAGTCGGTCTCCCACCCTCTTGGACGGACAAATCCGGACCAAAGACAAGCTACTGAAGCATCCGGCCATTTGAGCCCTGTCACAAAATGAGAGTGACGGCATTGTCCAATCTCAACGGAATAGCTTTGGCCGAACTTGCGGCTGAAGCGGGACTATCGATCCCAGCGTCTGCCGATCCCAACTTGCGGCTGCAAAGCGGAGCCAATCTGGAAACGGCCGAGTGCTGGCAAATCGCCTATATCGATCACATGCGCTACGCCGACGCCTTGCGCGCAACCCGCGCTGGCGCATGCTTCGTGACCGAGCGTTTTGCTCATATGGTTCCTTCGGGAACTGTTCCTATCATTGTAGGAAACCCCCGCCTGGCTTACGCCAGCGTTCTTGCGCGACTGCATCCTGAGGCTCTGAGGCCGGAACCTTTTTGGGGGCGCACGGGCATCGCGCCACATAGCTTTGTGCATCCGTCCGCGCAGATTGGAGCAGGCGTTTCGCTCGATCCCGGCGTTATTATCGGCGAGCGGGTCGTCGTCGGCGCCGGCACCACGATAGGCGCCCATACGGCCTTAGGCCCGGATGTGGTGATCGGTTGGGACTGCTGTATCGGCGCCAATGTGACCATGATCCGATGCAATGTCGGCGATCGAGCGATCATTCAATCGGGAGTACGAATCGGCCAGGAAGGTTTTGGCTTTGCACTCGGCGCATCGGGGCATGTGAAAGTCGTCCATCTTGGTCGGGTCATCGTCGGCAACGATGTCGAGATCGGGGCCAACAGCACCATCGACCGCGGCGGCGGCCGCGACACCGTGCTGGGCGACGGGACGAAGATCGACAATCTTGTGCAAGTTGCTCACAACGTGCTGATCGGACGGCACTGCGTCATTGCTGCCCAAGTTGGGATTGCTGGCTCGACGGTCCTGGAGGATTACGTTGCGGTGGGAGGTCAAAGCGCCATTGCCGGCCACCTGCGCATAGGCCGCGGTGCTCAACTTGCCGCGGCGTCCCGGCTCATGAGAGATGTCCCTGCCGGCGAACGCTGGGGCGGGATGCCGGCCAAACCCCTGCGAGAATGGTTCCGCGAAGTGACCACCGTCAAGAACCTGGTAAAACGTCGCGGCGCGATGGGAGCTTCCGGGCAATAAGGTCAAGGGCACATGAGGCCCGCTTTTCGGCGTGGCTGCGGGCCGTGTTCGCCGCGTGGCTGAAACCAGCTGACTCAGAGCGTCCAGGCCACGAGATGGGTTTCGCGCGAGCGATCGCCAACCGTATCTATTTCACCGATCAAGGCGTTATCGTGGAGCACGGCTCGCCGGAGGAAATATCGGATCACCCGCGAGAGGCGCGCACGAAAGGCATTTCTGGAGCAGGTGCCGTAGATCGTCGTTGCCCGTTCTTTCGCCGACGATGATGCCCGTCCGATCCGTACAAGGTGGCAGAGGGTCGGGTGAGTGTCTAGTTGAAGAGGGGGAGATCAGCCGATCAAAGCGCGGAGGCGCACATGCGGATCAAGGTCGAAACCCGGCAGGACGGCGATGTCCACGTGCCCCGGCGGTTCAGCCTCAACGGCGACCAGGTGGATGTTTTCGAGATGGTCGCCCAGTGGATTGGCGCCGACTACCGCTATTGCAAGGTCAAAGGCAGCGATGGCGCTCTACATCCTGCGGCACGACGAACTCCGGTCGGAATGGTGCCTGACGATGTTTGCGAGCGAACGGGCGCAGGCCGTGACAGTTGGATGGACCTCGCCGGGCCAAGGCGCCATCGCCAAGGGTTTGCTTCAGTAGGGATTGTGGCCCGACGGCGGGAAATCTCACGGATCCTTGCATATCGGCACCGGTTGCGGCGGCGGCAACGGGTGATCATTCTTATATTGCGCGATGACTGGCTCCAGCATCTTCTTCGGCCAGAATTTCGGGGCGCCGATCTCCTTCAGGCAGGATGCATTCCAGTACGGTCCGGCACCTGACGTCGATTGCCTGGCCGCTCCGGAACGCGCCACGGCGGCAATGTCGCGCGACTCCGGATAGATATAGAGCGTCGTCGGATTGTCCTTAACCATCGGGATGATCTGCTCGGCATCCGCGGGCGACCAGCTGGTGCAGCCATTGCTGCGGCCACCGGCATAGTTCACCAGCTTGCCGAAGGGCACATAGCCATCGTGGTCGGCATAAGAGCTGTTCGGGCTTTTGCGAAGGCACATTCCCCTCAGCAGCGCTGCCGGGTGCCCGCCGATCACGCGCTGCCTGGCGTTGGCGGTTTCGCCTTCGCCGTCGAACTGCACGAAGGTGCGCATGAAAACCGTATTCTGCTTCGCGCCGACGCGGTAATAACCCTTGAACGAGGTTTTGGCCTCGGCGGTCATATAGGGGCCGCCGGCCGTCAGTTCAGAGTCCATCGCATTGCCGAAATTCTTCGCGCAGCGCCTGCCATTGGAAAAATCCGCGACGCCCTTCAGGTTGCGGCCGCCGCCGTGGCCGGCCGAGACCGCGCGGAACGACTGCTCGGCCTCGCAGATGATGTAGTAGCGGCGCCCCAACACGCTGTTGCCCAGATCGCCGGGACGCGTCGCGTCCATGGCGAAGTAGCAGGGATTTTTCACGGAACCTTCGCTCACCTTCTTCAGGTAAAGCGCACGCGCCCGTTCCAGGACCACCTGAGCGATCTGACCGTCGCCTTCGCCGACATGGGCCTGCAGCCAGGTCGGAATGCTCGAGGACCGCAACGCCGCGAAAGATCGGGCCGACATCGTCAGCGCGACGGCAAAGGCGAGGAGGCAGGGGACAGCGACATCAAGCGGAACAGATCTCAACCGCACCGGATTATTTCCCCTCTCCAGCCGTTATCGCTTGTGGTGAATCACCTGCGCCAATCATAAAAGGCCCGCGCCAATCGGCGAAACACTTCTTGTTCAACCGGAATACGTCGTGGTCGAAATCGTCAAGCCCGCGCTCCAACATCTGCCCTCCTACAAGGCGGCGCTGGAGCGCGGCTGGTCGCCGGACAATGTCCGGCTCCTGGAAGCGACACGCGAGCAGCTCGCGGCCATCGAGGAAGATCCTGTCGCCTTTCTCGCCAGCCTTGACGATCCCGAAGCCAAGGGGCCGCGCATCGCCTTGCCGGACGGCACGACGGTGCCGCGCCTGCCTGGGTTCCGGCGCTGGATCTGGGATGGCGAGGTCGCCGGCTCGATCGGGCTTCGCTGGCAAAAGGGCACGTCGGCGCTGCCGCCGCACGTGCTCGGCCATATCGGCTATGCCGTTGTGCCGTGGAAGGAGCGGCGCGGCTACGCCACCGAGGCGCTGCGGCTGATGCTCGACGAGGCGAGGGCGGTGGGCCTCGACTATGTCGAGATCACCACCGATCTCGACAATCTTGCCTCCCAGAAGGTGATCCTCGCCAATGGCGGCATTCTCGCCGGGCGGTTCGCCAAGATCGCCGCCTATGGCGGCGCGGAGAGCCTCAGATACCGGATCGACCTTTAGACCTGTCCACGAGCAAAACTGCCTATTCGCCGGGCTTGGCCAGCCTTCCTTCTTCGGCCTTGTAGTAGAACTGGCTCGCGACAAGCCAGCCTTTGAGCGGCCTGAGCGGCGGAATGCAGGTCGCCAGAATGATTGGCACCGAAACGAAGGCGTGGAACCACATGGACGGCTCGAAAGCCACCTGTGCCCAGACGGCGAACAGCACGGAGGGCACGCAGGCAAAGCAGATGACGAAGAAGGCGGGGCCGTCCGCCGGGTCGGCAAAGGAATAGTCAAGCCCGCAGACATCGCATTTCGGCGCCAGTTTCAGGAATCCCTCGAACAGCCGGCCCTCTCCGCAGCGTGGACAGCGGCCACGGATACCGATCCGCCAGGGTTCGAGATCGGGATAGTGCGCGTGATCTTGCATGGTTGTCGCTCCAGGGACCTCGCATGGCATTCGATCGGCCTTGAGGTTACCCATGCATACTAGTATCATGATTGTATGCATACAATGCGACAAAATGTATGGAGAAGGCATGAACAGCGAGAACGACCTCGGCTGGCTGTCTCCCCTGGGCGAGGACCCTCAGCCGATCTATCTCAGAATTGTCGATGCGCTTGCGGCTGCCCGCTCGAGCGGCCGGCTGCAGCCGGGGGACAGGCTGCCGCCGCAGCGCGAGCTTGCCCGTTTCCTTGGCGTGGATCTGACCACGGTTACCAGGGCCTTCACCGAAGCCCGCCGCAGGAACCTGATCGACGCAACGGCCGGTCGCGGCACCTTCGTCATGCCCGGCGAGCCAGAAGAGCCGATCCTCGATCTGAGCATGAACATTCCGCCAGCGCCCTCGGGCCTCAGCCTGCCGGCACTGATCCGGAGCGGTATCGAGGGACTGCTCAAACGTTCCAGCGCGGAAGCGCTGCTTTCCTACCATCCCGGCTCGGGTTCGCCCGCCGAACGCGCCGCTGGTTCGTCATGGCTCGCGGCAACCGGCGACAGGCCGCCGGTCGAGCGCGTGGCTGTCGGCTCCGGGGCGCAGGCGCTGCTTGCGGCGGTGCTGCTGTCGCAAACCCGCGAGGGCGACACGATCCTCACCGATGCGCTGACCTATCCCGGGCTGATCGCGCTGGCGCAGGCTACGGGGCGGAAACTGGCCGGCGTCGGCCGCGACGATGACGGCATGCGTCCCGACCGTCTGGAGGAAGCGGCGCGACGGCACGGCGCCGGCGTCCTCTATCTCAACCCGACGCTCCACAATCCCACCGCGCTCACCATGCCGGAGGGCCGGCGCCGCGATCTGGCGCGGATGGCGGGCAAGCTCGGCCTGATGATTGTCGAAGACGATCCCTACAGTCCGCTGCAGACCTCTTCTCCGCCGGCCTTCCTCGGCCTCGCGCCGGAGCGGACCTTTCATGTCGCGACATTGGCGAAATGCGTCTCGCCCTTCCTGCGCACCGCCTTCCTGGTCGCGCCGAACGCGGAAGTCGTCGAGCGGATCGCGGCGGCGATCCGGGGCACCACGATGATGGCGCCGCCGCTGATGACGGGGCTCGCCTGCGAATGGGTGCGAGGCGGCCTGGCCGGCGAGATCACAGCCGCGGTGCGTGCCGAAGCGGAGGCCCGGCAGGAGCTCGCGCGCAAGATCCTGCCGGCAGGTTTCGCCTCGGCGCAATCGAGCCTGCATCTGTGGTATCCGCTTGGCGAGCGGCCGCGCTCTTCAGAGCTTGCCGATGTGGCCCGGCGCCGCGGATTGGCCATCAGTCCGGCGGAGGAGTTTGCCGTCGCGCCCGGCGTTGCCGACGGCCTGCGCCTGGCGTTGGGCGCGGCGTCCAGCCGGGAAAGACTGGAGGAGGGCCTGCGCAGTTTGCTGGCGATCCTTGCCGGCGGCCTGGTATCTGCGCGCCCTCAGGTGTGAGGCGCGAACCGACGGCGCGGGTGCGCGGCTTCCTATTCGGCCGCCGCCGGCAGCGGCGGCGTCGCGCGGCTGCGCCATTCCCTGGCCTGCGAGGCGAGTGCCACGACCACCGCCACCAGCATGGCGAGCACGCCTGCAAGCGGCAGGCTGCGATAGCCCAAGCCGGCATTGAGCATCGCCGCGCCCAGCGATGCGGCGAGCGCGATGCCGACATTGAAGCCCGACGGGATGAGCGAGGAGGCCAGGTTCGAGGCGTCCGCCGTCCAGGCCAGGATGCGGGTCTGGATCGGTGCGCCGATGGCGAAGTTGAGGCCGCCCCAGAGGACGATCGCGACGATCATCGGCACCGGGTAGGGGCTGACGGCGTAGATGACGGCCAGCATCACCGCCTGCAGGAACAGCATGGTGATCAGCGACGGCATCAGCCTCCAGTCGGCAAGCTTGCCGCCGACAAGCACGCCGATCGTGGCGCCGACGCCATTGAGCAGCAGCACCCATGGGATCAGGCTCTCGTCGAGGCCGGTGACTTCGAGCAGCGTCGGCGTGATGTAGGTGAACAGGCCGAACTGGCCGATCATCAGCATCAGCATCAGGATGAGCGAGGTCCAGACCTGCTGTCGCCCCAGCACGCGCACTTCGCGCGCCAGGCCGGCGGGCCGGTCGGCGGCGCCTGCCGCGCGCGGCAGCAGCGCGAGCATGGCGACGATCGCGACGACGCCCAGCGCGCCCATCACCCAGAAGGTCGCCCGCCAGCCCCAGAGGCCGCCGATCGCGGTGCCGGCCGGCACGCCGATGACGTTGGAGACGGTGAGCCCCGAGAGGATGACCGCAACGGCCCGACCGCGCTGGTCCTCGCGCACCAGGCCGACCGCGACCACCATGGCGACGCCGAAATAGCAACCATGCGCCACGGCAGTCGCAACGCGCAGCAGGAGCATCGCGGCGAAATCGGGCGCCAGCGCGCAGGCGGCCTGGCCAAGGGTGAAGGCTATCGTCAGCCCGATGAGCAGCGCCTTGCGCGAGACCTTGCTGGTGGCAAGCGCCAGGAGAGGACCACCGACGGCGATGCCGCAGGCGTAACCGGAGACGAGATAACCGGCGGTAGGCACGGAGACGCCGAGACCCTCCGCCACCTCCGGCAGCACGCCGGCGATGACGAATTCAGTCGTGCCGAAAGCGAAAGCGGCAATGAAGAGGGCGATAAGAGGCAGCATGGCGCAAAGACTGAAATGAATGCAGGGCGTCAAACCACGGATGGATGCTGCCGGCAATGCAGAAATTGTCGACACCGCTTTAGCTTTTCTTGACCGGACCCGATCGGGTCTGCCCGTCTCAAGGATTTTTGTCTGTTCGGCGACCGTAAGGAATTTTCAGCCAGGCGCGCTCATGCAGATAGTAGAGCAGCGACTTGGTGGCGACTTCGGTCAAGCCGATGGCTGCCGCGAGCTTGACGCTTCCGGTTACGACCAGCGAGATGATCATCGTGTCGATCGTGCCGGTTGCACGCCAGGAAAGCGCCTTGGCGAAGCTGCGCGAATGGGTGTCCATCGACTAAGTCGTCCTTCCGTTGGCCTCAGCTATTCCTTAGCCGACGGATGCGAGCATGAGCAAAGACTAAATTTTGCCCGGGCCGATCGATGCTAGAACGCTTCAGCGATTCACAGAATCGCCGAACCGCTCTAAGCATTTGTTTTTACGCAGTTCCGGACGGAAAATCGTTACACACTTTTCCTGGAATTGCTCTAGCTCGCCTTCAGCCGCGAGCCGCCGAGCAGGCCGCGCTCCTCCAGCACCGGATAGGCCATGGAAGCAAGCAGCGAATTGATCTGCTTGAGATCGCGGATGGTGTCGAGGTGGATCGAACTGGTCTCGACGCTCTTGGCGGCGCCGTCGCGCAGCCGCACGAAATGGCTGGCGCTGGTCTCCTTCTCGCGCTCGCGCAGCAGATCCTTCTCCAGCACGAGCTGGCGGGCGGTCTCGGGGTCGCGCGAGACGAGCACGTTGAAGGCAAGCCGGGCGTTGGCCAGCACCGAGGCATGGAAGGCGCTGAGCTCGCGCCAGCCCTCGGGCGTGAACTCCAGGCCGCGCTCCAGCTTCTTCCTGACATGCACCAGCATGTTGCGCACGATGATGTCGCCGACCTGCTCCAGCTTGACGCAGGCGCCGATCAATTCCTGGCAGCGCAGCGCCTCGTCCTCGCTCAAGGGGTTCTTGGTGACCTTGGCCAGATAGAGCTTGATCGCCGCGTGCTTCTGGTCGACCCGGTCGTCGAGCGCGGCCAGCGCCTTGATCTTGCCGGCGTCGGCGCTCTCATAGAGCTCGATGATGCGCTTCAGCATGATCTCGACCGTCTCGCAGACCCGCACCACTTCGCGCGTGGCATTGGCCAGCGCCTGGCTCGGCGTGTCGAGCGCGCTCTCGTTCAGCGCTGAAAGCTCGACGACATCGAGCGTCGCGGCCGGCGCGGGCTTGACGCCCAAGGCGACTATCTTCTCGGAAGCGCGGTAGACGAGGCCGGCGAGCGGCAGCCCGGCAAGCAGGATGACCACGTTGAACAAGATGTGGGCGTTGACGATCTGGTCCGCCCCGGTCGTGCCGAGAAAACCGACCGGCGGCTTCAGCGTCATGAACAGGATCAGCATGATCAGCGAGCCCATGCCGCGCATCAGGAGGTTGCCGATCGGCACCACGCGGACGCCCGGATCGGCGTTGCGGGTGAGCAGCGGCGCGATGATCGAGGAGCCGAGATTGACGCCGAGCACCAGCACGATGCCGAGTTCCGGCGGGATGAAACCGCGGCCGGCGAGCGTGACCAGCAGAAGCACTGCGGCGATCGAGGAATGGAACAGCCAGGTGACGAGTGCGGCCAGCAGATAGGCGGTGACCGGATCGCCGGAGAAATAGTTGACGATCATCGGCATCAGCGTGCTCTGGCGCAACGGTTCCGAGGCCTGGCCGATCATCTCCAGCGACAGAAGAAGCAGGCCGATGCCGACCAGGATGCGGCCGAATTGGCGCCAGTCGCGCCGTTCCGTGGCCATGAACATGACCGTTCCTGCGACGAGGCAGACCGGGACCAGAAGCGACAGGTCGAAGGTCAGCAGCTTGACGACCAGCGCCGAGCCGATCTCGGCGCCGCGCACCGCAAGCTGCCCGGCGGCGCCCGACACGATGCCGGCGCCGGCGAAGGAGCCGACCAGGAGCGTGACGGCGGTGGAGCTTTGCAAGGCGATCGCGAGGCCGCAGCCGACCAGCACCGCCATCAGCGGATTGCGCATGGTGGCGCGCAGCCTGTGGCGCAGCACATCGCCATAGGCGCGTTCGACGCCGGTCTTCACCATGCGGGTGGCAAAAAGCATCAGCGCCACCGCGCCGGCCAGGTGCAGAAAGACGACGGAACCGCTCATGTTTGGCCTCGCGACCAGGCGGCAGAGAAGCGGAGGATGGCGCGAATCATAGGCATTTGGACGGCTGAAAATACTCCAAAAATTTTAGCCGGATAATAATTTTCGACCGGCGCGACGGACTTGTCGTCACGCGACGGCGCGTGTCGGAAATGGATGGAAGGCATATTGGTTGCATGCCGCCTATGAATCGCACGGCGGACATCAAAGCGCATGCCGGCCGACCACTGACCTGATCTCTGCAGGTTGTTGAAGCGGATTATATAAGTATTGGAAATCATTACATAATTGTAATCCAGGCGGTCAGTTTCGGTTCATATGGCCCCGACTATCTCCTTGCCTATCGACAACCAAGGAGCACGACCATGAAGCGTGTCATACTTTCCGCCGTCACGGCCTCGATGCTGGCCGCCTCGGCCTTTTCGGGCCAGGCCGCGCCGCTCGTTCTGCCGAGCGCGCCGCAGCCGAACTTGACCCAGGTCGACTGGCAGGAGCCGGGCCGGCACGTCGAGAAGCGCGTCGTGAGGAAGAAGGTCGTGGTGAAGCGCAGCCATTGGCGCAACGGCCAGAGATACTCGAACTGGAAGCGCCATCAGGCGGTGCGCGACTGGCACCGCTATGGCCTGCGCCGTCCGGGTCCCGGCCAGGAATGGATCCGCGTCGGCAACGACTACCTTTTGGTCAGCATCGTCTCCGGCATCGTCTTCGGCGCGATCGCCGCGCACTGATCCGACGACAATTCGCGCACAACGGATGGGCGGCCGGACGGCCGCCTTCTTTTTGTCTGTGAAAAGCGGGTACGATCCGCTTTAGGAGTCGTCGCGCCCGGGCGGCCTGATTATATGAAGGGCAAACGAGCCTTTCCCGATGCGCTTTCCGCCCGCCTTCCTCGACGAGATCCGCGACCGCGTGCCGATTTCCTCGGTGATCGGCCAACGCGTCGCATGGGACAGGAAGAAGACGAATGCACCGCGCGGCGACTATTGGGCCTGCTGCCCGTTCCATGGCGAGAAGAGCCCGTCTTTCCACTGCGAGGACAAGAAGGGGCGCTATCATTGTTTCGGCTGCTCGGTTTCGGGCGATCATTTCAAGTTCCTGACCGAGCTCGACGGCATGAGCTTTCCCGAAGCGGTCGAAAAGATCGCCGAGATGGCCGGCGTGCCGATGCCGGTGCGCGATGCCGCCGAGGAGCGGCGCGAGAAGGAACGCGCCAGCCTGACCGATGTCATGGAGATGGCGACCGTCTTCTTCCAGGAGCGGCTGCAGGGACCGGAAGGCGCCAAGGCCCGCGCCTATCTGCGCGACCGCGGCCTGACGCCGGCGACGCAGCAGTCGTTCCGGCTCGGCTATGCGCCGGACAGCCGCAACGCGCTGAAGGAATACCTCGCCGCCAAGGGCGTGCCGAAGGCCGATATCGAGGCTTGCGGACTGGTGCGGCATGGCGACGACATTCCGGTCTCCTATGACTGGTTCCGCGACCGCATCATGTTTCCCATACCGGACTCGCGCGGCAAGATCATCGCCTTCGGCGGCCGGGCGCTGGCGCCGGACGCTTTGGCCAAATACATGAACTCGCCGGAGACCGAGCTCTTCCACAAGGGCAATGTGCTCTACAATTTCGCCCGCGCCCGGAAAGCGCTGGCGAAGGGCGGCACGGTGATCGCCGTCGAAGGCTACATGGACGTGATCGCGCTGGCGCAGGCCGGCTTCGAGAATGCCGTAGCGCCGCTCGGCACCGCGCTCACCGAAAACCAGCTCGAGCTTCTGTGGCGCATGGCCGGCGAGCCGGTGCTTTGCTTCGACGGCGACCAGGCCGGGCTGAAGGCCGCCTGGCGCGCCGCGGACCTGGCGCTGCCGGCGATCCAGCCAGGCCGCTCGGCGCGCTTCGCGCTGCTGCCGGAAGGCAAGGATCCGGACGACCTGGTCAAGGCGGACGGACCGGACGCTTTCCGCGCGGTGCTTTCGGAGGCCAGGCCGCTTGCCGACCTTCTCTGGATGCGCGAGACGGCCGGCGGCGTCTTCGACACGCCCGAGCGGCGGGCGGAGCTTGAAAAGACGCTGCGCGAGATCACCGGCCGCATCCGCGACGAGAGCCTGCGCTACCACTATCAGCAGGAGATGCGCGAAAGGGTGCTGAGCTTCTTCGGCTCGCAGCGCGGCGCACGGCAAGGTCATCAGGGGGGACGCCAGGACGGCCGACCGGGCGAGCGCGGCAGGAGTTCGGCGCCCGGCGGAGCGTTCGGGCGGGGTGCGGCGGCCGGCGGACGCGCCGCCATCACCGAAAGCCTCGGCCGCTCGGCGCTGGTCAAGCGCGCAGGCGAGGGCATGTCGGTGCGCGAGGCGACGATCATCGTGGCGCTGATCAACCACCCGGCGCTGATCGACGAGAATTTCGCCCATGTCGAATTCCTCGATCTCGCCAATTTGGATTTGCGGCGGCTGCATGCGGCCATCCTCGATGCGATGGCGCATGACGCGGCCGACGACCGCGACGCCGTGATCGCCACGATCGAGCGCGCCGGCTGCGGCGGCATCTGGGAGCGCGCGGTGGCGCTGATCAAGCGGGCGCGGCAATGGCCGGCGCTCGAAACCGCCGGACTTGACGATGCCCGCGACGCGTTCAACCAGGCGATGCACTTGCAGCGCAGCGCGCGCACCTTACATAGAGAGCTGAAACAGGCGCAGGCGGCGCTCGATGCAGACCCTTCGGATGAAAACTTCCGGCATCTCGTCGAGATTCAAGCGCAATTCAACGATGTACAGGCAACGGAAGCGCTGATCGAAGGGTTCGGCGTTTCATCGGGCAGGGCTGGACGCGTTTAGGTCCGGACCTACCCCAAAATGAAGTGGAAATGCTCAAGGCGCGTCGAAACGACGCCCCTAAGTCGGGTAATTGATTCGCTTTTTTCATGCGAATCATGCCAGAGGCGCTTGACCTTCTGGCAGATTGGCGGAATCAGGACGATTCGAAACGTTAACCGTGCCCCGGCGGCGGCGGGAAATTTTGAGCGATGTAAGGTGCTGGTGACTGGACAGGCAAAAGGCCTGCCACAGATACCAGGGTTAATCTGGACTTAACAAGAGATGCGGTTACTGGCCCGGTAAAGAAGCGTTCTGGTGCGAGCGCATCCGGTATGACCGGTCGGGCAGCTTACGCGGCTTCGATATTCGGCCGCTTGGAGACGACAAAGAATGGCGACAAAGGAAAAGGAAGAGGTCGAGACCGAACGTGAAGGCGCCACCGATGGCCCTCTGCTCGACCTTTCCGATGATGCTGTCAAGAAGATGATCAAGGCCGCCAAGAAGCGCGGCTATGTGACCATGGACGAACTGAACTCGGTGCTGCCTTCGGAGGAAGTGACCTCCGAACAGATCGAGGACACGATGGCCATGCTCTCCGACATGGGTATCAACGTCGTCGAGGACGACGAGCAGGGCGAGGAGGCCGAGGCCACCGACGCCGGCGGCGATTCGGAAGAGGACGCCAACGAGCTTGCCGAGCAGACCGGCACCGCCGTCGCCACCACGACCACCAAGAAAGAGCCGACCGACCGCACCGACGATCCGGTGCGCATGTATCTGCGCGAGATGGGCTCGGTCGAGCTTCTGTCGCGCGAGGGCGAAATCGCGATCGCCAAGCGCATCGAGGCCGGCCGCGAGACGATGATCGCGGGCCTGTGCGAAAGCCCGCTGACCTTCCAGGCCATCATCATCTGGCGCGACGAGCTCAACGAATCGAAAATCCTGCTGCGCGAGATCATCGACCTCGAGGCAACCTATGCCGGCCCCGAGGCCAAGCAGGCACCGGTCGTCGAACGCGTCGAGGAAGCGCCCAAGCCCGAGGAAAAGCCGCGCGGCCGCGCGGCAGCGCGCGACGAAGAAGACGACATCACCAATGTCGGCGCAGACACGCGCGGGCTGGAGGAAGAAGAAGACGACGAGGACGAGGCAAGCCTGTCGCTCGCCGCGATGGAAGCGGAACTGCGCCCGCAGGTGATGGAGACGCTCGACGTCATCGCCGACACCTATAAGAAGCTGCGCAAGCTGCAGGACCAGCAGGTCGAGAACCGGCTGGCGGCTGCCGGCACGCTTTCGCCCAGCCAGGACCGCCGGCTGAAGGAGCTGAAGGACCAGCTCATCAAGGCGGTGAAGTCGCTGTCGCTCAACACCGCGCGCATCGAGGCGCTTGTCGAGCAGCTCTACGACATCAACAAGCGGCTGGTGCAGAACGAAGGCAGGCTGCTTCGGCTCGCCGAAAGCTACGGCGTGCGCCGCGAGGAATTCCTCAAGGAGTACCAGGGCTCGGAGCTCGATCCGAACTGGACACGCTCGATCGCCAACCTGACGTCGCGCGGCTGGAAGGAATTCACCAAGAACGAGAAGGACGCGATCAAGGAGCTGCGCGCCGAGATCCAGAGCCTCGCCACCGAGACGGCGATCTCGATCCTGGAATTCCGCAAGATCGTCAACCAGGTGCAGAAGGGCGAGCGCGAGGCGGCTATCGCCAAGAAGGAAATGGTCGAGGCGAACCTGCGCCTCGTCATCTCGATCGCCAAGAAATACACCAACCGCGGCCTGCAGTTCCTCGACCTGATCCAGGAAGGCAATATCGGCCTGATGAAGGCGGTCGACAAATTCGAGTATCGCCGCGGCTACAAGTTCTCGACCTACGCGACGTGGTGGATCCGGCAGGCGATCACCCGTTCGATCGCCGACCAGGCGCGCACCATCCGCATCCCGGTGCACATGATCGAGACGATCAACAAGATCGTGCGCACTTCGCGCCAGATGCTGCACGAGATCGGCCGCGAGCCGACGCCGGAGGAATTGGCCGAGAAGCTTGCCATGCCGCTGGAAAAGGTGCGCAAGGTGCTGAAGATCGCCAAGGAGCCGATCTCGCTCGAAACGCCGGTCGGCGACGAGGAGGATTCGCATCTCGGCGACTTCATCGAGGACAAGATGGCGATCCTGCCGATCGACGCGGCGATCCAGGCCAATCTGCGCGAGACGACGACCCGCGTGCTTGCTTCCCTGACGCCGCGCGAGGAGCGCGTGCTCAGAATGCGCTTCGGTATCGGCATGAACACCGACCATACGCTGGAAGAGGTCGGCCAGCAGTTCTCGGTCACCCGCGAGCGCATCCGCCAGATCGAGGCCAAGGCGCTGCGCAAGCTCAAGCATCCGAGCCGGTCGCGGAAGCTCAGAAGCTTCCTCGACAGCTGATCGGCAAGATCAGTCCAGCAATTTGAAAGGGCGCCTCCGGGCGCCCTTTTTGCGTTCCAGCCCATCGCAATGCCGCCTTGCCGGGGCCGACCGACAGGAGGATAATTTCAAGGTCGGATGCATTTGTGGGCGACAAGCCGATGGGCGCCCCGGCGCCGGCCGCAACGGCCAGGCGCCTGCTCCGTGGACCCGGTAGGAGGTGTGTTGCCATGACGACCTACATCATGCTCATCAACTGGACCGAGCAAGGTGCCAAGAATGTGCGCGAGTCGCCGAAGCGGCTCGACGCCGCCAAGAAGCAGCTGAGCGAGATGGGCGGCTCGTTCAAGGCCTTCTATCTGACCATGGGCGAGTGCGACATGGTGGCCGTGGTTGAGGCGCCCGACGATGCGGTGCTCGCCCGTTTCGCGCTGATGCTGTCGTCGGGCGGCAGCGTTCGAACGCGCACGCTCAAGGCCTTTCCGGAGTTCGCCTATCGCGAGATCATCAGCTCGCTAGGATAGGGCGCTGTTATCCGCACCGGCGGAGTTGCGGAGCGCGGCGGCGCGTCCGATAGTCCTGCCATGCCCGTGCCGCTCCTGACAGTCTGGTACAACACACGCTGCCCTGTCTGCGACGCCGGCATCAGCCGCCAGAAGCGGCGGCTGATCGAGGCGGTCAAGGCGGGCCGCATCGAATTCCGCGACATCAATTTCGAACCGTCCGCCCTTTCCGCATTCGGCGCTTCGCTGGAGGACATCCGCCGTCGGCTGCATGCCACCGATGCCGGGGGCAGGCTGCTGGTCGGCGCGGATGTGGCGATCGCGGTCTGGCGCATGACGCCGGGCGAAAGCTGGCTGGCGGCGCTCCTGGGCAACTCGATCGCGCTGCCGCTGACGCGCTTTGCCTATGATCGCTTCGCCGACCTTCTCTACGCCTGGAACCGCCGCAAGGGCCGCTGGTAGCGGGACGGGTACCACCGGCAAAGGTCCGAAGCGCGTCCGGGCATTACCGGCATCGTTATCTGGCCGCCGGCTCGCACAGCCAGCCGACGATGCGGCGCACCACGGGCAGCACCAGCAGCAGGGTCGGAAACGCCACCAGCCAGGACAGACCCCACGCAGTCAGCCAGATTGCGGGCAGGTTGGAGTGAAGGCCGAGGCTCTTCAGCGTGGAGATGAAGGAGACGATGAAGGTCATCAAAAGCGACAGCACCAGCGGGCTGACGACAGAGGCATAGCGCGCAGGCAGCTTCCTGCGCCGATTTCTTCCAGTCATTGGGGATTTTCCCGAAACGTCGGTCCGTCGCATTGGCATCCTCTTGCCGGTTTTTCGGCACATGCCCGGAGGGACCGGGGTGGATGCGTTGCTTGACGTCAGACGCTTACGGAGCGGTCGGCGACCCTCGATGGCGTTCTAGCGGCTGGCTCTCGTGAAATCAATCCGGCTGGCGGCACTTTCAGATACATCGTAAGATATATCTTGACTCGGTGAGGGTTGCGACCTAATTAAGATATATCGTAAGACATAACTCAAGGAGCAATCCATGCACAAACACAGTCATTTCGGCGAGCGCATGTTCATGCACATGGCGGGCCGTTTCGGCGGCCGCGGCGGCGGCTTCGGGCCGTTCGGGCACGGCATGCGCGGCGGCGGGCGGGGCGGGCCGGGCGACATGTTCCGCGCCGGCCGCATGCTGGCCGACGGCGATCTCAAGCTGATCACGCTGTCGCTTCTGGCCGAGGCGCCGCGGCACGGCTACGACATCATCAAGGCGCTGGAGGAACGCACCAGCGGCATCTACAGCCCGAGCCCGGGCGTGGTCTATCCGACGCTGACTTTCCTCGAGGAGGCGGGCTACGCCGTCTCGTCCAGCGAGGGCAACAAGAAGGTGTTCTCGATCACCGAGGCGGGCAGGGCGCATCTCGAGGAAAACCGCGAGATGATCGATCACGTGCTCGACCACCTCGAGCGCTTCGGCCGCAAGATGGCCAAGGCGCGCGACTGGTTCGGCTGGAGTGACGACAGCGAGGATGGCGGCCGGCGCGGCCGGCATGAAAAGCGCGACCGGTTCCGCGCGCTGCGCCACCGGCTGCGCGCCGCGCTCAGCGATATCGTCGACGCGCCGGAAGACAAACAGGCCGAGGCGATCAGCATCCTGGAAGACGCCGCCGCGGCGCTCGAGGCCTTGTCGCACCGCTGAGCCGAGCCGGCTCGGGGCGTCTATTGCCCGCCAAGCCAACGACCGCTACTGAAAATCGTCCTGCAACACGCTATGTGATGCAGGACGATTGCCGTTGGAGGATACTGAAATGTCTTTTCTGAAACGTCTTTTCGGCGGCGGTGGCGGCGAGGCGACGGAGCCCGGAGCCGCGAAGCCGGCAAAGCAGGTCGAGCACAAGGGATTCCTGATCAGCGCCACGCCCTACAAGGCCGACGGCCAATACCAGACCTGCGGCGTCGTCTCGAAGGAAGTGGACGGCGTGATGAAGGAGCACCGCTTCATCCGAGCCGACCGTTTCGCCGGGTTGGACGATGCCGTCGACATCTCGATCAAGAAGGGCATCCAGCTCGTCGACGAGCAGGGCGAGAGGATGTTCGGCTGACTGTGGTCAAAGCCGCGGATCGATCGGCTCACTCTCCAGCGCCAGCACGGCGAAAACACATTCGTGGACCCGGCGGAGCGGCTGTTTGGCGACAAATCGCTTCAAAGCCTCGTGGCCTAGCGCAAACTCGTTGAGCGCTAGGTTGCGCTTGCCACCCAGATGTCGTTCCCGCAGCCGGGCAAGGTTATCCGGCGCGTCATACTCGGGGCCGTAGATGATGCGCAGATATTCGCGGCCGCGCACTTTCAGCGCCGGCTGGATGAGACCTTTCTTGCCACGGCTGATGAAGTCACGCGCCTTGACCACCATGCCTTCGCCACCCGAGCCGATCAGGTCTTCCCACCATGCGGCAGCCTCGGCGCAGGCGGTGGCGTCGGCCAAGTCAACCATGCGCCATCTCGTGCGCGCGACCACACCTTGTCTGGGCACAAGGCGGTCGGCCTGCGCCATGTGCCATACATGGTCCTGATCGAACCAAACGCGTCCCTCGCTGGCCAGCAAGTGGAACGGCGCGACCTGCAGGTCTTCGACGCCCAAAACCGGCCATGCGTAGGGTGCCCAGGCGGTGGCGTATTTGGCCACGCGCGCGGCTCGATCGTCAAATCGCGTCCGAAGCGCTGCCGCGTCGACACCACGCGCCGTTGCTCTTGCCAGGGCTTCGCGGCTGAGCCGCAGCCCGGCTGCGGACGAGGTTGCCACCGGCGCGTACTGGCTCTCGATCAAACTGCCTGCCTTGGCCGACCAAGGCATGATTTCGGCGTCGAGCAACAGCCAGTCGGTCTGCAACTCCTCCCAGAGACCGGCCGTGTCGACGCTTGACCGAAGGCGATCGAGCAGGCCTTCGGTCATGGCCGCATCGCCGAAAAAGGAACGCCCTGTCCGGGTCCATATTGCGCCTGTCCCGTCGCCCGAAACGCCGAAGCGGCTGCGCGCTGCCTGCGCATTCCGGCATAGTGCTACGATTGCTCGCGAACCCATATGCTTCTCTTCGCATATGACCTGGGGAATGCCGCGCTCGCGAAAATAAGCGAAAGCCTCCTCAGGACGTTCCAGCCAGTCGGCGCTGCTGGTCTCGGACGGCGACATTGTCGGCGGCAGGTACACCAGCCACTGCGGCGCCAGTGCGAAACGGCTCATGACCTCCAAGGCGGCTGAAGCATTTTCCTCGGCTACAACAACACGGCCTTTCAACTCCGTCTCTATCCAGCGTCGGCCGGAAACGTCCTGGATGTCGAGCACGTCGTCGGCATCGGCCTGTGCCGATTTTTCCGGATTTGAAGCGCTAAGCGGGCGGATGGGTTCCGACCAGATGCGGGTTGCCGGGACCTCCACCAGCTGGCGTTCCGGCCAGCGCAGCGCCGTCAGCTTGCCGCCGAACACACAGCCGGTGTCGATGCACAGGGTATTGTTGACCCATTCGGCAGACGGCATCGGCGTGTGGCCATAAACAACGGCGGTCTTGCCGCGGTAGGCTGTTGCCCAGTCGGAGCGCACTGGCAGCCCAAACTCGTCGATCTCGCCGGTGGTCTCGCCGTAGAGCGCGAATTCGCGCACGGCACCCGAGCCACGCCCGATCATCTCTTCCTTGAGACCGGCGTGGGCGACGGCCAGGCGTCCGCCGTCCAGCCAGACATGGCTACGCAGATTGTCAAGAAAGGCCGGCAGCGCCTCGCGCAACCCGCGATCCTGTGTGTCCAACTGATCGATGGTGTCCCGAAGGCCATGGGCGATCGTGACCTTGCGGCCTTCCAGCCAGCGGCTGAGCTTGCGTTCGTGGTTGCCCTGGACGCAGTAGGCGGTACCCGCGGCGACCATGCTCATGGCAATGCGCAAAACGTCGGGCGTATTGGGGCCGCGATCAACAAGATCACCGACAAAGACGACCTTGCGGTCCTTTGGAGGAGAAACGAGAACAGTTCTTTCGTTGCGATCCTGCGACCAGGCAAGGCTGTATCCTAGCTTGTCGAATAAGGTCTCAAGCTCGTCGGCGCAGCCGTGCACGTCGCCAATGATATCGAAGGGACCGGTATCGTGGCGCTTGTCGGTCCAAAGCGGCTGGCGCGAGACCTTGGCCGCTCCGACGCTGGCTTCGCTGGTAAGCTTCCAGACCTGGCGAAAGCCCTCGCGCTGCAGCCCGCTCAGGCCCTTGCGGATCTCGCTCGTCATGCGTTGGGCCACTCCAGCGCCAAAAGGACGATCGGGACGACCCGCATTGCGTGCAACGCAGACGTCGACGCCCGGATCGAGGACCACGGCGATCGGCAGGGCGTGCCACTTCCGCGCTAGTTCGACCCAGGCCTTGCGGTCAGCGGCGCGCACATGGGTGGCGTCGACAACGGCGAGCTTGCGATGCTTGAGACGCTTGCCGACAATCTCGCGCATCAACTCGAACGCGTCGGCTGAAACGTCCTGGTTGGTTTCATCGTCGGAAACAAGCGCGCGGCACCGATCCGAGGAGACGATCTCCGTCGGCAGGAAATGCTTTGCGGCAAAGGTCGACTTTCCAGAACCGGTCGAGCCGATAAGCACCACCAGGGAGAAGTCAGGTATATCGAGGTCGGTCTTGTCAGGCTCTCTCATCGGCTGAAGACCGCCATCTGCGTCGGTGCGCCCAAAGCGGCATCCTCGATCCCTATGCCGCTGATTTCGGCGACATAGCCGTATCTCTTTTCGATTTTGGCCGCCCAGGCTTGGAGCTCGGCACGGCTCCACTCGAAGCGGTGGTCCGGATGCCGGAAAGAGCCTGCGGCAAGGTTGGGAAACAGCGCGTTGTAGTCGGCGTTGGGGGTCGTCACGATCACGGCTCTCGGTGCGGCTTCGCCGAAAACAATCTGCTCGATCAGCGGCAACCTGTCCTGGTCGAGATGTTCGATGACTTCGACCAGAACTGCAACGTCGGCTTCGGCCCAACGGCTATCTCGATAAGTCAGCGAACCATGCAGCAGAGTCACGCGCCCTTCGGGTGGTCCGCCCGCCTCGTTGAGCTTGAGACGTCTCGCTGCCCACCCCAATTCGCGTGCCGCGGGATCCAGTCCGAACAGCTTGTGCACCCATCGTTCGCGAACAAGCCGATCGAGCAGCTTGCCCTCGCCGCACCCCAGGTCCGCGATAACCGTTCCGCCGATGGCCCGAATGGCACTCACGACCGCATCCATGCGCAGGTCATGCAGTCGAACAGGGGCCTCGAGAGCTTCCTCCGGCGTGTTCCGGGGTTCGATAGGCGCTGCTTCGCCTGTATCTTCCGGAGCCAGTCGCGCCAGGGCGGCGCGAGCCAGTACCGACCGATT
The DNA here is from genome assembly GCF_003952385.1 of Mesorhizobium sp. M1D.F.Ca.ET.043.01.1.1. Classification (NCBI taxonomy): domain Bacteria; kingdom Pseudomonadati; phylum Pseudomonadota; class Alphaproteobacteria; order Hyphomicrobiales; family Phyllobacteriaceae; genus Mesorhizobium; species Mesorhizobium sp. M1D.F.Ca.ET.043.01.1.1. The sequence continues at coordinate 5,499,410 of NZ_CP034444.1, forward strand.
GCGAAGGTACCGGCGGGCAATCAGCTCCCTGGCCGGGTGGGACTCCAGCCACCCCGCGCCCTTCGACAGCAGCTTGTCGACCTCGTCTTCGCCGACCCAATAATGCTTGGCATCGTCCATCACCGGGATGAGCACATAGAGGTGGTTCAGCAAATTGCTCAACCGGCCCAAGCCGGACAATTTCAGATGGCCATAGCGGAGCTCTCCCGTGCTGGTGCCTGCGGCTTCGATCGGCGTCAACTCGACAGTCCAACCCAGCGGTTCGAACAGTTGCCGCACCATCGCCTCGCCGCCGCGCATCGGCAAAGGCGCCACGACAGCCTCCAGCGGCAGGTTGCTGTCGGCCAGTTGCTGGCGTTCCTTCGAAATGCCGGTCATCGCCGTCCGAAGCACTTTGTTGAGTGCCACGGATAGGAAGGACGACGCAGCGTAGGGCCTGTCGTTCACATACTGATCCAGCAACCCGTCCGCCTGACCCTTACCCCTTACCAATCCAATCGGATCGACGTCGAGCAGAAGTGCAGCTTCGCAGCGCTCCTCACTGGCCTCGGGATAGAACAACCACGCCTTGCCGAAGGACAAGTCGGTCTCGTGCAGGCGATCGGGATGCTTGTGCAGCAAGAAGCCGAGATCGGTAGCCGGATAAAGCGTAGTGGCGATCGAAAGAAACATGGGCGAGCGATAACCCAGCCGAGCGAAATAACCAATGGCAGGAGCCACGTTATTTCCACCTCTTTGCAAAACGCGCGAAAGAAAGAGTTGCGACCCGGTAAGCCAGCGTTCAGAACCAAAGCCGGCGTCAAATCATGGCGCCGGCATTGGTCCGGTTCAAAAAGATACTTTGTCTCCGCCCTTGAGCTGCAGGATCTGGCGCGCCTCGGCGGGCGTGGCGATCGACGCGCCGAGGCCTTCGATGATCTGGCGGACCTTGGTCACCTGTTCGGCGCTCGAGCGGGCGAGCTTGCCCTTGGCGATCCATAGCGAGTCCTCCAGGCCGACCCGCACATTGCCGCCGAGCGCGATCGCCTGCGTGGCGATCGGCAACTGATGGCGGCCGGCGCCTAGCACCGACCAGTGATAGTCGTTGCCGAACAGGCGGTCGGCGGTGCGCTTCATATGGGCGACGTCTTCCGGGTGGGTGCCGATGCCGCCTAAGATGCCGAACACGCTCTGGACGAAGAACGGCGCCTTCACCAGCCCGCGGTCGACGAAATGCGCCAGCGTGTAGAGATGGCCGATATCGTAGCACTCGATCTCGAAGCGCGTGCCGTTGTCGGCGCAGGTGCGCAATATGTGCTCGATGTCGCCGAAGGTGTTGCGGAAGATCCGGTCGCGCGAGCTTTCGAGATAGGGCCGCTCCCAGTCGTGCTCGAAGGTCTTGAACCGCTCAAGCATCGGAAACAGCGCGAAATTCATCGACCCCATGTTGAGCGACGCGACCTCGGGCGCGAAAACCTTCGCCGGCCTGACCCGTTCTTCCACGCTCATGGTCGCGGCACCGCCGGTGGTGATGTTGATGACGCAGTTGGAGCGCTGCTTGATGACCTGCAGGAAAGGCGCGAACGTCTCCGTCGACTGGTCGGGACGCCCGTCGACCGGATTGCGGGCATGAAGGTGGACGATCGCAGCGCCGGCCTCGGCCGCCTCGATTGCGGCGGTCGCGATCTGCTCGGCCGTCACCGGCAGATGCGGCGACATCGACGGGGTGTGGATCGATCCCGTGACCGCGCAGGTGATTATGATCTTGTTCTGGTTCGCCACGTTTCCGATGCCCTGCTTCGATAGCAAAGCAGCGTAGTCGGCAGCGTCGCTAGTGTCAGCCCCGTTGAACAGCAAAAAGGCAGGCCCCCGTGGGTGCCTGCCTTTTTGATTTCCGAGAGGAATGCTACGCGGCGGCGGCCTGGTTCGCATTGGCCGCGGCGGCGATCGCGTCGACCTTGGCGGTTGCCTTGGCGAGCGCGGCGGCAACCGCGTCAGCGCCCATGCCGACGCCTTCGACACGGATGACTTCCACATCGGTCATGCCCAGGAAGCCGAGCACGCCGCGCAGATAGGGGATGGCGTGGTCCATCTGGACCGCGGCGCCTTCGGAATAGATGCCGCCTGAAGCGAGCACGATATAGACCTTCTTGCCGCTGACGAGACCCTTCGGGCCGCCTTCGCCATAGGAGAAGGTCTTGCCGGAGCGGGCAATATGGTCGACCCACGACTTCAGCGTCGAGGAGATACCGAAATTGATGAAGCCGGTGGCGAGGATGACAGTGTCTGCGGCGAACAACTCGTCCAGCGCGGCGTCGGATACGCTGACGACCTCGGCCTGGCGCGCGGTGCGCGCCTCGACGGGCGTATAGATGCCGGTCGAGTAGTCGGGATCGATGTGCGGCAGCGGGTTGGCAACGAGGTCGCGCACGACCAGCCTAGCCGATGGATCGGCGGCAAGCAGTTTTTGCGCGAGATCGGTGGCGACGTGAGTGGAATGCGAAGCGGCGCCGCGCGGGCTGGAGGTAACAAGCAGAATAGACATGGCGGTGTCCCCTTGGGGTTGGATTGAACTTTCCCCGCCAATATGGGATTGCCGATCCATCAGCAAAACTGCTATAATTTGTATAGTATCCATCTATAAAATGGATTGATAATGCAGCCAAATCCGACGCTCGACCAGCTTCAGATCCTGGTGGCGGTGGCCGAAACGGGCAGTTTCTCGGCTGCCGGGCGCAAGCTCAACCGTGCGCAATCGGTGATCAGCTACGGTATCGCCAATCTCGAAGCGCAGCTTGGGCTGAAGCTGTTCGAACGCGAAGGCACGCGCGAACCGCAACTGACCGAGATCGGCCGCGCGATGCTGGAGGATGCGCGGCGCATGATCGGCGTGCTGCAGCGCATCCGTTCGCGGGTCGACGGGCACCATCAGGGGTTGGAGGCCGAAGTCGCGCTCTCGGTCGATGCAACGCTGCCCTCGCCGGTGCTGGTTCGGGTGCTGAAGGCGTTCGAGGCGCAGTTTCCGGCCGTGATGCTGCGCCTGCATATCGGCTCGCTCGGCGTGATCCCCGATCATGTCGTCAGCGGGCAGGCCGATCTCGGCATAGGCGGGCTGCTGGGCGAGGTCGACGTCCGCCTCGTGCGCATCGGCTTCATGTCGATAGTGCTGGCTGCTGCGCCCAGTCACCCGTTGGCGCTATTGCCAAAGCCGGTGGCGATCGAGGATGTGCGCGAACATACCCAGCTGGTCGTCAGCGACCAGTCCGAGCGCACCAAGGGGCGCGACTTTGGCGTCTTCGCCTACCGCACCTGGCGGCTGACGGATCCGCGTACCAAGCATACGTTGATGCGCGAAGGGCTGGGCTGGGGCGGGCTGCCGCGTTGGTTGATTGCCGATGATCTAGCCAGCGGCCGGCTGGTGGAACTCGACCTTGAGCCCTTCAGAGAGGTGCGCACGTCGCTTTATGCCATGCACCGCAACGATCGTAGCCCGAAGCCGGTGGCTGCCTGGCTGATCGACCAGTTCAAACGGCAGCTCGGCTGCTTCAACGAGATGGAGCCGGGCGCGTGGACGGAGGAGGAGCCGGAGACAGGCCGTCCATGAGCGCCAGCAGAACGGTCCGATAGTCCTTCGCCGATGCGCCGGCCTCAATGGCCAAAGCCGCCCGATCGAAGGCGGCGGCCAGCAGGGCGGTCAGCGCTTCGGCCGGCAGCTTGATCACCGACTGCGCGCGCATTGCCGCGACCAGACCCTCGCGTAGCGAGCGGTTGCCGTGGCGGTTGTCGATCTCGTCCATGGCGGCGCGACCGAGCACGGCCGGTCCATCGATCAGCAACATCCGGGTGCGGCCGGGCTCGCGCATGGCAGCAAGATAGGCATCGGAGCCGGCGATTAGCGCCTCGCGCGCGGACAGAGAGTCCGGGGATGCGTGATCGACTTCGGCGGCGACCATCGCGGCCTCCTGCTCGACCACGGCGGCGAACAGCGCCTGCTTGTCGGCAAAGTGATGGTAGAGCGCCCCGCGCGTGACGCCTGCGGCGGCGACGATCTCCGGCGTGCCGGTCTCGGCATAGGATTTTTCGGTGAACAGCTTTCGTGCCGCCCGGATCAGGTCGGCGCGTGTCGCCTCGGTGCGATCGCGGTTGGAGCGGCGCGCGGTTTCTTGTTGCATACATACAGCCTGTATGTTAATTGCATTTACATGCAGACTGTATGTTATGTAGCAGGAGAAGAAAAGATGAGGACGACGAGCTATTATCCGGTGCTGATGACGGGCGATGTCGCCGGCACGGCGGCCTTTTACGTCGGGCATTTTCGCTTCAAGCCGCTGTTTGCGAGCGATTGGTATGTCCATCTCCAATCGGCAGAGGATCGTCGCGTCAATCTCGGCATCGTCCAGGGCGACCACGAGACGATCCCGGAGGAGGGACGGGGACGCACGTCCGGCCTGCTGATCAATTTCGAGGTCCGCAATCCCGACGCGGTCTATGAGCGTGTCGTCGCCGCCGGCCTGCCGATCCTGTCCCCGCTGCGCGACGAGCCTTTCGGTCAGCGCCACTTCATCACCAAGGATCCGAACGGCGTGCTGATCGACGTCATCAAGCCGATCCCGCTCAGCCCCGAATTTCGGGCGCAATTTGTCGAAGGATCGTCCGCCAGTTAGAACGTTTCAGCGATTCATAGTTTCGCCGAACCGCTCTAAGTATCTGTTTTTACGCAATTCCGGACGAAAAACCGTTACACACTTTTCCTGGAATTGCTCTAGGGAATGGCGATGACGGCCGCCTAGCTGTTCCGCGCCACCGGCGTTACGACCACCTGGCTGACGCCGCTGCGGCGCACGACGGTGCAGAGCGTCTCGCGGCCGATGCGTTCGGCATCGAGCATGCGCACCAGGTCATCGACGCCGGTGACGGGCCGGCCGTCGATGGCCGCGATGATGTCGCCCTCCTTCAGCCCGGCCTTGGCGGCGGGACCGTTCCTCTCGACGCTGCGCAGGCGCACCGCGGTGTTGGTGGTCACCTGCGACAAGAGTGCCGCACGGCGCGGCAGGTTGGTCGTATCGGCGGAGACGCCGATGAAGGCGCGGCGCACGCGGCCGAAGCGGATGATCTCGGAGATGACGAAGTTGGCGGTGTTGGAGGCGACCGCGAAGGCAATGCCCTGCGCGCCGTGGATCATGGCGGTGTTGACGCCGATCACCTCGCCGGCCGAGGACACCAGCGGCCCGCCGGAATTGCCGGCGTTCAGGGCGGCATCCGTCTGGATGACGTCGTCGATCAGCCGGCCGGTCGAGGCGCGCATCGAGCGGCCGAGCGCCGAGACGACGCCGGCGGTGACCGTCCATTCGAAGCCCAGCGGATTGCCGATCGCGATCGCGATCTGGCCGCGTCTGAGGCGTTTGGAATCACCGAGCGGCGCGACGTCGGCGAAGCTGCCGTCGGCGCGCACCAGCGCAATGTCGGTGTCGGGGTCGCGGCCAAGCACGTGACCCTCGCGGGCGGCGCCATCCGGCATCGTGACGCGCACGGCGCGCGCGTCGCCGACGACATGGAAGTTGGTGACGACAAGCCCGTCCTGCGCGATCACGAAGCCGGAACCGTGGCCGCCGGCGCCGATGCGCTCGATGCGGCAGACGGCCGGGCCGATACGATCGACCGCGTCGGCGACGGATGACGAATAGGCATCGAGCAAGGTGTCGTCGGATGGAATTTTTTCGGCCGCTAACGCCATCGGTGTGTTCCCATGTGATCTTGCGGAATGATGACTATATGTGCGGAGCGGGCACGACCGCCGCGACCTGACCATGTGGCCAGTCAGGCCGGCCACTAGCCGTCAGGCGAGTACCCCCGACGGCGCTGCGGAGCGATATTTGGGTTACCGAACCCAGGAGATATTCTTATGAGCATCAATCTCAGTGCCTTTTCCGATGCGATCGCCGATGTCGCGGCCGCCGCCGCTCCGGCAGTGGCGAGTTTCGTCACGCATCACCACCGCACCGCGAGCGCCTTCCATTGGCGCGACGGCTTCTTTATCGCCGCCGAGGAAGCGGTCGAGGCCGGCGAGGAGGTCGAGCTGACGCTGGCCTCGGGTGAAAACGTCAAGGCCGAGCTCGTCGGCCGTGATCCGTCGACGGGCGTTGCCCTGCTGAAGCCAGCATCCGCCGCTGCCAGTCTGCCGCAACTGCCTCAAGGTGCCGCAGTGCGCCCCGGCCATGTGGCGATCGCCGTCGGCAACAGCGAGGGAGCAGCGCTTGCCGTGTTGGGCACGGTCGGCGAAGTCGGGCCGGCATGGCGCTCGATGCGCGGCGGCACGATCGACCGACGCATCAACCTCGCCATCAACACCGGGGGCCGCTTCGAGGGCGGTCCGGTGCTCGACGCCAAGGGCGGTCTGATCGGCATGCTGCTGTTCGGGCCGCGCCGGCGGGCGCTCGTCATGCCCTACGAGACAATCGAGCGCGCGGTGGCGACGCTGCGCGAGAAAGGCCATGTCGTGCGCGGCTATCTCGGCGCCGGGCTGCATCCGATCCGCAACGGCGACACGCGGGGCGCCATGGTGATGAGCCTCGACGACAGCGGCCCGGCGAAAGCCGCCGGCCTGCATGTCGGCGACATCATCGTCGCCTGGAACGGCGAGGCGGTGCAGGGACCGCGCGAGCTGATCCGCAGGCTCGGGCCGGACAGCGCCGGCACGGCCGTGACGCTCGGCATCCTGAGCGGCGGCGTTCAGCACGACGTTTCGATCACCATCGGCGAAAAACCGCTGAGCTGAGAGGGGCTATGGCAACCAGCGCAGCGCAGACGATCGCGAGACCGGAGCCGGCGACCCACCGGCTGACGGCGCTGATCGCGCTCGGCGACGCCGGGCGCGCCGAGCAGCTGGCCGACGCGCTTGCGGCGAGCGACGACCTGCTGCCGGTGATTGCCGGAAGCAGCATGGGTCAAACGGCGGATGTCGCCTTGGTCGACGAGGCTGCCTTGGAAAGCCGCGCCGTGAGCCCGGCAACGCCCAGCGTGCTGCTCTCGCGGCGCGCCGGCCACGAACGGTCGGCCGGCAATGTGTTTGCGACGCTGCCTGCCTCTGCCGACAGCCTGCTGATTGCAGCCGCTTTGCGCCTGGCGGCGTCCGGCTATCGCATCAGCAGGGCAGGGCAGTCAGAGGCACATGGCGATTTCCATGGCGAACTTTCCGAGGACGAGGCGACCGACGACAACCAGGTCCGCGCGGCGTTGTCGCCGCGCGAGGCGGAAGTCCTGGCGCTGCTGGCGGAAGGCGCGCCCAACAAGGTGATCGCCCGGCGGCTCAACATTTCCGTCCATACGGCGAAGTTCCATGTCGCCGCGATCCTGATCAAGCTTGGCGCCGCCAACCGCACCGATGCCATCGCCACAGCGATGCGACAAGGACTGGTGCTGGTATAGACTTCGCCGGCGCCGCCTTTCAGGACGACGCAGCGTAATCTCGTTCAGGCGCCTGGGGCCTTGCGCCAGGGCTATCCGCCGCGCAAGTTGCCTCCTTCGTTGAAGAGGGAGGCAAAGGATGTCGCTCAAGGGTAAGACGCTGTTCATCTCGGGCGGGTCGCGCGGCATTGGGCTGGCGATCGCGCTGCGCGCGGCGCGCGACGGCGCCAATGTGACGATCGCGGCCAAGACCGCCGAGCCGCATCCGAAGCTGCCGGGCACGATCTACAGCGCGGCCGAAGAGATCGAGCAGGCCGGCGGCAAGGCGCTGGCGGTGCTGTGCGACATCCGCGAGGAGGCGCAGGTGGCCGACGCGGTGGCGAAAACCGTGGAGCGGTTCGGCGGCATCGACATCTGCGTCAACAATGCCAGCGCCATCCAGCTCACCGGCACGCTGGAGACCGACATGAAACGCTACGATCTGATGCACCAGATCAACACGCGCGGCACGTTCCTGGTGTCCAAAATGTGCATTGCGCATCTGAAGTTGGCGAAGAATCCTCATATTCTGAATCTGGCGCCGCCGCTCGACATGAAGGCCAAATGGTTCAAGAACCATGTCGCCTACACCATGGCCAAGTTCGGCATGTCGATGTGCACGCTCGGCATGAGCGCCGAGTTCGCCGAAGCCGGCATCGCCGTCAATTCGCTGTGGCCGATCTCGACCATCGACACGGCTGCCGTGCGCAATCTCTTGGGCGGCGCGACGGTGGCGGCGATGAGCCGTTCGCCCGACATCATGGCCGATGCGGCGCACGCGATCTTCCTGCGGCCGTCACGCCAGGCGACCGGCAATTTCTACATCGACGAGGAGGTGCTTCGCGCCGAAGGCGTCACGGATTTTTCGGTCTATGCGCCTAGCGGAACTGATCAGCTCGCAGGTGATTTTTTCGTTCCCGACGAGGTGTTCGCGAACTCGCAGACGAAGGTCAAGAGGATCTACTGACGAGCCGCAAACGTCTCACTCGGCCTCCGCCTTCTTGCCCTTCGCCAGCGCCATCACCCGGTCGATATAGGCCAGCATAAGCGCCGAGAAGACGAAGGCCAGATGCATGACGGTCAGCCACATGAGCTGATCGCTTGTGTAGGAAGCGTGGTTGAGGAAGACCTGAAGCAGGTGGATGGAGGAGATCGCGACGATGGTCGAGGCGACCTTGACCTTCAGCGAGCCGACGTCGATCGTGCCGAGCCAATGGACCTCGCCGTCCTGCGCGTCGAAGCGGCTGACGAAATTCTCGTAGCCCGAAATGATCACCATCACCACCAGCGAGGCGACTAGGGCGGCATCGATCAGGCCAAGCATCTTCAGGATCGTATCGGTGTCGCCGAGCGTGAAAACGCTCATCACGAACTCGTAGAGCTTCTTGCCGAAGGACAGCGCGTAGGTCGCGAGCGCCAGGCCGAGCCCCAGATAGAAGGCGACCAGCAGCCAGCGCGAGGCAAGGATGACGGATTCGATGGCGAGTTCGAGGCGCTTCATGACGTGTTCCGGGCTGGTTTCGCTTTGATCACTTGTCTTTGCGCAATTCCGGACGGAAAACAGCTGCGCACTTTTCCTGGAATTGCTCTGCGGGGTCGGTCCGTATTTCGGGCAGACGGCCCCTGTTTTCAAGGCAAGAAAAGCCCCGCCGGAGAGGGGGCGCCGGCGGGGCTCATGTGTCCCGCTGGAGTCGGGACAGGGCAGGGAACGCCCTGATTGGAATCTGGGCGCCGCAATGCGGCGATTCAATGAGCGCGGCAGGGCAAGCGGGACAATTCTTCTTCACTTTTCAAGAATGAGGCCCATCCGGATCCGGACGGGCCTCCTCTTCTCGCTCTGATTCCGAAAATCGGCTCAGGATTTTGAAATCATTGCTCGTTGTTGCTCGCCACCGGCGCCACCAGCGAGGTGATGCGGCGGATGGCGACACGGCGGTTCTCCCGGTTCGGGCCGGACGTATTCACCTTGAGGTACTCCTCGCCATAGCCCTGCGTGGTAAGGTTCTCGGCAGGGATGCCGAAGGCATTGGTCAACGCCTCGGCGACCGACTCGGCGCGCCGGTCCGACAGCGCGAGGTTGGCGTCGGGCGTGCCGACGGCGTCGGTGTGGCCCTCGATGAGGAAGGTTTCCGCCGGATTCTTCTTCAGCAGCTTCTCCATCGCGGTGGCCACGCCTTCGAGCTTCTGCACCTCCTCATCGGAGATCGTGGCCGAGCCGAAGTCGAAGTTCAGCGTGTCGAGATCGATGCGGCGGGCGATGTCGCGCACGCGGGCCGAGCGCTTGACCTCGTCTATCGAATAGAGGCGCTGCACCCTCTCCACCGGCGGCTGCTCGAGGAAGGTGTAGTACTCGTCCGGATCCTCGACTTCCTCCGAATCCAGGATGTAGTCCCGGCGCGAGATATCGAGCCGCATAGGCGGCAGGTCGTCGCCCGGATCACGCCAGTCGTCGACATTCTGGTAGTACCGCTCGTCGACATAGCTCAGCACATATTCGCGTCCGTCCGGCATGATGCGCGAACGCTGGACGACATCGCCATTGCGGTTGCGGATGGTGACGATCCTGACGCCGTTGTCGCGTTCCACGATTTCGCGGGTGCGGCCACGCGGCAGATCCTCGTAATAGACATCCCTGGCGCCGCGGGTGATGCGAGGCGCCTCGTTGCTCTCGACGATCGTCTGGTTGTTGAACTGGACGATCACGCGGTCGCCGAACTGCTTGACCACGTCCGCGCCCTGCGGCCGGCGGCGATCGCGCACCACCTGCTCGGGCGTAAGCTCGATCCGCTTGCCCTTTTCTTCCGTCACCGGAACAATCTTCTCGGGCGCGATTGCCTGCTGTGCCGCCTTGTCGTCGGTGGGCGGCGGTCCTTGGTCGACCGGCGCCGGCTTCGGGGCCTGAGCCTGTTCGCCAGTCTGCTGTTCGGTCTGGGTGCCAGTTTGGCCGGTGCCACCTTGCTCAACGCCGGCCTGGCCGTTCTCGGTCTGGCCGGTCGGCTGGCGGCCCTTGCGCTTGCGCACCACATCCTTCTGGCTGTCGAAGAGGGGGGCCTCGTTCGCATTGGCAGGGGCTTCGCCCTGTGCGGCGGCGCCGGCATTCGCGCCGCCTTGGGCCGGCTGCTCGCCGGTAGCAGGCTGGCCGCCAGTCGTTGCCTGGCCTTCGCCGAAGGGCTGCTTGGTCGAAGGTTGCTCTCCCGTCACCGCTTGACCGGTGCCGGGCTGCTCACCGAAGGCCTTCTTGCGCTTCTTCGTCTTGTCCAGAGGCTGTTCGCCCTCGGCCGGTGCAGCCTGCTGATTGTTCTGCTGCGGTTCGGCCTGCTGCGCCGGCTCGCCTGCAGGGGCTTCGGTCTTCGGCGTCTGCTCGGTCGGGGCGGTTTCAGTCTGTTGCTGCTGATCGCGCTTCTTCTTGCGCAGCTTGTCCTGCGGCAAGTTGTCGTTGGCGGGCGCCGCCTGCTCGGCTGGCTGCTCGGCCGGCGCGGTCTCGGTCTGTTGCTGCTGGTTGCGCTTCTTCTTGCGCGGCTGGAGCTGCTGCTCGTCGGCCGCAGGCTGGCCGCCCTGATCGGCCGGCGCCGCCTCGATCTGCTGCTGCTGGTCGCGTTTCTTCTTGCGCGGCTGGAGCTGCTGCTCGTCGGCCGCGGGCTGGCCGCCCTGATCGGCCGGCGCCGCCTCGATCTGCTGCTGCTGGTCGCGTTTCTTCTTACGCGGCTGGAGCTGCTGCTCGTCGGCCGCAGGCTGGCCGCCCTGATCGGCCGGCGCCGCCTCGATCTGCTGCTGCTGGTCGCGCTTCTTCTTGCGCGGCTGGAGCTGCTCGGCCGGCGCTGCCTGCTCGGCCTGGCCGGTATCCATCTGCTGCTGGTCCTGCCGCTTCCGGCGCGGCTTCTGCTCGGGCTCGGCGGGCTGCTCGGCCGGGGCCGATTCCGTCTGCTGTTGCTGCTCGCGTTTCTTTCTCTTCGGCTGCTGGGCTTCCCCCTGCTGGCCGCCTTGCGCACACTCCTCCGCCGACTGGCCTTCGGCGCAGTTCGACTGCGCCAGGATAAGCGGCGCTCCCCGCGAGGCGCCGAAATCGGCTTGCAGCGGATACGCGCCCAACGGCGCGGATGCCATAAGCAGGCCGATTGCCGTACCCGCCAGAATCCGTGGTTGGCGTTTCATATCAATTTTCTCCTAGTAGGGTCCCATCCCTGCCCAAACTTTCATCAACCACAATTGGTTCCGTCAGGCATTGGCGGCAGCCAAGGATGCCCGGCCGGCCTTTTGAAGGCAATTTCGTGTTTTTCTAATGTTGATACTGGGTCAGTGCGACAGCAACGCTTGACCGGAAGGCCGCGGAGGGCCAAATCCAGCCGCATGACGGCACCGTTCTGGAAAACCAAGACGCTCGAGGCGATGACCCCGGCCGAGTGGGAATCACTCTGCGACGGCTGCGGCAAATGCTGCCTGTCCAAGCTCGAGGACGAGGATACGGGCGAAATCTTTTGGACGAGCGTGGGTTGCCGGCTCTTCGATGCCGAGAAATGCCTTTGCTCCGACTATGCCAACCGACTGGCGCGCGTGCCCGATTGCGTCGGGCTGACGCCGCAGAACGTGCGCACCATGACCTGGCTGCCCAAGACCTGCGCCTACCGGCTGGTGGCCGAGGGACACGATCTCTATTGGTGGCACAGGCTGGTTTCGGGAAGCGCGGAGACCGTGCATGAGGCCGGTATTTCGATCCGCGGCCGGGTGAAGGCCAAGGAAACCGATCTGGCCGAGCCGGACGACTATTTCGACTATATACTGGACGACGAACCGTGAGGGTTCGCATTTTGACGACGAACCCTGACGGGTTCGCGTTTTGACGACGAACCCTAGGGGTTCGCGTCTTGATGACGGACTTTAAGGGGAACCGGGCGCAGCCGTGGCGCGTTTCCGGCTCCGGATTTTGAAGTGAACGGGGATGGATCAGCGAGGACTTTGCCTTTCCTTCCACATGAACCGGGCATGAACGGCCGGTTCGCGGAAAGTTCAGACACGAAGTGGCATTTTGCAATCATTGGTTCGCCAATCATCAATTCAAGGGCCAGAGGCCCACAACAAGGAGAGAGACGATGTTCAACCAGATCAAGACGGCAGCCCTTTCGGCCCTTGTCGGCCTCGGCACGCTCGGCGCCATCCCGGCGGCGCACGCGGACAGCCTCTATCTCGGCTTCGGCAACGGCCCTGATCCCCGTTTCGGCGTCTACACCGGCGAAGATGATGACGGCTATTATCGTCGCGATCGCGAATGGCGCCGCCGCGGCTGCTCGCCGGACCGTGCGCTCGACAAGGCTGAGCGCATGGGCCTGCATCGCGTCCGCATCGTCGACATCAACCGGCGCACGGTGAAGGTCGCCGGCCGCCAGTATGGCGACCGCGTGGTGGTGGTCTTCGCCAACGAGCGCGGCTGCCCGATCATCTATCGCTAAGGCCCGGGCATGACCTTCTGGGAAGGTCAGCCCCCGAGGATGATCCTCTGAGGATCTCCTATCAGTAGCGGAGCCCCTTCAATGAGAAGCGCGCGGCTCGAAAAAACCCCGGAGGATCGATCCTCCGGGGTTTTTGCTGTCGGATTCCGAAACACCGGTCGGGCCGAGATCACTTCAGCTCGAACGTGACCGTGACCTGGACGGAGTAGGAGTTCTCGCCGGCCTGCACGGGAACGGCGGCGCGGGCGGCATCGAAGGCCTTGGCGTTCATCGGCATCGGCACCGGCGCGACATTCTGGTCGGTGATCTCGATCACCCTGCCGAGGCTGACGCCGGCGGCCTCGGCGAGCGTCTTGGCCTTGGCGATCGCATCCGCAACCGCCTTCTTGCGCGCCTCGACGATGGCGGCTTTCGGATTGTCATTGGTGAAGGCGATGCCGCCGCCCTGGTTGACGCCGAGCGACACCGCCTTGTCGAGGACGTCGCCGGTCTTGTCGACGTCGCGCACGCGCACCGACAGCGTGTTCGTCACCTGGTAGGCGACGAGCTCGGCTTCCTGGCTGCCGTCCGCCTTGTTGGTGTAGTTGTAGCGCGGGTTGATCTGGATGCCTGCCGTCTGCAGGTCGCGATCGGCGATACCGGCCGATTTCATCGCCGCGATCACCGCCGCCATGGCGTCGTTGTTGGCATCGAGCGCGGCGCGCGCCGTCTTGGCCTCGCGCATGACGCTGAGCGTCAGCATTGCCATATCCGGCGCCACGGTCGCTTCACCTTCGCCAGAAACGACGATGCGGGGTGGAAGCGGCGAATCGGCCGCGCTTGCAAATGCCGGAAACGCGAGCGCTGCGGCGAGCGCCATGGGCAAAAGATGTCTGGTCATCGAAATCTCCTCGGTCTGCGAACCAGTCGCGTTTTGGCAACTAGAGCGCGAATATGGGCTGATTTGGGCGGGCGTGGCCGGCGCCTTCGGAAAGCCTTGTGTCGCGAGGCGAAAAACACTAAGCCAGCCCGCGTGGGGCCTGTAGCTCAATGGTTAGAGCCGGCGGCTCATAACCGCTTGGTTGGGGGTTCGAGTCCCTCCGGGCCCACCATTATCGTTATTTATCAATGGTTTATGGACCGGTTCGCCAAAAGGTTCGCCAGGCTGTGGTTTGCGCGTCATCCCTAGAGGACGGGAGCCGCTCCGAACGCCGTGGAGGGTCGTTGCCCCTGCCGAAGAAATCGCGCGGTTGGGTTCCGGCGCGCGCCAATTCGCTCGGTTGTCATGCGGCTAAGGCAGTCTGGGACCCGTGCGTAGCGGCACGGCGGTGCGCCTCCCTTTTTTTGCGGCTTGTCTTACCTCAATATCCACGGTGGCGGTCTACGAGACCGACTAGTGGCTGTCCGGCCTGATGCCGGCGGATATTGTTTATCACCACCTCTGACTGAGAAACTTATCCATCTCGGCTTTACCGGCGAAACATTCGACGCCTCCAATCGACTGGCGAGACCGGCCCCAGGCGTTCAACTGAAAGCCGAAGGGCTGAAGCGCCAAAGTGAAGTCTTCGCGAGCACCCCGGTTCCGAGCACGCCGATGCGCAACGCACCTGGCGGCCGGAAACGCAAGGGCTGCCAGTCGCCGCCCGCCTGCTGCACACAATAGGCGAGGAGATCACGATGCAATGCCAGTACTGCCAGCGTGACGTATTCTGCCATCGCGTCAGAAATGCCCGGCTCGATCATCCGCACGACGGGCAACTCGGCCGGCAAGGCGTCGAAATCGAACTGGTCGCCCCCAGCTCCCAGCGAAAACAGCACCTCAAGGTTCGGGTACTTCGCGCTTATGTCTGTGGGCGGATGCCAGACGCCAAGATACTTCACCGAACGCGGGTCGACCGCGTCCGCGCAATAGTGGAAGGCGATTTCGGGAGCACGTTCGGCAAAGAGCGCTGCCCACTCGGCGCCGCGTTCGGCATCGGCATCATAGAGGAAGGTCATTTCGGCGCCCCGGGATTGCTGCGAAAGACGAAGCTCAGCGTGCCTGCCCCTCAGCTTCCATTTCCGCCATGTCCTGGAACCTGTCGGCGATACGTGGATGCGCCCGCCCGCCATCACAGGCGCCAATGGCGATCAGCACCTCATCCGCACCGGGTGCGTCCGGAACCTGGAAGTTGGCCGTCAGGAAGTGGGAGCGTTTGCCGGTTTCGCTCTTGTGGGTCATCGGCAGGGAAAGAAGGGCGCCTGGCCCGTTGCGGGTATTCGTGAAGCTCAGATAGGTCGTGCCGTCTACCGCCGTGCGGAACATATTGCCGAACCGCAAGGTATGGATCAGCGCCGATGCATGTTCGATCTCGCCATTGATGCCGACCGAAGCCGCCTTGCCGTAAGCCTCGACCTTATCCGCCGACAAGAGCGCCACCAATCGCTTAGTCATTTCGGCGCCAAGACCCGGCGCCAACCGGAGGATCTCTGGGCGCAAATTTTCAACGAATCCTTGACCGGCCCACGGGTTCTTCAACACGGCTGCGACCACCACCATGGAGATCGGTTGGTCGGCTTTCTTGCCACCCTCGACGAATACTTCCTCGATGAATGTGCAGAACTTTCTCACTCCGTGATCCATGGATTCCTCATCTGTTCGCTGGATTGTGGCGCAACCTAATGAGCAACGACGGTGAATGTCTTCCTTCGTTAGGGAGGAAAAACAGAACGGCCGGCACTTCGAAACGATGTAGAATTCAGCTCCCGCGCATGCCTAACTCAGCGGGTCGTGGCGCAGGGAGCGATTGTGGACAGGAAGGCGCAAATCTCGGTTCTCAAAGATGTCGCGAGTGAGATCAATTCCGGCGGCGATCTTGTCATGATCCTGAAGCACTTGGTTTTCGCCGCCTGCCGCCATGCAAACTGGACGCTCGGTTCGATCATGTCGATCGATGCCGCTCATGGTTATGCCCATGTGATGGTTCGCTATGATCCGACGTTGATCGAGCGAACGCTCCCTGACCGTTGGGAACTGGCGACGAGCCCCTCGCTGATCGCCTTGAAGCGGAACGAGCCAGTCTATATCCGCGACGTGCGCGAATCCGAGGAGTTTCCAGGTTATCGCCGCGAAGCTTTCGAGCGAGATTACCGCACCGTCCTCGTCATGCCTATGAACTGCAGCGACTTCGAGGGCCGGCCAATGGTGCTGAGCGTTGTGTCGCGGGATATCATGGAGGTCCCGGAAGAGGATTTGGCGTTTCTGGGTATGATCGTCCATCTCGGCGCCATCGCGATCGAGAGGGAGCAGCGGCTGGAAGCCGAACGGCAGGCCGGAGACAGGTTGCAAAAGGCGCTCAAGGCGCACACCTCCCTACTTGAACACGTGCTTGCAGACGGCTCAGTGTCTTCATTGTCGGCGATGGTCGGCAGCCTGCTGCCCAATCCGGTCGTCGTCGTCGATTTTACTGCGAACCAGATTATCGCCGGCCGCTCGCCAAGCGAGGTGCAGTTCGATGATGCCGCTTGGCAATCAGCAGCGGCCGGTCCGCTGAGCCGACAACTGGGAAAGGCAGCACGCGATACAATTGAGCGGGGCGGCAACAGCGGGGCGACGCTTTTTCTCGATGACGGCAGCTCCCGGCTCAATCTCGCCGCCCGCATCGAGCCCTTGACGGTCGACCGCCAACTTGTCGGGGCATTGATCATCTTTTCCACGTCGCGTGCCTTCAGCGATCTGGACCAGTTGCTGCTTGACAGCGCCAAGTTCGCGCTCAGCGTCCAAATGATGCGCAGTTTCATCCGATTCCGTTTCGAAACCCGCACACAGACCGAGCTTTTCTTCGAGGTGGTGGAGCGGCGTTGGCGCGACGCGGCAGATGTCCAGCAGCGAGCCCAGCGGCTCGGCATTAATTTCATGACGACTCAGCAAATCGTCGTCGTCGACTTTCCCGAGAGCGCGAAGAATCTTGGCGGAACGTCCGTCGATCTGCATCACAGTCTCGCTCGTATCATGCAGCAAGCTTCCGTTCCCGCGTGCGTCGTGGCCATCGATGGCGGGCTGGTGTGCCTCATTCCCAATGACGAGGTCTGGAAACAGGAGCGGACATCGAAACTGATGCGGCGCATCGCAGCGGATCTTGGCCAATATTTTGACGAACAACCGATCGTCATCGCCAGCAACGCCTGTGCCACCCTGACGGATTATCCGTTGGCTTGGGATCGCTGCAGCCGCATGATTGCCATCGCCCGTTCGTTCGGTCGGACCGGTGCGCTGTCCGGGCAGGATTTTGGGCCGTTGCCGATGCTCGTAGCGGCCGCGGGCGTCGACGACGTACGCGCTTTCGTTCAGGAAAGCGTCGGCGCCATCGCCGCCCATGACCGCCAGCATGGCACGCCCTATCTGAAAACGCTGTCGACTTATCTGAGGGAGGGCTGCCGCAGTGGCGCCTGCGCCGATGCGATGGGCCTGCACGTAACCACGCTGCGCTATCGCCTGTCGCGAATCCAGGAAATGTTCGGCATCGATGTCGAGACGCCAGAGCGACGCTTTGCCATCGAATTGGCCATTCACCTGCATGGTGTCACGGAAGGTCGTTCTTCGGCGGAAGATCAATCGACCTGACCTTTCGGATCGGCCCCCCCCCCCCCGTCTCTTACCGCAAACAGCAGCAATATTTCCCGCGCTCTTCCAGCTGAGTGAAGGAAGAAGGTCGCTCTTCTTGCGGTTAGCCTTCAACTGACAACCAACAGGAGGCGCTGATCCCATGTTGACCACGGGAACCGCAAAGATTCCGACGGCCATCGACCCAATCGCGTTGCGTCGGGCTTTCGGAACCTTTGTCACCGGCGTCACCATCATCACCACGCGGGACACGGACGGCAATCCGCGCGGCATGACGGCCAATTCCTTCACCTCGGTTTCGCTCGATCCGCCGCTGCTGCTCGTCTGCGTCGCAAAATCGGCGTCAAGCTTTGCTGCCTTTACGACGGCGGATTCCTTTGCGGTTAACCTGCTACATGAGGGACAGGTCGACATCTCGGCGATCTTCGCCTCGAAATCCCCCGATAAATTCCAGTCCGTCAATCACGACCGCGTTCATACCGGCGCGCCAATCCTGACGGACAGCCTTACCTGGTTCGACTGCACGATCTACAACAGGGTCGATGCAGGCGATCATGTCATCCTGATCGGCCAGGTGCAGGCTTTCGGTACGAGCCCTTCAGCGCCGCTGGGCTTTTGCCGCGGCCGATACGCGAGCGTCAAGGATCCGCTGCCGTCCGGCTGGCTGGCCTCGCACAACATGATCATCGGTTATCTGATCGAAGCCAGCGGTGAGATCCTGCTGCGAGCGGATGGAAGCGGTGGCTGGGCTCTGCCAACGGCCAAACGCCGTAAGGCCGGCAGCGAACTGCCGCTCAACGACGGAAAATCCCTCAAGCTGCTGTCAGACAACACCTTTCTTTACTCGATCTTCGATGTTGCTGACTGCGACCCCGGTTATCTAATCTATCGCGCCCGACTTGCCGATGGCGGACAAGGGCGCGACCTGCCGGAAGACCTGCGGTTCTTTGCCATTGACAAGCTGCCCTATGACCTCATCCCGACCCGGGAATTGCGGGCGATGCTCCGCCGCTATGTCCGCGAGCGCAAGCAGGAACGCTTTGGCATCTACATGGATTCCGGCGACGGCGGGCGACTGGCAATGATCGAGGGCGAGGCCCGCTCGTGGCATCAGGCCATTCAAGACTAACCCGAAATCAGGAAGCGACGATGAAGACGACGGTGAAATCGCTCGAGGGAATGCGCCTCAACCTCTTTATCGACGGCCGGTTTGTCGAACCGACATCCGGTCGCTACCTGGACAGTTTCGACCCGACCACCGCGGAGGCCTGGTATCAGTTTGCGGAAGCCGACGCCAACGATGTGCGAGTGGCGGTTGAGGCGGCGCAAAAGGCATTCGTCAATCCTGCCTGGCGACGTATGACGCAGACCGATCGCGGTAATCTGGTGCGCAAGCTGGCCGATCTAGTTCTCGCCAATGCCGACGACCTCGCGCTGATCGAAACACGCGACAATGGCAAGCTGATCAAGGAAATGCGGGCGCAGATGCGCTCAATCCCGGACTCTTACACTTACTTTGCCGGCATGGCTGACAAACTGCAGGGCGATACGATCCCGGTCAACAAGCTGGACCAGCTCAACTTCAACATGCGCGAACCGATCGGCGTCGTCGGCATGATCACACCCTGGAACTCGCCGCTGATGATGTTGACAGGAACGCTCGCTCCCTGTTTGGCGATTGGCAACACCATCGTCATCAAGCCTTCCGAGCACGCGACGGCCTCGACGCTGGCCTTGGCCGAGCTAATCATGGAAGCGGGGTTTCCGGCCGGCGTTGTCAACGTCGTCTCGGGAACGGGTGCGGTAACCGGCGACGCGCTGACGCGGCAAAAGGGCATCGCAAAATACGTCTTCACCGGCAGCACGGATACCGGCCGTAAAATTGCTGCTAACGCGGCGACCAACCTTGCGCAGTGCCAGATGGAACTCGGCGGCAAATCTCCCCACGTGATCTTTTCCGACGTTGATATCGAAAAGGCCGTTAATGGGGTCGTTTCGGGCGTCTTCGCAGCTGCGGGCCAGACCTGCGTCGCCGGCTCGCGCTGCTTCGTGGAGGCCAGCGTCTACGACCGCTTCATCGAAGCGTTGGTGGAACGCACCAACCGCATCACCGTCGGCCACCCATTGGAGGACAAGACGGATATCGGCCCGCTGGCCCTGTCGGCGCAGCTGGCGAAAGTTGAGTCCTACGTTGCTTCGGGCGTCAAGGAAGGGGCACGGATCGCGTCAGGCGGCAACCGTCCTCAGGCGCAAGAACTCGCCCGCGGCTGGTATTTCGAGCCGACCGTCATGATCGACGCCAAGAACGATATGTCCTTCATGCGCGATGAGCTTTTCGGACCGGTCGTTGGTGTCATGCCCTTTTCCTCGGAAGAAGACATGATCGAACTCGCCAACGACACACGCTACGGCCTCGCGTCCGGGATCTGGACCCAGAATATCGACCGGGCGATGCGCTTCGCCAACCGGATCGATGCGGGTACCGTTTGGATCAACACCTACCGGTCAGCAGCCTACATGTCCGCAAATGGCGGCTTCAAGGAAAGTGGTTACGGCAGGCGTGGCGGTTTCGACGTCATGCGCGAGTTCTCCAGGGCAAAAAATGTCGTCATCGACTATTCCGGCGCCATGCAGGATCCCTTTGTCATTCGACTGCGCTGACCGTCAGAAACACTGGGACAAACCATCCAAGGGAGATTGAAATGAAATTTGCCGTCTCATTGGGCATGGAGCGTTTCTCGCCAGAAACCTCGATGACGGCCGTAATGGACAATCTGCTGCAACTTGCCAAGATCGCAGACGCCGGCGGGTTTGAGACGATCTGGACGCCGGAGCACCACACAATCGAGTGCACGATATCACCCAATCCGTTTCAGATCCTCACGTGGGTATCCCAGCATACGAGCCGTATCCGCCTGGGAACGGCAACGCTTGCCGCCGCCTATTGGAATCCAATCCGTCTCGCTGGCGAAGCCGCACTGTGCGATCACCTTACGAACGGGCGCCTGGAATTCGGCATCGCCCGCGGCGCCTATCAGTACGAGTTCGACCGAATGGCGCCGGGCGTCCAGCAGCAGGAGGGCGTCGGCTACATGAAGGAACTGGTGCCAGCGGTCCAGAAGCTTTGGGCCGGTGACTATGCGCATGAGGGCCAGTACTGGAATTTTCCGCGAGCGACCTCGGTGCCGAAGCCGCTGCAGAAGGGGGGTCCTCGCATCTGGGTCGCCGCCCGCGATCCTGGCACCTTCGACTGGGCGATCGGCATCGGCGCCAACATCCTCTCCACGCCGCTCTCGCTTCCGGCGGCGGAAATCGGCGTGCTCGCCAGCAAGTTCAACAAGGCGGTCGCCGATCATCCCGAGGTGAAACGCCCAAAATTCATGATGCAGCGGCGCACTTGTGTCTACGACAGGGCCGACGACTGGCATCTCGCCGTCGAGCACAGCATGAACTATGGTCGCTATTTCGAAAACCTCATGCAGAACATTGGCACCGTGAAGAACGGTTTCCCGGAGGCCGTGCCCTTCGAAAGCGTTAAGGGCCGCGACAACTACAACCCGGAAAATATCCGCAAGAACCTGATGTTCGGAACGCCCGACGAAGTGATCGAGAAGCTGCTCGACTACGAAGCAGCTGGCGTCGATCAATATTGTCTCGGCCTCAGCTTCAATCTGCCCTTCGAACTGCAGAAGAAGACGCTTCGCCTGTTCACAGACGAGGTCATGCCCTTCTTTGCGCAACGCGAGCGCGAAACCCAGCAACTGGCCGCGGCAGGGTATTAGGATGACTGATACGCCGCGTCATACGGTCGGAGATGTGGTCCTGAACTATAGGGTTGACGGCAATGGGGCAGAGCCGCTGGTGCTCATCCACGGTGTCGGTTCCTACCTTGAAGCCTGGAGCGGAGTCGTCGAGCGGCTGAAGCATCGGTTCACCATCCTGACGTTCGACCTTCGGGGTCACGGAAACTCGTCGCGCGTCAAAGGCCGCTACGAGATCGACGATTTCGTTGCCGAAACACTTGCGTTGGCGGACAGTGTCGGCTTCGACCGTTTCCATCTGGCCGGTTTTTCGCTTGGCGGGTTGATCGCACAGCGGTTGGCACTGACGCATCTTCCGCGCATTCAGCGCCTGGTTCTCCTTTCGACGGTCGCGGGACGCACGCCCGAGGAGCGGGAGCGCGTTCTCGCCCGCCTCGCCGCTCTTCGCAGCGGCGAACCGGGATCGCACTATGACGCATCCCTGTCGCGTTGGCTGACTGAGGATTTCCAGAAGAAGAATCCCGATCTGATCGCAACGCTTAGGCAGCGAAATTCTCAGAACGATCCGGACTGTTACGCTTCTGCCTACCGGGTTCTCGCCGAGACCGACTTCGGCGGTTTTCTCGACCAGATTCGCTGCCCGACGTTGATTGCAACCGGCGAGGAGGATGCAGGCTCCAATCCGCGCATGGCAAGATATATGCACGAGCGCATCCCTGGCTCCGAGCTCCGCGTCCTTCCGGGGCTGCGGCATTCAATCCTGACGGAAGCACCCGATCTCGTCGCATCGATGATGGCGGACTTTTTGACCGTGCCGGAGACCGTGAAATGATCGTTGAAGAGCGTATCTATCGCATAAGATCGGGCAAAACCTCCGAATATTTGAAGCTTGTGCGCGAGGAGGGGCTGGCAATCCAGGAACCGATTCTCGGCGGACTGATCGGCTATTTCGTCACCGAGGTCGGGCCGCTGAACCAGGTGGTCCATCTGTGGCGATATGCCGATTTCGCCGATCGCGTCGCGCGCCGGCGCACGTTGTCGGAAGATTCGCGCTGGCGGGCCTTCATTCCGAAACTGACGGCGCTGATCGAAAGCGCGGAAAACCGTATCCTTCTTCCGACCGATTTTTCACCACTCCAATAGAAGAAGGGAAACGCAAGGCAAACCCTGAAGCCAACCGGCGCACGGTGGAGTTGCACTGCAGTAAATGCACCTCGGTTTGGAGGAAGTGTAGCAGCAAAAATCCTCCGTGTTCGCGGAAGACGATCTAGCTGACATGCCCCTTAATTGATCCTCGTCAAGAAATTGCGGGTCGGGAACATCCGTATCGTTGAAACATGGGAGCCATTGGTGACAGAGCGATTGAGAGTAGAGAATCTGTATAAGATTTTCGCCCCTTCACCCACCAGAGCCATGACGCTGCTCGCCACCGGCGCGGATAAGGCGCGCGTCCTTGCGGAGACCGACGCCGTCGTCGGTCTGAATAACGTCTCGCTTTCCGTTCCCTCAGGCGCGATCTACATGGTCATGGGCCTTTCGGGGTCCGGCAAATCGACGCTGGCGCGTTGCATCAACAGGCTGAACGAACCAACGGCAGGCAAGATCCTGCTCGACGATATCGACATCGTGCCACTATGCGAGGACGCGCTTCGCGAATTGCGGCGCACGCGCATCTCCATGGTCTTCCAGCATTTTGCCTTGTTGCCAAACAAATCGGTGATCGAAAATGCCGAATTCGGCCTGAAGTTGCGTGGCGTTTCCGCCGCGCCGCGACGCAAGCGCGCTGAAGAGGTGCTGGCGATCGTCGGTCTCGCCAAATGGGCCTATCATCGCCCGCATGAACTCTCCGGCGGCATGCGCCAGCGTGTCGGCTTGGCGCGGGCGCTGGCGACCGATGCCGACGTCCTCATAATGGACGAAGCCTTCAGCGCCCTTGACCCGCTGATCAGGACCGAGATGCAGGATGAGTTGCTGCGGCTGCAGCACACGCTGAAGAAGACCATCCTCTTCATCACTCATGACTTCCAGGAGGCGCTGAAACTCGGAACGCGCATCGCCATTATGTCCGAAGGCGAATTGGTGCGCGAGGGAACACCGCAATCGATCGTGCTCGAACCAGGCAGCGATTATGTCGCCGCCTTCACGCGCGAAGTCGACCGGTCGCGATTGTTTGACGCACGGTCGGTGATGCGCACCGGTTCGACGGTGTCAGGCGTTGGTTCGGCGCGGATCGTCGGCGACGCCGAGCATCCCGAGGCCATGAGTTTTGCCATCGACGCGTCGAACCGCATCGTCGGCTGTCTCGACGCTGCGGCCCTGCAACAGGTAAAGGCTGGCAAGCCGGTCGATGCCCTTTTGACGCGTGATTTCGTCGCGGTGGGCGGCACCACCAAGCTCGTGGATGTCGCTGGCTTGTATCAGAGCGGCAAGGCAATGGCGGTCATTGACGAGGACGGCTGCTTCCTCGGCATGCTTGAACCCGAACATATCCTTGGACGGATCGCCTCGGCGGCGAGATCGACAGCGCCTGCTTCGATGGGAGGCCACAATGCTTGATGCCGATGATCTAGCCATCTTTCCGGTGGACCAGTGGATTGCAGACGCCGTCCAATGGGTCGCGCTCCACCTCCGTCCACTGTTTCTTGCAATCAAGTGGCCGGTCGAAAACCTGTTGTCGTTCAACGATTACATACTGCACGAAATTCCGTTTCCGATCTTCGTCGTTCTGGTGTTCTTGACCGCCTATCGGCTTGCCAGCATCGGCATCGCGGTGTTCAGCGCCATCTCACTTGTCGTGATCGCAGCCATCGGTGTCTGGACCGAGGCCATGACAACGCTTTCGCTGATTACCACGGCCATCGTGTTTTGCACCGCCATCGGCGTGCCGACCGGCATCTGGTGTGCTCGTAACGACAAGGTCTGGAGCGTGGTGCGGCCGGTGCTCGACATTATGCAGACCACACCGACGTTCGTTTACCTCGTGCCGGTCGTCATGCTGTTCGGCGTGGGCACAGTGCCGGGCGAAGTGGCGGTCGTAACAGCAGCTGCACCGCCGCTAATCCGCTTCACCAATCTGGGTATTCGCATGGTAGAGCAGGAAATGGTCGAAGCAGGTCTCGCCTTCGGCGCCGATAAGCGGCAGCTTCTGTGGGAAATACAGCTGCCGTTGGCTATCCCCACCATTCTCGGAGGACTGAACCAGACCGTGCTGACTGCGATGGTGATGTCCGTAGTCGTCGCCATGATCGGCGCGGAAGGCCTTGGCCTCGTGGTTCTCCAAGGTCTCGGACGTCTCGATGTCGGTCGCGCCGCCGTCGGTGGCATCGCCATCGTCCTGCTCGCCATGATGCTTGATCGGATCACCCAGCAGCTTGCCCAGCCGACCGACCGCAAGCGCAGGTCGGTGCTGCGCTACCTTTTCAATCTTTTCAAGGGTGAGCGATCGCAGGAGGCCATCGCAACATCCGCAGCGAACCGCACGCATTGAGCGGAATCGCTCCGGCGGCAACCACCACCGGAATGACAACAGACACCGGCGGCTCGTTCCGCCGGCCAGGAATTCACTTGCCTATCCCTTGCAGCGCCCGCGTTACAGCCGAACCTCGAACTCAGTGAAGTCCAAAGAAAAATCCAGAAGGAGAACATCGATGAAGCACAGCCTGAAAACCTTTTCCCTTTTTGTCACCGGCATGGTGCTGGCGGCCTCTCTAGGTCAAACTGCTTTCGCCGAAGACCTACCTGGGAGCGGCAAGACGGTGCGGTACGCCCAGTCCGACAGCCTAGGCGCCAATTATGTCGTTGCCCAGATCGGCATGGCGGCGATGAAGGAACTCGGTTACGACGTCAAGCTTAGCACGCTCAACACCACCTTGTTCTTCCAGGCGGCAGCCCAGGGCGATCTCGATATCGCGACCGATATAAACTTCCCGCAGCGCGAGCCGGGCTATAAGAAGGTCGAGGCGCAGGCCGAGGTGGTCGGCGGCGGCCTAATTCAAGGCGGCGGCATTAATGGCTATCTGATCGACAAGAAGACCGCCGACGCAAACAACATTACCACGCTCGACCAGATGAAGAATCCGAAGATCGCAGCTCTTTTCGGCACGACCGGTAAAGCCGACCTCATCAATTGCGATCCGGGCTGGAGTTGCGGCGATGTCGTTGACTTCCAGCTTGAGAAATTCGGACTCAAGGGCAATGTCAATTCGGTCCGCGGCAAATACGAGGCGCTGATGGTCGAGGCCGTCGCCCGTGTTAAGCGCGGCGAGCCGGTATTCTTCTATGCCTGGAGCCCCTCGTGGATGAACAAGGCTCTGGTGCCCGGCAAGGATGTCGTTTGGTTGCCGACGCCCTTCGATGCCTTGCCAGAAAAGGTCCCGAACAAGGGCTCTGCCTTGGTGCCAGGCGTCAGCGGGTGCGCTGGCGGCGCCGATCCGTGCCGCATGGCCATGGCAGCATGGAACTGGAACGCGGTCGCCAACCGGGAGTTCATTGCGGCCAATCCGGCAGTCAAGAAGCTCGTAGAGCAGATGTCGTTCCCGTTGGCCGACTGGTCGACCTGGGAACAAACGATCAGCGAAAAGGGCGGCAGCGACAACAACATCAAAAAGCTGGCGCATGAATGGATCGAAACCCATCAGGAACAGTTCAATGCCTGGGTTGACCGAGCCAAAATTGCAAGCTGATCACAATTCGCTGAAGTAGCCGCGCCAGGCCGACCCGACGCCGGGGGTTGACGACGCAAAGAAGCTCCGGTGGCGCAAGCCGCCGGGGCAATTCGATTTTGCCATTACTGCGGTGCTTTCGCTACTGAGTCCCTTTGAGCCAAGGTAGGTAGCTGGGGAGACTCAACAGGTTTGCACCGCATTCGGACGAGTACCGTCTCGCCTTCATGGTGATCAAAGCCTACCGCAAGCCCTAGAATGCGGAGCAGCCCGAACAGGTCGGCGAAGGTTTCGAACTGCTGGACAACCGGTCGCTTGCCTCCGTTTCCGGCTGGTGGCTCGCGAAACGACGCGCCGCGCTCGGCGTC
The DNA here is from genome assembly GCF_003952385.1 of Mesorhizobium sp. M1D.F.Ca.ET.043.01.1.1. Classification (NCBI taxonomy): domain Bacteria; kingdom Pseudomonadati; phylum Pseudomonadota; class Alphaproteobacteria; order Hyphomicrobiales; family Phyllobacteriaceae; genus Mesorhizobium; species Mesorhizobium sp. M1D.F.Ca.ET.043.01.1.1. The sequence continues at coordinate 5,525,648 of NZ_CP034444.1, forward strand.
ACCGACGATGTCCTGGAGCGCCTGAAGGCACGGCTCCCACGATCGAAGCACTACGCGCTGGGCGCGGAACCCGGCCACGCCGTGCTCGTCGAACCGTGGCGCGTGCTGCTCCCGGCGCGACCAACAAAATCGCTATTCGCCAATGGGTTACGAAGCTGTTCGCCAAAGTTGATTCAAGAAGCTGATTCAGACACTCGACGACCGAATTTATCTTCTCCAAACGGCAGCTTTGCGCCTATCTCGAACGTCAAGATCAACCCTGCCGCTTCCTGAAAACCGGCCGCTGCTTTCTATCGCGAGAGCCTTTGCCGGTGATGTGATTTGGACAGTGAGTGAAGGCAGAGTCCTGTTCGTCTTGCCGCCCTGAGGGACGGCATTTTCCGGCGATGCAAGGTGGTTCATTGAAGGATGCGCCGTTCTGCGCCGCTGATGATCGACGGTCAGCTTGCTCTTCAAAGGTGGCGCGGCCCGTTGTGGACTCCTTGCGCGCTCGCAGATGCGGCATGAAATTCCAATCGGGTCCAACGCCAGCCGGTTGTTCAGGTCGATACCGTCGGCATCAAAGAAGCTTTGCGCATAGGCGACCTCTCAGCTCCGGGCGATGGCGTATCGTCGTTGTGGAGCGTTGAATTCACCGCTGCCTTTGGCTATTTCGCTGATAATGCTAGGATAGCGCGTCCCGTCTTAGGAATAGCAGCCGCGCTCCACCGCCAGCCGCTTCACCAGCGCCGACACCGCGTCGATCGCCGGGGTCGGCCGGTCCGTCAGCCGGCCGAGTTCCTGGACAGCGCTGACCAAAGCGTCGATTTCCATCGGGCGGCCGCGCTCAAGGTCCTGCAGCATCGAGGTCTTGTGCACGCCGACATCGCCGGCGCCCTTGATGCGGCGGTCGACGGCAATCGGGAAGCGCACGCCGAGGCTTTCCCCGATCGCCTGCGCTTCCAGCATCATGGTGCGGGCGAGCGCGCGGGTGCCGTCGTCGGCGACGATCGCCGCCAGCGTCGAGCCCGTCAGCGCCGAGATCGGGTTGAAGGACAGGTTGCCCCACAGTTTCACCCAGATTTCGCTGCGGATGTCGTCGCGCACCGGCGCCTGCAGGCCGGCCTTGACCATTTCCTCGGCCAGCCGGATGACGCGTTCGCTCTTCTCACCGGAAGGTTCGCCGAGCGAAAAGCGCCTGCCCTCGACATGGCGGATGAGGCCCGGCGCGTCGACCTCGACGGCGGGGTAGACGACCGAACCGATGACGCGCTGCGGCCCGATCCGCTGCCAGATCGCGCCGCCCGGGTCGACACTGTCGAGCCTGGCACCTTCGAGCGGCCCGCTTAGCCCATGAAAGTACCACCAGGGCACGCCGTTCTGCATGGTGACGACCGCGGTGTCCAGTCCCAGCAGCGGTGCGATCTGGTCGAGCGCCGGGGTCAGCGAATGGGCCTTCAGCGCCAGCAGCACATAATCCTGCACGCCGAGCTCTTCGGCCTTCGCCGCGGCCCTGACCGGCGCCACCGTCTGCGCGTCGTCCTCGATCAGGCGCAGGCCGTCTGCCTGGATCGCTTCCAGATGCGCGCCGCGCGCCACGATCGACAGATCGGTGCGGCCGGCGATAGCCAGCTTGGCGGCGAGATAGCCGCCGATGGCGCCGGCCCCGAAAACGGTGATCCTCATCGTCACAGCCCGAGCTTGGCTGCCAGCCCGATGCGCTGCAGCTTGCCCGTCGCGCCCTTGGGGATCTCGTCCAGGATCAGTACCTTGCGCGGCACCTTGAAGTCGGCGAGCCGCGTCGCTGCGTGAGCGCGGATCTCGCTTTCGCTGGCGCTCATGCCTTCGCGCAGCACGACGGCCGCCGCCACCTCCTCGCTAAGCTTGTCATGCGGCATGGCGAAGGTGACGACCTGCGCCACCGCCGGATGGTCCATCAGCACGTCGTCGACCTCGAGCGGCGAGATCTTTTCGCCGCCGCGGTTGATGATCTCCTTGAGCCGGCCGGTGACGCGGAGGTAGCCGTCCTCGTCGAGCACGCCCTGGTCGCCGGTGTGGAACCAGCCATGCGCGAAGGCCGTCGCATTGGCGTCCGGGTTTTTCTCGTAGCCTGATGTGACGTTGGCGCCGCGAATGACGATTTCGCCGGTCTCGCCGGCCTGCATCAGCCGGCCATCCAGTGCCATGACGGCGATTTCGGGTCCGCCGGCGGCACCGACACTGCCTGGCTTGCGCAGCCCCGGCGGCAGCCGGTTCGACGCCATCTGGTGCGCCGCCTCGGTCATGCCGTAGGCCTCGATGACCGGACAGCCGAAGGTCGCTTCCAGTTCCGCCATCACCTGTGCCGGTAGCGATGCAGAGGACGAGCGGATGAAGCGCAGCGAGGCCGCCGCCAGCACGTCCGGATTGCGCGGCGCGCGCGGCAGGATCGCCTGGTGCATGGTCGGCACGGCCGTGTACCAGCTCGGCCTGGCGTCGCTCAGCCACTGGAAGAAGCGCAGCGCGTTGAAGCCCGGCGTGCAGTAGATGCTGGCGCCGGCGGCGAGCGACGACAGCACTGCCGCGATCAGCCCGTGGATGTGAAACAGCGGCATGATGTTGAGGCAGCGGTCGTCGGCGCTCAGGCCGAGCGTCGCGCCGATATGGCGGGCGGAGGCCGCGACATTGGCATGGCTGAGCGGCACCAGCTTGGGGCGCGAGGTGGTGCCCGACGTGTGCAGCAACAGCGCGATGTCGTCGTCGCGCGCCATGTCGGGCGCCGCCTGCGGCCCCACTGACGGGCCCTCGATGACGAAGCTGCCAGCAGGGGCGCCGGCCGGCACGACCAGCCGCAGCACGGCGATGCCCAGACGCTTGGCCACCGTCACCGCCGGGCCACTCTCGTCGGCGGAGACGAGGATCGCCTTGGCACCGATGTCGGTCAGGTAGAAATCGAGTTCGTCCGCCCGGTAGGCCGGATTGAGCGGCGCCGTCGAGGCGCTTGCCGCCACCGCAACGAAGCTCGTCGCCATCTCCGGCCCGTTCGGCAGCACGATCGCCACCCGGTCGCCCCGGCCGATGCCGCGCGCATGCAGCGCCGCCCCCGTGGCGCCTACCAGCTGACGCAATCCGCCATGGGTGAGGGTGGGCCGGTCAGGCGCCAGGATCGCCGGCGCGTCATCGGCTCCGGAGGCGAGCGGGCGTGAAAGCCCTTGCGAATTTGCGTTGCTGGTCATGGTCACCGACTATCGTTCCAATCCGTCAAAATCCAGCCGCGACACACAGATGTGATGCCGCCGGCTCTCAATATCCCAACGCCATCCCGTCCTTGCGCGGGTCGGAGGCGCCGGTCATCGTGCCCTTTTCCCAGTCGATCAGCACTGCCTGGCCGCCGCCAAGCGGGTGATGCGGTTCGACGATGCGATGGCCGCGCTTGCGCAAGCCCTTGATCGCCTCGTCGGGAACGTTGCGCTCAGCCTCCACAACGTCATCGTTGTAAAAAACACGCGGCGCATCCATCGCCTGCTGTGGATCCATGCCGAAGTCGATCATGTTGGTCAAAAAATGCACATGGCCGAAAGGCTGGTAGCCGCCGCCCATGACGCCGAACGGCATCACCACGCGGCCATTCCGGGTCGCCATTCCGGGCATGATCGTGTGCATCGGCCGCTTGCCGGGCGCGATCGCATTGGGATGCCAGGGCTCGAGCCGGAAGCTCGAGCCACGGTTCTGCAGCACCACGCCGGTCTTCGGACTGACCACGCCGCTGCCGAACGAATAATAGGTCGAGTTGATGAAGGAGACCGCGTTGCGGTCGCGATCGACCACGGTGATGTAGACCGTGTCGCTGCCCGGCAGGTCCAGCTTCGGCAGATGCGTCATCGCCCGCTCGGGGTCGATCTCGGCGCGCAGCCTGTCGGCATAGGCGGCGGACAAGAGCTGTTTGACCGGCACCGGGACCTGGTCCTGGTCGCCCACAAAACGGTCGCGGTCCTGGTAGGCCAGCCGCCCCGCCTCGATTTCCAGATGCAGCCGCTCGGCGCCATTGGGATCGAGCCCGCCAAGCTTGAAGCCGGACAGCACATTCAGCATTAGAAGCGCGGTCAGCCCCTGGTTGTTCGGCGGCATCTGGTGGATGTCGTAGCCGCCGTAGGAGGTGCTGACCGGTGCCACATAGTCGCCTTTGGTCGCCGCGAAATCCTCTTGGCTATGCAGCCCGCCCAATTCCTTGAGCCGGCGCACCATATCGTCGGCGACAGCACCCTCGTAGAAGCCGGCGCGGCCCTGCTTGGTGATGATGCGCAAGGTAGCGGCGAGTTCCGGCTGGCGGTGGACGTCGCCGGCCCTCGGCGCCTTGCCGCCGGGCAGGAAGATGCGCGCGGCATGTTCGTCCGCGGCAAGGTCGATCTCCGGGTCCGCCCAGTCGAAGGCGACGCGGTCGTGCACGACATAGCCGTTCTCGGCATAATGAATGGCCGGCGCCAGCACCTCGGCGAGGTCCTTGCTGCCATGGTCCTCGAGCAACCGGCACCAGGCATCGATGGCGCCCGGCACCGTCACTGCGTGCGGCCCCTGTTTGGGAAGCTCGCTGAAACCCTTGTCCAAGTACCAGTCGACGGTCGCGGCCGCCGGTGCGCGGCCGGAGCCGTTGAAGGCCAGCACGTCAGCTTGTCCCGCCGGGCAGTAGAGCACGAAACAATCGCCGCCGATGCCTGTCGATTGCGGCTCGACCACGGCCTGCACGGCAGCGGCGCAGACCGCCGCGTCCATGGCATTGCCGCCGGCGCGCAGCATCTCGATCGCCGCGAGCGTCGACAGCGGATGCGATGTCGCGGCGACCGCTTCGGTGGCACGAACCGGCGAGCGGCCGGGAAACTGGAAATCACGCATTCTGTTTTTCAATCCCTTGGTCTGATGGATGCGACGTGTCCGCCGTCGCGTGACACAACACGGCAGCGGATCGTTTCGGCTTGTCCGCGCAACCCATGTCGCCAGTTCTCCTGATTATGCCCTGGTCATGTTTCATGCGCGGACCCGATAGGGCGTCAGCCAGGTCTCCAGGGCATTCAGTGCCGAGATGATTGTGAAATTGATGGTGAGGTAAATCGCGCCGGCAGCCACGAAAACTTCAACCGCGCGATAGGTCTGAGAAATCAGGCCTTGAGCGATGCCGGTCACTTCCATCAGGGTGACGATCGATGCGAGCGACGTGCCCTTCACCATGAGGATGATCTCGTTGCTGTAGCTTGGAATGGCTTGGCGCAGCGCCAAAGGCAGAATGACGAGGCGCAGTGTCTGGATCCGTGTCATCCCGAAGGCGGAAGCGGCCTCGACAAGGCCGCGCGGCACGCCTTGGATTGCGCCCCGCAGGATCTCGCTGCCATACGCAGCGGTATTGAGACTGAGTGCGATGATGGCGCACCAACAGGGCTCGCGAAACAGCCACCAGAGCCCAACGGCCTGAAGCGTGGAACGGAACTGGCCGAGGCCGTAGTAGATGAGGAAGATCTGGACGAGCAATGGCGTGCCGCGAAAGACGGCGACGAAGGCGCGTATCGGCCAGACCAGCATCCGATGGTTTCCCTGCTGCGCCAGTGCTAGCAACAGGGCCAAGACAAAGCCTATTGCTATCGACAACCCCGCAAGCTGCAAGGTCAGCGGCAAGCCGGAGAGAAGGGTTGGAATGATATCGACAAAGAAATGCAGGTCGATCATGCGTGGACCATGCCTCGCCACGCCCGCGCCTCGCCGTAGCGGAAGACCGAACCGGTCACGGCAGCGATGAGGAAATACAGTGCCGCGGCGGCCAGGTAAAAGACGAAGGGCTCCCTCATCGATCCTGCGCCGATCTGAGATTGCCGCATCAATTCCACGAGACCGATCACGGAGATCAGGGCCGAATCCTTGAGCACCAGTTGCCAGACATTTCCGAGGCCCGGCAGGGCGTGCCGCATCAATTGCGGTATGATGACGAGGCGTAGCGAATGGAATCGGGCCAGGCCCAAAGCCTTGCAAGCTTCGAACTGGCCGGGATCGACGGCGAAATAGGCTCCGCGATAGACCTCGGCTTGATAGGCGCCAGAAATAATGCCGATCGCCAGGACGCCGGTTGCAAATGTCGGGAGCCCGACGAAGCCGGCGCTGCCGAAGAGTTTTCCGATCTCGGTCAAGGCGATGCTGCCGCCATAGTAGAGCAGGTAGATCGTCAACAGATCGGGCACGCCCCTGAACACCGTGCCATAGGCCTTGGCCAACCACGACGGTACAGCTCTCGGTGAAAGCCGACCGCTCGCGGCCACTGCGCCGAAGAGGGCGCCGAGCAGGAAGCCTAGGATGGACAGCGCAAACGTAACGCCTGCTGCCAAGAGCAGCGCGCCGCCCCAGCCGCCCTTGCCGAGGGACAGGATATGGAGTGCATCGGTCATTTGAAACCTAGATGATCAGGGGCGTCCGGCCGATCGGTCGACACCGACCGGCCGGACAGATCCCCAAATGGTTACTTGACCGGCGTCACGTCCGTTTTCACCCATTTTTCCGAGATGCTCTTGATGGTGCCGTCGGCGATCGCGGCGCTGATCGCGTCGTTCAGCATCTGCTTGAGCTTGGTGTCTTCCTTCCTCAGGCCCGCACCGGTTCCGGCGCCGAACAGACCGCCGACAAAGCCCGGCCCCGCTACCGTGAAGCCCGCGAATTCGGGTTTTGCGAGCGTCGCGGCGAGCGCCGTCTTCTGAGCGAATATCGCGTCGATGCGGCCCGCGGCCAGATCGAGATCGTGCTGCTCGGTCGTCTTGTACTCGCGGATCTCCACCGTGTCCCCGAAGTATTTCTTGACGAATTCGAGCATCGCCGTTGCCGCCTGGACGCCGACCACCTTGCCTTTCAGCAAGGGCTTCAACTTATCGATCGCGGCCTTGGTAGCAGCCTCATCGTCCATTTTGAATTTCTCGGTCGAAGCGCCGAGCTTGCCCAGGTCGCTGTCCTTGGCGGCTGCGAAACCACCCGGGTCGATCGCATAAGGCTGGGTGAAGTCGATGGTCTCGAGGCGTTTCGGCGTGATGAACATGCCGGCCATGATCACATCGAACTTGCCGACCTTCAGCGCAGGAATAAGACCGTCCCAATCCTGGGCGATGATGGTGCATTTGACCTTCATCCGCTCGCAAAGATTGTTGGCGAGATCGATCTCCAGTCCGTCGAGCTTGCCGTCGGCGTTGGTGAAGTTCCATGGAGCGTAGGCGCCCTCCGTGGCGATGGTTATGGACTTGGGCGCGTCCTCGGCCAACGCTGTGTGCATGAAGCCGAACATGCCGAGTGCGGCCGCAACTGCGGCCAAACGATTGAATTTCATTTGGTTCCCCTTTTTTTGTAGGCTGATTGAACTGCTCCCGCGCCCGGCCTTATTGCCGGGTCCGAGGCCATTCCTGCCCGGCCGGCTTTCGTCACCGGCCGGGACTCACGAACTCGGCCAGCAGCGGCGCCGTGCCGAGTACATGTTCCTGCATCACCTGTTCCGCGTGATGTGCGTCGCCCGAGCGCAAGGCAGCGATCACGGCGGCATGCTCCTCGCGCGCGGAAAGCGGTTTGTTACAATCGTCGAACCAGATGCGCATGTAAGGCTCGATGACCACATGCAGTGCCGTTATCTGGTGGATCAGCTTGGGTCTCCGGCTCAACGCACAGATGCGGCCATGGAATTCCTGATGACGGACAACCCAGTCGCTGCCGCCGCTCTGCCCGGCACGCTCCATGCGTTCGAGCAGGCGGTCGAATTCGTCGAACTCTTCTTCGTCGATCCGGGGCATCGCCAGCCTGACGGCCAACCCCTCCAGAACCGAGCGAATTTCGAAAATCTCATAAAGCTCATCGACGGTCAGGCCTGCGACCACGCATCCCCGATTTGGGCGAAGAACCACCAGTCCGTCGGCAGCCAGGCGCCGAAAGGCTTCCCGCACCGGCATGCGGCTCATGCCGATTTCAGCCGCGATGTCTTCGGGAATGAGGCGGTCACCCGGTTTGTAACGACCGAGGCGAAGCGCTTGCTGAAGATGCCTATATGCCTCCTCCTCTGCGGTGGCGGGCAAGCGTGGCTCGACGGAGAAGGCTGCTGGCACTTTGCACCCAAAAGTATTTTTGTATCCACGTATCATCAAATCCGGATTTGGCTGGAGCGTCAAGACCCGATCATGACGAAGTAGGGAGGGAAGGTGGGCGATCTCGGCTGCTTCAAAGGCACGGGGCCTGGTTCCCAGAGGTCAAATCACGGTCGCAGCCTCAATTGCCATTCGGTGCATTTGGTGCAATCTGCCCCCATGAAGATATCGGGCTCCGATCTCCATCTCTTTCGTGTCTTTGAAAGCGTGGTCCGCAATGGCGGCATGTCCGCGGCGCAGATGGAACTCTCGCTGAGCCAACCGACAGTCTCCAACCATCTGACCGCGCTTGAACAGCGGCTTGGCGTGAAGGTGTGTGAACGGGGGCGGCGTGGGTTTTCGCTGACGGAGGAGGGGCGGCGGGTTTACGAAATCAGCACGGAGATCACCGGGATGCTTGAAGCCGGTTCGGCCCGGCTTTCGCGCGTCCGAAGCGCTTTGGCGGGCAAGGTCGGCGTAGGCATTGTCGACTGCTTAACGACCGACCCAAGTTTCCGGCTCGCCGACGCTATTGCCCAGCTTTCCAAAGCTGCGCCGGAAATCGAGCTTGATCTCAAGATCATGTGCCCCAACGACATAACGAAGGCCGTGGCGGAAAACGAGATAGACATTGGGATAGGTGGCTCCGACATCAAGGTCGCGAGCGTGCAATACCAGATCATCTACCAAGAGGAGCACGCGGTATTTTGCGGCTCTACGCATCCTTTGTTTTGCCGAAATGACGAGATGATTGCGAGTGCGGAATGCTACGGCCATCCATGGGTAGAGAGAGGATATTGGTATGGTATTCGGCGTCACCGCTGCGACACGGCCGCCGCGAACCGCGTAGCCTTTGATATTGAGGCGCAGCTTCTGATGGTCCTGTCGGGCGCCTACCTCGGGGTCCTGCCGATACATTTTGCCCGCGTGTTCGAACAGCAGGGGCGTCTTCGCCGGCTTCCAGTAGCCGACGAGGCTTATTCCGCCGATATCGAGGTCGCCACGCGAGCAGGCGAGCAGGCCGCCAATGTCGCCTATGTCCGCGACGCGATCATCAGGGCGCACCAGATGCATTTGTAAAAACCAATGTATCCGTTCTCTGAATGATATTCTTGCCACGTCGATAGAGGTCTAGCCTCCCGTACGGCTGGCGATGCGCAGCGCAAACCGCCACCTGCGAACTTGCCTGCAAACGTGCAACTTGGACGTAATCGCCAGGTCCGGTGTCGATATTTGGCCGTTAGGTATGGAATGAGCACGGACGCTTTGCTGCTTCGCAACCTTCCAAATTTTTCGCCGGAGGCGACAAGGCGCCTCGTGGCAACCCGGTACGGGATCGACGGGACGTACAGGCAACTGGCTTCCGAGCGCGATCTGTCGTGGCGGATCGAGGGCACCGATGGCCGCGACGTCGTCGTCAAGATATCGAATATAGGCGAACCTGAAGGCGTCGTGGATATGCAGGTCAAAGCCCTGAAGCATATCTGCGACCGCGATCCGACCCTGCCGGTGCCTCGCGTTGTTCCCTCCCTTACCGGCGCCCCGTATGAATGGATCGAGGACGAGCACGGCTCCAGGCACATGATGCGTGTCCTTTCTTTCCTTCCGGGAAAGATCATGGAGCAGGTTGAGGAAGCCTTTTCCGCCGCCACTCGGTTCAACATAGGCGTGATGGTGGGACGGCTTGCCTTTGCACTGCGCGATTTTTTTCATCCCTACGCAGGCAGCAATGCGCACCTCTGGGACATTTCACGTGCCCTGGCCTTGCGCCCGCAGATAGCAAAGATCTCCGACGTCGGGCTTCGGCAATTGTGCGAGGAAATCTTTGAGCGCGCCGAGCGCTTCACCCTTCCCCATTTGTCGAAAACGCGTCGCCAAGTCGTGCATCAGGATTCGCATGGCGGCAACATCCTGGTCGATCCCAACGACTGCACATCGCCGGTGGGCATTATCGATTTTGGCGATATGGGCTACAATTCCATCGTTGCGGACATCGTGACGGCTTGCGAGACATTCTCGAAATCCGATGATGATCCGATCGCCTACCTCTGCGATGTGGCGTCGGGTTTCGATTCGACATATCCGCTTGAAGAAAACGAGATCGATCTCATTTTCGACGCGCTGCTCCTGCGCCTCGCACTGGCCACGGTGATCGTCGAAGCCAGGGGAGTCACGATTGAATCCGGCATTCCCCATATCGAAAACGCCGGCCAATATCCTCGAATGATGAAGTTGCTGAGCCGGCAAGGGCGCCCGGAGGCGGTGCGCCGGCTTCGTCAGGCGTGCCGGTTTCCTGTCTATCATCCAACGAACGGCGGCGAGCCTCTCGCGCCCGACTATGACTTGGTGAAGCAGGGGCGCGACGCCCATCTCGGGCCGATATGGCATTTCTACAAGCAGCCCCTGCATATCACGCGCGCTCAGGGGGCGTGGATGTATACCGCCGACGGAACTGCCTATCTCGACGTCTATAACAACGTCCCCCAGGTCGGTCATTCTCACCCGCACGTGGCGAAAGCCATTTACCGCCAGGCCAGCGCGTTGAATACCAACACGCGATACATGTGCGACACGGCGGTCGAGTATGCTGCGCGATTGACCGCCGATCTGCCTGACCACCTGGACACCTGCATCTTCGTCAATTCAGGCAGCGAAGCCAACGACCTGGCGATGCAGATAGCCATGTCGCTGAGCGGGCATGATGGCGGTCTGATCATCGACCAGGCCTACCATGGATGCACCGAACTCACGACGGCGCTCTCCAATGAAAGCTGGCGTCACTTGCCCGCTGGCGAGCATCCCAGGCAGATCGAGACCTTGATGGCCCCGGATATGTACAGGGGTTCTTTCGCCAACGACCCGCAGGCAGCCGCGAACTATGCTGCGGATGCCGACCGGGCGATAGCAGCCTTGCGCGCCAGAGGGCACAGGCCTGCGGCATTCATGGTCGACACGGCCTTGTGTTCGAGCGGCGTGCTGCGCGCGCCTGACGACTATTTCAACCTCGTCGCGAAAACAGTCCGGTCGGCGGGCGGGTTCGTCATCGCCGACGAGGTGCAGGCAGGCTGCGGCCGCATGGGCACCTTCTGGGGGTTCCGGGCGAACGGGCTCTGCGACGACAATGTCGACTTCGTGACGATAGGCAAGCCGGTCGGAAACGGCCATCCGCTCGGCGTCGTCATCCTCGGTTCGGCACTTATGAAGCGTTTCCTCGACGGCACCTATCCGCTGTTGTTCAGCACATTCGGCGGCAACACCGTCGCATGCGCGGCGGGCATGGCTGTTCTGGACGTCATCGAGCGGGAAGACCTGATCGAGCGCGGCGCGGAAACGGGAGATTATTTGCGCCGGGAGCTTGGCCGTCTGGCGCAACGGCATCCCATCATCGGCGACGTACGCGGTCTAGGCATGATGACCGGCGTCGAACTGGTGGCGGATCGCTTCACCAAGGAACCGGCGGCGCGGCAAACCGACCAGCTCGTCGAAGCCATGCTCGCGCGCAACATCCTGACAGGGAAAGGCACGCCGAACACCCTCAAGTTACGCCCGCCGCTGATCTGGTCGCGAAGGGAGGCCGATATGTTCGTCACGGCTTTTGACGACAGTTTGAGCGGGCTGCAATGACCTCTGCCAGGGCTTGCCTGGGCCAAAGCATATCAGGCGGGCGCCAAGAAAATCGAGAACGATCGGAAGACCGGCACCGCTTCCGCTGAGAAGGGAACATCGGCCTGCCGGCAAAATGGCAAGCCGGATCAACAGGAGAACGAATATGAGGAAGCAGCTATTTGCACTGGCTGTAACGATGGTGGCTGCGTGCTTTTCGGCCGGCGTCTCGCTGGCGCAGGACAAGGTGGTCAACGTCTACAACTGGTCAGATTACATCGACAGTTCCATCCTTGACGACTTCACCAAGGAAACCGGTATCAAGGTCGTCTACGACACCTTCGATTCGAACGAAATTCTCGAGACCAAGCTGCTTGCCGGCGGCTCCGGCTATGACGTGGTGGTCACGACCGGACCTTTTCTGGCCAGGCAGATTCAGGCCGGCGTGTTTCAGAAGCTCGACAAGTCCAAGCTGCCCAATTTGAAGAACATGTGGCCCGAGGTGATGGCGCGCCTGGCCAAATACGACCCTGGCAACGAATATGCCGTCAACTACATGTGGGGCACCACCGGCATCGGCTACAATGTCGACAAGGTGAAGGCAGCGATCGGCGACATGCCGATCGACAGCTGGGATGTGCTCTTCAAGCCCGAGAATGCGGCCAAACTGAAGGACTGCGGCATCAATATCGTCGATGCGCCGGAGGAGACCATGGCCATCGCCATGAACTATCTAGGCAAGGACGGCGACAGCAAGAAGAAAGAGGACCTCGAAGCCGGCGGCGACATCTACACGAAAATCCGGCCCTATGTCCGTACCTTCAACTCCTCTGCCTACATCAACGACCTGGCGAATGGCGATAAATGCATCAGCATCGGCTGGTCGGGCGATGTGCTGCAGGCCAAGAACCGGGCCAAGGAAGCCAACAACGGGGTCAAGGTCGAATACCTGATCCCTAAAGAAGGCACCTATATGTGGTTCGACAACCTTGCGATCCCCGCCGACGCCAAGCATGCCGATGAGGCGCACGCCTTCATAAACTACCTGATGCGGCCGGACGTTATCGCCAAGTCAACCAACTATGTCCAAACTGCCAACGGCAACCTCGCCTCGCAGAAGTTCATCGATCATGCCGTGTTTAAGAACCCTTCGGTTTATCCGCCGCAGGAAACGCTCAAGAAGCTTTTCACAATTTCTTCGTATGGGTCCAAGGAGCAGCGCGTCCTCACCCGTCTCTGGACCCAGATCAAGACTGGCAGCTAAACGGCACATGGATGAGGCGGTCACTGGCCCATTTTTTGGCGGCGCCTCTGGTGAAGGTCTGCCGCCATCTTATGGCCGTGCGCGGAAGAATGGCGGGGGATGCGGCTAGTTTGTTGGACCGGTAATGCGCGTCCACGCTCGCCTCCGAAGCGATACATCGCCAATTTTGCTTCCAATTCAACTGAGAGGAACAATGCCATTCCAAGATCTCATCCAGCCTGAACTAGGCGGCTATGTCAGCAAAGTGGGCATGCCAGGCGACTTTGCCCAGTTCTGGGCCTCGACCATCGCCGAGGCCCGCCAGGCCGGCGGCGAGGTCGACATCGTAGCGGCGCAGACGACACTAAAGGCTGTCCAGGCTTTCGACGTCACGTTTCCGGGATACGGCGGCCATCCGATCAAAGGATGGCTGATCCTGCCGACGCCTCATGAGGGGCGGCTTCCTCTTGTCGTGCAGTATATCGGCTATGGCGGAGGGCGCGGCTTGGCACATGAGCAACTGCACTGGGCGGCGTCAGGATTTGCTTATTTTCGAATGGATACACGCGGGCAGGGAAGCGACTACAGCGTAGGAGAGACCGCCGATCCGGTCGGCTCGACCTCTTCGTTTCCCGGCTTTATGACGCGTGGCGTACTGGACAAGAATGACTACTATTACCGGCGCGTGTTCACCGATGCTGTGCGGGCGATAGACGCTCTCCTGGAGCTGGACTTCATCGATCCCGAGCGGATCGCGGTTTGCGGCGACAGTCAGGGCGGCGGCATTTCGCTTGCCGTCGGCGGAATCGATCCCCGCGTCAAGGTCGTAATGCCCGACGTGCCGTTTCTTTGCGACTTTCCGCGCGCTTTGGGGACTGCCGTGCGCGATCCCTATTTGGAGATCGTCCGTTTCCTGGCGCAGCATCGCGAAAAGAAGGCGAAAGTCTTTGAAACGCTCGGCTATTTCGACTGCGTCAACTTTGCCAGGCAGTCCAAGGCAGCGGCGCTGTTTTCCGTGGCCCTGATGGACGAAGTCTGCCCGCCTTCTACCGTTTATGGCGCGTTCAATGCCTACGCGGGGGAAAAGACCATCGTAGAATACGAATTCAACAACCATGAAGGCGGACAAGGCTACCAGGAGCGCGAACAGATGGCGTGGCTCAGCGCGCGGTTCGGTGTCGACTGATGTCAGCGGCCCAGCACTGGCCGGTTTTACCTTCCCAAGGGACCTCTGCTTGCCCGGGCAACCGGGCTCCAGCGGCTACCAGCCGCCCGGCTGCACGCTTCCATGCCCGCAAACAGCACATGGCGTGCGCTTTGAGGGACCCGCGGCAACCTTAGCGGTCAACGACCTCGGAGGGGCTGGGCGGCCGCTGCGGCAGAGTCCCGCGCGACCTTGATGCCATCGGCCTCTCCTTGCTCGGTGTCAGCTTACCCAGTCCTTCCCGCAACCGGACCGGCAGCAATCGGCCTCACTACGGCCGTTCTGGAGGATGGCTGCCAACGTTCGTACACTTCGTAAACTACATCTGTTTAGCGCCACGAGACGATACGGAACGATATGGGAAGCTTTCAGATTTTTGCCCACGAAAATCAATGAGTTCAAGACGCCCTCCGGGCCTGACGCGCTGTTATGTTGCCGTAGGATAGAACCCCTACATCTGGTCACGCGAGATGCGAGCGTTGCGCTCGCGTTCGAATACCTTGTGACCGTCAGCCACGGCTTCAACCCGCTCCGAAATAACCCATTCGGTCGCCGTGCAGGAGAGACGGGTGGTGCAATGGCTTTCCGTGCGCCAGTCTGTCCGTTGGGCAGCGCACGTCCAGTGAATCTCGGCCGCCAACGACAGGGGGTCGTCGGGGGCTATAGACCATACCTCTCGCCGGATGTCGCGCGTGCACAAGCCAGTCTCCGGATGTCGACTGAGACCCGTATCCTCATGCACGCGGTAATGAGTGACACCTTGCTGAAGGTCACGTTCGACCGAACGGGCAGACAATCCTTCCGTCAAGACTTCATAGCGGGGCAGCGGATCGGGATCGGGTGGTTGAGGCACTTCGATCCTGCGATGCCCACCAAGCAGGGGTAGTTGCAGTTGCAGCGCCGAGAGGTCGATCACCAGCACCGCGTCGCAAGGCGGCGGCAAGATGGTCGGCCAATAGGCACTGGACAATGACAGGCGCAGACGGTGGCCCGGCGCAAAGCGGTAGCCGCACGCATCAAGCACCAGTTCGACTGCGACGGTCTCGCCCGGCTTCATCGGCTGTGGCTCGGCATTGCCTTTGCGATGGGCAAGGTTAAGCACACCGTAGCTGACCCGGGTCGCCGAGCCGTCGGCGTGAAGGTCGACGAGCCTCACGACAATGTTGGCCAAGTCGGTGTCACTGGAAAGCGACAGTTTGACGAGCGGCTGGCCGAGCACAACGCATTCTTCGGCAAGGACGACGCTGTCGAAAGTGAGCGATCCCGCATCGTCGACACGTTGGTCACCGGCCATTTCCGAGTCCGGCTTCACTGGGAAGAATTCTCCGGCAGCGGTTCCTGTATCCTGAGGCGAGTGCAAGAGCGCCTTTCTTTCGGCGGGCGATGAATTGTCCCTGGTGAGCCTGCCCGAAGCGTCCACGCTAAAGGTGAGCATGTCGCGAACGCCCCACTTGTCCATAGCGACCCAGTAACCCGGGTCAGCCTCGCGGCGCCGGCCGGGCCGCGGCCCGTCCAGGATATAGGCACGCAGCCTCGGCGTATTCTCCGCTTTGTTGTCTTCTGCGCACAGCCACCGGCGCCACCATGAAATTGCTTCGGCGTGAAAATCGGCGCGGGGCTTGGGAGAGGCGAAATGCGGATACTTGTGGATCCATGGGCCGATCAGGCCCCAAGCCAACTCCGGCATCCCGGAAACCGCCTTCAAGGGCGTATTGCGATAGCCGTCGGCCCATCCGGCAATCACCAGCGCAGGAACGGAAAACCCGTCAAAATCCTCGCAGATCGAACCGCGGCGCCAAAAGTCATCGCGGCGCTGATGCGACAGCCATTCCTCCATAAAGAACGGCTCTCCTTCCAGCCGCTCCAGCCACATTTCGCGCCAGCGTTCTCCCACGAGATCGGGATCGGGCGAGCGCGACTGGAAGGCACTCATCGTCGCCGCCCATGACAGTTGCGCCGACAGATGCGCGCCATTCTTGTAGTGGATGTCGTCATTGTAGCGATCGACAGTGGACGACAAAGAAATCACGGCCTTGAGAGCAGGTGGTTTCAGGGCCGCCACCTGAAGTGCGTTGAACCCGCCCCAGGAAATTCCCATCATGCCGACATTGCCGTTCGACCAGTCCTGGGCTGCGATCCATTCGATAACCTCGACCGCATCGGCAAGTTCGCGCTCCGTATATTCGCCGTCGATCACGCCATCGGACTCGCCGCAGCCGCGAATATCGACACGCACGCCAGCGATGCCGGCGGCCGCGAAGACAGGATAAGTGGATTCGTCACGGGGGGCAGTGCCATTGCGTTTGCGATAAGGCAGAAATTCGAGCACCGCCGGCACCCCGCCAGGAACCGTTTCGGGCATCCAGACACGGGCGGCGAGCCGGGTGCCGTCTTTCAGGACGATCCACTCGTTCTCGATGACAGGAAATTCATGTTCGTCATTCGTATGAACCACTGTCACTGCGGGCGGCGGCGAGCGCGCGACCCACCGCCGGACAGGCACCTCATTTTCAGGTTCATGCCTCCAGCCAGACCCGGCTTGCGATACGTCCGTTGGAAAAGTCGTTACCGATGTCGTGAACGAAGCCTTTGAGATGGCTTGTGCAGGCGTTGATGTAGTCGTTGAACACCGGCAGTATCAGGCCGCCCTCATCTCGCACCATGAGCGCCATATCGTGATAGAGCGCGCGTCGCTTGGTCTCGTTCAACTCACCGCGTGCCTGGATCACCATCTTGTCGAATTCGGGCCACTTGAAGCGGGTGTCATTCCACTCCGCGGTGGAAATGTAGGACGTGGAATAGCGTGCGTCCTGCGTCGGACGCCCACCCCAAAAGGAGACGCAGAACGGCTTGACGTTCCAAACTTCGGACCAGTACCCGTCGCTCGGCTCGCGCTGCACATTGATCTTGATCCCCGCTTTTTCTGCGCTCAATTGGAAAAGCTGAGCCGCATCGACCGCACCAGGGAATGCCGCCTCGGAGGTGCGCAGCAGGATCGGAGCCTGATGACCCGACTTCTTGAAATGGAACGCGGCCTTGTCAGGATCGTATTTGCGTTGCTCTATGTCGGTAGGTGCGAGCGCATAGTTGGCGTTGACAGGGAAATCATTGCCGATGGTGCCGAACCCGCCCAAAACCTGCTTGAGGATAGCCTCGCGGTCCACCGCATATTTGAGCGCCAGACGCAGATCGTTGTTGTCGAACGGCGCGGTGTCGCAATGCATCAGGAAGGAGTAGAAGCCTTTGCCGGAGGTGCGCAGGATCTCGATACCCGGAACACGCTTCAGCAACGGCACGATCTTCGCTTCGACGGTACTGATGAAATCGACCTGGCCGGACCGTAGTGCGCTTGTCCGAGCGGTCAGGTCGTTCATCACGGTAATAAGGACGCTATCGACGTAGCCGCGGTCCTGACGCCAGTCGTCGGTGTGCCTTTCAAATGCGGCTCGAATGCCCGGCTCAAACGCAACCAGCTTGTACGGGCCGGTGCCGATGGCGGCCGCCGGCTTCTCCACGCCGCCGCCCGGCTGGATCTGAAGATGATAGTCCGTAAATATCAGAGGCAGATCGGCATTGGCCTCCTTCAGAGTCACTACCAAGTCGCCCGAGCGTTCCTCGATACGGTCTATTCCCGACAGCAGGCCGAATGCGCCGGATTGCGATTTCTTGCCGGCGTGGCGGCGCAACGTCTCGACGGCATCGGCAACGGCAAACGCCTTACCATCGTGAAAACGGACGTCCTTGCGTATCTTGAAGGTCCACTCCTTGGCGTCGGCGGAGGGGAACCAGGACTCGGCCAGCGAGGGAACAGCCGCGCCCGTCGTTGGGTCGGATTCGACCAGAGTGTCGCCCCAGCAATGAGCGATCACAAAATTGACGCTGGCGGACGCCAGGGCCGGGTCAAGTGTATCGGCTGAGGCGCCTCCATCCAGCCCGAGCCGCAACTGTCCGCCGCGCACTGGCGTTTGTGCGGCGGCCGGCGACCCAAGGGAGCCGGTCGCTGCGGCCAGGCCCAAAGCGGCCCCCGCTTGAAGAAGATTACGGCGTGTGAGGCTCGACAGCCTGCTGGAATCGCTCATTGGGTTCCCCTTTGGAGTGGAGCTTTCCGGGCGATCCTTAGGCTGATCCCGTGGCAACGCAATTTCGTCGCTTGAAGCGCGTTTAAGCGAGTTTATACTGTTTCTATGACCAAGCCGTCCGCCAATTTCAGCAGTAATCTGAAGCTTGCCTGCAGCACCTACAGATCGGTATCCGATCTGTGCCGCACCATCGGCATCAACCGGCAGCAGTTCAACCGCTATCTCAATGCAGGATCCGTTCCTTCAGCTCATAATCTTCTGGCGATCGCGGCAGCCTTTGGCCTCGAACCGGCCGATTTCGACCTTCACCCGGGCGTGTTCCGCGGCAAATTAGGCGAGCGGCGCCGACAAACCGCACTGCCAGGGCCGCTCGCGGACGCCTTCCCGGGTGACCTGCATGCCCTCGCACCATATCTCGGTTTCTACCAGGCGTGGCACACATCCCTCTCCTGGCCTGACCGGATCGTCTGCGCCTGCGCTCACTTGCGCGAGAATGGCGGACAAGTTCTGGTCTCCACGCTTGAGCGGATCAAAGATGCTGAAAACGGCATTGTGCAGCGCTCACGTTACATTGGGCTCGCGGCGTATCGTCACCAGCGCATCTTTCTGACCGAATTGACATGCGGCGAGGGGCCTACTTTTGGTCAGACCATTCTCATGCCGTTCGAGACTTACCAACGGCGCTACCTGCGGGGCGTGACCATGGGCATATCGTGGCGAAACAACAATCTGCCTTACGCCACTCGCACCGTCTGGCAGTATCTGGGGAAAGTCGCCGACAAGAGGGGGCTTATCTCGCGTTGCGGCATCTATCCGCCCAATTCCGCAGCGCTGCCCGCGGCTGTGCTGTCTTTCCTGACGGACGCTTCCCCGATTGTCGCCGCGCCTCTGCAGACCGTAAGACCGGAGCGCCGAGCAAATTCCTGAGAGCGTCGATGTCTATACTATAGAAAACATACACCGTTTTGTTACTGGTCGAGGAGTCCGTCAACGCTACCGCTTGAGACGACATCCTACATCGACGGTTTCCTGAAGCTTGCCCGGGAAATGGGCCGCTAATCCCTTGCCGGGGATGGCTCAAATTCAGTTCCGAAATGCAGCCACGGCGTTGACCTTCCGGTGCATGAACATCTCCGCTGCAGGCATCAACCTGCCATCGGCAACATATCGGCGTGTTGAAGAGGAGCGTCCTTGATCCGGATCTGCGCGCCGTTCGGCCCAGTCACCGATAATTGTCAGGGCAATGCGGATCTTCACTTTTCACTTTTTGAGTATTTGACTTACTCCCACTTCTTCAGGTCCGACCTGTTCGCCAGGGTCGAACTCACCTTCAAACAAGACTGTCGCGACCGACCCAAGCGGATTGGCGATCCGGTCCTCCAGCAGCTCGATCAGTTTGTGCCCGACGGCTGCCATGTCTACGGAATGAACGCCGATATTCGCCGGCAGGAAGCGCGACAGACGCGTGTTGTCGCGAGTGACGATGTGGACGTCTCGGCCCGGCTCAAGGCCCCGTCGGCCGAGCGCGTGCAGCGCCCCAAGCAGGCCCAGTTCATTGGCGCACGCCAGGCCCGTTGGCGGATCTGACGACGCCAGCAGCCGATCGAACCAGGCTGCGCTCGATTCCATCGTGAACGTGCCGTGGCCGATCAGCGATTGGTCGATCGGAAGGCCGGCCTCGGCCATCGCTCTCTGATAGCCTTTGAGCCGCGCGGCGCTCGCCTGGTCCTTCGCCACGAGAAGCTGCAGCGCTATGCGTCGGCAGCCCTTGCCCATGAGCCGTCGGGTCGCGTCATAGGCGATCTGCTCATTGTCGATATCGACATAGGGATAGGCGGCGTCCACATCGGTTCTGCCGAAGGTGACGAACGGTATGCCCTGGTCGAGCAGCAGCTTGATGCGCGGATCGCCCGAGACCATGCGCGTGATGATCAGCCCGTCCGCGCTGCGCGCCTGCAACAGGCGCCGCATGCTTTCGACCGGATCATCGTCGGGCGTGGTGGAATATATGGACAGGCTGTAGCCCGTTTGCCGCGCCGCCAGCGTCATGCCCTCGATCAGGGGAAGCTTGGCCAGATCGGACAGGTAATCGCTCGTCTCCATCGGCAGCACCGCCGTCAGCGTCATGGTCCGTCCGGTTTTGAGCGCGCGACCATGATGATCAGGCACGTAGCCGACGCGGTTGGCCACCTCCTTGACCCGCGCCACGGTCGAGGGGTGCACCTCCGGACCGTCCTTCAGAGCGCGCGATACGGTGGTCACCGAAAGAGAAAGTTCCGCCGCGATCTGTTTTAGATTGGCCATGTCGCCCGACTTGATTTGCGAATGCGTCGGCTGATTTTGCTGCGCTTCGTAACGTTACCGGATTCGACCTGACGGTCAAATCCGACGCCCCCCACTATCAAATGTCCGCCGTAAAGCCGCTTGACTCAATGCCGTTTCGCTGCAATCGTAACGTTACGATTTTCAAAATGGCCACGTAATCGACGCTTTGATGAATCCTGGAGGAGGAAAATCCATGTCTTGGCTACCACGCATTTCCTTGGCGGTGATCGCAGTCTCGGCTGCCTTGCCCGTCTATGCTCAAACGGTCACCATCACCACCGCAGGCGGAGACTATGGCAATGCCATCAAGGAGGCCATGTGGGCTCCCGCTGCAAAAGAGCTTGGCTATGAGGTCCGCGAAGAGACGCAGAGCGACGGCCTTGCCGCGTTGAAGATGCAGGTCACCTCGGGCGCGGTCACGACCGACATCATCCATCTCGGCTCACCGGAAGGCGCGCAGGCGGCCGCGCAGTCGCTGCTGGAACCACTCGACTACAAGATTATCGATCCCAAATCCGTGCCGGCCGGCGCAAAGTCCGACTACTGTTATCCGTTCGATTCCTACGGCACCGTCATGTCGTGGAACACCAAGGCCCTTGGCGACAACCCGCCGAAAAGCTGGGCGGAGTTCTGGGATGTCGCCAAGTTCCCGAACCGTCGCGCCTTGCGCGCCAACGCGCAGGACCTGATCGAGATCGCGCTGCTCTCCGACGGCGTGGCGCCGGCGGACGTCTATTCCGTGCTCAGCACCCCGGAAGGGCTGCAGCGCGCCATCAAGCGGATCGAGGCGATCAAGCCAAACGTCTCCGTGTGGTGGACCTCGGGCGCGCAGTCGGCGCAACTGCTGAAAGACGGCGAAGCGGATCTGGTCGTCACCTGGAACGGAAGAGCCCAGACCGTGAAGGCGGATGGCGGCGCCGTCGACTATACGTTCAAGGGTTCCGTTATCGGCACGGACTGCCTCGGTGTGCCGAAGGGCGCCCAGAACAAGGACGCGGCCATGAAGCTCATCGCGGCGATGACGCAACCCGCTCGGGTGGCGAAGCTCACCGATTTCATCGCCTACGGGCCGGTCAACCCTGCCGCCTATGAAGGAGGCCTTATTCCGAAGGACCGTCTGAAGACCCTGGCGACGGCGCCCGAAAACGCCGGCACTTCGGTGTTCTCGAATGCCGACTGGTGGCTGAAGAACGGCGAAGCCGCGCAAAAGGCCTTCGATGAAATGATCAGCCGCTGACGCTCCAGCGCATCAGATGCAACGACGGAGCGCATGATGAAATCGCTTCCGATCACCATCGACAGCGTGCGTAAGGCCTATGGGTCTTACGTCGCGCTGGACGATGTCTCACTCGACATCAGGGCCGGCGAATTCCTGACGCTGCTCGGCCCCTCCGGGTCGGGCAAGACCACTTTGCTGATGGCTCTGGCCGGTTTTGTCCGGCCCGATTCCGGAAAGCTCCTGTTGGGGGATCGCGACATTACTCGCCTTGCTCCCAACAGACGGGAGATCGGCATCGTTTTCCAGAACTACGCTCTGTTTCCCCACATGAACGTCCTCGCCAATGTCGAATATCCGCTGGCGCTGCGCAGGATACCGAAGGTGGAAGCCCGTCAGCGGGCCCTGGACACCTTGGCCCGCGTGAAACTGGAAGGTCTGTCGGAGCGCAGTATTGCCGCACTGTCCGGCGGCCAGCGCCAGCGGGTGGCGTTGGCGCGGGCAATTGTCTTCGAACCGCGCGTGATGCTGATGGATGAGCCACTGTCGGCGCTCGACAAGAATCTGCGCGAGACCATGCAGTACGAGATCCGGCGCCTGCACGATGATCTCGGGATCACCACCATCTATGTGACCCATGACCAGCGCGAGGCGCTGACTATGTCCGACCGGATCGCGGTGATGAATTCCGGCCGCATCCAGCAGATCGACGCGCCTCAGCGAATTTATGATCGTCCATCGACACGCTTCGTCGCCGAGTTCATGGGCGAGGCCAACATTATCGCTCCGGGCCTGGCGCGCAGGATCGATGGCGCCGACGCGCCGCGCGAGACGCTGATGATCCGCGCCGAAAGCCTGCATCTCAATGCGAGCCTCGCCGGACGCGACGGAGTTGCCCTCGACGGGACACTCCGCGCCAAGGCATTTCGCGGCGAGAACTGGCTGTTGACGCTGACGCTTGACGGCGGGCAGGAAGTCCTTGTCTGCATTCCGGCGGCCCTGGCCGGTGGCTGCGTCGAGCTTGCCGCCAGTCAGCGGGTGACCGTCTATGCGCCCGCGCAAAAAGTTCATGTTCTGCCGGGAGCAATGGCGTGAGCGTCGCCGCCGATCCCGCGCTCGCCGCGGATGGCCGACGCGAGCGGCGCTTCTTCCTTTCGCTGTCGCTTCCGGCGCTTTTCATCGTTGGGCTGGCGGCGATACTGCCGCTCCTCTGGATCGTCCGGCAATCCTTCCTGACGACGGCGGGCCAATACTCCGTCGGCAATTACGAGAAGGTGCTGTCGAGCGGGCTGACGTGGTCGGCCCTGGCCACGACCCTTGAACTGTCGCTGGGCACGCTGGTGGTCTGCATTATTCTCGGCATTCCGCTGGCGCTCGCTCTGGCCAGCGCCCGGCCAAGGGTGGCCAACGTGCTGATGGCCTTCGTTATGCTGCCCTTGTGGACCTCTATTCTGGTGCGCACCTATGGGTGGCTCGTGCTGTTGCGGCGCGATGGACTGATCAACGCTGCCTTGACGGGTTCGGGCCTGACCGCGGAGCCATTGCCGCTGGTCTACAATTTCACCGGCACGCTCATCGGCATGGTTCACTACATGCTGCCGCTGTTTCTGCTGCCGGTATACGCCGCGATGCGCGATATCGACACCAACCTCATTCGCGCCGCCGCCAGCATGGGCGCCACGCTCGGGCAGGTGATCCGCACGGTCATTCTGCCGCTTTCCGCCGGCGGCATCCTTTCGGGTTCGATCATCGTCTTCATCTACACGATTGGGTTCTTCATCACGCCCGCGGTGCTTGGCGGCGGCAAGGTCAATCCGCTCTCCATCCGGATTGAGCGCACGCTGTCGACTTTTCAGGATTGGGGCTCGGCGAGCGTCCTGGGCATTCTGCTGCTCGTGCTCATGGCGCTGATCGCGGTGATGTTCCTGACGGCAAGACGGCTGATGGCACACAACAAAATGGGTGCGGCCCATGCTTGAGGCCTATCCGGACAACAGGCTCGCCCGCGTCGCTCTGTGGGGCTTTTCCGCGCTCGTCATGGCGTTCTTGATATTGCCGACACTTGTCGTCGTGCCGCTCTCCTTTTCGGCGTCGGACCTGCTCGAGTTCCCGCCGCGCGCCTACTCGCTGCGCTGGTATGATAACTTCTTCGGGTCGGCCACCTGGATGGACGCGCTGAGGACCAGCCTGATCCTCGGCACTTTGACGGCGGCGATTGCCGTGCCGCTGGCGCTGCTGTCTTGCATCTCGATGAACAGGCTCGGCGGTCGGGCCGCGGCGATCATTCAGGGCGTTCTGCTCACCCCCTCCATCGTGCCGGGAATCCTGCTCGCGATCGGCCTCTTCTTCGTGCTGGCGGCGCAGGCTCTGGTCGGAACGCTGTTCGGCGTGCTGGTGGGCCATGTGGTGCTGGCTATCCCGGTCGCCTGTATTGTGCTGGTGCCCGCTCTTGCCCGGTTCGACTGGAACCAGGTCCAGGCGGCGCGCAGCCTGGGCGCCGACTGGGCCAGAGCCATTGGCGGTATCATCGTTCCGCAACTCAGGATCAGCCTGTTGTCGGCGACATTGATGGCCTTCCTGACCTCGCTCGACGAATCCGTCATCTCGATCTTCGTCGCCAGCGGCCGCAACAGCACGCTGCCGAAGCTGATGTTCCTGTCGCTGCGCGATCAGATCGATCCGACCATCGCCGCGATCTCGACATTATGGACCGCCGTCGTCGTGGCCGTCATCCTGATCGTGACCCTTCGCCAGAAATCCTGACCGAGACCTGAAATCATGCCAAGCAATCCTATCGCAGCCGACCATCAGACAGACATACCCAAGGTGGGGCTGGCGATCATCACCGGCTCGGCAAACTGGGGGCTGGCCTTTCCCGAAGATGTGGAAGTCGATGGCGTGCGCACCTTGCGGCGGGACATCAGCTTCGAGACGCCTTTCGGCCGCACTGACAACTGGAAGCTCATCGAGTTCGATGCCTCGATTACCGCCGAAGGCAGAACGAAACAGGCGCTGTGCATGTATTCGCATGGCAACCCCCGCGACCATATCGACCATTCCTGCCATCGCCGTGCGTTTTGGCTATTGATGAACGCGGGTGTGCGCCAGGTCCTGGCCTGCTCGACCATCGGTGCCGTCAACAAGGCGATCCAGCCCGGCGACATGGTGGTGAACGCCGATATCATCGAGCTGACGCAGACCCCGTTCTCACTGCTTCCCGGCCGCCAGAGCTTCGACTGTTCCGGCAAGCAGATCGTATGCCCAAGATGCGCGGCCGTTCTGGTCGAAACCGCGCGCCGTCACTGGCCGCCGCAATGCCGCGTTCATGGCATCGAACAGCAGCTGGTGGCTGCCCACTGTTACGGGCCGCGTCTTACGAGCCCGGCCGAAGCCTTGGCCTTTCGAAGCATGGGGGCCGACGTGCTCAACCATTCGATTGCCCCCGAAGCCACCTTGTCGCGCGAGATCGGCGCCTGTTTCGTGCCCTTGGCGTTCGTTACGGCGGCCTTCAATGACTATATGGACCGTAATCGCCAGGAATTGCTGCAGCAGGACGTGTTGCCGAGCCTGTCCATGACAGCCTCGCGGGTTGCGCTGGAAACCGCCGCCCGGCTTCCGGCCGATCCGCAATGTTCCTGCCATGGCTTGAAATCGCCGCAGCCGGAGGAACGCTCCAGCCGGTTCTGAGCCAACGCCAGAGCGACCCTCCTTCAGCCTCGCCGATCGGCGCCTCGAGTGCCCGGCTCGCAGTAAGAGACCGCATCTATCGCGAAAGCTTTCTGCCACGGCTCTTCCCCGGCAGAGCGTCTCGCAGAGCGCTTGTGCTAAGGCGAAAGCCGTTTTCTGTGGCGACAGTTCTCGCAGGGGAAACTAGTCCTCCTCCTGATCATTGGGTTCGCCAGACCATACGAGAGAATACGAAGGAAACGGGGTGGCGAACCACCCGCTAACGTATTGATTTCCCTGAGAAAACGATGACCCTCCGGGCCCACCAAAATACCCATTTAAGGTATTGATCTTGCTGTATATTTCCGAGGCTGCCCACAATGTGGACTCGAACCCCCTCTTTCTGACAATAAACTACCCACGCGATTTTCCTCGCGATCTCGGAATCGCCTGAGCCGATATCGCATTGTTCCGGGGCGAGCCGCGAGAGCGCTACCGTGTTTCCCTCCATTCGGAAACGCCGCGATATTATCTAAGGGGTTGGTCCCGATGGACCTGTTCCTTGGCCGCTCGCCGCCAAAGCGGCGGATCTGGCGCGTGGCGCTGTGATCATGAGCTATCAGCAAGGCGCGCCCGACGTGCTGAGCGTGGAGGAAGCGGTGCAGGTGCTCGAAATCGCACCAGGCATCCATGTACAAAGGCTGCCGCCCACATGATGGACGTTGAAGGCGTTAAAGTCGCCGAACTGATTTGTGCCGATTCGTTCGCGGCTCGCGATCCATTTGCCACAGGTTGCTTTTTGCGCGAGGGTTTAAGGATGGCCGAGGGTGCCGTGGGGAACACTCTATTGGACGATGACAGGCCTAATTCGGAACAGAATATTACTACGGCTTCCAGCTGGTACACGGTCATCGTTCTGTGCCTTGCCTTGCTGATTTCCTTCACCGACCGACTCGTTATCAATCTTGTGGTTGATCCTATCCGCGCAGATCTGATTCTGACGGACTTTGAGGTCAGCCTGCTGCAGGGCGCCGGATTTGCCGTGATCTTCGCGCTGGCAGGTTTACCGTGCGGCCGGCTCGCCGATTGGGCTAACCGCCGCAATGTAATCATGACCGGCATCGCGCTCTGGTCTGTAGCGACGATTGCCTGCGGGGTGGCTGGCGACTTCTGGAGCTTTTTTGCCGCGAGGGTCGCGGTGGGCCTCGGCGAGGCAGCGCTGGTCCCGGCAGCTTCGGCGCTGATCTTCGACAGCTTTTCTTCCCGACGGCGCGGCATCGCGCTCGGTATATTTTCGCTCGGCGCGACGTTCGGCACAGGCGTCGCGATGTTCGTTGGGGGTGTAGTGCTGGCTTTCGCCTCGCTGGAGCCCATTGCGTTGATCGGGCCGCTGGCGCCGTGGCGGCAGATGTTCGTGCTGGTGGGGATGCCGGGTCTGTTGCTGCTGCCGCTGCTTCTGCTCATCCGCGAGCCGCAGCGGCGGCACATCTCGGGTCTGCTGCCACTCGCGGGGGTACTCCGCCAACTGGGTGCCAACAACGGCGCAGTGCTCAGGTTGTGCCTGAGCAAAGGGGCCCTCGGGATTGGCAACTACGCTTTCCTCTCCTGGTTGCCGACACTCCTGCAGCGCACGCATGGTATGACCCCCCTTGAGGCGGGCGGCCTTATCGCGTTGTCGATCACGACCAGCGGGGTCATTGCATCGCTTGCCGGCGGCGCGCTCTCGGACTGGATCGTCCGGCGCTGGGGCGTGGCTGCCCGCATCGTCCCGCTTCTTGGATGCTGTACGTTGTCGATCGCAGGAGCCTCAACGACGTTTTTCGCCGCTACTGAGCAGCAGATGACGCTCTCCTTCGCCATCTGGGCCTTTGGTTCGATAAGCGGCTATGTGATTGGGAACGTCGTCATGCAGGAAAACGTGCCGAACGAGATGCGCGCCACAACGATTGCGCTTTCTCTCACCATAACGGCGCTGCTCGGCATCGGGCTCGGGCCGACGCTCGTGCCATTGGTGGCCGAACATGTCTTCGGTGGCGAGGCGAACATGCAACCGGCCATGGCGACGGTGAGCCTGGGCGCGGCGCTGCTTTCCTTTTTCGTGATCTGGCCTTCGGTACGCAAAGGGTTGAGAGCGATGGATGGGTAAGCCAGCGCCGGTTTCTGGAACTGCAGATCATTCTGCCGCCTCCGATTTCTGAGGGCGTAAGCCCGCAGGAGGTTGCCGGTCCAGAACCCCTCCAGCAGGTTGCGGCGGTGTTCAGTCCTTTCGGAGCCTCATTGAGTCTGGCTGCCTTCCATGGCATCGTTTATTGGATTTCGGCTAACCCGTTTATTCAACATAGCCAGGGAGGGACGCTTCCGGGCGGCCTATGCTAAACGATCTTGCCAAGCTTTAACCGCGCGTCAGGTTCGCCTTCATCGGGCGCCATTGTGTCGTTCGGCAGCTTCCGCCTGGATATTGCCCGCCGGCTGCTGTCGCGGAATGGCGAGCCTGTGCGGATCGGATCCCGTGCGCTGGATCTCTTGATCGCCCTGGTTGAGCGTGCCGGCGACATCGTCAGCCGGCACGAGTTGCTTGATCTCGTATGGCAAGGCGTAGTCGTCGATGAAGCGGGCGTTAGGGTCCATATGGCCGCACTACGTCGGGCCCTTGAGGACGGCCAGGACGGAGCGCGGTATATCGTCAACGTCGCGGGCCGCGGCTACAGTTTTGTTGCCCCGATTGTGCGAGACGACATGGATGCGGCGCCCACGACGGTACCGGCTCAAGCGTCCAGGTCGCTTGGCCATGCGCCGCCTCCGCCCCGTTCGCTCATTGGCCGCGAGGCCGTTATCGACAGCTTGAGCGAACTCCTTCTGGAGCGCCGTTTTGTCAGCATTGTCGGATCGGCAGGCATTGGCAAAACGACGGTAGCGGCTGCGATCGCGTTGCGAATGCAGTCAGAATTCGCAGATGACAACATTGCCTTTGTCGACCTTGGAGCGGTCTCGGAAACCGGCGTGGTGCCAGGAGCCGTCATCTCGGCATTGGGGTGTAAACTCGAAGGCACCGACCTTGTCGAAGAGCTTCTATCCTACGTCCGCGACAAGCGCATGCTGGTTGTCTTCGACAATTGCGAGCACCTCATCGATGCGACGGCTTTCCTGGCGGAGCAGCTCGTTCTTGGTGCCCCAGGTCTGCATCTGCTGGCGACCTCTCGGGAATCGTTGCGTGCCGAGGCAGAGACCGTTCACCTGCTGAGCCCCCTTCCGGTTCCCGACAACGAGCTTCCGACCGCAGCGGAGGCGTTGTCGACGGCAGCGGTGCAGCTCTTCATGGATCGGGCGATCGCGAGTGGATTTGACGGCGGACTGACCGACATCGACGCGCCGGTGGTGGCCGAGATATGTCGGCGGACCGATGGCATTGCGCTGGCGATTGAGATGGCTGGCAGCCGCGTCGGCACCTATGGCATCCGTGGCGTGGCAGACTTGCTTGCGAGTAATGTGGAACTGCATTTGCCTGGACGGCGAAACGCCGCTCCGCGGCATCAAACACTCGAAACGATGCTCGACTGGAGCTTCAATCTGCTCACCGAGAACGAGCAGATCGTTCTGGCCCGCCTTTCCGCTTTTGTAGGCTTTTTTACGATGGACGCCGCGCGTTCCATTTCGGGTGACCACGACAGGGCGGCGGTGGCGCCGACGGTGGGGAGCCTGGTTGATAGAAGCCTGGTTTGGGTGCATCCGGTAGACAATGCTGTCTTTTACCGTCTTCCTCACACGACGCGCGCCTATGCGGCGACCAAGCTCAGGGAACTCGGAGACCCTGAGCAGATTTCCCGGCGCCACGCCCGCTATTTCGCGGATCTGTTCAAGGCGGTTGCGCTCAAGCCAGGCTTGTACGCCAACATGGAGCGTCATGCGCTGCATATCGGCAATGTGCGCAAGGCGCTGGAGTGGAGTTTTTCCGACAAGGAATCTTATGCGATCGGCATCGAACTTGCCGCCGATTCATCGCCGTTGTTTATTGGTCTCTGGCTGCTCGCCGAATGCCGCCATTGGTCCCATCTGGCGCTGGGCATAATTGAAAGTTACAGCCGCGGATCCCAGCAGGAGGTGCGCCTGCAAGAAGCCCTGGCGATCTCATCAATGCATACACAAGGCAATCCGCAAGAAGTTCGTGACGCCATCGAACGCGGACTGGATCTTTCCCAGGCGGATGAAAGTGGGGTGCCGCAGATTCGTCTACTAGCCGGTCTCAGCGTCTTCCTGAGCAGGCTCGGTGATTTCGACGGTGGTTTGGACGCAGCCAGACGATGCATGGTTCTTGCAACGCGCAATGGATCGCTTGCCGAAAAAGTAATTTCTGAATGGATGGTCGGCACCGCCTACCATCTCGCCGGCGACCAGGCAGCGGCCGTTGAGCACTGTCGACGCGGTTTCAAGCTCGAAGCCACTGTTGGGCGTGTCGACGTCAATATCTTCGGATATGATCATCATCTGCGCGCCGAAATCGCGCTGGCACGCTGCCTATGGCTCCGCGGCTTCCCCAAGACCGCCAACGGGATGGCGCTCAGGCTCATGAACGAAGCAGAGGGGTCTAGTCTCCCGGGCAATTACAGCATTGCCGCCGCTGCCTCTATTCCTATCCTGCTTTGGGGTGGCGATACGCAGAACTCACGAGAGCACATCGAGCGGGTGATTGCTCATACTGAGAAACATTCTTTGAGGAGCACTGCGGCTGCGGCATGGGCGCTGAAAGGAGAATGGCTCCTGATGACGGGAGAGGCTGCGGCTGCCGTAGACGTGCTGCGACAAGCCCTCCGCATACTTCAACTAGACCCATTTCGCCTGGTCATTCCCCCAGCGTCCCGCGCCTTGGCGGCGGCACTCGTCCATTGTGGCGAATATGACGAAGCTCGTGCATCCATCGCCGAGGCGATTTCTTCGGCCGAGGAAATGGGCCAAAGGCTGTGGGTACCTTCTCTTTACCGGACGCAAGCCGAGATTGCCCTCAAAGCGCCTTGCCCGGATATCGATGCAGCGGAAACGGCCTTGCGAAGATCCATCAAGCTTGCGACAGCTCAGGCTGCCATCGGTTGGCAATTGAATGCCGCCGTTCCATTGGCCCGGCTGTTGATAGACAGCGAACGCAGCGCGGAGGCGTTCGCCATTCTGCAACCGCTCTTCGAGGAATTTTCGGAGAGAACCGGTACAAGGGATCTCGTGGATGCCGAACGCATTCTGGCGTCTCTGAAATAGTTGAAAATTGCCAGAACTGACATCGACGTTGCTGGGACACGAGCGAGTGGCCGCTATCGGCAGCTGACCGTCACGCCGTCGAGTGGCGGAGACCGTGCAAGGATGAGAATAGCCACCTGCTACAGACAGAGCAGGATCTGACATTTGACCGCAGGCGCGATGGCCATGAGACAGGGCACCTAAAGCGGAAAAAGCAACGCTATGACTGTTGTCAGCGTGACGATGCTGAAAAGAGTGCTCGCTATGACCATGGAGCCGGTTGCCGCTGAGTCCAAGCGATAGTCCACGGCAAAGAGAATGCCGAAGAAACCCGACGGCATAGCGGAGATCAGAATGGCTATCTTCGCCGTCTCGGTCGAGATCGGCAACGTGAGCACGACCACGGCAGTCAAGATGGGTCGGCCGATATCGGCAAGCCCTGTTGCGGCAACTACGCTCCAATTCAAGCGAAACGGTTGCGACGAGAGAATAAGACCTGTCAGGAACAGCGCCACACCGGGGGCGGCGACTCCGACGAGCATAAGGCTCGCCTTGGCGAGGGAAGGCAGCCCCAATCCGGCGAGGCAATACAGAATGCCGACTGCGGGAGCCAGAACGACCGGTTTCGTCACCGAGCGGCGGAATGCCTTCCGAACCTGTGCTGCGGGGCCAATCGCGATTTCTTCCTTCGGTTTCCTGGAATTCAGTTCGACGAAAATCAAAGACATGGGGCTGACGATGATCGAGCCGGCGGCAAGCGCGACAGCGATGGGGACTGTGCCACCTGGTCCGATGACGGCAGCCGCTATGGGAAGGCCAACGCCGGCCAAATTCGGGAAAGATACAGTCAAGGCCTGAAGGGCCGCGTCCGCCTTCGAAACGTCCGAGGAAGCACGGACAAAAAAATACCATGCAAGATGAATGAGCAGCATCACGAAACCGAGTGTCAGGAAAAGTGGCACTTGCTCGAGCATCTCGCTTCGCGGTGCGGATGCGGTCGCCACGAACAGCGAGGCAGGCAGGGCAAAGTTCATCACGAGAGCATTGAGACCGCCCACATGATGGTTTTCGACGATGCGGAGCCTGCCGGCGCCGTAGCCAACAACAATCACGAAAAAGATCGGGACGAGTGCCGGAAGGATTGTATCGGCCGTCATGTCGGAGGCTTTCTGCAGATGCAATTCGCCTCGGGGGTATCGCCCAGGATGCTCCACACACGTTTTGCACTCGTTATGATGTGTCGGGTCGACAGATCCAGCTCGGCCTCAGCCGAGCCTGCAACCGCATTTCCCAACCGGATTGCTTCGGCTTGGAAAA
Source organism: Mesorhizobium sp. M1D.F.Ca.ET.043.01.1.1 (assembly GCF_003952385.1). Lineage (NCBI taxonomy): Bacteria > Pseudomonadati > Pseudomonadota > Alphaproteobacteria > Hyphomicrobiales > Phyllobacteriaceae > Mesorhizobium > Mesorhizobium sp. M1D.F.Ca.ET.043.01.1.1. The sequence continues at coordinate 5,557,611 of NZ_CP034444.1, forward strand.
GGATGGCTGTGAGGGCATCCGCTATCTGCGATCGCGCGCAGTGTGGGGCGGCCTGCGCGCCACAGTGCCAGTCGTGGGTTCCGCCGTTTGGCCCGGATCCGCGACTGACACTGTCGACATCAAGTAAAGCGCTGTTCGGCGACCGCATTTGGGTGAGTCCTCAGCGTCACGGCGATATCGGTTCGTCATCGGAAGCTCAGGCTTGCACAAGCTCGCGCTTGCCGCGCGTAAATTGTTGGAAAGTGTTGTTGAGGGCCGATGGCAGAGCGCTCGGCCAATGCGTCTCTCGGTGCCGGGTTGAGACGGATCAGATCGTCGGCGAGCCTCGACGATTCCGATAGGTGAACCGACGATCCAAAGGGCGCAGTTTCTGCTGTGGAGCGCTGAGCAAGCCTTCCGATTGTTGGCTTGCGATTATTTACCCATCTTAACGCGCGCTCCGTCCGTATGCATGCCAGCATCTGGCCGTTCACGATTTTCTGAAACGTCAACCCAACCGCCGAGGTGCTGCCATGCCATTTCGCCGTATTTGTTCCGCCGCCTTGCTTGCGTCTTCTTTTGCCCTGATCGCCCCCGCCGCGGCGATGGCCGAGCCCATCAAGAACATCGTCCTGGTGCATGGTGCCTGGGTCGATGGGTCCGGCTGGAAACCGATCTATGACCTTCTGGTGAAGAAGGGTTTCCGGGTGTCGATGGTCCAAGAGCCGGAAACGTCGTTCCAGGATGACGTCGCCGCCGCAAAGCGCGTGCTCGACATGCAGGAAGGCTCGGCCATCCTGGTAGGCCACTCCTACGGCGGCTCGATCGTCACCGAGGCGGGTGTGCATCCGAAGGTGGCCGGCCTGGTCTATGTTGCCGCCCACGCACCAGACGTCGGCGAGGACGAGGGCGAACTCGGCAAGAAGATGCCGAGCGTGCTGGCCAAGACCGAAGGGGCGATCAAAGCGACGCCGGACGGCTATACCTATCTGGATCCGGAACTGTTCCCGAAGCTATTCGCGCCTGACCTGCCTCGCGAACAAGCCGAGTTCGCTGGTCGCTCGCAGGTGCTGGCCAAGGCCGAGGTGTTCAACACGCCGCTGACTGCGGCTGCCTGGAAGACCAAGCCGAGTTGGGGCATCGTCGCCGGCAACGACCAGATCATCAATCCCGACCTCGAACGCTTCTACTATGAACGCGCCAAGGCGCCCTTCATCGTCGTCGAAGGGGCCAGCCATTCGGTCTACGAATCCCATCCAGAGCGCGTTGCCGATGTGATCGTGGAGGCCGCTCGGAAAGTCGGAGAGAAGACGAACTGAACGCAGACCAAAGCCGTCGCACAGCGCCAGCCATGCGACGGCTTCTTTCAGTGCACGAGGTCCGTCCATGACTGTCCTTTCGAACATCTCGTCGACCAGAACCTGGGACGCATCACGTCAGTCACGCGAGCAACGCATTGCCGCCGGCAGCGCCTATGCCCGTGGCAAGCAGGTCGCACCCGGGGATATGACGAAGCTGCTGGAGGCGGTGATACGGCCGGGCGACCGGATTTGCCTCGAAGGCGATAACCAGAAGCAGGCCGACTTCCTCGCCGCCCGGCTCGCGGAGGTCGACCCTTCGGTGGTGAAGGACCTGCACATCGTGCAGTCGGGCGTGGTTTTGGCCGAGCATCTCGACCTCTTCGAGGCCGGCATCGCGAAGAGGCTCGACTTCTCCTATTCCGGCCCGCAGGGCGCGGCGATCGCGCGCGCACTCAAGGCTGGCAAGATCGAACTCGGCGCCGTTCACACCTATCTCGAGCTGTTCTCGCGCTATTTCATCGATCTTACCCCGCATGTCGCGCTCACCGTGGCGCGCTGCGCGGATCGCGACGGCAACCTCTATATGGGCCCGAACACCGAGGACTCGCCCGTTGTCATTGAGGCGACCGCCTTCAAGCAGGGGATCGTCATCGCGCAGGTGAACCAACTGGTCGACAAGGTGCCGCGCGTCGACGTGCCGGGGGACCGGGTCGACTTCGTGGTGGTGACGCCCGAGGCCTTCTATGTCGAGCCGCTGTTCACCCGCGACCCGGCACAGATCACCGAAACGCAAATCCTCGGCGCCATGCTGGCGATCAAGGGCATCTACGCGCCTTACGGCGTGAAGCGGCTGAACCATGGCATCGGCTTCAACACTGCCGCTATCGAGCTGATCTTGCCGACCTATGCCGAGCGGCTTGGGCTTAAAGGCAAGATCGCCACGCACTTCGCCCTCAACCCGCACCCCACCCTCATCCCCGCCATAGAGTCGGGCTGGGTCGAACAGGTGCACAGCTTCGGCTCGGAAGTCGGCATGGACGACTATATGAAGGCGCGGCCGGACATTTTCTTCATTGGCCGCGACGGTTCGATGGCGTCCAACCGCATGTACTGCCAGTCGGCCGGGCTTTACGCGACCGACTTGTTCATCGGCTCGACTCTGCAGATCGATCTTCAGGGCAACTCCTCGACCTTCACCCGCGACCGCATCGCCGGCTTCGGCGGAGCGCCCAACATGGGCTCGGACCCGCATGGACGGCGCCATGCCAGCGAGGCCTGGTGGAAGGCGGGCTGTGAAGCCGCCGGGGAGGCGACGAGCCTGCCGCGCGGGCGAAAGCTGGTGGTGCAGATCGTCGAGACCTTCGGCGAAAAGCTTGACCCCACCTTCGTTGAGAGCCTCGACAGTGTCGAACTGGCCAAGTCGCTCGACCTCGCGCTTCCACCGGTGATGATCTACGGCGATGACGTCAGCCACATCGTTACGGAGGAGGGCATCGCCAACCTTCTGCTCTGCCGCACAGCGTATGAGCGCGAGCAGGCGATCCGCGGCGTCGCCGGCTATAGCGATGTCGGCCGTGCCCGCGACCGCAAGGCCGTGGAGGATCTGCGGGCCCGCAAGGTGATCCAGCGGCCGGAAGACCTTGGCATCGATCCGCTCGAGGCCAACAAGAGCCTGCTCGCCGCGCGCTCAATCAAGGAGCTCATGCACTGGTCGGGCAATCTCTACGATCCGCCGGCCAAGTTCCGCAATTGGTGACGAGGCGACACATGGAAATCCTCAAAGTCCATCACAAAACCCGCAATCCAGCCGCCGGCACCATCGGCAGCGCTCTTGTCGGCGTCGTCGCCTCCGGCAATCTCGAAGTCCTGCTGGAACGCACGCTTGCCGGTACTGAATGCACCGTCGAAATCGCCACCCCGGTGCGCGGCTATGACGATGTCTGGAAGGGCGTCGTCGCCGACTTTGTCGAGCGCGCCTCGCCGGGCGGCCTGCGCATCTCCATCAATGACGGCGGCGCCCGACCCGACACGGTGATGCTGCGGCTGTTGCAGGGCGTGCGGACCATGGAGGCTGGCCATGACTGACCCGAGGCATCCCTCTGCCGATACCGCAAGCTGGTTCCTCTCGACCGCGCGCGAGCGTCTCGCGGGGCTGCTCGATCCGGGCAGCTTCACGGAGTTCCTGCCGCCGACGGAGCGCGTGCAGAGCCCCCATCTTGTCTTGTTCGACCTGCCCGCAGCCTTCGATGACGGCATGGTTGTCGGGCGCGGTCGGCTCGGGAAACGTGCCGTTCTTGTCGCGGCACAGGAGGGCCAGTTCATGGGCGGCACCTTCGCTGAGGTGAGCGGGGCCAAACTCGTCGGCCTGCTACGCGCCGCACGCGACGATGCGAAGCTGCCGCGCATCGTCCTCTTGCTGCTCGACAGCGGCGGAGTGCGATTACAGGAAGGCAATGCCGGCGAGCTCGCGGTGGCCGAGGTTATGCGCGCCATCGTCGAGGCGCGCGGCTACGGCGTGACTGTCATCGCCCTCGTCGGCGGGAGAGCAGGCTCCTTCGGCGGTGCGGGCCTCACCGCCGCCACCTGCTCGCGGATCGCCATTTCGGAACAAGGGCGCACCGGCGTGTCAGGCCCGGAGGTGATCGAGACCAACAAAGGCGTCGAGGAATTCGACTCGCAGGACAAGGCGCTCGTTTGGAGCGTGACCGGAGGACGCAATCGCCGCCTGCTCGGGGGCGCCGACGCCTATGCCGGGGACACTGTGGCGGGCTTCCGCGACGCCGTGCTCGCGTTGATCGACCGAGCGCCGCCTTTCGACCTCGCGACCCTGCGCTCCGAGCAACGACGGCTCGCCGACCGGATAGAGCGCCTTGGTGCGTGCCATTCGGCGGTCGAGATGTGGGTAGCGCTCGGCATTACCGAACCGCAATCCATCCGGAACTTGGATGACACGGCCTTCGCGGAAATCGTCAAAAGCCTGAGAGGGGCTGCTTATGACGCTCGATGAGATCCTCTCAAGTCTCTTCCCCAAGGGCCACGACATCGATCCCCGGTCCGATCATCTGATCCTCGGCATGGGAAAGCGGGGCAATGGTGGCACCGTCGAGGTGGTCGGCATCGCCGACGGCGAGGCATTGGGGATCGAGGGCGTGCTGCCACTGGCCCGACGCGTGCTCGACATTGTCGCGAGGGGCGGCAAGGCACCGATCCTTGTCATCGTCGATACCCAGGGCCAACTCATGTCCCGCCGCGACGAGATGCTCGGCCTCAACGAGTATCTCGCCCACCTGGCGAAATGCCTGCTGCTGGCGAGCCGCAGCGGCCATGCCACCGTCGGGCTGAATTACGGCAAGGCCGTAGCCGGCGCGTTCCTCGCTACTGCGCTTGCCACCGACGTCCTTGTCGCGCTGCCTGACGCAGAGCCAGCGGTGATGGACCTGCCCTCCATGGCGCGCGTGACCAAATTGCCGGAGGACAAGCTGAAAGAGCTGTCGCAAACCACCCCGGTTTTCGCACCCGGCCTTGCCTTTATGAGCGCCGTCGGCGCGGTGGCGCAGGTGTGGGATCCCGCGAAGCCGCTCGCTGATCAGCTCGAGGCCACGCTGGCGGCTATCCCCGCGCGCGATAAGCGAGACGTGCTCGGCGCCGAGCGTGGCGGGCGCCCTATCGCCGCGCAGATCGCGCGGCGCGTGGCACACCAAGCGTCCGGTGACGACTATGTCTAGCCATCCCTATCGCCGCCACGATCTGCTGCGCGTAGAGCCAGGGGCGTGGAGGGAGATGCTCCTCGCTATCGGTAGCCTCGACAGTCTGGCCGATGAGCCCCGGCCCTTGGTCGAAAGCTGGGCCGAACGCGGTTTTCCGGTGATCGTGCGGCGGGGCACTGCGGGTGACGACGAGAGCGCGATCGCCATAGGCCTTCCGTTGCCGCCCACACTCGGCAAGCTGAGGCTGGGCTTTTTAATCCCTCCCAAGCACGTGGCGGCAAGTGTCGCGGCACACTCCGTGGCCGAGGCAGCGCGGTCGGCCCCCGCGCACCTGCGCCCACAGCTGCAAGCTGCTGCCGCTCTCGCGATGCGGCTGCGGTTGCGGCCGGTCGTCTTCGGCGCGCTGCTTTGGCAGCATCTGACAGGGCTCGCCTATCTGCGAGCCGGCTCGGACATCGATCTCATCTGGCCAGTATCTCGCCGAGAAGACCTTGACGAGCTGCTCGGCGGTCTCGCCGCGCTCGACGACGCCGGCCCGGCCCGACTCGACGGCGAGATCATCTCCCGCACAGGCGAAGGCGCGAACTGGCGCGAACTGCGCAGCGCACTCACCCGCCATGGCGGCACAGTCCTGGTCAAATCGATGCACGGAGCGGAGCTCAGATGCGCACGACATCTCTTCGTGTGAGCGCGACTTTACCGAAGCGCGCGCCGGCGCACGGGCGGGCACCGCTCGCACCTGTCGACGCCGAACGGTTCGGCGGCATGGCGGCCGATGCGCTGCTCGCCGAACTCGACACCTGGCCGAAGCCCGGCCTCGTCAGCCCGCTCGACAACGGCAGCCATGGCGACATGGACTATGGCACCTTCGTGAGCAGCATAAACGGCATTCGCCCCTTCTATGCCGAGCTTGCCGCAGCCGGCGCGGCGGGCGCCGATATGGCAGAGTTGCGGCGAATAGGTGGGCTCGCAGAAGACGCCATGCTCGCTGCCACCGGAGGGGTGAACACCCATCGCGGCGCAATCTTCGCGCTCGGCCTGCTCTGCGCGGCAGCCGGCGCGGCACGCGCCGAGCGTCGCCGTCTTTCGTCAAAACGGCTGACACGGATAGTCGTAGAGCGCTGGGGTCGAGAAATCACGCGCGGCCCGATCCCGCTGAACAGCCACGGCAGCGATGCGCTGCGGCGCTTTGACGCCGGCGGTGCGCGCGCGGAGGCGGCCGCCGGCTTTCCGCATGCACGGACGATCGGCCTTCCGGCGCTGCTGGCCGGCCGGGTGCTCACTGGCGATGAAGGCACGGCGCGGGTGCATGCCTTCTTCGCATTGCTGGCGGTGATGGAGGACACCAACCTGCTCCACCGCGGTGGCACGGAAGGGCTGCGGGACGCACACCGCGCGGCATGCGATTTCCTTCTCGCCGGAGGCGTCGGCCGGACGGACTGGCTTGCCCATGCCATGGCCGTGCACCGCGCATTTGTGGCGCGGCGCCTCAGCCCAGGTGGATCGGCCGATCTGCTGGCCGTAACGATCTTCCTCGATCATGTCGAGAATACGCCGTGAGCGGCATCGCGATATTGTGCTCGGGACAGGGTAAACAGAGCGCGGCCATGTTCGATCTCGTCGCCTCCGAGCCGACGGCGGCGCCCGTCTTCGCGCTCGCCGCCGCGGCGCTCGGCGGCCGCGACCCGCGCGACCTCGCCCACCAGGGCGGCGACATCATTCACCGCAACGACGTTGCGCAGGTGCTTTGCTGCGCGGCGGCGCTCGCCGTATGGGCGGCGGTCGGCTCGTCAGCTTCGCGCCCGATCACCGTCGCCGGCTACAGCGCGGGCGAAGTGCCGGCCTGGGCGGTCGCCGGCGTAGTGGACGCATCTAGCGCCTTCAATCTTGTGACGCGCCGCGCTGCCCTCATGGACGAGGCCACGCGCGAGCCTTCCGGGCTCGCCGCCATTATCGGCTTGCCGCGCGATGTGGTCGACGGAATTTGTCGCGCCCATGGGCTCGACGTCGCCATCGTGAACGGTCCGCTGCACCTCATCGTCGGCGGACGCGCGGCGGGCCTCCGGCCGGCGCTCGCGGACGCTACCGCGCGTGGCGCCACCCGCGCGACGGTGCTGCCGATCCACGTCGCATCCCACACGCCGGCCCTCAAAGCCGTGAGCGAGCGGCTCGGCAGGCTGGTGAGCGAAACCGTCACGAACGCCCGTTTGCCAAGCGATGTCCGACTCGTCAGCGGCATCGACGGGGTGCCTGTTCGCAGCGTCGTCGATGGTCTCGTCAAGCTCGCGGCTCAGGTCTCGACAACCATCGATTGGACGGCCTGCCTGGATGCTTGCCGCTCCTCCCGTCCCGCCCGCGTGCTCGAACTCGGACCTGGTAACGCGCTGTCGCGGATGATGACCGAGTTCGAGCCCGGCATACCAGCGCGCAGCGCCGCCGATTTTCGCTCCGTCGCTGGCCTGCGCCGGTGGATGGAAAGTGGCGTCCTAAACATCCAACACAGATGCGGGACCAACCGCTCATGAAGGGAGATAACGCATGACTATTCTCTACTCGACCAAGGTGACGGCAACCGGCGGCCGCAAGGGAACGATCCGCAGCGAGGACGGCATTCTCAATCTCAAGCTTGCCATCCCCAAGGAACTCGGTGGTGTGGGCGGCGCCACCAATCCCGAACAGCTCTTTGCCGGCGGCTATGCCGCGTGTTTTGAAAACGCGCTGTTGCGTGTTGCTCGGCAGTCGGGGCATCGCTTCGCCGATGGCGACGTGATCGTCGTCGCTGAAATCGGCCTCAGCCGCAACGAAGCCGATGCCTTCGTGCTGCACGCCTCTCTCGCCATCACCGTCTCCGGCGTCGATCAAACGACAGCCGAGGAGCTGGTGAGAAATGCCGACGCCATTTGCCCCTATTCCAATGCCGTTCGAGGAAACGTCGATGTCGCGAAGGCAGTGGTTGCCATATGACGATCGGCAGAAACAGTGATGATAGCCTTCGGCATATGTCGCACGTCAGACCGACTTTTTTCTCGGGCCGAATGTCAGTTGCTTTCAAACAGGTCTTTCGTTCCCTTCAACATGCTAGTCTAACTGCAGCGCAGGAGCGGGGAGCGATGACAGGTCAAGCGATGGTCCGGACGGACGAGGGCTTGCTTGCCCCGCCGCATGTCGAAGCTAGCGCGCACGCTCCGATATCGTTCGGCAGCTTTCGCCTGGATCGGGCACAGCGGCTACTCCTGCAGGATGGCGAGCCTGTTCGGATCGGCTCGCGCGCCCTTGATTTGCTGATTGCCCTTATTGACCGTGCCGGCGACATCGTCAGCAGGCATGAGTTGCTGGAACTCGTATGGCGAAACGTTGTCGTCGACGAGGCGGGGGTGAGGGTACACATGGCTTCGCTTCGCCGGGCTCTAGGAGACGGTCGAGACGGGGCACGATACATCGTGAACGTCGCCGGCAGGGGCTATAGTTTTGTCGCTCCAATAACACCCAACGAACCGGATCCGCGGCCGCCTCCACCGGCGGCGTCTTTGGCACCCCGATCCACAGGCCGTGTTCCACCGCCACCTCGTTCGCTGATCGGCCGGGAAGCCGTCATCACTAGCCTGAGCGAACTCCTTTTGGCGCGCCGTTTCATCAGCATCGTCGGACCGGGAGGCATCGGCAAGACGACAGTCGCTGCGGCCATTGTCCAGAGGCTGCAAAGTGCATTCGACGACACGAACGTCATATTTGTCGATTTCGGCGCAATGACCGAGGGCCGCCTGGTTCCCGGGGCCGTCATCGCGGCGGTCGGCTGTGCAATTGGAGGCGCGGATCCAGTCACCGAACTGGTGACCTTCCTCGCGGACAAACGCGTGCTGATCATCTTCGACAGTTGCGAGCATTTGGTCGATCCGACGTCGCTCTTGGCCGGCGAGCTCTTTCAGCGCTCGCCAGGCGTGCATCTGCTGGTGACTTCCCGTGAATCGCTACGTGTCGATGGAGAGACCGTCCATCTCTTGAGCCCTCTGGCCTATCCGGCCGACGAGTTTCCGACAGCGCCCGAGGCGCTGGCGACACCGGCGGTGCAACTCTTCATGGATCGGGCAGCGTACAGCGGGTTCCACGGAGAGTTAACTGACAGCGATGCGCCCGTCGTCGGTGAGATCTGCCGCCGCACCGATGGCATCGCGCTTGCAATCGAACTGGCAGCCAGTCGAGTCGGAACTTACGGCATCCGCGGCGTCGCCAATCTTCTGGCCGGCAATGCGAAATTGCGCTTGGCCGGGCGGCGCACTGTCGTTCCACGACACCAGACGCTCGAAGCGATGCTCGACTGGAGCTTCGAGCTACTTGCGGAACTTGAGCAGCGGATCCTCTCCCGCCTCTCCGTCTTCGTCGGGCTCTTCTCGATAGAAGCGGCGTGCTCCGTTGCTGGCTCGGCCGGAGATGACGGTAAGGCGACAATGGTGTCGATAGCAAGCCTCGTCGACAAATCCATGGTCTGGGTCCAGCCGGTAGGTGAGGTCGTCTTCTATCGCCTTGCCGATGTGACCCGCGCATATGCAATGACGAAATTGCAGGAGTTCGAAGAGCCTGAACCTATTTCCCGGCGCCACGCTCGTTACTTTGCCAGCCTGCTCAAGGGCATTGCGCTCGAACATGGCGCCTATGCCGATATGCGACCATATGCACCGCACATCAACAATGTCCGAAAGGCACTCGAGTGGAGCTTTTCAGACCCGGAATCGCATGCTGTAGGGGTCGAACTGGCAGCCGATGCTGTACCTCTGTTTCTCAATCTTTGGCTACTTTCCGAAGGTAGGCATTGGTCGCGTTTCGCGTTGAGCGCGAGCGATGAAATCAAGGAACTCCCTCGGCGCGAAGCGCGACTGCCGGAGGCACCGGCAGATTCTGCCCAGAACCCACAAGACGATGCGCAGGAATTTTCTGACGCGATCGAGCCGGGAACGAATCTATTAGAGGCTGACGGCGGCGAAATGACGCGATTTCGTCTTTTGGCTGGTCTTAATAGCTTCCTGACGACGCTCGGTGACTTCGAAGGTGGGTTGGCTACTGCAAAGAGGTGCGCCATCATCGCGGATCGGAGCGGAGCGCTCAGCGACCGAGTCATTGCCGAATGGATGCTCGCCGCATCCTACCACACCGGAGGCGACCAGGCCGCCGCCATGACACATTGCGAGCGCGGCTTCGCGCTTGATGCCGAGATCGGCCACCCGGAGATCCGTCTATTCGGCTACGATCACCATTTGCGTGCCGAGCTTGCTTTGTCGCGCATCCTTTGGCTCAGGGGATCTCCCGAGCGTGCTTGCAGGCTGGTCCTGGAAACCATGGAGGGCGCCGCGCTGTCGTCCCTGCACGGTGACTACAGCATGGCCGCTGCTAACGGCGTCGCGGTTCTGCTCTGGAGCGGCAATACTCGGGACTCGGGCACCCACATCGACCGCTTGATAGCGCATGTAGAGACACATCCCTTCAAGTTAAACGCCGCCGCTGCCTTGGCGTTGAAAGGAGAATGGCTCGTGATGGTTGGGGAACCTCTGGCAGGCATCGCCGCACTGCAAGAAGCGCTCAAGATGCTTAACCGGGAGCAGTTTCAAATGGTTGTGCCAGGCGCAGCCAGGGCTCTGGCCGACGGGCTCGCTCAAAGCGGCCAGTATCGCGAGGCGCAAACGATGATCGATGAGGCCACTTCTTCCGCGGAACGAATGGGGCAAAAATTCTGGCTGCCCGATCTGTATCGGACAGAAGGTGAGATCAACCTGAAAGCACCTTCCCCCGATGTCGAGGCGGCCGAGCAGGCTTTCCTCGTGTCTATCAAGCTTGCGGGAGAACAGGGAGCTATAGGGTGGGAACTAAAAGCTGCGATTCCGTTGGCGCGCCTGTTAATAGGCCTGGAACGCGGCGCGGACGCGCTCGCGCTTCTCGCCCCGATCTATGAGGCGCATTCGGAGAGAACCGGCACAACTGATCTCGCGGATGCCGAGAGCATACTGGAATCTTTGCGATGATCGTCACTGATCCGACCGGCTCATCGCGAACGTGCCGGCGCGGCGCCCAAGGCCGGATCGAGAAGCGGAAGTTAAAGGCGCCGGCTCCTAATACCTGTCGGCTGACAGTAGGGAAGCATTTCAAACGATGGTAGGCGTGGCGCCCGCCATCGATGATGGTGGCTAGATCGCCAAACCGCCGGATACCTCGATGACCTGCGCGGTGACCCAGCGATTGTCGTCGGAGAGCAACGAAGTGATCATCGGCCCGACATCGTCGGGAACTCCTGCTCGGCCGAATGCTGTCATTCCGGCGACCTGCTTGTTGAGTTCCGGATTGTCACGAACCATGCCTCCGCTGAAATCCGTCTGGATCGACCCGGGCGCCACTGCGTTCACCGCGATACGGCGCGGACCGAGTTCCTTGGCCTGATAGCGGGTGAGAACTTCGATGGCTCCCTTGAGCGCACCATATGGAGCGCTGCCGGGAATGATGATGCGGGCGAGGCCGCTCGAAAGGTTCACGATCCGCCCGCCATCGCTGATCAGCGGCAACAGTTTTTGGGTGAGAAAGAAAACCCCTTTGAAGTTCACCCGATAGAGCGTGTCGAGTTCGTCCTCGGTCGTCTTCTCGATTGAATTGTGATGTGAGATGCCCGCGTTGTTGACGAGATAGTCAAAGTGCTGGGCGCCAAGCCCTGTCAGCGTGTCACGGACTTTCTCTGCGAACGCATCGAAGGTCGAGGCTTGTCCGACGTCGAGCTGCAAGGGGATGGCCTTGCGTCCGATCGCGGCAACCTCTGCCGTCACAGCTTCCGCTTCAGCGCGAGCCGAATTGTAGGTGAAGATGCTGTCGACACCGCAGCGCGCGAGGCTGACCACTGTGTTGCGGCCCAGACCGCGGCTTCCTCCTGTCACAAGCGCAATTTTGTTTTCAGGTTGCATCATTCGCCTCCACAATCGAGAGCCGGATCCGTTCCAGCGTTTGCCCTGAGAGCGTAAATTCGATTGTTATGGCGGCGCCAGTAAATATTTGAAAAAAATGGCAAAGAAGAAAGCGATTTCCCCAATAATCAACGTTTATAACTACGAAGTGATTTCAGTATTTTTCAATATATACGTTTTTGATTGACGCAAAATCTGTACATATATTCGCGTTTGGTAACAACGGGAGAACACCATGAGCCTGCAGGAAAAAGTCGCGCTGGTTACCGGCTCGGGTCGCGGCATCGGTCGCGCAATCGCGGAACGCTATGCCGCGCGCGGCGCAAGAGTTGTGGTGAATTATGCGAACAACAGCGCGCTGGCTGAGGACGCCGTCGCGAAAATTGTGAGTGCGGGAGGCAAGGCCATTGCGGTCCAGGCGGATGTCGCCCGCGTCGATGACATCAAACATCTCTTCGATACGGTGCTGGACACCTATGGGCGGCTCGACATCGTCGTCGCCAACGCGGGTATCGAGCTGGTCGCCCAATCCGTCATTGACTTCACCGAGGCAGACTTCGATCGGCTCTTCGCGGTGAATGCCAAGGGCGCCTTCTTTACGCTTCAGCAGGCTGCGCGCCACGTCGCCGACAATGGCAGGATCATCTACATAGGCACGAGCAATACAGCGTTCCCCCTGCCTGGCCGCGCTCTGTATGGTGGGAGTAAGATCGCAGCTCAGTTTCTCATCCAGGTGCTGGCTAAGGAGCTCGGCCACCGCGGCGTCGCGGTCAACTCAATCCTGCCGACCGCCATCGAGGGAGCCGGCGTATTTACGGACGGCGTGCGTTCTGAAGTCCGTGAGTTCGTGAAGTCATTCCGGCCGATGCAACGGATGGGTACCGTCGAGGACGTCGCCGACGCTGCCGAATTTCTGGCCGGTGATTTGTCGGGTTTCGTCAGCGGTCAACATCTAATGGTTAGCGGCGGCGGACCGGCGTGAACTGAGAAGCTGCAGTTGGCGTCTGAGTGGTCGATTAAGCTCGGGTTGTCCGCGATCGTATGAGCCACCGCAAGGTGGCGCAGCGGCTCCGATATACTGCTCGTTGAATCCAGCATTCGCAAAACGCGCTTTACAGCCTTTTGCAACGTTAAACTGGCGCCTTGATCGATACGGGTCGATGCTGAGGCCTGAATACAGAAAGCAACAATTCCGCAGAAAGAGGGGATGATGTACAGGCTAGGCGAAACTGCGCGATATTTCGGGCACGAGCTAAGGCAGCCGCTTGTTTCGGCACCGCCCGCTCCGGCCAGCCTCCTTGCAACCGATCAAGAGGCATCCAGCCTGGCAAGTCATTTTGCGCACATCCGGGCGAGCAGGAGTGTTGGCGGGCACGTTGGCGATTCTGCGGTGAGAATAAAGTTGCCCTTCATGGACGTCGTGCTCTCACTGTCCGCGTGTGCCTCCAATGGGACAATGGACGTCCAAGAGTTCGCCATGCCCGCGACCTCGGATGCCATTTCGGCCGACCCGGTTTTGCAGCAACTAGTCGAGCAGTTCCGCCGCTCCGAGAGCGACGATGAGGATGGACTTTATTCTGATGCCATCCGGCTTGCTCTCGCCGCACGATGGCTTCGTCTGCGCTCGAACGGGCAGAGCCAGCCTGTCGATGGATTGCAGCAGTGGCGGTTAAAGCGCGTGACGGCCTACATCGACCAGCATATTAACGAGGCCATCTCGCTTGCCGACTTGGCTCAAACCGCTGGCCTTAGCCGAATGTACTTTGCCGCGCGGTTTCGTGCAGCGACCGGCCTGCGTCCTCACGACTATATCTTGCGGCAGCGAATCGAGCGAGCCAAGGAACTGCTTCTACAAAACGAACAGTCCCTGGTCGACGTCGCCCTAACGACTATCAGCGGAGAACTCGCGCTGTAAGGAATCTGGCGCAATCCTTCGGGCAGTGCCTCGATGATCAGGACAACGCCGTGAGGACGCCTCCGGTTGTTTTCGGGCGACTGCGCAAGGCGCTGGATTTGGCCGGCGCAGATGTTCAGCAGGGGTCAGCGTAGAGACTAATCCGATGATGCAGCAATAGGCGCTCGTGATGGCTGGACATAACGAAGGTTCAATAGTCATCCAGACAGACAAAAACCGGTGCTTACAGGAAATACGTTGGCCTGATCGATGTATATTTTATAGATGTGCCAACGTGGTTGTCGTTGGGCATATCGCTTAACTCAGAAGGAACATGTCCAATGAAAATCAAAGCTGCCTGTCTCGGCGTAACGATTGCTCTTTCCATTTTTGGTGGTCAGGCGTCGGCCGGTGCACTGGATGAGCCGGACACCATGGAGCCATTCTTCACCGATTCCAGCATGAAAACGATGAAGCCCATGCAGGAATTCAAGGCCGTCTTCTTTGCCATGCCGGCTGAAAAGCAGGCGCAAATGAAGGGTGAATGCGCACGTCAAGTTCAGCAGCCGTACACGGACTTCTGCGCGAATGTAAACACGCTCGGAGGTCACAACTAAGACGGCGTTTGAGCCACCGGAACAAAGGTGCGGCGGAGAAAATCGGCAAAATCGCTGCAGCGAACAAATGCAACGAGATGGGCATTCCATCTCGTTGCTAACTGTCGACGACGACGACTGTTTCGATGATCCTTGGGTGTCGCTGGCGGCTGAAGGGCGGGTTACGTCCCGCTTGCGGGAAGGTGTCGCGCTTATGGCGCGGTCCGCGTCGTCTCGTAAAGAAACCAGCTTCGGCGTTCGGTCTCGTCGATCCAGACTTCTAGGAGGCTCGTCGAGGCTACGTCGTTATAGGTTTCGCATACGGCATGCGCTGCCCGGAGGAACCCAGTCAGCCTGCGGTTGTCGTCGGCAAGCTCTGCCAGCATGTCCTGCGGCGTCACATAGTCGGCGTCGTTGTCGAGCAGCCGCTGGATGCGGGCAATGTGTCCGATCGACCGCAATGTCGTGCCGCCGACCTTGCGGGCGCGCTCGGCCAGGGCGTCAGTCGTTGCGAAGATCTGATCGCTCTGCTCGTCAAGCATGACGTGATAGTCGCGAAAATGTGGCCCAGACAGGTGCCAATGGAAATTCTTGGTCTTGAGGTAGAGGGCAAAAGTATCTGCGAGCACGCCAGTCAGTGACCGGGCGATGTCTGTCGTAGCCTGTGCCCCGAGATCGGTGGGCGAATGCAATGCGGCGGGGTTGCGGGTTTGGAGCAGAGTGTTCTGCACGGGTCTCTCCTTACATTGTGCACAGGGCCGGCGCCGCCGGCTTCTGTATCGACGTGACGCAGCAAACAATACTAGCCACCAGCAGCCATAGATATCGGTACAGAGTTTATTTGGTTCATACATGAGGATGACAGTCTCGGTCGTCACCAACCCAAGGTATGATTTTCGGGGCATTCGTCCCGACATAGCGTGTCTAGCCAAAAGCAGGACATGTGCGGAGAGATGGTATGTCTAAGGCAGATGCAGACGATGCAACAGCGCTGGCCAACATATCGCTTCTCGCAATGTCCAGGATCATGGCGGTTGCAGGCCATGACCTCAAGCAACCGCTCCACGTGGCCATGCTGTCGATGGCGCGTGCAGTCGAGGAAGGCGTGCCGGAAGCTGCCGCCTATCGGCTGCGCGTCGCACTCGACGCGATGATGCGTCTGAACAGCGAACTCAGCGACATAGCCCGGCTGTCGCAGATGGACGGCGCTCTCCAGCCAAACCACCGGGTGGTGCGGGTGGCTGATATTCTGTCACGAGCCGATCAAGACTGGTGTTTTTACGCGGAGGCGTGCGGGATCGATCTGCAGGTGTGCTCGTCCGATCTCCTCGTGGAAACCGATCCGGAAATGCTGCACAGCATAATACGGAACTTTGTCGGCAACGCCTTGAAATACTGCGGGCCGGGTGGCCATGTCCGCGTAGACTGCCGGCTTCAGCACGATCGGCTCAACATCGATGTGGAGGACGACGGCTGTGGCATTTCGGCTTCTCGGTTTGAAAGCATCTTCAACGCGTTTGACCGGGGCGACCAAGCCGGCCGAACCGAAGGTCTCGGCCTCGGCCTGACGATCGTGCGTCAGACCGCAGACCTGCTGCGTCACCAAGTAACTGTGCGTTCGGTCGAGAATAAGGGCTCGATCTTTTCGATCGAGCTGCCCCGTCACCTTCCGGACACCTGCGAACCCGAACGATCTGAGGTAGGCAGAATCCATGTGTAATCCTCACTGGATATTTCGTCTGGTTTCCGGCAACGCCATTGACTTGGGGGGCACGAGTACATGGCGTTTTTCTTGCGCTCCAGCTCATTGTGTGGCTCCGACAAATCAGCGCTCCAGCGGCGCCTGCCTATGCGCTACCGACAGGGCTTTCGCAGGCGCCTTCGCGCGCGGCGATGCGTTCTACGAGAGCGAGACGGAAATGGTTGGCGGCGATGGTGAGGTCATACCTGTTTTTTTCGCCATAACCTTTCCAGCCTCGGCGGACGATGGCGACAATGTTCTCATATACGTGGGGGACATCACCGAGCGCAGACACGCGCAGGATGCGATCCAGCAGGCGCAGGCGGAACTCGCACATGCCGCCCGGGTAGCCACACTTGGCGAATTAACCGCATCGATCGCGCATGAGGTCAGCCAGCCGCTGATGGCAATCGTTACGAACGGCGAGGCTGGGATGCGGTGGCTGCGGCGCGATCCGCCCAATCTCGAGGAAGTCGAAACGGCGCTCGGACGCGCGGTCGCGGAGGGACGCAGGGCAAGCGATATCGTCAAGCGCATCAGGGCCTTCTTGAAGAAGGCACCGTCGCACCGTGGCGATCTCGTCCTGTCGGTGCTGGTCGAGGACGCCACTGCGCTCGTCCAGCGTGAGCTCGCGAGATCCAATGTTCAGCTGCACGTCGATATTCAGGCCGGCATTCCGAATGTGCGGGGCGACCGCATTCAACTGCAGCAGGTCCTGGTAAATCTCATGATCAACGCCGCGCACGCCATGTCCGCGCAGACTGGACCACGGCTGCTTTTCATCGGTGTTGTGCAGAACTCCCCGAAGAGCATCGAGATTACAGTACGGGATACCGGGCCAGGCATTTCGGAGGAGCATCTGCAACGGCTCTTCGAACCATTCTTTTCGACCAAGCAAGATGGGATGGGCATGGGTCTTGCGATATGCAGGACGACCGTGGAGGCCCATGGCGGACGGCTGGCGATCGAAAGCCAGCCCGGCGTGGGCGCGACCTTTCGAGTGACGCTTCCGATGACTGAAGGAAGCGCGGCAGATGACCAGTACGATCGGGGCGATTAGGATGAAAGCTGGTTCGACCCCCGCAGAACTTCCGCCGTTCGTGACCATCGTCGACGACGACCCGGGCGTGCGCGACGCGCTCGACAGCCTGTTCCGCTCCGTGGGAATGACGACCCGTGCGTTCGGCAGCGCGGCGGAAATGCTTCAGGCCGATCTGCCACAATCGTCAGGCTGCCTGATCCTGGATGTTCGGCTGCCCGGACTGAGTGGACTGGACTTCCAGGTGCAACTCGCCAGCCATGGCATCGATCTCCCCGTCGTGTTCATGACTGGACACGGTGACATTCCCATGACCGTGCGCGCCATGAAGGCGGGAGCGGTCGACTTTTTGTCGAAGCCGTTCCGCGACCAGGACATGCTCGATGCCGTTACCAGCGCGATCGAGCGCGATCGCCTAAAACGGATTGAGCGCGCCGCTGCGGACGGCCTGCGCGCCGACTATGACACGCTGACCCAGCGCGAGCGCGAGGTGATGGGCCATGTCGTGGCCGGGTTGATGAACAAGCAGGTTGCGGGTGTGATCGGCCTGTCGGAGATCACGGTCAAGATCCACCGAGGCAACGTCATGCGCAAGATGGGCGTCAGGACGCTTGCCGATCTCGTTCGCAAGGCCGAGGCGTTGGGCAGCTCCGGGCGTTGACGGGCCGCAAACCTCCGTATGATTTCCTTTCGGCTCAATCTCCCCCATTTAGAGGTGGAGCCCCGCTTTGGAGACCTGCCGTGAGCAGACCGGCACCTTTCACCATGTCCAAGATACCCGCGATTGCGATCGTCGATGACGATGAGGGAGTCCGAAGCGCTCTCACCAGTCTGTTCAGCGCCCTGGGCTACGAAGTCCGCAGCTATGCCTCCGCGCTGGAATTCCTCGGCGACGACGCGGTCGGCGATCCTGGCTGCATGATAACCGACATCCAGATGCCCGGCATGACCGGCGACGAACTCCAAGCGGAACTGATCGCCCGAGGCCGGGCGTTTCCGATGATCTTCATGACCGCCTTCCCGACCGAGGCGACGCGCGCCCGTGTAATGGCTGCCGGCGCTCTCGCCTATCTGGACAAGCCGGCCGAGGGCGATGCAATCGCGCGCTTCACCGAACGTGCCTTCTCATAATTCGTCTCGGACCAGACGGCGTGAGCCGCCGCTCAGGCAGGCCTTGGGCGAGCAGGATCCCGCAAGGGAGGTCGCATTCGCGGCCTGAGACATACGCCCGGGCTGCTGTTTCAAACCTTGGTATTAGCCGCCGAACCAAGTGTACGATTTTCCCGAGCCGCCCCTCTCCTTAGCTTCCCTCCATAAACAAGCACACCCGCTGGAGGCAGCTATGAACGCAGGCATGCTCGGTTTCGGCTGAACCGTCGCGAACTGGTCGCGGGACCAGGTGGATGACAATCGCGGCACTGCTTCCGGCCGTCGCATCGGCACAAATGACACCTCGGCTTTCGAAAGGAATTCGACATGGGCAGCGGTTACATCGCCACTAAGGACGGCACTCAGATTTTCTACAAGGATTGGGGTGACAAGGGCGCCCAGCCCATCGTGTTCCATCACGGCTGGCCGCTCAGCTCCGACGACTGGGATGCGCAGATGCTGTTCTTCCTTGCGAACGGTTATCGCGTCGTCGCGCACGATCGTCGCGGCCACGGCCGATCCACTCAGGTCGATACCG
The DNA here is from genome assembly GCF_003952385.1 of Mesorhizobium sp. M1D.F.Ca.ET.043.01.1.1. Classification (NCBI taxonomy): domain Bacteria; kingdom Pseudomonadati; phylum Pseudomonadota; class Alphaproteobacteria; order Hyphomicrobiales; family Phyllobacteriaceae; genus Mesorhizobium; species Mesorhizobium sp. M1D.F.Ca.ET.043.01.1.1. Next base: position 5,576,490 of record NZ_CP034444.1, read on the forward strand.
GAAACGACATGGACCACTACGCCGCCGATGCCTCGGCGGTCGCCGAGCATCTCGACCTCAGGAACGCTGTCCATATCGGCCATTCAACCGGCGGCGGCGAGGTGGCGCGCTATGTCGCCAAATTCGGCGAACCGCAGGGACGTGTCGCCAAAGCGGTGCTCGTCAGCTCCGTTCCTCCGCTCATGCTCAAGACCAAGGAGAACCCCAGCGGTACGCCGATCGAGGTCTTCGACGGCTTTCGCAAGGCGCTCGCAGCCAACCGTGCGCAGTTCTATTTCGACGTGGCGTCAGGTCCCTTCTACGGCTTCAATCGGCCGGGCGCCAAGGTTTGCCAGGGCATCATCGACAACTGGTGGCGTCAGGGCATGATCGGTGGTGCGCTGGCGCATTACGAAGGTATCAAGGCCTTCTCCGAAACCGACCAGACAGACGACTTGAAGGCGATCACCGTGCCGACCCTCATCCTGCAGGGCGACGATGACCAGGTCGTGCCGTACAAGGACGCCGCGCTGCTCCAAGCCAAGCTGATCAAGCACAGCACGTTCAAAATCTATCCCGGCTACCCGCACGGAATGTTGACCACCCATGCCGACGTGATCAACGCGGACCTGCTCGCCTTCATCAGAATCTGAATCGAGGGCGGGACGGATGCAATCATCCAAGCGTCCGTCCCGCGACAACTCGTTGCGCCGCTTTCGTTACACAGCAACAAGGCGATCGGGGAACCAACTATGAGTACCGCCAAGCAGAAATCCCAACATGTCGCATCTCTCGCGCGCCAGACGCCGCGTTTCGAAAGTCCCGAGGGCTCTGTCAGCCACGTGGATTCCAGCGATCTGCCGGTGCTGCGCCAGCTTTCGATCCGACGTCTGCTTCTTGGCGTGCATGGCGTGCGCGAGCCCCATTGGCATGCCAATGCCCATGAACTCGGATACTGCCTGCACGGCGAGGCGCTGGTCACAATCGCCGGCAGTCATGCGCAGCGCGACAGCTTCATCGTCGCCGCCGGCGAGATGTTCTTCATCCCCTCCGGCGCCATGCACAGCATCGAGAACATCGGCGAGCACGCCGTGGAATTCATTTTGGCCTTTTCACATGAAAAACCCGAGGACTTTGGGATGAAAGCCGCCTTCGGTGTGATGTCAGATGCCGTGCTCGGCAATACCTACGATCTGCCTTCTGCCGCCTTTTCCAGCTTCGACCGGTCTGCGAGAGCTAGCGAAATCCTCAGCATTCCCCGTCAGGCAAGTGTCGACGACCAGGACCGCCACGTAAACGCCTACAAATACAGCATTGAGGCGACGCCGCCTCAGATCGATTTTCCCGCCGGCACTGCACGCACCGCCAAGGCTGCCCTCTGGCCGGTCCTGCGCGACATCGCGATGTATTCGGTGACCATCAGCCAAGAGGGAATGCGCGAGCCCCACTGGCATCCGGAAACGGCCGAGTTAGGCTACATCGCATCGGGCACGGCTCGCATGACCGTCCTCGATCCCGACGGAAGCACCGACACCTATATCATCAGGCCTGGCGATACCTATTTCATCCCGCGCGCCTATCCCCATCACATCGAGAATGTCGGGGAGGGGACGGTTCATCTCCTCATCTTCTTCGACCAGGTTTCGCCTGGCGACGTCGGCTACAGGTCGCTGATCAACATGTTTCCCCGGAGCCAGATCGCCGCGGATTTCGGAATGGAGAGATATGACTTGCCGGACTTTCCCTTCACCGAGATCGACCCGTTGCTGGTGCCCCGCTGCAATCCAATAGATCCGGTGCCTTGAAATTTTAGCGCGCCCGCAGGCGAGCTTGGAGACGCCGTGGAGAACAGGAACCATCGGGCAAGAAACCCTGCGGAGAGATCAATGAATGTCGTCGTTCATCCCGCAAGCTTGAAAGCGGATGCTTCGAGCCCCGTCACTTTGCCGTCGGAAAAGCCGAGCATGTCGCTCGTGCGTCGCGTGTTGTTCGGCGTCGCCGTGGTCGCGGCGCTCGGCGTTGGGGCAGGGCTCGGCTGGGAATACTGGACCGTCTGGAGCTTCGAGGAAAAGACAGACGACGCCTATGTTCAGGCCGACATCGTGGCCATCGCGCCACAGGTTGCAGGATATCTTGCGAGCGTCGCTGTGTCCGACAACCAGCATGTCAAGGCTGGCGATATCCTGGCAACGATTGATCCTCGCGACTATCAGGCAGCCGTCGACAAGGCCAAGGCCGACGTTGCTGCAGCCGAGGCCTCCATCGAGAGCATCGAGGCGCAACTCGGGGAACAGCAGGCCCTGATCGAGGAGGCGAATGCCACGCTCAACGCCGACCAGGCGACCGAGACCTATGCTGGGCAAAACAACAAGCGTTTCGGCACGCTCGCTGACACGGGCTACGGCTCGGTGCAGAATGCCGAGCAAGCGGCCTCCCAGATCGCGGCGGCCTCGGCGATGGTCGCCAAGGACAAGGCAGCGCTCGATGCCGCGCGTGCGCAGGTCGGTACGCTCAATGCGCAGCTCGCAGGCGCCAGAGCCACGCAGCAACACAGCAAGGCCGTGCAGGGGCAGGCCGAATTGAACCTTGGTTATACGGTGTTGCGGGCGCCTGCCGACGGGGTGGTCGGAATGCGCGAGCTGAGGGTGGGCCTTTACGTCCAACCTGGAACGCAGCTGCTCGCGGTCGTGCCGCTCGCAAACATCTATATCATCGCCAACTACGAGGAGACGCAGCTTGCCAACGTGAAGCCGGGCCAGCCCGTAAGGATCGACGTCGATACATTCGCGGGCACTCCCGTGCGCGGCACCGTCGACAGCATTGCGCCGGCGAGCGGACAGGAATTCGCGCTTCTGCCACCCGACAACGCGACAGGCAATTTCACCAAGATCGTGCAGCGCATCCCGGTGCGGATAGCGATCGACCGGACCGATCCACTGGCTGGACGCCTCCTGCCCGGCATGTCGGTCACCACTACGATCGATGTTGCCCAGACCCAGCGGGCGAAATAGCCGGAGGACGGTATGGACGGGTCGGACCAGATAGACGTGTTCCAGGCGGTAACGCCGAAAGAACCTGACGCCAGCTTCCGCGAATGGGTATCCGTTTTTGGTTGCATGGTCGGCGCGCTGATAGCCGTCCTCGACATCCAGATTACCAACTCGTCGCTGCCCGAGATCGAAGGTGGCATCGGCACCGGTTCCGACAACGGAACCTGGATATCGACCGCCTATCTGATCGGCGAGATCATCATGATTCCGCTGACCGACTATTTCAGTCGCGTCTTCACCGTTCGCCGCTTCCTGCTGACGAGCGTATGGCTTTTCCTCGCCTTTTCCGTCGCCTGCGCCTTCGCGACGAACCTGCCGCAGATGATCGTGCTGCGCGGCATGCAGGGGTTCTGGGGCGGCGTGATGATCCCCATGGCGTTCGCGCGCGTCCTGACGACGTTGCCGAAGCGCCAGCAGCCGGTCGGCCTTGCCGCGTTTGCGCTGACGGCGACATTCGGACCATCGATCGGGCCGACCATCGGCGGCTACCTGACTGAGAACTACGGCTGGCAGTACATCTTCTTCATCAACCTTGTTCCGGGCACCTTGATGCTGGCGCTGCTCTATCCGACGCTTGAGAAGCAAAAGATGAATCTCGGCCTGCTGAAGCACGGCGACTGGTGGGGTATAGCCTTCATGAGCGTCGGCCTCGCCTGCCTGCAGACCGTCCTCGACGAAGGCAACCAGGACGGCTGGTTCGGCTCCCCATTCATCGTCAGGCTGTCGATCATCGCCGCGGTGGCGCTTGCGATCTTCGTCGCAATTGAGCTGAAAGGCCGTAATCCCGCAGTCCAGCTGAGGCTTCTCGCGCACCGCAATTTCGCACTTGGCACGCTTGCCAATATCGGGCTTGGTATTGCGCTGTTTGGTTCGGTCTATGTGCTCCCCGCCTATTTGCAACAGGTGCAGGGCTATAACGCCGAGCAGGTTGGCTTCGTGCTCGCCTGGGCAGGCCTGCCGCAGCTTCTGATCATCCCTTTCGTTCCTCGGCTGCAGAAGCATTTCGACGCGCGCGCCATTGTCTGCACCGGGCTGGTGATCTTCGCCGTCAGTTGCATCATGAACGCCCATCTCAGCGCGGACAGCGGTGCGGATCAGTTCATGTCGTCCAACATAGTTCGCTCGCTTGGCCAGGCGATCGTGCTTGCCCCGCTAGCGGGTATTGCTGTGATCGGCATCCCGAAGGAGATGTCAGGCGCGGCGTCGGGCGTCTTCAACATGATGCGGAGTTTGGGCGGTGCGATCGGCACGGCGGCGCTCGCTACAGTCGTCACCAAACGCGAACAATATCATTCAAACATCATCGGTCAGTCCGTCACGGCTTATGACGCTACCGTTGAGCAATTGCTCGCGGAAGCACAACATAGGTTCCTGCAGCAAGGAACGGGCGATCCTGCCCTTGCCCGTCATCAGGCCGAGGCTCTGCTGGGCAGCCTGGTCGAGAAGCAATCCCTTGTCATGGCCTTTTCGGACACATTTTTCGTGCTGGGGTGCACTTTGCTCGCAGCGGCGGTAGCGGTGGTCTTCACACGCACCCGCGAAAAAACAGTCGGCTCAACCTGATAATCGTGCAACTCCGAGTATTCCAGCCGCGTGAAGCAGGTGGGGCGGATACGGCCTTGTCGACAGCTTCGCCAATTGGGCGTCTTCATGCAGCTTACGCACAGCATTTGCGGCATGCCTTTGGCGCGCCAGTGGCGACCGACTAGCTTAGCTCATGCGCCGCCATCTCGTTAGGCAATCGCGACTGCGTCCGCAGCGCAATGAACACGTCGCAAGCAAGGGGCTCTTCGTTTGGACGATTCCAAGCCGGCAGAGGTACCTCATTTCTGCGCTTGCACCAGTGCTGGACGTGACGCCGCAATGTCACCCTGCAATATCGAAATGCCAGCGGTGTTCTCAAAAGACATGGGCGGCTCCTGCGGTGATTATCGCGGCAGCCCAGGCATCGGCTTGGTCCACGCCGGAGAGCCCCAGCGCATTTGCCGTCCATCCCCAACGGCAAGAGCGATCCCCGCAGGAGCGCATCGCATTCCCCTCCCATGCGAGTCTCCGTCCGACGGATGCGATCGGCCGATGCCTGAGCTACCCCTATAGCGGGGTGCGGCCTTGCCTTGAAACCGGACAAGCTAGCCGGAGAAGAGCGTCTTCGATGCAGTTGATCTCGCGTCAAATCTCCTCACCCAGGAGCCGTTGGCTCTCGCGCTTACATCGGCGGCGCTGGCTGCCAGGTTCCGCATGAGTCAGCTTAGCCGGAACCGCATCGTTTCAATCCTCAGAATTACCGAACGCCCCTCTCAAGTGAAGCAGACCGATGCTCGCGACAGCCTGAATCCGCTCCTGCGTTCTGGACGTGAGCCGGGTTGGGCGTAGCCACGATGATTCCATCAGGTCGGTCTGCGGCAATCATGTCCGCGAAGCCTGGAAACCACTTCACGCCGGCTTCCTTGGCAATGGTCTCGCCAACCGGCGTGGGAGATCGACCACGGTACTGAGTTGCGCCGAGGACTCGGCAAGAGGTGCTGAATATGGCGCTTACCGATGAGGCCTGCCCCAACGACGGCCAGCTTGACCCGTTGGGTCATGGTCACCTCAGCCCTTGCCCGCCGCCTTGATCATTGTCGCCGCGCGTCGGATGGCAAGCTGGTATCCTTCCGTACCAAGGCCGCAGATCACGCCGTCGGCGCGGTGCGAAACGAACGAATGGTGTCGGAAGCTTTCGCGCTTGTGCACATTGGAGATGTGGATCTCGATCACAGGCCCCTCGAACGTGTTCAGAGCGTCGAGGATGGCGAGTGAGGTATGGGTGAAGGCCGCCGGGTTGATGACGATGCCCGCACCGTCCTCGCGCGCCTCATGGATCCAATCGATGATCTCGTATTCCCGGTTGCTCTGATGAAAGCGGATTTCATGGCCGAGTTCGGCTGCCAGCTTGCGGCAGTCCGCCTCTACGTCTGCGAGCGTTTCATGCCCGTAGATATGCGGCTGGCGTTTGCCAAGCAGGTTGAGGTTTGGTCCATTGAGAACGTAGATCAGGCTCATAGCATGGTGTCCTTCTTGAGCACGCTGTTCTGGTCAGACGAACGCGATTGCTTGAACAGCAAAATCAGGGTCCGACTCGTAGAGATCTGCGCGCAAGCCGAGCCTTCCAGCTTCGAGAGCAGGCGCAGCGATCGTCCGCGCGGCCTCGAGAACGGCAGTGAGAAGCTTCTGCTTGGTCTCTGCAGTACGACCCGGTGCCATCCGCACGATGATCTGGATGAAATGATGATCGACATGCTCATCGCCCACGCAGGAGTATGTCGCCTCCCGCGCAAGCGTGCGCACGGCGGAAGGTTTCACAAGGCCGCCATCGCGAACGCAGCGATGCACGGTCAACGTCAGTCGGTCCATGGCTACATGCTCGCCTGCGCCCCGGCTATAATCGATGATGATATGCGGCATTTGGGATATCCCCATCAAGCCGACAGGCGGCATAGGTCCGTAAAGTGAAGGGACATGCGCTCTGCGTCCGGTGCTATCCCGGTGAACAATTCGAACGCCGCTGCTGCCTGGTAGACGGTCATGCCGCCGCCCCGAAGGGTCCGGCAGCCTTTTCCTTCGGCGAGAGCAAGGAGCTCTGTGACGAGCGGCATATAGACAATGTCGGCCACCCAATGGCGTGGCAGAAGCCATTCCGCATCGATCGGCAAACCAGGATGGCTCTTCATACCCGTCGGCGTCGCGTGGATAAGGCCGTCCGCGGAGCGCAGGGCGGTGCCGACATCCGTCGTGGCACGCGCGCAATCCCACGAGAACCGATCGTTCAACTGCTGAGCCAACGTTTCTGCCCGTTTTGAATCCTGGTCAAAGATCGATAATCTCTCAATACCGAGCTTGATGGCGGCATGCGCCACGGCGACACCGGCGCCGCCGGCACCAAGCAGGACGGCATGCGACTTCGCGACGTTCGGAAGGCCGCGCTGGAAATTCTCGTAGAAACCGTACCAATCCGTGTTGTGGCCGATCCTCTCGCCGTTGCGGAAGACCACGGTGTTGACCGCACCGAGCATCTTTGCATCCTCGGAAAGGCGATTGAGGTGGGCGATCACTGTCTGCTTGCACGGATGTGTAATGTTACTGCCGGCAAAACCGCGCTGCTCTTCCTCGTCCAGCAGGTCCGGCAGCGCGGAGGCGGGAAGGCCTCGCTCGGCGAAGTCGAGAAGCTCGTAACGGTAATCGAGGCCCTGGCGTCGCCCCTCCACTTCGTGAAGGGCCGGGGACTTTGACATTTGGATGTCAGCACCGATCAGCCCCACGAGGAATTTCTTGTCGTGCATTTGCATCGCTTTCGAAAGTCAGTGATGGGCCAGGATTTCACCGAGGAAGGTTTTCGTGCGCTGGTGCTCGGGAGACTTGAAGAAGACTTCCGGTTCGGCCTCTTCGACGATTTCTCCGGAGTCCATGAAGATGACACGGTCAGCGACCTGACGGGCAAACCCCATTTCGTGCGTGACACAGATCATCGTCATGCCGTCGCGGGCGAGCCCGATCATGGTGTCGAGCACCTCTTTCACCATTTCGGGATCGAGGGCAGAGGTCGGTTCGTCGAAGAGCATGACCTTCGGCTCCATGCAGAGCGCGCGGGCGATGGCGACGCGTTGCTGTTGTCCGCCCGATAGCTGCGCGGGATATTTGTCCGCCTGGTCAAGGATTCGAACGCGCTCGAGATATTTTCTAGCCAGTCGCTCTGCGTCAGCGTGGCTTACGCCACGAACACGCATTGGGGCGAGGGTACAGTTCTGAAGTACCGTTATGTGGGGGAAGAGATTGAAGCTCTGGAAGACCATTCCCACTTCGCGACGTACAGCGTCGATCGATTTGGTGCTTCCGTCCAGTACGTGACCCTCGACGACGATCTGGCCTTCCTCGATCGTCTCGAGGGCATTGATGCAGCGGATTAACGTTGATTTCCCGGAGCCTGACGGCCCGCAGAGGACGATCTTTTCGCCTTTGCGGACCGACAAACTGATCGATTTCAAGGCATGGAAAGTGCCGTACCACTTCTGCACATCCTCAAGGGAAATCAGCGTCGATTGATCTTTTGCGGTGAGCACGGAACCCTCCATTTGGGCTTTTACTGCACGGTGAACGGGATGTTCGGAATGGATTCCGGGAACTGCGGCAGATCGATCGCCATCCACTTCTTCGTAATGGCGGCGAGCTCACCATTGGCCTTGATCTTGTCGATGAAGGCGTTGACGGCTTCGTTCCAGTCCTTCTCGCCGAGACGGGTACCGACGCCGTTGTAGGTCGTCAAAAAGTTAATCTTGCGCTCGTACGTGCCGGCACTCGCCGCATCCAGACGCTGACCATAGAACTGGTTGCCGCCAACCGCCTTTACCTGTCCGGAGACCAGGGCCTGGATGGTTGCGGCGTCGTCATCAAAGCGGCGAACCGTTGCGGTGGATCCGACGGCGTTCGTTACTGCCTTGTCCTGCGAACTGGATTTCGGAACGCCGATCTCCCATCCTGCAACGTCCTCAGGCTTCGTAACGGTGTCGGATTTGGCAGCATACAGCGAAATCGTGTTGGCGGCGTAAGGCTTGCTGTACTGAATTGCTTTCGCGCGTTCTTCCGTCATCGCCATCGTTGCGAACAGGATGTCGACCTTGCCGGTGGTAAGCGCCGGAATTCGGTTGGCAACGGCGAGCGGCTGGAATTGAACCTTCACGCCCAATTCCTTGGCAAAAAGGTTGGCGATGTCAGCGTCGAAGCCGTCCTGCGCGCCGCTTGTGTTGACGAATCCCCATGGCGCATTGTCGCCCTGGATGCCGACCACGAGCGTGCCCTTTGCCTTGATTTCCTCTAAAGTTGCCGCAGAGGCGGCCGCAGTGCCAATGGTTGCGAAGGCAATAGTTGCCAGTGCAATTCCAAGAAAAATCCTACGACTGTTATGCATGCTATTCTCCTCCTTACGAGTTTTGCTTCGAGCGAAGCGGTTAGCGGGCAGCTTTCGCCATCCGTTTTTCAAGGCGACTTCCCGCATGGGAGAGCGGCCAGCAAATGATGAAGTAGATTGCGCCGACAATCCCGAAGGCGAGCAGCGGACGATAGGTCTGGTTCGAAATGATCTGGCCGGCGCGGGTCAGTTCAATGAAGCCGACGATTGCTGCCAGCGACGTGCCCTTGGTGAGCTGGACAAGGAAGCCGATCGTGGCGGGCATCGAAATTTTCAGGGCCTGCGGCAGGATGACGTCTTTCATCCGTGAGACATAATGCAGACCGAGGGCGTTGGCGGCTTCCGTCTGGCCCTTCGGCACAGCCTCGATGGAGCCGCGCCAGATCTCGCCCAGGAAGGCGCTGGCATGGAGCGTGAAGGCGACTGCGACCGCGATCCACGCGTTAACGTCGATGCCCAACAGCGCAACGCCGTAATAGACAACGAAGAGCTGCATCAGAAGGGGCGTGCCCTGGAAGACGCCGATATACCCTGCGGTGATCGTGCGAGCGACCTTGTTCTTCGAGGTGCGCAGGAGCGCGATCAGGATTCCGAATATCCCCCCACCGATGAAGCCCACGATCGCAAGCAGCAGGGTCCATTTCAAACCCTGCATCAAAAAGAGAAATTGATCTTCTCCGATGGGACCCATGGCTGCTTCCTATCGCGTCGGGTAGTTGAAGTAGTGGCGAGAAATGAGCGCAAAAAGGCCCATCATCAGGCTTGAGATGGCCAGGTAGATAGCGGTCACCGTGAAATAGACTTCGAAGCTGCGGAAGGTGTCAGACTCAATGCGCTGGGCGGCCGAGGTCAGCTCATAGGCGGCGATCGACGTGCAGACGGACGTTGTCAGTGTCAGCATGATGAACTGGCTTGTGAGCGAGGGATAAATCGCCCGCAGCGCCGGCTTGAGCACGATGAGCCGGAAGACATCCGCCTTGTGAAGACCAAGTGCGAAACCTGCCTCGATCTGGCCGCGCGAAACGCTCTCGATCCCGCCGCGGATGATCTCGATTGCGTAGGCCCCACCATTGATGCCGAGGGCAATGATTGCCGTGACGGTCGGATTGAGGCGGATGCCCATGAGAGGAAGGGCAAAATATATGAAGAAGATCTGCACCAGGAATGGCGTATTGCGCACAACCTCGACGAACACGATCACGGCAGCCCGGGTGATCTCGCTCTTGGAATTCTTTGCAACGACGCCCAGGAGCCCGATGACGAGTGCGAGGAGCATCCCAGCTAACGCAAGGCCAACCGTTCCAAGCGAACCCCATAGCAATTCCGGGGCGCGGTCGAGGACCGCACCGAAATCGAACGTATACCGCATTTAAGACTTCCTCCTCCTGACCGGCCTAGGCCGTGTCGGCGCCGGATCAATGATCCGGTTTCAAAATTCCCAGTGCGCTGGCATGCAGATGCTTTAGATGTGCCTCCGGGTCGACCGACCCGACGAGTGGCACTTCGACCGAGATAGCAGCGCCGTATTCAGTTGCCGCACAGAGGTCCTCCAATGGCAGTTCGCCCTCTCCAGGAGCGAACCTACCGCTTCTCGCCTCGGCGATCATTGCGTCCGATGTTTTGGGCGCAGGACCGCGGGCGTCGCAAAGCTGGATGTGTTTTACCTTCCCTGCATTTGCGCGAAGCTCGTCGATCGAGGCTCCGTTTCGGAAGAAGTGAATCCCGTCAACGAGGGCACCGGCGTTCTCTGCTCGACAGGCATTCAAGACCTCTACGCTGTCCCGAAAGGTCCTTACCGTCCGCCAGCCCATGTTTTCGATGTCGACTGACATGCCATATCGCGCCGCGACGGCGCAAAACTCTGAAAGGTTTGTGGCAAGACGGCCGCCGTCTCGATCATCGCCGCAAACACTCAGCCGGCGCGCCCCTATGTTCGCGGCGGCCGCCACGGTCGCCTCATGGGAGGCCGCAACGAACCTCTCGTCGATCACGAAGAACTCGATATCGAATATCTTGATGCCTTCGCCATCGGCAATTGCCTTGAATTCCTGGGCACTGTGGCTGCCCACCGGCAACTCGTAGAAAGGGGCTCCGGGAAAGGCGGGGTGCAGACGAAGCCCTATCGACGCAAAACCCGCCCGAGCAGCTATCACCGCGAATTCCTTGGGCGGCAGCCCGATCGATGAAAAGTGCGCCACGCCCAGTTCAAGGCGCGGCCCTGGCGTCGCGACGGTCATCACCAGGTCCCCTTTGTCGCAAGGTGATTGCGCAGATTGGTTCCAGTGCGGTGAATATGCTGACGCAACATATCGCACGCATAGTCCAGATCCCGGGCGACGGCTCCCTGAGCGATCTCACTGTGCTCCTGGCTGACGTTGCGGTCACCCGACGTGCGGGTCAGAAACACCCGGCGATAACGGTCGTTGAGATTAAGCAGCAGGCTGCAGAAATGGAGCAGGATCGGCTTCCCGCAGCCGGATATAAGTGTCAGATGGAATTCGCGGTGGAGCTCTTCCCAGCGCTCGAGTGTCTCGGGGCGGGCCGCGTCACGCTCAGTGCGGTTAAGGCGATGCAGCGCGCGCATGACGTTGCCTTCCCACTCCACATCGCCGATCCGCATGGACTCGCGAAGCGCAAAGACTTCGAGTTCTTCGCGCAGGACGGTGATCTCTTCCAGATTGGCCAAGGAGATTGATGAAACGCGGTAGCCGCGATTGTCCTCGAACTCCACCAGACCGTCCGATATCAGCCGCGCCAACCCTTCACGCAGCGGACTGAGGCTTACGTTGAACGTCTTGCGTGCCTTGTCGAGATTGATCTTGCTGCCGGCCTGAAGCTCGCCGGAGATGATCGCCTCACGAAGACGGGATGCAAGCTGGCTCCCAATCGTGTTTTTGCCGTCATCGAGAAAGCCAGAAGACGATGGAGCATCTTCTGCCGGCGGGGCAGATGCGCCGTCATCATGCGGTACCATTGTCCAGGCTCCCGAAATTGATCGTCGATGATGGGTATTATAAACGATTATTCCTGTCAACGTCGGCGTGCCGAAATTTGCAAAAAAGCCAAGCGATAATCTCATTTCTTGCGATAAAAGCTATTTAAATCAAGTAGATAGATGTTTCCATCCCGATCCTTTCGGCATCTTGGTGTGGTGATATTGCGCGGCGGCGGCCTTGACAGATAATCGATTATTTGGATATTCGGGCAAATCGGGAGGTAGCCCCACATGGTGATCAAAACTGAAGGCGATCTGACGCCAGCCGTCCTCGCTGTGATGAATCGCACTGAAGACCCCCGCCTGCGAGAAATCCTCGTGTCGATGGTCATGCATCTTCATGCTTTCGTGCGCGAGGTTCGACTGACTGAGGTCGAGTTTCGGGAGGCGACAGCCATGCTGAACGAGATTGGGCAGCTGCATACTGATCACCACAACGAGTTTGTGCTGATGGCCGGTTCTCTTGGCGTGTCTTCACTTGTCTGCCTGCTGAACAATGGCGACAGAGGACAGACTGAGACCTCCCAGTCGCTGTTGGGCCCATTCTGGCGCCTCAACTCTCCGCGAGTCGAAAATGGCGGGTCGATCATCCGATCCGAGACGCCGGGCACTCCCTTGTTCGTGCATGCCAAGGTCGTTGACCGCGACGGTAAGCCAATTGCCGGCGCCGAAGTGGATGTCTGGCATGCATCTCCCGTCGGTCTTTATGAAAACCAGGACCCGGACCAGGTCGAGATGAACTTGCGCGGCAAATTCACGACCAACGAGCAAGGTCGGTTCTGGTTCAGGACCGTCAAGATGGTCGGGTATCCGATACCGGTCGATGGCGTGGTCGGACGCCTGCTCAAAGCTCAGGGACGCCATCCGTACCGACCAGCGCACCTGCACGCACTGATCTTCAAGCATGGATACAAGACGCTGATTTCCCAGGTCTTCGACCCCAGCGACCCGAACATCGACTCCGATGTTCAGTTCGGTGTCACGGCAGCGCTGACCGGCGACTTCCTTCGTCATGAGGAGCCCCATCCGACCGAAGCGGATATTCCTGGTCCGTGGTTCTCGCTCGACTACACCTATGCCATGGAGCCCGGCGAAGCCGTTTTGCCGCGTCCCCCGATCAAATAAATCACGATTAGCAGAGCAAACGATATGATCACCGAAGAAGAACGCTGGGCCGCGGCAGACGCGCTGCTCAAAGCTGAAATCGAGCGCAAGCCGATCATACAGCCCAGCAAGACCTACCCGAACCTCGAACTCGAGGACGCCTACCGAATTCAGGCTTTGTGGGCGGAGGCGAGGGTAGCCAAGGGCGCACGGATCGTCGGGCATAAGATTGGCCTGACGTCACGCGCAATGCAGATGGCTTCGAAGATGACGGAGCCGGACTACGGCTGCATTCTTGACGATGCGCTTTACAACGACGGAGCGCAGATCAGGGCTGACTTGTTTATCAAGCCGCGCCTCGAGGTCGAGCTGGCCTTTGTCATGGGTGAGGATCTCGTCGGGCCCGGCGCCAGGATCTATGACGTCATGCGTGCGACCGAGTTCGTTCTCCCGGCGCTCGAGATTATCGACTACCGGACCGAAGTCCCTCGAGCGATCACGGACACCATTGCGGACAACGCGGCTTTCGGCGCCCTCGTCGTTGGCGGCCGTATAATTCGCCCGATGGACATCGATATCCGTTGGGTCGGAGCGACTCTTTCCAAGAACGGCGTCATCGAGGAATCGGGCGTGTCAGCGGCGATCATGGGACATCCGGCAGCCGGCATAGCGTGGCTGGTCAACAAACTTCATGCTGTGGGCGGTGGCCTGAAGAAGGGACAAATAGTCCTGGCCGGCTCCTTCACGCGTCCTGTCGATATCGCGAAAGGTGATGTCATCCAGGCCGACTATGGCCCTGTTGGCTCCATCGGCGTGTCGTTCGTGTGAGGTGCCAGTTGGAACATCCCGTCAATCGGTTCAAGCGGAAGCTCCTTGCTGGTCAAAGTCAGATCGGCCTGTGGTGTGGCCTGCCGGGAAACTACGCCGCGGAAATCGTCGCGCCTTCAGGTTTCGATTGGCTCCTGTTCGACACGGAACATTCTCCGGGTGACGTTCTGACCGTCCTGCCACAATTGCAAGCGGTCGCACCATACGACGTTTCCCCAGTCGTCCGTCCGGCCATCAACGACCCCGTTCTCATCAAACGCTTCCTGGATATTGGCGTTCAGACACTGCTCATTCCCTACGTTCAGAACGCGGAAGAGGCGCAAGCCGCAGTCGCGGCCGTGCGATATCCTCCGGTTGGAATTCGCGGTGTTTCTGCCCTGACGCGCGCCACTCGTTTCGGCAGAGTTGCGCACTATGCGCAAAATGCGGAACGAGAAATTTGCCTGTTGCTGCAAGTTGAGACGCGGGAAGCGCTTGGCAACCTCGAGTCGATTGCATCGGCAGAGGGAGTGGATGGCATATTCGTAGGACCGGCAGACCTTGCAGCGAGTTTCGGACACAGGGGCCAACCGAGCCACCCGGAGGTTGTCGATGCAATTGTCGACGCGATTGAACGCCTGAAAGCGTTGGGCAAGCCTGCGGGCATTCTTACCCCGGATGAGAAGTTCGCGGCACGGTGCATCTCACTGGGAACACTATTTACTGCCGTTGGTGTCGATGTCGCTGTCCTGGCGAGGGGATCGGAAGCACTCGCGGCACGATTTGCATCGCAAGGAGCGTGCCGCGATGCCGGAACATGATGAACTCCTCACTGAAATCGCACCGACGGGAGTCATCAGAGCGGCGGTCAACATGTCGAATGCCGCACTTGTCCAACTCGATCCAGTGACAGACGTTCTAGCAGGGCCGAGCGTGCAGATCGCGATCGCACTTGCGGCAGAGCTCGACTGCTGTTTGTCGCTGGTTCGATACGGATCGGCCGCTGACATTCTTGCGGCTGCCGAAGGCAACGAGTGGGACGTTGCATTCATTGCTCCCGATCCGTCACGTGCCGACAGGTTCTCCTTCTCGCCCCCCTATACCACGGTGACCGCCAGCTTTCTGGTGTCAGACAGTAGCCCGCTAGGCAGCGTGGGGCATGTCGACGTCGGAGGGGTGCGCATCGCCGCGGCCAAAACCGCTGCGTATACAAAGCAGCTTGAGCGACAGATTAGAAATGCAATCCTCCTCCACACCGAAAATCCCGCCTCCGCCCTGGACATGCTTATATCCTCCCAGTGCGATGCGGCTGCGGGCTTGACCGAGTCCCTGTCACGTTTCTGCGAAGAGAATCCAGGTTTCCGCGTTGTTGAGGGGACATTCTCGAAAGTGCCTCAGGCGATCGCTGTGCATCGGAGGTGCGTTCACGCTTCAACCTTCCTGTCGGACTTCATCCAGCAGCATTGCAGCGTGGGTAAGCCGAGCACTGGGTAGGACCCGGCCTGGGGTAGGGATCATTGTGGTGGCTGTGCGCGGCCAGGACTCATCCCTCGCGGCCGGCGCGCCATTCCTGCCAACGGATCACGGTGTTCACGCCGAGCCACGCCAACGGCTCGGGAGGAAGCCTCGCGGGCTGTGGCTGATCCGAGAATGTGTTGAGCATGTCCGAGCGGGTGCCGGTTGCGAGATCGACGGCCATGATGCCGGCGAGCGTGCTCTTGACGGTCCCAAGACCGTTCTCGCAGCATGCCGAATAGAGGCCCTCTTCGATCTCGCCGAAGGCCGGAACATGGTTGCGGCTGAGGCAGAGCCGTCCGGCCCAGACATATTCGAACGGAACGTCCTTGAGGTCCGGGAACCTGGCGTCCAGGGATGCCCGCTGCTCGGCGGCGATGCCGGCTAGTCGTTTCTCGCTCACCTGAACGGGCCAGTCGTAGGTGAACCGCGTCCTGATGACGATGCGCGAAGACCCGTCGGCGGAGATCTTCCTGACCGTTGCGCCCATCGGGTCGGCCGGCAGCAAGGCCCACAGGTCGCTGCCAGTCGACTTCGATGTGAAGGGGGCGGTCATCGACGCATAGGTGAAGATGTGCATCAGACGGCCGCGGAAATAGCCAAAGTCGTCGATGTGGCCATTGACGCCGAGGACCACCTTTGGAGCGGCAACTGTCCCATTGCGCGAGCTTGCCTTCCAGGTCTTACCCACCTGTTCGAGTTTGAGCACCGGCGAGCGCTCGAACATGTCGACTTTGGAGACCAGCCCCGCAGCGAACCCCCGGATATAGTCGGCGGGCTGGATCATCACCGTGCCCGGCGTATAGAGGCCGCCCAGGTAGTAAGACGAGCCGGTCAACTCCCGCATCCCGGCGGCATCGATGAAGCGGTGTTGTTCACCGATGGCCTTGAGAGAGTGACCATAGTTGGCATTGAGCGTCATGCCGCGCTCTGTCGCTGCGGCATTGATCTTGCCCGACGGATCGAAGGTGCGTGCGGACATGCCGTACTCCGCCGCGGCGTCGGCAGCGAAAGAGATCGCGGAACGGTTCTGCGCGATCTCTGTCCTGGTTTCGGCTTCACCGGCGACGGAGTATTCGCCCGACGACAGATTGTGCGGCACATCGATCATGTAGCCCGAGTTCCGGCCAGCCGGACCCTTGGCGATTTCTCCGGCTTCCAAGAGGACGATCTTGTCTCCGGGTCGAAGCTGGGCGAGGCGTCGCGCTGCCGAAAGGCCGGCGAAGCCGCCACCGATGATCAGCCAGTCGGCGGAGGTGTCGCCATCAAGCGTGCGGACCAGGAAGCTGCGTTTGCTGATCGCCTCCCAGCCCGAGGTTCCGGATTCCGCCGGAAGGCGCTTGACGACGAGGTCGCTCATCTGACCGTCTCGTCGACCGAGCGATCCGAGACGTCGATCCAGACCGTCTTCAATTCGCAGTAGTTGTCGTGCGCGAAGACCGATTTGTCGCGCCCGCCGAAGCCGGACTCTTTGTAGCCGCCGAACGGAGTGGTCGCGTCGCCTTCGCCGAAGCAGTTGACGGTGACGACGCCGGCGCGGATTTCACGCGAAAGCTTGATCGCCTTGCGCAGGCTCCCCGTATAGACCGACGCGGTCAGGCCGTAGTTGGTGTCGTTGGCGAGCGCGATGGCCTCGGCCATCGAATTGAATGTCGTGACCGAAAGGACCGGCCCGAAGATCTCTTCCTGGAACAGGCGGCTCGAAGGCGCAACACCGTCAAAGACGGCCGGTTCGACATAGATGCCTTTTTGCGTGCCGCCGCCATGGGCGAGAGCGAGCTTTTCGGTTTTTGCATCGGCGAGAAAGGATTTCACCTTGTCGAAATGGCTCTTGCTGACGAGCGCGCCGATGCGGTTTTCCGGGTCGAGCGGGTCGCCGGTCTTCCACTCGCGCATATAGGCGCCGATCCGCTGCAGCAATTCGTCCTTGATGCTGGCCTGGACAATAAGACGCGAGGTGGCCGAGCAGTTCTCGCCCATGTTCCAGAACGCGCCGTTGACAACCTGCTCGGCGACCAGATCGAGATCCTCGGCATCGTCGAGGACCACCGCCGGGTTCTTGCCGCCGCATTCCAGCACGACGCGCTTGAGATTGGAATCGGCCGCATAGCGCAGGAAGCGGCGGCCAGTCGGCGTCGATCCGGTGAACGCCACCATGTCGACGCCCATATGCAGGCCGATCGGCTCGCCGACCTCCTTGCCGCCGCCCGGCACCACATTCAAGACACCAGCCGGGATGCCGGCCTCGTGAGCGAGCTCGGCGACCCGAAGCGTGGTGAGAGTGGTTTCCTGGGCGGGCTTGACGATGACCGAGCATCCCGCCGCCAGCGCAGGGCCGATCTTCCAGGCCAGCATCAGGAGCGGAAAGTTCCACGGCAGGACGCAGCCGACGACGCCGACCGGCTCGCGCACCACCATGGTCAGCGCCTTCGAGCCGACAGGCGCCGTGTTGTCGTAGAGCTTGTCGATGAGTTCGGCGTGCCAGCGGATGGTATGGATTGTGTCCGGCACGTCAACGGTCTGGCATTCGCGGATCGGCTTGCCGCTGTCGAGGCTCTCCATGACCGCAAGCTCGTGGCGGTTGCGCTCCAGGAGCTTGGCGAACTTCAGCAGCACGGCCTTGCGCTCGCCGGGGGCGAGGTGCTGCCAGCGGCCGTCGTCGAAGGCTTCCCTGGCCTTGGCCACGGCGAAATCAACATCCGTTGAATCGCATGCCGCGATCTCGGCAAGCACTTCGCCCGTCGCCGGATTGGTCGTCTTGAATGTCTTGCCGGAATGCGCCGGACGGAATGCCCCGTCAACAAAGGCGTTGGTCGGGAACTGAATCTCCGCGGCGAGTGCCTTGTATTCGGCGGCGGTCAAAGGCTCATGCATTGGTTTGCTCCCGACGTGATCTGGGCGACCGTGCGCTTCAAGGTGGCGACGACGGTCTGAAGGGTTCGCTTTTCTTCTGAATTGAGAGGGCGCAGCGGCGCCCGCACGCCGCCTGCCTTGAGGCCGATCAGCTCGCATCCATGCTTGATCGACTGGACGAACTTTCCACATTCGAGGAAGCCCATCAGCGGCAGCATCGCGCTCATGATGGCGCGGCCCTTGTCGAAGTTCTTCTCGAGCACGCAGGCCTCGTAGAGCGCGACGTGCTCGCGCGGCAGGAAGTTCGAGCCGGCGCAGACCCAGCTCCTGGCGCCCCAGGCGAAGAATTCCAGCGCCTGGTCGTCCCAGCCGCAGGAGAGCGAGATGTGCGGGAACTTACGGGCAAGCCTGTGCAGGTTGCCCATGTCGCCGGAACTCTCCTTGATGGCGATGACGTTCCGCGACTTGCCGACTCGGGAGAAATACTCCTCGCCCATCATCACGCCCATGCGGGCAGGGTAGTTGTAGAGCATGATCGGCAGGTTCGCGGCGCGGTCGACGGTGAGCGCGTGAACCGCATTCTCGCGCTCGGTCGGCAGGGCGTATGGCGGCGAGGAGACGAGGATAGCGTCGGCGCCGATCTCTTTCGCAGCCTTGGCGTATTCGACTGAATCTTCCGTTCTGATGGCGCCCGTGCCGATGATCAGCGGAATGCGCGTGCCGATCACCTTCTTGGCGAAGGCACCGAGATCGAAGCGCTCCTGGGCGCTCTGGGCATAATATTCACCGGTCGATCCGCCGACGATGATGCCGTGCACCTTGGCTTCGATGAGCGACTCCAGAACGTCGGCGAAAGCGGCGTTGTCGATCCGCCCGTCGGGGCCGAGCGGCGTGATCGCCGGTGTATAGATGCCTTCGAATTTCAAGACAGTTCTCCGTTGATGGAGTGGTTTCGATCGATACGCTGTTCGACCGAACAGGGCGTTTTGCAAACTCTCGCGTCATCGCTTTCCGAGAACGGAATTGCGTACCTCACGCGGCTGACCCGGATGACAGAGCCGCCGTGATCTGCCGCAGCGAAATCAGTCCGAGCGGCTGGCCGCCGTCGCCGGTGACATAGGCCGAGTCAAAATTGGAGTTCGTCAGTTCCTTGGCGGCGGTCTCGAGCGTCAAGCCGGACTTCAGACTCGGCAGCGATCTGCCGTCAGATTGCGGCGGGGGTTCCATGACGGCATCGACCTTGATGAAGCGGCCGCGATTGACGTCCTTGACGAACCGCTCGATGTAATCATCGGCAGGACGCAGAAGGATATCCTGGCTGTTGCCCTGCTGGATGATCGAGCCGTCGCGCATGATGACGATCTGGTCGCCGAGCCGCAGCGCCTCGTCGAGATCGTGGGTGATGAAGACGATGGTCTTCTTCAACTCGGTCTGCAATTCGAGAAGCATGGTCTGCATGTCGGTCCGGATCAGCGGATCGAGAGCCGAGTAGGCCTCGTCCATCAAGAGGATCGAGGCATTGTTGCTCAGCGCGCGCGCCAGCCCGACGCGCTGTTGCATGCCGCCGGACAGTTCGTTCGGATAGCGCGTCTCAAAGCCGGAAAGGCCGACGCGATCGATCCAGCGCATGGCCGTATCGCGGCTCTTGGCCGCTTCGACGCCGCGCACCTCCAGCCCGAATGTGACGTTGTCGATGACGGTCCGGTGCGGCAAGAGGCCAAACCGCTGGAACACCATCGCCGTGTGGTTGCGGCGGAATTCCCGCAGCTCCAGCTCCGACATTTCCAAAACGTCGCGACCGTCGATCATGATCGAGCCGGATGTCGGCTCGATGAGGCGGTTGATGTGCCGGATCAGCGTCGACTTGCCCGAGCCCGACAGACCCATGACGACCTGGATCTTGCCGGCCGGCATGGAGATGTTGATGTTGTTCAAACCCAGGATTTGCCCGTGCGCCTTTGACAATTCGGCCTTGGTCATGCCGCCGCGGACCGCCTCGACATATTTCTCCGGCGACTTGCCGAATATCTTGTAGAGGTCGCGGATTTCGATCGATGCGTTGTTGCTAGTCATGTGCTGCACCCCGGTGCTTCTGCAGGCGGTGGCCATAGGCCTGGCTGATGCGGTCGAAGATGATCGCGATGCCGACGATGGCAAAACCGTTGAAGATGCCTTGCGTGAAATACTGATTGGCGATGGCCTGCAGGACGTTGAGGCCGAGCCCCTGCACGCCGATCATCGAGGCGATGACCACCATGCCGAGCGCCATCATGATCGTCTGGTTGATGCCGGCCATGATTGTCGGCATGGCGAGCGGGATCTGCACTTTCCAGAGCTTTTGCGAGCGCGAGCAGCCATAGGCGTCGGCGGCCTCCAGGACCTCCTTGTCGACCAGGCGGATGCCGAGGTCGGTGAGGCGGATGATAGGCGGGATGGCGTAGATCACCACCGCGATGAACCCCGGCACCCGGCCGATGCCGAGCAGCATGACGACCGGAATGAGATAGACGAAGGGCGGCATCGTCTGCATGACGTCGAGCACCGTCTGCATGACCCCGCCGACGCGCTTGTAGCGGTTCATCAGGATGCCGAGCGGGATGCCGATGGCGATGGCGAAGAGGGTCGAGGTGAAGACAAGCGAAATCGTCTTCATCGCATCTTGCCACAGGCCAAGGAGACCGATGGCGATGAGGGTTCCGACGACCGCTGCGACCACCGCCCAGCGCCGTGCCGCAAACCAGGCGATGACCGCAATTGCGATCACGACCAGCGGCCAAGGCGCGTTCGAGATGGTGTTTTCGAAGAAGATGAGAACGCGCTGCAGCGGATAGAAGAAATCCTCGATCGATTGACCGTGGCCGCGCGTCAGCGCTTTGAGCGCGCCGTCGATGGCCCGCTTGACCGCGAGCAGGAACTCAGGATCGAGTTGAGGGAATTTGAAAAGCCAATCCATTTCACAATGCCCTATCGTGAGTGCGCCATTTGGCTGCACATTGCCGGCCATGGGCCGAGAGCAGGGAATACAGGCTACGCCGGCAGACCGAGCCGCCTGGTGGAGGCCTTGAGTGCCCTCAAAGCCCCCACTTGCCCGGTAGCCGGATTTTAGAGCGCGGCCTTGACCTTTTCGGCGACGTCAGCCGGAACCCACTTGGTCCAGACGTCCGGCATCTTCTTGATGAACCACTTCGCGCCGTCCTCGCCGTTGGCCTGGTTGTCGGTCATCCACAGCATCACCTTGCCGACTTCGGCCTGGGTCCAGCTGCGCTTGGCGAGATAGTCCTTGACCGGCCCAACGTCGTCACGGGCCAGGAACTTGCTGCTGGCCAGCGTCACCATTTCAGCCGGCTTCCAGTAGTTCGGCTTCGGATCGGGGCAGTCCTGCTTCGACGTGCAGCGCGCCCACTCGGCGTCGTCGTGAGCCATTTCGAGGCGCACCATCGGATATTTCACCAGGAGCGATGTCGGCGCCCAATATTGGGCGAGAAGTCCCTGCTTCTGTTCATAGGCCTTGGAGATAACGCCATCGAGCGCTGCCGCCGAGCCGGTCGGGACCAGCGTGAAGCCCTTCTTGTCACCGTCGATGGCCTTGTAGAGCTGCGCCGTCACGACCGTGTCGCCCCAGCCCTGGGGCCCCTGGATAACACCGCCTTTCGAGGGGTCTTCCGGAGCCGGAAACAGTTCCGGATGCTTCATGGCGTCGTCGACGGTCTTGATATCAGGATGCGCATCCGCGACATATTTGGGAATGTACCAGCCGGAAACCTGTCCGTCGCTGATAGCCGTCCCGATCTGGCTGATCCGCCCCTCGGCGGCGCCCTTCTTATAGACGTCGCCAAGCAGGCTTGGCGTCGATTCCGACGAAATGTCCGGCTGGCCCTTCTCGATCATCGCGGTGATCGTCGGTACGGTGTCGCCCGCAACGGTCGTGGCGTTGCAGCCATAGCCGTTCTTCAGGATGAATTGGTCGACATTGGACATGGCCTCGGCCGACTGCCAGCTGAAGACCGCCAATGTAACGTCGCCGCAGGCCGCCTGCGCGGCACCGGCGCTCAGCAGAGCCCCGAGGGCAACGGCGGGAAATAGGATTTTTCTCATTGTGTTCTCCTCATTTTACGCGTGGCTGTCTGACAGACCGGCACCGAACCCACGCTGTCCGGCGAAACTGCTTCGGATACGAGGCATCACTCCTTGCCCTCCCTCCATTCGCAAACCGGACCTTGGGAGACGGCAGCTTGCGAAGACTTTGGCCGTCCGGCTCACCATCAGGCGGCCTCGCGCTCGACGAGGGTTCCGAGCGCCTGTCGCAGAGCCGCTATTCTGTCGGCGGGCAGCGCGCGCAAAGGCTTGCGGGGGCTTCCAGCGCCATAGCCGATCAACTCGGCCGCGGCATAGACCGACTGCACGTAGTCGCCCCCCCAAAGGAGGGACATGACCGGCTCGAGCGACGCCCAGATCTCACGCACTTCAGCCCAATTTTTTGCGGCCGCCGCGTCGACCAGAGCCAAAGCCGTCTTGGGCGCAAAATTCGCACCGCCCCATATGAGGCCGCTGCATCCTGCGTAGAGCGCGTAGGCCGCCAGATGGTCCGCGCCATTCATGACCGGAAGGCCGGTGGGAATGAGCGATGCCTGCTTGCCGAGATCGCCGCCGCTATCCTTGACCGTGCAGAAGCCGGGAATTGCGCACAATTCCCTCAGCAGCGATGGTGTGATTGCAACGCCCACTGCCTGGGGCACATTGTAGCCAATGATCGGCAGTCCGCCTTTTGCGGCCTCGGCGTAGAAGTCGATTATGCCCTGGTCATCCGTCGGGCCTTCGAAGAAGGGCGGCAGCACCATGACTCCATGGGCGCCGCAATCCTTGGCGTGGCGTGTCCGCTCGACAACGTCGTCGGCGAGCAGCGCGGAGGTCTGAACGATGATCTTCGCGCGCCCGTTGATGATCTTGGCGCCTCTCTCGACCAGAGACCTCGACTCGTCCGCCGACAGGTAGACGTGCATGCCCGTTCCGGAACTCAGAACGAAGCCCCTGATGCCGGCTGCGATATAGCGCTCGATGTTTTGCTCAAGCCTGCCGAAATCGATGCGGCCCTGCGCGTCGAAGGGCGTGGTGATCGCCAGAGTCAGGCCTGAGAAAGCGAAATCGGACAGGACAATTCTCCATCGATGGAGGAGCCGTTTTCAATCGACGCGTCTTTCGGCCACAGAAAAGCCTCTGCGAACTCTCCTGCGAGAATCCTCAGCGCCCGAAACCGGTCGATCGCTTTAATGGCGCGCAAAATCGCATACCGGCGTGCCGGAGTCAACGAATTGTATTATTTGCGTACACAATTTTTATAATTGGATAACACACTGCTGCCTGAAGAACGTGAGCCGGCGCGTCGTTCGGGCCGAAAACACGACAAAAGCTGTCGCCGGCAAAGCCTCAGCGCGAGCAGAAAGAGCCGCTTGCGCCTGAGCGCCGTGAGAAACCAGTGCCGAAAAGGGGGAGGCGGTCGCAAGGCCGTACCGGCCAGCGGGGCAGATGAACAACCGCGGGGGCAGAGTAAATGGTCGATCTTAATGGAATGCCGATGCCGTCAGGATTCGCCGACCAGGGCATCCGCCTTCAAGCCTTGGGGCGCGATGAACATTTCCATCGTCTCGCGCGACAGTTCCCAATGCTCGAACACCAGGTCGACGACGGCGTCTTCATCGTGACCGCTAATGGCCGAGATGAAGCCGTCATGGTGTTCGACGGCGATCCCCAAACGCCGACGCATGTCATCATTGCGGGGGCGAAAGAAGGTGTGGCCGATACGGGCGTGATCGATCAGCAACCTGCCGAGGCTCGGCTGAAGGTAGGCGTTGCCAGACATCTCGCCGATGATCTCATGAAATCTGTTGTTCTCGACCACCATGGAAAGTGCGTCGCCGGACTTGCTCGCGGCGCGGAAACGCTCCTGCGTGTCCTTCAGGTCCGACATCTGCGAAGGTTTGAAGTTCTGGACCGCCAACCGGCCGATGGCGGCGTAGACCATGGGAGCGACCAGGAAGAACTGTCGAAGAGTCGAGTGGTTCATCGGAACGACCCGGGCGCCCCTGTTCGCACGAATCTCGATGTAGCCTTCGCCCTCCAGTCGGCGGAAGATTTCCCTGACCGGCGTGCGCGACAGGCCATAACGCTCGCTCAGCGCCACCTCATCCAGATCCTCGTCAGGATCGAGTTCCATGGTCAGGATGCGACGCTTCAGATCGTCGTAGAGATTGCCCTTGCTTCCCTTCATGGCGCACCTTCGGAATGATTCTAACGTCCGCTCACTGCTGCTACTGTTGTAACGGTCTCATGGGCTCGCGGGTGAGCCAACAGATTGTATTTTCTTGGTACACAATATATAGGCGGATGATCGATAGCTCGCCAGAGGGAAAGGCATTTTCGTCTCGATGAGCTTTGGATAACGCAAGGGATGGTCCCGAAAACGAATGGCCAAGAAGTTTGCGTTTCTGCTGGTCCGCGATTTCACCCTGTCGCCGCTTTCGCTCTTCATCGATACGCTGCGCCTGGCGGGCGATGAAGGCGACCGCAGCCGCAGGGTGGAATTCGACTGGCAGATCGTCGGCGAGCGCGGCCTGCCGATTCGCGCGAGCTGTGGCGTCGAACTGCTGCCGACGAAGGCGATAAGCAATCCGGAGGATTTCGACAACATCGTTGTGGTCGGTGGACTGCTCGACACGAACCGCAATCTCAGTTCGGAAAAGGAGGCATTCCTTTTGCGGGCCGTCGAGAAGGGTGTGCCCATAACCGCACTTTGCACGGGAAGCTTCGTGCTCGCGCGCTATGGCTTGCTGGACGGCTACAGCGCTGCCGTCAGCTGGTTCCACATCAAGGACTTTCGCGCCGAGTTTCCCGAGGTGAACGCGCATGCCGACAGCCTGTTTTCCGTCGACCGCGGCCGCGCGACATGCGCCGGAGGCACAGGTGCTGCCGACCTCGCCGGCTATTTCGTGTCGCAATTCATCGGCCAGAAGGCGGCGGAAAAAGCCGCCAAGATCCTGGTGCTGGATCGGATCCGCAACGTCAGGGACGTGCAGCCCGTCGGCGACCTGTTTCCCGAGGCCGCGAGCCGCGCGGTGAAGCGGGCCTTGCTGCTGATGGAAAGCAATCTCCAGGAGAAGGTGTCGGTCACCGAGATCGCAAGCCGCCTGAATTGCTCGCGGCGCCAGCTTGAGCGCCTTTTCGCGACCGAACTGGGCACCAGCCCAATGGCCGCCTATCTGGCACTGCGGGTGCATTATGCAAAGTCGCTGCTGGAAGGGAGCGACCTGCAAATAGGGGACATCGCCTACAGATGCGGCTTTGAAAATGCCGGGCATTTCAGCCGGGTGTTCCGCCAGCATGTGGGCATCACGCCGACGCATCTTAGGCATCCCAACCGCTTGGCTGGTCAAGCCGCGAAATGATGCTTGCGCAAACAGCGCGAGGCGAGCGCGGCGTCCTTCGAGCAATTCGGATCCTTCAACAGACAATTTAAGGGTGATCCATTGAAACCATCAGCATTCCGTCGCGGCCCATTGGGGTAAAGCGCAACTGGATTCATGGACATATGAGTCACGACCGACGAACCTTCCGGCAATCAGTACCGTCGCTGCATGGGTTGATCCCAGCACGCACTCCCAAGGGCCACGTGTTGGGTGCCATGGGATGCTGTACCGGACGCAGTACCGCAGTGCACTTGCGAAAGGGAGAGCGGGGGCAGGATGAGAAAGCTCGCCGACAGTACAGCTTAAACTCTGCGGTAGCTTAATCCTAACCGCAGCCGGGCTGAGCGTTACGTCGAGGCGCCGAGCATCTCCGGCCTGCCGGAGTGATCGTCGCGGTTGCAAAGATGCCGTCTCCTTGCGCGTCACGTCCGGCCAGGCGACGTCCCGTGATCCCGCGCCGCTTCTGATAGTTCTCTGGCCGGCTTGTCCGAGGACTGAGCGCGTAGAACAGCCGGCGAGCTCTCTGTTGGGTTCGCATCGAAGTTCCGGTTTCCACCCTGACGAACCTGCCTCCCTTGCCGTGCATTGCTCATCGCCGCACTTTTGATGTTCGGGCTGCCGGTACGCGCTGTGATGCGCTAAGTATGTCCGTTACCGAGCACCGCCCGGAGCCCTGGGTCGTTCTGGCGGAGACGTTCCTCGATCCATTGCGCCGTGCGGTCGTAGGCGTCCGAAAACAACTCGGAATGCCGACTCCAATCCATGAAGCCGACTGTGCCCGAAACCTGCGGACAGACCAAGACATCCTCGTCGCCGACGGCAATGTCCTGCGGCCCGTGTGCCAGCATACTCGCGGCAATAACCTGAAGCATGCTCGGAAGCTGCGGCAAGCGGGCCCGGCCGAAAGGATTCAGCAGGGCGACCGCCATTTCCGATCTGCCGGGGATGCGGTCATAGTCGATGTGGTATTTTTGCGGTCCACTGGACCCAAAGCTCACAATGACATTGGGGCCTGTCTTGAGTTCCCTCATCTGTTCCAGCGGCAAATTGTTCATGATGGCGCCGTCCACCAGCATATCGCCGTCAGCCGTAAAGAACGGCGGCAGGACACCCGGGAGCGAGCCGGATGCCCGAACGGCTTGCCAGAGTTTTCCACGCCGGTGGAGATGGGGCTGACGGCTGCTCAGATTGGTCGAAAGCGCAAAGAACGGAAGCCAAAGATCTTCGATCAGAACATCGCCGTATTCCTCCCGAAGGGCTCGATCGAAGGCTTTGTGGTCTAGAAGCGCGAAACGCGGCAAGGTGGGGCGCCGAAACGCCCGACTCTTGACAAATATGTTATGCGTGCCGCGGTCGATCTGCTCTGCGTCCAACCCTCTTGCGAAGCCGGCCATCATGGCCGCTCCGGAACTCGTCCCGCCGAGATAGTCGAAGCGCCCGCCCGCCTCGACGAAGGCCTTGTAGACGCCCAGATGGGCGCTGCCCAGGGACCCACCCCCCGCCGCCACGAAGCCACGTGCCTTGCAGGAAATAAATCGGACCAGGCGCTGGATATCAGCCCCGTCCTCCAGCGCAACATGATGATGCTGGCCGACATGGGGACGCTCATCGAGCCACGCAGAGGTGCCGGAGACCGCAGCCGAGCGATTGTCGTGAATTAGGACAAGCCGACCGGTCGATGGTGGATGGACCGATAGCGCCAATTCCTCGGACGTGTTCAAGCGAGGCGAGGAGGACGCGTTCGCTAGCAACAGGACGGTATCGGCCTGGCGAATGCAGACTCGTGTCCATTCATTAGGCTCTTCATCGGCGACGTAGACAACGAAGTCAGCTTGCGCCTCCAGTTCGTTCAACCAGTTAAGGACCGGCTGGTCGTCGATCGGACGACCTGCGAACTTCGCGTGGACGTCAAGCCGGGAAACGAACTGAGCGCGCGTGACCGCACCGAACTCTTGCTGTAGGTGCCCGATGAAAACCGGTGAGATGCGACTTCCGCCGGCTGCAATGATGGCAAGCGTTCGGATCTTGGCAGGTTTCTGGAGACGGGACAAAATCGGAGATTGCGTGGCGAACCGGCGCGCCAGAGATATTGTGACCGCCTCTCTCAGGTTCGGCAAAGCCTCGGCCGCCTTCTCGAAATGATTACGACTGATTTCAAGGACGATCGAATCGCGCGCTGCAAGGACCGTGGCCGTACGGGGCAGCCCAGCAAAGAAACCAATTTCGCCGACTAGTTCGCCCTGTGCGATCTCGGCGACCGAGCCAATCGGATCTCCTTTGTGTACCGTAAAGCGACCGGACAGCACGACGAAGAACCTGTCCGATGGATCGCCTTCGCGAACCAGGACCTCACCGCGCCTTAGGACTCGACGGTCGGACTCGGCAGCCAAAGCCTCGAGCGCCAGCAACGACGCCCGATCGAACATCAATGTCGCCGACAATAATCTCGCGGCGAGAGAATCGACGGAGGACATTTGAGCCATCCCGGGGACGCATTCGCTCCGGTGATTGTATCCCGTACCGCTCGTGTTTGCAGCCTCGCACGGCGCGATCCGAGCCGAACCGCAAGGCGGGACATCGGTCCCCCGACCAGCCTACTTGCAATTCTGCGGCCGACGTAGTGTCGCGCGGGGCGGAGCCCTCTCGATTGTTCGAGGTCGCTGCTTCGGTGATCAAGAGCTTATGAGACCGACGGCTTGGGACATACTCCTCTAATCTCGGTTCCTAGACGGGTTCGGGCGGCAGGAGGCCGATGCAGTCGGCGGGCTGGTTCCAATCGGAACCTGCGCGGGACTCTTCGCCCTGCAGCGCGCAGTGAGTGACGGCCGCTTTGTGCCGCATACCGGCCGTTCAGCCACACATGCGGCGGCTTGAAAGCAGACTTCTGGACGATCACGAAGTTACTGAACGTATAAGCTCAAACCTGATCGTCACGCCGGCTTGTCGTCGGGGTGCCCAAGTTCGCAGAACCAGCCGCCGAGATATTTCACCGACGGCTTGGTCGGGTCGGGAACGGGCGTCTTCGCCTCGACGGCGGCGCGGAATGGCTCTGCACTGTCATGCGCGACGAATCCCAAATGGTCCGCGCCGCTGTTGTCGACCATCTTCAGCTTGTTGTTGGAGACGCCGAACGAGATCGTGT
This sequence comes from Mesorhizobium sp. M1D.F.Ca.ET.043.01.1.1, assembly GCF_003952385.1. NCBI lineage: Bacteria > Pseudomonadati > Pseudomonadota > Alphaproteobacteria > Hyphomicrobiales > Phyllobacteriaceae > Mesorhizobium > Mesorhizobium sp. M1D.F.Ca.ET.043.01.1.1. The sequence continues at coordinate 5,605,336 of NZ_CP034444.1, forward strand.
GGCCGACGCGTGGCGCGGTCAACGATGCCTCGACCAGACGCACGCAGTCGGCGAAGGAGAGATAGGACCACAGCATGCGGCGGTCGGCGGGTTCCGGGAAGGACGAGAAGATGCGCAGGCACACGGTCTCGATGCCGAACTTGTCCCAATAGAGCCGGCTGAGGCTCTCGACGAAATTCTTCGACACCCCATAGAGGCTGTCGGGGCGCACCGGCGCGTCGACGCCGATATGCGCCTCGATCTCGTGATAGCCGATGGCATGCACGGAGGACGCATAGACGACGCGCTTCACGCCGTGTTTCCGCGCGCCTTCATAGATGTGGTAGGAGCCGCGGATGCTGGAATCGAGGATTTTTTGCCACTCACATTCGAGCGGCGCGCCGCCGAAATGCACGATCGCGTCGCAGTCCTTGGTCGCCGCGATCGTCGCCTCCATGTCGGCGAGATCGAACACCGCTTCTTCCTCGTGCGGCGCGAGATCGGAGAACGGTTCACGCCCCGCCACTCGAATTGTCTTTGCCAGCGGGACCAGCCCCTTGCGCAACACCGAGCCGAGGCGGCCGGCGGCGCCGGTGATCAGGATACGTTCGTAATGCGGCATTCTCTACTCCACTTGCGCGACGGCGGCGTTGATCCGCGCGATCGCCTCGGTCAGCACCTCTTCGCTGGTCGCGGTCGAGATGCGGAAATAGGGTGACAGTCCATAGGCGACGCCGGGCACCGACGCCACCCGGCCTTCGTTCAGAAGATAGTTTGCCACGGTCGCATCATCCTCCAGCACGGCGCCCTTGCGCGTCTTGCGGCCGATCAGGCTGGCGCAGCCGATATAGGCGTAGAAAGCGCCGTCCGGCGGCGACAGCGTCAGGTCGTTGATCTTGCGGATGCCGTCGACGACCAGGTCGCGGCGCGCCTCGAAGGCTTGGCGGAAACGCGCCACCTCGTCCTGCGGGCCGTTGAGCGCCGCGACGGTCGCTGCCTGGGCGATCGAGCACACCGACGTGCAGGACTGGCTTTGGATCGTCGACATCGCTTTGATGAGCGGCGCCGGTCCGGCCGCATAGCCGACGCGCCAGCCGGTCATGGCATAGGATTTCGACACGCCATTGACAATCAATGTCCGGTCCTTGAGCCCGGGACAGGCCTTGCCGAAGGACACGAATTCGCGTCCGTCGAAGAGAATGTGCTCGTAGATCTCGTCGGAGAGGATCAGCACCTGCGGATGCTTCGCCAGCACAGTGCCTAGTGCCTTGAGATCGGCCTCGGAATAGACCGCGCCAGACGGGTTCCCGGGCATGTTGAGGAAAAGCCACTTTGTCCTTGGCGTGATCGCTTTTTCCAGCAGCGCCGGCGTTAATCGGAAACCGGTGGTTTCCGGGCATTCGACGACGACCGGGGTGCCGCCGAGCAGCTTCACCATCTCCGGATAGGAAACGAAGTAGGGGGCCGGCAGGATCGCCTCGTCGCCGCTCTCCAGCGTCGCCATCAGCGCGTTGAAGATGATCTGCTTGGCGCCGTTGGCGACAACGATATCGTCGGCCACATAGTCGAGTCCGTTCTCGCGCCGGAACTTGCCGGCCACCGCCTCACGCACCTCAAGCGTGCCCGCCGAAGCGGTGTAGAGCGTCTGTCCCGCTTTCGCGGCGAAATGGGCGGCATCGATGATGTGAAGCGGGGTCGGGAAATCGGGCTCGCCGAGCCCGAGGTCGATCACGTCGACCCCCTTGGCGCGCAACGCCTTGGCGGCCTGCGATGCCGCCATTGAGGCCGAAGGCTTCACCACCGACAAGCGCGAGGCAAGATAACTCATCTGTCGTTCTCCGAGATGTATCCTTTGGATCGGTCGTCGGCCTGCGCGGCGGCGCTGCGCTTCAACGGATCGCCATAGCCGCCACCGCCCGGCAGTTCGAGGATCAGCCGACGCCCGGCCGGCACATGCTGCCAGCCCTTCGGTCGCATCTTCGTGCCGTCATCGAGCTTGACCACGCCGGCGATGCCGGGCTTGCCGCCATTGCGTCCCCGCGGTGGATGGTTGACGCGGTCGAACATGGCCGAGAAGTCGAACTCGTGTCCCTCGATTGCTGCGATCTCGATGATCTGCCCCAGGCCGCCGCGGAATTCGCCGTCGCCGCCTGAGTCCGGGCGCAGTTCCTTGCGCCAGATGACGATCGGCCCGGTGTGCTCCGTCGCCTCGATCGGCATCGTGTGCACGCCTGACGGAAAGGCCGTCGCCGACAAGCCGTCGAGCCCGGGGCGTGCACCCATGCCGCCGGAGTTGAACATCAGCACCTCGGCGCGGCGGCCCGAGCTGCCCGCGACCGGGCGAACCGAGATGTGGATGTTCCACAGAGCGCCTGCGCCCTCGGCGAGGATCTTGCCCGGCAAAGCCTGAGAGATCGCGCCGAGCACGAGATCGGGAACCATGTGGCCGAAGATGTGTCTCAGCGCCACCGGCGCCGGCCGCACGGCGTTCAGGATGTTGACCGGAGAGGACACGGTGAAGAAGGCAAGCGAGGCGGCGTTGTTGGGAATGTCCGGCGCCACGACGCATTTCAGCGCGTAACAGGCATAGGCCTTGCTGTAGATGATAGGGCAGTTGATGCCCCAGCGGCTCATCGGATCGGTGCCGGTGAAATCGACTTCGACATGGTCGTCGCGGACCGAAACCGTGGCCGCGAGCCTGACCGGCTCGTCGTAACCGTCGGTCACCAGCTCGTTCGACCAGCTGCCCTTGGGCAGCGCCTTGATGCGTTCGAGCATGGCGTCGCGGGTGCGCGAGAAGATGAACTCGCCGAGCCCGTCGAGCGAGGTCAGGCCGATCTCCTTCATCATGTCGACGAGGCGGCGGTGGCCGACTTCGTTGCAGGCGGCGAGCGAGTAGAAATCACCGACGACCTGGTTCGGCTCCCGGACATTGGCGCGCAGGATCCTGACCAGGTCGAGATTGATCTTGCCCTTCTCCGCGAACTTCATGATCGGAATCTGGATGCCTTCCTCATAGACCGACTTGCCGTCGGCGCCGAAACCGCGCCCGCCGACATCCACGACATGCGCCGTGCAGGCGAAGAACGCCACCAGTTTGCCGTTGAGGAACGACGGCGACACCATGGTGATGTCGTGCAGATGGCCCGTGCCCTGCCAGGGATCGTTGGTGACATAGGTGTCGCCCTCGAACATGTCCTCGCGCGGGATTTCGTTCATGAAATGCAGCACGGCCTCGGCCATGGTGTTGACGTGGCCGGGCGTGCCGGTCACGGCCTGCGCCAGCATCTGGCCGCGCGGGTCGAACACGCCGGCCGACAGATCTCCGGATTCGCGCACCGAGGTCGAGAAGGCGGTGCGCAGCAAGGTGAGCGCCTGCTCCTCGACCACCGAGATCAATCGGTTCCACATGACCTGCATGCGGATTTCGCCAATGCTGTTCGTGCCTGGGTCGCTCATGCCTGGCTGCCTTTGCGGGTCAGAAGGATTGCGCCGTCGCTCTGGATGACGGCGTCGAAGCTGGTGGTGACGACGGTCGAGGTCTCACGCTCGACGATCACTGCCGGGCCGGCCACGCGGTCGCCGGTGCAAAGTGTGTCGCGCTCGACAATGCCGTAGCTGCGCGGCGCGCCGCTGACCGGATCGAAGACCGCGCGCGTCGTCGTTGGTTGTTTGGTTTTTTTGCCGGTGGCCAGTTCATGCTTGGTGACGGCGGGCCGGACATCCGTCGCCTTGACCGACCAAGTGACGATCTCGATCTCCAACCCGTCGAGCCCTTCGATGGCGCGGCCGAAGAAGCGCTGGTAGTTCTCCTCGAACCGGTCCTTGAGCCTTGCGACCGCATCGTCGCCGAACGGCTCGTCCGCCAGCGGCACGGGAATTTCCCAGCCCTGGCCGGCATAGCGCATGAAGGCGGTGATCTCGCAGACGATCCTGCCGCTGGCGCCGCTGCGCACGAAGCCTTCGGCGGAGGCCTTGAGGTCAGCAAGCAACGCGTTGACCTCGGCCGGCTTGAACCGCGACAGGCGCGTCAGTTTCGACGCCAGCGCCTCATAGCCGAACGGCGCTTTCAGGAAGCCGATCGCCGAGCCGACACCCGCGCCCCGGGGAACGATGCACTGGTCGATGCTGAGCTTCTCGCAGAGCCTTGCGGCGTGAAGCGGGGCCGCGCCGCCGAACGCGATCATCAGATTGTCGGAAATGTTCTTGCCGCTCTCGACGGCATGGACGCGTGCCGCGTTCGCCATGTTTTCGTCCACCACCTCGCAGATGCCGAAGGCCGTCGACATGGCATCGAGCGACAGGCGCTCGCCGACGTCGCGCAGGATGGCCTGCTCGGACGCAGTGGTGTCCAGCTTGATTGCGCCGCCGGCGAAATTGTCGGGATCGAGCTTGCCGAGCGCCAGGTCGGCATCGGTGATCGCCGGGCGCTTGCCGCCGCGGCCGTAGCAGGCCGGGCCCGGTTCCGATCCGGCGCTTTCGGGCCCGGTCTGTATACGGCCCATGGCGTCGACCCAAGCGATGGAGCCGCCGCCGGCGCCGATCTCGATCATCTCGATCACCGGGATGGAGATCGACATGCCGGAGCCTTTCGAGAAGCGGTAGGTGCGCGCCACTTCGAAGGTTCTGGCCGTGCGCGGCGCATAGTCCTCGATCAGGCAGATTTTTGCGGTCGTGCCGCCCATGTCGTAGGAAACGACCTTTTCCAGGCCGAAACGCCGGGCAATATCGGCGGCGAAGATGGCGCCGCCAGCCGGGCCGGACTCGACCAACCGCACCGGGAACTCCGAAGCTGTCTCCACCGAGATCAGCCCGCCGCCCGAATGGATCATGAAGACCGGGCATTCGGCGCCCATCTCCTTCAGTCGTGTCTGCAGGCGCGCCAGATAGTCGGCCATCTGCGGGCGCACATAGGCGTTGGCGCAGACGGTGTTGAAGCGTTCGAACTCGCGCATCTGTGGCGAGACTTCCGCGCTAATCGAGATCGGAATGCCGAGCTTCGTGGAGAGGATCTCGCGGGCGCGGCGCTCGTGCTCCGCGTTGGCGTAGGCATGGATGAAGCCGATCGCCACCGAGCCGAAGCCGCCGGCGGCAATCTTGTCAGCGATCTCTTCAAGAGCGGCTTCGTCGAGCGGCTGCAACTCCTGGCCTTCGGCGCCGATGCGGCCTTTGACCGTGAAACGATCCTCGCGCGGGATGAGCGGCGTCGGCAGTTGCAGGCTGAGGTCATATTGCTCGAAGCGGTTTTCCGTCCGCATCTCGATCACGTCGCGGAACCCTTCCGTCGTGACCAGCGCGGTCTTGGCGCCGCGCCGCTCGATGAGCGCGTTGGTTGCGAGCGTCGTGCCGTGGATGATGATGCCGATTTCGGCGGGCAAGATGCCGGCATCGCGGACGACGACGGCGATGCCGTCGAGGATCGCCTGCTCGGGAGCCGCGTAGTTGGTCAGCACCTTGGTCGAGAACATCGTCCCCCTGACGTCGAGGGCGATGTCGGTGAAGGTGCCGCCGATGTCCGCGCCGAGGCGGATGTCGTCAGTTCTGGAGGTCATGCCTTGGCCTTCTGGGAAGCGAGCGCGGCGTCGCGCATCTGGGAGAGGGTCTGCCGGGGCGTGAGCGCTTCAGGCGAGACTGCGATGTCGAGGACGGCGCCTGTCCCGGACTGCAGCGCTCGCTCGAACGCCGCCGCGAAATCCTGCGTGGCTTCGACCCGCTCGGCGTGAAAACCGTAAGCCTTTGCCAGCGCCACGAAGTCAGGGTTCTCGATCGTGGTTCCCGAGACGCGGGCCGGATAGTTGCGCTCCTGATGGGCACGGATCGTGCCATAGATGCCGTTGTTGACGATCAGCACGATGGGCTGTGCGCCCGCCTGCATGGCGGTGCCGAGTTCCTGGCAATTCATCTGGAAGTCGCCGTCGCCGGCGAAGCAGACGACCGTGCGCCGAGGGTAGGCCACCTTGGCGGCGATCGCTGCCGGCAGGCCATACCCCATGGCGCCGGATTGTGGCGCGAGCAGACGGGCTTGCGGCCCGAACTTGAAAAACTTGTTCGGCCATACCGTGAAATTGCCGGCGCCGTTGGTGAGGATGACGTCGGCCGGCACGGTCTCGCGCAGCCAGGCGCTGACCGCGACCATGTCGACAGGACCGGGCTGCACGGGCGCGGCGAAGGTGCCTTCATAGGCCTTGCGCGCTGCAGCGCGCCAGTCGGCCCAGGTGCCTTTGATTGGGGTGAGCGCCTTGGCGAAGGCGTTCGGCCCGGCGTGAATGCCGACCGCCGGCACATAGATCTTGCCGATCTCGCGATCGGAACCGTGGACATGGATCAGCTTCTGGCGCGGTACGGGCACGGAAAGCAGCGTGTAGCCGTCCGTCGTCATCTCACCGAAGCGGACATTGACCGCCAGGATCACGTCGGCATCGCGGATGAGGTTCTTCACATGCGGCACCATACCGACGCCGGCCTCGCCGACGAAGACCGGCGAGTGGTTGTCGAACTGGTCCTGGTAGCGGAAGGCCGCGACGACAGGAATGTCAGAGGCTTCGGCTAAGGCCTGGAGCGCGGCACGTCCGTCCGCCGTCCAGTTGGCGCCGCCCATGAGCAGGACCGGCCGCTCGGCCGATGCCAGCAACTCGAGCACGGATGCAATCGCGTCCTGTGACGGCGCCGGCTCGAAGATTGCTGCCGGCCCGTTGAGCGGCGCGGCTTCGGTCAGGGTGGTCAGCATGTCTTCCGGCAGCGCGACAACGACGGGGCCGGGCCGTCCGGTCAGGGCCGTCGTCCAGGCCCGCGCCACGATCTCGGGGAGGCGCTCGACGTCGTCGATCTCGACCGCCCATTTGGCGACGGTTCCATAGACCGCCCGGTAGTCGATTTCCTGGAACGCCTCGCGGCCTTTCATGTCGGTTCCGACCTGGCCGACGAACAGGATCATCGGCGAACTGTCCTGCATGGCCGTATGGACGCCGATGCTGGCATTGGTCACGCCCGGGCCGCGCGTCACGAAGCAGATACCCGGCGTGCCGGTCAGCTTGCCATAAGCCGAGGCCATGAACGACGCGCCGCCCTCGTTGCGGCAGAGCACGTAATCCAACTTGCCATGGGTGTCGTGAAGCGCGTCGAGGACGGCCAGATAGCTTTCGCCGGGAACGCCGAAGCTCTTGGTCGCGCCCAGCGCAATCAGGCACTCGACAAGAAGGTGACCGCCATTGCGGACCATGCTTCGAAATCCTCTTGGAACTTGCTGCAAGCGGACCGAGCCTGCCTTTTCGGATTTATTCCTGCACTCTGGTGGATCGCGGCGAAATCAAGAAATGCGATCCATTCGAAAGTTTTTCTTTATAGTGGCGAGCGCACCAGCACACCGGGGTTCATCGTCCCCTTTGGATCAAGCGCGCCCTTCAACCGCGCCATGAGGTCCCGCTCCACTGCGCTTCGGTTGCGATCGGCCATGCCGATCTTGGCGCGGCCAAGTCCATGCTCCGCCGCGAAGCTGCCGCCCATTTCCGTGGCAAGCGATGACAGCGCTTCGGCGAACTCCACGGCCTTGCCGTCGAAGTCGGTGCGAGCCTCCGGAGGAGACAGATTGTAGTGGATGTTGCCGTCGCCGAGGTGCCCGAACGGATTGATCCGCACACCAGGCAGAATGTCGTTGCAGACTTTGGCGCCGGCCTCGATGAAACGGGCGATGGCGCCCGGCGGCACCGAGATGTCATGCTTCAACTGCTCGCCCTCCAGACGTTGTGCTTCCGGTTGTTCCTCGCGCAGCCGCCAGAACTGCGCCCGCTGCGCGCCTGAAGAGGCCAGCGCGCCATCTACCACCATGCCTTGCTCCATGCCCCATTCCAGCGCCGAATTCAGGATCTCGTCCAGCGGGACCCGCGTCGACCCCGACGCGAGTTCGACGAGCAGATAGACGTCGCCCCGCGTCTCCAGTTGGTAGGCGAGGTCGGGCAGATGCTTGAGCGCCAGCGCCAGGCCGACATCGGAGAAGAATTCGAGCCCGGCAAGGAACTCGCCGGCCTCGCCGCGCAGGAAGGCGCCGAACGAAACGGCGGCGGCGAAGTCGGACATGACCAGAAGCGCGCTCGCCTGCTGCTTAGGTGCGGGATAGAGCCGCAGCACCGCGCGCGTCACGACGCCCAGCGTGCCTTCGGCGCCGCAGTAAAGCTTGCGCAACTGGTAGCCTGCATTGTCCTTCTGCACCGCGCGAAGGCCGTCCCATATCGCGCCGTCCGGAGTCACGACTTCGAGGCCCAGCACAAGATCCTGCATCATGCCGAAGCGAAACGCCTGGCTGCCACCGGCATTGGTGCCGATCAGGCCGCCGATCCTGGCGCTGCCTTCGGCGCCGAGATGCATTGGGAACATCAGGCCATGCGGCTCGAGCGCCTCGTGCAGCGTGGCGAGCACGACGCCAGCCTCGACAAGGATCGATCCGCCCTCCGGATCCGTCTCGCCGATTGCCGCCATGCGCGAAAGAGATACGATCACCGCGTTGGGCTGCTGGGCCACGGCGCCACCGCACAGGCCTGTGTTGCCACCTTGCGGTACAACGGCAAGTCCTGCCTCGCGGCACGCCTTGACGAGTGCGGCCACCTCGGCGGTATTCGACGGCCGGGCGACGCCAAGGGGCCGAACGCCATAGCGGTTGAGCCAGTCGCGCTGGTAGGGCTCGGCGTCAGGGCCCGAAAGCCAGCCTTTCGGGCCGAGAATTTGGCGCAACGTGGTGACGGGGTCGGTCATTGAGATACCTGACATGTGCGGCACGCCGCGTATAGACAGTGGCGGCACCCGGCTCAATGACCCAAGACCTGCGACAGGAATTGCCGGGTGCGCTCGTTACGGCAAGAGGTGAAGAACTCCTCAGGCGGCGCTTCCTCGACGATCTCGCCGCCGTCCATGAAGATCACCCTGTCGGCGACCCGGCGCGCAAAGCCCATCTCATGCGTGACGCAGATCATCGTCATGCCTTCGGAGGCAAGCGTGACCATGACATCCAGCACCTCGGCGATCATTTCCGGGTCGAGCGCCGAGGTCGGCTCGTCGAACAGCATGATCTGCGGCTGCATGCAGAGCGCGCGCGCGATCGCGACGCGCTGCTGCTGGCCGCCGGAGAGCTGACCGGGAAACTTCGTCGCCTGCTCGGGAATGCGGACCTTCTCCAGATAGCGCCGGGCGGTTGCCTCGGCTTCCGCTCGCGGCCGCTTGCGGACGATCATCGGAGCAATCATGCAGTTCTCCAGCACCGTCATGTGCGGAAACAGATTGAAGTGCTGGAAAACCATGCCGACCTCGCGCCTGATACCGTCGATGTTGCCGACATCGTCGTCGAGCTCGGTGCCGAGCACGGTGATCTTGCCGCCATTGTGCTGCTCCAGCCGGTTGATGCAGCGGATCATGGTGGACTTGCCGGAGCCGGAGGGACCGCAGACGACGATCTTTTCCCCGCGTTCCACGGAAAGATTTATCTTCCGCAGCGCGCGGAACGACCCATAGTATTTGTCCAGGTTCTCGATGCGAACCGCTGGTCCGGATGACTGCGTCGAATTCACTTGCGGGCCCCTCCTATCGTTCGCCGACCGACATGCGCCGTTCGAGGAAGGCGCCGTAGCGGGACAGGCTGAAGACGAAGACGAAATAGATCAGCGCAATGAAGGCATAGACCTCGACATAGGCGAAGCGCCAATCGCCGGTTCCGTAGGCGGCGTTGCCGGAAGCCAGGATTTCGAAGAAGCCGACGATCACCACCAGGGAGGTCTCCTTGAACGCGACCACGAACTGGTTGATCGTCGCCGGCAACGCGTTGCGCATGGCCTGAGGCAGAAGGATGCGGCCGATGCGCTGCCAATAGCTCATGCCGAGCGCCATCGCGGCCTCTTCCTGTCCCTTCGGGACGCCCTGCATGCCGCCTCTGACGATTTCGGCCTGATAGGCGGAGAAGAACAGGGCGGAACCCAGGATCACCCGGTAGAGCTTGTCGCCAGCCAGCCACTGCGGCAACGCGAACGGCAAAACGATGGCGAATGTGAAGAGGATCGAGATCAGCGGCAGCGAGCGAACCCCATCGATGATGAGGCCGGTGGTCCTGGAAATCCAGGGCAGGTCCGACCGACGCAGCAAGGCCAGGCAGATCGCCAGCGGGAAGCCGATCAGGCATGTCGTCACGAAGATGAAGAGGGTCAGCGCCAATCCACCCCAGGCCTCCTCGCCGACATAGGGCAGGCCGAGCACACCGCCTTTCATGAGCACGTAGTAGAGGGCTGTTCCGGTTCCCCATACCAGCGCGATCCGGCGCCCCGTCCAGAAGGCCGGGATACAGCTTAGCACCGTCATAGCCACCACGGTGACGCAGGCCAGCGCGGAGCGCCATTGCTCTTCGAAGGGATAGAGTCCGAACAGGATGATGCGCCACCTGGCGGCAATGACCGACCAGCAGGCTCCCGCCGCCGCCTGGCAGGCCTCCGGCCCGCCGCTGGTGGTGAACACGGCCGAGAAGATCGCCCAGTTGAGCAGCTTCCAGGCCAGCAGGACCATGATCGCCAGGGAGACCAGCGACAACAAGGCCTGCAGCGGCGTCGCAAAAAAGCGTCGTCTCAGATCTTCGAGTGCTCCAGGAGCAGGCGGCGCGACAACGACCATTTCCATCTGTCACCCCCTCAGTTGATTGCCCTTGAGGGCAATGGCCTTGTTGATGCGGTTGAACACGGCAGCCAGGCTGAGATTGATGGTGAGGAAGCCCGCCATCAGGATGCCGATCGCTTCCAGCGTCTGACCGGAATGGTTGATGGTCAGTGCCACGATCATGAAGAAGTCGGTGAAGCCGACCGCAATGCCCATCGTCGTCGCCTTGATCAGCCAGATATACTGGTTGGCGAGGATCGGCAGCATGGCGCGCAGCGCAAGCGGCAGCTTGACCAGCGTGAAGACACGCCAGGGGCTGAGGCCCAGGGAGAGCGCGGCCTCCACCTGGCCCTTGCCGACGGCCTTGAAGCCGCCGCGCACGATCTCGGCGATGTAGGAGCCGCCATAAATGGCGATGGCGACCGCGAGCGCGGAAAATTCCGGCGGGATGCGGAAGCCCCCTTTCAGGTTGAGGCCCTGCAGGGCAGGGAAGTCGAGCAGCGGCAGGTCCGGCAGGCGACCGACGATCAGGATGACGGCGGCGCAGGCCAGCGCCGCCGCTACGCCGGCGAGTTGGATGGCGAGCCGTTCGCCGACTGGTTGGCTGAGGCGCGATGTCCTGCCCAGCCAAACCGGCAGCACGACGGCGGCAATCACGGCCACAATGGCCAGCGCCATGGCCACGCCGCCGATATTGGGAGCAGGGAGGTAGAGCCCGCGGCTGGTCAGCAGCACGCCCCAGGCCTCATGCGCGGCGCGCGGTGTCGGCAGGTGCGTGATGATCGCGTACCAGAAGAAGACCTGGAGGATCAGCGGGATGTTGCGGAAGATATCGACATAGGTGCGGCCTAGCAGCCGCGCCAGCTCGTTCGAGGAGGTGCGCGCGAGCCCGACGACCGTCCCGACGATCGTCGCCATCATCAATCCGATGCTGCCCAAGAACAGCGTGTTGATGATCCCGATGAGGAAGAACCACCAATAGGGATCGTTGGCCGTGACGGGCAGGAGCGAGAAGCTCACATCCCAGCCCGTCGATTTGTAGAGGAAGTCGAATCCCGAGGTGATCCCTTGCTCCGCAAGGTTGCGCCTCGCGATCATCACCCCGGCAAGCACAAGTGCTGCAAGCGAGCCGACATAGAAGACCTGCAACAGCGCGTTGCGGACCTTCTGATTTCTCAGCAGGCCGACCATTTGCCAATCCTTCCTGAATAGCCGCCGGTTCCGCCGGGCGAGAGCCAGGCAGAACCTATCGCGGGATACGTTTAGAAGCGGATCAGTCGATCACCAGCGGGAACAGGACGCCGCCATTGTTCCAGAGGTTGGTCAGGTCGCGATCCATCTTGTAGGGCGACTCCTTGCCGAGATCGCGATCGAAGATCTCGGAGTAGTTGCCGACCTTCTTGATCACGTTGTAGGCCCAGTCGTCGGCGAGCCCGAGACCCTTGCCCATGCCCGGCGAGACGCCGAGGAATTTGGCGACCGCCGGAGACGTGGGCTTGGCCTTGATCTCGTCGACATTCTTGGAGGTGATGCCTTCCTGCTCGGCGAACAGCAGGGCGGTGAGCGTCCAGTTGGCGACGTCGACCCAGTTGTCGTCGCCTTGCCGCACGATCATGACCTCGGGTTCGACCGCAAGCACGTCGGGCAGGATCACATGGTCGTCGACCTTGCCCTTGGCGACACGCGCGATTGCAAGGACCGGGCCCCACTGGGCGTACATGTCGCAGCGGCCCGAGAAATATGCCTGTTCGAGTTCTTCCGTCTTTTCGATGACGACCGGCTCCAGCTTGATCCCGACTTTCTGCGCATAGGCGGCAACCTGCTGCTCGATGGTCGTGCCGGCGGGAATGCAGATGGAGCCGCCATCGGCGTCCTTGAGCGACTTCAGATTGAGCTCCTTGTGCGCCATCACCTTGGTCGTGCCGAGGTAGTACGACATGGAGAATTGCAGGCCGAGTTCGGTGTCGCGGCTGAGCGTGCCGCCGGAGGCCTTGATGATGATGTCGACATCGCCCGACTGCAGCGACGGCCAGCGCTGCGCCCAGCTGATCGGAACGACCTTCAGTTTCGCCGGATCGCCGAACACGGCCGTGGCCACCGCCCTGCACAGGTCGATGTCCATGCCCTTCCAGTTGCCCTTGTCGTCCACTTCGGCGAAGCCGAGATAGGAGCCGTCATGGCCGGTGCAGTTGAGTACGCCGCGCGCCTTGACGGTCTCGAGCGTCTTGCCGCCGGCAGCTTGCGCCGGCGCCGAGAAATGAACCAGGCCAAGGGCCAGGGCCGCAGCCCCCCATTGCATCATTTTCATGTTTGTTGTCTCCACTGTTGAGGTTGTTCCGTTTCTTGTTGTTGGAGATCCGAAACAGCGTTCGGAACTCAGTCGCGAAGCCGCTCCTAGTCGGAGAGCGGAGCCGGTTTCGGCAAGGAGGAGAGCTTGAGATCGCTTCCCCAATCCTGTTGGGCGAGCCACCGGTGCAGGGCGGCGACGGCCTTGACGCGCAGATGCCCGCGCGGGACGACGAGGTAGAAGCCTGGAACTTCCTCCGGCCTCATATCGGCAATGGCGTCGCGGCCGATCGGCGCCACCAGTGCGCCCGACCGCAAATCTTCCTCGGCGTCGATCACCGAGACCAGGCCCACGCCGATGCCTTGCAGGGTCGCGCGGCGCATGGTGGCCGCGTCGTCGAAGCTGATGCTGCGGTCGCCCTCGGTCTGCTCCACGGCGAGGTGGCGCAATATGTCCGGCCACAGGCGCTTCGACTTGACGGTGTCGAGCAGCGTGAAGCTTGTCAGGTCCTGCGCCGACTTGATCTTCTCGCCGATCGCCGGCGTACAGCAGATGATCTTGGGGTCCGGCACCAGCAGGGTGGTCTCGTATTCGGGCCAGCCGCCGTAACCCCACAGGACCGTCATATCGATGTCGTCGCGCCCGAAATCGGGCAGGTCGACCATCGTCGTCAGGCGCAGGTCGGCGCCCGGCAGGATTTCGCGGAACAGCGAGAGCCTTGGCAGCAGATAGTGCGTGGCGAAATACGGGCTCGCATTGAGGTTGATGCGGTCCCGGTAGTTCGACTTGGTGACGCGGCGGACACCCTCCGAAAACTCGTCGAAGCCAGCCTTGACGTAGTGCGACAGCAGGATCGCCGACTCCGTCAGCTCGATCGACCGCCCCTTGCGCTCGAACAGCGTCACCTGGAGCGTGTCTTCCAGGAGCTTGATCTGCTGGCCGACCGCCTGCGGCGTAACCAGCAGTTCGTCGGCCGCCTGCCGGAAGCTCTTGTGCTGCGCAACGGCGTGGAAGACACGCAGCGCATTCAGCGAGGGAAGGCGAAGCTTGCCGGTCATCTAAGTTCCGCCTCCGTTTGTTCGAGACTCCGCTCATTCATGCACTGCCGCATCTTCCGCCGCCTGTCGGCAGCGGAAGTTGCGTCAGGCGTAGATGTAACCACCTGAAACGATTACGTTTTCGCCAGTCATGTAGGTGTTCTTGGGGCCACCGGTCATGAGCACCCACTCGGCAATCTCGGTCGGCTCGGCGCCGCGGCCGAGCGGGCTCGCCTTGGCCAGTTCCTCCAGAAAGCCGAGGGCTTTAGCCTTCTCCGTGGCCATGCCGGCCGGCGCCACCGAATTCACCAGGATACCGTCCTTGGCCACGTGATGGGCGAAGGAACGCGTCAGGCTGACGACCGCCGCCTTGGTTGCCGCGTAGTGGGCGTTCTGCGGGTGCGCCTTGAAAGCATCCACCGAAGTCAGGTTCACGATCCGTCCGCGCACCTGGGCTTTCGGCTCCTGCGACTGCATGTGGCGAACCGCCGCCACCATCATGTGATAGGTGCCCTTGATGTTGATGCCGTTGGAGGCGTCCCACTCGGCATCGGTAATCTCGAGGAGCGGGCGGCGCGGATAGATCGCGGCGCAGTTGATCAGCGTGTCGACGCGCCCGAGCGTCGAAACGATGGCGTCGAAGGCGGTGTGGCACTGAGGACCGACCTGGATGTCGCAGGTCGCGGTGGCCGTCGGCAGGCCCTTGGCCTTGGCGGGCTCCAGCGCGGATTCGGCGGCGCCCTGGTTGATGTCGATGATGCCGATCTTTGCCGCCCCGGCCTCTACCGCCATGCGAGCCAAAAGCGCGCCGAGGCCGGCGCCGCCACCAACGATGAGAACGGAAAGATCTTTCATCCTATTTTCCTTGCTTGCTGCCGCTCGGGCTGGTCGGCCGGGTCGGCATGATGTCGAAGCGGGTCACGTCGACCGATGCCGGTAGGCCGAGCAGGGCGACGACCATTTTGGCCACGTCGTCCGGCTGCACGGCGACGTTGCCGGCGTACATGGCGGCTCTCGCCTCCGGGTCGAGGATGTCCTTGTAGAGCTGCGTTTCGACGCGCCCGGGCACTATCTCGGTCACGCGGATGCCATGGGGGGAAAGGTCGGCGCGTAACGCGGCGGCGAAGCCGGCGAGTGCCGCCTTGGTGGCGGAATAGACGGCGACGTTGGGGAATGCCGCATGGGCGGCGGAAGAGCCGGTGAACAGGATATGCCCCGACTGCCGCTCGCGCATCTGCGGCACGACGAGCCGGGTGAGCAGGATCGCCGCGCTGACGTTCACCTCGAGCGCGGTGTCGATGTCGGCGATCTTCATGTCGGCGAAATTGCCGAGCGGCGGCATGATGCCTGCGTTGTTGATCAGCACGTCGATGGTGAGATCCGCCACGACCGATTCCAGCGCCTCGCGGTCGGTGACGTCGACGGCGATCGGCACGATGCCGGGTCGTTCGGCCTGCAACTCCTTGAGCGCGGCTTGGCTGCGCCCGACGGCGTAGACGTCATAGCCGGCGTCGCTCAACGCGACCGCCATGGCCCGCCCTATGCCGCTCGTCGCACCTGTGATGAAGGCTGTCGTCACGTGGGCTTCCCCGATTGCCTAGGTTTCAGTTTGCGGCCTGGGCCGGTGCCGCGAAACCAAGAAAACCAGCAAAAAGGAAAGATAAACTTTCGAAAGCGCTTGTCGTTCCCGAAACCCGTGAGTGTGTCCACGCAGTCGCCAAAGCCGAAAAGCCAAGGAAACAGTGAGAAATCGACGTTTTCAGTGTGGGCGAAGCGGTTAGCGACTGCTGGTGGAGCAAAAACATGGCTTTCGCGACGTGTAGCCGTATTTGCTCCAGGAGACCCTGATACCCAGGCCTTATCCGCCGGTCTGCACGGGCCGCTTCATATCGGTGAAAAGTGAGGCCGCTGCCGCCTTCTGCTCGGCGTCCGTCGCCTCGACGCCCGAGGCCCGGGCGAGGGCGCGCACCCGCCCGAGACTGTTGTGCAGGTGCTTGCGCATGGCCTGACGGGCAGCGCGGCCGTCCTGCCTTTCGATGGCGTCGACGATTGCCTTGTGTTCGTTGTGGATGCGCGCGTAATAGCTGTCCTTCAGGGCAGGCTCGACCACATAGCCGAGCTGGAAGCGCGGCACGATTATCGGCCCGAGATAGCTCAGGAAGCCGTGGATGAATTCGTTGCGCGCGGCCTTGGCGATCGCGAGATGGAAGTCGTAGTCGTAGTGGATCTGGACGGCTGCGGGATCGGCCTGCTGGGCGTCAACCTGTTCCATCATGGCGCGGATATCGCCTGCGTCCTTGTCGGTCCGGCGCTCCGCGCAGAGCCCTGCGGATTCCACTTCGACGCTCAACCTGAGCTCAAGCAAAGCAATGGTTTCCGGCAAGGTCCTCAGCGTCTCGTCCGGTATCGAGAAATTGCGCGGCGCAGGCGTTTGGCTGACGAACATGCCGCGCCCCTGCTGCGGCACCACCATGCCCTCCGAGCGCAGCCGCGCCACGGCTTCGCGTACGACGGTGCGGCTGACATCGTATTCGGCGCAAAGCTCCGCCTCGGTCGGCAGTTGCGCGCCGGGCTGCAACTGTCCGGAGCGGATCTTTTCGGCCAGGCTCTCCGCCACAAGGGTGGAAAGTGGCTTGCGCTTCGTCATTGACGTCCTTTCGCTCAAGTCCAGATTCGGGATGATGCCCGAACCGGCAAGACCATTCAAACCGCCGCGGTGACGATCAACTCGACCAGCATTCCGGGCTTGGCCATGCGTCCTTCGCCGGAGGAGCGCGCCGGCGCATGCTCCTTCGGCATCCAGGCGTCCCAGACGGTGTTGACCTCATCGAAATCGCGCACGTCGTCCAGCCACATCTGGACATGAAGGATGCGGGTCTTGTCGGTGCCCGCCTTGGCAAGCAGCGCATCGATCTTGCCAAGCACCTCTCGCATCTGATCGGCTGCAGACTGGCCAGGCCGGGCGACCTGGCCGGTCAGGTAGAGCGTGCCGTTGTGGATGACGCCGTGATGGATGCGGGTTTCGAAATCGAAGCGCTGGATATCGCTCATTGGATTGACCTTGTCAGATTGCCGGCGTCTGCCGGATAGGATTGCCCTGCAGGTATTGCGCGTAAGGCGCCTGTACGAGCCAGCCGGCATCGACAGGAAGGGTGACGCCGGTGATCGACGCAGCACGGTCGGAGCAGAGGAACAAAGCCGCCTCGGCGACGTCGCGCGGCTCGACGAAGCGGCGGAGCGCCGTGGTGGCCTGGATGGCTTGCGGGTTGCGCTCGCCCTTCGCGATCTTTGCCTTCAATCCATCGGACAGCGTGTAGCCGGGCGCCACGGCGTTGACGCGAACGCCATGCGGGCCAAGCTCGGCGGCAAGCATCTGGGTAAGGGCCAGGACCGCATGCTTGCCGGGCGTGTAAGCCGGGAGCGACAGCGGCGCGAATGAGGCGAGGGAGCCGACATTGAGGATCGCGCCGCGACCGGCGGCCGACATCAGGCGGCCGAACACCTGGCAGCCAAGCAGCGTGCCGCGATAGTTGATGCGCCACATCTGCTCGTCTTCGTCGAGGTCCTGGTCGAGCACATGCTTGCCGCTCTGGAGGATGCCGGCGCAGTTAATCACGACGTGCGGCGTGCGGAAGGCATCGCCGACAGCCCGCGCCAGCGCTTCGACCGAGGCGGGATCGCCAACATCGGTCTGGACAAACAGCGCGCGCGGCGCGCCCGCATTCTCGCAGGCGCCGGCAGCTTCCTTGCCTCTGATGGCATCGCGGCCGGCGACGACCACCTGATAGCCATCCTCGGCGAAGCGTTCGGCCATCGCACGGCCGATGCCGGACGTGCCGCCGATGAGGACCGCGGTCAGTATGTCAGCCATTGCGGCGATCCTTGCGGTCGATGTCGAAGAAGGCGGCCATGGCCTCGACCTGGAAATCCATCATCGGGCGCCCGGGCTGGATGCGGCAGCCGATCGCCTTCGCCGCCTTCAGCAATGGCGTTTCGGCCGGCTCCATGATGATGTCGACCACGGTCATGTCTGGTGTCAGCTTGCTCACATCCATCGGCAGCGGATCGCTGGCTTTCAGGCCGGCGGGCGTCGCGTTGATCGCCATATCCATGCCGGATGGATCGGGCTCGCCAACCTCGATGCGGCACTTGGGGAACGACTCGTTGACCAGCGCAGCTAGCTTTTGCGCGCGGTCCTTGTCGACATCGGTGAGACGGATCTCGGCGGCACCTTCCTCGGCAAGGCAATAGGTCAGCGAGGAGCCCGCGCCGCCGGCGCCGACCTGGAGGATCCGCTTGCCGGCGATCTGGTGTCCGCCTGCCTTCAGGCCATCGATGAAGCCGACGCCGTCGAAATTGTCGGCATACCAGCTGCCGTCCGCCTGTCGGCGCACCGAGTTGGCGCTCTGCACGCGCGATGCGCGATCATGGGCTGCCGCGCATTTGTGATAGACCGGAACCTTATAGGGCACCGAGATGATCACGCCACGGATGTTCTCCGCCGCCGTAATGCCGGCCCAAAAAGTGTCGAAATCCTCCGGACGGCAGCTCAGCGGCACCATCAGGCTGTCGAGCCCCTTCTGCTCGAAGATTTCGTTGAAGATTCCGGGACTCTTCGCATGGCCCACGGGATGGGCCAGCATGACGAAGATGTCGGCCTTGCCGGTTCCGCGCATCGGTTATTCCTTTCCGTTTGACAGTTCGTGATCACTCAGGATTTCCAGCGCCCGCACGAGCGACGAATGGTCGGCCTCCGCGCCGCCCGCCCGGGCCGAACAGGCATTCATCAGCTGCTGCGCCGTTGCGGTGCCCGGCAAGGCAACGCCGAGCGCGCGGGCGCTTTCGAGCGCCAGATTGAGATCCTTCTGGTGCAGCTTGATGCGAAAGCCCGGCGCGAAGGTGCGCGCGATCATACGCTCGCCATGCACCTCGAGGACGCGCGAGGAGGCAAAGCCGCCCATCAGGGCGTCGCGCACCTTGGCCGGATCGCAGCCGGCCTTGCTGGCGAACACCAGCGCTTCGGCGACGGCTTCGATGTTAAGCGCGACGATGATCTGGTTGGCGATCTTGCAGGTCTGGCCCGCGCCGTTCGTTTCGCCGATCAAATTGATGTTCTTGCCGAGCTTCTGGAAAATCGGCAGCGCCCGCTCGAACTCGGAAGCCGGTCCGCCGACCATGATGGTGAGGCTGGCCGCCTTGGCGCCGACCTCGCCGCCAGAAACCGGCGCATCGAGATAGCCGGTTCCCGCTTGCCTGAACTTCGCTGCGAATTCGGCCGTGTCGATCGGGCTGATCGAGCTCATGTCGATGACCAGCTTGCCGGCCGAAGTTCCTTCCAGCACGCCGTTCTGTCCGAGCAGCACACGCTCCACGTCAGGTGTGTCGGGCAGCATGGTGATGACGATCTCGGACATCCGCGCCACCTCGGCGGCGGAGGTGACGACCGATGCGTTCAGGTCCGTCGGAAGAGGGGAGCGATTGAGGACCGTGACGATCTCATATCCGGCATAGGCGAGATGTCTCGCCATCGGCGCTCCCATGACGCCCAGTCCGATGAAACCAATCTTCATGTACAACACCCGCGGCGGTTAGAGCCATCTTGCAGCTCACGTTAGCCATATGATATAGGACATCATACAAATTTCAACGCACCTTCTTCTGGCTGGGAGACCGATCGCAAAATGCAGGAGCGCGTCAATTCGGTGAAAGCTGCCGTGCAGGCTGGCCGGCCGCATATCGGCATCTGGTGCTCGCTGGCTTCGGCGCTCACAACCGAGGTGGTGGCAGGCTCTGGGGCCGGCTGGTTGCTGATCGATGGCGAGCACAGCCCTAACGATCTGCGCGGCATCATGGCGCAGCTGCAGGTCGCGGCGGCCTTTCCATGCGAGGCGGTGGTGCGCCTGCCGTCGGACGACGCGAACCTCATCAAGCAGGCGATGGACATCGGCGCCCGCAGCCTGATGATCCCGAACGTACGCACGGCGGATCAGGCGCGCGGCATCGTCGGCGCGATGACCTATGCCCCGGGCGGCTTTCGCGGCTTCTCGGTCGGCCATCGCGCCAACGCCTTCGGCCGCATCGCCGGCTATCATGCGAAAGCGCGTGAGCAGCAGCTGCTAGCCGTCCAGATCGAGGATGAAACCGGTGTCGCCAATGCCGCCGAGATCGCGGCGGTCGACGGGGTCGACGTTCTGTTTGTCGGGCCGGGCGACCTTTCCACGAATATGGGCGCCATGGGCAACCCCGGCGCCCCTCATGTGCAGCAGGCGATATCGTCCGTTCGCAAAGCCGCTGCATCGGCAGGCAAGGCGAGCGGCATCCTCGCGCCCGTCAAAGCCGACGCGGACCGCTATCTCGCCGACGGCTTCACCATGGTGGCCGTCGGCTCGGACCTCGGCTTGCTGGCGCGGGGCTCGGATGCCCTGGTCGCGTCGTTCAACCAGTAGAGCGGAGAACAGACGTGGCGATCCCTCCTTACAAGGCACCTTCGCGCAGCGCCTATGACATCGTCATCGTCGGCGGCGCCGTCGTCGGCTCGTCGACGGCCTACTGGCTTACCCAGGCGCTTGGCAATCGCGCCTCGATCCTCGTGGTAGAGCGCGATTCGAGCTACGAATTTTCCTCGACCGCGCTTTCCACCAGCGCCATTCGCCAGCAATATTCCAATCCGATCAATGTGAAGATCAGCCAGTTCGGCATCGAGATCATCCGGAGCTTCCAGGAGCGGATGGCGCCGTTCTACACGAATGAGCCGGCACCCGATCTCGGCTTCAAGGAACATGGATATCTCTATTGCTGCTCTCCCGAGGGCGTGGACGCTGCGCGCGAACGGGTCGAGCTGCAGCGCGGCCTTGGCGCCCATACGGTCTTCCTCGAACCGGGCGCGTTGAAGGAACGTTTTCCGTGGCTGAATGTCGACGATCTCGGCGGCGGCTCGTGGGGCGCTCGCGAAGAGGGCTGGTTCGATTCCATGGGCATGTTGAACGGCTTCCGCCGCGCCGCCCGCGGCAGCGGAGTCGAATATATCGACAATGCCGTGACGGCGCTGGATGTCGTTGACGGGCGTGTCGTCTCGGTCCGCCTCGCGACAGGTGAGACGGTCGCTTGCGGAACGCTGGTCAACGCGGCCGGTCCAAGAGCGCAGCAGGTTGCCGCGATGGCCGGGTTGTCGATCCCGGTCGCACCCTACAAGCGCTACAGCTTCGTCTTCGCCAGCGCTAATCCGATTCCGGGCCGGATGCCCAATGTCATCGACCTTTCCGGCACATTCGTGCGCCCGGAAGGCGAGCTTTTCCTCACCGGCAACACGCCGCAGGGCGACGGGCCTGCCGACTATGACGACTTCGAGATGCATTTCGAGGAGTTCGATGACCATATCTGGCCGGCGCTCTGGCATCGCATTCCAGCCTTCGATGCGTTGAAGGTACAGACGAGCTGGACCGGCCACTACGAATACAACATGCTCGACCACAATGGCATCGTCGGCTTTCACCCCGACGTGAAGAACTTCATGTTCGCCAACGGTTTCTCAGGGCACGGCTTGCAGCAGTCGCCAGCGGTCGGTCGGGCTGTGTCGGAGCTGATCGTCCACGGCACCTTCCAGACGCTGGATCTATCGCCCTTTTGCTACGAACGCATTCCGCGCAACGAGCCGTTCCTCGAAGAGGCGGTGATCTAGCGAGCTTGAGTATTGACTACAATTCATCTCGCTGTTAGCCGCCGCACGAGCAGATTGACCTGCGACTTGTTTTAAGCACTTAATAGTCTATGCCAGATAACTGGCCTCCCTGAAAGAATCGGCCATGAAATGGCGAAACGCCCGACAAGCCCGTCGCTTCGCTCTCTGCTCAATGCAGTTTTTGACAGGTTGCGGAACCTGTTAAGCGAATAGGCCGACGCGGACTGCTGCATGGCGTAGGCCGAAACCATTTGAGCAACGGGTACCAGATTGACACCGTAAGCAGGCCTGCGCTTGTGTCCGGGCGTTGGCTAAGGTTGTCAGATATCTGGTTTTGGTCGCGTGAAGCCGACGGACCGCTATCGGCCCATTTCGGTCATTCACTAGGAGGAAGTTCCTGGCGACCCGCAGCCACAGCGTCGATATCTCGAAGCTAGTAGTTAATCTCGTTTGTCGTCATCAGGTTCGCCAGACCACACGAGAGAATACGAAGGAAATGGGTTGGCGAACCAGATTACAGGAGTGGTATCCGCGATCCATATGTTTCGCCGGCCGCCTGCGGCAGTCCGATGTCTTGTCGCTCAAATCCTGAGCCTGTTCCGTACATGCTCGATGCCGAAGGGGCGCGGGACTTCTTAAGCCGGCGCAGTTTTAGTCGCGCCCTGCAGTTTCCGTAAGTATGGCTGGGGCATAGTGAGTATGTTTAACGGAAGAAGTTCTATTTTAATGTATAAAATTCTATATTGTTGGTGAGAAGTCATTGGATTCCCGCGTTAATCTCGCTGCCATCCATCAAATTACGAAAAACTGACGCCCGGGGAGGTTCTTCCCATGGCGCCGGAAGAATTAGCATGGTATGAAGCAACGGTTTCGTGTCCAGCGGGGAGGCTTGGAGATGCTGCGTTCATTCGGCGTGGGTCCGTCATCGCGTGAAACGGTGCAAGAATCACGAAATGCCGGAAGAAGCATGTGGGCGCGACTGCTTGGGTGGGGAAGGAAACGCAAGGCACACCGGCATTCGCACTCCGCCACCAGTCATCTCCCTGGTCTCAGGTTGGAGCCGTTAGAGCCGCGTTTCCTGCTCTCGGCCGACATAATCCCCTTCCAGGTCGACATGACGGGCGACGCGAGCGGCGCGCACTATTCCTTGAAGTACGACAATCTTATCCAAGCCGTTCAGGTTTTCGACGACCGAAGCGGCATGCTGATCGACAGCCGCAGCGCGCAGGAAATCAACTTTATCCGTGTCGTCGGCACCGCTGCAAACGACCGGCTGACGGTCGACTTCGCCAAGGAATTCCTGCAGGGGGTCGAAATCGACTTCGAAGGCGGTGACGGTGACGATGTGCTGGCGCTGACGGGCGGGGCCTTCACAGACGTCACAGTGACGATGACCGGCGACGGCGCCGGAGCGGTCGCAGTCAGCGGCGCGGCCGGACCGCAGACGATCGGCTTCACCGGCGTCGGCACTGTTTTGGATGGGAGCGCGGCCGGTAACCGCATCTTCCGGGACGCGACGGGGCAGGGTCAGACGCTCAGGATCGGCGACAACGGGACCGTGGGCGACGGTATCTCAAGCATCGACGCGGTCGGCGCCGGCGGCGCGCTTACCTACAATTTCCTGCATCCGGACGTTAAGCTCACAATTGACGCCGGCGCGGGCGACGACACTATCGTCCACGACGGCTTCGAGACGGCGCTCGCCGGCAAGATCCTGCTGAGCGGCGGCGCGGGCAGCGACGCGGTGACCGGCCCTCCGGCAAACACCACCTGGAACATAACCGGACGGGATTCGGGTAGTGTTTCAGGGGTGTCCTTCGTTGAGGTCGAGAACCTTCGGGGTTCGGCCGACAACGAGGACACCTTTTTCGTTTCCGCTGGCGGCGTGATGAGCGGCGTCATGGACGGCGGCGCCGGCGGCTTCGACAGCATGGTTCTGGAAGGCAATTCCGGCACAATCGTCTACAAGGCCGACGACGCGCATTCCGGCACCATCACGCGCGACGGCGCGGTGCTGACCTATGCCGGCCTCGAGCCGGTCAGCCTCGGCAACGCTGCAAACGTCACCATCGATCTCAGCGCCGCTTCCGACAATGCAGTCGTGACGATGAGCGGGTCGACCGTAACGGTCGCATCGCAAAGCATTCCGACGTTCGAGCAGACATCGTTCGAACTACCAACCAATTCCGTCACGATCAAACTCGGCAACGACCAGGGTCTCTTCCCGCTTCTCAATGAATATTTGGGCGAGGACGTATTCGCTGGCGCCAACTTGGGGAACCTCATCGCCGCCTTCGTTGAGGGTGATGCGATCACCTTCCAGGGCACCATCAATCTCGGCTCGGCGAGCCTGACGGTCGATGGTGAGGATGGACTCGACAACATCATCGTGACCGGCGCCCTGACCGCCGGAGCGATCCACTTCAAGGCCGAGGAGATCAATGTCAACGCGGGCGCGTCGGTCTCCGGCACGTCCGTCAACTTTGAGGCCGTCGGCGAAGGCAACGGCCTCATTCCGACGGAACTCACCAAGGGTCTCTATCTGGCGGCGCCGCACGCCACCATCAACGTCACGGGCAGTGTGACCGCTACTGCGGGCGACGTCGTGATGAGCGCAACTGCCACCTCGTCGCTCACACCCAGCCAGGGTCAGATCGGAAGCATCGGCGGCGCTATCGTGGTCGGACTGCCGAAGGCCACGATCACATTGGGCGACGGCTCATCCAGCGCCCATATCTCGGCCACGGGCAAGGTCGATCTCGACACCGCTGTGAACGTTACCGTCACGGCTGCCGACGAGGCGGATTCGAGCGACACCGAAGCCAAATTGGACGCCGCGATCGCGGTCACTACGCTGATTTCCAAGTCCGAAGTCGGAATTTTTGGCGCCAGCACGATCGACGCAGCCGGTGCGGTCAGTATCGATGCCGCATCGACGTTCGAGATCGAGAACGTCGCGGACGGAACGGCGGGTGGCGCAGGCGCGACCGTGGCCGCGACGGTGGTCGTTGCCGCCACCGGCGTGAAATTCAGCGACTCCGCATCGATCGGCGCCACCACTGCGCCGACGTCCGTCGCGTTCGCCGCGACGACCACCAGCACCATCACAACCTCGGCGATCTCGACCAAGGGCGGTGGCGATGAGAATGGCGGTGCAAACCAGTCCGAACAGCAACTCGACAGCAACAATGCGAAAACCGCCGAGGGCTCCATCAAATTTGCAGGCGCTGTGGCAGTAACCGTCTACAGGCCGGTCACGCAGATCTCCAGCAATACTTCAGGCTCCATAACGAGTTCTGGTGACATCACGCTGTCAGCGACGACTACCGATACCATCACGTCCAGCGCCGACGGGTCCAACACCGGCGAAGCGCAGGACCCGCCGCCCTCCGGCGGCACCGGCGTAGGCGTCGCCGTTGCAATCGGCATCATCGCGCCCAAGACGCTCGTTTCCCTGGGCGGCACAGGCAGTTACACAGCCCCGAACGTGGCGCTGACGTCGACTCTCGATGCCGACAGCACCTACAGGACCGAGGCCACGTCCGGCGTCGGCGACGGCGGCAAGACCGGTTTCGCCGGCTCGCTCGCCCTCAGTGTCGTCACCTCCACCACCACGGCGCTGATCGAGAGCGACGCGAACGTCAATCTGAACGGCGCTAACCTGACGGTGTCGGCGGAGTCCGCTACCGCCACCGAGGCCTCCGCCAAGGCCACCGTCGACGGTAGCGGTAACTCGACGGGCATCGGCGCTTCGGTGGCGATCAGCGTCGGTGACAACGATACGATCGCCCGTATTTCCGGTGCGGTTTCCGGCGCCGCCGACATCACCGTTTCGGCGAAAGGTGTCCATGACGTTCTTGCCGCCGCCGAAGGCGGCGCGACGGGCGGCACGGCTGTCACTCCGGTTGTCGCGACCGCGGTCGCGCTCAACGACACGAGTGCCGACATCCTGGCTGGATCGACGCTGACGATCACGGGCGATCTGACCGTCACGGCCGAACATGACAATGAGGCAGCCTCCACCGCCAATGGCGCGGCCAAGGGCACCAACGCGGCGATCGGCGCGAGCCTGGCGTTGACGATCGCGCAGGACAGTCTGCTCGCGGGCTTGGCGCGCAGCGTCACGGCAGGCGGCGCGGTGCTAATCGCCGCGACCAGCCGGGCAGCCAGCCGCGCCGATTCCAAGGCGAGCGCTACCGGCGCCAAGCAGGAAGGCGACAACGGCGGCAACACAACCCAGAGCCAGACCAATACCCAGGTCGCCGGAGCGAACAATGCCAGCGGCGCGAGCGCTACGGCGCCCGGCACCAATACTTCGTCCGGTCCGCTCAGCGTGGCGGCGGCCATTGGCATCAATATTGTGCAGGACACGTCTTCGCATGCGGTCATTGGTGGTGTGTCGGGAGCCCCGATCACGGTCGCTGCAGAGGGCGGCGTCACCGTAAAGAGCCTCGCCAATCACGATGCCGCGGCAACTGCCGACGGCAAGTCCGTGACCACCTCGAACGCCACCGCCATTGGCGCGGCCGTTGCGGTCAACGCCTCGGACAGCCAGAACCATGCTTTGATCGAACATGCTATCGTGACCGGCGACGGCGTCACCGTCGAGGCGGGGATGGCCGAACGCGAGATCGAGGCGACCTCGACCATCGACCTCGATGCCGACACGATCTTCGTCGGCGAGCAGGCCGGCCTCGAGACCGGTGAGAAAGTCGTCTATTCCAACGGTGGCGGCGGCGACATCGGCGGACTGACTAGCGGTACTGACTATTACGTCATCAAGGGCGAGAAGGGCCTGATCCAACTCGCAGCATCGGCAGATGACGCCGACAACGGTGTTGCCGTGGACCTGACCAGCCTTGGCTCCGGCGACGCGCACAAGCTCCAGCGCCCCGATACCACGGAAGATGACGACATCACCTTCGATCCCGATGCAGCGCGGTTCGCGTCGCCCGGCGTGGTGACCGGTGACGAGGTCGTCTATTCCAACGGTGGCGGCGGCAATACGGACATCGGCGGCCTGACCGATGGCACCACCTATTTCGCCATCGTTGACGGCAGCGGAAACATCAAGCTCGCCGAAGATCGTGCGAAGGCCCTGAAGGGCGAGGCGATCAAGATCACCTCGTCCGGCACCGGCGACGGTCACAAGCTGACCGAAACCAGCCATTCGACCGACGCGACCGCCAAATCGGGCGCCAGCAAGGGCAAGATCGGCGTGGCGGGTTCGGTCGCGATCAACGTCGCCGAAGGCGAAACCAGCGCCATTTTCGGCGACGGTGCGGCCGTCACCGCCCAGGACGGTGACGATGCCAATACGGACATTGGCGCCTCGTCCGTCAAGGCCGAGACGACGACCTATACACTGACGCGGGCGTTTCCGGCGACCGCGGCGACGGGAACGACCACGGGCGTCGGCCTCTCCTTTGCCGTCGGCTATGCCGGCTACGACACGCTGGCCGAAATCAAAGGCTCGGCCACAGTGACCGCGAACGACCTGACGGTCGATGCCGACGGTGGCCACGGCTTGATCACGCTGGCGACCGCCGGCGCCGGCGCTGGACAGGGCGGCACTTCGGTTGGTGGCGCTATCGCGCTGGGGGTTTCCGACAACAACACCGACGCGCGCGTGTTGGCGGGCCTGGCCATCGAAATCGAGGGCGACCTGACGATCACGGCGGACAATGTTGTCAGCCAGACGACCGAAGCCAATGCCGAAGTGACCGGTTCTGGCGGTACCGGCGTCGGCGCAGCGATCGCGCTCGGGTGGACCGAGGACGGCGTTGGCGCGCGGCTTGAGCGCAGCGTCTCGACGGGCGCGGCGGTAGCGGACGATGTGAAAGTGGAGGCCAAGGGCACGATCACGTCGACGGTGCTGGCGACGGGCAGCGCCGAGGGCGAGAAGAACGCCAACAGCGGCGGCCAGACCTCGCAGAACCAGACCGGTTCGCAGACCAGTTTCCTGAATGCCAGGACGAATTCCAGCCTGACCGAACCGACCCCGCAGACCCAGGTGGCGAGCGCCAACCAGACGTCGCAGAACCAGACGACGAATCCGGGCGGGCAGGGTAACGCCAACGCCAATCAGGCGGGCACGCAGACGTCCGGTGGCGTGCTGAGGATCGCCGCGTCGATCGGCGGAACGGTGATCGTATCCAAGGTCGCGGCTGAGATCGCGGACGATGTGGATATCGATGCCAGCGGTGACCTGTCGGTCAAAGCGATCAGCGACGCCGACGCGCAGGCCGAAGCGGTCAGCATCGCCTTCACCAAAGGCTCGTCCTCGTCCAACAATGTGAGCGCCGCAGTAGCGTTCAACGTCGCGCTGATGGACACGACAGCGCGGCTCGGCAATGGCACCACGACAGCAGGGTCGGTGACCGTCGAGGCTGGCACCAGCGCCGGCGAGGTGAATGCGTTCAAGGCGTTGGCTCTTTCGGGAGCCGGCTCGCAGCAGAGCAGCACCGGCGGGACCACCCAGGGTGGTTCCGGTGGCGGCGGGCAAGGAACCGGCGGCGACAAATCGAGCCTCGGCATCGCCGGCGCGGTCGCCTTCAGCGTCCTCGGTTCACCGGCGACTGACGATCCGAACACGGTGAGCGCCAGCATCGCGGATGGTGCAACCGTCACGGCGCTCAACGGCGATGTCACGGTCACCGCGCGCCAGGACATCGGCATGCAGAACATCGCCGGCGGCGGTGCCTTGAGGATCTCCGGTGGTGGAGGCGGAGGCGGCGGTTCCGACACGACGGTTGGCGCAGCGGTCACCATCGGCGTCCTCGATGTCGAGACGCTGGCCACGATCGGCAGTGACGCCACGGTCACGGCGGACACCGGCAATATCGACGTGAGCGCCGCGACCACGTTCAAGCCGCTTGAGATCGTCTCGCCCTTCGTCAAGGCAGTAGATACGGGCGTCGACGTCACCAATCTGGCGATAGGCGCGGCCATCGGCTCGGGCGGCGACACCGGCGCCGGCTCGGCAGTCATCAACGTCCTCGACGTGACCACTCGGGCGAGCATAGGCTCCGGAGCGACGGTCACCGCGTCGGCGGGAGACGTCTCGGTCACGGCATCGAGCGACGTCAACGTCATCGACTTCGCTGGCAGCATCGCAGTCACCATCGGCTCCGGGCAGAAGAGCGGCAGCGGCGTCGGCATCGGACTCGACGTCACCGTACTTAACGAAACGACCGAAGCTCTGGTCGCGACCCGCAACGGCGCGGCGACCACGGTCACCGCCGGCGGCAACGTCGTCGTCGACGCGACCTCGTCGGAGGACTTTTTCCAGCTCACCGTCAATGCCGGGGCAGGAAACAGCAGCTCGGGCGCCGGCGGGCTCAATGTGCTCGTCAACGATACCACTACGCGGGCGCTGGTCGGGCGGGACCCGACGGATGCTGCTTCGACAACCGGCACCGCAGCGATCGATGCCGACGGTTCGGTTGTCGTCGCCGCGGACAGCAAGACGGTGATCGAGAGCTATGCAGGTTCGCTCGGCGTCTCGTTGAGCGGATCGGCGGTCGGCGTTTCCATCGGCATAGTGGTCGATCTCGACCAGACCACCGCAACGGTAGGCGCAGGGTCCACCATCACCGCGCTCGGAGGCAAGACCGCCTCGGTGAACGATGGAATCTTCGACGGTGACGGCAATCAGGGCTCGGAATCCGTCCGCGGTCTTGCCGTTACCGCGATCAGCTATGGCGACGTGTTCCTGCTGGCAATCGCGGCGTCCGGCTCGCTGGGCAGCGACAATAGCGGCCAGGGCGGTGGCTCCGGCGGCAGCAGCAGCTCCGGCGGCACCAAGGTGGGCATCGCGGCATCGGTCGGCGTTGCGGTCCTGAAGGGCGAGACCAAGGCCACAATCGGCAATGGCGTCGCGGTCAATCCGGACAATACCGGGGCCAATGCGGCGCAGGGAATCCTGCTGCGCGGCGCCGGCGAGACCAATCTGACCAACGTCACGGGCGGCCTGACGATCACCCTCGGCGGCGGCGACGCCGGAATCACCGGCTCGGTCACGGTCAACGAGGTCGATAATTTCGTCTGGGCGAGCGCGCTCGGGGGCAACACGCTGAACGCAGCCGGGGGCGGAGTCCGCCTGGATTCCCACGCCAAGGTCGACATCGATGCGGTGACGATCGCTGTCGCCGGCGTCGTCAGCACCAGTTCGTCCAGTTCCGGCAAGAACAGTTCCGTCAATTTCTCCGGCGCTGGCGCGGTGACCGTGAACATGGTCGAGACGGAGGCGCTGGCCGATATCGGCGCCGGCAGCGCGGTCTCGACCACCGGCGACCTGACGCTTGAAGCGAGCGACGATTCGGCAATCACCGCGGATTCCGGCGGTGTCGCTATAACCGTCTCGACCAATAACGGGACAACGGCAGGCTCCGTCGGCGCGTCGGTCGCGGTCAATGACATCACCCAGACCATTTCGGCGACAGCGACGGACACCTCCACGAGTTAGGTTTCATCGCAAGTGTCCTTCCCGCTGCAGCGCATGCAGGGAGGGCTTAATCATGACCTCTCAGAAGCGCGCAGGCGTCTACGCTCAGGTTACCGAGGCGATCATCGCGGCAATCGAAGCCGGTGCAGGTGACTTCGTTATGCCGTGGCATCATGATGGAACGGCGACATCACGGCCCACAAACATATCTTCCGGAAAGCCTTACCGCGGCGTGAACACTCTCACGCTTTGGGCCGCGGCGCAGAGCGCCGGCTATCCCAAGGGCGTGTGGGGAACTTATCGCCAATGGCAAGCCCTGGGCGCCCAAGTCCGCGGAGGCGAGCGATCCACGACGATCGTCTTCTGGGGCCCGGTCCGGGGCAAATCCGACGAGGGCGAGGCCGACGCTGATGGTTCAGAGCGCACCATGCTGTTTGCGCGTGGCTATTCGGTGTTCAACTGTGCTCAAGTTGACGGATTTGAGCCTGAGCCAGTGGCTCCTCGTTCAAACAACGACCGCATCAGCGAAGCCGATACATTTTACGCTAACCTCGGGATCAACACCGTCTTCGGCGGCAGTGAGGCATATTACCTCCCCTCTGCCGACAGGGTGCATGTCCCGGCTCTCGCTGACTTCAAGGACAGTGCGTCGCATTATAGCGTTCTTTTTCATGAAGGCCTTCATGCGACAGCAGCCAAGCACCGGCTGGACCGGGACCTCTCGGGTCGTTTTGGCTCGGAGGCCTATGCGATGGAGGAGGTTGTGGCAGAGCTTGGAGCCGCAATGGTTCTCGCTGACTTGTCGATCTCGGCTCGCCCGAGGCCCGATCACGCGGCTTACGTTGCCAGTTGGTTGAAGGTCCTTCGCAATGATTCTTCCGCCATCTTTGCGGCTGCGAGCAGGGCTCAGAAGGCCGTTGATTGGATGCATGCGCAGCAACCTTCTAGCGAACTCAGCGCCGCCGCGTAGCCGACGGTTCAGCGGCGGGCCCCAATGCGGCTCGCCGCTGTACCGACGCTAATTGCCCCTCCACCGTCCTTGCTCTGTGAAGCAGGGCGAGGTTTTGGCTTGCCAGGCTACGCTTTTCTTCCGCATGCCGCTTGGCATCGGCGCGCAAGAGGGCAATTTCGGCCTCCAGCTCGCGAACCTTTTCGGCTAAGTCCTTCGAAGGCCCGGGTCCCTCAGCGGCGGCCTCGATTTCATCGAGGATGTCCCGATGTGTCGTGTAGAGCGGGTTTCGGCTTTTTCCCGCCTCACGTGCAACTGAAGCAGGGCTGATCCGGACGATCCGCCCCTGATGATCCGGATGGCGGCCCTCGCCGCGTACCAGCCGGGCCAAGGCGGCGCGGTAGGCTCGAGCCGCCGACGTAGCGGAAGGCGAGCGTGGTTCACTCATCCTTTTCTCCGATCCTGGTCAGGACAGTGTCGCACTGTTCGATCACCTCTGTCAGAACGGCGGCCGTCATGGCGTTGGCCCGCGGGAGTAGATCTAAATTCCGGCTTCGACGATCGCGCCAGTAAGGCGCATGGCGCAGTTCAATCACCATGTTCGCGCAACCCAGGCAGACGGCCGGGCTCCGGCCAGCCTCGCTCGGACCGACCTCGCCGCCGCAACGACTGGTCTCCCGCTGGAACACGCACCAACCATAGTCGCAGGCATGGATGCGCAGATCGGTATCGGTGAGAACGAACTCGATGTAATCCCGGCGTACCTGCTCACCCGCTCGTCCCCGGAAACACGCGTTGTTCGCTGCGATTCGCTCGCCCATGCGACCGGCAAGTCGATCACTCAGCAGCATCCTTTCCAACGCCGTCGCCGTTTCAGCCCGGTTTTCGTGTTCGATCAGTTGGCGGAGATCGAAGTCGTTGCCGACGTACCCCCGCGCGGTCATGGCGACCGATGCATGCTTGAAGTGTTCGGCAAGGCCAAGAAGCTGCGACCTGTCCTTTCGGGCAATGAATCGTGCAAAGGTCTTGCGGAACTGGTGTGTGCTGAACGACCAGGGCTCTCCCTCGTGCAGCGGCACCCCGACGTGGCGCGCAAAATCGTTGATCCGCCAGCCGATATGCATATGGGTCACCGGTACGACCTCGCCATACTGCGTGTTCTTGACGAGGAAGAGCTCACGCCTTCCGGATGCTTTGCGCAGCGGCGCGCTCAACTGTTCAAGCAGTTCCACTGCCTTCACAACCGGCTCTGGGGCAATCCAGCGTTCCATTCGACCGCCATGCTGGTCAACCGTCTTGAACAACCTCGCCACCAGGTAAGCTTGTTCGACACCGGTTTCTGCAATCGGGTGGGACTCTATGGCGCCAATTTCGATCGACAGAATCTCGCTCACGCGCATGCCGACAAAGCCGGCGATGACGATGTAGCACGCCTCCACGAGACGAGTGGCGGCGTGGCGGACCGCATGGGCGCCGAGCAGTGCTTCACCGGCAGGGCCTGTCAGGTTTATGCTGCGCAATGCCTTTCGAACATGATCCGAGGCCTGCCTTCTGGTCCCTTGTGTCAGCCCAGTTTCATGGGCCTGGCGGCGGACAGTCTCGGCTCTCACGATGGTCGGGCCATAAATTTCCACCCACTGAAGCGCGGTATTCAGCAATGAGATCGCAATGGGGTCGGGGATGAACGGGATCGCACCGCGCGTAGCTGGGGTCAATCCTGCCGCTTCATAGGTGGTTTCTTGTGGCAAGGGATCGACCAACGGGGCATCATTGAGCTTGGCTCGCTGTCGATAGAGATCCTTCAGCACCAACATGTAGTTGACGATGGTGTTGGCGGTGATTGACTTCGCCTTCAATCCTGGACGCGTCGGCAGCCAAGTCCGCAGGCGCTCCACGGCCCCGGCATCAATGCTGCTGAACGTCTCCAGTCCGTCAAGCGCCATCCACCCAATCATGGTTTTTAGTGTCACGGCTTTGCTATGCACCGACGCTGGCGACAGACGTTTGCGCCCGGTCGGAGGGTTCACAGTCATCGACCATAGGAACTGCTTTGCCGCCCTATGGAGACTGCGCCATGCCGTTTCGCTGATGACAGCTCCCTCCGGCAACTCTGGCGTCCAGTTTATCTTATTCTGGTCAGCGCGCCGGCCGGCAGTGCGGATATCGAGCAGCCATTCATCGTCGCCGAAGCGACTCCATGGCGAGACCGGCGCTTCAGCCCATCCGGCCACAACGGGATTTTCGGCGAGCAGCGTTTTCATTCGATCACCGGCAAGGCTGGCGCCTCTTTCATAGACGCAGCCAGGTGAAGCTCGGATGAGAAGCGCGGCAAGATGTCGTTCTCGAGGATTTCCAGTTTCGGGGCGTAAAGAAGACGCCAGCGATCTGGCGCCAGTTCCTGACGCGCCGCGACAAGCGCATCGCGCGTGGATATCAGCCGCGCCAGAACATCCGGATCGAGCGGGATGACGGCGTTCGGGCAGGTGAAGCAGCCAAGCCACGCCGTACACAGCCGGCCAACTTTCTGACCTTCCCCGACGCCGGCGAGGGGATCCTTGCAAGTGAAGCCGGCAGCCGTGGCATACGCGGCGTCGGTTGCCGATATTTCGTCCCTCCGCTCAGGAGCGTCAGTACCACGAACAATATCGACGAAGCGTGCCTGCAGGTCGCCGACGATGCGTTCTTGGGCTCGTCGGACGATCGGCCGATCGATATACCGTTGCGTTGTGTCGGGGGTGACATGGTTGGCGAGAACCTGGGTTTTCAGAATGTCGTGGCCGAGTGCCTCGTGTGCGAGGGTAAGTCCCGTTGTGCGCAGGGCCGCCAAGGTCAAAGCAAGCGGGTCTCCTTTCTCGTCAACGAGATCGTGGCGCTGCACAAAGAGCCGAACATGCTTGCTGGCCAGATAGTTGGGGATCAGCTGTGTTGCGCGTGAACCGTTTATGCTCGCAACAAGGAACAACCGATCGCGGTCGTCAGCGGGAACGTGCGGCAGCAACCCCGCCGTCATTTCCAGAACTCTGTCGACGAGGTTTGGTACCGACAGGCTCTTGTCGCGCAGGAAGCTTCGACGTTGGAGTCGGCTCGAACGGCCCTTCGACCATGTCATCACCTCTCGCCCCTCAAGAAGCAGATGATCGCTCATGCAGTCGCGCCGCAGGTCGCGCAGGGCTTCGGGGTTGGCATAGCTCTGCGCGCCTATGGCGATCATGTATGGGATCAGCGTTTCGGGCAGGGCATGAAGATAGCTGGAAAGCTTTTGGTTTCCGCCGTGTCGAACCGAGGCGAAGTGAAGCCGCCAGCGCCCGGAACCTCGCTTCAGCGTAACGTTCTGCGGAGGCATCAGTCCGCCGTAATGCTCGACAATAACTGCAAGCATCACGCCGAGGTCGTCGAGGTTTAGCCGGCTGAGGTCACGTTCCCTTGCGATCGCTTCTCGGTCAACCTGTGAGAGAAGTGCCTTTCCCCTTTGGAAGGTCGCCCAGCTCGCCTCGATGTCTTTCCGGGCCGCCGCCAGAACAGCTTCCATCTCTGATCGGCTTAGCGCCTCTCGCGGGCGCGTCTCCGCATTCTTACGAGGAAAGGCATTGAACGGGATTTCAAGATCGCAAGCAACGAGGTCGGGTCGGTTGTGCTTGAGCCAGCCGATCATCTGCTTGAGCACCGACCAGCTGCCATGACGAGAACTCTTGGTCCATGGCTTAGCATTGAGCCAGGCTATAAAGGCGTGCAGCACCGCCGTATCGACATCCCCCATCGACGTGATCTCGGAAGTATGATCGTTCAGGAAGGCAAACCAGCGAGAAAGTGTGTTGAACGCGCCTTCGCGAGTAGCCGGGCTGTGGCCGGCATGATGGTGACGGAAGGCAAGCGCAATTTCGGCTGCAATCCTCGGCGCAGTTCGATAGACGGTGAAGTCGAAGCTGCTTTCCGGTCGACCGTTGGGATCAAGGAAGTTGACCACTAGAGAGCCAGGCACGCCCACAAGACCCACTGGTGATGGATCGAGCCGATAATCCTTGCGTCGCTGTGCCATTATAACAAAGCCTCATAAAGGTTTTCGACCGATGCCTCCGCAAGCGTCAGGTCTGTCGCCACAACGCGCAAATAGATCGCCGTAGTGGTCAGATCGGCATGTCCCAGGAGAACTTGCAGAGTGAGGAGCGGATTGAGCTCCGGCTCCTGTTGTGTCCGCCGTTGCAGGAACCGGAGCATCGAGGTCGCAAAAGTATGTCTCAGCGCGTGGAAGCTAGCAGTCACACCGGCTGCCGTGGCAGCAGCGGCGAACATCGCGCCTACGCGCCGAGCACTCACCGCCCGTCCAGCTTCCGTCAGAAAGACCGTATTTGGTTCCGCATAGTTCGGGTTTCGGGATTTCGCGCGCCGTATAATGGCGGCGCGCTCCTCACGTACATAGGCAAGCGTACGGTCGACCAAAGGCTGTGGCGGATAAACGGTCCGCGCTTTCCCGCCCTTGGTGGTCTCGATCTTTATTGCGGTAAGGGCATCCGAGCTTTCCCGCGGAAGCACGCGCAGCCGCAATCCGGCAACTTCCATCCGGCGCATACCGGTGGTGACAGCCCACTCCACAATCAATCGATTTCGCGAGTCCAGCCCGCTCATCACCTGGCGCATTGTTGCGGGTGACAGAGGTCTCGGCAATGTCGATGTTTGTCGGACCGTCAGCTCATTGACAGTCTGGCGTCCACCAGTGGCGTCGACGTGCGCCAGGAAACCCTGCGGTCGGCTTCGCGATAGTGCCAACTCGTCCGCGGTAAATGGCAAGTGGTGAGCAAGGCCCGCACCAACGCACCATCGGTAGAACAGGGCCAACGTTCTGATGCGACCATTGATCGTACCGCGCGCGTAAGCGCGCCTGGTATGATCGCTTGGACGAAAGAGCATTCGATCTCGGTAAGCTGCGATCTCCGCTACTCCGATCGCGTCCCACACCCATTCATTGGCCTCAAGCGTCTGCCACCAATCGTAGAGAGTCTCTCCATAGGTGCGCCATGTCTGCCGACTGCGCGTGCGTCCCCGCACCAGAGCGATGTGCAGCAGCCACGCGCAAGCTGGTTCGACAAGTCGCATCTCGTTATCGAGAAGCATGGGGACGCCCGGGCGTGATATGCCGTGCGGCGCAAACTCTTCGGTGGTGAATAACAGTTCGGCCATGGGTTCCCCAATTCGCGCCGCCCGCCGCTTTGCCGGGCAGGCCCTCGGGCCCGCCCGGCAAAGCGGCGGGCGTCCCACGCAACCAAAACTGTCCTGATTCTAGTTCAGGAAGATGACAGAAAGGACGCGCTGGAGACGGGTCCTAACATCTCGGCCGCCAATGTGTCGGCTACAGCCGACAACAGCGCTGTCATCGATGCGCTGACGATCGCCGGCTCGGCGTCCGTCTCGACTGGCGGCAATGCGCTGGGCGGCGCAGGCTCCGGCTCCGGCAACTTCGTCGTCTCCACGACCACGGCCGGTGTGCTGAATCCGTCTGGAATCAAGAGTCTGACGGCGACGGGCAACATAACGGTCGAGGCTACGGATTCGAGCCAGATCGACGCCGATGCCGGCACGGGGGCTCTGTCGGTCTCCACCAACGGCGGCAATATGGGCGCCGTCGCCATAGGTGCTGCGGCAGCCGACAACGAGATCACCAAGACGACGACGGCAACGCTGCAGAACGTCAATGCGAGCGGTGCGAATGTCGACGTGACGGCCAGCTCCACCGGCACCATCAGTGCCTTCACACTCGGCATCTCCGGGTCGCTGAACACCAGCAACGGTCCCCTGTCGCTGGCTGGCGCTGGCTCGGGATCCGGAAATTACATCACGTCTACGACCACGGCGAGCATCGATCCGAGCACCGTAACCGCTACCGGCGATGTGACGGTTTCCGCGATCGACAGCGCCACCATCACGGCTACGGCCGGCGCAGTCGGCATCAGCTTGAATGTCGGCAGCGGCACTGGAGCCAAGGTCGGTGTAGGTCTCGGCCTGGCGATCGCCATCAACGAAATCAACAGCAGCGCTCTCGCTTTGGTGGAAGACAGCTCGGTGTTCGCCGGAGGCGCGATTTCGGTCACGGCCGGCAACACCGGCAACATAGATGCGACAGCCTTCGGCGTGTCGCTGACGGTTTCCAATTCTTCCTCCGCCGCTGCCGTCGGGGTCAGCGCCAACATTGCAGTCACGACCAACGACCTGACCTTGACCACCAAAGCCACGATCACCGATGACGCCGGCGGCGATCCCCAAAGCGTCTCGGCCGGCGCGGGCCTGTTGGTCAGCGCCACGGATTCGGGCATCATCAACGCCGACGCGACCTCAGTCGGCCTGAGCGTCGCGGCGGGCGGCAGCAGCGGCGTGTCGGTGGCCGGCACGGTCAGCGCGTCGATTGCCCAAAATTCCATTGCTTCGACGACGGAAGCCATTATCGACAACGTCGATACGACGGTTACCGGCGACGTCGATGTACTGGCGTCGTCGTCGAAGTCGATTGACGCCATCGTCACGGCAGCTTCGGTGGGCGTTTCTGTCGGCTCCGGCAGCGCCAGCGTCTCGTTGACCGGCGCAGGAGCAGGCGCCTCGAACGTCACCAACAATTCCGTGCTTGCAATCATCCGCGCCGCGGATGTCGACGCTTCGGGCGACGTTACCCTCAACGCCGCCGACCAGACCGATATCAGCGCCACCATCGTATCAGTCGCCGCATCGGTCGGCGTCAGTGGCGGCAGCGGCGCATCGGCGACGCTGACCGTATCGGCCATCGACGCCACGAACTCCATCACCAATATCACCCGCGCGGTGGTCGAGAACGGATCGAACGTCACCGCTGACGGCAATTTCACCGCGGACGCTTCGTCGACCGGTTCGATCACCGCCACAGCGGTGGCGGCGTCGATCGGCGTCGGTGTCGGCGGCGGCAACGTCACCCTTTCCGGCGCCGGCGCCGGTGCCGGTGCCGACAACGCCATCTCGAATACGATCGAGGCGGGCGTCATCGGCGATTCGTCGGTCGCGGCGGACGGCAATGCCGACATCTTCGCCGCCGACTCGGCGACGGTGAATGCCAATGTGGCGACGGCCGCGATCTCGGCATCCATCGGTGGCAGTTCGGCGACCGTTTCGCTGACCGCGGCCGTTTCGATCGCCACGAACACGGTGAACGACGTCGTGGCCGCGCATGTGGTGGATTCGAGCCTCACCTCGGGTGGAAGCGCCGCTATCGAGGCTGATTCCACCAAGTCGATCACCGCCCTTCAGGTCGCGGTCTCGGTTTCGATCTCGATCGGTTCCGGCACGGCAACTCTGGCCGGAGCGTTTGGCGTTGCGCAGGTGTCGAACGTTATCGGCGGCTCGACGACGGCGGGCATCTTCGATGCTGATGCCGGTGAGAGCCAGGCGGCGACCATTGGCGGGCCGCTGACCATCAGCGCGACGAGCGCCGGAACCGTTCACGCCACGCTGGTGGCAGTGACAGCGTCCGTCGCAGTGGGATCGGGCACGGTGACGCTGTCGATGTCGGCGGCGGTCGCGCTGGCCTCGAATAGCATATCCAACGACGTTCTGGCGGCCATTGAGACCTCCGTTGTCGACGCGAGCGGCGCGGTCGATATCACCGCGACAAACAGCAAGGACATCGACGCCGTGTCGGTGGGTGTGGCGATTGCGGTCTCGGTGGGAAGTTCCGCGTCGATTTCGGCGGCGTTGGCCTTCTCCAAGGCCACGAATGCCATCATGGGATCGACCGAGGCGCTGATCACGCAGAGTTCGGTGACGGCGGACGGCTCGGTGGCGCTGACGTTGGAGGATACCTCCTCGATCACCTCGGACGTCATCGCGGCGTCGGTATCGGTTGCCGTCTCCGGCGGGATCGCCGGGGTCGGCCTGGCGGTTTCGGTCGCTCTGGCGGAAAACACCATCTCGGGCAGCAGCCGCGTCGCCATCGAAGACTCTACCGTCACAGCCAGTGGCGGAGCAAGCGACGTCACGGTCGATGCGACGACCGAAAACACCATCAAGACCGTTGCTGTCGCGGCCTCGGTCTCGGTCTCGGCCAGCAGCGGCACCGTGGCGCTTTCCGGCTCCGGCGCGGGCGCATCGGCCACCAACACCACGACCAACGAGGTTCTGGCTGAAATCGTCGGCTCGACAGTTGAAGCCGGACGCGCCGTATCGGTCACCTTGTCAGACGATTCGGTGATCGAGGCCAAGATTGTGGCGGCTGCCGTCGGCGTCTCGGCGTCCAGCGGCGTTGGCATATCCGGCGTGGTCGCGGTAACCGTCGCCACCAACAGTATTGGTGGCGTCTATGGCGCCACGATCTTCGATTCCGATGTCGATGCGCTGGCCGGCGGGGTGACGGTTTCGGCGACGGCCGACAACTCGATTGACGCAATCGCTGTCGCGGTCGCCATCTCGGTAGCCCTCGGCAGCAGTTTCGCCGGCTCTGTTGCTGTTGCAGGGGTCATTGCGGAAAACATACTGACCAATTCTTTGACTGCCGGCATTGTCTCCGGCAGCAATATTGGCGCTCATGGTCTTGTCGGCGTCAGCGCCACCGACACATCGTCGATCAAAGCCACCCTCGTGTCGGTTGCCGCGTCAATTTCGGCCAGCGGCAGCGCCAGCGTCGCTTTCTCGATCTCGGCAACGGTCGCCAACAACGAGATCGGCTCGACCCTCAAGGCGACGATCGATGATTCCGCCGTCGATACGACGGGTGCGGTTTCCGTCGAAGCGCGGGCCGATACGCTGATCTCCGCCACGGCGGCGGCGATCAGCGTCAGCGTCGCCGTCAGCGGCGGAGTGTCGATTTCTGGCGCCGGCTCGGGTGCCTACGCAGCCAACAGCACGACCAATTCTGTCGAAGCCTCCATCATCGGATCGTCGATCACGGCGGTGGGCGATGTCGATGTGCTGGCGACCGACATTTCGAGTATTTCGGCGACGCTTGTTTCAGCTGCGGTCGGCGTGTCTGGCGGCAGCGGGCTTGCCGTGTCCGTGTCCGTCGCGGTCACGCTGGCGGAAAACACTATCGATAGCGCCTTGCTGGCGACGATCGACGATTCCACCGTGAGCACTTCCGCCGGCGCGGTCACCGTTGCGGCGACCAATTACGACGACGCCCTTGCACGAGGCATGGGCATTACGGCGACAGCTGTGGCTGCGGCCATTTCGGCCGGCGGCTCGGGCGGCGTGTCAGTTCAAGGCGCCGGCACCGGCGCGGTTGCCACCAACAGCATCAGCACCGGCATACAAGCAAGCATCGTCGACACTGCGGTCACTGCACACGGCACGGTTTCGGTCGCGGCAACGGACGAGGCCAGGATCAAGGCCGTGCTCGTGGCGGCCTCTATCGGCGCCGGCGGCGCGGGCGCCGTCTCAGTCAACGTTGCGATCAGCGCCACGGTAGCCGAAAACACCATAGGCGGCGGCTTGCTGGCGACCATCGACGGCTCGACCGTCAACACGACGAACGGCGCAGTGACTGTCGACGCCATCGCAGACAGGACCATCGACGCGCTCGGCGTGGCGGTGGGCGTCGCGGCGGGCGGTGCCGGGGCCGTTTCAGTCAATGTTGCCCTCAGCGCCGTTGTAGCGAGCAACATCATTGCTGGCGCAACTGAAGCCAGCATTAAGGGCGGCAGCGATGTCGACGCCAACCACGCGTCCAACGGCTTCGTTCGGGTCAACGCGCTGGACACGTCCTCGATCGAGGCGACCCTGGCGTCGGCGTCGGTTACTGCCGGCGGAGCCGGAGCGGTGTCGGTCAACGTGGCCGGCGCATTCGTCTATGCCGACAACGCATTGACGGCGAGTACCGATTTCGACTGGAACGCCGACGGCGTCATCGATTTCCACGACATTCATGCGGGCCTAGCGGTGCTGACCGCATTGCATGACCTTCAGATCGGTAACGACGGCGTAATTGGCGATCAGCCCGGCCCTGACGGAGATCCCGATACTTTGGGGGATAACGTCCCCTCCGACGATCTGACCGTCGATCAAGCTATCGACGCCCTTGGCAATTTGAGCGTCTTTGCAGCCGGACAACCGAGCGCTGCCTACAAGACGGCGCTG
This sequence comes from Mesorhizobium sp. M1D.F.Ca.ET.043.01.1.1, assembly GCF_003952385.1. Taxonomy (NCBI): domain Bacteria; kingdom Pseudomonadati; phylum Pseudomonadota; class Alphaproteobacteria; order Hyphomicrobiales; family Phyllobacteriaceae; genus Mesorhizobium; species Mesorhizobium sp. M1D.F.Ca.ET.043.01.1.1. The sequence continues at coordinate 5,646,418 of NZ_CP034444.1, forward strand.
AAGAGCCTGATCGGTTCGAGCTTCGACATTGATGGCGACGGCAACATCACCAATCGCGATCTGCGGCTCACTGGCAGCACGTCTGACGACGTCGTCATCGCGAATTCGATCGTCGCGTCAATTGAAACGTCAAGCGTTGATACAGCCGGGGCGGTTGCCGTATCCGCCTCCGACTACGATACCGGGTCAGCCAGCGGAATGACCATCCATGCGACCGGCATTGCGGTCGGCATCGCCGCCGGCGGCGCGGGCGGTATTTCCGTCAACGTCAGCGGTGCCGGCGTGGTGGCGTTCAACGACATCAATAACGGCATCGAAGCCAGCATTGTGGGAAGCACGGTAATCGCGGGCGGCAACGTGACTGTCCATGCCGAGGATCGGGCGGGCATCAAGGCCGAACTGCTGGCTGTCACCGTATCTGCGGGCGGTGCCGGTGCGGCCTCGGTCAACGTTACCGTGTCGGTCACCTATGCCGAAAACACGATGAGCGGCAGCCTGCTGGCCACCATTGACGATTCCACCGTTACTTCGACGTCGGGCAACGTCACCGTCGATGCTTTCGCCGACAACCTCATTGAGGCCGAGGGCGTAGCTGTTGGCGTGTCGGTCGGTGGCGCGGGCGGCGTGTCCATCAATGTCGCGGCCAGCGCGGTCCTAGCGACGGCTGTTCTGACCAACGTGGTCGAAGCCAGCATTGTCGGCGGGTCCGATGTTGCCGCAAACTCCGTCAGCGCCACGGCGACCGATGAATCGACCGTGGATGCTACCCTGGTTGCGGCTTCCGTCAGCATTGGCGGCGCGGGCGCTGTTTCTGTCAATGCGTCGATCGCGGTCTCCGTCGCGCAAGTGGATTTTGGCACGACCACACGGGCGCTGATCTCGGGATCGAAGGTTCTCGCGCGAACGGGCAACGTCAGCCTCACCGCGCTCTCAACCGGATCCGTCGATGTGGACGCGGTTGCCGTAGGCGTATCCTTCGGCGCATCCGGCGGCGTCTCGGGTTCGGTCGCGGCCGCGGGCGCGATCGCAACCATCAATTCGACCAATCTTGTCGCGGCGTTGATCGTCGCTGATTCGGATGTCGACGCGACATTGGGATCGGTGATCCTGAGCGCGACCGACGAAACCCTGTTCACCAGCGATGTCGACTCGGTCAGCGTCGCCGGGGCAATCAGCGGCGGCGCTGGGATTGCGCTCTCGATCGCCTATGCGCAATCGAACACGTCGATCGACGGCACGGTCAGGACCGAAATCAACGACAGCGACGTTGATGCCGGCACCGATATTACGCTCACCTCCTTGGCCGATGGCGTGATCGACGCCGATGGCGTGGGTGTCTCCGTGTCGCTTTCCGCCGCGGTCGGCTTCTCGCTTTCGGGCGCCGGCGCGGGCGTCATTATCACCAACGTCATCGGTCAGGACGTCATTGCGGAAATCGGCGACAGCGAGGCCGCTGAAGGCCAGGGCGCGACCGCCGGCAACGATGTGCTTCTCAGCGCCACTGATTCCATCAAAAGTACGGCTGACGCGTCGGCCGCCACCGTTTCAGGGGCCGCGAGTTTCGCGGCGGGCGCCCTGGCGATTTCAGCCGCACGTGCGAGCAATTCCCTCGAGGGCACCACGCGCGCCGGTATCAAGAAGAGCAAGGTGCAAGCCACTGGTGGCGACGTCGATATCAAGGCGAAATCGGAAAGCGAGTTGATCGCCACGCCCGAAGCCTATGCGCTTGCCGCGGCGGCCGGTTTTGGCGGCGCGGCCGCTGGCGCAGGGGCGGAAGCAAGCAACACCGTCACGCGCACGACCGAAGCCTTCATTCGCAACCAGTCCGACGTGCGGGCGCTGAACGGCCTGTTGACAGTCGAGGCCCACGACCTTCTTAAGGCAAAGGCCGATGTCGACGTGTTCTCACTCAGTGTCGGCATGGCTTCGTTCGCGGCTGGCGTCGCCTTGGCCAGCAACAACATCGCGTCGGTTACCACGGCGTCCGTCGAAGGCAGCACGGTACAGTCCGGCCTCGGCAATCTGTTGATTGACGCGGATAGCCAACAGCTTGACGCCGATCTCATCACCCGCAGCGACGCCGCTGCAATCGGCGCCGGCATTGGTGTGGCAGCGGTAGGCGTTGTCGCTGAAGAAGTCATTGCGTCGCGTGTTGAAGCCTTCGCCAGCGGCTCGACGCTCATCGCCGCCGGACAAGTCAATGTCGACGCGGATAGCAACCACAGAGCGACCCCCGAAGTCTTCGGCTTGTCTGCCTCGCTCGGCGTCGCGATTTCGGTGGTCGATGCGACCGCGATCGTCAGCGGCGCAACGCGCGCCTATATCGACGGCAATTCCACCGTCAGTGCCTCCGGCGACACCAATGTGACGGCGGACAGTCTGTCTCACGCACTGCCTGACGGCGATTCCGTCGCCGTTGGTGGCGGGATCGGCGGCGCGGCCGCGATCATGGACGCGCAGGTCAATCGCGTGACGGAAGCCTTCGTCGGCCGGCGTGCGAGCAAGCAGCTTGTGGTCGATACACGGCTCAACAGCATCCAGCTTGACGAGCCGGCAACGCCGTGGGGCGACGCCGAGATCGTCACCTACTCGGCTGGCGGCGGAACCGCGATCGGCGGCCTCGTCAGCGGCAAGCAGTATTATGTCTTCCAGAGCTCCGACGGGCGGATCATGCTGGCCGAAATCCTGCGCGACGGCGGCAACAACATCAAGCCGCTGGCGGAACAGGACAATCTCAACGGCCGCATTGCGATCGACCTGACCTCCCTTGGCAGCGGCACCAACCATCAGTTGATCCGTGCGGGGTTGATAGCCGATGTGGCGTTTAACCCGTCCGAGGTGCTCAACCCTGCACCTTTGACCACGACGGTGCTGGACATCGGCGCCCACAAGCTCAATGTGCTGGCGAATTCGACTTACGAGGCGCGGGCCGACAGTCTTGCGGCCGGCTTCGGCCTGCTGGGCGGCGCAAGCGTCGCCAAGTCCTCCGCGAGCGTCGTCGGCGACACTCTCGCCTATGTGGGCGAAGGCGCGACCGTCAAGGCCGGTGGCCTCGATGTCAAGGCCGTGTCACATGACGGCGCCTATTCGTTGAACGAGTTCTACGCCATAGGCGGTGCTATCGCGGTAAACGTGACTATCGCCGACGCCACGATCGACAGCCGCACCGAGGCGTTCATCGGGACGCAGGCAGGCGTCACACCGACCAGCGGCGCCCCGACTGTCGTCACGCTCACCGATGCGGTCGGCGTGGACGGCCGCCTGTTGATCGATGCAAACGGCAGCCAGACGGCGACGGCCGAGGCCAAAGGCATCGGCGCGTCGTTCGGGGTATCCGTCAACGTATTGCTGCCTACGGCGGACGTGTCGGGCGCGGTGCGCGCCTATGTCGGCGAGAACACGACGGTCGTCGCCGACCGGCTCGACGTGCTGGCGCATGGCGACGTGATGGATGCGACCGCAACGGTGAGATCCGGCACGATCAGCGGCATCGCCTCGGTCACGGGTCTGTCTTCGCTCGCGAAGGTGACCGGTGAAGTCGAAGCCTTCATCGGCGCGCACAATGATCGTGGCGCCTCCGCGACCCTGGCGCCTCAACTGACCATCTCCGGCAGCGACGCCGGTGACGGCGCCGTCGTCGTTGATGCCGATGCGACCATGGATGCGGTCGCCGATACGTTCCTCGTCGGCGCAAGCTTCGGCCTGACCGTCAACATTGCCGAACCGAAGGCTGAACTGAGCGGCAAGACCCGTGCCTATGTGCGCGATGGCGTTGCCCTGAAGGCCGCGTCGCTTGAGATCGAGGCCGGCGATTCGGCGGATCGCGTCCAGTACAACGCAACCGCAACCACCTTTATGCTGAGCCTCGGCGGCCTGGCGTCCGTCTCTACCCTCACGGCCAATGCGCTGGTCGATGGAACAGTCGAGGCCTATCTCGGTGCGCCGTTCAACGGTCCGGTCACCGGTGGCGCCGGCGTGACTGACATTACCGGTGTGGTAACCGTCAACGCCTGGTCGGACATGAACGCGACCGGCGGCATCGACAATGGCGGCTTCGCGCTCAATGTGGGCGGCGTCGCCACCATCAGCGTCTTCGACACATTGTCCGACGTGGCCGGCAAGACCCGCGCCTTTGTCGGCCAGGGCGGCACGCTCTGGGCCGCCTCGCTCGACGTCAAGGCGGACGGCGATTATGACGCCAACTCCGATACGACGGCCGTGGCCGTCTCGGGTGCGGTCAGCGCTTCGGACATCAAGGCTACTGCCAAGATAACCGGCGAGGTTGATGCGCATGTCGGTTCGGCTTCCGGCGTCGAACCGTCCTCCGACATCGGTGTTGTCGATATTGACGGCCAGGTCAACATCACCGCGATCGGCAACATGCTGGCGACGCCCGACATCGTGAATGTCGGGATTTCCGGGCTCGCCACGGTCTCGCTGCTTGAACAGAACGCCACCGTTTCCGGCAAGGTGCGGGCCTATATCGGCCAGGGCGTCGATGTCGACGCAAGCGGCGTAGCCATCCTTGCCGACGCGCCTGAAATGAAGGCGGATGTGCAGGGCGCGAGCATCGCGGTAGGCGGATTGGTTGCGGGCAGCGATGTTACCTCCAACGCCACCGTAAACGGTGTCGTCGAAGCCTTTATCGGCGCCGGCAGCAGCCAGGTTGCAGCGAACGTGACGACCGACGTCAATGTGGGCGGCGGTGCGATCACGGTCGTTTCAGACAGCAACATGCATGCGGTCGCAAATCTCCTGGGCGTCGACGTGGGCGGGATCCTGTCTGTCGGCCTTTACAAGCCGACAGCCACCGTCAGCGGCAAGACGTCATCCTTCGTGCGAGACGGGGTGAACCTGCTGGCAGGCACGCTCGACGTCAGCGCGGGCAAGCTTGGCGGCGTGGACAGGGTTGTCAACAAGGCCGAGGCGAAAGCCAATAGCGTCGGCGTCTCGCTCGTCGGCACCGTGCAGGATCTCGAGGCCGTTGCGCAAACCAGCGGCATCATCGAAGCCTATATTGGCGCAGCAGACGGCGTGAGCGCCGGCGGCGACCCGAATGCCGTGGTCAAGGTGACCGGCGGCGCTGACGCCGTCGACATTTCGGCGCGCGGCGACATCGACGCGATCGCCCGCACCGAAGGCGGCGGCGGCGCGCTCGGCGTCACCGTCGGACTTTACAAGCCGACAGCCATCGCCGGCGGCAAGACGCGGGCCTATGCCGGCGACGGCGCGGACCTGCGCGTGACGGACCTGAACCTGACGGCCGATGGGGATGCGCTGGCCGATGCCAAGCTCTTCAACGTCACGGTGTCCGGTCTTGCATCCGTTTCCGGCCTCTCGCCCACCGCGATAACCTCCAACGACGTCGAGGCCTATGTCGGCCGCAACAATGATGCGTCGCAGACGACGCTTGTCGACATCGACATATTGAGCCAGGACGGCCTGTCGCGCGGCCGCATTGACGCGGTCGCCAATGGACGTACCGAGGCGAGGGCCGTCACCGAAGGCTTCAGCATCGCCGGTCTGGTCGGCGTGTCGATCACCACCGCTGTCTCCGACATGCAGGGCAAGACCCGCGCCTATATCGGCAAGTACACCGACCTGACGGCGGGAACCGTCAATCTCACCGCGACGGAAGCAACCGCCGCGGCCAATTCGACTGTCACCGCCACCAGCTTCGGCGGGCTCGCCGATGTCAACGACCTCGAAGCCCGTGCGACCGCCAGCCGGATTACCGAAACCTTCGTCGGCCACGATTCGATCATCGATCTCGGCGGTGCTGCCCTGACCGGTATCGCCACAACGGCGACCGGCGCATCGATGGCCAACGCTCTCGTCAACGCCGCCTCGGGATCGCTGGGCGTTTCGGCCAGCGATATCACGGCGATCGCTACGATCGGCGACGGAACCGGGCAATCCTCGCGTACCCGGTCCTATATCGGCGACAGCGCCAAGGTGACCGCGGGCGATGTAACGCTGACCGCGACCTCCAATACGACTGTCAACGCCGATGTGACCAGCTTCAAGGCCGCTGGCCTTGCAGCGATCTCATCGACCACGATTACCGCCAAGGCCGCGCATGACACCGAAGTGTTCGTGGCCGACGGCGCGGACGTGACGCTGAGCGGCGCGCTGACCATGACCGCGACGGGCACGTCCACCTCGGCGCCACAATCCAAGGGCGTCGGCATCGCCGGCGGTATCGCCTTTGCGTCGACAACCGTCACGACCTGGATCGACAGTGATACGCGCGCTTATATCGGCGAGGACGGCGAACTTTCCGCGACGAGCGTCAGGCTCCTGGCGGAAGGCCATCACACCGCCGACGCGGCGGCGCTGGGCACCGGCGTTGCCGGACTGGCCTCGGTCACAGCTCTGGACGTGACTTCGAAGGATACCGGCGGCGCGGAAATCCGCATCGGCGCCGAGGCAAGCGATGCTTCGCAGGGCACGACAAAGATCACCACCACCTCGGGCGGCATCGACCTCGATGCCGACCTGACGTCGAATGTCAGTTCCACTGCGAAGGCGACAACGCTCAGTGTCGGCGCGTCGATTGGCGACGTCATCACCCGCGCGACCAACCAGTCTCAGGTCATCGGCCGGATCGGCGGCAATGTCGATGTGACGTCGGCGGCTGGTTTCGACATGCAGGCCAAGCTGGTCGGCAATTCCATCAGCGCGGCGACCTCATTGACCGTCGGCGCGGTTGCGATCTCCAATTCCAACACCTTCTCGGATTTCGACGCCTCGCTGGATTTCACCAGTGGCCAGGGTGGCTCGATTCATGCTGAAAACAGCGTCAATATCGTCGGTCTTCTCAACCATGATGGCGTCAATTTCCTGCGCGTCTCGGGAGCCACGCCACGCGGCGCAGTCGCATCTGCCAACAACGTCATAGGTGGCCTGGCCGCCGTGAGTAATACACAGGTCAATGCCGATGCCAGCTCGACCCTGAACCTGGACATCGACGAAGGCCTGTCGCTGACCTCCGCATCCGGCGATATCAACATCGCCGGCCGTCATGGCAACGAGGCCTTCGGCGGTGGTTCCACGGCCAGCGGCGGCTTTGTCCGGGTAGACTCGGTCGATGTGAACGTGACGGCCGGCGGTTCGACCACGGTGAAGTTCCGCGGCGATGTGGATGACGATACAAACAGTGCCGCCAACAACATCAATGTCGACGCCGTGGCGCTTGCCACGACCACTTCGACCATGTCGTCGGACGGTGGTGGTCTCGCCAATTTCGCATCCGGCAGCGCGGATTCGACGACCGTGCATACGATGAACCTGACTTTTGCCGGCGTCGGCAGCATCATGCGCGTTGGCGGCAACATCAAAGGCACGGCCAACCTTGTTACGGACGCCGACTCGGCGGGCCGCGTCAGCGGTGGCGGGTTCATCAGCGACAGCGCGGTGACGACAAGCGCTTCGGCGACCGGCACGGTGAACTTCGTGATCGGCGATTCCGAACGCGTCGAGGCGCAGGGCAACATCGAGATGATCGCCCAGCACGGCGCCAACGGCGGCGACGTGTCGGACGGCACGGTCACGGGGTCCAGCGACGCCGGCAATTTCATCGACTTCGGCAAACCACACAAGCTGAACGACAGCGCGACGATCACCTGGACGGGCGCTACCACAGGCGGTCTTGTCCAGAACAAGGAATACACCGTCGTCGTGCGCGACGGAAATACCGTGCAACTCGGCGCCAGGTTCGGTTCGAGCGCCGTCAACGCGGCATACGACACGATCACAATCCCCAACCACACTTTCGTGGATGGCGACCAGCTGATCTACAACTCGAACGCAGGCGACGTGATCGACGGCCTGTCGAACGGCACCACGTACCAGGTCAAGGTCATCGACGAAAACACGATCAAGCTGCAGACGCTCGGTTTCGTGGAGGTGTCGGACACATTTACGCGCGGCATGATCGACGATGCGAACGACAAGATTCTCGACGCGAGCACGCCTTTCAACAACGGCGACGTGGTGACGTATCGCCCGGCGCAGCCGCGCACGTTCATTCCGGCATTCGTGGACGCCAATGTCACGCTGGACAATCCGGCGACCGAGGCCAACGAGTTCTCCGTGAGCCAGGACAACTCCAATGTCGGTCGCATCTATCTGCCCAGCCACGGATTCTCGAACGGCCAGGCGGTGATCTATACCGGTTCAGGAATAGCCGGGCTGGTCAGCGGCCATACCTATTATGTCATCAACGGCGGCAGCTATACCGGTGCCGTCGGCGTTGCATATAATTTCGATGCAAACTTCATTCGGCTGGCCGACAATCCTGGCGATACGGTCGGATTCATCGACACCGCCCCGGATCCGGACGTTTATCACGCCCCGGTCGTCAAGAACCTGGTCTTCTCGAACACTTTCACTGACAATTCGCTCATCGGCGTGGGCGAGCAGACCCTCAGCAACCTGAATCCGGGTCAAGCCTATTACGTGGTTCAGAAAGATGCCGCCGGATACAAGCTGTCGACCAGCTTCAACGGCACGCCGGTCGCGCTGAATCTCAACGGCAATAGCAGCACCGGCACGCATAGGTTGGTCAAGGAAGGCGTCGATCTGCAGGACTCCGGACCTGCCTCGGGCCAGACTCTGGTCTACAACATCACCAGCAATTCGATTTCCGGCCTGTTCGACGGGGTCGGCGGTGCAGCCGGCTTCAACGTGCCGACCTCGGCCGATGGCGTCGTCACCGGTTCGGCCGGCGGTTCGTCCGGCGGCGCCTGGAACAACAAGGACTCGAATACTTCATCCTCTCAGACGGTTTCGACGAACCTGACGGTGAATGCCGGCGCCATGCTGAAGGGCGCTAATGTCCTGCTTCAGACCGACAGCCGGATGGGATCGGTCGCCACCGCGGACGGCGGCGGCGGCGGCGGCATCTCGCTCGAAGGAGCGCAGGCCACGGCCACCGGCGTCAACAAGAGCGACATCGTCATCGGTTCCGACGCCAGCATCGAGGCGCTTCACGACCTCACGGTCAGGGGCATCACCAAGTCCTACGTCTCGTCGGAGGCGCAGTCGTCGAGCGGCGGTCTCGGTGCGGCGAGTGATGGAACCGCGACGTCAACATTGAGCTTCGGCATGAAGCAGCAGATCAATGGCGACCTTAAGGCCGGCCATGCCCTGGTTGTCGACAACAAGGTCGACAACAACTCGGCTGCGCATGCCGAAGCCTATGGCGGCGGCCTCGGGGCCAGCACCAATGTGAGTGCGACCGCACGAGTGCAGGCCGCGGTCGGCTACAAGGGGGCCGAAATCATCCTTCAGGGCAACGCCGATCTCGTCGGCGCAACCGTGACGGTGAATTCGGAAATCGTCCGCAACCGTGCCAACGCCAACACCAACACGACCGCCGGCGGCGCCGGCGGCTCCGCGGTCGCCAACTCGACGGCGACGATCAGCGGCAGCAACGAAGTCGTCCTCGAGCACAGCTCATTCGTGCTCGCCGACACCTCCATCCTTATCCAGTCGCTCTATTCCGGCACGGACAACCGCGCGACGGCGAAGTCGAGGCTCTATGCGATCGGCGGCTCGACCACGGCAAACGCGACCGATGAGGTGACCAACAACGCCAAAGTCGAAGGCTTCTGGGAGGCTGTGCTCAAGGCCACGACAGTCGACGTCAACGCGCTCGATTACAATTTCAGCAATACGCGCGACCGGAGTCCCGGCGGCTTCTATATCGGCCCTGCTCATAGGGGCGGAAGCGAATCCACCGACCGGAATCGCGACATCTTCTGGGAGGCGCATGTCATCCTGCTCGGCGAGCCCAATCCCGAACTGGAGATCGACAAGGACGGCGTCATCACCAAACTCGCCAACATCAATTTCCTGGGCGTCAATGCCGGCAAGACGATCGGCGACACGCTGGTTGCGGCGAACGCCACCAATCCGCAGGTCATCATCGACGACATCGTCTATGACTCGGCAGGCAAGCTGACCTTCTATGCGAACGCCGTCTCCGGCGACAACGGCCGCATCTGGGGCAATCACGGGCTGGTCGACAGCCAACGCACCTGGGATTCGGTCAAGATCACGAATTCATCGAAATTCGACCTGGTGATCAACCATATCGACACGCTCGACGGGTCGTCGGTCGTCGACATCAAGGTCGACACGATCTACGGCGATACCGGCAACAATCCAGCCGACAACAACATTTCGCTGCATCCGGATGATCCGACAAAGCGGGCCGACGGGGTAACCCCGGCCACGCCGACGTTCGAATTCGACGTGAACCTGCGCCATCCTCAGACCGACGTCAGGATTATCAACCTCGCGGCGGCCGGTGTGCCGAACAGCGACATCCTGCTTTACCGCGGCATCGAGAACACGCTGGGCTTCACCAAGATCGAGAACCAGCGAGGCAACATCTTTGTCGACGAGCTCAATCTTGTGGAAGAGCAGCCGGCGCTCGCCGGACTGTACCTGAATTCGCACCCGGCCAGCGGGCGCCCTTACGATGAAGGTCTGATCCGCACCAACACGCTCGACGTCGACGCGTCCGGTCATATTGGCGACCAGAACGCCGCCGGAACGCAGCCGCGCAAGGCGCTGATGGTCGAGCTCGTCCGCATCACCCATGCGGTCGACAAGGGCCAGACGCCCACCTTGAGGCAGGTCCATCTCACTGCCGATGCCGGCGGCGATGCGGTTCTCGACATCACGCTGCACGATCGCTCCGCCGACCCGGCGCTGTCCTCGCTCGCCGTCACCATCGACCGCATCACGGCGGGTGACGATGTCGACGTGGTCGTCAACGACTCCAGGGCCGGCGACAATCTGTCGAACATCGACGGCGTGCATGTCAGCACCTATTACCCGCTGGTCAACCTCGTCACGACCCAGGCGCGCACTGGCGAATATTTCGACCATTTCAGCCCGGACGTCACCGGCATATCGCTCTACAACTTCGTGCGCCGCAGCCTGGGCACCGACTATGAAGAGGTGGATTCCACCTATAGTTTCGCGGAAGTTCGGTCCGGCGACGACATCGACATCGGTCATGTCACGACCACGTCCCTCTATACCGGAGACGAGCCGCGCAGCTACCGGACGACGTCGATCGCGGGTACGCCCTATGGTGCCGACGTCGTCGTCGACTCGCCCGATACCGTCATCAACTTCGTCGTCAACACCGACGTCGACTGGACGGGCGGAAGCTCCGAGGACGACATCGAACAGATCTTCCTGACGACCAATGGCGACATCACCGCCAGTGAGCTGGTCGGTCCGATGCTTGTCGGCCATATCCATTCGACAGGCGGCGATGTCACGCTGAGATCCCGTGAGCAGATTCTCGACGCCGACAGCCAGCCGACGGTCGACGTGACCGGCGTCAACATCACCCTATATTCCGGCGTTGTCACGGTCGGCGGGGCAGCGATTTCCGGCGGCATCGGCCTTGCGACCGACTTCCTGGAAATCAATGTCGACCGCAACAACGGCGACGGCGTCCTCAACGCCTTCGACAACAATGCAGCGATCTCCGTGCATGGCGGCATTTATCTCGACGAGCTGTTCGGCCCTATGGAGGTCGATACTGTCTGGTCGATCGACAATGTCAGCCTGCGCACCGTTGACGGTTCGATCCGCGACGCACGCAATAACGGCCTAGGCGATGACTTCGCCAACGTACTCGGTCAGGCTGTCGATCTCGACGCCAACGGCGTCGGTGCAAGCATCGGCTCGTCCGGCAACGACCTAGAGATCGACAGTTCGCGCGGTTCGTCCGTGCTGACCCTCGACCAGGACGGCGACGATGTCGCCATGGAGGCGGACGCCAACATCTATGTGACGGAAACCGACGGGTACCTGCGACTTCTGCTTGCTCACACCTATACCGGCGATATCCGCATCACGGTGCGCGAATCGGCCAACGCCACTTCGACGGGCGAGGACCTGCAGCTCGTCAAAAGCGGCAGCGCCCAGTTCGCGGAGAGCAATTCCAGGCTCCCCGGCCTGCATGTGGACGCCCAGCGTCCGCTGCCGCACGGCCTCATCCTTGCCGAAGCCGGCTCGGTGACGCTGCGCGTCGGCGACGACGTCGAAACGCACCAGAATTCGGCCATCGTCGCCGGCAACCAGATCGACATCTATGGCGACTATGCGGACGCCGATGAGGGTTATGGCACGCACATCCTGCTGCGCGGCCAGATCATCGCCGGCGCAATCATGGTCGTGGCGGGCAACCGCTCGCCGGGCTCGCCTGCCGGCACCTCCGCGTCGCGGCCGATCGGCACCTGGCGGCCGGACGACAACACGGCCGGCGTCACGAATGCCGACAGGCTGACGCGCATCTTCGGCAACGCCGACAGTGACTTCTTCCAGTTCGGCGACACGACCGGCTCCGCAGGCGGCACCGCCTGGGGCAGCGCGGGCTACGTCTTTATCGGATCGAAGACGAGGGTTTATGGCAGCGACGTTGCCGCGACCGGCAGCTATGCGACGCCGAATGACCGCAACGACGGCGAGGACAGCTTCAAGGTCTACTTCCTGCAGGATGCGGCCGCCCAGACCTCGCCGGCGATCACACCGGTGGGCGTCACCTTCACCACCGACCAATATACGACCGGTGCTGCGCTTCCCACCTATACCTACCAGATGAATGTGCTCGCCGAGCACACGCTGACCCTCGACGGTCAGTCGGACACCGACACCTACGAGGTCTATACGCTGGGCTCGCAGGGCAACCAGCGCAACTACATCATCAACGTGCTCGATACGGGCGAGGAAGATGATGGCGTGGACGAGCTTTCGATCTTCGGCCGGGACAGCGCCAACAACGGTGCCAATTTCCAGACCGACGACATTTTCCTGCTGCGCGCGGCGGCCTACCTGCCGCACGAGACGGCCGACCGGCCGGGCTATGTGGCGCTGCTGCATGGCACGCTCGGCCCGTATCAGGACGTCGTGCAGGGGAATGAGGATTCGAAAGAGGTCCAGAGGATCAACTACGATACTGGGCTGAACGGCCGGCTTACTGTGGAAGGTCGCGGCGGCAACGACGCCTTCTTCACCGACGACACAACCGTCATCACCACACTGGACGGCGGCGCTGGCGACGATCAGTTCCAGGTAGGCCAGATATTCGGCGCGCAGCGCGATTCCGCCGACGGCGGACTGCTGCCGCAGGATGTCTTCCCGAACCTCGTGGCCACGACCCGCGGTTGGCTGTCGGCCGGCTCGTCGTCGCCGATGGTCGCCCAGGGCGGCACCGGCAACGACACTTTCCGCGTCTATTCGAACCAGGCCGAACTGCGCCTGGAAGGCGACGACGACAACGATCTGTTCATCGTCCGTGCCTTCGCGCTGTCGGCGACGACCGACTTCGACTGGAACGGTGACGGAACGATCAACAAGGCCGACCTGGATGCCGGCGTGGCGATCCTGAAGGGGCTGAAGAGCGGCTCGCTCACCTTCGCGCAGCTCTCAAACGGCGCGGCCCTGCAGGCCAAGATCGGCAACGTCTTCGACACCAATGGCGACGGCGGCATCAACTATCTCGACCTGCTGATCACCAGCGACCCGACCGACGACGTCATCGTGCTCGACAGTAAGGGCGTGGCGACGCCGCAGATCGGACTCGGATTCTCGGTCGCCCAAGCGCCCGACATCCGCGCCGGCGGCGGCCAGGACGAGGTCCGCTACAACATCAACGCGCCGGTTTCGGTTGACGGCGGCACGGGCTTCGACAAGCTGGTTATCCTCGGCACCGAATTTGCCGACGACATCGTCATCACGGACAAGGGCATATTCGGCGCCGGCCTCAACGTGCGCTACTCGACCATCGAGGTCGTCGAGGTTGACGGCCTCGAGGGCGACGACGAGTTCTTCGTGCAGTCGACCGCCTTCGGCGTCGCTTACCGCGTGATCGGCGGGCTCGGCTCCGACACGATCAACGTCACCGGCGACGTCACCGAGGACATCATCACCCGCGAGCTGGAAGGCGTATCCGGCGCGGTCGATCACCTCGTCACCTCGAACGATGCGCTCTACAACGGTCTCGTTGTCGACGGCTTTGACTACAACGTCTCGACCGCGCATGAAGGCCTCGTGGTCATCAACGAGGAAGCCGCCGGTGACGGCAGCTCGGGACATACCGTTGTCCGCGAGGAGTCCACGCAGGCCAATCAGTTTGCCGACTTCTACACGGTTCGGCTCTCGCAACAGCTGACGGGCACACAGGTGGTTTACGTCACGGTCTCCGCGGCGCGCTCGCCGCAGGAGGAGCGCACGATCAACCCGGCGACCGGTCTTCCCTACGACCTCAATCCCGATCCGCTTAGCGATAAACTTGGCGACTCGATCTGGCTGTCGACCGACCCGATGTCGGGCAATCACACCAACACCTACGCCGTCGGCGACCTTGCGACGACTGCCGACGACAGCTTCCTGCACAAGGTCACGATCGACGGCCAGGACTTCTGGATTCCGGATCGCGCCGTCGTCCTCAGGTTCGACGCAAGCAACTGGAATCAGGAGCAGAACGTCTACGTCTTCGCCCCCGACGACAAGCGCTCGGAAGGCGACCGCGTCGTCGTGATCCAGCATTCGGTCATCTCGAATGTCGGTATCTACAACGGGGCCGACGTGCGCAACGTCGAGGTCGACGTCCTGGATAACGACACCCCCGGCGTCTATGTCCGTGAGGTTGATGCGGCGGGCAATCTCGACAACCGCACCATCGTCATCGAAGGCACCAACACCACCAAGCTGACCGACCAGATCGAACTGCGTCTGGCCAAGGCTCCGGCCGGAACGGTGGTGGTCGACATCGTGCTGAACGACTTCGCCGACAAGGCGATCAAGTTCTTCGACAAGGTCGATTTCGCCGATGACGGCCTTCTCAACGGAAGCGCCACGGACAGCCGCCTGACGCTGTTCGCCAATCCGACCTATGACGCGGTGAACGATCGCGTGGTGGTGGGACGGGTGACCCTCAACGCCTCCAACTGGAACGACCCGATCATGCTCGGCGTCGAGGCGCGCGATGACTACGTCCGCGAGGATGTGCAGACCGCCGTGGTCGAATTCGTGCGCAATGACGTTCTGACCACCGACGCGACCTATGTGTTCCCGAACCTGCGGTCTGGCCTGCAACTCCTCGACGTGGAAGTGCACGACAACGAGACCTCGGGTGCGGTCATTCTCGAGAGCGGCACCGGCACGCAACTGATCAAGGACATTCCGGCCGGCAGCGGCAAGAACGACACCTACCAGATCCGTCTGACCCGCGAGCCGGACGCGACGGTTCGGGTAGCCGTGCTCACGGACGGCCTCGCCGACGTGGTCAAGATCGGTTCGACCGTCATCTCGCCGGAAGACTATGCGGTGATCGGCGGGCTGCAGGCCACGCAGATGTTCACCGGCAATCTGGTGTTCGGCACCCAGGGCGGGTTCCTGACCATCAAGCGCGGCGCAGGCTCCGATCTCGGCAGCTTTATCGACCAGGGCTTCTTCGGTGCCTCCGAAGCCGCTCATCAGGTCTTCAGCGGCAACCTGACCTTCGGCACCAGCGGCGGCAAGCTTGCGCTGGACGGCGTCGGCCTCAACACGCTCGGCTTTGCTGCCGGGGACAAGATTCGTGTCAGCGCGCCTTCGGCGAACGGCTTCGACGTCAACAACGACGACTACCAGGTGCTGAGCGTCAGCGCCACGCAGATCGTCCTGACGAAGGCCGGTGTGTGGGCCAAGTCGGGTGCAGGCCAGTCCGTAGCTCTCAGCGAGTTCGTGCCGATCGAAGGCCAGCATATCCGCATCGGCGGCAGCGCGGTCGCGCAGGAGCTGTTCGACGGAGTGCTGACGTTCGGCACCAGTGGCGCCAATCTGGCGGTCAACGCCACCGGCATCGGCGGGCTAGGCTTCGTCGCCGGCAACAAGATCCGCATCGACGCCACGGGTGCGTTCTCCGGCAATGACGGCGACTACGTCATCCAGTCGGTTAGCGCCAACCAGATCGTCCTTACGACGCTCGCGGCGGTCGATCCGTGGACGACCTCTGGCACCGCCACTGCGGCAGTCTCGGTGAGCAAGCTCGTCAGCAATGATGGCGACTACCAGATCGCGTCGATCTCGGAAGACGGCAAGACCATCACCCTGACCCAGACGGGCTCGTGGACCGCCGCCGGCGCGACCGCTGACCCGGCCGTGCTCAGCGACCTTGCCGAACGCTTCATCTTCGAAGGAACCGTGAATTACGGCCAGGAGACCAATCCGCAATCCTTCCCCGGCCAGTTCCTCGACCGTGGGCTGACCGGCGAGCAGGAAGGCTGGCTCTCCGAGGGCTTCCTCGAGGGCATGTGGGTGCGGATTTCGGACCTCAACGGCGGCCATCCCGACATCGAGGCCAAGATCCAGCTCATCCGCGGCGACAACGCCGGCAAGGATGCGAAGCTCCAGTTGATCCACGTCATGATCGACGGCGTCGAGCAGACGCTGAGCGCGACCTGGCTGGGCGACGCCACTGCGGACAATGTACGCGTTGTGCGCATTGCGCCCGAGGCGGTGTTCACCGGCGGCGATCCATCGGCTTCCGATGCCTGGTACCAGCTCCAGACCGTCGAACTGGCGGCTGACGTGGACTACATCGTCCCGCCGACCCGCGACGGCGTGAAGATCTTCCCGGTCTCCACCCATCTTCTGTCCAAGTTGCGCGGCCCGCTGGCCGTCGAGGGCGGCCCGGCCGGCGCCGACCGCTCGCTGACCGCCGGCGTCAAGCTGCCGGGCGAAAAGGATACCTTCCTGATCGCCATCGGCGCGCAGCCGCCGGAAAGCCAGCAGATCGACGTCCTGAACATCTTCGACGACTCCAGCCAGGCAGACGGCAACGGCGTCATGGATCAGACGACGCTGCGCGGCTTCGGCATGGCCAACGACCTCATCTTCAAGGGGCTGAGCGGCCCGCTCTATGGTGAAGCTGCTGCGGGTTCGACCCAGATCGTCGTTCCCGGCGGCATCAGCTTCGGCAAGGTGAACTACGGTTCGAGTAGCGTCGGCACCGACGGCAACCAGAGCACCATCGAAGTGTTCAACCTGATGCTCGGGCAGGGCAACGACCGCCTCGACATCGGCGGCACGCTCGATCCGGCGCCGTTCGTCTCGGCCCAGAACGTGTTCGAGTACAACAATGTGGGCCATGACCCGGATTATCCGGCCAATGTCACCATCCGCAAGGACGGCTTCGACTGGAAGGCACAGGGCTTCCTGCCCGGACAGACCGTCACTATCGAAGGGGTCGCGGGAAGCTGGACCGTCATCTCGGTCGAGGACGCGTTCTATCTCGACGGCAACGGCCAGAAAGTTCCCAACGGATCGGGCGGGTTCCTGCGCGATCCCAACGACAACTCGATCCTGGTGTTGAGCGGCCCGGCCTTGCCGGCTGGTCTGACGGGCGAGCGCAAGATCGTCGCCGTCGATCCGCTGGTGCTGGAGAGGGTCGCATATGACGTCGCCTATACGGCGACCGGCGGCATCCTGAAGCGCAAGGACAGCCAGAGCTGGGAGGCCCACGGCTTCCTCAAGGGGCACCTGATCAACATCGGTGGCGAGAACGGCAGCTTCGACCAGGCCAAGCAGTACCGCGTCCTGTCGATCAACGGTGACACCATGGAACTGTTGGGCGAGCCTATCGACAGCGCCACCAATGTCAGTGCGAACATCTGGGTCCAGGGCCCGCATGGCGGGCTGACCATGGTGCATGGCGGCGGCAACCTGCCGGTCCAGACCATAGGCTCCTACCAGACCAAGACCTACACGAGCGGAAACGTCAGCAAGAACATCCTGACCCGCCTCGACGGCCGCAACTGGCAGGACGACCGCTACACGGTCGGCCAGCTCATCCAGGTCGGCAACGAGGGCGAGACCCGCGAGATCCTCGGCTTCGGCGACGCCGCCGATTACGGTATCGCGAAGCCGGCCGGCGAGTTCGCCACCTGGGGAACGGGCTCGGTGATGATCCTCTCCGGTCCGAACTTCGGTGCGGCGACCACCATAAACAACATCGACCTGCATCGTTCGATCCCGCAGCGCGTGGAAGTTGAGATCGAGGCGACGCTGGTGGTCGACACGCTGACGCGTGCCGCCGGCAGCTGGCTCGACGACGGCTTCGCGGCAGGGCAGGTGATCTACATCGAGGGACTGCCGGGCGGCTTCACCGTCAAGTCAGTCACCAAGACCGACCTGGTGCTGGACGGCGCTGCGATCCACGATTGCGTCATCGAAGAGGGCAGCACGATCACCGTCTACCGGATCGACCTGAAGAAGGATGCCGGTCCGGAAGTGGGCGGCGATCACTTCGTCATCGCGCCGGCCACGCCCAACAGCGTGCTCGCCGGCCCGAACAGCCCGCTGGTCGTCTATGGCGACACCAGCCAGGACGGCGCCTGGTATTCGGGCCGATCCTACGACCGGCTGGGCCAGGAGTTCGGCCAGAAGCCGTTCGATCCGTTCCCGGAACTGCCGGACGAGCAGAACGAGGACAATGAGTGGGTCTTCCCGCTTGCCAACCGCTTCGTCTATTACGGCAATGACATCATCGACGCTCATGCGCTGTTCGCCAATCTCTACAATGCGCAGGGCAACCTGGTCGGCAATCTGCCGAGCGTGGGCTTCACCGCCTATGGCGGGGCCGGCAACGACCTCATCATCGGCAGCCAGGCCGGCGACCATCTGGCGGGCGGCTCGGGCGACGACACCATTCTCGGCCAGGGCGGCAGCGACCACATTTACGGCGACAGCGGCTTCAACGTGGACATCCTGACCCGCGCTCTGCATGTGGCCACTTCCGACAATAGCCCGGCGCCGACCATCGATCCGCGGCTGGGCGCCAGCGACCAGACCTTCAAGCCGGTCAAGGTCGAGACGCCGATGCGCGACGACATGGCCGCCGGCAACGACTTCCTCGACGGCAATGGCTCCCTCAACAAGGATCTGCCCAACATCATCATCGGCGACCACGGCGTCGTGAAGCAGTGGGTGGACGATCCCAACCTGCCTCCGGTCCTGCTGCAGAAGATTCAGACGACAAACCTGTCGACTGTGATCGAGATCAGCACGGCCGAGCCGCAGAACGGCGGCGACGACATCATCTTTGGCAGCGATATTCCCGACATCCTGATCGGCGGCAGCGGCAACGACATGCTCGACGGCCGTCAGGACGACGACCTGATTTTCGGCGACAATGTCAAGTTGACCCGCAACGGCGGCGACGACGGCAACCTGCTGGACGACATCCAGAACCTCCGCTTCCAGACGCTTGCCGGCACGTTGATGTATTCGCGCACCGACCGGCCGGTCCCGGCCGGCGTGGATCCCCGCTATGCCTATGACGCGACGGGTGCCAACTCGTTGACCGAGTACACGTCGGGCAGGCTGCTGACCGATGGCGTCGCGCGCAACTACCGCGATCCGACGGGTCCGGAGTGGTGGGCGGAATACAAGATCGACTATGCCCAGTATCACACCTTCGCCATCAACAATGGCGATGCCGGTGTCGGCAGCTTCGGTAACGACTACATCGCCGGCGGCGCGGGCAATGATGAGATCTTCGGTCAGCTTGGCCATGACGTGATCCAGGGTGACGGCTCGATCGACGGCGCGGTCGCTGCGACCGCCCATGTCGGCGCCGCGCGCAAACCGGTGCGGCTGGCCAATCCTAACGGCTCCGGCATCGACGATCCGGCAGGCGCGCTCTTCGTGGTGCCGAGCTTTGAGGCCGCTAGCGATGGTCAGGACTATATCGAGGGCGGCGGCGGCCGGGACGTCATCTTCGGCGGCCTCGGCCAGGACGATCTGGTGGGTGGCTCCTCGGACTTCTTCAGCCTGACGACTGCCGACAACCGCCCAGACGACATGGACTGGATCTTCGGCGGTGCCGGGCTCCGGATCGCCCGCAACGACGGTTTCGATCCGCTGGCGGGCAAGACTGCGGGCGCGACCACCTACGGCAAGGACGTCGTCACGATCTCGGACGGCACGACATCCGCGAGCAAGCACGGCCGTGATTCCGATGCGATCGTAGGCGACAATGGCGACATCATCCGCATCGTCGGCATCAACCACACTGACGTTAATCCGCACCCCGAAACCAATCCGTTCGGGCAGAACTACGTCACCTTCAACTACGACAACTACGGCGGCGAGAAGATCGTCGTCCGCGGTATCCGGTTGCTCGACTACACGCCGGGCGGACCCGACTTCAAGCCAGGGGACTTCTCGCTGGTCGATCCCGCGACGACCCCGACCACAGCCGACGACGACATGCGACCCATGTTCTCGCTCTGCTGCTGCGATCCCCATACCGGGATCTGGGCTCGCGTCGACATCGGCGGCAACGACGAGATCCACGGCGAAACCGGCGATGACTTCGTCTATGCGGGCGGCGGCGGGGATGTGGTCTTCGGCGATGCCGATGACGACGACATCGTCGGCGGCTGGGGCTCGGACTGGATTTCCGGCGGCACCGGCATCGACGGTATTCTTGGCGACGACGGACGCATCTTCACCAGCCGCAACACCAGCAGCCAGGCCAATGCCGAAAACCTCTATGGCGTCCTGGCTCTGCGCGCCACGGACCCTGACACCAGGACCAGCCAGGGCGACGTGTTGAACGAACTGATCCGTACGCCGGGCGATGTGCAGGTCGAATTGATCAACGTGGCCGGTGCGCTGACGAAGTCGGTCGACCTCACGCCGTTCAACCTGACTGCCATTGAAATCGGGGCGGCCGATCCGTTCCTCTCCGACCAGCAATTCGCGGATGACGTCATCTTCGGCGGCCTCGGGCAGGATTTCCTGCACGGCGGATCTGGCGACGATGCCATCAGCGGCGCGGAGGCGCTCGGCGAATCCTACGCTCCGCGCTTCGACAGCCTCGGCAATTTCGTCGGGCTGATCCGGACCGACTTCAGCCGACCTTACAACCCCGGCGATATACTGCATTTCGGTTCTGGCGATCCGCATTGGAACGAACCCAAGCCCGTACAGAGCCGGACCGGCGAGTTCTTCCTCTACAATGAATATGTCCGCGCCGTGTGATCCTGTTCGATGGCGCCGCGGGACATGTCTGGGATGGGCCCACCGCGGCGAATGGGGGCCTGCCTCCCATAAACCAGGACGGCATCACCGGCGGAACGGAACTGCTGCAGTACTTCCTCAACTGGCGCAGCGATGAGGGCGTCAGCGTGCTTGGCTACGTCGCGTTCAAGCCAGACGGCCAGACACCTGATCCGACCGTGCCGCAGGAATACCGTCAAAGCGATGGGGACGACCGCATCTTCGGCGATCTGGGCAATGACTGGATCATCGGCGGCACGGGTCGCGACCACATCTATGGCGGCTTCGGCAACGACCTGATGAACGCCGACGATTATGTGGGCACGATCAATCCGAACCCGCCCAATTCCAATCCAGGTCAGTTGCCGCTGCATGGCACTGACGAAAGCCCGGATACGCATTGGAGCTATGAGGATCGGGTGTTCGGCGGCGCAGGTCTCGACATCCTGATCGGCAACACCAAGGGCGACCGCCTGATCGACTGGGTGGGCGAGTTCAACAGCTACATCGTGCCGTTCGCGCCCTTCGGCATCGCGACGGTCAGCCGGCAGGTGCCGCCGCATCTGTTCGACTTCCTCTACGCCCAGGCTTTCGGGGACGGCGTGGACATCACTCGCTACACCGATACCGGCACGTCGAACCACAACCAGAGATACTCGAACGTGACGACCATGCAGGGCGGCATCGACGGCGAGATAGGCCTGGTGACGCAGCAGGATCACGGTTACTGGCAGAGCCAGACCGGTGGGCCTACCGACCCGCAGGCCGGCAACGTACCTGGCGGGCGGCGCGACGTGCTGCGCACGGCGACCTTCAACGACGGCACGCTCGACGTGTTCGCGGCCGACCAGGGCAAGTTCGCGGTGTCCAACGCCGCGATGTCGGCGCAGTCCAACACCGGGACGGACCAGGCGGCGGCAGTGTTCTATGCCGACCAGTATCTACCGGTGTATTTCGAGGTTACGGCGAAGATCACCGCCGAGAAGCCTCTCGCCGGCTGGAAGGCAAATACCTACATCATCTTCGACTACCAGTCGCCGACCGACTTCAAATATGCCGGCATCAATGTCTCGACCAATCAGATCGAGATGGGCTACCGCGACGCGAGCGGTTGGCATCAGCTCGTCAAGTCGAACAAGCCCGTTCAGTTGAAAGCGGGCACGGCTTACGACGTGCTCGTCGCGGTCAATGGCACAAACGTGACCGTGTCGGTGGCCGGCGTGAACCAGTTCAGCTACACCTTCGCGCCTCGCATCGAGAATGGCGAGCCGCAGGGGCTGAACAAAGGCATGATCGGCGTCGGCAATCAGGGCGCCAAGGGTGTGGTCGACAACTTCACCCTGCAGATACTGCCGCCCGAACTGACGCTCGACTACACCGATCAGTTCGACAACGCTCAGGGACGCTTCCCGCTTGCCGGAACCGCAGGCTGGACGTTCAGCAATGGCAGGCTGATAGCCAACGGCGGGGCAGCCGCGAATACGTTCAAGCTCGGCGCATCGCTGGCAGCGGACTCGTATCTGGAAGTCGAAACCAAGCTGTCGACTGCCACGATCGGCGGCATCGTTTTCGACAGCTACGCAGCGAACGACTACAAGTTCGTCACGCTGGACGTCGTCAATGACAAGGTGGTGGTTGGTCATGTCAGCCCGAAGGGCGGCATGACGATCGACGCGAGCTTCACCAAGGTTCTCGACGCAAATGTCGACTATTCGCTGCGGCTCATCTTCAAGGGCGCGTCGGTCAGCATCCAGGTCAATGGAGGTCTCGTCGGCACCTATGGATACAACTCGGTGCTGGTGGACGGCCAGATCGGCCTGATGACCGGCAGCGGCGCGACCTCGTTCGATCGCTTCCAACTGCGTACGAACGATCTGTTCTTCAACACTGCCTCCAGCCTGATGGCGGCCTCGTCCGGAACGACCGTGAACGCGGTGAACCTGACGGCCGGGGCGCCGGTCAATGCCCTGCTTGACCAGGCGGTCACGGTATTGAAGGCGAGCGGACGTTTCGACGATGAGCAGATTGCGTCGCTATCCGACATCACCATTGACATTGTCCAACTCGACGGCCGCACCCTCGGACGTTATGAGAACGGTACGGTGTTCCTGGATACCGATGCCGCCGGCAATGGCTGGTTCGTCGACCTGACGCCGGTAACCGCCGAGGAATTCACCTGGCGCGATGGCAAGCTGGTTGCTGTTAGCGGCGGCGCGGCCGATGGCCGTATCGACCTTCTCTCGGTGCTGATCCATGAGCTTGGCCACGGTCTTGGCCTCAGCCATGACGACGGTGTCTCCGGCGGCCTGGGCACGGTGATGGGTGAGGTGCTGGCAGTCGGCGAGCGGCGTCTGCCCACCGTCGATGCCGATGCCGGCCTCAGCGTCACCGCCTTCTTCGACGAAGGGCTTGGCGGTTTCGTCAGCGGCTCGGCAGGCGGGAACGAGGAGAGGGCAGCAAGCATCGAACTGCCTCTACCTGTCGCGACCGTGTCGACTGGCAGGACAGCCTCGTCAAATGGCAGCAAGTCGTCCGACGGCGGCGCGACAGGCTTCTTCGACGAGCAGAGCGGTGTGTTCGTGGAGGCGTCGGAGTTCGAGCTGATGCGGTTCGCCAAGATCGGCGGTAACAGTGCGGACGACGCCTATGTGGTTGTCGAAGAGAACAACGACAACCATCGAGAGGCCACTCCTGCGTCGTCTCGCCATGGTGACGATGGCATCGAGGAACTTAGTGGCATGATCGAGTGGGAGGCCCGTACAGGCCTGCTGCAAAGACTGGCTGGGCTGTTCAGCAGAGTCATAGAACGCGAGTAAAAAAAATGAGGGTATGCCCGGCGAATGAATGAAATGCTGAAGGGCCCGACGCCGGGCCAGGCAGGTTCAGCTTCTGGAACGGTGAGCTTCGCCGTTCTTGACCAAGCCTTGTGGCAGAAGTTTCGCAACGCCGCAGGGCCAGAGGAATTCGTGGAAGCGTGGCTGGCGCTTCTTTGCCGGCAAGTTCCGGGTGTGGTGGCCGGTGTGGCCGTGCTTGGCGAGCCGGATGTCGGTCCATTCACTCCGGTGGCATGGTGGCCTGACAAGGAAATGGTCGGCATCAGCCTCTCGGCCATAGCCGAGAAGTCGCTTGTCCAGCGCCAGGGTGCCGTCACCAGCGGCGGCGGTCCGGATGGAGCGCAGGCGGTTCGGCAGATTGCCCAACCCCTCATCGTCGACGGGCGGATCTACGGCGTGTGCGCGGTCTCCTCTGTTGGGGATGAGATTGGCGCCGGCGAGACGCTGCGTCGCATGCAGTGGGCCGCAGGCTGGATGGAAGTCCTGCTGCGGCGCCAGATGCAGGCCGACGATCAGGAAGCGCGCGAGCGCAGTCGCATCGCCTTCGACATGCTGGCGACCGTGCTCGACAACAATGGCATCACCGCCGCAAGCACGGCCCTGGTCACTGAGCTTGCGCTCAGGCTCGATTGCGACCCGGTCAGCGTCGGCTTTGTCCGGCATCGCCGCTGTTCTGTCGCGGCTGTCTCCCATGCCGCGGATTTCTCGAAAAAGATCAACCTGATAAAAGATATCGCGGCGGCGATGGACGAGGCTGTCGACCAGCGCAGCATCGTGCTTCATCCTGCGAGGGAAGGCTGGGAATACCGCGTCAGCCGCGAGCACGAAGAACTTGCTAGGGAACACAAGACCGGTGGCGTGCTCACCGTGCCGCTGCAGTTCGACCACCGATCGATCGGCGCTATCACCTTCATCAAACCGGCAGGACGGGAGTTCGACGAGGCTGAGGTCGATCTGTGCGATGCGGTGGCGGCTGTCGTCGGGCCGGTGCTCGAGGAAAAGCGCCGCAACGATCGCAACATCCTCGTCAAGATATGGGAAGCGTCCGCCAGGCAGGTCGAGCGGTTGCTCGGGCCCCGCTACTTCGGCCGCAAGCTCGCCACACTCTGTTTTGCCGCTGCCGCGGTCTGGCTCAGCCTGGCCACCACGGACCACGCCGTTACGTCGCCAGCTATCGTCAGGGGCACGATCCAAAGAACGATCGTGGCACCATTCAACGGCTATGTGGCCAGCGAGAACGTACGTGCCGGCGAGACGGTGAGGAAAGGTGACACGCTCGCCCAGCTCGACGACCAGGACCTTTCCTTCGAGCGGTTGAGGCTCTCCACTTCGCGCCAGCAGCGGATGACCGAATACGACCGCGCGCTCGCCAAGTATGATCGCGCGGAGGCGGCGATCATCAAGACCCAGATCGAACAGGCGGAGGCGCAACTGAAGCTCATCGACGAGCAACTGAGGCGCACCCGTCTCGTCGCGCCCTTCGACGGTTTCGTGGTCCAGGGCGACCTGAGCCAGTCGATCGGGGCCGCCGTCGAAAGGGGGCAGGAATTGTTCCGGATCGCGCCCCTCGACACGTACCGCGTTGTCATCGATGTCGACGAGAGCGACATCGGCGACATCGCGCTCAACCAGGCGGGCGTGCTGCGCGTGGCCTCCCTGCCGCAGGAACCGATGAGCTACCGTGTCGAGCAGATCACCGCGCTTTCCATGCAGAAGGACGGCCGGAACTTCTTCCAAGTGGAAGCTGCCCTTGATCACCCGAGCCCGCGGCTCAGGCCAGGCATGGAGGGTATCGCAAAGACGGCGATCGACCGCCGCCTGCTGGTGACGAGCTATGCCGGCAAGATGGTGGACTGGGCCTACCTCGTCCTGTGGCGTTGGCTGCCTTAGGTTGAGCCGATGGAACAGTCCTACCTCAGCTCGTCCTGGTATCGGGTCTCCGGCTTGAAGCTCAGGCTGCGCAGTCACGCCCGCATCCACAGGGCGATCTTTCGCGGCCAGCTCTGGTATGTGCTGCAAGACAGAACGTCCGGCCGCTTCCACCGGTTCACGCCCGAAACCTGGTTCATCATCAGCCTGCTCGATGGCACGCGGACGATCCAGGAGATCTGGGACATGGCCTGCGCGCAACTCGAGGACAAGGTGATGACTCAAGACGAGGTCATCCACCTTCTCGGACAACTGCACACGACTGACGTGCTGTTCGGCGACGTGCCCCCCGACATCGGAGAACTCGCCGATCGGGGTAAGAAGCAGCGTGACCGCAAGCTCATGATGAGCTTCATCAATCCGCTTGCCTTGCGTTTCGGCCTGATCGACCCCGACAAGTTTCTGCAGGCGACCTTGCCGCTGATCAGGCCGCTGTTCTCCTGGGTCGGGGCGCTCGGCTTCTGCCTCCTGTTCGGCTATGCATTGATGCTTGCCGGCGTGCATTGGAGGGCGCTCACCAAGGACGTTACCGATCGCGTGCTGTCGGCGGAGAACCTGATCCTGTTGCTCATCGCCTTTCCGATGATCAAGGCGGTGCATGAGCTGGGCCATGCCTATGCGGTAAAGCGGTGGGGCGGCAGCGTCCATGAAATCGGTGTGATGCTGCTCGTCTTCATGCCGGTGCCTTACGTCGATGCATCCGACAGCCTCGCCTTCCAGAACAAATGGCACAGGGCTATTGTCGGCGGTGCGGGAATACTGGTCGAGATCGTACTCGCCGCGCTGGCGCTGATTGTCTGGGTCAACGCGGAGCCTGGGCTGGTTCGGGCCTTCGCCTTCAACGTGATGCTGATCGGCGGCGTGTCGACGCTTGTCTTCAATGGCAATCCGCTGCTCAAGTTCGACGGCTACTACGTGCTCTCCGACATTATCGAGATTCCGAACCTCGCCAGTCGCGCCAATGCTTATCTCGGCTATCTGGTTCAGCGCTACGCGTTCCGGATACGCTCGGCCACTTCTCCCGTCACGGCGTCGGGGGAGGCGGGCTGGCTCTTCTTCTATGGGTTCGCCGCGTTTTTTTACCGGCTTACCATCACGGCGGCGATCGTCACCTTCGTCAGCCGGCAGTTCTTCATAGTAGGAACGCTTATCGCATTGTGGGCGGTCATACTGATGCTTGGCGTGCCGGTCGCGAAGGGAATGTGGTTCCTGTTGGTCAACCCGGCCCTCCGACACAATCGCGGTCGCGCCTTCGGTGTGGTCGCAGGCACGATCGCCGCGCTTGCGGTGGCACTGTTTCTGGTGCCGTTGCCGCATTCAACGATCGCGCAGGGAATCGTCTGGTTGCCCGGCAACGGCATCGTCAATGTCGGGACCGATGGCGTCGTGAAGGAGATTCTGGCCGCTCCCGACAGCGAGGTGGCGCAGGGCGTGCCCCTGGTCAGGCTGGAGGATCCGCTGCTTACAGCCAAGGTCGAGTTGCTGACGATCCGCGTCAGGGAACTGAAGGCGAGGCTGGCCAAGCAGGATATAGCCGATGAAGCCAATTCCCTCATTGTCAAAGAAGAGCTGCGGCTGGCAGAGGCCGATCTTGCCTTGGCCGCGGACAGGCAGAAATCGCTTACTGTACGCAGCCAGGCTTCCGGGACCTTCATACTGCCAGGCGCGACCGACCTTGTCGGACGCTTCCTGCATCGCGGCGAGACGGTCGGCTACGTCGCCGAGTTCGACCATCCGCTGATCCGGGTCGTCGTGCCGGAGGACGAGGCGGATCTGGTGCGCAGCCACACCCGAGATGTCAGCGTGAGACTGGTCGGCGATATGTGGCGGGCCGTTCCGGCCAGCATGATCCGGGAAGTGCCGGCATTGAGCGACTCGCTGCCGAGCGCCGCCTTGAGCACTGTCGGCGGCGGCACGATCTCGCTTGATCCCACCGATCCAAAGCAGCGCCGCGTGGTCGCCAATCTCCTCCATCTCGACTTGCGCCTGGATGAGGATCGGACAATTCCGCGCATCGGCAGCCGCGTCTACGTGCGTTTCTCATACGGGGCGGAACCGCTTGTAGGACGTCTCTATCGAGGCGTCAGGCAGGTATTTCTGCGTGTTTTTCAGATATAAATTTAGGAAAGTCGTATATAATTCAGGTTTAATAAGCGGTGCGCTGAAGTTGTTGTGATATTTCTCGGATGACGATGCGGCTATGCGGCTCGTCGGAGCAATCCTGCTCGCGCATAACGGTAAATAATCAGTATAGCCGGCTACATATTTGCTCGAGAAACGGTCAGGAAGCTGAACTATGGTCCCTTTTGTCGAGAAGACCTTTGTCTGATAGCGTTACGACCAATGACTACAAAATACGTCGCTGCTTTGGTTGCGATCCACGTGTCAATAATTAATCATATTCTTTCAAAAATCTGACTGGACATTAAAGCCATGACGGTGTTCTCTGCTCATTAGGGGGAAGCCGGCGGCGGAAATAAGTAAATCTCATTTTAGGCTGCAGATGGCGTCAGGATTCTCCTTGGATTAACAAGGGAGTGTTTCATGACCACGCAATTGCTTTTCTATCAGAATGCAACGCCGGTCAGTGCCGAGCGCCACAAGGACCTCGCCGTGAAGGCAGGGGTAAGCTATCGTTTCGCCAGCAGCGTCAATTCCGTACCGCTCACCGCCGTCGAGTTTGCCCAGGCAGCGGCTGAGTATCCGATTGTCTTCGCCGGCGCCGACGATTCGGTCATGCCTGTCGTGGTGCTCGGTGCCCAGCAAACCGAGAACCTGTTCATCAACGACGAGGGTGCCTGGCAAGGTAAATACATACCGGCCTTCGTCCGCCGCTATCCTTTCGTCTTCTCCACCGACAAGTCAGGCAAGACGTTCATCCTGCACATCGATGAGAGCTTCGAAGGCTGCAACCGGGAAGGGCGCGGAGAGCGCCTGTTCGACAATGACGGCCAGCAGACGCAATATCTGAAGAGCATTCTGAATTTCCTCCAAGACTACCAAGGGCGCTTCCAGCGGACCAAGGAGTATTGCGACAGGTTGAAAGCGCTCGACCTTCTGCAGCCCATGCAAGCCCAGTTCAACCTCAACAGCGGCGAGCGACGGTCGCTTTCGGGCTTCATGACGGTTAACCGGGAAAAGCTGAAGGCGTTGCCCGATGCAGATCTGCTCGCCATGTTCCGCAACGACGAACTCGAGTGCACGTATCTGCATCTCCATTCGCTTCGCCATTTCGGCGACATGATCGAGCGTATCGCTACGAGGGGTGCGGCGCCCGAAATCGCGGCCGAGCCCATCGAAATAAGCAAGGAGGCATCACGGCATCCGTCCAGGACGGCTGGCCGCAACGCCAAGGTCGAGGAAGCCTCGGCATAGCCTGCTGCCATGCGAATACGAAATTGCCGATCGCCACGGAGCGGGGGAGCAGACACCGCTCCCGGGGGCAGTTGCTCAGCTTGCGGAGTAAAGTCGGGTGAGCGAGCAAGCGCAAATGTGGTCACTGCCGGCTCTTGAACGGAATGCGGAACGGGCGGACCCGAAACAGCACTGGCTGGATCCAATCGAGGCGGTCGCCACGGCCGCCCCGAGCGCGCTTCTTAGGCGGCTGTGGCGATCGCGGATCGGAAGGTTGGTCGGCGGCGTTGCCGCGCTAGAGCCGGAACTCAAGCTGGCGTCGGATGCTCGTCTGGCGGGGCGTGCTCGCGAGATCCGGGCCACGATGCGTCGGGACGGGCTGGACGAGCAGCTTGTCGTTGCCCTCTTTGCGCTGGTGAGGGAGGTTTCCCGCAGAACCGTCGGGCTGCGGCACCACGACGTCCAGGTTCTCGCGGGTCTTTCAATGATCGGGGGAGCCGTCGTCGAGATGGACACGGGCGAAGGCAAAACGGTGACTGTCGCCTTGCCGGCGGCGGCGGCCGCCTTTGCCGGGATGCCTGTGCATGTTGTGACGGTGAACGAATATCTCGCTGAGCGCGATCATAGGGCGTTGTCGCCGATCTTCAGTTTTCTGGGCCTTTCCACCGGCGTCGTCACCAACGGGCTGTCGCCAGCGGAGAAGGTTGCCGTTTATGCCCGCGACATCGTCTACGCCAGCAACAAGGACATCGCGTTTGACTATCTGCGCGATCGCATCGCGCTCGGTATCCGGCCGAATTTCCTCCGTACGAGGCTCAGAGAATTCGCTGGCGATGCTGATGCCAGCCAGCGTGTGGCAATGCGCGGGCTGCATTTCGCCATCGTCGACGAGGCCGACAGCGTGCTCGTCGACGAAGCGCGCACCCCGCTGATCATCTCAAGGGAGACCGATGTCAGCGAGGAACGGGAGTGGGCGCAACAGGCCTTCCGGATGATTGAGGACCTAGAGCCGGACCTCCACTACAGAATGCGGGCCGAGGAGCGGCGGATCGAGCTGACCGATGCCGGACGAGCTTGCCTCGAGGACAAAGGTCGGGCCGTGGGCGGCATCTGGCTCAATCGCATCCGGCGCGAGGAAGGAGCCCGCCAGGCGCTGTCGGCCACGCACATCTTCCGGAAAGGCGAACACTATCTCGTCCAGGACGGCAAGGTGCAGATCGTCGATGAATACACCGGCAGGATCATGCCCGACCGGTCCTGGAGCGACGGGCTGCACCAACTGATCGAATTCAAGGAGGCATGCGAGACGACGAGCCGGAAGCTGCCGATGGCTCGCATGACCTATCAACGCTTCTTTCGGCGCTATCTTACGCTGTGCGGCATGACCGGGACCGCGCGTGAAGTAACGAGTGAACTGTGGTCGGTCTATCGGCTCGGCGTCGTTCGCATTCCGCCGAACGTGCCATCGAAGCGTCGAGATCTCGGCGCCACCATCTGCGCCAATCAGGACGAGAAGTGGCGCCGCATCGTCGAACGCGTGAGGGCGTTACACTCCAGCGGCCGGCCGGTGCTGATCGGCACGCGCTCGGTGCTCGCCTCCAATCAGCTCAGCCGGTCCCTCATGGAGGCAGGGCTCGAGCACGAAGTGCTCAACGCGGAGAACGTCGCGCGCGAGGCCGGCATCATCGCCGAGGCTGGACGCCGCGGCCGCATCACCGTGGCCACCAATATGGCTGGCCGCGGCGTCGATATCGCCGTCGACCCCGATCTTCTCGACGATGGCGGCCTCCATGTCATATTGAGCGAATTGCATGATGCGGGTCGCATAGACCGCCAGATGCAAGGGCGAACCGCAAGGCGCGGCGAGCCGGGTACAACTGAGACGGTGCTTTCCATGGAGGACCCGCTGCTCGAACTCTTGCCGGCGCGCCTGCCACGATCGCCGCAATTCGGTCGGGTGCTCTTTCATCTGGCTCAGCGTCGCGCCGAGCGCGCTCACAGGCGGGACCGCAGGAATCTGCTCGCGCAGGACGGGCGGCTGGGTGTGCTCCTGGCATTCTCGGGGGGAAAGAGTGATGTCAGCAAGGTCGTCGGTTCGGCGAGTGAGGCTCACCGCGGCGAAGGCTCCTCACCCCCGGCGATCTTCCGACAGCGAAGGAATGGAACCCCGTAGATTGGCTCGGGCAGTGGCGTGGCGGTTGGCCGCCGGGCTGATCTTCGGGATTTCGGCCGCGGCTTCGGCGGCGGCCGAATCGTTCGACTGCGTCATTGATCCCGCAATCGTCGTCAAGGTCGGCAGCCAGGTTCCGGGCCTGCTCGATTCCGTCATTATCGACCGCGGCGACAGGGTCACCGCCGGTGAGGCGATCGCGACGCTCTCGTCGAAAGTGGAGTCGGCGACGGTAGCGCTGATGACGGTTCAGGCAGGGAGCACAAGCGAGATCGAGGCGCAAAGGGCGCGCCTGGATCTTGCGCAAAACAAGCTGGCGCGTGTCGAGGAACTGGTGAAGCGCAACATATCGGCGAAGAGCGACCTGGATGCCGCGATTGCGGAGGCGGAGGTGGTGAAACGGGAGTTGGCGCTCGCGGAGATGCGCAAGCGCGCTGCGGAACTGGAACTCAACCGGGCGCAGGCCGTGCTCGAACAGAAGACCATCCGCAGCCCGATCACCGGCGTCGTGATCCAACGGTCGCTCTCCAAGGGCGAATATCTCGATCAGGACGGACAACTCGCCACCATCGCCCAGCTCGACCCTCTGTTTGTCGAGTCCTTCCTCCCTGTGAGCAAGTTCGGCAGCATCAAGGTTGGCATGCCGGCAATCGTCAAGCCTAACGAACCGATCACTGGCACCTATGAGGGGACCGTCAAGGTCGTGGATTCGGTGTTCGATGCCGCCTCCAGCACGTTCGGTGTGCGTGTGGAGCTTTCCAATACCGGCCAAAAGCTCCCCGCCGGCCATCGCTGCAGGGTTTCCTTCGACCGCACGACGGATTGAATGCCGACTTCAGCCGAGAACTGGTGCTGGATTGACCCCCTTGCGGGTTTCAGAAAAACTTGGCCGAGCGCAGCGCCTGCGTTGGAGAGCTGCGACGCCATGCTTGGTGCTTTCAAAGCTACGCCTGCTCCAACGGAAGCAGGTGCAATGATACCTACCTCGCCAGCAGCGACTTCCGTTGAGAATATTGTTAGGTTAGGAAAGTTGATGTAGGCCGCCGTAGCAGCTTCCGGACCAACAAATGGTGCTGCAAGCCCAAGCGTAATCCCTCCGACAGCATCGAGAGTACCAGCGGGCGGCTCATCGGTTCGGCGTCTCGCCGCGAAACAGCGGCTGGTGCGCCCGCATCAAGGCGGCAATCCGGTCGGCGATTTTTCGTACCGGCGGAGAGTGGCGTTCCTCGTGATGGGTAACGACCCATTGGTCGGTTTCGAGTTCGGGGATAGGCCGAGCGACGCGAACCAGCCGCGGATCGCTATCACCGACAAAACACGGAAAGATCGAAAGGCCGGCGCCGGCGGCCACCAGTTCGCGCACCGAATGGATGTTGTTGCCACGCACGGCGATGCGGTCGCCGTGATGGGCTTGCAGCCAGCGTGCCGAGGCAATGTTTGCCCCTTCTCCGGTGACGCCGACGAACAAGCCGGCGGCGATGCCGTTGATCAGGTTGCGTCCGGAATAGATGGCGTAGGCGACCTTGCCGCTCTGACGGGCGGCCAGCCACTGCTCGGTAGGACGCTCGCTGCGGATGCCGATGTCGGCGGCACGGCGACCGATGTCTACCCGGTCGGTGGTGGTGACGAGCTCCACCCTTATGCCGTCATCGACCGTCCAGATCTCGCCGATGTGGGTGGAAACGAATGCCGAGGTCCATGGCCCGGCCGAGACGCGGACAATGCGGTCGGGCAAGCTTCCTTCGCGCCAGCGGGTCAGCGACTGCATTGCCGCCTCGACGTCTTCGGCGCGCCGCAGCAATTCTTCACCGACCGGCGTCAGTCCGTAGCCGGTCTGCCGACGCACGAACAGCGGTTCGCCGATCTGCTTTTCGAGCGCGGTGACGTGTCGTCCAAGAGTGGCTGCGCTGAGGCCTGTGGTTCTCGTCGCTGCGCTCAAACCACCCAGCCGCGCGACATCGAGAAACAGCTTCAGATCGTCCCAGCCGATATCCATTTTTCAGAAATGAAAAGCTCCTTGCGACCGTGGGTATAGCGCCAAGGGGTATCATGCGCAAGTATGCAGGCATTGGAAGCGTTGGACAATCCTGCTTGCCGCGATAGCGACAAGCGCCCAGGCTGGCCAAGAAGCCGGCACAATCTTTTCGGTCGCGGGTGCGCTTGCGCGGATGCTTTGCGCGTTCGACCAACCCAAGCGCGAGCACTCTGCGTGCCAAAGGAGACGATCATGCTGCATGAACTTCGACACCGTTTCGCCCGCTGGGTTGCCTATCGCCAGACGCTTGCGAGCTTGAGGCGGGTCTCGGACAGCACATTGGCGGATGCCGGCATTTCTCGCGAAGAGATCCGCGAGCGTGCCCGCCACGCCAGCCTGCGTCGTTGAGATCACGGAGGCGGGCATGCAGATGAAGCTTTGGGATGGTCGCTCGGTACCGCGCATCGGGATCGGCACCTGGGCGGCGGGGGGCGCCGCACGCTGGCGTGACACGGCGACCTTTTACGGCGAGGTCGACGACATCAGGTCGCAAACTGCGCTGGCCATGGCCTATGACATCGGCGCGCGGGTGTTCGACACGGCTGCCGCCTATGGCGCCGGCAATGCCGAGCTGATCCTCGGGCGGGCGTTGAAGGGCAAGGACGAAGCCGTCATCATCACCAAGGTCGGCTATTTCGGCGATCCCGAAACGCGCAAGATCGCTCCCGAGGATGCCTCGGCTGCCGCGATCCGGGCATCGATCGACAATTCGCGGCAGCGCCTGCAGCGCGATTGCATCGACGTCGCGCTGCTGCATATCAACGAGTATCCGATCGAGCGAGCCGGCGAGGTGTTCGATACGCTCGGCCTGCTGCAGCAGGAGGGCAAGATCGGCGGCTTCGGCTGGAGCACCGATCATCCCGAACGGCTCGCCGCCTATGCGCCGCGCGTGGGTTTCATCGCCGTGGAGAACGACTTCAATGTGTTTACCCCGGCCAACGAGCTGATGGCCGTTGCGGCGCGCGAGAACCTCGTCTCGTTCAGCCGGCTGCCACTTGCAATGGGGCTGCTCACCGGCAAATACACGCCGGGCTTGAAGGTGCCGGCAAATGACGTGCGCGGTGGGAACGCCGAATGGATGGTTTTCTTCAGGGATGGCGCCGCCAACCCGCACTATCTGTCAAGGCTCGAGGCAATCCGCGACCTGCTCACCTCGGGCGGACGCACGCTTGCGCAAGGCGCGCTCGGCTGGATCCTCGCCAAGTCGGCGATCGCCTTGCCGATCCCCGGCTTTACGCGGCCCGAGCAGGTCGAGGACAATCTCGGTGTGCTGGAAAAAGGGCCGCTGCCGGCAGCGGTGATGGCTGAGATCGACGGCGTGCTGAATATTGCCGAGACCGCCTAATGTGGCGAATCCGAAATCCGCATCACGTCGGCAGCAGAACCATAAACGCAATCCCGTTTCGTTCGAACTGGCTGACCGTGCTCTCGACCGATTTCGTGAACCGGCTGGGCGGTGCTGCGAAACTGTCGCAAGCGCTCGGCAAGCGCTGCCCCATGCACGAATATCCCGGAGGCGTCATCCTGCAGGCAGGTGATAAGCCTCAGCTCGGCGACGTCAACCGGGGCATCGTGCTGGATGAATACCGGCGTGTTGCATCCGCCGTGAAGCGGCTTCGCTTCGAGGATTACGCGATCGGCCTTTTCCCGGTGCCCCAGCCCTTGGATGCCCGGGACGAAACCGTGAAGTGGATACGGCGGTTCGATTAGCCCCAAGCTGCGCGAGGTTATCGTTTCCAACTGCCTCTGACGCTATGCCTTGACGGGCCGCGAAGCGGCAGGGATCCATCACTATTCAGTCAGCCTGCCACTGCGGTGCCCAAGCGCCTGCCTGGCCGCGTACATGGTCGGCGAGCGCTTGCCGGGAAGGTTTGCCTCAAGAACAAGCTGTTCGACAAAGCCTTGGTTCATTTCGAACTCGACACACTCATCGAGTTTGTCTACGATCCAGAGCACATATTTGTCCCGGGTCTTTGAGTTATACTTTTCTGAATATCCGCAATCATCTTCCGGTATCGGACATGGAACTGTCGGAAGAAGCATGATCTTCGGCTTGGGAAGATCATAGCAATGGCCCTCGTACGAGTATCCAACAATTATTCCACACGAAACCCCTCTATCTTTACTAAGGCGTAAGGACATTATCGAAACATATCCAAATGCCTGCTTGGTGTCTATCAATATTTGACTACGGTATAATATAGGCGGAAATCCTATTTCTGTACCGTACTTTTCTATTATCCTTCGATAAATTTCTTCCTCACTTAGTTTATTATCTTTCCTTAGTCTCTTTACCTCTAAATCGGCGTCATTGCTATGCGGGTTGTCAGATTTGAGAGTTGTTTTAACTGTGACATTCCCGCCGACAATCTTTGATTCTCTTGGCTCGCCGGTGCTAAGAACCGATGTATCTTGAATTATTCCATAAAGTCTAACCTGCGTTGCATTATAGGCACCACCTGGGAAAGTCAGCGTGGGCCGGTGATGACAGTCGCTCATGTTAATCCTCCTCGCTTTGACAGTTCAGTTCATGAAATTTCTCGCCACATGAAGTTTTCTTCGAACTTAGCGCCCAGCGCCGGCGAGATGCGGCTGCCGGCTTCGGCAACGGCCATCGCGGCATTCTCAAATGTCAGATCGTCGGCGTCGAGGCTGGACCAGGTCCGGGCAAGGGTCAGCGCCACATCGTCGCGCGCCCGGGTCAGCGCGCTCTTGAACAGGAACGGCCTGGCACGGAAGGCCAGTGCCGTGAAATCCGAGATGCGGTGCAGGGCGGCCTCGTCGATATCCCTGATG
Organism: Mesorhizobium sp. M1D.F.Ca.ET.043.01.1.1; assembly: GCF_003952385.1. Lineage (NCBI taxonomy): Bacteria > Pseudomonadati > Pseudomonadota > Alphaproteobacteria > Hyphomicrobiales > Phyllobacteriaceae > Mesorhizobium > Mesorhizobium sp. M1D.F.Ca.ET.043.01.1.1. Next base: position 5,682,617 of record NZ_CP034444.1, read on the forward strand.
TCGATAGCGAGAAGCCGCTCGTCAGCCAGTCCATCACCCACGAGATTCGCGTGATAGGCGTCGACGATCGTGTCGAACACGGCGCCAGTAAAGGGCCGCGACCTGTCATGGATTTCGTCGGTGACGTCAGACATGCGGCGCGAATTGCTGGCGAGGCGAATCTGCCGATCACCGATCAGTTCGGCGATGCGGTTGAGTTCGTTCAGGATGAGCAGATTGCCCTCGCAGTGGCGGAGCAGCCGGTCGAGACCGCTGTCGAAATGCAGGAAGGACAGAAGCGACGTTATGTCGGCGCTTGCCTCATGGAACGACGCGAAGTCGCCGGTCCTCAAGCCGTTTGCCGGCACCCCAAAAAGGGAAAACAGAATTGCGTGGCCGACCTCATGGGCAATCGTATCGAAGTTGAGGGCATAGGGATAAGTTCGACCGTCGGGCGCCCTGTCCACGCCGAGTTCCAGGTAGCCGTAGCCGGACTGGGCGTTGTGCCAGTCGACCCACGGAATGATCTCCAGCCGCTCATAGGTTTCGGCGAAGTACCAGGTAATCGGCCGCCCGAGGTAGCTTTCCCAGATGTCCAGGACCCGGCTGACTGCCCCGAAGGCGTGTGCCGCCAGGAACTGACGTGAATTCAATGAAATCTGGTCGAAGTGACCGTCGTAGGCGGGTTCCGCCGGCGGGAAGATCTCGCCAACGAAGGGCGGCAGATAGGGATACTCGTAAGGTTCCTTGTCGAGGAGCGGATCGCGGACATAGATGCGATGGTCCTCCGGACCGGGGCCTAATCGGCTCGGCGGGGTCGATATCCAGACGGTCTCGGGTGTGCCGTAATCAGCAAGGTGGGGCACCTGGGGAAATAGCAGGAATCGCGTGCCGACTGAGCGACCTTGGTCGCTGGATCGATCGAGCGTCCCCAGTAGCTCAGCCCCTCTCATTTTAATACATTAGCAAAATGGCATACGTATTGTAAATTGAGATTGAGAACTCTCGCCCTGATGCTTTCAAACCTCTAACCCGGCGTCGTCGAGATCCTTGAAGAAAGCCGCCGTCAATTGGAAATCCGGCAGGGGTACGGACTCCTTGAATAGACCGTGATGCAACAGCCGGAGCGCATCACGCGCATCCTGCTTCTTTTGCTGAACGAAAGCTGCCGAGAGGATCTCCTGATATTTCTCGACAACGAGATCACCTTCACATGACAAGGCGTCGCCGACCATGCGGGCGAGCGTGCGCTCGCGAAAGTTGAGAGCTTGCGCGGCGCGCTCCAGCCTGGTCCTGTATTCATCCGAAACGATGCCTCGACGGCTGGCCCTGCGAACCGTCATGCGAAGATCGATCAGCGCGTGGGTTATGGGCGCGTAGTTTACCTGCCATGGTCCGTGCAGCACGGCCACTGCATCGTCAGGCGCGAGCGCGAAACGACGATACCACCGGTAGATCAGCCCCACTCCCTGCATGTATGGAAAAAGGTCCGCGGCGCGAAGGGCCCCCATGCTCGCCGCGCCTATTACCGGAATACCTTTCGCTATTGCCCAAAGGATTTCCTTGTGCCTGACCGCCGGCTCAGACTGAAAGCCGCCGTCGATGATGACTATCGCACTCGGATCAAATTGCTGCACAGCCGCGATGATCGAACCCTGCACAGCCGGCGGAAGGCAGATCGCCTCCGCCACTTCCTGAACTTCGCCCTGTGACAGGGTGGGACCGGCAAAGACCAGCTTGGGACGCATCTGCCTAGCCATGCAACAGCGGCGTCAAGGCCGGTATGACGATCCTGACGACCGACAGGTCGCCGAGCGGTCTTGTATCGAGCTGAACCCTGTACACTGTATCGATCCCTGCGCCCTCGATCTGCGCGAGAAGAGCGGACATCCTATTTTCCGCGCTGGTGCAATTCTGCCTGGCAATCGCATGGAAATGTACGTCGCGAGGGCCGTCGGACAGGAGGCGTCGGTGCGCCGCAATTTTTTGCCAATCCGGATATTTAGGATAGAACGCGCGTGTCAGGTCATCACGGGCGCCGGAGATCGCCGTCAGTCGCGACTGCGCCGCCTCGTAGATTGCGTGAACGATCGCGGACGCGGCATCGAAACCTGCTGCCGAGCCTTCTGCCGGATGGTGAAGAATTGCCGTTTCCGGCGGCCGATCCTCCATGAGATGGCACCAGATCACCGGCAGTCCCAGCGGTGAGGGGGCGTGCCAAAGCCCCACCAGCAGGCCTTTGGCTTCCAGGCTTTCGAGAAGGCTCGCCACTGTCGGATCGTCGATCGTTCTCGGGTCAATTCGATGGCGCTGGAAAAAGCCGTGGATTCGCTCCGACCGCGTGAGTGCGTCGCGCTCGATGCATTCCATTATCCCGTGCAGGATAGAGTCCGTTTCCTCGAAGGAGGCCGCCAGGCCGGACGTCGATGAAGCGAAGATTTGCTCATGGGGCAATGGCGGGAACACGTAGGCAGTGTGTACAAGCTCGAATGGGACCCAATCCTGCAGACCACCCTTGAGAATATTCTCGGCATGGATCCAAGCTATCTCCCTGCTGCGCCAGCCTGGGTCGACACCAGGCTGGAGATGAGCTTCGAATCTTTCAGGAGGAATATTCAGGGAGTCTGCGGAAGCCGCGATGGGGTCGTAGTGCGCCAAGCGCTCGGCAAAGTAGGACTCCGCGGTCTCAAGAATGGCCGACACCGCAGCTTCGGTTCTCGTCGGCCCCTTGCCTTGCGAAACGGAATTCAAAAGGGAGAAAGGCCTGACCGCCTGAACCACGGGTATGTCGAGCACGTCGAGACCTGTGATGTCCGCAATCCGCGTGATGCCCAAGAGTTCGCGCATCGTCATTAGTCGCATGAGCGCTTCGTGCGGCGGAGGACCCGAGCGCTCGTATCGTTCCAGCATGGAGGCTTCCTGATCTCCCGGTCGCGCGGACTAGTGACGCAGGCTCGGTTCTCGATTGACGAACAACGCCGCGCCTTGCTCGATGGTTGATTTCGCCAGGCCGACGCGCTTGCGGTACTGCCGGGATAGATCCTCTGATACGCCCCATGTCCTGAGCATCTCGTACGCATTGAGCAGGATTGGAACCGCGTTCTGCTCATCGGCGATGGCCAGGCTTTTGGAGAGCGCGGCAACAACATCCATGGCTGAGGAACCGCTAAGCAGAAGGAGATGGGCCTTTCGCCGATAAAGTTCGGCGAGCCAAGAAAGACTGCCGCCTGCTTCGGCTTCCGCAGCCGCGGAAGAGACAAGCGTAAGCGCCTCCTCAGTCTCGCCTGTCCGGGCCAGAAGCTCCGCCAGCATGCCGTAGTAGACAGGATAGTCTTCCGGTGTCTGGAGTTCGCCGTGGATGGCGAGACCCTGCTTGATCTGGTCCCTGCCTTGCTCTACCCGAGCCGCATTTCCTTCGCACCAGCCTTCGAGAATTTGCGCCAAGGCGGCAAGGGAGGGCAGATGGTGGCGTTTGGTCAATTCGCGGATATCGGCGATGACGCCCCGGAGCGCCGAGAAATCGCGGCGATAGCAATCAAGCATCGCCTCGTTGATGTAGACATGGGCGATGCTGCCAACATGCGCCGTTTGCATTGCCCAGCGCCTGGCTTCAGCCAATGACCGAACTGCGCTTGCGGCCCGGCCGGTAAACCATTGAGAGAGCCCCCTGTGCGACAGGCCGCAAACCCTGGCGTCATGACCGCCGAACAGAGTGGCATTCCCTGGCCTTTGGCCCGTACCATAAAGCGCAAGTCCTTCGTCGACCGCCGTTATGCAGTTCTTGTGATGCCCAAGATTGAATTCGATTGCCCAAACACAATGTCTGGCCTGAAACTGCACTTCGGGGTCGTCGACTTCCCTCAGGTCGGCGAGGACGGTCCGAGCGCGTTCCCCGTCGATGGTGGGGCCGGTGAACCACCAACCCCAGTAGATCGGAAACCACTTCGCGCGCTCGGCGAGTGGCCGCCGCCTGGCGATCTCTACCCCGTCCTCGTAAAGTTTGCGTGCCGGCAGCGAGTTTGGACCTTCCGTGGCTGTAAGTATCGGCCCGAGCGGCATCATCGCGGCGAGGCGCAAAACATCCTGCTTGTCCGGCCTTCTCACGTGCTGGCAAAGGATCATGGCATGGTCGAGAACCTGTCTCGCCTCGGCCATTGCAGAGCGGGCGTAACTTTCCCGGCCGGCTGCGATGTACTGATCGATCGCTTCCTCGATAAGGCCGGCGCGTTCAGCATGTTCCGCCAGTTCAGCCGTACCTATCCACGGGCCTAGATTTCGGTCGCGGCCGACCGCGGAGAAAAGCGACTGATGGAGGGCCTGTCGTCTCCTCCGCAGCAATGCATTGTAGATTGTCTCCCGGATCAGGGCATGACGAAATCCATAGTCGGGCTCGCCGGAAGGCCTGATCCGGATCAGGAATCCCGCCTCGCTGAGGGCGTCCAGTGCATTCCCGAGGGTCTCGTCGCTGTATTCCGGCAACAGCTTCCGGAGCAATTCCAGATTGAAACGATTGCCGGCGACGGCGGCCGCTCGTGCCACATCCTTTGCAGGGCCCAAGGCTTCCAACCTAGCTTCAAGGATCCCTTCAAACACCGATATTCGGCTTGATGAGCCGGCTGGCGCAAGGCGATCCGTTATGGAGGCTGCATTCTCGGCGATCCATTGGCAGATTTCCTCGATGAAAAGAGGCACGCCCCCGGTTACTTCCTCCACCATGGTAATGAGTTCCGAACGCGCGGCTGACCCGATTTCCGGCCGCATCGCCATGACCGCCTGTCGCGTTTCCTCGCGATCGAGCGGCTTCAGAATAATATGCGGCAAGTCCTGGAACCCTGAATAAATCTCAGACCCGGGTCGCGCAGTCATTATGAGAAGCACGGGCACCCGATGAATGAAGAGTGCAAGCTCCGCCAGCAATTGCCTCGACGTCAGGTCGATCCAGTGTATGTCTTCGACCACGAGGATGAGTGGTCCGCGTTCGCATATGGCTTCGATGCTTCTGCGAGCTGCCCAGATCGCTTTCTCCCGGATGACCTTGAGATCAGCCTCCTTCAGAGCGGGATTCGATCCTTCAGCCCCAAGCAGAAACGAGAAGATGTCGACCACTTCGTTATCGTGCACGCTTTGATTTGCGAAGACCTCCGCTACGTCTGAAGTCTCCAGCCGACCGTCTTTGCCAGCCAGGTCACCCCGAACATTTTGCAGCAGGGGATAAAGAGCCGAGTGGGAGCCGCCGGGCTGACATTGAAAAAGCAGCAATTTTGCCCGCTGAAAGCGTGTCCTCTTGCGGACTTCATAAAGCAGGCGGGACTTGCCGATACCGGCCTCGCCTTGAACTAAAATGGCGCTGCCCTTGCCTGCGACGGCATCATGCCAACATGCCGCGATGGTGGCCAGTTCGTCCCCGCGGCCTATAAACGTGTTGTTCAAGCGCCCGAAGGCGAAGAAGCGGTCAACGTCCCGCTTGTGGCTGATGGCACGCCAAGTCCGCTCCGGCTCCGCGAAACCTTTAACAACGTGAATGCCGCCAAAACTGAAAACGTGGGACCGTCGCGCCAGATTTCGGGTCTCGTCGGACACCAATACTGCATCCGGCTGGGCCATAGCCTGGAGCCGCGTCGCCATGGCCAAAGCAGGGCCGGTGACGCTGGCATCCGCCAGGTTACCGCCATCCCCGTGAACGAGGATCATGGATGTAGCAATCCCGACCCGAACATGCAGGTCCGTATGGTCTTTCTCCAGCCCGACCCGCTTGCACGCTTCAATGATTTCGAGTCCTGCCCGGATCGCTTGCGAAGCCGCGTCCTTTGCCTCCATCTCTGTTGGAAAAAGTGCGACACCGCCGTCGCCGGCCTCGCTCACGATAACGCCCGAGTACAATGCGATTGCCTGTCTTGCCTCACGCCGAAAGGCCGACATCAGTTCTTCATGGTCCTCGATATCCAGAACTGCGAGCAGGTCGGTTGATCCGACCAGATCATAACAGAGAGCTGTCATAACGCGCCGCTCGCTGCGAACTTCGGACACACCACTGTCGTCCTTGCTCGAAACGCCCTTGGCAAGGGCCACGATTGGAGGCTGTACCCGAGGCTCTTCCGACATGCTGCAGTGCCTTGGCTGGCGGGGTGGGAGCGATACTATCAAATGCGCTAATATTCACCAGAGCGCTCGGACGACCCCGCATCTGATCATAAGCGATACTTCGGATGATGTGCGTCACGGAAGGAGGTCTGACCTGTGCCCACGAAAAAGGCAATTAAATCAACTATTTTACGACGCCCTCAGGGCCCAGGGCTCTAAGCTCCGGAAGGCCGTCCGTCGGTTCCGCTTCCTGATTGGCCTTCCGCGTTCGCCAAACCGACCTCCAGGCGCTCCATCAGCGCCCGATAGCGCGGATGATCGCGCAGAGGGTTCATATCCACGTCCTGCGCCATCCAGTGCACTTGCTGCAATCCAAGCTGCGGCACGCAGTGCTCCAGCGTGTCGATCGCCTTTTCGACAGCGCCGATCGCCGCCAGGAAACACGCGACATTGTAGTGGCTGTTATAGTCCTCCGGGTCGATCGTGATCGCGCGCCCGGCCCACTGGAGGGCGCGTTCCTCGAGGCCGAGATTGTGGAGGATGTAACAACCATAGGCATAGGCTGCCCCATCGTCCGGATAGAGCTGCATGGCTTTCTCGATGCGGGTCAGCACCTCCCTTGAAAGCCTGTGGGCTTCCTCCTCGTCGCCCAGGGTCTTGCGGCAATCCCACAGCATGCACATCGCACCATAGCTGTTGCGATCAACCTCCGCCGCCTTCTCATAGGCGGCCGCGGCCTCTGCAAACTTGCGCTCCATGCGCAGCACGTCGCCCAAGGTCCTGTGCGCCTCGTAGAGATCGGGATCGAGCGCGATTGCTCGCCGGCAGGAGGCGCTTGCGAGTTCGATTTGCTCCTTCTGGAAATGCGCCATCGCGTCGGCCACGTGAGCTTCCGCCAGTGTCGCGTCCAAGGCCAGCGCGCGCTGCGCCTCGGCGCTCAAGGTGACAAGGTCTGCGCTGGGATCTCCGGATCTCAGCAACATGCCTTCAGCCAGCGCCAGCCCGGCCCGGGCCAGCGCGTATTCGGGATCGATCTCGAGCGCCCGCTGGTAGAGGCGTCGGGCGGAAAGGTGATTGCGACGGCCCAGGCGCAAGAAATGCTGCCGCCCCATCAGGTAATATTGATAGGCTTCGACGTTCTCGGTCGTGCGCTTGCCGATGGCAGCGTGCTCGGCCGGCATCAGCCGGATCTTCAGGGCATCGACGATGGCCCGCGCGATCTCGTCCTGGAGCGCAAATATGTCGTTGAGATCACGGTCGTAGCGCTCGGCCCACACATGATGCCCACTCATCCCGTCGATCAGCTGCGCGGTGATGCGAACGCGGCTACCCGCCTTGCGCACGCTGCCTTCCAGCACATGCGAAACGCGCAATTGCCGCGCCGCTTCGCTGACGTCCATCGACTTGCCTTTGAGGGCAAAGGTCGTGTTGCGTGCGGTGACTGCCAGCGCCCCGACCTTGCTGAGGTCCGTAATGATGTCCTCGGTGATGCCGTCAGAGAAGTATTCCTGCTCCGGGTCGCCGCTCATGTTGGTGAAGGGCAGCACGGCGATCGATGGTCGGTTGCGAAACGGGAGAGCATCCTTGGCCGACGGCACGGCTGAGCTGGCGGGGGACTGCTCAACGGACACGACACGGTAAGCGCGTACCGGCTCCGCAATGTTGTGGACCCGTTGCTCGCCGATATCCGCATAGCCGTATTCAAGCTTGCCTTTTACTTGATCGTAGATGGCGCGCCCGATGCAAACACCGCCAGGCTCCGCGAGCTTTTCAAGCCGGGCCGCGATGTTCACACCGTCTCCGTATATCGTGTCGTCTTCGACGATCACGTCGCCGAGGTTTACGCCCATACGGAACGCCATACGCCGGCTTTCGGGGAGCCCGGCGTTCTCGCCTCCCAGCTCGCGCTGCAGCTCGACCGCACACTCCACGGCGTTAACCGCGCTCCCAAACTCGACCAGCAGGCTGTCCCCGGCCGAGCCGACGATGCGTCCACGGAACCGAGCGATTTTGGGCTCGAACACTTCAGCGCGGAGCCGTCTCAGCCGGCGCAGCGTTCCCGACTCGTCGGCTGTCATCAGCCGCGAGTAACCTGCCACGTCGGCAGCCAAGATCGCCGCAAGCCTGCGGTGCTCTTCTCGCAAGGGACGGACCTCCTGCCAGTTGGAACAATCTTAGCCTAAGAAACGGCGCGAGCGAGCCCCTGTTCGGATGCTTGAAAGCCGAAATTGGCGTTGAGGAGCATATCCTAGCCTTTTCACACGGCCAGCAGTCGAGCCAATGATGCTGCCGCTTGCGTGCCGGCCAGGCCGAGGTCACGGACGCTGCTCATGTGATTGGCCGCTGCAAGGCTCGTGCGCGAGACGGTCAGTCCCTGCTTTTCGAGATTTTCAGCGAATGTCGCGGCCTGGTCGTGGAAAGGCCGCGTCTCATGGGCTCCGACGGAGAGCTCAACCTCCACCGATGGATCGAAGCGATGGTCGATCGGGGAAAATTGCTCGACTTCTTCGTCGGTGATCGCGATCTCGGCGGCGAGAAACGAGTCCTGCAACGGCTTCAGATCGTAAATTCCCCCAAGCAGAAAAGTGCCTTTGATGCCCGATGGTCGGCTGCCGTCGTTGAAAAGCATCGTCGCAAGATGGGCACCGGCAGAATGGCCGCTAACGGTCAGCTGGCCGGGATCGCCGCCGTGGTTTGCGATGTGGTCATGCACCCATTGCCTGGCGCGGCGCACCTCGTCGACAATCGTAGCCAGCCTCACCGCGGGCATCAGCGCGTAGCCGACGATTATCGCGATCGCTCCTGCACTCGTGACGGTCTCGGCGATATAGGAATAATCGTTCTTCGAAAACATGCGCCAATAGCCGCCGTGAATGAACATGTGCACCGGCAGGCGGTCCCGTTTGCCTTCCGGGAAGAACAGGTCGACGGTTTCGGCGCTGTCCCGCCCATAGGCGACATCGGCGACCATCGGGACTTTTGCCTGGGTTTCCGCGCTTCTGCGGCGGATCTCGGCAACGATGTCGTCGAACTCGACGACATGATCACGGGTGCGGAACGGATCTTTCGCCATCTGTCTGCTCAGATCGTCACGGCGATGTACTTCGCCTCCATGAACTCGGCTATGCCATGTTTCTGGCCGCCTTCGCGACCCAGCCCGCTTTGCTTGACGCCGCCGAAGGGCGCCGCCGGATCCGACATCAGGCCGCGATTGAGCGCGATCATGCCGGACTCTATCTTCGACGCCACACGCATGCCCTTGGCCAGGTCGCGCGTGTAGATATAGGCGGCCAGGCCGTATTCGGTATCGTTCGCCCTTGCGATTGCTTCCGCCTCGTTTTCGAAGCGGCTGATAGGAGCCACGGGGCCGAATATCTCCTCATGCGCCATTGCCGCGTCAGCCGGCACGTCGCGAAGCACAGTCGGCGGATAGAAGTAGCCTCTGCCTTCAGAGGCAGCTCCGCCGCACAGAAGCTTCGCACCGCGGGCGACTGCGTCCTGGACGAGCCGATCGATCTTGTCGACAGCCTTCCTGGTGATCATCGGCCCGCATTCGGTTTCTGAGTCCGTGCCCGGGCCGATATTGAGCGCCGCCATGCGTTTGCGCAGTCCTTCCGCGAAAGCGTCATGGATGCCCGCCTGCACGTAGAGCCGATTGGCGGCCGTGCAGGCCTCGCCGGCATTGCGCATCTTGGCGATCATGGCGCCATCGAGGGCGGCCTCCAGATCGGCGTCGTCGAAGACGATGAACGGCGCATTGCCGCCAAGCTCCATCGAACAGGAGATGACGTGTTTTGCTGCTTCGGCAAGAAGCACCCGGCCAACGCCGGTCGAGCCGGTGAACGAAAGCTTCCGCACCCGCGCATCAGCCAGCATAGCCGCGGTCAGCGGCCCTGGTTTCGAGGTGGTGATGACGTTGACGACGCCAGGCGGCACGCCGGCCTCTTCGTAGAGAGCGGCAAGCGCGTAGGCCGTCAGCGGCGTCTCGCTGGCGGGCTTCAGGATCACCGTGCAGCCGGCTGCGAGCGCCGGCGCGATCTTGCGTGTCGCCATTGCCGCCGGGAAGTTCCACGGCGTTATCAGAACGCAGACGCCGATAGGCTGGTAGTCGACCACGATGCGGTTTGCGCCCGACGGCGCAAGGCCGAACTCGCCGCCGATACGAACCGCTTCCTCGGCGTTCCAGCGGAAGAACTCAGCCGCATAGGCGACTTCGCCGCGCGCATCGCGCAGGGCCTTCCCGTTCTCCAGGGAAATCAACGCAGCCAAGATCTCCGCACGTTCGGTCATGAGCTCGAAGCAGCGCCTCAGGATCTCGGATCGCCTGCGCGGCGCGGCCTCGCGCCAACTCGTCGCTGCCTCGGCCGCCGCCTCGACCGCGGCTGCGGCGTCGGCGAGCGTGGCGTCGGGAACCGCCGCGATCACGGCCTCGGTCGAAGGATCGACCACTTCGATGACAGAGCCGTCGGATGAGGGTCGCCATATCCCGCCGATGTAGAGCCCATGCGAAAACGCAGCGTATTCAGACATGTCAGAATCCTGGTCGATCAGGTCTATCGAAATGTTCATGGGGTTCAGGCTCCATCCCTCACATCGTCGCGGCGGCCATGTCGCCGTCATAAGCAGCCCTGACCAGGCGCCGCATCGCGGCCGAGTCGAACGGGCGGGGATTGTTCTTGATCAGTCGGTCGATGCCGAGCGCCTGCTCGGCCGTCCAGTCGATCTTGTCCTCGGGAAGGCCGAGGTCGGCCAGCGTGGGTGTAATGCCGATGGCCTTGAAGAGTCGCGCAACTTCCTTGATCGTGGCATCCGCCAGCTGATCGGCGTTGCGATCCTGGCGTGGCACGCCGAGGGCGCCGCCGAGTTCGGCAATCTCTCGCGTTGCGGCCGCAAGATTGTAGCTCATCACATACGGAAGCATCGTCGCGACGCCCAGTCCGTGCGGCGTGTGGGTGAGCGCGCCGACCGGATACTGCACGGCGTGGGCAGCGGCGGTCCCCGCGGTGCCGAAGGCGCAGCCTGCGGCCAACGCCCCCATCATGACATCTGCGCGCGCGTTCTCGTTCGACCCGTCACGATAGGCCGCCTCGAGGCTGCGGCCCAAAAGCCTGATTGCCAGCAGGGCGAAATGATCGCTCAGCGCGTTCTTTCCGATGAAGACATGTCGCTGCGGCAGATCGGCATCGGCACCGCGTTTTGCCGCAGTGAACGCTTCGATCGCATGCGTCAGCGCGTCGGCACCGGCGATGGCTGTCAGGGAGGGCGGGCAGCTCGCCGTCAGGTCCGGATCGCAAAGCGCAACCGCGGCAATGAGATGCGGGCTGGAGATGCCGACCTTGAGCGTCCGCTCCGGGTCCGAGATCACGGCGACCGGGGTCACTTCGGAGCCGGTGCCGGCCGTGGTCGGCACCGCTATCAACGGTAGGGTAGGGCCCGGCACCTTGAATTCACCATAGTAGTCCTGGAGCTTGCCGCCATGGCTGAGCAAAAGCGCGGCGCATTTGGCCATGTCGAGGCAACTGCCGCCCCCAACGCCGATCACCACATCCGGCTTGAAGCTCCTTGCCTCCGCGATGCAGGCGCCGACGCTGTCGCGCGGCACGTCGGGCAAGGTCCGATCGTAGACGAGCGTGGCGACCCGGGCAGCTTCCAATCCAGCGAGGATTTCGGTGAACTCGGACGTCCTGGCCAAGCGTTCGTCGGTGCAGATGAATGCGCGCCGGCCATGGCGGCCGGCAACCGCGGGCAGGGCGTGGCGCTGGCCTTTGCCGAAGAGAATTTCGCGCGGCAGCCGCGCGGCTGCAAACAAGGTCATGGACTGCGGCCTTTCGAAAAAGGTGGCTGGCTGAGCTTTCGTTCGTTGCAGAGCCTCACCCAGCTGAGAGAGGCCCGGTTTCCCAGAACTTCGCTTTCGTGCCGATCTGAGCCGGTAAGGCGCCGCTGGCGTTACAAGGTGTTAGCTCATCCATATCCTCTATAAAATCGTATAGGATATAGTATTGTATCGGCCGAACCATCGTGTTAAGGCTTGCTCCTGTCAAGAGGCAAAACGATGCAAGACACCGGTCTGACCGTTGCCAACGCAGCCCGTCCGGGCGGCCGCATCCAGCGGGCCAACAGTCTGGCCGGGGATGTCTATGAGGCGATCTTCGCGCAGTTGATGTCGCTGAGGATTCCCCCGGGATCGCGGATCACCGTCGACAATCTGGTCAGGGAATTCGACGTCTCCCACACGCCTATCCGCGAAGCCCTCGGCAGGCTGGAAGGTGAAGGGCTGGTGGTGAAGACGCATCTGATCGGCTACCGCGCCGCCCCGCAGATCACCCGACGCCGGTTCGACGAGCTCTACGAGTTGCGCCTTCTGTTGGAACCCGCCGCTGCGGCCAAGGCCACGGCAACCCTGGATGAGGAGCGCCTCGCGATCCTGCGGGAAGCGGCCGGCGTCATGGTGCGGGGGGTAGGAAGAGATGAGCGCCTGCGCTATTCCAACTTCGCGCGGCAGGATGCGATCTTTCACGACAAGATCATGGAGTTCGCTCAGAATGAACTCATCCGCGAGACGCTGAGCCACCAGCACACCCACTTTCACATCTTCCGCCTGATGTACCACTCGCGGGTCACCGAAGAGGCGCTGGATGAGCACGAGGCCATTCTCGCTGCCTTCGCGGCGGGCGATGCGGGCGCCGCCGGGAAGGCGATGCGCGTGCATATCGAGAATTCGCGGGACCGGCTCCTGCCGGCCTTCGAGTGATCTTCATGCCCATTTCCGCTCGCCTTGATAGGAACCGCGATGTTGCGCCGGCCTGCCGGTTGCGCCCGTGCGGCGCGCCGAAGGCGTTTCCAGGCAGTGCGGAATCGGCGCCTTGGCATCTCCAGAATCGAAAGGAAAAGTCATGCCAGCCAAGAAGATATTGATGCTGACCGGTGAGTTCACCGAGGAATACGAGATCTTCGTATACCAGCAGGCGATGGAGGCAGTCGGCCACACCGTCCACGTCGTCTGCCCGGACAAGAACGCCGGCGACCTGATCAAGACCTCGCTCCACGACTTCGAGGGCGACCAGACCTACACCGAGAAGCTCGGTCATTACGCGCTGATCAACAAGACGTTCTCCGACGCGGAGAAGCAGCTCGACCAGTACGACGCCGTCTATTGCGCCGGCGGCCGCGGACCAGAGTACATCCGCACCGACAAGCGCATTCAAGCGATGGTGCGCCATTTCCACGAAACCAGGAAGCCGATCTTCACGATCTGCCACGGCGTGCAGATCCTGATCGCGGTCGACGGCGTCGTACGCGGAAAAAAGGTCGGCGCGCTCGCGGCCTGCGAGCCGGAAGTGACGCTCGCCGGCGGCACCTACATCGACTTGTCGCCAACCGAGGCCTATGTCGACGGCACAATGGTTTCGGCCAAAGGCTGGACCGCTCTTGCAGCCTTCATCCGGGAATGCCTGAAGGTGCTCGGCACGGAAATCCGGCACGGCTAGAAAAGAGGTCGTGAGTGCTTGGACCGGATCTCATTCCTGGAACCCATCAATCCAAGCACGGCACCCCGGTCGAGACGCTCTTCACGTCAGATCCGGATCGACAGGTGAAGAGTGTCTTAGATGGCTGGAAATGGTGGTCCGCTCCAGCTTTGATGCCGTCACGGCCTTGTCGAGCGCCGGCGCCAGGAAATATCCCGGGGAAGGAGACGCCGGCGTCTTCGACTGGACAATCCTTCCTTCGCTACGCCACGCGAACCACTTCACCGGCCGCAGCTCCTGAAGCATGTCGCGACGCAGCGGATTCAGGCGACGCGCTTTAAGCCATTGATTTCAAGCATGTCGTTATCCCGAAACCGGCCCCACTTCGGGAGACATGCTCTAAATATTTGTTTTTACGCATTCCGGACGGAAAACCGTTACACACTTTTCCTGGAATTGCTCTAGAGCGTTTCAGGTTTTGACGGAAGCGTATCCGGCGTTGTTGAAGTAGTTTGAGCATTCGTCGGGTTCTATGGTGGCGACGAGGTGTCCGATGTGTCGCCAGGTGTCGTCGATGGTTCGCTTCTGGGCAGTTCGCATCCAGTGCTTGATCTTGGCGAAGGCCTGCTCGATCGGGTTGAGATCTGGCGAGTATGGCGGCAGGTACCAGAGCCTGGCGCCTGCGGCGCGGATCATCTGCCGGATGGCTGCCGACTTGTGGGAGCCGAGATTGTCCATGACGACGATGTCGCCCGGCTCAAGCACTGGCACGAGCTGCTGCTCGACATAGGCGCGGAAACACTGGCCGTTGATCGGCCCGTCGAAGACGCAAGGTGCAGTCAGCCGGTCGCAGCGCAGCGCGCCGAGGAAGGTCAGCGTGCGCCAGTGGCCGTATGGAGCCAAGCCGCGCAGGCGTTTGCCCTTCGGCCCCCAACCGCGCAGCGGCGCCATGTTGGTCTTGATCCAGGTTTCGTCGATGAAGACCAACTGCCGTGGGTCGAGACCGGACTGCCAGGAACGCCAGCGTTGTCGCCGTCGCGCGATGTCAGCGCGGGCTTGCTCAAGGGCCAACAGAGTTTTTTTTGAACCGCAAACCCTCGCGCCGCAGGAACTGCCACACCGTATCGTGCGATACCTTCACACCGCGCGCCGCAAGTTCGTCCTTTAGCCGATGCAGCGACAGATGCGGCGTCTGATTGATCCTCTCCACGATGAAGGCCCGGTGCGGCTCCAGAACCCGCTTGCGATGGCCGCCCATCTTGCCGGGCGCGACCGACCCACTCGCTCGATAGCGCTGCGACCACTTCACCGCCGACGACACCGCTATGCCAAAACGAGCCGCAACCGTGCGGCAGCTCTCACCAGCCGCGATCGCCACAACAACACGCTCACGAAGATCATTCGAAAGAGGTCGCGTCATCCGATGCTGGCCTCCGATCCAGCCAGCATCTTGAATCACAAAATCAGCCTCTCCGGAATCCCTCTTCGATTCTGTCAAAAGCTGAACCGCTCTAGGTCTTTGTGAGTTCCAATTGGCGAACCGGACCATGGTCACAGGAGCTTTTTCCGATCGGCGGCACGGTGCGCCCGCAAGCCAGGTAAGTTCCAGAAATCAGGAACACCATCAGCGTTGAATCGAGAATGTCGTGGCCGACAAGGATGCCACTCAGCCCACCAACAAGGTACACTATGACGGTGACGACGATCATCGTCGCCCCGAACCGCTCCAGCGGATCGGCACTGAAACGCAGCACTCTTGTCGCGTTCCAGATCGCGACGACGAAGATCGCCGCCAGTGCAGTTGCGCCTAAAAGTCCAGCCTGCACCAACGCAGTCAGAAAGCCGTTGTGAAAATGGTTGAAACCTTGGCTCAGCCCAAAGTGCTTCTTGAATCCCTGCCTTGAAAGCCCTCGACTCGCGGAAATGCCGTGGCCGAAAAGCGGGGCCTCGCGAAATGCCTCGAGCCCTATGTCCCAGAGCCCAACGCGCAGTCCGAGCGGGGTGGAATGATCGCCTTTGATGACAAGGGCATCCCAGTCGTCAAAAAGGACATGAGTGCGATCCACGATGATCGGGGACGTCATTGCGGCGGTCAGCAGGCTCGCGGCTCCGGCCACCACCAGAAACCGCCTCATATTCGCCCGAGCGAACCTTTGGCGATTGATTGCGAGCACGGCAACAACCGCGATCAACAGGGCCACCCAAATCATGCGCGAGCCCGAATAGAGGGTCGCCACGACGCCGGCGAGCGCGGCGACGATGAGTGGTCCCCAGGCTTTCTCCAACCCCGACAGGGCGCCTGCAAGGCATATCACCACGGCAAGACAGGTGACCGTCGCAAACACGATCGGATTTCCGGCTCCGCCTTCGGCCCGGAGCATGCCGATCCAGTAATATTGGACGACGGCCAGCACCAGCGCGCCCGCACAGGCCGCCGCGCTGGCGAGCACGGCAATGCGCGCAAGGGCCGCCTTATCGGTGATGCTCCAGGTCGAATAAGAGATCGGGAACAACAACAAGGTGATCAGCGGCAGGAAATACGCAACGTCGACCCGCAGCGTACCATTGACGATCGACGCCAAAACCATCGCCGCGCAGTAGGCATAGACTGCAATGGTCATGGCAACCATCGGCCGGTCGATGTTCAAGCGGCGTCGCCCGGCGGCCAGCAGCACCACCGACCAGAGGGCGCCGCCATGAAAAATGAAGCTCACCACCGATCCGAGCACCGGCGGCGAAAAGAAACAGACCATCGAGAAGTAGAGGTTGATCTTTTCGGCCGTGGGGTGGCGCCGGAGCGATGTAAACGGATTCAATGCCTTGCTTTGCAATCTCTTAGGTTGCGTGCAGATCGATTCAATGATCCCCGCTTACCCTGGCCCCTGTCCCGGAGCCGGTATAGCCTCTAGTTCCGGCATCCGATAGTGCGATTCCATTGCGCTCGCCATCTGGCCGCAACGGGCGGACAGTGCAAAAATGAAACCGTTTGAGCTTGCGCTTGCTCAAGCCGCGGCAGCAGCCGAGGCTCCCTGGTGCGCTTCCCGCCATGATTGGAACATCAGCACGTCCCAAAGCAGATACTGGTTGTTGCGGTGTCCGGAAAGATGCTCGGACCAGGCGCGCCGGATCGGCTTCGACCGGAAAAAGCCATCCTCCTGCAATCGGCGCTCGTCCAGCAGCGCCTCCGCCCAGTCGCGGAGGGCTCCGCGCAACCAGGCATCTATAGGCACGCCGAAGCCCATCTTTGGACGTTCGACAAGCGCCTGAGGAACATGTCTGTAGAGCAGTTGCCTGAGCGGCCACTTGGTTTGCCCGCCGGTCCGCAGAACGGAAAGCGGCAACGAAAGGGCAAAGCTTACAAGGCGATGGTCGAGAAGCGGCACGCGGGTTTCAAGGCCGATGGCCATTGCCGCGCGGTCGACCTTTACCAGAATGTCATCCGGCAGATAGCTCATCGTGTCGAGATACATCATCCGCTCGACGTTGCCCGGTAAATCCGGAAGGGGTTCAAGCCCCGTCAGCATCGTCGGCGGCTCAGCCGCACCGAGAACGATATCCGCGGGCTCCCAGTGCGAGCAAAGGCGACGATAAACATCGTCTAAGCTTCGCAGCGAAAGGACCGAGGCGGCCTTGTGGATCTTGTCGCCCACACGCTGGCGGCGCATGCGCCGCGGCAAGAGCGGCATGATCCCGCCTGCGACATTGTCATAGAGACCCGCGGACGGCAGCTTGGCCAAGCTTGCCGACACAAGGCGCAACCCGATCGGGACGCGGGAAAGCCTGTTCCAGAAAGCATCGGCAAGCGCGTAACGCGTGTAGCCCGAAAACAGCTCGTCTCCGCCGTCGCCCGACAGCGCGACCTTGACACTGCCACGCGCCAACTTGGACACCAGGAACGTCGGGATCTGCGAGGAGTCCGAGAAAGGCTCGCAATAGATGCCGGGCAGCTGCGGCACGACGTCGAGCGCGTCGCGCTCGCTAAGATAAAGTTCGGTATGATCGGTGCCGAGTCGGCGCGCCACCTGCTGGGCGTGGTGCGCCTCGTTGTAGCCTGCCTCGTTGAATCCGATCGTGAACGTCCGCACCGGCCGCGAGCTGATCGACTGCATGACCGCCACGATCGCCGAGGAATCGATGCCGCCCGAGAGGAAGGCGCCGAGCGGCACGTCGGCGATCATCTGCCCTTCGAGCGCCTGGCGAAGATGACGCTCGAGGCCGTCGACCGCCTCTTCGGGGCTCCCTTGAAAAGGATCACGCCGGCCCCGTTCGGCGACTTCCCTGGCGCTCCAATAGCTCTCGACGCGCGGCTCGCGCATGGGGTCGGAAAGGACGAGAAACTCACCGGGCCTTAGTTTGCGGATGCCCTGATAGATGCTGTAAGGCGCGGGGATGTAGTTGTGGCGCATCAACAACGCCAGCGCATTGCGGTCGATCTCCGGGCGCCAGTTGGGGAGCGGGCTGAATGCCTTGATCTCGGAGGCGAAAGCGAACGCCTTGCCGACACGCCCGTAGTACAAGGGTTTTTCCCCCAGGCGATCGCGGCCGAGGACGAGCGTTCTCTCCAGCCGGTCCCACAAGCCGAAAGCGAACATGCCGACGGCCAGTTCGAGGGCCTTTTTCAGGCCCAGCTCTTCGATCGCAGCCAGCAAGACCTCGGTGTCGGAATGCCCGCGCCAGGCATGAAGGCCATGCTTGCGATCGAGGAGCGTGCGCATCTCGGCGTGGTTGTAAATTTCTCCGTTGAAGACAATGACGTAGCGACCACCATGCGAGGTCATCGGCTGCGCGCCTGCCGACGACAGATCGATGATCGCCAGTCGGCGCTGGCTGAGAGCGACGCCGGCCTCGGCATCGGTCCAGACGCCGTCTCCATCCGGACCGCGATGCCGGATCATGTCGGCCATGCGGCGCACGGTGGAGGCGCCGCTGCCCGTCGCCGCCGCTCCTCCTACAATGCCGACGATACCGCACATACGGCGTCACTGCTCCATGATGGCCAGCCCGAGATTTGCTCTCTATGCCGCGAGATCAGATAGAGGAAAACCAAGTATCTATAAATCGATTCGCTCGAAACACCATTCACCGCAGCCGGTGCCGAAAAGACCAATTCCAGGCGTTACATTGAAGCGCTGCTTCATGCGAAACCCAAGTTTTCCGACGGTGGTCTCCAACTCGTCGGCCGAAGTGGATTGATAGGGATATCCACCGAGCCAATCGTCGACATCTGCCAGGAACTCCATGCCGCGGCGCGCGCGATATTTCTTTACAAAAGAGATCGGGTCCCCGTGACGCAACGTTCTCGCCAGGATGTAGGCGGGAACAAAGAGAGCCTTTACGGGAGCGCGCAGCCACCGATGGGAGGAGTACAGCCGTTTTTCGACGGTCCACAGTCCGCAAAGAGGTGTCTTCAGGTAGATCGCAAGGCCAAACCGTCCCCCGCGGCCGACGAAACCGGTCGCGTTGCGGATCGCTGCCCACATGTCCCCGGTGTGATGCAGGACGCCCCAGGAATAGACGATGTCGAACGTCCCTGATGGAAGCGATCCCTTGTCGAGGATATCGGCTCGCTCCACGCTCCATTCGGCTTCCGGCGCGAACCGGGAAAGGACGGCTTTTGTCGTTTCGACGCAGTCGGTGTCGTAGTCCAGCGCCAGGACCTTGGCCGCTCCAAGCCGAAGGGCGGCCGCCGAGTGCAAACCCGACCCGCAGCCGATATCCAGAAAGGTCTTGTCCTTCACATCGCCGACGAGGCGGCGAAGGTCCTGGCAGGCGCGGTCCAGGTGCTCCTGCTCGAAGCGCGCGGCGAGCTCCGACCAGTTGCGGCCGAAATCATAGCGCGCGTTCATGGACCTTCACCTGCCGTGCCGCCGAAGCTGCCGATCATACCCGATAGAATTCCCGATACCATTTCACGAAGCGCGGGACCCCGATCTCGATCGGGATCTTCGGTTTGAATCCAGTCGCCTCCTCGAGCGAGCTGACATCGGCGGACGTCGACGGAACGTCGCCCGGCTGGATCGGCATCAGGTTGCGGTTTGCCTTGCGCCCGAGCGCGTCTTCCAGCACCTCGATCAGCCGGTTCAGTTGAACGGGCGAATTGCCGCCGATGTTGTGGATCCTGAACGGCGCGTTGCTGGTTGCCGGATCCGGCGCGGCGCTTTTCCAATCCGGGTTGGGCGTCGCGGGCTGCCGCATGACGCGGACAATGCCTTCAACAATGTCGTCGATATAAGTGAAATCCCGCTGCATATTGCCATAGTTGAAGACGTCGATCGGCTCACCGGCGAGGATGGCCCTGGCGAAGATGAACAGAGCCATGTCCGGCCGTCCCCAGGGACCATAGACGGTGAAGAAACGCAGTCCCGTCGTCGGCAGTGCGAACAGATGGCTGTAGGTGTGCGCCATAAGCTCGTTGGCCTTCTTGCTTGCCGCATAGAGGCTGAGCGGATGGTCAGCCGAATCGTGAACGGAGAACGGCATTCGTGTACTGCCGCCATAGATCGAACTGGAGGAGGCATAGACCAGATGGCCAACCGAGGCGTGCCGGCATCCTTCGAGGACATTGAGAAAGCCGCTGAGATTGCTTTCCACATAGGCGTGCGGATTGGTCAGCGAATAGCGCACGCCGGCTTGAGCCGCGAGATTGACGACGATCTCCGGCGCGGTCGACAGAAGCAGCGCCGAAATACGGTCGCGCTCCGTGAGATCGACATGCTCGAACCGAAAGTTCGGGAACCTGTTCAGCCGGTCGAGCCGCGCCCGCTTCAGGGTGACGTCGTAGTACTCATTCATGGAATCCAATCCAACGACCTGCCGGCCGTCGGAGAGCAGTCTCTCGCAGAGATGAAAACCGATGAAACCGGCCGCGCCGGTGATCAGAATTGGCCTGCTTGATGTCACGGCTTATCCCCAGCGTCGATTTCTGGCCGAGCCCTCACAGGCTCCAATATTTTATCGTGCCAGGAATTTCATTCGGCTTGAAGGCAGACTTGATGTCGAACAGCGTTCCACCTGGTCTGATCATCTCAAAAATGCGGGACTTCCCACCCTCGAGATAATGCTTGTGAGGAACCGCCAGAACAAGCGCCTGCAGATCTTTTATTTCCTCGATCGGCAGGATTGTTTCGCCATGGTCGCGTCGAGCGGTTTCGGCATCGGCAAGCGGGTCGTGGACTTTGGGGACAATGCCGAATTGCCGCAGTTCCCTGACCATGTCGAAGACGCGGCTGTTGCGCAAATCCGGCACGTCCTCCTTGAAGGTCAGCCCGAGAACGCCGATGGAAGCTCCTTTGACGGGCATGTCCGAGCGGATCAGCTGCTTGACGACCTGTTGGGCAACGAATGCTCCCATGCCGTCGTTGATGCGACGGCCGGCCAGGATGATCTGCGGGTGGTATCCCTCAGCCTCAGCCTTGGCGGTCAGATAGTATGGATCGACGCTGATGCAGTGGCCACCCACGAAACCCGGCTTGAAGGGAAGAAAGTTCCACTTTGTCGACGCGGCATCGAGAACATCCTGGGTCCGGATGTCGAGCCGCTCGAAGATCATTGCCAATTCATTCATCAGTGCGATGTTGAGATCGCGCTGGGTGTTCTCGATCACTTTCGCTGCCTCGGCCACCTTGATCGAGGGGGCGCGGTAGACACCGGCATCGATGATGCGACCATAGGTATCCGCCACGCGCTCCAGCGTCTCGGTGTTCTCGCCGGAGACGACTTTGACGATCCGTTGCAGCGAGTGTTCCCGATCGCCAGGGTTGGCTCGTTCGGGCGAATAGCCAAGCGTGAAGTCATCAGGGTGCCTAAGGCCCGAAATCCGCTCGATGATCGGCCCGCAGAAATCTTCCGTCACGCCTGGATAGACCGTCGATTCGAAAACGACGACCGCGCCCTTCTCGACCGCTTCCCCGACAAGTTCGGAGGCCAACCGCAGGGGCGCGAGATCGGGGGCGCGGTTGTTGTCGATAGGGGTCGGCACGGCGACAATGAAGAACGTCGCGCCTTTCAACATCTGTCGGTCGGCGGTGAGGACGATCGACGTTTCCTTGAGCGACGTTGCGTCGACCTCTCCCGT
Source organism: Mesorhizobium sp. M1D.F.Ca.ET.043.01.1.1 (assembly GCF_003952385.1). Taxonomy (NCBI): domain Bacteria; kingdom Pseudomonadati; phylum Pseudomonadota; class Alphaproteobacteria; order Hyphomicrobiales; family Phyllobacteriaceae; genus Mesorhizobium; species Mesorhizobium sp. M1D.F.Ca.ET.043.01.1.1. The sequence goes on from NZ_CP034444.1 coordinate 5,704,217, forward strand.
GCGATCGATGCCGTCGCGCAGTTCGTTGATGCGACGTTCGCTGATGTCAAACGCAATCGTTCCCGGGAAAACCTTTCCAAACGCGACAGCTACCGGCAAGCCGACATAGCCTAATCCGATTACAGCAATGCGTTCGGACATCCGCGGATTTCCTCAGGTCATCGATCAGTCGAGGCGCTTTTATGGCAGGCGGAGTTTCAATTCAACGATGCGCCGTTGCGAAGGCAGAAGTCTCCACTCAAAAATGGTCCGCGACCATGCTTGCGCCGCTCATGCGCTCTCATGCCGATCGATGTTGTGGATAACATGCGTCAGCATTGGGTTTCGGGCGTCGAAAACCTACAAGGGGCGAATGGCCTGAAGCGATCAGCCCAAGAATTGAACGCATGAACCGTATCGTCGTTGTTGTCAGCGAACCAAGGTCCCTTGCAACCACGCGGGGGCATTTTCTTCTTGCGCTGCGCCTTGCAGGATACGAAGTTCACGCCCTGGCCCCATTCGATGCGATGACCGTTCGTTGGCTGACAGAAAACGGCATCCGGTTCCATCCATTGCCGATGGAGCGCGCCGCTGTTGCGCCGCTCGGCGACACGCTTTTGGCCTTTCGGCTCTACAGGAAGATACGAAAACTCAAGCCTCGGATCGTGCTGAGCTGCGCGATCAAGCCAATCGTCTACGGCGTACCCGCGGCATTGATCGCACGGGTGCCGCGCCGGCACGCGCTTGTCACCGGTCTCGGCTATGCGTTCACGGACCGGCACAGATCGCTGCGCTGGCGGGCCGTCAACGCCGTGGCTCGGCTGCTTTATGCCGCCAGCCTGCGTGCGGCCACCACGGCCACCTTCCAGAATGACGACGACCGCGATGATTTCCGTCGACTGGGGCTTCTCGGACGGACACCAGCCAACGTCGTCAACGGTTCAGGGGTCGACCTGGAGCGCTTCCAGGTGGCGCCTCTCCCGCACAAGCCGCGATTTCTGATGATCGCGCGCCTGCTTCGCGACAAAGGCCTCGCGGAATATCTGGCCGCAGCGAGACTGGTGAAGGCGGTCCGGCCGGACGCTCGTTTCGACCTGGTCGGTGACACGGATCCCAACCCCGCGGGATTTCCGGTTTCGGAGGTTGAAGCAGCCGTGGCGGACGGAACGATTCACTATCACGGGGCCGTCGAAGACGTTCGCGGGGTGATCGCCGATTCGCGTGTTTACGTGCTTCCGTCCTACCGTGAGGGCACCTCGCGCTCGGTTCTGGAGGCGATGGCGATGGGCCGCCCGGTGATCACGACGGATGCGCCGGGTTGCCGCGCGCCGATTGTTCCCGGGGTGAACGGCCTGCTGGTGCCGGTCGGCGCCACGGCCCCCCTGGCGGAGGCGATGATCCGCCTGATCGATAACCCGGACGAGGCCGAGCGCATGGCCAAGAACAGCCGGAGGATCGCCGAAGAGCGCTATGACATTCGGAAGGTGACCGCTCATATGATGGAAATCGTCGAAGCCGGGCCGCGGGCCGCAGAATGACGGTTCCGGAGAATTCAGGGGTGAAGCGATACGAATTCGGAGCCAACTGGGCTGCGTTCATCGACAGGCACTACACGCCTGAACGCCGCCGGATGTCGACCGACAAGCTCTTATCATTCCTGGGCAAAGAGAGCCTTGAAGGAATGGATTTTCTCGATATCGGCAGCGGCAGCGGGCTGCACTCGCTTGCCGCGTTCGACGCAAAAGCGAAGCGGATCCATTCCTTCGACTTTGATCCGCTTTCGGTCAGGACGACCGGAAAACTGCGCCAATTGGCGGGTGAGCCGCCGAACTGGATCGTTGAGAAGGGCGACGTGCTCGACGTCGATTATCTCCAGAGGCTGGGCACATGGGGCCTGGTGTATTCCTGGGGCGTGCTCCACCACACCGGCGCGATGTGGCAGGCGATCGAAAATGCGGCGCAAAGGGTAGCGCCCGGCGGGCTCTTGTTCATTGCGCTCTATTCGTCGAATGTCGTGAAGCCTTCCGCGGAATTCTGGCTGGATGTGAAGCGTCGGTATAATGCCGCCGGTCCGAGCAAGAGACGCTGGATGGAATACTGGTACATCTGGCGCTTCGGGCTTGGCCGCAATCCGCTTCAACTGCCGCAGCTCTTGAAGCAGATCTATGACAAGAAAAAAGGTCGCGGCATGAGCTACATGACCGACGTCCGCGACTGGCTGGGCGGCTGGCCGATGGAGTTCGCCGACGACCAGGCGGTGGTCGATTTCCTGAAGGAGCGATTCGATTTCGAGCTCGTCAGGATGTCCACGGGTGAAGCCTGCACGGAGTTTCTTTTCCGCAACCCGAACAATCCGACACCGGTTCGACGCGAGGCATTTTAAGCGATCTGCCCGCCGGTTCTCGTCCAGATATGCGGCTGACCGTTTTCGAGTGTCACGATCTCGTCGCAGTTTTCGACCGTCGTGAGCCGGTGCGCGATGATCAGTACCGTGAGCCCGGCGGGCAGTTCCCGGATCGCCTCCATGACTGCGGCCTCGGTTTCCATGTCGAGCGCGCTTGTCGCTTCGTCGAAGACGAGCACCGAAGCCTGTTTATACAGCGCCCGAGCGATGCCGATACGCTGGCGCTGGCCGCCCGACAGACGGACGCCACGCTCGCCAACCCGTGCCTCATACCCCTGAGGCAGACTTTCGATGAACTCAGCCAAAGCGGCCTGCTGCGCCGCGTTGCGAACGCGATCATGGTTGATGTCGGCGGGGTCGATGCCAAAGGCAATATTCTCGGCGATCGAGGCGTCGCTCAGGAAGATACTTTGCGGCACATGGGCGATCTGTCTTTGCCAGGCACGCCGCGTGGTTCCATCCAATAGTTGTCCATCGATCTCGATTGCTCCGCTGGTCGGCTCGAGCAGGCCCATTATCAGATCGACCGTCGTGCTCTTTCCGCTACCTGTCTTGCCGACAAACCCGACCTTGGTTCCTTTCGCGACCGTGAGATTGAACCGTTCTAGTATAGGCGCCTGGTCAGACGCGTAACGGAACGATACATCGCTGAGCACAATTGCTCGTTGGAAAGCGAGTTGCTTGGCCGGACGCTGATTCCAATCCGGGGCAAGCGGCGCCTCGAGCGTTTTGAGCACAATTTCGGCGCCAGCCAAGTTGCTGAGTATAAGCGCCCAATTCCCGTAGACGAGTTGCATTGACGGAAGCAGGCGCTGCGCGCCGAGAACGAACGTTCCCAGCATCGGGAGTACCTGCCCGGCATTGTTCGACCGGGTGATCAGGAAATATGCGAGCGCCGCGATGATCACCATGCCCGCGGCTTCGATCGCGAAACGCGGAGCGCCTGCCGCGAGCGCGTTCGCGGCGTTCGCACGCTGCAAGTGCTTGTCGAGTTCGCTGTAGCGCGAGAGAAAATAGGATTGGGTGTCGTTGATGATGACGTCGCGGATGCCGCCCAGTCCCTCTTGCACCGAACGGATGCCTTCCGCCTGCACGCTGGCAATGATGCGCGCATTCCTCTTGAGATGCTTGCGGATGACAAGCGACATGGCGAGGTAGACCGCCCCAAAGCCTGCGAAGATGACGAAGGTGATGAAGGAACTTAGAACGAAAAGAGCGATGACGATGAAGACGCCGATGATTATGCCGCTGATTGATTGCAGCAGCGGCAGCATGACGCCTGCGGTAATCGCCTGGACCTGCCGAAGCGCGGCCAGCACGGAACTGGAATTGCGCGAAACGTGGTAGCTATAGGGCTGGTGGAGCACCCGATCGTAGACCTTCACCCCCAATTCATGTCCTAGCGAGAAAACGTAGGAATTCGTAGCCCAGGTGAGGGCTATGCGCACGGCCCCGGCTATGACTGCGACCACCGAAAACAGAACCGTCAAAGCGAGAAGGCTGTCGGAAGAGCCGGCCAGCCTAAAACCGGCGAGCTGGCGCGCAAGGAACGACTGGCCGCCGATCGCCTCGGGATTGGCGATGCGCGCAAGGAACGGCAGCAAGGCACCGAGCGTCGCGGCTTCGGCGAGCGCGCCGAACATCATCAGGACCAACAGGCCGAGCAGTTGCCGTTGCCGGCGCTTCGATACCTGCCGCCACAGGCGTCGAAGTGTGTCGATGGTGCTGTCCGGGGTTCGTTTTCCGTTCAATGCCAAGTCGATGTCCGTATTCAGGACGCCCAATGGACATGTTCGGCGATCCGCGACAAGCCACAACCGACGCCGATTGACAATTTTATCACGGAAGCCCGAAGGTGGTCCGTCCACAATTTCCGCCATGGACGAGGGCTGGGCCTGTCGCGGGTGATATGCTTCAGGCATGAATGACGCCATTGAGATTCGGGATCAAAGGCCGCGCGTGAGCTTATTTGCGACATTGCTGCGTTCGCTAGGCCTGTTCTTGGCGGGTGCCGGAACAGCCTTCCTGCTCTTTGTCTCGGCCTACCCTCTCGGATTGATCAAGGCTTACCCCGCACCGCCCGATGCGGCAACGGAGGGACCGCTTGGGTTCGAGCAGCGGGTTGAAGATGTCGACGACCTCTACCGTGGCCCCGATGAACCAATGCAGGCATATCTCGATCGCCTGACCAAAGCTGTAGCGGGCGGGGTGGTGCACTATTGGACAGAAGGTGACAGCTGGACTGCGGCCGATACGCGCTACACGAGGATCAGTGTTTTCGACAATTACCTGCTCTGGATGCTCAGCTTTCAGCCGCAATATCGGGAAAACCTGCAAAACTATGAATTCGTGACCCCGCGCAAGGCGCTTGATCGCGGCTACGGGTTCTGTTCCCAGGTTTCGAAGATTGTCTATTCCGTTCTCGCCGATCAGGGAATCGACGCCACCATATACAGCGTGCCCGAGCACACGGTCGTTGAGTCGAATGGCAATGTTCTCGATTCCGACTACGGCGTCTTCGTTCCGCACTCTCTTGTCGAGATACAACAGGATTCGTCGATCATCGATTCCTATTACGCGCAGTTCGGATCGATGTTGCCGCTGCTGAAAAAGGCCTATGGCCAGTCCTGGCAGCAGCTTGGCACTGCGCAAGACTTCGACGAAGTGCGCGCCTACGAGGCGAAGTTCGAGCGTCTGAAATGGGGTCCGCCGCTGATGGTTCTGGCAATGGGTGCATTGCTCGCCGCGGCTGGCATCCTCCTTCAGCGTCGTGAACAGGCAAGGCTTACGCCACGGCCGGTTCCGAGGTGACTCGCTAACTCAATCTTTGCTTGCTCGTGGCCCTTTGTCGATTCACATGATCCAATCAAGACTTCCGCTTGCAGGCGGCCGACGCCTTGTGGCAAGCCGGACCATAAGAATAGGCGGCGGAGCGGATGACGCTGCGAGAAGAACTTCCGATGACTAACGTTGAAAGCCAACAGCTCGCTGTCGTGTCATCGACAGCATTGATGAGAGGTCGTCGCCGCGGCGTGCTCTTTGTTATCGGGACACTCGATCTCGGCGGCACCGAGAGCCAGCTTGTACTGCTCGCCCGGGAATTGAAGAAGCGAGGCTGGAAAGTCGCAGTCTTTGCGCTTTCGCGGGGTGGCGTTCTGGCACAGACACTGGATGGCGTCGGGATCCCAGTATTGTACGGGCTTCATCGGCCGAATCCCTCACCTTCGCTGCCGACATCGGCCAAGACGGACGCCAAGCCGAGCGTTGCTCCAAAGACGCGCCCAAGCGTTAAGGCGATGCTGGTTCTCGGCGCCGCGGTCGCGTCGCTTGTTGCTCGCATCGCTTGGACCCGGCCGCGTGTGGTTCACGCCTTCCTGCCTTTGACCAACTTTCTCGGCGCCCTGTCGGGACGGTTCGCGTTGGCACCGCTCGTCATCACCTCGCGGCGCGGTCTCGGTAACCATCAGGAGCGATGGCCGCGGCTGAAGCGTATGGACCGGATCGCCAATTGGCTTTCGCATGTGGTGGTCGCGAACTCGCATGCCGTCGCGGCCGATATGGCGGCTCGGGACGGCTACGATATTAAACAAGTAAAGGTAATCCCGAACGGTCTTGATCTCAGTCGACTCGATGATATCGGCCATCGTCGGGACGGAACCCGTCGTCAGCTCGGTCTCGAGCCAGGCGACATCGGCATCGTCATAGTCGCCAATCTTATTCCGTATAAGGGACACAGCGACCTCATCGAAGCATTCGCTCGCGCTAGCCAAAGCCGGCCGAATCTGAGGTTGTTCATAGCAGGACAAGATCGGGGAATCGGGCCAGGCTTGACAGAGCAAGGCCAACGGCTCGGCGTTGGGCTGAAAGTACGGCTTTTGGGGATGCAGAATGATGTCCCGGGCCTGCTCGCTGGCATGGATGTTGGCGTGATCGCTTCCCATGAGGAGGGCTTTTGCAATGCGTTGATGGAAAAGCTCGCGGCAGGTCTTCCTGTCGTCGCCACCAATGTCGGCGGAAATCCGGAAGCCGTCTCCGGCATGCCGGGTTGTGTATTGGTGGAGCCTCGCGACCCGGCTGATCTCGCCCGTGGGCTTCTAACCGTCCTTGACCGATTGCCGGAGCAAGCAGGCGACCGGGAATTTCGGCAACGGACCATGCGGGAGCGCTATTCGATTGGGGCCATGGTCGATGCCTATGAACGCCTCTATCTGGCGGACGATTGAATGAGCGGGATTGCTCATTCGGAACGTTCGGCGAATTCACCGCATTCGCTGCGTGCGATCCTGACGAATATTTCCGCCTGGCTCTGCGCGTTCACCGTCGTCATCTATCAGTCCTGGTTCATGCCATACTTTCTGCCGTTCTTTACAGGGCGAGACGAGTTCGCGAGGCTGGTTTTTCATACGCTCTATGGCGGCATTCTGTTTGTTGTGATTGCCGTTCTTGCGGCGCGCCGGGATGTGCTTGGCGCTGTCCTCCCGCTGGCGATCGCTGCTGTCATGGCGGTCGCCCCGGTTGCGCTCCATCCGATCGGGATCGTCGCCGAGTGCTATCTTATCACCCTTTTCCTTGGTGGCGCCGCGATTGTCTTCATGCTTGCCTCCACCCCCGCGATGGTGTTGCGCATATCCGCATCGATCACAGTGCTCAGCGCGGTGACGTGCTTCCTCGACCTCTTGTTCGCCAACGGCTTTACCAATACCCCCGGCCGGGCTGCCGGCCTGGCGATCAATCCCAATGTCGCGGCGGCTGGCCTTCTGCTCGGGGCTGCGGCAAGCTACCGCGCCGTCTCGCAAAAATGGCGTGCAAGCTTCCTGGTCCTTATAGGCGCGGCGCTTCTAGCCACACTGTCCCGCTCGACCTTTCTTGCCGCCTTCGGCACCGTGGCTGTGCCGGTCGTCATTCGTATTTGGCAGCAATTTCGCAGTGATCGTCGTTTTCAGATCGATCTCAACGGCTGGGGCCGAGCGGCCGTCGTCGCATTTGCGCTGCTGGGTGTCATCGGCATCGCGCTGGCCACAAATGCTTATTTTCGCCTAGCCATGAACGAATCCTTTGCTGGCGTATTGTCGGTTGGCAGGGCGCTGGACGAGGCATCGGAGGCTGTCGATGCATCTCGGGATCGATACCCCTCTGCTGCAGTTCCGGTTGTGCCATCGCCTGCGGAGGTTTCGGTAAATCAACCGGCTCCGCCAGATTCGCCCGGGGGTATTGAGCCGCCGCCGGCAAAATCTGCGATCAGTTCAACGCCTCATCCCGAGACCGACAGGCCCGCGGGCAGCGCTGCGTTATCTCTGCAGTCCGACACTCCGCCTTCGTCAGCGGCCAGCCAATCCGCCAACGTTGCCAAGATGCGGGCGCTCGGCGAGCGCCTGGCGGATGAGGGCAAGAGAAATTCGATCTCGGCAAGAGCTCTCTTTCTCGAGCGTGGTCTGCTCGCTTATCGCGAAGGCGGCTTCTTTGGTCGTGGACTTGAAGAGGCGCAAGCCCTTGTGCCCCACAACACCTTCCTTCTCTTCGCAATCGCCTTCGGTCATCTCGGCTGGTTGATCCCGATCGGCCTCGTGGGCTTCGCTTTCTGCTTCGCCCGCAACCCCGGCGATCTTGGCCTTGGTATAGCAATCGTGGGGGTCATGCTGACGTCCCATGACATCTTGCTTACACCCAGCCTCTTTCTACCGGTCGCCCTGGGAATTGGCGGCATGCTTGCCGAGCGGAGAGCGTCCGCTCGAAAGTTGTCAACGGCAAGGAACAGTGAGTCCTGGAGCTTTGCTTTTGGAACAGCCACAGGCGTCGCGGCATTTGCCGCCGGCTGCGCTGCGATACTGCTCGTCACGCCGCCGCTGGCTGGCGGGCGGCTGCTGAACGGGACCATGTTAGCGGTGCGCGGCGGATACGAGACGCCGCTTCCGCGGTCACAATTTCCGGGCCTTTTCCAGTTTGACGACCTCCCCGGCGGTTCCTCGTCGCAAGCATCCCATCTGCGCGAGGACAGGACACCGCTTCAGCGGGTAGACTGGTCCTCGCATGGTTGGCCCGCCGTCCGGCAGGGCGAATATACATTTCGCCGGCGAGACGCGGTGCTGTTCGCTGCCACGGATTCGAGCGACCCTCGCAACAATGGGCGAACCTACGAGATCGCTGTTCCACTTTCGGTCAGTGCACTCTGTTTCATTCTTCTAGGCGCAATCATTGCGTGGTTGATAGCGACGGTGATTTCGATTCGTGGGTCGCATCGAGTGGATGGTTCGTAGGGCGAACATTGTGCTCGGATCCATTAACAGGCACCCCACGAAGCAACCCGGCCTTTAATCGCTGGCGGCAGCCGATATTCGGCTTTGAGTATTGCCAACAGCAAGAACTGGGTAAAGACCCATCATCCGGGCTAGGACATCATTGGTGGCGGGCGCCAAGTTTCTGCGTAGGTGCGATCCATCGCGGTAGATGAACTCACCGTTGACGTAGGTAGTGCAGTGATCATTTGGGCACATCCCAGAGCCGGGATCGACGAAGAACAAGTTGTTCTCTGCTGCCAACGACTTGAGGGCCGCAGTTATCGGGCCGCGCACCGATGTGATCCATTTGTTGTTCATCTCGGTTGAGCATCGGCGCCTAATAAGGTTGCTTTCCTTGTTAACTGCGCAAGAAGTCAGATCCTCGGCAGGTCCCGGCGTCGGAGCAACAAGGGCGATTCGTCGATTGGCCGCGGCTATTTTCGGCAAAAGCGTTTCCAAGCCCTCGCGCAGCAATGAGACCTTATCGGCCCGGTGCCCGTCGACAGCAACGAGATCGGTGAATTGCAACCCGGACCAAGCCCCGGCTAAAACCACAACATCTATATCAGGCCGCCGCCGCAGCATGTCGACCGCCGCTTTCCGCATTGACGCGCAGCGGTCCTTATAGTTGGGCACCTCGGGAAATTTGCGATAGATGTTCTCACCTAGCGCCGCTGGGCATGGTTCGTACAGAAAGAATGCCGTGTCTTTTCGCTGACCGACAATATCGAGCAGCGGCGCAAGATGGTCCGCATGGCTGTCGCCCCACAATATGCCGTGATGCTTGGCCGTTCCCCATGGAGCACCGAAGGCGCAGTAGGTAACGCCCAGTTCGGGGATGTTGACTGTCTGCGGGCATGGCCAGTCCCACATGATATCCAAGCTGCGCATTGACAGCGCACCTTTCGAAACCCTCTCAGCAAAGCCACCTGCATCTGATATCGCATTTCCACTCCAACTGATGATCAGCGCAGTGGCCACTCCAACCGGAATAGCTTTTAGCGGGATCGCGCGAAGGCGGCGGACTGGCTCCTCGACAAACCGCCAGGATAGGCTGGCAACGACGATGCTGAGCGTGATCAGTGCTGCCGCTTCTACTGACGTCGGAATCGCGCCGCCAGCGTAGTGTCGGAAGAACACCAGAATTGGCCAGTGCCAAAGATAGAGACTGTAAGAGATCTTGCCGATGAACCGCATCGGCACGCTCGACAACGCGACCGTGATGGCAGAGGGCGATCGGGGCCAGATAAGCAAGGCGGCGCCGATTACCGGTGCGAGAGCATTCGTGCCCGGAAATGGATCGGAAGGCGACAGGTGAATGGCGCTTAGGCCGATCAGGAACAGGCCGATAAAGCCTAGCCCGTCGACAACTGGTCGGCGCGTAATAACAGGCGCAAAGACGAGCAGGCCGCCGAGAGCCAGTTCCCAGGCCCGGCTGAAGGGGGCGTAGAACGCCTGTTTGGGATCCACCGCCACCAAATGGAGGGCGATCGAGAAACTGGCCAACACTACGATGCCGATGACGGCGGCGATAAGCAGCCGGCGGCCCCCGGCCAGTCTATTCGCAGTCAGGAGCAAAACCGGCCACACCAGATAGAACTGCTCTTCGACCCCGAGCGACCAGAGGTGGAGCAGCGGCAGAAGTGTTGCCTCGCGATCGAAATAGCCCGTGTTCCAGAGGAAGTAATAGTTTCCCAATCCGAACGAGGAATATGCCGCGCTACGCCCCAAGCTGGCATAGTCGCCGGGCAGCAGCAGAAACCAGCCCGCAGCGAGCGAGAAGCAGATCATCGCCAACATTGCCGGCAGTATTCGGCGGATGCGTCTCCCGTAGAATTCAATCAGGGATAGTCCGCCCTCTGCCGTCAGAAGTCGCGTGATCAAGTAACCAGAGATGACGAAGAAGATATCGACGCCGACGAATCCTCCCGGGAAACCGGGCACGCCGAAATGGAAAAGAATGACCGCGATCACCGCGATCGCGCGCAAGCCGTCGACGTCGGGCCGATAGTCGAACTTCACCACTCTCCCCGGAGATACCCGCTGCGTCTCGTAGCCTGTCTACACCCCAAGAGTCGATCGTGGACTTCGATATGAGCTCGACAACTTGTGGACACGACGACAACTCGGCCCGTCCATTCAAGAATTAGCATGTTCTTACGGTTAAAACCGTCAGAAACATGGGGATACCCTCACAATTTGTTTCGCGCTAGAACGGCAAAAACCTACACAGTGGGGGCATGCGGCAGAATCAGGTCCCAGTCGCAGCAGCGTGTGGTTCTTGTCAACTGTAGGTTGTGGCGTTGTTCGTTGGTGATATCGGGGACGACGAAAACTCGCTCGCTTGATAGAAAACGAGTTGTTCAGCGTGTTCTTGACTGTATAGAAAGGCTGTCCCGTGTGTTGCGAGGCCACGGGTCATTCTGGAGGTGGCAAGTTGGACAACCATAGCGCGGACATGGTTGAATTCGACCCGCGAACACATGTTCTGGTCACAGGCGGCGCAGGCTTTGTCGGGTCGGCATTGGTCGATCTGCTGCTTGCTCGCAATTGCAGTGTAACCGTTATCGACGACCTTTCGAACGGCTCGCTGCGCAATCTTCCGGCCGGCGATCCCCGCCTGACGATCCGTACCTTCAGGGTTGGCGATCCGGCGTTCAACGCGGCCGTCCACGACGAGGTCGGTCAGGCCGACGCCGTGTTCCATCTGGCGAGCCCGATCGGCGTTCAGCGCGCCCATAAGGAACGCTTTGCCGTCACCAGCGGCATCCTCGAGTCGGGCAGCGCGATCGTCGAGGCATGCCGGCTGCACCGGCGCCCGCTGCTTTATACGTCAAGCTCGGAAGTTTACGGCTCAGGCCGTGACCGTCCGATCAGCGAGGCCGATCCGGTGATGACGGATCTGCGGCCGCGATGGGGCTATGCCGCGGCCAAGGCGGCAATCGAGCATCTGGTCGCCGGGCTGTTTTTCGATTTCGGCATCCCGACCTGGATCGTGCGGCCATTCAACATGGCCGGGCCGCGGCAGCGTGCGGCAACCGGCCTGGTGTTGCCGGTCTTCGTCAACGCAGCCTTGCGCGGAGAGCCGCTCGTTGTGCACGACGATGGCGAGCAGAGGCGGGCATTCCTGCATGTTGCCGACGCCGCCGAGGGCTTGCTGCTCGCTATGCAGTGCCGATCCTTGCGGGGGCGGCCGGTCAATCTGGGCGGCAGCGAGGCGGTGCAGATCGGCAACCTTGCAAAGATGGTGGTTGAAGCGGCCAGGACGACCGCGCCGATCGTCATGAAACCCTCCAATGCCGTCTATGGCGAGAGGTTCGCGGTAACCTACGATCGCGTGCCTGACACAAATCTTTTGACCAGCATGACTGGCTGGCGCCCGGTGCGAAGCACGAGGCAGACGATTGCCGACTGCATTGAGCATATGCGTACCGAACGAGTGATGGCTTGACACTTGAACTATTGGTCCCGTTCATCGGGGCCCTGCTTATCGCAGTTCCCTGCGTGTGGCTGTTTGCGCGCCTGGCCGAGCGCATCGGGGCAGTCTCCAAGGTCAAGAGCGACCGTTGGCACACATCGGGCGAGATTCCGCGATTGGCGGGCCCCGCCTTTCTGATTGCCATGTCCCCGTGGCTTCCGATCGATCATATCGTCCTACTGTCCGTTTTCTGCCTGGTCGGGGCTCTCGACGACGTCCGATCCCTTTCGCCCGGTCACAAGGCGGCGGCGCTGGCCGCTGCAGCAATCCTTGCCGGCGTCGTAACAGGCGTGTGGTGGGTGCCGATCGTCATTTGGATAGCCTGCAATGCGGTCAACATGCTCGATCACGCTGACGGTCTGGCCGCGAGCGCGATCGCAGCCGCCTTTCTCGGTCTCGGCGGCAATGCTGGCCTGGCCGCCGCGGGCGCGTGCGCCGGATTTCTTTGTTTCAACTATCCGCCCGCACGTGTCTTCATGGGCGACAGCGGCAGTCTTCTGCTCGGCGCGGCAATCGTGCTTCAGGCTTCCGAGCGCGGTTTCGGCTCCTCACTGGCGTGGCTTGCTATCCCGCTGATCGACGCAATATTCGTCATCATCCGCCGCTTGCGGCTTGGACGGCGCCCCTGGATCGGCGGCACCGACCACCTCGGCCACACTCTGCTGCGGGTCGGCGTAAGCGCCAGGACCCTGCCAGTCCTCTACGGAACAATGGCACTCGCGATAGGCTTGGCATTCACCGCGTGGCAGAGTTCATAGACCTGGCTGGGCAGGCGGCGCCCTGCCGCCTTCCGCCGGCGAGACTGTCAACGGCCATGCCTGCCCGGGCATCGGCGATCGTGTGGGGAAAACGAGCCGTTTTCGTGCACGGCCGAGAGCGCCCGCGCCTTCGCAATGCGTCACTATCGGGCGGCAGGCAGGCGTCTGAAGCGGGATCTTGTTCGAATTGCCGCCGAAAAAAGGAACCCCGGCCGCAGCGGTTGGGTGGGGGATGCTGGCAGCCGAGGTCAACGGGTTTCCCAAAGCGTGTCGCGCTGAAACGGCTTCAGGCGAAACGCTTTAAGTCTTTGTTTTGATGCATGTTGTTCTCCCAAGACCGCTGCGCAGTTTTGAGGCACATGCATTGGAATTGTGGCGCCATTTCCTCCAAACCGCAAACCTCCGCTTCGAGGCCGAGCCAGGCTCATGCGCAGCTTTGGGATGCTTAACCACCAAGTTGCAATTTAAGGTTGTCATCCTTTCGGCTATATTAGCCACCTAAGATATAATTACCAAATTGTTAACCGGGATTAATGCACCTTTTCCACAGCATCGTAGTATGCATTTGAGGCTGGATTACCTCGATGGAGCGGGGATGCCATACGTCCGTGGGTTGGGCCGGCGTATGCACTACTCCTTGAATCTATTCCTCAGTTAAACGGCCAGTTGCCCGACACACGGTAAATGAGCGTATCAGTTCATGCCTCTGACAAGCCTTGCGAGGGCGCCAAGACAAAAAGGGGGAGCGGGCTAAGTCGGCGGCGGAGAGGAGTAAATAAGGCGATGGGACATCCTCAAATTTCCGATTCCTGGAAGGAATCGACAGGGTCGTTGCAGAACGGGCATCTGACGGACATGAACGGGCTCGGCACAGCCGATCTCGACGACGGACATCCGACCGAAGGCCTGGTCGTCATTGTCGACAAGCGAGCACTCGAGCGGGAATGTCTTGCTCGGGGCCTTATCGAACACAATCCCGCTTTGCGCGTCAGCGCCGTGGGATCTCTTGACGAGATCCACCATGTCGCCGGCGCGCCCGAGGCTTCCGCGATCCTCGTCATTCTCGGGGCCAGAAAGGTTACCGACCAAAGCGTTCGGGCGGAACTTGTGCACCTCATCTCCGAGGTAGGCGCGGTACCCGTGATCGTCGTGGTGGATTCCGACGAGCCAGGGGAAATTCTTGCGGCCCTCGAATGCGGCGCCCGCGGCTACATTCCCACGAGCGTGAAGGTGAAGGTCGCTGCCGAGGCCATCGGTCTCGCTCGTGCCGGAGGAATCTTCGTGCCCGCCAGCTGCGTGCTGGCGCTTCGCGAGATCATCCATTCGACCGCAAACGGTGCCCGTCCGCTTGCCGGCATGTTCACGCTGCGCGAGGCCGCGGTCGTGGAGGCGCTCAGGAAAGGCAAGGCCAACAAGATCATTGCCTATGAGCTCAACCTCTGCGAGAGCACCGTCAAGGTCCATATCCGCAACATCATGAAAAAGCTGAAAGCTACGAACCGCACGGAGGTAGCCTACAAGCTTAGACAGATGATGCTTTGAAGGCTGCCCGGACCTAGACTTGCGCCAAGCGAACGTCCGGCGCCAATGCCTCGACGTGGAGGCGGATTTCCTTCAGATCCGCCGCCATGTCTCGGGTTCGGAAGTCTGGACAGCCCTCCGGGCCCATGAAGCGGATACGCTCGGGCCGATGTTTCAGGCACGTTGCCGGTCGAGCATTTCGGATCCTGCCTTCACGAGAAATCCAACGCTGTCTCCGCCCAATTCCGCATCGCGATACGCGGCTTCGGCGGCCTTCAGGCCACCCGTCAGTCTGCGGATCACCGGAGCCGGTCCGAGTGTCTCGAGCGGCAGGCCCAGCTCGCCGCGGTTGGGGCGCTTCGGCGGCCAAACCCTGAGGCCGAAATAGGTGGCGGCCGAGCGGTCGATCCCGCCGCTGAACTGCACCAGCAGTGTCTGGCGCGATTTCCTGGCAATACGGCCCAGGCTGTTGATGTCCATTGGTGGTTTGGCGGAGGGCCGCATCGCGACGACGATCACCTGCCATGCGTCGTCGGTCAGGAGCACCGGATGCGAAAAAACACCGACTCTTGCTCCATGCTCGGCGAGCATATGCTCAAGGAATGGCGCGCAGGGCGTGTCGCAGACGATGGCGAATCTCGAGGCGCGCTGGTCAACGCCAGCGTCGTCGAGCAAGACCCGGCACAGCCGCGCGAATTCCGGCAGCAGGCCTATGGCCGGGTGGCCGAGATTTGGAGCGGCAACCTTGATGCCGGCCTCGTCACAGGCGTCGAAATCCAACACGCCTGGCCGAAGCTCCCAAGGTTCAGCCATCAGCGAAACAACCGCATGAGAGGGCAGGAGTTCGATGAGCGATCTCGAGATCGGCCCGAGCTGGGGACCATTCGTGATGATGTCGACGTCCTGCCATTCGCGGCTTTCGATTTGGTTAGTCACTTCCACGCGTTCGGCGACCTTGGCGTATGCGGCAAATGCCAACGTCGCATCCTCGGCTGCGGCAAGGTTCGGATTTCTGGAGGATACGCGAGTGAGCGCAACGACACGGTCGGCGTTGGCGAGCGCCGCTGCTGCCGCGGCCGCCGCTTGGTATCCTGTCGCAGCACCGACCACCACGGTGAGGCCGGAGAGATCGAGACCGAGCAAAGCTATCTGCTTGCGGACGACAGCAAGTGTTTCCGAGCGGTCGAGCTCGGGGACATGGCGAGCGGCCGGTCTTGCGGAAAAATCACCGGACCAGGGCTTCAGAACGGGCGCCACGTTGCGTGCTCTCCACTATCAGGCAGGCTGGTAATCCGTTGACGCGGAAGACCTGTCTCGTCGGATCTCGCCCGGACGCGACGCCGCATGCTTTTCATGCGTTGCATTGCCAGACGGTTGCCGGCCAGCGCGTTCGGCAAGAGTGGCCCGAGACATTCTCTCAGCATCCTCGCCACGAGAGTTGGGGCCTGAATTCAGTCGGCGCTCTTGACCGCCTGTGGCCGGAACCAATTCGTCGATCACGCAATACAGTCGAACTTGCCCGGACCGCTACTGCAGAAAACGGGTGCCCGGTGATACGCCGTTTGATCAGAAGGCTTATCGACACCGCGCCGGAAACGCGCGGATCAGGCTAAGGGGGTAACCGGCGCCGGATACGGCGCTACCTCCTTTGCGGTTCTTGCCGGGAATGACCTGCCGCTGTGAAAGTTGAGTGTTGAAACCAGCCGTATTCCTTGGCGAAGCTCATGACAATCAGCGCATTCGACATGAACCGCAGGCCCGGCATCCGCGTCGGACAAAACCCTCGTCCGCTTGGGGGGCGGCCCAAGAGGATCATGGACGTGACCGTCGCATCGATCGCGCTTGTCCTTGCCGCTCCGATCATGCTTGTGGTTGCCCTCTTGATACTGGTGACCGACGGTGGACCGGCGATATTCTCCCACACCCGGGTCGGCTTCAACGGCAGGCGTTTCGCCTGCTACAAGTTCAGGACCATGGTCGCCAACTCCCAGCAGGTTCTGGCCGATTATCTTGCGAGCAATCCCGAAGCCGCCAAGGAGTGGGAGCAGAATTTGAAATTCAGGAACGATCCGCGCATCACATTCCTGGGGCACATCCTCAGGAAGTCGAGCCTGGATGAGCTGCCTCAGCTGATCAACGTGCTGCGCGGCGACATGAGTTGCGTCGGCCCTCGACCGGTCGTCCCGGACGAACTGCAACGCTACGGCGCCTGCGCGCTCGATTACCTTCGAACCCGGCCCGGGCTGACCGGCGCGTGGCAGGTGACGGGCAGAGACGCAATAGACTATCCCAGCCGTGTCTCCATCGACAGCCGCTACGTGCGAAACTGGTCCATATGGGCCGATGTCGTCATTCTCATTCGGACGGTCTTCGCCGTGATGAGATTCGATCATGCGTCCTGACCGGCGAGACGGCAGCGAACCTTGGGCGGCACGGCCGCGTCGGACAGGTCCATCGCCGGCGACGAAATGGCAGCCGCGGTCGATCATTGTCCGTGGGTCATGGCGCGACGCCACACAACGCCAAGGAAGACGCCGAGCAGGTAGGCGCACTGCAGCGTGACGACGAAAAGCAGGATCGAAAGCAGACGGTTCCAATCGAACAAGCTGCCGATGCCGCCTGCAACCGCGCTGACCACGACAATCACCGCGGTCATGACGATGAGCGCCGGTGCCCGAACACGAAATCCGAGCAAAATGCCGATCACGCCGACAGTGGCAAGGCCCCAAAGCACGGCGATCTCCTCTGGTGCGGAAGACTCGGGTGCGCCGCGCCCAAGTCTCCCACATCTGCGAATCCGTACCAACACCCAATCCCGCCGTGCTGCCTGACCGGCTGCCGACTTGCCAGCTGGGACTGGCCGTACCTCCGCCGCTTGCACAAAAGGCGTAGGACGCCTTGACCCAATGCCCCCGTTTCGCTCATTTCCTTGTCCACCCGCTGCGCCTACGCTGCTCATTGAAATAGGTATGCGGAGTATTTCACCCGCGGTGCGGCAGCCTGCCTTGAATCCGGCATTGGCGCAGTTGCTGCGTGGCATTTTCGGCGTGATGTCCATCGATGCTGCAGACATCCATTCTTTTGCTTATCGTTTCGATATGGTTCCCCGGCGCCACTCGGATAGCCGGCACCGACGGCTCGCTTTCCTTCTTGCTGGCCTTGTTCTGCGCCGTGCTGAGCATCGTCCCCTACGCCGAAACGACAAGACGCCTTCATCGGACTGACGCGGCCTTGGCGGCGGCAGTGCTGACGATGTCCGCTTTCATCATGATTTTGTCCCTGATGTCGGCGCTCTACGCAGACAATCCGATCAGGACCATGCGCGCGGTCTTCGCGCAGGTGTTCGGTTTCGCCGTTATTCCAACGATTGCGGTGATCGCCGCGCGGCCCAGGGGGTTCGAGGCGATCGACAGGATTGGGATGGCCATGGTCATCATGGTTGCCGTTACATCCTGCCTTGTCGCCGTTGGACTGGGCGACGCTCGCTTCGCCGATCGGGCGGAAGGCTACTTCAAGCACGCGAACCAGCTCGGAATTGCCTTGTCGGCCGGTCTGCCGCTTGTCGCTGCGAAGCTGGTCGCTTCCCGAAGGCACCGAATCCTCCTCTCGGGTTGCCTGCTCGCGGGGCTTCTGGGTCTGGTCAAATCGGGGTCCAAGACGAATTTCGTCCTTGGCGTCGCAGGTCTCGCTACGTTCTTCGGGCTATACAGTATCTATCTGGTGATAAGGAAGCAGCGGCCAGTAACGGTGATCGCGGGGATGGTTGCCGCCCCGATATTGTTCCAAGCCAGCTTGGCGACGTTGGAGTTCCTAAATCCGCGAGCCTACAGGCTGCTGACACTTCAGCTTTCCGGCGGTGAGGCGCATTCGATCGTGTCGCGGCAACGACTGTGGTCCATATCGATCGATCTCGGCCTGACGCATCCGTTCATGGGCGTGGGGGCAGGGCAGTGGGTGGAAGACATCGCTCCGCACAGCCATAACCTGTTCATCGACTATTTCAGGACGCTGGGAGTGCCCGGCGTCGGGTTGGTATTGATTGTCGTCGTGCTGGTCGTGGCATATCTGGTCTGCGCCATTCTCCACACATTGGTCGACAAAGGGAGGGGCGAGCAGGCGACCGAAGTGAATGTGATGGTGCTCGGAACGTCGGTTGCCGTGTGGAATTACCTCGTAGCGAACCAGATGAGCGATTCCTTCGGTCCGTCGACCGCGGCTTTCTTCTGGCTGCCGCTGGCTCTGCTCCTGGTGTACCGCGGCATGCAGCGATCGTCGCAGATCAGATCTAACGAGAATCCAAAGGTGTACGCCGGGACTGCATCGCAGCTCTTCGGACACGGAAAAACAAAACAGCTTCTTCCCAGATCAGGATGATGCTTCCTGAATCGCCATCCTGATCCAGCTCTTGCTGGAGCATGATCTTCTGCGAAACCGGTTCCCGCTTTTTGCTTCCGCCGACCTTCGGTTCGGGATCATGCCCTAGCCGTTGATCTTCCCAGTTTATCCTTACCACCTTAATCCGATGACTTCGCAAAACGTTCGCGACCTGGCGGGAGGCCTTCCGCCAAGCCCCGAAGCACGCGTGCTTCAAACGGACATTCGATTTGTGGAATTCTTCGGTCTTCCCGGGGTCGGAAAGACAACCACGTCCAGCCTGTTGGCGAGCGGCTTGCGACGGTGCGGCCCGCTGGTCGGTGATGTGCGTATCTCGCCCGAGACAAGAACTTTTATCGCCCGGCAAATCCATAGGGTCGGTATCGTTGCCCCAAGATTTAAGGATCGTGAGTTCCGTTCACTGTTCATGCGAATAGCCCGCTTTGCCATCGAAAGCGGACAATCATCGATTGTCGATGTCGTCAAGGTTATCTGGAACATGTCGGTTCTGCTGGCCTATGTCCAGAACGAGAGGGAGCGGAAAAATACTATCACTATTATGGACCAGGGGCTGCTGCAGGGCTTCTGGTCTGTATTGCTGAAAAGCAAGCATCGGGCAACGTCCGAGAAGTGGTTCGATATCCTGGCTGCTATTGGCATCGATGACATGCTCTTTGTCCATCTGCGCGCCGAGACCGGCATGGCCCGGGATCGGCTTCTGAAAAGGAGTGATCGGTCCTCGCGGATGCAAAGGACATCTGCCGATCGCGACCTTGATCTCTGGTCGGCTGCGGACCGAACCTGCCGCGAGTTGGCCGCCGATCTTGAGAGGGAAATGGGCGCGGAGGATCACGTCGGCATACTGGCGTCAGTCGACGTGGAAAGGCTTGCATCGCCCGAAGACGTGGCTGAAAGGGCGCTTGAGGCGGTGCTTTTGGGCTGTCTCGAACGACATCGGCGATACGACGACTCCGCCGATCGATGAGCACGTCCGTCAACCATTGGGCATGAGGATGGACCGCCGATCACTGATCAGCCTTGCCGGTTTGTATCCGGTGTTTGCTCTGCTGCCAGGCTTCTGCCGGGCCGAAGGCGGACAGACGCCGGGGGGCAAGCAGCTCATTCTGGCAGGCGAGCATGGCTACGAGCAGCAATCCATCCGGAATCTCGAAGCCGGAGCGACAATCGACGCTCGGAATGCTTCCTTCATAGTTGCCAACAGCAGAAACACCGATCCCGGCGCGATGATGGGTTGCGACGAGGGGACCTTGCCGGTCAATCGCTATCCGGTCGTCATCCGCAACTGCCCCGGCGTTCACTTCATCGGCGGGCGCTTCGATGGCCAGGTACCGCTAACCTCCGATTGGCGGGATACCTACTGCAACAGCGCGGCCTTGCTTGTCAGGGACGGAACCGCCAATGCGACAATTGAAGGGGTCCGTGTGCGTCGCTGCTGGGACGCCATCCGTTTCGCCGAGCAGGCCGATGGCTTTCGCCTGAAAGGGTGCTGGTTCAGCGAAGTCAGGGATGACGCGGTCGAGAACGACTACCTCCTCAGCGGCATCGTCGAAGATTGCCTGTTCGATGGGTGCTTCTCGGGGATCAGCGTGGACCCGGCGTCGAGCGACGACCGGGACGGAACCGGGCAAACCGTGCTGATCGACCGAACCCTCATCCGTATGCACGCCTTTCTTTCGAAGGGCGAAATCACGCATCAGGCACCGATCAAGGCTGTCGATCGGTCGCCCAGGCTGAGGATCACGGGATCGGTTTTTGCATTGGCTTCGGCAAACATGCGCGGGTTCCGTCGCCTGGAAAGAACCTGGCGGCTGGCCATCGAAAGCCGGGACAACGTGTTGCTGTGGTTGCCCGATGAGCCAATCCCGTCTGCATTGCCGATGCCGCCGTCCGGTTTCAGGGTTCTGACGGGGGCCGACGCGCGCGAATACTGGAACAAGGCGCATATCCAGTGGGTCGCCGCGCATCAGAACGTGGCCCGGTTCTCCGACGAAGCGCTGTGAGAAGCTGCACTCGCCGGTCGTTCCGTTCCTCAAAGCATGTCGCGTGGAAAAGGTTCACGCGGCCTGCCTTAAGTCTTTGATTTCAAGCATGGTCCCGAAACCGGTCCCACTTTCGGGAGGCATGTTTTGGAAATGCTTTGCAGCTTGAACCGTCGCCGCGTTTCGGCAGACGGGGAGGGGTTATCCCGATGAATCAGCACGAGGCGTTTGACAGAACGGCGGCGCCAGGCCCCGCCGCGGGCTGCCGCGCGACGTTTGTGACCCAAGGACGGCTGGCACGCGTCAGGGGGCAAAATATCCTGTTCAGTCCATCCCAGCAGGCCGTTTTTGCCGTCAACGATACTGCCGCCGAGATCTGGCGCTCGCTGGAAGCAGGCATGCCGCCGGAGGCCATCTCGGGCGAGATGGCGCGCGGCGGCGTCGATAGACTCGAGGCAGACAAGCATGTCGAGGCCGCGCTGAGGGATTGGCAACGGCTAAGCCTGATACGGCCTCACGCGCCGTTGTCTGCGTCGGATCAGGAGCCTGTGAGCCAGACTGTCGCCATTGCGGGCCTTACCATACGCATCGACTACCCGGCAGCCTGCGCGTTTCCCGCGATGGCCGTATTTCGGCATCTCGAGGTGCGAGGAGGAACTGCCGACGTCCTGCTCCAGCTAGTCGAGCACGAAGGGCGGGTCCACCTGTTCCGGGATGGCGACTGGATTGTCTCTTGCGCGCCCGACGAGCTGCCCGTCATGCTGAAAGGGCAATTGCTGATCGAGGTCCTCGATCGCGGCGCCTATGAACTTGCCCTGCACGCGGCCGCGCTTGTCAGAAATGAACGCGTCGTGCTTCTTTGCGGCAAGCCGGGCGCGGGCAAGACAACGCTGACCCTGGCGCTGGTCCATGCAGGGTTCGGTTTCGCTTCCGATGATGTCACGCTGCTGGACGCTCGAGGGCATGGCGTTGGTCTGCCGTTTGCCCCGGCCGTCAAGGCGGGAGCATGGCCGCTTGTGGCCGAGCACTACCCCGGTCTCGATGCTGTCCCGGTCTGTCGCCGACCGGACCGCAGGCGTGTCCGGTTTGCGGTGCCCAGCAAGGTCGCGCCGCCTTCTCCGATACCGATCGGCTGCGTGATCCAGCTTCGTCGAGGTCGCGACGCGAAAGCTTGCCTGGAGCCGGTCGATCCGGCCGGCGCATTGCGCGTCCTGCTCAACGGCGCGTTCGCACCAGGCCGGGAGTTGAGCGGCGCCGCCTTCGACGCACTGACCCAGGTAATCGGATCGGCGGGCACCTATTGCCTGACCTATTCGAAGCTCGACGACGCAGTGGAGCTGATCACGAAGGCATGCCGATGATGCGCAGGGGCAACGCGCTCGAGGCGTTGATCGCCGGACTTCGCGGCAGCCCGGCCGACAGGGCCGACTGGCATGCTGTGATTGCCCTGGCCAATCGCACCCTGCTCACGCCGGACCTGTTCTCGTCCCTCGCGCGCTCCGGCCAGATCCACCGATTGCCGCAGGACGTGCACGAGTACCTTCGGTTCGTTCACGACTGCAATCGGGAGCGGAACCTGCGCTTGCGTGCCCAGCTGCTTGAAGCTGTCGCGGCCCTCAATCGCTGCGGCATCGTTCCGGTACTGCTCAAGGGCGCCGTTCCTTTGTTCCTTTCGCCGGCCGACGGGGCTCCCAGCAGGATGACAAGCGACCTCGATCTGGCCGTGGAACCGGCTGAAGAGGCGACCGCCCAAGCCTGCCTTGAAGAACTCGGCTACGTCGAGGTGGCGGGTGACCGAGGCATGGTTCGCCAGCAGGACGCCGGAATGCTGGAGCTGCGGGCGCGCCGGGCAAACGACTTTGAACCCCCTGTGCTTGTCCAGCGCGACGGTTTGCGGGTGAATATTCCTCCCGCCCAGTCCCGAGCCCTGCACTGGATCCTGCACGACCTTTTTAAGGAGGGGGACTACTGGCGCGGACGGATTGATCTCAGGCATCTTCATGACCTGGCACAATTGGCGGAGAGCGACGACGTGGACTGGCGGGCGCTGCAGGCATCGATGTCGGATCGAAGCGCCCGCAATGCGCTCGACACCCAGCTGCTGGCCCTGCATCACTTCTTCGGAACCAGGATTCCGGCAAGATGCGCGCGGCGCCCGATCGTCCGTTTCCAGCACTGGAGGCGCATCTTCACGGCAAACCATCCGATCATCGGGGCTCCGTTGCGGCTAGCCGGCAATTTGATGTGGGGAACACGGCGGCTTTCATGTGCCGACGGCTTGGCGCGAGGTGGCTCGATCGATCTCGCGCGGCGCATCGCCCGCATGCTCCTAAGCCCCGGCACGAAAATCTAAGCCTTTTGGTGAACTAGTACCCATGTATCGGGAAGCATAAAGTAAATTCCGTGAGATTTCGAAACGCCTATGGGGAGGTTTTTCCATGCCAACCGAAAGCACAAAACGCTCGGAACGGACGCAGGAAACTCTCGTCTCTGAGGCTCAGGCGCGCCGGGACTTTCTCAAGAAGGCGGGGCGTTTTGCGGCGGTGACTCCACCGGCCATAACGCTTCTGCTCGGCACGAGCTTGAACTCCAGGGCGATCGCCAAATCGGGAGGAACACGCCCGGGCAATGGCTGGGGGACACGAACCACATCCACATTGGCCCTCCCGGCCAGACGTAAGCTTGATCCTCAGGGTCGCTGAAAGCAGCGTTTTGAGGACATAAGGTTCTAGTCCTTCACTTTGACAGCCCGGACCGCCCGCCGAGGACGGTCCGGGCATTTGTTTGTCGGCGGCGGGGCAGCCTGGCGCGCCTGGATGGACGCGCCGAACGAGGCCTTCCTTCGGCCGGGCAAAATCGCTCCCTGTCAGGTTCAGGCGATCAGCCAATCGTTCAAATGGAATTCATAGATTTTGCCGTCGTTCTCGGTCGGGTGCGAGTCATTGTCCACGCCGCGATCAACGACATAGAGGCTCATATCATGGCTCGGGTCGTCGCTGCTTGGCGCCAGCGCCAATCCCGCCGGCTTTTTCGCGTGTGCGGCCGAGATGTCGAGCGTGCCCAGCAGGTCCCCGGTCGGCGTCACCATTGCCACGGAGTTGCGTGACACGATGACATAAAGCAGATCGTGGACCGGATCATACGCAAGGCCCCCGTCGGACGGGGTTCCGAGCGATTGTACGGAAAAACTCGTCACGACATCATCGCCGCCCGTGCTTGGCACGCCGTCGAATTTGCCGTTCTGGCCCGGAGCGATGGTGTAAATCCTATGGGTTGAGCCATCCTCGAGATAGAGCACTCCGCGGTTTGTGTCGTAGGCAAGACTCTCCGAATCCGAACTGCCGAACGCGGCGGTCTTGAACGAGGTCACCTTGTCGTCGGACGTATTGTAAAGCCCGTCCGGTCCGGGATCGAGCTCGTAGACGCTCTTCGTGCCGGTGTCGTCCGAGAAGAAGAGATGATGGTTCGTCGGATTGTAAGCGACCCCGGCCGGCTCATCGGAGAAATTGATGGTGGTGAGGGTACCCGCCAGGGTGCCGTTCAGATTCATCTGGTAGAGATTCTTGCCGGTGAAAATGGACATCTCGTCGACTTCGCTGTCTGCAACAAGCAGCGTGCCGAGATGAGAGATATAGACGATATCCGTGGGATCGGGGCTCGGCGGCGACCACTGCGAGGTCAGGATGGTATGAGCCAAGGTCACGGATGTCGGCAGCTGGCCGCTGCCACCGGTGACGTCAACCGTGAAGGTGTGCGTGGCGATACTGCCATCTGACGATTTGGCTGTGACGTGGAGATTGATTGACGGCTCGTTTTGGGCATCGAGCGTGCCGGTGCTCGATCGCGTGATGACGCCGGTGCTGGAATTGACAGCAAATCGCGGGTCATCGATGGTGGTGTAGGTCACCGTCGAGCCGGCATCGGGATCCGAGGCCGAAGCGGTGATGCCGACGGCAGTGCCGGCGGCGGCGTTCTGGGAGATTTGGTTGGCCGCGGTGTTGGCATCCGGCGGCGTGTTGAACGCGACCGGTTCCGGGCTGTCGAGGACAGCGAGGGTGAAAATCTTGGTAGCGGTGCTGCCGTCCGACGAGGTTGCCTTCACCGTCAGGTTGATCGACGGCTGGGTCTCGAAGTCGAGGGTGCCGACGGACGATCGCGTGATGACGCCGGTGCTGGAATCGATGGCAAAGCGCGCATCGTTGATGATGCTGTAGCTGACGGTCGATCCATCGGGATCCGAAGCCGAGGCGGTGATTCGGGTCGGGTTACCGGCCGCGGCGAGCTCGGCGATCTGATTGGTGGTGGGATCGGCATCGGCAGGCGTGTTGAAGGCCACGGGATTTCCGGACCCGGGCAGGATATATTCGATGTGCAGCAGCGGCGCGCCGGCCGGATTGTATTCGTAGGAATCGGCCGTGCGCGTGCCGGTGCCGGTGATCAGGAACGCCATGTCGTTGAGCGCGGCCCAGCCCGAGCGGTCGACGATCTCCTGGACGATCGCCGAGAGGTCGGGCGTGCGCTCGGCCAAGCCTTGCTCGCCTATCGTTGTCCACGGGTCCGGCGTCCAGGCCGTCGACGCGGTCGTCCTGGGGAGCGAGGACACGTTGAAGGCAGCGGTGGTGAAAGGACTGGCATCGTCGGTGTCGTCGCCCTGGATCAGCAGCGAGGCCGCGTCGATCTTCACCTCGTTGGCCTGGAACTGGATGTAGGCGCTGGTGATGATGGCGCCTTGCGGGATGTCGATACCGGTGAAGCGGATGCCGACCGTCTGGCGGGTGCTGCTGTCATAGCCCAGCTCCAGGTCGTTGATGTTGGTTCCGATCGTACCGGAGCCCTTCTCCTCGACATCGTCGCCTGCTGTCGCCACTCTCGTTTCGAATAGTTCAGCCATGACAGGTCTCCCTTCCGCATTTCCCTCGATTGATAACGGAACCCCTATGCGCCCGACCGGGCATCACCGCCGATCCCCTGATCGAGCACGGCAGTGATGACGTTGCGCGTGAAGAACATGAAATCCATGGCCGGACGACCGGGCGAGTTGCATCCTTGGTCAGTCTGTTGCCTGCTTCATCCTTGGCCACGTAGGCACCACTGCCGCGAGCAAGCGCAGCAGCGACAGACCTTCCCGCCCAAGGAACAGCGACGGCAGGAGCCAGCACAGCAGAAGTCCCCCGGCAGACGTCAGCAATGCCGTATCGATGAGCAGTGGAAGAGGAGAGAGCTGGAAGGCGCGCAGCCATTCCACGAACGCCCAGGCGCCGCTTCCGACAACGCCTGTAAGCGCGAGGCCGGGTAAGTGCGCCAGGAAGAAATCCGCCCAAGTCATCCCGGTCACGCGGAGGCTCAACTGTCCCATGAGGAAGAAGTTGGCACCGAATGCCAGGCCGACACCGAACGCCACCCCTTCCACGCCCCAGCGTTGCCCCACGAAGGCTCCGACGAAGACACCGACGGTGAAAACAGCTTGGCGCCAGGCTCGTGCGTACACCGTTCCGGTTGCCCGCGAGACGGAGTCGCTAAGCTTGTAGCTCGTGCGGAACAGCATGCTGAACGCCAGGATCTGGAGCGGGGCGACTACACCTTCCCATCCCCGTCCGAGGATGACCCGAACCAATTCGGGCGCGACGATCGCCACCACCACGCTGGCCGGCAGGACGAGCAGGGCGCAACCGGCAACCGCGCTGCGGTAGGCGCGAGCAAGTCGCACGGGCTCTTCCTGGACCAGCGCCATGGTCGGGAACAGCACGCGATCGAGGACCTGGCCGACGATGACCGCCGGAGTTGTCATCAACTGCGACGACAAGCCGTAGACGCCGAGCGCATCGGCGCCCAGGTAGCGGCCGACGACAAGCCTGTCCACCTGAGTGGCGAGGTAGTTGCATACCCGGGCAATAGTGAAGCCGCTTCCGAAATAGAGCAGTTCGAAAATCGCGCTCCGCTCGAGCAACGGCCGCATCGGGTGCCGCTGGCCGGAGACCAGCACGATCGAGCGGAACAACTGCTGGACCAGGAGCGCTGCGACAAGCGCCCAGATGCCGAAGCCGAGCCAAGCCAGCACCGGACCGACGATCACATAACCGATCGCGAAAGCGACCGCGTCGACGACAGCGAGCCAACGGAACCGCAATGCACGCTGGGCCGAGGCCAACGCCACCATGGAGGCTCCCTGGAAAAGAAAGATGAAGCAGACCGCGCGCACGATCGGTGTGAGATCGGCGAGGCGAAGAAGGCTGGCAATTGCGGGTGCCATCGCCCATACCAGAGCAGACACGGTAAGACCGAGGAGGAGCGACAAGGTATACCCGACACGAAGGTGCCGTTCCTCGAGCACCGGCCGCTGCACGATCGCAGGCGTAATGCCAAGCCCCTGGAAAATGGCCGAAAACTTGATGACGATCAGCGCCGCAGAGTAAAGGCCGAACTCATTTGGCGAGAGCAGCCGGGCCAGCAGGAGGAGAGCGAAAAGCTCAGCAACCGCCAACGCGCCCATGGACAGGCCCGTCCAGAACATGCCCACGACACTGCGTTTCGCCAGTCCGCGTCGGATGTCGCCCACGCCAATCTCCGCTTGCTTTGTTTGCTTAGTCGACCGACCAAAAGCGGCAGCCAATGCATTTTCCCATACCGCTCAGCGGGGGGACCGAATATCCGGATGGCCGTGCTGAAACGCCAATGGAGCCCGCGTCGACGGCGAGCCATGTTCAACGAGAAGGGAAGGGATCTCGTAGCGGTAGAACGCCATCTCATCCCGGACCTCCGGGATGATGGCTGCCAATTCGCCAGGATCCAGGCGGAGCCACTTCTGCTGGCGGTCGGGATCGATCATCTCCTTCGCCGTGCGAGCGATCTCGTCGCTGCATTTCAGGCCGCAATGCTCGAAGATACGCCGCAGGACCTGCTCGGGATCCTGGACCAGATCTTCATAGCGAAACGACAGCACGCGGCCGTCGCCCAGCCTGGCGAGATCTTCCCGTGCCTTTCGATTGCCGCGCGCCCACTGGCGCGCGATGACTGTCAGCTTTTCCTGCTCCTTCAAATCCTGATCTATTCCCCTGTAGCGAGGGCCGTAGATCGACGTGTATTTCCTGCCCAGGATCCTTTTCGTCACTATCTGTTTTGCAAGGTCTCTCGCATAATAATGAATTTGCGTGACGGGAGTCATTTTCAAGAGGCGTAAGAGACCCTTGAAGGACTTTGCCCGCTGCCATTTAAGCTCCATGGAGCTTATGTAGGAGAATGGATTCCTGGTGATATAAAGAAAAATGGCTTCCGGAAAGATCTCGTGGATAAACGGGACCCGCAGGACATTGGCCGGAGTGTTTTCCATGATCTGCCGACCGTCATGCCGCGACTGATATTCGAGAAACCGGCCGCGAATGTAACGAGCGACCTTCGCGGTGGCATCGAACTCGCCGAATTCGTCATGGCGCCGCGCCGGATCGGCATAAAGCCACACAGTCTTGGGTTCGTACCAGGTAACGATGTCGGGGTGCAGCCCGATCAGTTTCTGCGCAATGGTGGTGCCCGACCGGTAGTTGCCAATCAGAAAAATCGGAGGTTTCAGTTCTGTTGCCATCTTGATAGGCCTCCCTCGCCACGGGTGAGAAGACTGCATCGACCCGCACGACAAGCTGCGGCGTGCAGCTACCGGTCCCTGAACGCGCATCATCTGGTCCGTCAAAGGCGTCAGCGGGCCTGAAGCATGGTCCTGCTTGAGAATGCGAGCCATGTGCTCATGCTATTGGCCGACGATGCCGGGCTGGGTGGCCGGATCTTGCCCCGCGGGGGAGCCTATCGTTCCGGAGTCGGGAGCGTAGAAGCCCTTGTTGGCCACAACGGAAACCTCGATCACGTCGCCGGCTCTCACTTCCGTATTTTCATCAGCGACGATGTCGTGGGCTGCCTTCTGGTCGCGTCTGAAAATCGAAATCTTCACCGAGCCCTGCAGGTCATCAAAGGTTCTCTGTTCGCCATAGGTGAAGATGAAAAGAAGCTTGTCGGCAACGTATCTTATTTGACTTTGAATTTTTCCAAGCTCGACCTGCGTGTCCTGGGTCTGGGCGATCAAGTCCATTTCATGACTTTGGTGCTTCTTTCGCAGCTCGCTTTCCGCGTTCAGCATCGCCTGCTGCGCCTGTTGCTGCTGCAATTCCGTCTGAGCCAGTTCGGCCCGATAGCTGGTATGCGCCCTTTCCGCCGTCATGACATTCGAGTTCGTCACCAAACCCTTTTCACGCAGAGACCGGGCAGACTGCAGTTCTTCCAATTGAATGTTCGCGGTCTTTTCCCGTTCTTCACGGCTGGCGGCAACCATGGCTGCTTCCTTGTTCGCCCGATCAAGCGAAGCCTCGAGGTAGGAAATGTCGTCCCGGTACGCGGCCAGCCGCGCGTCCAACTGGGCTTGTTCGGACGCGATGATGTCGGCAATCAACTTTCCGCCGAACTCGACCGGCGGATCCGGCGGCGCAACGAAGGACTTATTTTGGCTTTCCGCCTCGAGCCGGGCGAGCCGAACCTTCAGGCGATATTCTTCGATCGCCAGATTGGCGCGTGTGCTTCGCAGATCGGCTATTTCCAGGGCCGGCTCCGTGTTTCCCACGGCAGTGGCGCGAAACCCGCCTGCTATGGCTAGCGCGTGGCGAACCGTTATTCCCGGTTGAAATGGGTACGATCCAGGGTGAGCCACCGTTCCGGAGATAAAGAACGGCCGGTACTGGCCGATCTCAACCTTCACGAATGGCTTGAGGATGAGCTTCTGCTGCTGAAATGCGTGTTGAATGGCCTGTGAGAGGGCAACGGTCGTGAGGCCGCGCGCTTGGATATCGCCCAACATTGGAAGCGATATCGAGCCCCGATCATCGACCACGACCTCCAGCGGATAGGATTCCTCGCCGATCACCGACACGCGCAGGATGTCACCGGTGTCGAAGGTATATCCATCCGCACGGGAGGCGCCCGCAGCAAGCAGGACAAAGGCAAGGGCGAGACCGCCGATTGTCGCGAGGATGCGGCCGACCGCGGGTTCGCATTTGGAAAACAGCCGTCGGCACCAGTCCTTCATTGGCAAGGGCCTGGAAGGAAATTGCTGGTCGGAACGCATACGCATCGTCGGTACTCCGGTTGTCCAGCCTGCCGCCATCGGGACCGATCGACATTCGTCGGCCGGCGCGTGACAGGCGGATATCTGTTCAGTTTAAGAGGTAAGCCTTGGAATTCCGCGCATCGTCGAAGGAGCTGGACGACGGTCAAAAACCGTGCAGCCCGAAGGTTTGCCCGGCGAGGCGGTCGCGAATTCGCGCCTTGTCCGGCCTTGGCGAAACGGCGGACTCCAGCACGGATTGATAAATCTGCTCGACACTCTCGCACATGGACTCCAGGCCCCAGGACGACAGGTCAGTGCGTTTCGCGCCATCGGCCAGCCGAGCGCGATGGTGCTGGTTCTCGAGGAGATCGGCGACGGCTGCCGCGGCGGCGCCCACATCCTGGGCCGGCGTCACAATTCCGTTCACGCCATGCTGGACAACCTCTTCCACGCCGGGCAAGTGCGAGACCACACTGGCTCGACCACCCGCCAGATACTGCATCATGACGCGAGGCAATCCTTCTCGCATCGACGTCAGCACGCACACGTCCGCCAGGCTGATCAGTCGTTCGGGCTCGCTGTGGTAGCCGATCATGCGAACGTTGTTCGCGTACCGGGATCGTTCAATCGCCGATTCAACGTCCGATCGCGCCGGTCCGTCGCCGGCAAGCAGCAGTCGCACGTCCGGAATTCGGTCGACGACCTGCCCGAATGCTTCAATGAACTCGACGTGGCGTTTTCTCGGCTCCAGCGCGGCCAGCATCAGGACCACCGGCGGCTTTGGCTCCCCGGCGGCCGTCCCCAGCAGCAGATGCGGCTCTTGCGGCCACCGCGCGCTCGCGAAGCGTGCCAGATCGAAGCCGGAGTGGACGACATGGTGCTGGTCGGGGCTGCCCAAATGATTGGCGATGCAAATGTCGCGCATAGCCTGGCTGACATCGATGAAAGCGCGCGTGAACCTCGCGGCCAGGCGTTCGGCGGCGAGGAACATCAGCCTCTGCCCGCTGCCCACATGCACGAAAGGCAGGATGTGCACGCCATGTACGATGCCAGGGACATCGGCTTCCCTGGCAGCCAGGCGGCCCACGATGCCGGCTTTGCTTTGATGCGTGTGCACGATGTCGGGCCGCCAATCACGCATAAGGCGGGTGAGTCGCCCGAAGGCAGAAATGTCGCGGGACGGCGAAATCGGGTTGATGAGTTTTTCCAGGGTCACCACTCGAAGGGCTCCGGTAAGGGATGCCCGTAGCTTCGGGTCGTATTCGGCGCCATGAACCAGGAGCACTTCGTGGCCATGCCGCGCCTGAGCGAGACAGCAGGCCAACGTATTCTCCTCGGAGCCGGCCCGAAGCAGTCTGGTGAGCACATGGACGATCTTCATTTGCTTGTACCTCAGGGACATGAAATCCGGGGGTGGCGCATTCGGGAGATCGAGCGCATCGAGCGGGAGCGTCCGAGCTCCTTCCGGAGCTTTTCGGGCGCAGGCCGGGATCGCGGGAAAACTGAACGTTCGGGGATGATGCGGGGCGGATCGACCGCCTGTTTTGCCTCTCAGAGAGACAGCCAGATATGCCTGAACAGTTCGCGGCCGACCGCGTCTATGCCGGCGCTTGCGTCAACGGTTCGGATTTCCTTGTCCTGCGCCCGCAGGTCCGCCATCAGCGACAGCCGCGCATCGAACGCTTCTTTCCTGAGGTCCCCGGGCTTTCGCTGTTCGGAGACGGCAAAATCTGAAACGAGGTGCAAAACGAGGTGTGGGCGGCGTTCCGCCATCTTCCGATAGAGTCGCTGCTCAAGCCGGGCGAGGGCGGACAAGCCTGGGACCGAGAACAGGCGAGCGGGGATGGTCGGTCCGTCCAGATATCCCCTGCAGAGCGCCTGCGGCCACCTGTCGCAAATGACAATCAGGCCGCGCGTCGCCCATCGATGTGCGCGGTTCACGACTATGTATCGCTCAAACGCGATCAGGACTGCCCATAGCGCCAATGCGGCAGCGACAACTCCTCCCTTCGACCAAGCTCGGCCGGAGGCATCTTTTCCATCGTTCTGGGCCAGGGACTTCAGGCGGCGCCTATAGGGAAAGACCACGCTCTGCAGCGCCTTGCGAAGCCACCATCCATTGCCGTCGCCGGTTCCCACATAGGCTTGCGCGCACCCGAACTTCCAGCCGAATGTCTGCCTCAGCCGGCCAGCCTGAGTGCTCTTGCCCATGCCATCGGGACCTATCAGGGCGACAACGAATCCACCAGCGGCGGGCCGTCGCTTTGGTGGAAGGCGCCCCGGCATCCAGCGCTGAAGGAGCCTCAGGGAGAGATAGCAGGCCTTGCGTGCCAGATGGACCGCGGCATCGGCGATTGCGAAGCGTCCCGTGTAACCGCACATTTCGCGGATCGACCGCCGGAGCGTGGCCAAGTCGCCGCGGTGGGCGGCCAAACCCTCGGCGCTCTGCCGGAACCTGCAGCGCACCGTTTCTTTGCCGCCAAACGTGCACTCCACGACCTGCAAACCTTGCTCGTCGCACGGCAACGGCAGTCGTGTAAAATGTTGCTTCCAACCATCGTCGACGGCAATCCATTGCTTCCACGGCAGGGCCCAGGCCCGGAACGCGAAACGGGCAATCGCTATTCGAAGCTCGTCTTCGGGGGAGACCACCGGAACCGACGAGCCGTCGATACAAATCGACTCCCAGCGCGTGATCGCCGCGTAGTCGAAGGCCGGATAGCGCTTGCGAAACTCCCGGCCGACCCGGGCTCCGATGTGCATGTCGAGATGGAGATACCGGCCACGCGAGAAATCAGGCACGAACCAGTCCTCTCTGCCGGCGCAGACATTGTCGTAGCAGGAGAGGCTCACGCCGCGCCGACCGTGCAATCGGCACACGATCGAGCAGAAGGCCGGGTAGTCATGCTTGTCCAAAAGGACATCGAGATCGTCCCAGCCGGCAAATCCGTCATGCAGGGACGCGAGATCCTGAATTATCCCGTACTTCAGGCCGGCTTCATTGAATGCCCGAAACAGTTCGCCGGCAATCGGCAGTGCCGTTTCGATCGGCCTGAAAGGAGCGTCTCCGTCGGTTTGATACGCTGCCGCATCCGATTGGCTGTCCAACGCGCCCGCGCCAAGCGTCTTGGCCGACGCTGAACCATTCGCTCCCGGCGCCGACGTTTGCGCCAGGATCTCTGCCTTGGCCTCTGGCGCCCAGCGGCGATACTGTTGCGGCTGCAGACGATCCGGAAGGTCTCCGGGCCCGGCCGGACGGAAGGCTGCCGATGTGGACTTGTGTGGGGTTTGCAAGGGATTTCCCGTGATTGATCGCCGGCGAGCGTCATTCGCTCGTCGCCGCCGCAAACGTCATGGAATTGGCGTGAGATCAGTCCAACCCCTCGGTGGGCCGATGTCTCTGAGATATTGCACGCTCAATCGTCTCAATGCCGGGCCGCAGGTTCTGACGTCGCCTTCGCAGGCTGCCGCACCGCGGGTGAATTGGTTGCCAACTCATCGCTCCCAGCCGAATGGTTTCGGCATCTTCCGGAATAAAAAGGTCAGTGAAACCCACCAAGTAATTTCAAGAAACTATGGACAATTTGTCCCTATCAATAGTGATAGGAATCGATCGGTTCATAATGTCGAGGAGAATTCTGACCGCGCCAGCGCTTCCGACATGATCAAGAATTCCAAGCTGGTCCGAAAACGGGCCATCTATGATTCTGATCTTCTGGCCCGGCCTCAATAGGATGTCCGGGTGCAAAATCCCGTCGTCGTCGGTTACCGATATCAATGACTCAACCACGCCGTAAGGCGCCGCTATCGGCATTCCCTTGCTCATGACCAGCCTTCGGACGCCGACCGTCGAGTTGATCGGGTACCAGCTCTGCTGATGCACAGCCAGTGAGACGAACAGATAGCAGTCGAAATACGCGCTTGAGACGGTCCTGACGCTGCGGGCGTGGCGGACGGTTCGCCTGCGTTTGGGCAGATAGGTGCGGAAGTTCTGTGACAGCAGGTGCCGCTCGGCCAGGCTCTCGGAATGCTGGTGCGTCTGGACCACGCACCAGCGCGCAGCTTCGCCGTCGTGACTTTTTCCCACCGTCTCCGGAAAGCGATTGTCGTATAGGTCAGGGCGCAGCATGGCGAAATACTGTCTCTTCTCTAGTTGAGGTAGTAACTGTCCGAGACGCTGCTTTCCAGCGACGTGTAACGGCCGTATCTCGGCAGTTTTGGTTCGTCCACCATCGTCAGGGCAATGCCGGCAAGCTTGGACCGATCGCCAAGGTGTCGAATTCCTTCGGCAACGGCCTCGCGCGAGGTTTCCCGCCACCTCACCACGAAGACGACCTTGTCGACATGCCTCGCCAGGATCGAGGCATCGGCCGCGGGCCCCACAGGCGGCGCGTCAATGATCACGGTGTCGAATTTTCCCCGAACCTCATCAAGCAGCGAGCGCATTCTGGCCGAAGCAAGAAGGGCAGGCGGGTTGCGGGTCCTTGCTCCCGCCGGCAACAGCGAGATCCCCGAGCGTTCGTCCAGGTGGATTGCGTTTGCGGCCTTCACCGGCAACGTCAGAAGATCGACCAAGCCGACCTTGTCGGCCATGCCGAAGAAGGCCGTGGTGGCCGAAAGGCGCAGGTCCGCATCGATGACCAGGACGCGTTCGCCGTCGGCAGCGGCCGAGCAGGCCAGGCTCAATACCAGAGTTGTCTTGCCTTCGCCGGGCATCGCCGATGTCACGAGCATCAGGCGCGGCGGACCGTCCAATTCCGGCGTTGCCTGGATGCCGAGGCGAAGCCGCCGCACCGCTTCGCTGTACCTGGACAGCGGTTTGCGCTCGAGATAGGCCACAGGCTGCGCCCGAACGTCCTTCGACCAACCCGACATCCTTGGCATCGATGCCAGAACCGGAACGGCCAATTCGTCCTCGATCTGCTTTTTGGCCATGAAGCCGGAGGCGAAAAGTTCACGCAGGACGGCTCCGGCCCCCCCGAAGAAGATGCCGAAGACCACGCCCAATGCCGCAAAAAGAGGCCTGTTCGGGAAGCTTGGCGAACCTGGAACACCGGCGTCGGTGATCACGCGGACGCCGCTGTTGAGGAGCGTGGATTTCTCCTCGGTAAGCTTGGCGCGTGAGAGGAACGTCTCAAAAAGTTCCTTGTTTGCCGCGGCGATCCTCTCCAGATCGCGCAGCTGGACGCCAACCTGACCTTCGACTTCCGATCGGTTGGACACCGAGTCCAGGGCGCGGGTCAGTGAAGCCTCGCGCGCTTCGGCCGCCTCGACTTCATTCTTCAGATTGCCGATGAGGCGCTGGACTTCGGCGGCGATCTGTCCCTCGATGTCGCGGCGTTCGGCCTGAGCCGACAGAACGTCGGGGTGACGTTCGCCATATTTCAATTGAAGGTCGGCTTCCCGCCGGGTCACTCCAGAGAGCTGAGCGCGAAGTGCATTGATCACCACGGACTGCAACACGTCCGGTATCGACTGGATGTCGCCTCCAGCAGCCTGCAACTTTTCAACCTGTTGATACTGCGCCCGTTTCGCCGATATCTCGGCGCGCGCGTTGATCAAGGCGACGTTCAACTCGGACAGTTGCTGGTCAGTCAAGCTGCCCGCTGGCGTCCCCAGCAGATTGTGATCGACCCGAAACTTCTGGACAGCTTGTTCCGAACGGCTGAGCTCCGCTCGCAGATACGCGGCTCTGTCGCTAAGCCATGTAGAGGCCTTTTGGACCCCTTCGTAACGAGACTTTAGTCGATCGGCGACGTAGGCCTGGGCAATCGCATTCGCGAGCGATGCTGCCTTTTGGGGATCGTATACGCTGACATCGATCTCGATGACATTTCCAAGCCCGACGCGCGAGACCCCCAAAGCGCTCTGGAGCCATATCAGTGCCGCCGGCCCGATCTTGGGATCCTGCGTCAGCCTCTCGCTGTCGACGACCTGCAGAAGAAGCGAGGCAGACCTCAAGACTGCCATCTGACTTTCAATAAATGTTGGATTGTCGGCAAAGTCGGAATTGGAATAATCTTGCGGAGTCATATAGTCGATCGGGGCATCGAGCAATATTTGTGAGACGCCTGTGTAAGACGGCGGGATAACATAGGCAGCGACGACAAATAGGCCGAAGGTGATTGCGGCAATTCCACACACCAGCTTCCATCGGCGGAGAAAGAAATCGAAGACCTCCCTGACATCGAGCGGCAGGAATTCCCGAATCATCATCGGATTGTCGGTTGGACTTGCCATTTCCTAGTCCTTACGATGGCAACGCAACTCCCACCCCCTCAGCGTCGGCTGAGCGGCCTTGACTTCGAAAAGGGTCCGGGCAGTTAGCTGTCAAGCGCGCTTAAACGCATGAAACGTAAGGCTTTAGTGCCCCCGCCGGCATGTCCAAATCGCTCTTTGCGCCCACTGACCGATCGCGTCACCGGTTAAGTCCAGAAACATATCAGCTTCGCGGACATCGCCGCCATTACCATTATTGAGTAGTAATTCGGCTAAAGGTCGATCTGGTCTACCCGGTATGCCTTTCAGAGCTTTAGGGCGTCGCCGGGACACCTTCCTCTCGCGCTGCAGGGAGGTCTACCACAACGCTACGATCGTCAGGGGTGCTCCTGACGGTGAGAGAGCGACTGGCCTCGGCGATTCCGAGGTGAACATGGACACTTACAGCGAAATCGTTCCGCCGTTTATAGGTTGGGCGCTCAGTCCCGGAGTCATTCTTATGCTGGCGGCAACCCTGCCACTGATGCTTCTTCTTAAGGGCCGACTGCTGGGCTACGGTACCATTGCGATCCTCATCGGGGCTGTCGCGTTGATACTGTTCGGTATCGAGAATTGGGCGGGATCGGTGACCGCCATTCTTGCATACTGTGTGCTGGTTTCATTTGCGCTGCTTTCCACCTGGAGGCGTTTGAAGCAAATCGAGGACCGCCTCGCACTGGTCCTGTCGGCAATAGAAGGCCTGGAAGTCGCCGAGGAAAGGCGGCAGACTTACAGCGCCAAGCGTTCGCGCCGGAAGCCGGCAGCCGGAGCAATCGAGCAAACCGTTTCGGCCGCTGCGACGGACAACGCAGGAAAAGAGACCCGATATATTCCCGGACCGCCTTGGCAAGAGCTGCAAGCGCTCGCTCCACGACCGGAATCAGCACCTCCGGCATCAATGAGACCGGCAGGGTCCAATTTTTCTTTGTCGTCGGGTCGAAGCCCTAACGACGAGTTCGAAGACAAGGACCTTCGGCTTGCTGGCGGCAGGTCCTCGGACAACGTGTCCGAGACGAGTCGATAGGTGAGTTGCAAGGACCTGCATCGCCGGCCTGGAAGATGAGCAGCCCGGTTCGACTTTTCATTGCGCCCGCACTGTCGCATCCGCACCGTGGTTGCTTCGACGAGATGGCGCCGCACGTGCAAGATCGATACAGCCAGTGCTTGCGCATCGATGGCATGCCGGTGCGCGCGACGTGTTGTCCGCGTCGGCGTCGCACGACGATATGTTCTGGAGCCATCGTGGCCCTGAAGGCAATCTCTGGGGCCTGGGGTGCGTTCCAGTCCGTCAAGGGTGGTACAGCCTAGTCCAAAGGTGGTAGACTGCGGCACTGTTCAGATGAACAGATAGATGGAACTTTTTGCCTAGTCGATAGTTTGCAGCTTCAGGTTGACCCGGGGGGCAAACGCGGTCTGGGGGTTATTCAGGAGAGATGAGCTTATCAAAGCAGGCTCTTGGATTGGCAAGGGGACCTACGCTTGCTGACGCAAGTTGGGAAAGGGGGATTTCTGTACTGCCGGGAGCCGTGCGCCGCACCTATCCGG
This sequence comes from Mesorhizobium sp. M1D.F.Ca.ET.043.01.1.1, assembly GCF_003952385.1. Taxonomy (NCBI): domain Bacteria; kingdom Pseudomonadati; phylum Pseudomonadota; class Alphaproteobacteria; order Hyphomicrobiales; family Phyllobacteriaceae; genus Mesorhizobium; species Mesorhizobium sp. M1D.F.Ca.ET.043.01.1.1. Next base: position 5,741,891 of record NZ_CP034444.1, read on the forward strand.
CCAACACGACCATCGCAGGCGAATATCAGGCCAAACCCTTCATCCTGATTGTGATCGCCGGCTGGGCTGCATTCGCCAAGACATTGCCGAATGGCTCGCGTCTCATCGTCGATTTTGCGCTTCCTCACGAAATTGCCTTGATCGAGTTCGCCGGAGAAGCAGGCGAGACGGTAACGGCCCTGTCAGACGTTACCGCGATTGAGTTGGCTGGTCCCGTCCATACATGTTTTTTGCGCTATCCGCAGTCCATCTGCGAAGCCATCCTGCGGGCTCAGACGCTTCGATATTCAAGGGTTGCGGAACATCTCGCTAGCGTCAGCAGAAGGGGCGCCGTTGAGCGCACGGCGCATTTGCTTCTCGAACTGGCCTGCCGCGCGCAGCGATCGGCAACGAGTTTTCCGGATCGCTTTGAATGCCCCCTGACCCAGGCTGAACTGGGGGACGCATTGGGGCTCTCGGCTGTGCATGTGAGTCGCGTGCTGAAAACGTTGCGAGAGACCTCCCTGGCCTCTTTCCGCAATGGCGTCGTCGAGCTGCACGACCATGCTGGGCTTATCAAAACAGCCGGATTTGATCGGTCCTACATTTCGAGCTGACGCAGGCTGCTCCGCGGAAGACCGCACGCGGCAAGCGAGGGCCAGAAAACTTGCGCTCGTAAGAATCGGGCCCTGACGCTTCGGCCGCACCATCTTGCCGGCGCGCCATACATCGCTGAGCACATTTGGGCGATTGGGAACCGGTTCGGGACAAGGATATGCGCAAAATCAGAGATTTAGAGCGCAAGGAGTGAATCCGAAAGATCGCGATGCGCTTCAGGCGCAAGGATGCGCGCCACGTGTTCGGCGACAGCCAGGCTGGACGTCAGGCCGGGGCTCTCGATGCCGAACAGATTGACCAGGCCCTGGATACCGTGGGCCGCGGCATCCTGAATGACGAAATCGCTGCTGGCTTCGCCCGGACCGGAAAGTTTCGGCCGGATGCCGCTGTAGGCCGGCTGCAGGCTGCCATCGGCCAGCTCCGGCCAGTATTTGCGGATGGCAGCGTGGAAGCGCTCGCCGCGCGCCGGATCGACGCGGTAGTCGAGAACATCGGTCCATTCGACGTCAGGGCCGAAGCGAGCGGCACCGCCGAGATCGAGGGTCAGATGGACACCAAGCCCGCCAGGTTCGGGCACCGGATAGACAAGCCGCGAGAACGGGGCGCGGCCAGCCACCGAGAAGTAATTGCCTTTGGCGTAGCGAAGCGTGGGCAACAGTTGCCGGTCGATGCCTTCGAGCGAGCCGGCCAGCGCAACGGCGCCGAGGCCGGCCGCGTTGACCAGACGCGACGTGGCGATCTCGAAATTTTCGCCGCTCGCCGTGTTCACCGTCTGGAGCACGATGCGGTGGGCTTCGATGCGGCCCGAAACGATGCGCGTGTTGAGCGACAGCATTGCGCCGCTGTCCTCGGCGTCGCCGAGCAAGGCGAGCATCAGCGCGTGGCTGTCGATGATGCCGGTTGACGGCGAGAGCAGCGCCCTCGTGCAATGAAGGGCCGGCTCCAGTGCCTGCGCTTCGAAGGCGGAAAGGAAACGCAGGTCGCCGACGCTGCAGGCGATCGCATTGGCGTGGATCGTGGCCAGCACCGGCTCTTGCGCCTCGTCGGTCGCAACGATCAGCTTGCCCGAGCGCCGGTGCGGGATCGAGCGCTCCGTCGCATAGCGATAGAGCATATCGCGTCCGGCCACGCAGAGCCGTGCCTTCAGCGAGCCTTCAAGGTAGTAGATGCCGGCGTGGATGACTTCCGAATTGCGCGAGCTCGTCTCGGTGCCGATGGCGTCCGCCGCTTCGAGGATCAGCGTATCGAGGCCTCGCGCCGCCAGGCTCCGCGCGACCGCAAGGCCTATGACGCCGGCCCCGGCGACTATGCAGTCGACCTGTTCCATATTGCGTCTCTTCGGTTGCGCATGCCGTGCTCCACAGTCCGCGAGGACTTACACCGTCTCCGTCCGCCTTGGAAATCTCATGGCGCTATCGATTGTGACACAGCGGCTCTTGCAGCCGCATCCCGCCGTGATGCATCAAGCAGCACACGCGAGGCGGATTTTCCGGATGTTCGCAACAGGAAAACGGATCCTATTTCCGCCTGGACGGCCGCAGACAGGAGCCATCATGGACGCCAGACCGAATTCCCCTGAAGCCCGCGATATCCGCTACCATCTGCATGCCTATACCAATGCCCGCAAGCATCAGGAGACGGGCCCTCTGGTCATCGAGAGGGGCGACGGCGTCTATGTCGAGGACATTGCCGGCAACCGCTACATCGAGGCAATGGCTGGCCTGTGGAGCGTCGCCGTCGGCTTCTCGGAAAAGCGGTTGGTCGAGGCGGCCACAAGACAGATGTCGAAGCTGCCCTTCTATCACGATTTCGGCTCGAAGGCGCATTCGCCGCTGATCGACCTCGCCGAAAAGCTGGTGCAGATGGCGCCGGTGCCAATGAGCAAGGCCTATTTCACCAATTCCGGTTCCGAAGCCAACGACACGGCGATCAAGATGATCTGGTACCGGTCGAATGCGCTCGGCCAGCCGGGCCGCAAGAAGATCATCAGCCGCAAGCGCGGCTACCATGGCGTCACCATTGCCGCGGCGAGCCTGACCGGCCTGCCGAACAATCATCTCTCCTTCGACCTGCCGATCGCCAATATCCTGCACACCTCGACGCCGCACTATTGGCGCGACGCCGAGCCCGGCGAAAGCGAGGAGCAGTTCTCTAGCCGGCTCGCCGACGACCTGGAAAAACTGATCCTCGCCGAGGGGCCGGAAACCATTGCCGCCTTTATCGGCGAGCCGATCATGGGCGCCGGCGGCGTCGTCGTTCCGCCGGCCGGCTATTGGCAAAAAATCCAGGCGGTGCTGTCGAAATACGACATACTTTTGGTGGCCGACGAGGTGATCTGCGGCTTCGGCCGGACCGGCGAGATGTTCGGCTCGCAGACCTTCGCCATCAAGCCCGACATCATGGTGCTGTCCAAGCAGATCTCGTCGTCCTACCTGCCGATCTCGGCGCTCATCATCAACGACAAGGTGTTCGAGCCGATCGCCGACGAGAGCGACCGCATCGGCACCTTCGGCCACGGCTTCACCGGCGGCGGCCATCCGGTCGCCGCGGCTGTCGCGCTGGAGAACATCAAGCTGATCGAGGAGCGCGACCTCGTCGGCAATGCGCGCAAGGTCGGCGCGCATCTGCAGGCGCGGCTGCGCAAGCTGGATTCCCATCCGCTGGTGGGCGAGGTGCGCGGCGTCGGCCTGATCGCCGCCGTCGAGCTGGTCGCCGACAAGGCTTCCAAGGCACCATGGGGCAAGCCCGCCGCTGTCGGTGCGCTGGTCAACGGCTTGTTGCAGCAAAACGGCGTCATCTCGCGCAACATGGGCGACGCCATCGCCTTCTGTCCGCCGCTGATCATCACCGAGGCCCAGGTCGACGCTGTGGTCGACGCGTTCGAGCGGTCGCTCGACGCCGCGCTGCCGCAGGTCCGGCCACAGGGCTGAACCGATCGATCACCGCATCGCCAGGACCGCCACGCTTTGCGCCAGCCGGCGCTGACTTCCGGCCGGCGCGACGGTTCGGCCTCTACGGAGCGTCTCCTTCCGAGACGGCCAAGTCGTTCATGGACTATCCCGGGGCGACGGCGGCTGGCATCCTGCTATGCGCGAAAAGCGCGTTGACGACGAGGTCGGCGCTGGTTGGGAAGAAACGCTTCCGAGCGCACATTGTCCGGCAACAGAGCGTGAGGCAGGCATGAAAAAAGCTGTCGCGGAGACCAGCCGGCTGAAGATCGGCTTCATTCTTTCCCGCTCCTTCACGCTTTCGGCGTTTGCATTGTTTGTCGACACGCTGCGCCTGGCCAGCGACGAGGCAGACAGGTCCGGCAGGGTCTTTGCCGACTGGCAGGTTCTGGCGAGCACCAGGCATCTGATCACCGCCAGCTGCGGCGTGCAGGTCGCCCCGACATCGGATTTCGTGGATCCCGGGCTGTTCGACTACATCGTCGTGGTCGGCGGCCTGTTGAACAATGAGTTCCCGGTCGACGACGAAACCGTCCGTTACCTCAAGTGAGCCGCGGCAGCCAAGGTTCCGCTGATAGGGGTTTGCACGGGCACTTTCATCCTGGCGGATGCCGGCCTGATGAAGCACCACCGGACCTGCGTCAGCTGGCTGCACTATCAGGCGTTCCGTCAGCGTTTCCCGGGCCACGAAGTCAGGGCCGACCGAATCTTCAACCTCGATCGGACGCGGGGATCCTGCGCCGGCGGCAGCAGCGCGGCGGACATGGCTGCCTCGATCGTCAGGCGCCACATCAGCGAACGTGCGGAGCGAAACGCGCTCGAAGTGCTGCAGATCGACAAGGCACGCTCGGCTTTGCACATCCAGCCGCGCAGGCCACTTGCCATCGAATGCGACGATCCGCGGCTCCAGGCGGCGCTCATCATGATGGAGACCCATATCGAGAACACCATCTCGATTCCCGAACTGGCGGCATCGGTCGGGCTGTCGCGAAGGCAGCTGGAGCGTCTGTTCATGGAGAAGACGAAGAGCTCTCCGGCGCTCGTGTACAAGAGAGTGCGTCTCGAGCGGGCGAAGCAGCTGCTGCTCGAGACCAGCGTTCCGATGGTCGAGATTGCCATCGAGGTCGGCTTCGAGAACGCCTCGCATTTCTCCAGGGCTTTCGCGAGACGTTCGGCCTGCCGCCCAGCAAGGTCAGGTCGGTAGTTCCGAACTGACTTGCGGGTGGGGAACCTTACACAAGCTTGCCGTCGCCGATCTGGGCGGCGTCGAACCCGCGGCGGCTCACTCGGCCGCCTGAACCTGCCGGGCTTCGATGATTGCCCTGATCTCGGAACGGCACGAGCCGCAGTTGGTGCCGGCGCGCAGCGTCGAGCCGATCGCCTCCAGACTGTCGCATCCGGCGGCAACTGCCGATGCGAGCTGGTTGACACCGACATGAAAGCACGAGCACACGATCCGGCCGATGGCGGGCATGGGCACAGGCGAGCGGCCCGACAGGAGCGCGTGACGATCGGCGGTCGATAGCGGCTGGCGCGTAGCCAGCAACGACACCAGCCAATCCCGCGCCGGCAACTGGTCTGGAGCTGCAACCAGCAGGGCCTCGGCCATGGCGCCACCCTCCTCGACGGCGGCGGCGCGATAGGCGAGGCCGTGGCGATCCGTGTACTCCAGAAGCTGATCCTGCTGACGCACGCCGAGCAGCTTGCGCGCCAGAAGAATGCCCTGGTCCGGCGGCTCGGTTCCGGTGAGCTCATAGACCCAGCCGCCCTCGACCGCGTAGCGGCTCCAGTGGACGAAACCCGTCGGCCTCAGATCGCGCTGCGTGATGAGCACGCCCGCCCATCCGGTGTTCTCGCGCACGATCCTCGCCGGAACATGCTTGAGCTCCGGCTGGCCGGAATGCGGATCGGTGACCGGCGAGGACAGAAGGCCGGCCGCGGCCCTGGCCGCGAACTGGCCGCTCCAATGCATCGGCATGAAGGCCTGGCCGCGCCGCTGCGCTTCCGACACGCGCACTCTGGCGCGGACGAAACCGAAACGTGTCGACAGATGGGCGAGGTCGCCATCCTTCAGCTGGTGTGCAGCCGCGTCCGCCGGATTGAGGTCGACCGCGGGCTCCGGCGCGTTCGCCATCAGGCGCGGCACGTTACCGGTGCGCGTCATGGTGTGCCACTGGTCGCGCAGCCGGCCGGTGTTGAGAGCAAGCGGATAGTCCGCATCTACCGTGAAGGCCGTTGCCTCCTGCCGCACCGGCACGAAACGCGCGCGGCCGTCGGGTGTCGGGAAACGGCCGTCGGCAAACAGCCTTGTCTGGCGCTCGTCGCGATCCGGCGCAGGCCAGTGACGCGGCGCGAAGGCGACGTAGGCCGTGTCGCTGAGATCGGCGAGGCCGCCCAGGTCGAACAGGCGCTGGCCATCGTTCTCGAAAGTGGAGAGCGCGGCATGCTCGCGGAAGATCTCGGCAGGCGTCTGGTAGGCGAACGCATCGCCAAAGCCCATGTGTGCTGCGACCTCGCAGATGATGCGCCAGTCGGCCATCGCTTCGCCCGGCGGCGGCACGAACGGCCGCTGGCGCGAGACGCGCCGTTCCGAATTGGTGACCGTGCCGTCCTTCTCGCCCCAGCCGGCCGCCGGCAGCAGCACGTCGGCATAGCGCGTAGTGTCGGTGCGGGTCACGTCCGAGACGGCGACGAAATCGCATTTGGACAAGGCGGCGCGCACGCGCGACGCGTCCGGCATGCTGACGGCCGGGTTTGTGCCCATGACCCACAGCGCCTTGATGCGGCCGTCGGCGACCGCCTGGAACATGTCAACGGCCTTCAGGCCGCCGCGCCGCGCGATGTCGGGCGCGTTCCAGAAGCGGGAGACGCGGTCGATAGCGGACGGATCGGCGAAGTCCATATGCGCCGCAAGCTGGTTGGCCAGGCCGCCCACCTCGCGGCCGCCCATCGCGTTCGGCTGCCCGGTGACCGAGAACGGCCCCATGCCGGGTTTGCCGATGCGGCCGGTGGCGAGATGGCAGTTGATGATGGCGTTGACCTTATCGGTTCCATGCGCCGACTGGTTGACGCCCTGGCTGTAGACGGTGACGGCACGCTCGGTCTCGGCGAAGAGATCGTAGAAGGCCTGGACATCCGCTGCGGCCAGGCCGCAGCCCTTCGCGACACGCGCGATCGACGACGCATCGGCGCCGGCCAGCGCGGCCGCGGCGTCGAAGCCGGAGGTAGAATCGCGGATGAAATCGGCATCGATCTTTCCAGCCTGGACGAGATGCGCGAGCAGGCCGTTGAACAAAAGCACGTCCGTGCCGGGATCGAGCGCCAGATGCAGGTCGCATTCGTCGGCGGTGGCGGTGCGGCGCGGATCGATGACGACGATCCTGGTGCCGCGCTCGCTGCGCGCCGCAAGCATGCGCTGGTAGAGCACCGGATGGCACCATGCGGTGTTGGAGCCGGTGAGCACGACAAGGTCGGCGCGTTCGAAATCCTCGTAGACGCCGGGAACGATGTCCTCGCCGAAGGCGCGGCGGTGGCCAGCGACGGACGAGGCCATGCAGAGCCGCGAATTGGTATCGATGTTGGCCGAGCCGATGAAGCCCTTCATCAGCTTGTTGGCGACGTAATAATCCTCGGTGAGCAACTGGCCGGAGACATAGAAGGCGACCGAGTCGGGCCCATGCTCGGCAATCGTCTGCGAGAATTTCGAGGCCACCAGGTCGAGCGCTTCGTCCCAACTCGTCTGCCTGCCTTGGATTTCCGGCTGGAGCAGACGGCCTTCGAGGCCGAGCGTCTCGGCAAGGGCTGAACCCTTCGAGCAGAGCCGGCCCAAATTGGCCGGGTGCTCGGGATCGCCGCGGACGGTCGTCTTGCCGTCCGCGGCGACCTCGGCCAGCACGCCGCAGCCCACCCCGCAATAGGGGCAGGTGGTCCTCACCTCGCGTGCTTCTTCCATGCCTCAGGCCGCTTTCGAGGCCAGCGCTTCGAGCGCAATGAAGAGCCGTTCGCCCTCGACCCTGACCGGGATCGTCCGCACCGAGCCTTCGTCGGCGCCGAGCGCCTTGCCGGTCTCAAGCGAGATCACCCAATTGTGCAGCGGGCAGGTCACCGCCGCGCCATGAACGATGCCCTGGCTCAGCGGGCCGCCCTTGTGCGGGCAGTGGTCGTCAATGGCGAAGACCCGGTCGTCGGCGGTGCGGAAGACGGCGATCTTGCCCTGCGGTGTCGCAACACAACGCGCGCCGCGCAGAGGAATGTCGGTGATGGAGCCGATGGCGATCCAGTTCATGTTGTCTCGTTCCTGTCGGCTCACTCGGCCGCCTCCGCAAAACCCACCGACGCCATCGGCCGGAACTCATGCTTGTCCTTGCCCGAGACGCGTTCGGACCACGGATCGACCTGCGCGAATTTCTGCGAAAAGACGAAGCGGTCGAAGAGCGCCCCGCGCCGCTCGGCGTCGTCGAGGATCTGCCGTTTGATCTCGGCGGTGCCGATGCGCTTGGCCCATTTGTAGATGCGCTCCAGATAGCGGGCCTGCTCGCGATACAGCTGGACGAGCGCCACGATCACCTCCAGCGCCTCGTCCTCGGTCTTCACGAGGCCCAGCACTTCGGTGCCCTTGATGTCGAGGCCCGCAGCGCCGGCGAAGTGGATCTCGTAGCCAGAGTCGACGCAGACCACGCCGACATCCTTGCAGGTCGCCTCCGCGCAATTGCGCGGGCATCCCGACACCGCCATCTTCACCTTGGCCGGCGTCCAGGATCCCCACATGAACTTCTCGATGCGGATGCCGAGCCCGGTCGAATCCTGCGTGCCGAACCGGCACCAGTCGGAGCCGACACAGGTCTTCACCGTGCGCAGGCCCTTGGCATAGGCATGGCCGGAGACGAAGCCGGCCTTGCCGAGATCGGCCCATACCGCCGGCAGATCCTCCTTGCGGATGCCCAGCATGTCGATGCGCTGGCCGCCGGTCACCTTCACGGTCGGGATGCGGAACTTGTCGACCACGTCGGCGATGGCGCGCAACTCGTTGGCGCTGGTGACACCGCCCCACATGCGCGGCACGACCGAATAGGTGCCGTCCTTCTGGATGTTCGCATGCGCGCGCTCGTTGATGAAGCGCGACTGGTAGTCGTCGGCATATTGGTCCGGCCAGTCGCAGACCAGATAATAATTCAGCGCCGGCCGGCACTTGGCGCAGCCGCAGGAGGTCTTCCATTCGAGCTCCTGCATGACGGCGGGTATCGTCTTCAGGCCTTTTGCCTTGATCAGGCGGCGAACATCGTCGTGGCCGAGGCTCGTGCAGCCGCACATCGGCTGCACCGCCGCCGGATTGTAGGCCTCGCCGAGCGTGAGCTTCAGGAGCTGTTCGACCAGACCCGTGCACGATCCGCACGAGGCCGAGGCCTTGGTGTGGGCGCGCACGTCGTCGAGGCCGGTCAGCCCCTTGGTCGTGATCGCGCCGGTGATCTTGCCCTTGCAGACGCCGTTGCAGCCGCAGATTTCCGCATCATCCGCCAGTGCCGCAACGGCCGCCAAAGGGTCCGAGGAAACGCCTCCTTGGAACGCCTGGCCGAAGATCAGCGTGTCGCGCATCTCCGAGATGTCGGTCGCCTTCTTCTTGAGATCGTTGAACCAGGCGCCGTCGGCCGTCTCGCCGAACAACACCGTGCCGATGATGCGGTTGTCCTGCAGCACGACGCGTTTGTAGATGCCGGCGGATGCATCGCGCAGGATGATCTCCTCGCGATCGTCGCCGTCGGCGAAGTCGCCGAGCGAATAGAGGTCGATGCCGGTAACCTTGAGCTTGGTCGGCGTGTCGGAGTGGATGAAGCGCTTGTCTTCGCCGTCCGAGAGCCCGGCTGCCGCGACCCGCGCCATCTCATAGAGCGGGGCGACCAGCCCGTAGACGTGGCCGCCGACCTCGGCGCATTCGCCGAGCGCCATGATCGCCGGATCGGAAGTGCGCATGCGGTCGTCGACGACGATGCCGCGATTGACCTCGAGCCCGGCCTCCTTGGCCAGCGCGGTGCTGGGGCGAATGCCGACCGCCATCACGACCAGCGTCGCCGGGATGACCGTGCCGTCCATAAGCTCGACGCCCTCGACCTTGCCGTTGCCGACAATGGCCTTGGTGTTGGCCTTGGTCATGACCTTGATGCCGCGCGCCTCGACGGCTTTCTGCAGCAGGTAGCCGGCGGCCGGGTCGAGCTGGCGCTCCATTAGCGTCGGCATGACATGGAGCACGGTGACGTCCATGCCGCGCTCCTTCAGCCCCGCCGCGGCTTCGAGCCCGAGCAGGCCGCCGCCGATGACGATCGCCTTGGCGCGCGACTGCGCGGCAAGCAGCATGGCGTTGACGTCGTCGAGGTCGCGGTAGGTGAGCACGCCGGGCAGATCCTTGCCCGGCACCGGAATGATGAAGGGCACCGAGCCGGTTGCGATGACGAGCCTGTCGTAGCTCTCGGTCACGCCGTGGTCCGATGTGACGGTCTTCGCCTCCCGGTCTATGGCGACGATCCGGTGGCCCTTGTAGAGGGTGATGCCATGCTTGATGTACCAGCCGTCGCCATGGATGACGATTTCCTCAAAATCCTTCTCGCCCGAAAGCACTGGCGAGAGCATGATGCGGTCGTAGTTCACGCGCGGCTCTGCGTTGAAGATGGTGACGGCGTAGCGGTCATGCGCTGCTTCCAGCAGATGCTCCAGCATCCTGCCGGGAGCCATGCCGTTGCCGATGATGACGAGTTTTTCGGTCATGTCTGTCTGCTCCGATCTATTCGGCGGCATAGGAGAGGGACGCGGTCTCGACCTCGGCCGCCCGCTCCATCCGACGGATGGAGAGGTGCATCCAAAGCAGGCACGAGACGACGATCAGGAAAAGCAGCATGAAGCAGCTCGACCAGACGCCGGTAAGGTCGTTCAGCGCGCCGAAGGCGATCGGCAGGATGAAGCCGCCAAGACCGCCGATCATGCCCACCATGCCGCCGACCGCGCCGACGTTCTGCGGATAGTAGACCGGGATGTGCTTGTAGACGGCCGCCTTGCCGAGGCTCATGAAGAAGCCGAGCACGAAGGCGACGGCGATGAAGGCGAGCGGACCGATCTCGAAATGGAACGGGATCGGCCCGCTGATGCCGCGCACGACATAGTCTGCCGAGGGGAGAGACAGAACGAGCGTCGCGACAGCACAGACGGTGAAGGTCGAGTAGAGCACGGTGCGGGCGCCGACGCGGTCGGAAAGCACGCCGCCATAGGCACGGAAGACGCTTGCAGGAATTGAATAGGCGGCGCCGATCATGCCGGCGGTGGCGATGTTGAAACCATAGACGCCGATCAGGTAGCGCGGCAGCCAGAGCGACAGCGCCACGAACGCGCCGAAGGAGAAGAAATAGTAGAAGGCGAAGCGCCAGACCTGCAGGTTTTTCAGCGGCGCGAATTCCTGCCAGAAGCTTCTCGCGGGTGCGGCCTTGCCGGCACGGCGCTCGCGGATGACCGGATCGTCGCCGGTTGTGAACCAGAACACGCCGGCCATGACGACAAGTGCCGCCGCCCAGATCAGCGCGACCGACTGCCAGCCCCAGGAAAGGAGCACGAAGGGCGCCAGGAACTTGGTGACCGCGGCGCCGACATTGCCGACGCCGAAAATGCCGAGCGCCGTCCCTTGCTTGCCGGCTGGGAAGAAGCGCGAGACATAGGCGACGCCGACGGCGAAGGAGCCGCCGGCAAGCCCGACGCCGAGGGCGGCGATCAGCATCTGCTGATAGGTGTGGGCGAAAGCGAGCAGGAAGGTCGCGACCGCTGCCGCGAGCATGGTGACGGTGTAGACCAGGCGTCCGCCGTAGCGGTCGGTCCAGACGCCGAGCACAATGCGCACCAGCGATCCGGTGAGGATCGGCGTGCCGACCAGCAGGCCGAACGCAGTCTCGCTCAGGCCGAGCTCCTGCTTTATGCGCACGCCGATGATGGAGAAGATCGTCCACGCCGCGAAGCAGACGGTGAAGGCGATGGTGGACATGACAAGCGCCTGCCGAGGAGCACTGTCCTGGCTGAAGGCGGCTGGGATGTTTGCGGTCATGGTTGGCTCCGGTTGCGGTGTGGGAGGCACCGCGTGTCGTGTTGATCGAGAGGCGCGGTCGGTCAGCGCATCTGCAGGGTCGCTTCGGGGCGCTTACCCTCGGTCTTGGTACTGGTCGGGAACAGCAGGAGCGCCGCGGTGAACAGCACCGCCGTCAGCACGCTGCTCGCCAGGAAATCGCGGCGGGTGAAATCCTTGAGGGATGTTGCTCCGATCCGTTTCGTCATCGTAGTCTCCGGTTGGGCACCGCCTGGGATCGGCGCCCGCGATTGTGTTTTCGGTCAAAAACAAAAAAGCTGCCGTCCAGGCCTTCGCGTCCGTACATCCGGGATCGCGTGGTGACCTGAGCGGCAGCTTTGCCTGGGGCGCCCGCCATTGGACGCCTGTTCCGTTGCCCTGCGAGGGGCTCGACTATTTCAAAGCACGAAGCGTGCCAGTTTTGCGCTGATGGTGATTTTCAAGTAAAATCAATGCGGTATGCGCCCGTCGCGCCGACCGGGGCAAGCGGCGATGCGGTCAAACATTGATCAATGGGATGAGCAGGACGCATAAATTTTGTGCAATGCACAAGAATGACGCGCAAATAATCAGGCGCGTTTCTGGCCATGCCATTGCCGATGATGAAGAGTTTCTCGGTCATGACGTTACTCCGCGGCTTCGACGAAGTGGTGGCGTTCGTAGAGGAATTTCAGCACCGCCTCGCGGCAGCGCAGGAAAGTGCGATCCGACGCCAGCTCGATGCGCCGGCGCGGCCGCGCCAGCGGCACCGAAAGCACGTCGCCGATGGTTGCCGCCGGGCCGTTGGTCATCATCACGATGCGGTCGGAGAGCAGCACCGCCTCGTCGACGTCGTGGGTGATCATGATCATCGTCGAGCCCAGCCGCGAATGAATGTCCATCACCGCGTCCTGGAGGTGGGCGCGAGTGAGCGCGTCGAGCGCGCCAAACGGCTCGTCGAGAAGCAGGATCTTCGGCTCCATGGCTAGCGCGCGCGCGATGCCGACGCGCTGCTTCATGCCGCCGGAAATCTCTGCCGGGCGCTTGTTCCTTGCATGCGCCATCTGCACGAGGTCGAGGTTGCGCATGATCCAGTGATGCCGCTCGGCCTTGCCCTTGCTGCGGCCGAAGACTTTCGACACCGCAAGGTTGACGTTCTCGTAGACGGTGAGCCAGGGCAGCAGCGAGTGGTTCTGGAACACCACGGCGCGCTCCGGTCCGGGGCTGTCGACCTCCTTGTCCTCGAGCAGCACGGCGCCCGAGGAAACCTTGGTCAGGCCGGCGATCAGGTTGAGCAAGGTCGACTTGCCGCAGCCGGAATGGCCGATGATGGAGACGAATTCGCCCTTGTCGATGGTGAGCCTGATGTCCTTCAGCACCTCGCTGACCTGGCCGCCGCGGGTGAAGGATTTGTCGATATGGTCGAGCTTCAGATAGGCCGTCATGGCGCTCTCCTCACTTTGCCGTGGTGCCGCGGGTGACGAAGGCGCCGACCGCCGCGACCAGGCGGTCAAGGCAGAAGCCGGTGACGCCGATATAGGCGAGCGCGACGATGATGTCGGGCAGCCGCGAGGAATTCCACGCGTCCCAGATGAAGAAGCCGATGCCGACGCCACCGGTCAGCATCTCGGCGGCGACGATGGCCAGCCAGGAGAGCCCGATGCCGATCCTCAAGCCGGTGAAGATGTAGGGCGCGGCGGCCGGCACCATGATCTTGAAGAAGAACTCCAACTGGTTGAGCCGCAAGATGCGGGCGACGTTGCGGTAGTCCTCGGGGATGTTGCGCACGCCGACGGCGGTGTTGATGATCACTGGCCATATCGAGGTGATGAAGATCACGAACAGCGCCGACGGATTGGAGTCGCGGAAGGCGGCGAGCGACAGCGGCAGCCAGGCGAGCGGCGGCACCGTGCGTAGGATCTGGAACACCGGGTCGAGGCCGCGCATCGCCCAGACCGACTGGCCGACGAGCGCGCCCAGGGCCACGCCGACGACCGCCGCCATGCCGAAGCCGATGGCGACGCGCTGCAGCGAGATCAGCACCCGCCAAGCAAGGCCGATATCCTGCGGGCCGTTGTCGAAGAACGGATGCGCGATCAGGTCATAGGCCTCGTTCCACACCTGGCTCGGCGGCGGCAGGCTGGCGGTGGGCGACGAGCAGGCCACCTGCCAGACGACGAGCAGGATGGCGATGACGACGGCCGGCGGGATGAGCGCCGTCGCCATTCGGCCGGCGATGGCAGGCACATCGATGCGGCGCCCTGCCTTGGCGGTGAAGGCGATTACCTTGCCGGGCTTTGCCGGAAATGCCTTCACCTTGGTGTCCTCGATGGTTTGGATGGACATGTCTTCGCAAAACTCCGTGGGCAGGTCCTGGCGACAAACGGCGCATCGCGCCGTTTGCGCCTGGGTTGCGCTGGCGACGACGGCGCGAAGGCGCCGTCGCGCTTTGGCGCCGTTTGCGCTTAGGCCGATGCCTTGATCTTCAGGCTGTCGAGATAGGCGGACGGGTTGGCCGGATCGAAGGTCTTGCCGTCGAAGAAGGTCTCGACGCCGCGCGAGGAGGAGGCCGGGATGTCGCTTGCAGCGACACCCAGATCCTTCGCCGCCTCGCGCCAGAGGTCCTCGCGGTTGACCTGGTCGACCAGCGCCTTGACGTCGGTGGTCGGAGCGAATTTGCCCCAACGGATGTTCTCGGCAAGGAACCAGCTGTCATGGCTCTTGAAGGGATAGGAAACCCCACCCTTCCAGAACTTCATGTAGAGGTCGGTTCCCTTGGCGACGCGGTCGTTGCCGTAGTTGATGTCGCCCTTGAGGCGGCCGATGATGTCGGCGGCGGGCACGTTCATCCATTGCCGCTTGCCGATGATCGAGGCCATCTCCTCCTTGTTTTCCATGGCATCGCACCATTGCTGGGCTTCCATCACCGCCATCAGGATCGCCTTGGTGGCGTTGGGGTGTTTCTCGATGAATGCGGCGCGCAGCCCGAGCGCCTTTTCCGGATGGCCCTTCCACAACTCGCCCGTGGTGGCGGCGGTGAAGCCGATGCCCTGGTGGACGAGCTGTTCGTTCCACGGCTCGCCGACGCAGAACACGTCCATGTTGCCGACCTTCATGTTGGCCACCATCTGCGGCGGCGGCACGACGATGGTCGAGACGTCCTTGTCGGGATCGATGCCGCCGGCGGCGAGCCAGTAGCGTATCCAGAGGTCATGCGTGCCGCCCGGAAAGGTCATGGCGGCCTTGACCTCCTTGCCGGCGGCCTTCTTGGCGGCGAAGACCTCCTTGAGCTTGGAGGCGTCGAGACCGACGCCGGTGGCGGCATATTCCTGCGCCACCGAAATGCCCTGGCAGTCGTAGTTCAGCCGGGCAACGATCGCCATCGGCAGCGGCTGCTTGTTCTGCGTCACCTTGCCGGTGTGCATGAGATAGGGCATCGGCGTCAGGATGTGGGCGCCGTCGATGCCGTTGGCTTCGCCGCCGAGCACCAGATTGTCGCGCGTCGCGCCCCAGGAGGCCTGCTTCAGCACCTCGACATCGGGCATGCCGTATTTGGCGAACAGACCTGTCTCCTTGGCAATCATCAGCGGCGCAGCGTCGGTCAGCGCGATGAAGCCGAGCTTGGCGCCAGTCACCTCGGGTGCAGCCGTGGCGGCATAGGCCCCCGAGGGGAGGAGCTTGCGAGCCGCCACGAACAGCCCCGCCGTCAGCGCACCCCTGGCGAGGAAATCGCGACGCGTCATGCCCTTGAGTGCCGTTCCAGTTCCGATCCGTTTCGTCATCGTCATCTCCCGTTGAGGCGCTGCTTGGGATCAGCGCCGTCGATTGCGTGTTCGGTCAAAACAAAAAAGCCACCGGGCAGGCCGCGCGCGTCCGTCCATCCGGGATCGCGCGTTGACCTGAGCGGCAGCTTTGCCTGTGGCGCCCGCCATTGGACGCCTTTTCCGTGGCTCGCGAAGAGCTTGTTTGTTACGAAGCAGGAACCGTGCCAGTTTCGGGCGTTGCTAATAACATCAATGAAATCAATTATATGCTGTGATGCCCAGCGCGTCCGCCCGCAAAGCGCGCAGGCCAAAGAATGTTCATTGGCGCAAACGCGCGCATAATTATTGTGCAATGCACAAGATTGGCGCGAAAATAATCAGGCCGGTTGCTGGCCGGCGATGTATGCATCTATCCGGTCGGGATCGAAGGTCTGGCCGTCGAAGAAACCATCGGGTCCAAGGACAAGGCTTGCACCGGCCGAACCGACCGGGGTCGCGACCTTCAGCGCGCCTTCGACCTTGGCATTGGCGCCGGGCAGGGCGACCCCAAGCGGCTTCAGCGCCGAGCGGTAGAGGTCGGGCCGATAGCAGTCGCGGGCGATGGCCAGGTTCTCGGGCGTGTGCGCCAACTGCCCCCAGCGCACCATCTGCGTGTAGAACCAGAGCGCATGGCTCTTCCAGGGAAAGTTCGCGGCCTTGTCGAAGGGCACGAAGAAATCCTCGACCGTCCGCTCCACGCCGCCGCCGAGCTCGAGATGTCCGGTAAGGACCGGCATCTGGATTTTCGTCGGCTGGCCGAGGAAGCGGGCGTCCGCCATCAGCGCCGCCAGCTCGCCGCGGTTCTGCGCAGCCTGGCACCAGCGGGCGGCATGATGCAGCGCCCTCAGTAGCGCCGCCAGCGCGTCCGGGTTCTCCTCGGCCCACGCCTTGCGCACGCCGATGACCTTTTCGGGGCTGTTGCGCCAGAGCAGCGCCTTGACGGTGACGATGTGGCCGGTGCCGGCAGCGACGGCAGCGCTGTTCCAGGGCTCGCCGACACAATAGCCATCGATGCGCCCGGCGGCGAGCGCGTCGGCCATGAAGGGCGGCGGCACGATGACGATCTCGATGTCGCGATCGGGGTCGACGCCGCAGGCGGCGAGCCAATAGCGCAGCTCGTAGTTGTGCCCGGAATGCGGATGCACGACGGCGAAGCGCAGCGGCTCGCGGCGGCCGGCCGTCCGCTCGCGGATCAGCGCGCCGAGCGCTGCCCCGGCACGCGCCGGGTCGAGGTCCGGCGCGGCGCCATGCGCCGCCATGCCTTGCCACACCGCGTTGGAGACGGTGACGCAGTTGCCGCCGAGCCCGAGCGAGAAGGGCACGATGGTTTCCGAGGCAAGCGGCGTGAGGCCGAGGCTGCAGGCGAGCGGCATCGGTCCCAGCATATGGGCGACATCGAAATGGCCGATGGCGATGCGGTCGCGGATGTTGGCCCAGGAGGTCTCGCGATGCAGCTTGAGCTCGATGCCCTCGCGGGCGGCAAAGCCCATCTCGCTGGCCACCACCAGGACGGCGCTGTCGAAGAGCGGCATGAAGCCGGCGGTGATCTGGTGCGCGGCAGTCATGCTCATTCGCCCTCCAGCGGACCCAGCAGCCCCGCCGCGGTCACCAGGCTCTGGGCGATCTCGGCGATCTTGCGGTTCTGGTTCATCGCGGTCTTGCGCAGAAGCGCGTAGGCAGCCTCCTCGCTCAAGCCGCGCGACTTCATCAATATGCCCTTGGCCCGGTCGATGACCTTGCGGTTCTCGAGCTCGCTGCGCGCTTCCTCCAGTTCGCGCGCCATGCGCGAAAAGGCGTTGAAGCGGCTGATCGCCATGTCGAGGATCGGCTTGATGCGTTCCTTCTTCAGCCCATCGACGACATAGGCGGATACGCCGGCTTCGACGGCCGCCTCGATCGAGGCCTGGTCGGAGCGGTCGACGAACATGGCGATCGGCCGTTTCACCGCGCGCGAAAGCTGGAACATGTTCTCCAGCATGTCGCGGTTTGGATTTTCGAGATCGATGACGATGACATCCGGCTCGATCTCGGCGATCCGCCTGGCGATGCCGGCGACGTCATGGACCACGGTGACGTGGCGATGGCCGGCGTCCCGCAATCCGGCCTCGATGATCGAGGCGCGGATGCGGTTCTCGTCGATAACAAGGATGGTCAACGAACCGGCGGACATGCGCCCTATTGTGCAGCCGGACCGGAATTGTGCAATGCGGCAGCGTGATCCGAAGCGAACTTTCCAAGGCTCATGGGCCGTTGGCCAACCCCCTCATGTTCGAGGCGGCTAATTTCTCGAACTCCGTCCTTCGCTGGCCCAAAATGGTCAAAAACGTATCAGTCGGCGTGGCGTGACGAGGTGGCGGCAGTCCTTGGCCGCCGTTATCCTGACCCTAGATGAGCCAAACAAACGGCCGCGGTTCGAAGGCTGAAACACCCGACAGCCTCCGGGAGGAAGCATGGGACCCGATCTGGAAGTCATACAGATAAGGCCTGGCGAGTCATTCGCGGTGAATTGGCACGGCTATCCGTACCATACGGTGCGCTGGCATTTTCATCCCGAATACGAACTGCACCAGATCGCCGCGACTACGGGCCGCTATTTCGTCGGCGACTTCATCGGCGAGTTCGAGACCGGCAATCTGGTGCTCACCGGTCCGAACCTGCCGCACAACTGGATCAGCGAGGTTCCGGAGTCCGTTCCCCTGCGCTGCAGGCTGATCCAGTTCAGCGAGGAATTCATCGGCGGCGCGATCTCGACCTTTCCCGAGCTTGGCGCCGTTTCCCCGCTGCTCGACCTTTCGCGGCGCGGCGTCCTGTTCGGCAAGAGCGTGAGCAGGGAGGTCATGCCGTTGCTGGCGGAGATCACGCATGCATACGGCGTGCATCGGATCAGCCTGTTCATGTCGATCATGGAAGCGCTGAGCCGCGAGACTTCGCCGCGCGTGCTCGCCAGCGAAAACTATCTGCCGGATCCGTCGGGATATGTGTCGGCCGGCATGAACCAGGCGCTCGCCTATATCCGCGAGAACCTGACCCAGCAATTCAACGAAGGCGACCTCGCCGCGATCGCAGGACAGACGCCGAGCGCCTTCTCGCGCTCGTTCCGCAAGCACACCGGCATGTCAGTGCTACAATACATCAAGCGCCTGCGCATCAACCTCGCCTGTCAGATCCTGATGAGCAACGAAGAGGCGCAGATTTCGGACATCTGCTTCGAGGTCGGCTTCAACAACCTGTCCAACTTCAACCGCCAGTTCCTGGCCGAGAAAGGCATGCCGCCATCGCAGTTCAGACGATTGGTTGCGGACAATTTCGCGGCCGCGCGCGCCGCATAGAAAGGAGTTCGGGAGGAAAAACAAGCCTTAAACAAGAGTCAAGATCAAACGGTGGATCGCGCAAGCGAACCAGCGACGGATGAGTATTGCCTCGTGTCATGCCAGCGGGAGGAAGCCGTGAGGCTGCTGCACGAGTTCGTTAGACTTCCGATCGGACAGCGCAAGCAGACATCGGGGGTCCGTTACACCAAACAACGGGAATGGAGAAGACCTTATGTCCAGATACATGTCCAGACTGACTGCGGCCGCGTTGGCCGTCTCAGGCCTTGCACTCGGCGCGACGTTCGCCAATGCGCAGGATATCGCCGGCTCCACGGTCGCGTTCCTAATGCCCGACCAGGGCTCGACGCGCTACGAGGAGCACGATCATCCAGGTTTCGTCGCCGAAATGAAGAAGCTCTGCGACAGCTGCAAGGTGCTCTACCTCAACGCCGACGCCGACGTCACCAAGCAGCAACAGCAGTTCAACTCGGTCATCACCCAGGGCGCCAAGGTGGTCGTGCTCGACCCGGTGGACTCCGCTGCGGCGGCCTCGCTGGTGCACAACGCGCAGGCGCAAGGGGTCAAGGTCATCGCCTATGACCGTCCGATTCCCACCGCCAAGGCCGATTTCTACGTTTCGTTCGACAACAAGGCCATCGGCAAGGCGATCGCCGCCTCGCTGGTCGAGCATCTCAAGGCCAAGGGCGTGTCGAGCGACGGCGATGTCGGCGTGCTGCAGATCAACGGCTCTCCGACCGACGCGGCGGCGGGCCTGATCAAGGACGGTATCCATGAAGGCCTCAAGACCGGCAGCTACAAGACGCTCGCCGAGTTCGACACGCCGAACTGGGCGCCGTCGAATGCCCAGCAATGGGCGGCGGGGCAGATCTCGCGCTTCAGCACCAAGATCGTCGGCGTGGTCGCCGCCAATGACGGCACGGGCGGCGGCGCCATCGCCGCGTTCAAGGCCGCCGGCGTCGATCCGGTGCCGACGGTGACGGGCAACGACGCCACGATCGCCGCCCTGCAGCTCATCATTGCCGGCGACCAGTACAACACTATCTCCAAGCCGAGCGAAATCGTCGCCGCGGCCGCGGCAAACGTTGCGGTGCAGCTTCTCAAAGGCGAGACTCCGAAAGCCGAGACGACACTCTACGACACGCCTTCGCAGTTGTTCGTGCCGGCGGTGGTGACGCAGGAGAACCTTAAGGCCGAGATCATCGACAAGAAGATCCAGACCGCCGCCCAGCTCTGCACCGACCGCTACGCCGAAGGCTGCAAGAAGCTCGGCATTGAATAAGGAGCGAAACGGCGCAAGCCGCATCGTCTCCAGGAGCAATGCCGCACTTGCGGCATCGTCTCCAGAGCGAAGCGGCGAACCGTATCGCCAGCGATATACTCGGTGCGTCGCCCAGGCGACAGCCGGGCGTGTCCGGCCGCTACCTCCTGGCGGCCGGACATATCGACCAGAACGCGGGAACAGAGACAGGTCATGGCAATACCCGACACTCCGTCCACGACAAGCCGGCCGCCGGTGCTCAGCCTGCGCGGCATCTCGAAGAATTTCGGCGCCGTGTCAGCCCTCACCGATGTCGATCTCGACATCAATGCCGGCGAGATCGTGGCCCTGGTCGGCGACAACGGCGCTGGCAAGTCGACGCTGGTGAAGATCCTTGCCGGCGCGCACATGCCGAGCTCGGGCTCGATCACCTTCGATGGCCAGCCGGTGACGCTTGCCAATCCCGCCGCGGCGCTGAAGCTCGGCATCGCGACGGTCTTCCAGGATCTGGCGCTCTGCGAAAACCTCGACGTGGTGGCCAACATCTTCCTCGGCCGCGAGCTTCATCCGCTTCGCCTCGACGAAGTCTCGATGGAGGTCCGCGCCTGGACCCTGCTCAAGGAATTGTCCGCCCGGATCCCCAGCGTGCGCGAGCCGGTGGCGTCGCTGTCGGGCGGCCAGCGGCAGACCGTCGCGATCGCCCGCTCGCTGCTGATGGAGCCGAGGGTCATTCTGCTCGACGAGCCGACCGCGGCGCTCGGGGTCGCCCAGACCGCCGAGGTGCTGAACCTCATCGAGCGCGTGCGCGACCGTGGGCTCGGCGTCGTCATGATCAGCCACAACATGGAGGATGTGCGCGCCGTGGCCGACCGCATCGTGGTGCTGAGGCTCGGACGCAACAACGGCATCTTCCTGCCCGGCGCATCCAACCAGGAACTGGTGACCGCGATAACCGGGGCTGACGACAACGCGGTCTCGCGGCGCGGCAGGCGCATGGCCGAGGCGAGGGCGCAGGGAGATCAGCCATGACGACGGCTTCCGACCGCAATCTGCTCGACCGCAGCGACGAACGGCTCGAGGATCGCAGCGGCGCGCAGGGCGCCATCAAGGGCTTTCTCGACCGCGTCCGCTCCGGCGATCTGGGATCGCTGCCCGTCGTCGTCGGGCTGGTGCTGATCTGCACGATCTTCCAGACGCTCAACCCGGTCTTCCTGTCGCCGAACAACCTGGTCAACCTGTTGTTCGATTGCTCGACGGTCGGCATCATCTCGCTCGGCATCGTCTGCGTGCTGATGGTCGGCGAGATCGACCTGTCCGTCGGCTCCGTCAGCGGCCTGTCTTCGGCGCTGCTCGGGGTGCTGTGGGTGCAGTGGGGCTGGCCGGTCGCGCTGGCCATCCTCGCGGCCATGGCGGTCGGGTTCGTGACAGGCTGCGTCTACGCGCTGCTGCTCAACCGGCTGGGCATGCCGAGCTTCGTGTCGACGCTTTCGGGCTTGCTCGCTTTCCTCGGGCTGCAGCTCTACATCCTCGGCCCGACCGGCTCGATCAACCTGCCCTACGATTCGCCGCTGGTGAATTTCGGCCAGCTCCTGGTGATGCCGCATTGGGTGTCGTACGCGCTGGCAGCGGTGCCCGGCGTGCTCGCTTTGCTGCTCGGCTACCGCAAGGCTCAACGACGCCAGGCCGCCGGGCTTTCGTCGCGTTCGTTCGGCGGGCTCTTGCTCCAGGCCGTCGTGATCACGGTCGCGCTCGAACTGGCGGCTTACTACCTCAACCTGTCGCGCGGCGTGCCCTGGATGTTCGCCTTGTTCGTCGGCCTGGTCGTGGCGATGAACTACGCGCTGAAGCGGACCCAGTGGGGCCGCTCGATGACCGCTGTCGGCGGCAACCGCGAGGCGGCGCGCCGCGCCGGCATCAATGTGCGGCTGATCTACGCCAGCGCCTTCGCGCTCTGCGCCACGCTGGCTGCCACGGGCGGGCTGCTGTCGGCGGCACGGCTCGCAACCGCCAGCCAGCAGGCCGGCACCGGCGACGTCAACCTCAACGCCATCGCGGCGGCCGTCATCGGCGGCACCAGCCTGTTCGGCGGCCGCGGCAGCGCCTATTCGGCGCTGCTCGGCATCATCGTCATCCAATCCATCGCAAGCGGCCTGACGCTGCTCGATCTGTCATCCTCGCTCCGGTACATGATCACCGGCTGCGTGCTGGCGGTCGCGGTCATCGTCGATTCTCTCGCCCGCCGCTCGCGTGTCTCACACGGCCGCGCCTGACGGCTCATCAAGAAGACGGCTCATCGAAGAGGATCGCAATGTCTGAAAGTCTCTCCGGCAAGGTTGCCGCAATCACTGGTGCTGCCTCCGGCATCGGGCTGGAATGCGCCCGCGCCATGCTCGCCGCCGGCGCCAAGGTCGTCCTGGTCGATCGGGCCGAGGACCGGCTTAAGGCGCTTGTCGCCGAACTCGGCGACAACGCCTCGGCCGTGGTCACCGACCTGCTCGACCCGGCGAGCGTCGATCGCATGATGCCTGAGATCCTCGAGAAGGCGGGGAAGCTCGACATCTTGCACGCCAATGCCGGCGCCTATGTCGGCGGCGAGGTGGCATCCGGCGATCCCGACCAGTGGGACAAGATGCTCAACCTCAACATCAACGCCGTCTTCCGCACCGTGCACGCCGTGCTGCCGCATATGATCGAGAGGAAGAGCGGCGACATCATCGTCACCAGCTCCGTGGCCGGCTTCGTTCCCGTGGTCTGGGAGCCGATCTACACCGCCTCGAAATTCGCCGTGCAGGCCTTCGTGCACACGGTCCGCCGCCAGGTGTTGAAGCACGGCATCCGCGTCGGCGCCGTCGCGCCCGGTCCCGTGGTCACGGCGCTGCTCAGCGACTGGCCCAAGGCCAAGATGGAAGAAGCGCTGGCCGCCGGCAGCCTGATGGAGGCGAAGGAGGTGGCAGACGCCGTGCTCTTCATGCTGACGCGGCCGCGCAACGTCACCGTCCGCGACCTCGTGATCCTGCCGCAGAGCGTCGACATCTGAGCCAGCGAGGTCGCCGCCGAGAACATCCGCGTCAATGCCGTCGCGCCCGGCTATATCGAAACGGACCTTTCGCGCGGCGGCATCGAAAATCCGGAATGGTTCCCGATCTGGCGCGGCATGACGCCGATGGGCCGCATCGGCCAGCCGGAGGAGGTTGCGGCGGCCGCGCTTTTCCTGTGCTCTCCTGCTTCCAGCTATGTGACCGGCGAAGTGCTGATCATCGATGGCGGCTATACTACCCGCTGAGACCGGCTGCTGAGATAGGCGCTGAGATAGGAGAATGCCATGAAACTCAAGGACAAGGTCGCCGTCGTCACCGGTGGCGCGCAAGGCATCGGGGCGGCCATCGTGCGCGGCTTCGCCGAGGAGGGCGCCCATGTCGTGATCGCCGACCTGGGCGCAGACAAGGCGGAAGCGCTGGCGCGCGAGCTCGGCGGCAGGGCCACCGCTCTCCAGCTCGACGTGCGCGACCTCGCCTCGATCGAGGCGATGGTCGATACCGTGACAAGGACGCATGGCGGCATCGACATCCTGGTCAACAATGCCGCCATCTTCGACATGGGGCCGCTTTTGGAGATCTCGGAAAAGAGCTTCGATCTGCAATTCTCGGTCAATGTGAAAGGCCTGTTGTTCACGCTGCAGGCGGTGGCCAGGCGCATGGTCGCGCAAGGCCGCCGCGGCAAGATCATCAACATGGCCTCGCAGGCGGGCCGGCGCGGCGAGGCGCTGGTCGCCGTCTACTGCGCGACCAAGGCCGCGGTGATCAGCATCACGCAGTCGGCCGGCCTTGCGCTGATCAAGCACGGCATCAACGTGAACGGCATCGCGCCGGGCGTGGTCGACACGCCGATGTGGGACCAGGTCGACGCGCTGTTCGCGCGCTACGAGAACCTGGCGATCGGCGAGAAGAAGCGGCAGGTCGGGCCGGCGGTGCCGGCCGGCCGCATGGGCGATCCGGACGACTATCGGGGCGCCGCCGTCTTCCTGGCGTCGAGCGATGCCGACTATGTCGTGGCGCAGACGCTCAATGTCGACGGCGGCAACTGGATGAGCTGATCAACGCTCGCCGGGTCAGTGCCAATCGCGCGCGTGGTTAAGATGCGTGTCGGTCAGGCCGTTGCGGAAGAAGCGCTGGTAGTAGCCGACATCGACGTGGTGCACCTGCAGCCAGATGCCGGGCACGTGGATGGCGTCGCAATGCGCCGGGAAGCGTCCGTGCGTCTCGTAGATGTAGGTGCAGATGTCGCTCACGCAGTCGATGACGTCCGGCGTGTAGACCGCCGCCTCGTTGAGATAGCGGTGGCCGTAGTCGCCTTTGTAGATTTCGGCAAACAGCTTCTCGTCCGAGTAAAGGCCGTTCTTGCCGAACTTCGCCCCGATGACTTCGGCGACGGCGTCGGCCATCGAGTCGTAATAGGGCGGCGTCATGCCCTTGATCAGGTGCTCGCCCTTGAAGCGCAGGCCGATCGGGTTGCTGCGCAGGTTGGCGTATTTGGGCAGCGGAATGTGCCAGCGCAACAGGTCCATCAGGCGCCAGCGCGGCACGGCCACGTCGAAGCCGAGCATGGGGCCATAAATCTGCGAGAATTTCGGATCGCCGACCAGCACCGGCGGGCTGATCGAGCCGTGGATCCAGGCGCCGAGCCCCATGGCGTCGGCGACGAGGAAGATGTTCTGCAGCAAGAGATCGGCCTCGATCTGCGTGCGTAGCGAGCCGATCGCGCCGAGCGGGATCTTCAGGTCCTTGTTGAGGAAACCGTTCTTGACCCAGCGCTTGACGCCGGCCGAGCGATAGAAATTGCGGTCGTCGACGATGTGGGGCCGTGCGCAGTCGGGCTGGGTCAGCAGGTACATCAGGCCGTTGATGTACTGGCGCGAGAGATCGACGACCGGCAAAAGGATCGTCGTGCCCGGCAGGTTCGAGAGAAAACGATTGGAATCGAGATAGGCCGGAAAGTCGCGCCGGCCTTCGGCGACGTCGAGCCGGTGATCGAGGATCTTCACCTTGGCTTCGCGCGCTCGCTCCAACAGCCGCTCTGGCGTGAAAGGGGTGTTGCCGTCGGCGGGCGGCGGCAGCTTGCGCAGGAAATAGGTGCCGCTGTCGTTGACCAGGAAAAAATGCGTGCCTTGCGCGTTGTCGGGGCTGCCCGCGGTGCGGCCGGCCATGGTGAGGTTGGGCTTGGCCATCACCGGCTGCTTCGTCGCCGGGTCCTCGAAGGGCCGGTCGGGCATGGTGAGGCCGGTGCAGCCGGTCATGGCGATCAGCACCGCTTCCTCGAGCTCCGACAGCGGCTCGCCCGGCTGGTCGGACTGATAGCTCATACTGCCGGCAAGCACCGAGCTGCCCTGGCTGACGCGGTGCGTGCGGCGGCGGAAGATCGTCTCGACCAGCGGCCGTTTCAAAAGCACGTCGAGCCCGGAGGCGATGCTGCCATTCGCGGTTGCGCTCGGCTTGATCGGCGCCGTCATGGCTTCGCTCCCGCCATGGCCGGATCGGTGCTTGCGGGCACGATCGGGCGCCACGGCGCGAAGGCGCTCTGCGTCCTCGGCAGCACCGAGGCAAGGTCGGGGCAGTGGCGCAGGATGAGGCTGGTCATGCCGTTGTTGGCGATCCAGTCGATGCCGAAAGGCGAATAGATCTCCGGCCTGTAGTCGACGGTCAGGAAACGGTCGCTCTGCAGCCGCCGCGACGCCATCAGGATGAAGATGCGGAAGGCGGTGTCGCTGAAGCCGAAGCCCGCCGGGGCCGGCTCGGAGAGCAGGCCGACCACGGTATCGATCTTGTCGACGTCGCCGTAGATCTGCTCGAGCAGCCGCGCGTCCTCGGGGCTCGCGGTGACCTCCTCGAAGCTCCTGATCCGCGGCCGGTGCAGCCCGGCACGAAAATCATTGTAGCGCGGCACGCCGCGCCGCCTGGTGCGAACGATGTCGACCACCGAGAGATCGATGATCTCGTTGTCCCGCTCAAGCTTCAGCAGCGACCTTGGGAAGTTGTGCAAGGCAATGGCGCCCGGATGCGCGACGCCGAAGGAATAGAGCGTGTTGCGCAGGCCGAAGGAGCGCATGATGTCGTCGGCATTGGCGCCCTGTATGTCGAGAAAACCCTTCTCGGCGATCTTCTCGCCGGACCGGTGGTGATAGAAGCAATAGTCGTCGGGCAAGAGCGGGTGCATACGGTAGACGGTGGTGAAATCCTCGGTCAGCGAATAGGGTGCAGTGTGGTGGTCCGGCATCGTCTTCGGGATGCCGGTCGACGCATGCTCGTCGAGCAGCCACAGGCCGAATTTGGTCACCCAGTCATTGGCCGGCGGACCGTTCCAGTTGCTGGACAGGCCGACCTCGATCGCCCGCGTGGCGAGGATCGCCGGCGTCCATTCCACGGTGTGGATCTTGGCGATGAGCGCCGACACGATGAGCCGGGCGGTCTGATAGATGCGCTCGTCGTCCCAGTTCCTATAGCGGAGCCGCAATTCGTCGCAGAGCAGATTGTGCTCGCGCGCGAACAGCGTGTGCATGGCGCTGAGGCCGAGCCACCAGCTCTCGTTGAAGCCGGTGACCTCGAAGCCCTTGATGTCGACCGGCAGGTGGTTGTCGACCAGCCTGATCTTGGCGCCTTCGCGCAGCATGTTCGCCTTGGCGCTGTTCGGACCATAGACTTCCGATCCGTCCCACCAGTGCGAGGCGGCATTGCTGAAATAGACCGGCGGCCAGCCAGGGCCGTGGTTCAGCGCCTGGTTGCCGGCAATGCGCATGATCTCTTCCGGCTTGCCGCCGACCGAATTCGTCCACTTCATGCCGGCGGGCAGCGGCACAACGATGTCGTTCTTGCCGAGCGGATTGCGGGCATGGTTCACCCAGTCATGCACCTGGAACTGGATCCAGGCCGCGGCAAGGATGTTGAGCGAGCGTGCCGGAATGAACGTCTCGCGATGCAGCAGCTTTTCAGCGACAACGACCGGATTGGGTGTGTCGAACAGGTCGGGCGCGTAGGCCGGTTTCAGGTTGCGGCCGAAGGCGGCGCCGACCGCGCCCATCTTTGGCGCCGACAGGTCGTTGTAGGTGCCGTCATAGGTGCGCGTCTGCCGCACCGCCTCGGCGATCGGCGATTGCGGCTCCGGCCGCGCCTGCGGCGGCGCCTCGATCGCTTCCGTGCCGAGCAGGTTCCTTTGCCGCAGCACATGGCGGAAGGCGTCGAGGTTGAGCAGGCTGAGGCGCAGCGGCAGCTTGTGCCATTCGACGAAGCGATTGATGGCGACGAAGGCCTGGCGTGCGACGGCGCCCAGCACGCGGTTGCGCAGCGGCGCTTCGGTGCGCCAGCGATAGGCCAGCCGATGCGCGGCACTCGCGTCATAAACGACTTTGCGCGCCCGGTTGAGATTGCCGAGCGGACGGAATTCGTCGGTGGTGTTCCACGGGTTGAAGGCAAGCTCGTCGATCACCCTCGTGTTGGTGAAGGCTTCGGCGGTGCCGGCCGACGGCTGGGTGATGGTCAGCTCCGCCACCTTCATCGGCGGCGAGACGGTCTCGCTCCACTCGACCGCGGTGTCCTCGATCGGCGTCGAGCGCTCGTCGATGAAGGGCTGGAGGCAGAGCTCGAAACGGATGTCGCCAGTTGCCAGCCGCGCGGCGAATTCGTTCGACAGATAACTCGCATCCATTGTGGACGGATCCGGCGCGGGTGCTGCGCTCGGCACCGGCCGCAGCAGATACCGCACCGCAAGCGTTTCGCCCCAGCGGATGGCGCCGCGGCTCCAGTAGGTCTCCAGCGCGACGCTGCGCACCTTGCGTTTGCGCCCCTTGGAGACGTTCCCCAGCATGCGGATCACCTCGGCCGGACCGAAGCGGAAGGCGAGGCCGGCAAGACCGACGATCTTGCCGACCGTGCCGCCGGCGGTCGCCTTGGCGAAGGCGACGAACTGCGTGGCGTCGCGGGCGTGCGAAACCGGGAAGTTGGTGGCTAAAAGATCGTGCTGCTCCTGGTCCGAAACCTTGACGCGCAGCGCCACGCCGCGCAGATCTGGCTTGTAGTCGGCCTGGCCCGAGCCGTTCGCGTTGGAGAAGCGCACGATCGCCGGATAGGATTTTCCCGGCTGGGCGAAGCCGGCGCGGAAGTCAGCGGAAAGATCGTCATTGAAGCGCAGCGTCGCATCGATCGAGGCGAAGATCGGCTTGGCGTGGAAAGCGCGCTGGATGCCTGCCGCCTTGGAGCACCGCCTGGTCTTCAGCTGGACATGCATCATGTCCTGCGCCAGCCGCTCGAACAGCAGGCGCTCATTCTCCGCTGAACCTTGCGGTATCTCGCGCCAAATCGCCGTTGCCTGCCGGCCTGCTTGCATCAACACCGCGTGCCTCCTCGTCAGTTCGAGCGGATGCGTTCCGCGATCATTTCGGCGACGCCCGCGATCACGCCCTCGGGCGAAGCGCTGTAATGCGGCAGCGCTAGGCGCGTGATGTGGGCGTCGATGATTGCGGGCTTGCCAAGCGCCAGCGCCTCGTCGAGCGCGGCGTCGAATTCTTCGAGAGTCTCGACGCGATAGCCCTTGGCGCCGCAGGATTGGGCGAAGCCGACGTAGTCGGGATTGCCGAAATCGACCAATCCGTATTCGTGATAGGATTGCAACTGGTAGAGCTTGATCAGCTGGAACTCGGCGTTGTTGAAGACGATCCAGATCACCGGGATGTCATATTGGACGGCGGTGAGCAGCTCGAAGCCCGAAAGCAGGTAGCAGCCGTCGCCGCAGCCGACGATCACCGGTCGCTGCGGGTGAGCAAGCTTGACGCCGAGCGCGCCGTTGACGTTGCCGGCCATCGGGCCGAAGCCGCCCGGCTTGCGGAAATTCTGGCCCGGCGCGATCTGCAGATAGTAGCCGAGCCATGCGAGATGCGCGCCGCATCGGCGAGAACGACGGCATTGTCCGGCAGGCGCCTGGACAGCGCCTGCGCCATCTGGCCGGGGTGGATCTTGCCGGTGACGTGGAGGATGTGCTCGTCGCTGTAGTCGGTCGCCTCGCGGTCCGCCGGGGTGCTCGGCTCGAGCATGTCCGACACTCTGGCGAGGAGGGCGCCGATCGCCAGTTTCGCGTCGGCGATGATGGCGCCGTCGGTCCTGTAGACCTTGTCGATCTCGCCGCTGTCGATGTTGATGTGGATCAGCCTACGGTTGGCGAACAGGTCGTCGCGGAAGCCGAAGGTGGCGTGCTGGGCAAAGGAATTGCCGACGGCGAGAACGAGATCGGCATCGAGGAAAGCCTCCCAGGCGGCGCTGTGGCCGCTGTCGCAGAAGACGCCGAGACACAGCGGATGGCGCTCGGAAATGATGCCCTTGCCGTCGAGGGTGGTGGCGAACGGGATCTGGTAGCGCTCGACGAGCTCCTTCAGCTCGTGGCCGGCGCCGCTCTTCACCGCGCCGAAGCCGATGAGGGCCAGGACCTTCGTGCCTTTCTCCAGCGCCTCCACAAGTGTTTCGGCCGCGTTCCGCACCCGCGCCGGGTCCGGCAGGACAGGCTTCACCTGGAGCTCGATCGGGCGGAAATTGTCGACCGAGACGCCGTGATCGGTGAGGTCTTCCGGGACATGGATATGGACGGGGCCCGGCCTGCCTTCGAAGGCGACGTTGACGGCTTCTTCCAGCACATCGCAGGTTTTCGAGGCATCGGTGAGCAGGAAGGATTTCTTCGTCGTCGCGGCAAACATCGCCTGCGAATCCGGCGTGCGGCTCACGCCCGACGTCTCGTTCAGGGCGCCCTTGCCGGTCCATCTGCGCGAGGCGAAGCCGGAGATCGCAAGCACCGGGTAGGAATCCGACATCGCGACGGCAAGGCCGGAGAACAGGTTGAAGGCGCCGGGGCCGGCGGTGGCGAAGCAGACGCCGAGGCGGCCCGAGAACATGGCGTAGCCGCAGGCCATGAAGGAGGCTGCCTGCTCATGCCGGGTGATCACCGGCCGTATCGCCTTCGAATGTTTCAGCGCCAGCATCAGCCCGGCGGCGTTCTCGCCCGCGCCGCCGAACGCGGCACCGACGCCGATCCCCTCCAGCCCTTTGACGATCGCCTCGTAGACCCGCATCCGCATCGCCCCCGATTGCGCTTCCGGCCTGCGCGATCGAAGGGGTCCGATGGCGCGAGGCGGAATGGGCAGAAGTATTTACAAATGGAATCAATAGACGCTGCAGTTTCTGCTTCTGATCGTGCGCTGACTGTGAAGCAGCTAACACTTTTGATGCTGACACTCATGGAGAATGGAGACGAAGCTCAAGGCACCAAAGCCAAGTATTCCCAATGCGAGGCGCTGCTCAGGAGAAACGCGCGGCGGCGAAATCAGCGGCCAATGGATTCTCGCGGCCGGCGACGAAGCTGGCGACCCAGCGGGCCGTCACCGCCGCGAGCGTCAGCCCGAGATGGCCGTGGCCGAAGGCATAGATCACGTCCGCCGATTTGGGCGAGGGCCCGATGACCGGCCGCGAATCCGGCAGCGAGGGCCTGAAGCCCAGCCAATGTGATGAGGGTCTGCCCGGGTCTGGGAAGAACTGCCGCACGCCGCGGTCGAGCAGCGCCAGCCGGCGCGGATTGGCCGGGGCGGCAAGGCCGCCCAGCTCGACGGTGCCGGCAACCCGCAGCCGGCCGGCCATCGGCGTCATGTAGAAGCCGAGATCGACGGGGCAGACCGGACGCGTCAGCAAGGGCGTCCCGGTCGGAAATTCCAGGTGGTAGCCGCGCTCCGTCTCCAGCGGGATCCGGTCGCCGGCTTGCGCGGCGAGGGGACGCGAGAAGGCTCCGGCCGCGATCACGACCTTCCTGGCTACGACGCCGAAGCCGGGACCGCTTAACCGCACGCTGCCGGTGCTTGTTTCGAGGCCGGTGACTTTCGCCTGACACAGGACGACACCGCGCGCTGTCGCCGCGTCGACCAGCCGGCGCATCACAAGCGACGGATCGGTGAGGTTGAGCGAGTCCGGGAAATAGAGGCCGCCGCCTGCGACCGGCGGCAGCTTGGGTTCAAGCGCGGCGACCTCGTTCGGCGTCAGCACCTGCTGATGGATGCCGAAGCTGGCGCGCGCTTCCCGGCTGGCAGCCGAGTCGGTGAGATCGGCTGGGCTGCGATAAAGATAGAGGCAGCCGTTGCGGCGCAGCAGATCGGCGGCCTTGGCCTCGCCGGCCATCTCCTCCCAGGCGGGCAGCGCATCGGCGAGCAGGCCGGCCAGCGCGGCTGCGTTGGCGCGGGTCGCCGCCGGCAGCGACTGGCGAACGAAGCGTGTGAGCCAGGGCGCCAGCTGGAACAGCGCTGCCCAGCGCAGCGAGAACGGGCTGTCCGGATCGAGCAGTAGTTTCGGCAGGGCACGCAGCACCGCCGGCGTGCCGACGGGCATGCAGGCATATTCGGCGAGCGTTCCGGCGTTACCGAAAGAGGCGCCCGAGCCCGGCTCGTTCGGATCGATGAGCATGACCTCGCGGCCCTCGGCGGCCAGCCGCAAGGCTGTCGCCAGCCCGACCACGCCCGCCCCGACAACGGCAATCTCGATCCGATCAGAGGCTGGCACTTATCGCTCCTAGACGAAGCCGGGCAACTGCAGATGGCCCGCCGACAACAGCTCGGCCATGGTGGTGAGAGCGCTGCGCAGGTCCTCCTGCGAGCGCGCCGCGCCGACATTGATGCGCACGCCATGCTGAACCGGCTCGCGGCCGACGGCGAAGGCGTCGCCCGGCAGCACGGCGACGCCGCGTTCCAGGCAGGTGCGGGCAAAGCCCGCGCCGCGCCACGGCTCCGGCAGGCGCAGCCAGGCATGGGTCGATGTCGGATGCGCCTGGATGTCGAAGCGGCCGAGGATCTCGCTCAGGATCGCTTGCCGCTGGCGCAGTTCCTGTTTCTGGATGTCGATGATGCGGGCGGCGGCGCCTTCCTCGATCAGCCTGGCGCCGATCAGCGCCGTCAGCGGGCTGATGCTCCAGCAGTTGATGCGCAGTGCCGCCGCGACCTGGCCGGCGATCGCCCGCGGCGCAATCACGAAGCCTAGGCGCAAGCCGGGAGCCAGGCATTTCGACAGGGCGCCGATATGCACCGTCAGCTCCGGCTCGAAGCTGGCGAAGGAGGGCGGCGGGTCGTCGGCCAGCGGGCGATAGACGTCGTCCTCGATGATCAGCACGTTGTGCCGCCTGGCGACCGCCGCCAGCTCGTGCCGCCGTTCCTCGCTCAGCGTGATCGTCGTTGGATTGTGCAGCGTCGGCACCAGGAACACCGCGCGCGGGCGCAGCTGCGCGCAGGCAGCGTCGAAGGCGTCCGGGCGCATGCCGCCGCGATCCATGGCGACGCCCCTGAGGTCCAGCCCGTGCACGCGGCAAAGCGCGTTGATGCCCTGATAGGTGACTTCGTCGGCAAGCACGACCTCGCCCTGCCTGGTCACCGCGCCGAGCACGCCGTCCAGCCCGTGCTGGGCGCCGGCGGCAAGCACGACGCGGCCGGGGTCGCCGTCACCGGCTACGGATTTCAGCCATTCGGCAACGGCCGCGCGGCCCCAGAGCGGTCCCTCAGGCGGGTGATAGTCCTGCAGCGCGGAATAGTGTTTGTCCTTCGGCAGGCGTGGCAGAAGCGCCGCGACGGCGTCGAGGTAGGCCGGCGTGGGCGGCCGGTTGACGGAGAGATCGATGATGCCGGTTTCGTCGCTCGGCGCCGAGACGAAGCCCGGCCGCTCGGCCTGTTCGCGGGCAGCGACCGTCGTGCCGCGCCCCGGCCGCGCTTCCAGCAGGCCGCGCTCCTGCAGTGTCGAGAGGGCGCGCGTCACAGTGGTGACGTTGATGCCCAAAGCGCGAGCGATCTCGCGCTGCGGCGGCAGCCTTTCGCCGACGGCGAGGCGGCCGGTGGCGATGCGCTCGGCGATCGCATCGGCGAGACGGCGATAGACCGGATTTTCATCCTCGGTAAGGCGAAGATCTTGGAGCATGCGGATAGGATTCGGCTACGTCTTTGTCAGCGTCTAGCATAAGACATTGTCCCGGACAACACCGATTGTGTGATCATACATCCGGCGCGTGAAGCGTGAAATTATCACACATTCGCCGTAAAAACACGCTTGACGGCCAAAGTTGTATGCATCTATGGTCGAATTCAGGTGAATTGTGTGAGCATACAAGTTTGGATGGCCAGCCGAGCGCTGGCTGATTCCGACGGGATGGAGACATGCATCGCAAGCCGAACATTATAGTCTGCTGCCTGTCCGGCGCCTTTCGGAATTGCGCACGATGAGCGCCGGTCAGGCCGCTCTGTCTGCGTCGCCGGCGCCCCTCACCAGCCCGGGCTTCGTCGAGTTCAACGAAGTCGAAAAATCCTATGACGGGCGGACATTCGCGGTGACGCGGATGAACCTCACCGTCGCACGCGGCGAGTTCCTGACGCTGCTCGGGCCTTCCGGCTCCGGCAAGACGACGACGCTTAACATGCTTGCCGGCTTCGAGAGGCCGACGCACGGCACGATCACGCTGGAAGGGCAGGCGGTCGACCGGCTGCCGCCGTACCAGCGCAACATCGGCATGGTGTTCCAGAACTATGCGCTGTTTCCGCATATGAGCGTGGCCGACAATGTCGGCTTCCCGCTCTCGGTGAGGCAGGTCAGCAAGGCCGACATCGCAGCCCGGGTGGCGCGCGCGCTCGACATGGTGCGGCTGAAGCAATTCAGCGACCGCCGGCCGACACAGCTTTCCGGCGGCCAGCAGCAGCGCGTGGCGCTGGCGCGCGCATTGGTGTTCGAGCCGCGCCTGGTGCTGATGGACGAGCCGCTCGGCGCGCTCGACAAGAAACTGCGCGAGCACATGCAGCTCGAGATCAAGCAGATCCACACCATGCTCGGCGTCACCATCGTCTATGTGACGCACGACCAGAGCGAGGCGCTGACCATGTCTGACCGCGTCGCGGTCTTCAACAATGGCGCGATCGCCCAGCTCGGTTCCCCCGACGATCTCTACAACACGCCGCAAAGCTCCTTCGTGGCGAGCTTCATCGGCGAGAACAACACGCTGGAAGGCGTGGTCGATCGCGTGTTGGGACAGGAATGCCGGGTCCGACTGAACGGCGGCGGCGAGATCACGGCTTTGGCCATCGGGGTCGCGCAGGGCTCCCCGTGCCATGTTGCCGTGCGCCCGGAGCGGCTCAGCCTGGCGTCAGCCGCCAGTGGCGGCAACCTTCTGCCCGCCACGGTAGATGGCCGGATCTATCTCGGCGACCACCTGCGCCTGCTGGCCAGGCTCGCCAACAACCAGGTGCTGACCGTCAAGGTCGGTCCCGAAGCGACGATGGCAAGCGGCGAGACAGTGACGGTCTCCTGCGCGCCCAACGATTGCCGTGCCTTTCCGGTCGACGCCGGGACAGACGGCGCCATTCCAAAACAGGGGAAATAACATGAAACATGTGAGGAAGAATTTGCTCGCGCTCGCGGCCGCCATTGCGTGCATGTCGATTGGTCACGCGGCTTTCGCCGACGAACTCTCAATAATGGCGAGCGGCGGCGCCTGGCAGGACGCACAGCGCAAGGCATGGTTTGAGCCGTTCAGCAAGGAAACCGGCGTCAAGATCCTCGAGCAGGAATATCTCGGCGACCTCGGCAAGGTGAAGGCCATGGTCGATACCGGCAACGTGCCGATCGACCTGGTGACGGTCGAGACGGCGACCGTGCTGCAGGGCTGCGACGCCGGCATATTGGAGCGGCTCGACTATTCCAAGATCGGCCCGCGCGACAAGTTCATCGAGGGCTCGGCGCTCGATTGCGGAGTCGGACTCGATGCTTACGGCGACATCCTCGCCTATGATCCGACTGTTCTGAAAGAGGCGCCGACCTCGGTGCTCGACCTCTTCGACACGACGAAATTCCCGGGCAAGCGCGCCATGCGCAAGTTCCCGGCGCAGAATCTCGAATGGGCGCTGATGGCCGACGGCGTGGCGGCGGCCGACGTCTACAAGGTGCTCGCTACGCCGGAAGGCGTCGACCGCGCCTTCAAGAAGCTCGACACGATCAAGAAGGACATCGTCTGGTGGGATGCCGGCGCCCAGCCTGCGCAGCTTCTGGCATCCAAGGAAGTCGTCATGACCACTGCCTGGAACGGCCGCATTCAGAATGCGATCGATAATGACGGCAAACCGTTCAAGATCGTCTGGAACAACCAGATCCTGGAATACGACATGATCGCCATTCCGAAGGGCGCCAAGAGCCCGGACCTGGCCTACAAATACCTCGCCTATATCAGCGAGCCGAAAAACAACGCCAAGCTCGCCAGCTTCATCACCTACGGACCGGTTCGCACCGACGCGGCGTCCTTCGTCGCGGCCGACGCGCTGCCGAAACTGCCCAACGCTCCGGACCATCTGAGCGGTGCTTACCTCGTCGCCGACACCGAGTTCTGGGGCGACTATGGCGAGGACCTCGTCAAGCGCTTCAACGCCTGGCTCGCCCAATAGGCGGCCGGGGCAGGCGACGATGTCGGCGCTCCAGCCCAGCGATCTCGACCGGCCCGCGCTGGCCCGCGGCCGGTCAGCAGCCGCCGACGCGGACCTGAAGTCCGTGTCGGCGGCGCTCCGGCGCGCCGAGTTCGGCGACCGGCTGCGCTCGCTGGCGCTGGCTGCGCCGCTGCTTCTGCTTCTGGCGCTGAGCTTCGGCATCCCGATCGTGCTCTTGCTCTCTCGCGCCGTCTATGATCCGACAATCGCGGATGCCTTGCCCAAGACGACCGCGGCCCTGGCCGACTGGAGCGGCCAGGGCCTGCCCGGCGACGCGGCGCTTGCCGCGCTCGCCGCGGACCTCAGCGAGAACCAGGCCAAGGGCACGGCCTACGAGCTCGCCAAGAGCATCAACGCCCGGCTGCCGGGCGCCCGCAGCCAGGTCTTGAAGACCGTGCGCAAGCTCGAGAACGCGGGCGCCCAGCCGCCGCTCGACGTCATGAAATCGGTGCCGTTCTGGACGGCGCCCGGCACGTGGCCGGCGATCGCCAGCGGCACGCACCGGCTGACCTCGTTTTATCTGCTCAGCGCGCTCGACCTGCGCTGGAACGCCGACGGCAGCATCGAGCGGGTGCCGCCGGAACAGGCGATCTTCCTGCAGGTGTTCATGCGCACCTTCTTCGTCGCCGCCGCGGTGACGCTCGCAACGCTGCTTCTCGGCTTTCCGCTCGCCTATCTGATTTCGAGCGTGCCAAAGGGACTGGCGGCCATTCTGATCGTCGCGGTGCTCCTGCCGTTCTGGACCTCGATCCTGGTTCGCACCGCCGCCTGGACCGTGCTTTTGCAGAAATTCGGGCTGGTCAATGACATGTTGCTCTGGCTTGGCGTCACCAACGACCGGCTCGACCTGATGTACAGCCGCACGGGGCTGATCATCGCCATGACCCATATACAGCTGCCGTTCACGCTGCTGCCGATCTACAGCGTCATGCGCACGATCCAGCCTTCGCAGATGAAGGCGGCATATTCACTGGGAGCAAAACCCTTCACAGCGTTTCGGCGCGTCTACCTTCCGCAGGTCCTTCCCGGCGTGATGGCCGGCTGCCTGCTCACCTTCATCCTGTGCCTCGGCTATTACATCACGCCGGCGCTGATCGGCGGCGCCAGCGACCAGCTGATCAGCAACTTCATCGCCAACTACGTCAATGTCGAACTGAACTGGGAGATGGCTGCGGCGCTGAGCTTGATCCTGCTCGTCTTCACACTGGCGCTGTTCGGCATCTTCGCCCGTATCCTCGGCTTTGACCGCCTGAAGCTGGTGTAGCCATGCTCCTGTCTCCTTATCCGACCGCTGGTGAACGCATCCGCATCACGCTGCTCTGGATATGGTGCGGGCTGGTCATCCTCTTCCTGCTGGTGCCGATCCTCATCCCGGTGCCGCTCTCCTTCAACAGCGGCGCCTTCTTCATCTTCCCGCTGGAGGGGATCTCGACGCGCTGGTACGAGGTTGTGCTGGGCACGCAGCGCTGGCAATCGGCGATCGGCAACAGCCTGATCGTCGCCTGCGGCACGACCTTCATTGCAACCGTGCTCGGCACGCTGACGGCGATCGCGCTCTCCGACGAGAAATTTCCGGGGCGGCGCATCGTCATGCCGCTGTTGCTCTCGCCGCTGATCGTACCTGTGGTGATCACGGCCGTCGGCTCGTATCTGTTCTATGCGCGGATTGGACTTGCCAGCACCTATGCCGGCATCATCCTGGCGCATACGGCTCTGGCCAGCCCGTTCGTCGTGGTGACGGTGGCCGCGAGCCTTACCGGTTTCGACCGCAATCTGATGCGTGCCGCCGCGATCTCCGGCGCCAGGCCGCTGACCGCTTTTTTCCGGGTGATGCTGCCGCTGATCCTGCCCGGCGTGCTCTCTGGCGCCGCCTTCGCCTTCGTCACCTCTTTCGACGAGGTGGTGGTGGTGCAGTTCCTCGCCAGCGCCAGTCAGCGCACCATGCCGCTCGAAATGTTCATCGGCCTGCGCGAGAAGCTCAGTCCCGCCATCACCGCGGCGGCGACATTGATGATGGCGCTCTCCATCCTGCTGCTGCTGGTCGCGAATATTCTTTCGCGGCGCGGCCGGAAGGGCTCCGTCTAGCAGAGCCTCTTGCGAGCGCCCGGCGCCTTACACTCCGTCACATGCTGCCGATTGGGAGGAACGATCTCGCGGCTGATGCATTTTGCTTCCCTCAGCAGTTGAGGGAATCCATGCGCATTGCCCATGTCGCGCCGCTCTATGAGTCCGTCCCCCCGAGATTTTATGGCGGCACGGAGCGGATCGTCTCCTATCTCACCGAAGCGCTGGTGGAACTGGGTCACGATGTGACGCTGTTCGCGAGCGGCGACAGCGAGACATCGGCGCGGCTGGTGCCCGGCCGCGACCAGGCTATACGCCTCGACCCGCGGCCGAAGAAATCGGAGATCGCGGCGCATCTGGCAATGCTTTGCGATGTGCGCGAACGGGCCGGCGAGTTCGACGTCATCCACTTCCATCTCAGCCATTTCGTGCATTTCCCGTTCTTCGAGCATATGGCGGGACGGACGGTGACGACGCCGCATGGCAGGCTCGACTATGTCGACCTGGCGCCGGCCTACACGCGCTTTCCGCGCTTTCCGATGATCTCCATCTCGCACGCCCAAAAGCGGGGATTGCCCCATGCCAACTGGCTGGCGACGATCCACCACGGGATCCCGGTCGACGCCTATCCGCCGACCTACGAGAAGCCGGCCGGAGAGCCTTATCTCGCCTTTCTCGGACGACTTTCGCGCGACAAGCGGCCGGATCGGGCGATCGAGATCGCGCGGCGTTCGGGATTGAAGCTGAAGCTGGCGGCCAAGATCGGCGACGACGACCGCGCCTATTTTCACGACCGTATCGAGGCGCTCATCGACGGCGACCGCATCGACTATGTCGGCGAGATCGCGGAAGACGAGAAGGCCGAGTTTCTCGGCAACGCCGCGGGCCTGCTGTTTCCCATCGACTGGCCGGAGCCGTTCGGCCTGGCTCCGATCGAGGCCATGGCTTGCGGCACGCCGGTGATCGCCTGGAATTGCGGCGCCTTGCCGGAGATAATCGACCAGGGCGTGACCGGTTTCGTCGTCGACACGGTCGAAGACGCGGCCGCGGCGGTGCCGGCCCTGACCCAGCTCGACCGGCGGCAGGTGAGGGCGGTCTTCGAAAAGCGGTTTTCGGCCACTAGGATGGCGGGCGACTACCTTGCCGCCTATATGCGCCTGATCGGTGCTCATGCGGTCAAGGCTTCGTGAACCATATGCCTTAGGGGGGCGCAGCTAGCGAAGAGGTTTAGAATGATGGAACTCGACGAGCGCAAGCTCGATCCCGCCGTGGCCCTTGCCTCGCTGGACGAAACCGCGCCACGGGAACCACATCGGCTGTTCGCGCTCAAACAGGGCGACTGTTTCGTCGTCGCGGACGCCTATGGCGAAATCAGGGGCGCCGGCGACGGTTTCTTTCGCGATGACACCCGCGTCCTGTCCGAATTCCGCCTGACCGTCGGCGGCAGGCAGATGTCGCTGCTCGGTGCCTCGCTCAGCCAGGACAACGTGCTGTTCACCAGCAACCTGACCAACCTGCCTATCCAGAGCGCCGCCGGCCGCGACATTCCGCAAGGCGCGATCCACATCGAGCGCGTCAGACTGATCTGGCAGGACAGGCTGTTCGAGCGCATCACGCTTTCCAACTACAGCCGCGAGCACTCGACCATTGCGGTCTCGCTGCATTTCGCCGCCGATTTCCGCGACATGTTCGAGGTGCGCGGCTCGACGCGTCCACGGCGCGGCACGGTCCATGTCGCCAAGACCGACAAGGCGTCGGTGCTGCTCGGCTATGACGGCCTCGACGGCTTGCCGCGCCTGTCGGCCGTCTCCTTCTCGCAAGCTCCCGACCAGTTGCACGACAATCGCGCCGACTTCCTGATCGCGGTCACCAAGCGCAGCAGCAAGGTGCTCTATGTCGAGGTCGGTCCCGAGATCGCCGACACGCCCGGGCGCGACCGCTTCCGCGCCGCCGCTGCGCGCGCGCGTTTCGGCATGCGCGCCAAGCGCCGGCATGGCGCCACGGTGCGCAGTTCCGGCCGTGTCTTCAACGACTGGGTCGAGCGCGCCCGCGCCGATGTCGCACTGCTCACCACGGAGCTCGCGACCGGTCCCTATCCCTATGCCGGCATCCCGTGGTTCTCGACGGCCTTCGGCCGCGACGGCGTGATCTCCGGCTTGCAGATGCTGTGGCTCAATCCCGGCCTTGCGCGCGGTGTGCTGGCCTTTCTCGCCGAGCATCAGGCGACGGAGACCTCGCCCTTCAGCGATTCCCAGCCGGGCAAGATCATGCACGAGACGCGCAAGGGCGAGATGGCGGCGCTGCGCGAGCTTCCCTTCGGCCGCTATTACGGCGGCGTCGACACGACGCCGCTCTACATTCATCTTGCCTGCGCCTATGCCGACCGCACCGGCGACATGGCCTTTATCGATACGCTCTGGCCATCGCTCAAGGCGGCCGCCGAATGGACGGAGGAGGCAAGCCGGGCGACGGGTTTCGTCACTTACCAGCGCGCCGCCGAGTCCGGCCTGGCCAACCAGGGCTGGAAGGACAGTATCGATTCGGTCTTCCACGCCGACGGACGCATTCCCAAAGGGCCGATCGCCCTGGTCGAGGTGCAGGGCTATGTCTTTGCGGCCTACCGGGGACTCGCGGC
Organism: Mesorhizobium sp. M1D.F.Ca.ET.043.01.1.1; assembly: GCF_003952385.1. Lineage (NCBI taxonomy): Bacteria > Pseudomonadati > Pseudomonadota > Alphaproteobacteria > Hyphomicrobiales > Phyllobacteriaceae > Mesorhizobium > Mesorhizobium sp. M1D.F.Ca.ET.043.01.1.1. The sequence continues at coordinate 5,782,113 of NZ_CP034444.1, forward strand.
GCTGGCGCGCCGCCGCGGCGAGTACGCCGAAGCCGAGCATTGGGAAAACCGCGCCGAAGAAATGCGGGTTGCCGTCGAGCGCGATTTCTGGATAGACGACCTCAATTTCTACGCCCTGGCCATCGACGGCGAGGGCAAGCCCTGCGAGGTCCGCACGTCCAACGTCGGCCATCTCCTCTATGTCGGGCTGCCGCAGCCGGAGCGCGCCAAGATGGTCGCCGACCAGCTGCTCTCGGCCTCTTTCCATTCCGGCTGGGGATTAAGGACGCTCGCCGACGACGCGGTGTTCTTCAACCCGATGTCCTACCATAACGGCTCGATCTGGCCGCACGACACCGCGCTCTGCGGCGTCGGGCTGGCGCGCTACGGCGAACGCGACAGCGTGGTGCGGCTGATGAGCGGCACTTTCGAGTCGGCCGTGCACTTCAACATGCGGCTACCGGAGTTGTTCTGCGGCTTCATCCGGGCGCCGGGCGAGGCGCCGATCGCCTATCCTGTCGCCTGCCTGCCGCAGGCCTGGTCGGCAGGTTCCACCTTCATGCTGATGCAAGCCTGCCTCGGCCTGGAAATCGATGGATGGGAAGGCGAGTTGCACGTCACACGCCCAAGGCTGCCGATCGGTATCGACACACTCACGCTCCGGCATCTGACCGTCGGCGACAAATCCGTCGACCTGACCTTCCAGCGCGTCGGCGACCGGGTCGTCGCCTTCCTTGCCGACCGGCATGAGGGCATGGTGCCGCTCATCGTGCGAACCTAGAACAAAGGCCGGCAAGGTTACGCCCGGAAACCGAAAAATGTCGGAACCGATCCCAACTTTGTGCGTTGCAAACCCGTACCGGCCTACCGGTCCGCAGCCGGCAAGAACGAAAACAAAACAGCGGACAGCCTGAGGCAACCTGGCATTCAATGACACAGTACGGCGTCGACCTCTTGTGGGTCCTTATCTTGGCGAGTCTCGGACTTTCGGCTCTCGCGATCTTCGTTTCAGTATCCAGGCACCGTCATCAGCATCCAATGGCTGTGAACTCGCCCGCTTCGGGTGACGACGTCGCTTCGGATGCCGCGCGCAACGTGTTGCGGGAATTCGAGAAGAACGGACAGTCGGTCGACGCGGCGCTGGTCACCTGGTCGCCGGAGACGCTGCGCAAGATTCTTGCCGAGGATCTGCCGGACGCACAGGTCATCGTCGTTTCCAACCGCGAGCCTTACATCCACAACGAGGACAAGAACGGCGATGTCGAACTCGTCGTTCCGGCGAGCGGACTGGTCTCGGCGCTGGAGCCGATCACGCGCGCCTGCGCCGGCACCTGGATCGCCTATGGCGGCGGAAGCGCGGATCGCCAGGTGGTCGACAACGACGACCGGGTGCAGGTGCCGCCTGAAAATCCATCCTATGCGCTGCGCCGGGTCTGGCTGACTGAAGACGAATACCAGGGCTATTATCTCGGCTTCGCCAATGAAGGGCTGTGGCCGCTCTGCCATATCGCCTTCACCCGACCGATCTTCCGCGAGTCGGACTGGGAGGCCTATGAGGCCGTCAACCGCAAATTCGCCGATACGGTGGTTGCCGAGGCCCGCAACGAACGGCCGATCGTGCTGGTCCAGGATTATCATTTCGCGCTTCTGCCGCGCATGATCCGCGAGCGCCTGCCCGAGGCGATCGTCATCACCTTCTGGCACATTCCGTGGCCGAACTCGGAAGTGTTCAGCATCTGTCCGTGGCGCGAGCGCATCCTGGACGGGCTGCTGGGCAGCTCGATCATCGGCTTCCACACCCAGTTCCATGCCAACAACTTCACCGAGAGCGTCGACCGCTTCATGGAAAGCCGGATCGAACGTGCAGATGCCGCGGTGTCCTATGGCGGCCAGACGACCTTGGTCCACGCCTATCCGATCTCCATCGAATGGCCTGTCCAACTCCTGAAGAGCCTGCCGCCGGTCGAGGAATGCCGCGCCCACATCCGCGAGCGCTTCGGGATTCCTGCCGACGCAAAACTGTGCGTCGGCGTCGAGCGCCTCGACTACACCAAGGGGATTCTCGACCGCTTCCATGCGCTGGAGGAACTGTTCATCCGCTACCCCGAAATGATCGGCAAGGCGGTGTTCCTGCAGATCGCCGCACCGAGCCGGGGCACGTTGCCGGCCTACAGACAACTGCATGAGGAGTGCCAGCGCCTCGCCGAGGAACTCAACGAGCGCTATGGCAGCGGCAGCTATCGGCCGGTCGTGCTCGTGGCCGAGCATCACTCGCAGAAGGACGTCTACAAGATCTACCGGGCGGCCGACATCTGCCTGGTCACCAGCCTGCATGACGGCATGAACCTGGTGGCCAAGGAATTCGTCGCCGCACGCGACGACGAAGAGGGCGTGCTTCTGCTCAGCACATTTGCCGGCGCTTCGCGCGAATTGCTGGAAGCGCTGATCGTCAACCCTTACGACGCGGCGATGATGAGCGAAGCCATGCGGCAGGCGCTGGTCATGGGGCCCGACGAGCAGCGCGAGCGCATGCGGCGCATGCGCGAGATCGTGCGCGACAACAATGTCTATCGCTGGGCCGGCAGCATGCTGCTCGACGCGGCGCGGCTGAGGAAGCGCGGCGAGCTCGACCGGGTCACCGCATTATCCGAACGGCCGGCGGTCGCCAACGGCGACAATGTCGTCTCCATCTTCGAACGCAAACAGGCAGCCGGATACCGATGAATATTCAGACAGATTTGACGCCGCGCCTTCCAGACGGCCGGTGGGCGCTCTTCCTCGACATTGACGGCACGTTGCTCGAGCATGCCGCGCATCCGGACAGCGTGTCGGTCAGCGACGACCTGCGGCTCCTCCTGGAGACGGTGGAGCGCCGGCTGGACGGCGCGCTCGCCTTCATCACCGGCCGTTCCATCGCGGCCGTCGACGGACTGTTCGATCCCTTGAAGCTGCGGATCGCCGGCCTCTACGGGCTGGAGCACAGGCTGACACCTGACGGGCAAATCGAGGCTGCCGACGAGCCGGCGGATATGGCAGCGCTTGCCGACGAGATCGAGCTGGAGCTGGCAAGCCAGGCCGTCTATGTCGAGCGCAAGGGCCCGGTGCTGGCCATTCATACAAGGGCGGCGCCGCATTTGCTCACCCGCGCGACGGAGCTGGTCGAGGCGGCGCTCGCCCGCCTGCCGAAAGGCTACCGCGTGATCGCCGGCAATGCAGGTGTCGAGCTGATGCCGCTGGAGGCAGCCAAGGGCGCCGCGATCCGGCGCTTCATGCAGCTCGATCCGTTCAGCGGCAGGCGGCCGGTGTTCCTCGGTGACGACACGTCCGATGAAAACGGTTTTGAGACCGTCAATGCCGCCGGGGGATCTCGATCCGCGTGAAGCCGCAGGGCGAGACCACGGCACGTTTCGCCATTGCCGATGTCGCCGGCGCGATCGCCTGGCTCGAGGCGAATTTCAGTGACGGCGTCGAAGAGGCGGCCCACGGCGATCTCACCGCCTGATCAAACTCGGAAAAGTCCGTAACGCGAAAAAACGGCCCCGCACGAGGCCGTCTTACGTATGGTTGCGCCGACCGCCTACTTGCTGCCGCCGTTCTCCTTGACGCTGCTGCAGAACTCCGGATGAGAGTTGGCTGCGTTGGCGTTCTTGGCCTCATCCGCACACGCGGTCATCATCGCCGTTTGATCCTCGGGCGAAAGTGCCTTCCACGCCTTTGTGAAGGCGTCCTTGCCGACCATCGTCTTCATGCTGGAGTCGGTATAGAAGGGCTGCATCTTGGCCGGATCGTCGAGTGCCGACGTACCGGTCTCGCCGGCGGCGAGAGCCGAGCCGGCGATCATCGAAAGCGCCATGGCGCCGAAGCAGATCATCTTGATGTTCACGATATAATCCTCCTGTTGCTTTCGATCGTCGAAGCAACGATCGGAAACCAACGGAAGGTTTGGATGAAAGTTCCAGGTTTTCGCTGATCCACGCGAAAATATTGCCGCAGGGGACTGGAAACCTTGCGTGATTTTCCCGTACTGCGGCGAAAAATGCCCGAGCCAATTGTTAGGGGATTTGCCGCCTTCGTCTAAGTCCTCAGTTCCTGTCGACCGGCTTGGAGCGCATCCGGGAAACGGTCTCGCGTTCGGCGCGCTTGGAGCGCATCGGCGGCAGGCCGCGATCGACAAGGTCCATGTCTTCCAGCACCATGTCGCCCATGCGCTTGAAGGCGACGTCGAGCGCGCCGGCGCGGTGGGCCGATCGCAGAAAGCCGGGGAGGGCGCGCACCGGATGCTTTTTCGCCAGCGGCTCTTCCGGAAACACGTCGCTTGCGGCAACGATATGGCCGCTTCGCACGGCCTCCATCAAGGCCGGGAAATCGACGACGCCGGCGCGGCTGAGCAGGATGAAGGCTGCCCCTTTGCGCATTTTCGCGAAGGCGTCGGCGCCGAGAAAACCCTGGTTCTCGCTGGTCACCGAGGCGACGACGAAGACGAAATCGCTTTGCGACAGCACCGTGTCGAGCGAGGCCGGCTCGACGCCATGCTCCACCAGCACGGAAGGCGGCAGCCACGGATCGAAGACCCGGGTGCGGGTGCGGAAGCCGGTCAGCAGGCGATTGAGCGCGCGGCCGAGATCGCCGAAGCCGATGATGCCGACATCGGAACCGGAAAGCAGACGTGCGCTCTGGTTGCCGTCGCCGCCCCAGAGTTCCTTACCTTGCCGGAAGGCGAGGTCGGCATCGACGATGCCGCGCGCCAGGTTGAGCGCCATGGCGAGCCCGAGTTCGGCGACCGGCTCGGCAAAGACCAGGCCGGTGGTGACGACATGGATGCCGCGGGCAAACAGCGTCTCATAGGGCAAGTTGTTGATGAGATTGGTCTCGACATTGAAGATGCAGCGCAGCGCCGTCATCTTTTGCAGCGTCTGCGGAGCGATCGGCGGCTGGCCGACGATGTAGCGCGCGTCGGCAAGCACATCCGACGGCAACTCCGCGACGCCTTCGGGCGTTGTCTCGACTATGCGATATTTGCTGCGAAACAGCGTCAACTGCGCCGGCGTGAAGATCAGGTCGAGCGTGCGCGGTTCGGGTGCGCTGATGACCAGCGGCAAGGCCTTGTCGGACATGATTATTTTCCTCCCGGCGCGATTGGATCGCGTCAATCACATCTGCGTTTTTTACTCCGGATGAAACGATTTACAACAGCGAAAAATCGATTTATCGATTACATTGATAAGAAGGCAGGCGGCCGCTTGCCTTCGGGAGAAAATTGATGGCGCAACAGGAAACCCAGCAGCGGCGCCCGTCGATCCACGACGTGGCAAGCCATGCCGGCGTGTCCGCCGCGACCGTCTCCAAGGTGCTTGCCGGCGTCACCACGGTGAAGCCGGAAAACGCGCAGCGCGTCCTCGACGCCGTCGAGCTGCTTGGCTACCGCGTCGACCCGCTCGCTTCCGACATGCGGCGGGCCAAGCGCCGCATCATCGGCGCCATCATGCCGGAGTTCGAAAGCGAGTTCTTCGGCCAGATGGTGAGCGAGCTCGAAGGCCTCGCCGAGCAGCGCGGCTACACGCTCGTCGCCGCCTCCAGCCGTGAATCGGAAGCGCGCGAAAAGGAGATCCTCGCCCGCATGCATGACTGGCGCGTCGCCGGCGTCGTGCTGGCGCCGGTGCGCAACGAGCACGGACCCGCGGCCGGTTTCATGAAGGCGAACGGGATGACGGGCGTGCTGATCGACCGCGTGCTTGCCGACGATGCTTTCGACACGGTTTCGGCCGATAGCGCCGCGGCAAGCGCTGAAGTGGCGCGCGCGCTCGTCGGGCAGGGCCATCGCCACGTTCTTGTCGTCGGCCTCGGCCAGCAGGCGGCGACGGTACGCGCCCGCCTCGAGGGGTTTCGCAAAACTGCGCTTGAGCTTACGCCGGACATCCGCATCGACGTCGTGCTCTGCGAAAGCGACGTCGAGCCATTGCGGACGCTGCTTCGCGACTATTTCAGCAAGCGGGAAGCCGGGAACGACCGGCCGACGGCGGTTTACTCGCTCTTCCTCAAGGGTACGCTGGTGGCGCTGTCGGAGTTCCGGCGGCGCGGCTGGCATTGCCCGAACGACATCTCGCTCGTCGGCTTCGACGACGCCGAATGGATGCAGGTGACGTGGCCGGCGATCGCCGCCGTGGTGCAGCCGGTGCGCGAGATCGCCGGCAACGCGATGGAGGTCTTGTTTCGCAGGATCGAAGGCGAGGACGGCCCGCCAAGAGCGCGGCTCGAGCCTTGCAAGGTGTTGATGCGGGAATCCGTTGGCTCGCCAGGCAGCGTCCCGCATTCCGGGGGAGGAGACCGACAATAGCCCCCATTGTCGAAACTGAGTGGCGCCACACCTGGCTTTGGCTCGTGGCGCGTGACATCAACAGGGAGGAAGACATGGTAGCATTCGTTCCAAAGATAAATCGATTTACGATGGCCTTGGGCATCGCTATGGCGATATCGGCCATCGGCGCGGCCAAAGCGGAGGACGGCGAATACGGCGTGCTGATGAAGACGCTGGCCAATCCGTTCTGGGGTGCGATGGCCCAGGGCGTCGCGGACGGCGCCAAGGAAGCCGGCGTGAAGTATTTCCAGCAGGCGGCCGAAAGCGACCAGGCGGCCGAGCCGCAGCTCAACCTCTGCAACACGATGCTCGAGCGCAAGCCGGTGGCGATGATCACCGCCGCGATCAACTCGACCAACCTTTTGCCCTGCCTGAAGTCGGCGCAGGACGCCGGCATCAAGATCGTCGACCTCGACAACAATCTCGACCAGGCCGTGCTCGACAAGGAGGGCGTCAAGGTGACCTTCCATATCGGCTCCGACAATGTCGCGGCCGGCGCGCAAGGGGCCGAATATCTCGTTTCCAAGCTCGGCAAGGACGCCAAGGGCCCGGTGTTGGTCATCGAGGGCCTGTCCGGCAACATCACCGGCCAGAAGCGCGCCAAGGGCTTTGCCGACAAGCTCAAGGAACTGGCGCCGGGGCTGGAGATCGTGGCTTCGCTGCCCGGCGACTGGGATCGCGGCAAGGCGGCCTCGATCGCTACCGACACGCTGACCGCGCATCCCGATCTCGTCGCCATCTTTTGCGCCAATGACACTATGGCGCTGGGCGCCGTGGAATCGGTCTATGCGGCGGGCAAAGGCCAGCAGGTGACGATGATCGGCGTCGACGGCAATGTCGATGCGGTGAAGTCGATCAAGGAAGGCCGCCTCAACGCTTCCGTCGCGCAGCTTCCTTATCTCGTCGGCAAGCAGGCGGTGGAGAACGTCAAGAAGGCGCTCGCCGGCGAGAAGGTCGAGGAAAGCATCGCCGTGCCGACCCTGGTGCTGACCAAGGAAATGCTCGACGCCGGCAAGGAACCGATGCTGCAATATGTGAAGTGAGGAAGGAGGGGAGCAAGGGAGTAGGGGAGTAGGGGAGTAGGGGAGTAGGTGGGCGACGGGTTTGCACTTCTCCGATCTGGCCCCTGCCACCTTGCTTTCCGCCTACTTCCCTACTGACTTACTCCCCTACTCCCCTACTCCCCTACTCCCCTACTCCCCTACCCAAAGGGTGAAAAACATGGCTTCCGAAACGGCGCAGCCCGGGTTTTGGGCTCGGGTGCAGCGCGCATCCGTCGAGAGACTCCACATCAGGCTGGAGTCGCTGCTGGTGCTTGTGCTGCTGAGCGCGGCGATGGCGCTGCTGTCGCCCTTCTTTCTGTCGCTCAGCAATTTCCTCAACATCCTGTTGGCGACATCGACGATCGGCGTGCTGGCGATCGCCGCCACCTTCGTCATCGGCTCGGGCGGGCTCGATCTGTCGCTCGGTTCGGTCATGGGCCTATCCGGCGTGGCGGGCGCGTTCGTTGCCGTCAATCTCGGCTGGCCGTCGGTGTTCGCGGTGCTGGCCTGCATTCTGGCTGGAAGTATCGCCGGTTACATCAACGGGCAGCTCGTCACCCGCGCCTTCGTGCCGGCCTTCATCGTCACGCTCGGCATGCTTGGCCTGGCGCGCGGGCTGGCGCTCGTCATCTCGCAGGGCAGGGCGATCTACGGCCTGCCGGCCGAGATCGTCTATATCGGGCAGGGCAGGCCGCTCGGCATTCCGATGCCGGTCGTCATCTTGGTGCTCACCGCGATCATCGCGCATGCGGTGCTCGCCTATACGCGCTTCGGCCGCCACACGCTGGCGTTGGGGGATAGTGAGAGTGCTGCCCGCGCGGCCGGCATCCGCGTCGAGCATCACCGCCGCATCATCTACACGCTCTCCGGCGCACTGGCCGGCCTCGCCGGCCTGCTCTTCACCGCCCGCGTCAACGCCGGCGACCCGACGGCCGGCATCAACTACGAGCTTACCGCGATCACGGCGGCGATCATCGGCGGCACCAATCTGTTCGGCGGTCGCGCCTCGATCCTCGGCACGATGATCGGCGCGCTGATCATGGGCGTCCTGCAGAACGGGCTGACGCTGCTTGCCGTGCAGTCCTACTACCAGCAGATGGCGATCGGCGCGGTGCTGATCCTCGCGGTCTTCATCGATCAGTACCAGGTGCGGAAGGAGTCGCGCGTATGACGCTCCTTTCGCTCCACGGCATCCGCAAGAGTTTTGGCGCGGTCGATGTGCTGCATGGCGTCGACCTGTCGGTCGCGGCCGGCGAGGTGGTCGGGCTGGTCGGCGACAATGGCGCCGGCAAGTCGACGCTGATGAAGACCATCACCGGCATCTACCGCGCCGACACCGGCTCGATCGAGTTCGACGGCAACGACATCCTTGCTCTCGACCCCGGCCAGCGCCGGAGGCTCGGCATCGAGATGATCTACCAGGATCTTTCGCTGGCCAAGCAGCAGGACGTGGCCTCCAACATCTTCCTCGGCCGCGAGCCGACGAAAAGGCTGTTCGGCCTGTTCCCGGGTTTCGTCGACAAAGCCGAGATGGACCGCCAGGCGGCGCGGATGGTCGAGCGGCTCGGCGCGCATCTGCCGTCGATCAACCGGTCCGTCGGCTCGTTCTCCGGCGGCCAGCAGCAGACGGTGGCGATTGCGCGCGCGCTCACCTTCAACCCGAAGCTCGTCATCATGGACGAGCCGACGGCGGCGCTCGCCGTGCGCGAGGTGCAAAGCGTGCTTGACCTGATCCGGCGGCTGAAGTCGGAAGGCATCGCGGTCATTTTGATCTCGCACCGGCTGAACGACGTGCTGTCGGTCACCGACCGCATCGTCGTGCTGCGCCACGGCAGGGCGGATGCCGATCTCGTCACCGCCAGGACCAACATGAACGAAGTCGTCAGCCGCATCGTCGGCGGCGGTGATACGGCCGCAGCGGCGGCGCACGAGCAACGAGGCTGACATGAACACCTTTGGACTGCACACTTTCGCCATCGCCCCGGTCTGGGACCTCGCCCGCATCGAGCCGCAGATGGACCGGCTGAAGGAGCTCGGCATCGGCCTGATGGAAATCCCGCTGCTCAGACCCGAGGAGCTCGACACCAAGCGTACGCGCGGTTTCGCCACCCACTATGGCGTTGAACTCATCCCCTCGCTCGGCTTGCCGCGCGCGCTCGATGTCGTCGAACGGCCCGATGAAGCGCTCGACTTCCTGCAGCCGGCCTTCAAGGTGTGCAATGAGGTGGGAAGCGAGGCGCTCGGCGGCGTCACCTACGGAACGATCGGTAAGACCACAGGCAGGGCGCCGACGCAGAGGGAGATCGACGGCATCTGCCGCTTCCTCGAACGCGCCGCGAAATCCGCCAAGTCGCGCAGCCTGAAGCTCGGCATCGAGCCTTGCAATCGCTACGAGACGCATCTCATCAACCGCGGCATCGACGCGGCGCGGATCATCGAGCGCATCGGCGCCGACAACATCTTCATCCATCTCGACACCTACCATATGCATATCGAGGAAGAGAGCTTTGCCGCAGGCTTCGAGGCGGCGGCGCCCTTCCTCGGCTATGTGCATGTTTCGGAGGCCAATCGCGGCGTGCCTGGGCGCGGCATGCTCAACTGGGCAGCCTGCATGAAGGCGATCGCCGACATCGGCTATGAGGGCGCGATCACGCTCGAAAGCATGAACCATGTCGATGTCGACATTGCCGGCGGGCTCGCCGTGTGGCGCCCGGTGGCGGAAGATCCGCGCGACGTCATCGAAGTCGGCCTGCCGTTCCTGCGCGAGGAGGCGAAGAAGGCAGGGCTCACTCTGGGATAGCGGGAGCCTTACTTTCGGGCGCGACTTGCCAGCCAGCGGCGGCGCGCCTCCTGCTGTTCGCCAAGCTCGGCCTCGTCCCAGTAGCCGATGAGCACGCCCGAGCCGACGATCGGGTCGAAATGGCCGATCTTGTCGTCGATCTCGGTCAGCCATTCGTCGGGGACAGTGATGCGGTTGTTGGGTAGCGCCAGCCAGCGCATCAGCATTTTCCGCAGCCGCTCGATGTCGGCGGCCGCGGACGGTTCGCGGCCGAGATCGCGCAATTCGCCGGGATCGTTCCGAAGGTCGAAGAGCATCGGAACGACACCTTCGCCATGCATGAGTTTGAAGCGGCCGTCGGTGATCATGTAGAGCTTGCAGTCCGAAACCGGCATGGCGAGCTTCAGCCGCGCCGCGTCGCCGCTGTAGTCGTATTCGCTGACGGCATAGTTGCGCAGACTTGTCTGTTCGCCGGCAGTGAGCGGCAGCAGCGAGCGGCCTTCGAGGATATGCGGCCTGGCCCTGCCGCCGAAATAGTCGAGGAAGGTCGGCGCGAGGTCGATCATCTCGACCAGTGCGTCGGATGTCGTTCCGCGCGTCGCATCGGCCTCCGGGCGCGGATCGTAGACGATCATCGGCACCTTCGCCGCGACGTCGTGGAACAGGTACTTTTCGCCGAGCCAATGGTCGCCGAGATAGTCGCCATGGTCCGAGGTGAAGACGATCAACGTGTTCTCGAACAGGCCGCGCTTCTCCATGAAGTCGAACAGGTGGCCGAGCTGGTCGTCGATCTGCTTGATCAGGCCCATGTAGCAGGGGATGACCGTCTCGCGGACCTCGTCGCGCGAGAAGTTCTTCGAATAGCGCTCCTGCTGGAAGGCCTCGAAGATCGGATTTGGCGAGGCGCGCTCGGCTTCGCTGCGGATCGGCGGCTTGATGTCCGCCTTGCCGTACATGTCGTGGTAAGGCGCGGGCGCGATATAGGGCCAGTGCGGCTTGATATAGGAAAGATGCGCGCACCAGGCCTCGCCCTTGGCTTCCGCCTCCTCGATGAAGCGCATGGCGCGGCGCGTCATGTACGGCGTTTCGGAATGCTCCTCCGGGATGCGCGCCGGCTTGTCGGCATGGACGAGCAGCCAGCCGTTGAAGTTCTCGCCATTGTCGCCTTCACCGGAATTCGCCCAATGCTCCCACGGATTTTCGGCGTCGAAGCCATGCTCGCGCAGATAGGTGTCGTAGGCCGGATCGGGGTCATAGCTGGTCGAGGGATGCAGGCCGTCATCGCGCTCGAACGGCTCGAAGCCGCATTCGGCGATACGCACGCCGATGATGGAATCCCTGCCGATGCCGAGGCGTTCCATGCCTTCCTCGTCGGCTCGCATATGCGTCTTGCCGATGAGCGCGCAGCGCACGCCGACTTCGCGCAGGTGATCGCCAAGCGTCGGCTCGCCGACCCTCAGCGGCACGCCGTTATGCGTCGAGCCGTGCGAGCGCACATAGCGGCCGGTATAGGCGCTCATGCGCGACGGGCCGCAGACCGTCGACTGCACATAGGCGTTGGTGAAGCGCACGGCCCGGCCGGCGAGCCGGTCGATGTTCGGCGTCCTCAGGCTTTTGTGGCCGGCGCAGCCCAGATAGTCGAACCGCAGCTGGTCGCACATGATGAAAAGGACGTTGCGCTTTGAGGTCATAGCTATCCGCCGGAATGGCTCTGGGACGAACGGTAATGCCAGAACAGCCAGGTTAATGAAACGCGGCCAAAGATCATTTTCTTGAGCCACCAACTGGTGCAATGTGGCTTCGGAGGATCGAAACCGTGCCATTCGTCAGCATCGGCGGCGTCACGCTGCACTATCGCTCGATCGAGGCGACCGGCACTTCGCGCCCGATCATCTTCATCAACTCGCTCGGCACCGACTTCCGGATCTGGGACGACGTCGTCGCGCGGCTAGCCGGCGAAATGCCGATGCTCGTCTACGACAAGCGCGGCCACGGGCTTTCCGATATCGGCGGCGGCGTGCGTTCGATCGACGACCATGCCGACGATCTGAGCGCGCTGATCGATCATTTCGGGTTCGACAAGGTCATACTCTTCGGCCTGTCGGTCGGCGGCATGGTGGCGCAGCGGCTCCATGCCCGCCGGCCAGAGATCGTCGAAGCCCTGATATTGAGCGACACCGCGCACAAGATCGGCACCGACGAAAGCTGGAACAGCCGCATCGCGACGGTCGAGCGCGACGGCATCGAGGCGATCGCCGACGGCATCATGAAGGTGTGGTTCACGCCGGACTTCCATGCCAACCGCGCGGCCGAGCTTGCCGGCTGCCGCAACATGCTGACCAGGCAGGCGCTGCCCGGCTATATCGGCACATGCATTGCGGTGCGCGACGCCGACTTCACCGACAGCGCGCGCCGCATCGCGGCGCCGACGCTCTGCATCGTCGGCGACCAGGACGGCTCGACGCCGCCCGATCTCGTCCGTTGGCTGGCCGATCTCATTCCCGGGGCACGCTTCGAGGTGGTCCGCGGCGCCGGGCACATTCTCTGCATCGAGCAGCCCGACGCGCTCGTCAGATTGATCCGCGACTTCGTCGCCTCGTTGCCTGAGGGAAAGCATGCCCATGGATGACGACCCCAACAACACCAGCCGCTACCGGACCGGTCTCGCGGTCCGTCGCTCCGTGCTCGGCGATCAGCATGTCGACCGCGCCGTGGACGCGGCAACCGATTTCGACCGGCCGTTCCAGCAGCTGATCACCGAGGCCGCCTGGGGAACGGTGTGGGCGCGCCCCGGCCTGTCGAAGCGCGAGCGATCGATTGTGACGCTGGCGCTGCTTGCGGCTCTCGGTCATGACGATGAGGTGGCAATGCATGTGCGCGCCACCGCCAACACCGGCGCATCGCGTGAGGACATCTGCGAAGCCTTCCTGCATGTCGCGATCTATGCCGGCGTGCCGGCGGCCAACCGCGCCTTCAAGATCGCCAAGGAGGTGTTCGCGCAAATGGACGGAGCCCCCCATGCCTGAGTCCCGCTCCAACCGGACGGCGGAAACCGGCGCCTTCTTCCAGCGCGACCGCCAATGGCATCCGCCGGCCTTCACGCCGGCCTACAAGAGCTCGGTGCTGCGTTCGCCGCAGAAGGCGCTGGTCGCCTTCGACAACACGCTGTCGGAACTCACCGGCCCGGTGTTCGGGCACGCGATGCTCGGCGAGCTCGACAACGACCTGATCCATAACTTCGCCAGGCCGGGCGAGAGCGCCCTCGGCGAGCGCATCATCGTCCACGGACGCGTGCTCGACGAGCGCGGCAGGGGCATGCCCGGCGTGTTGCTCGAGTTCTGGCAGGCCAACGCCGGCGGCCGCTACCGCCACAAGAAGGATGGGTATCTGGCGCCGCTCGATCCGAATTTCGGCGGCTGCGGCCGCACCATCACCAGCGAGGAGGGCGGCTACGCCTTTCGCACGGTCAGGCCCGGGCCCTATCCCTGGCCGAACGGCCCGAACGACTGGCGGCCGGCGCATATCCATTTTTCGGTGTTCGGCCATGGTTTCGCGCAGCGGCTGATCACGCAGATGTATTTTGAAGGCGATCCGCTGATCTGGCGCTGCCCGATCGTCGGCGGCATTTCCAACAAGGCCGCCATCGAAGCGCTGATCGCCGCGCTCGACATGCAGTCGACGATCCCGATGGACGCGCTCGCCTACAAGTTCGACATCGTGCTGCGCGGGCGACGCTCGACGCTGTTCGAGAACAGGCCGGAGGGCAATTGATGGCGCAGTCGCTCGACCGGCTGAAGGAGAGCCCTTCGCAGACCGCCGGACCCTATGTCCATATCGGGCTGACGCCCAATTTCTGCGGCATCGGCGGCGTCTATGACAACGACCTTGGCTCGACCATGGTCAACAAGCAGACTAGGGGCGAGCGCATCGAGTTGCGTATCCGGGTGCTCGACGGCACCGGCACGCCGCTCAAGGACGCGCTGGTCGAGATCTGGCAGGCGGACGCCGACGGGCTCTACAATTCGCCCGCCGAAATGCGCGGCACCGCCGATCCGGACTTTTTGGGCTGGGGCCGCCAGCCGACCGACATGGAAACGGGCGTCTGCCTGTTCCAAACGATCAAGCCCGGGCGCGTGCCGTTCCGCGACGGCCGGCTGATGGCGCCGCATATCGGCCTGTGGATCGTGGCGCGCGGCATCAATATCGGCCTCAACACGCGGCTCTATTTCTCCGACGAGGAGAAGGCCAATGCCGAGGATCCGATCCTTGCCCGCATCGAGCATCGCGCGCGGGTGCCGACGCTGATCGCCGAGCGCCAGGGCGACACTTATGTCTTCGATGTCCATCTACAAGGCGAGAAGGAGACGGTCTTCTTCGACAGCTGACCGAGATCGACATGACCGTTTCGCCTTTCGATCATCCGCTGCTTTCCGGCCTGCTCGGCGACGAGGAGGCGGCGAGACATTTTTCCGTGGAAGCCGATATCGCCGCGATGCTTGCCTTCGAAAGGGCGCTGGCCGAGGCGGAGGCCGAGTGCGGCGTGGTTTCGCGTGAGGCGGAGGCTGCGATCGTCAAGGCGATGGCCGCGTTCCGGCCCGACACAGCCAAGCTGAGAGCAGGGGTCGCCAAGGACGGCGTCGTGGTGCCGGAACTGGTGCGCCAGATCAGGGCGGCGGTCGGCGGCCAGCACAGCGAATTTGTGCATTTCGGCGCGACCAGCCAGGATGTCATCGACACCTCGCTGGCGCTGAGACTGCGCCAAGCGGTCGAGCATATCGGCCTGCTGCTCAGCGAAAACATCGTGCGCCTTGCCAGCCTCGAACAGGAGTTCGGGGGCAGGGCGCTGATGGCGATGACGCGCATGCAGCCGGCAATCCCGATCACGGCGGCGGACCGGATCGTTTCATGGCGGGCGCCGCTCGAGCGCCACCAGCAGCGCCTGAAGGAACTGTCCGGCCGGCTCCTGGTGGTGCAATTCGGCGGCGCCGCGGGCACACTGGAAAAGCTCGGCGACAAAGCGTCGGCCGTGCGCGCGGCACTCGCCGCGAAGCTCGGCCTCGGTGATGCGCCGCAATGGCATAGCCAGCGGGATGCGTTTGCCGAATTCGCCGGCTGGCTGTCACTCGTCACCGGCAGTCTCGGCAAGTTCGGGCAGGGTGTCGCGCTGATGGCGCAGGCGGGAACCGACATCAAGCTGTCGGGCAGTGGCGGCTCGTCGGCCATGCCGCACAAGCAGAACCCGGTGAAGGCAGAGGCGCTGGTGGCACTTGCCCGCTTCAACGCCACGCAGCTTGCCGGCATGCACCAGGCGCTGGTGCATGAGCAGGAACGCTCGGGCGCGGCCTGGACGCTGGAGTGGCTCATGCTGCCGCAGATGGTGGTGGCCACGGCCGGGGCGCTGAGGCTGGCGGCCGAGCTTGCCGCGCAGATCGAAAGCCTCGGGCACTAACGCATGTCGCCCAAAAGTGCGCAGCGGTTTTGGAACATGTGGGAAGGGACTTGATGCGCTCGCAGGTCGTCATCGTAGGCTCAGGACCGTCCGGCCTGCTGCTCGGCCAGTTGCTCGCCACCATCGGCGTCGAGACGATCATCCTCGAGCGGTCGAGCCGCGAGCATGTGCTCGGACGGGTGCGCGCCGGCGTGCTCGAGCAGGGCACGGTCGACCTGCTTGGCGAGGCAGGCGCCGCGGACAGACTCCATACCGAAGGTTTGCCGCATTCGGGCATCTCGCTTGCCTTCGATGGGCGTATGCACCGCATAGACCTCACTGGCCTGACCGGCGGCAAGCACGTCACCGTCTACGGCCAGACCGAGGTGACGCATGATTTGATGGACAAGCGCGAAGGGGCGGGGCTCGTCACCGTCTACGAGGCCGCCAGTGTCGCGCTGCACGATTTTGCCGGCGCATCGCCTTTCGTCACTTACGACAAGAACAGCGTCACGCATCGCGTCGACTGCGACTTCATCGCCGGCTGCGACGGCTATCACGGCGTCAGCCGCGGGTCGGTGCCGGAGGGCGCGCTGAAGACGTTCGAGCGGCAATATCCGTTCGGCTGGCTGGGCGTGCTGGCGGAGGTGCCGCCGGCCGACCATGAGCTGATCTACGCCAATCACGAGCGGGGTTTTGCGCTGTGCTCGATGCGCTCGCCGCGCCGCAGCCGCTACTATGTGCAGGTCTCTGCCGATGAGCGCGTCGAGGCCTGGTCCGACGATCGCTTTTGGGACGAGCTCAGACGCCGGCTGCCGTCGCAGACCGCTGCTGCCGTCACCACCGGCCCGTCCTTCGAAAGGTCGATCGCGCCGCTGCGGTCCTTCGTCGCCGAGCCGATGCGCTTCGGCCGGCTGTTCCTGGTCGGCGATGCCGCTCATATCGTGCCGCCGACGGGCGCCAAGGGCCTCAACCTCGCTGCCAGCGACGTGCGCTATCTCTTTGCCGGGCTTCGCGAATTCTTTTCCGACCGATCGGAGGCCGGGCTCGACGCCTATTCAGCCAGGGCGCTGGCGCGTGTCTGGAAAGCGGTGCGCTTTTCCTGGTGGATGACGACGATCCTGCACCGCTTTCCCGAGACAGGCGAGTTCGGCCAGCGCATCCAGGAGGCCGAGCTCGACTATCTCGTGCATTCGAAGGCTGCTTCTACGGCGTTGGCCGAAAACTACGTCGGCCTTCCCTATTGATTGGTGGAAGCGGTCAAACCCGCTCCAGCGCGATCGCAATGCCCTGGCCGACGCCGATGCACATGGTCGCAAGCGCATAACGCCCGCCGCGCTCGCGCAGCTCCAGCGCCGCCGTGCCGGTGATGCGCGCGCCCGACATGCCGAGCGGATGGCCGAGCGCGATGGCGCCGCCGTTCGGATTGACGTGCGCTGCGTCCTCGGCGATGCCGAGCTGGCGGAGCACCGCGATGCCTTGGGAGGCAAAGGCTTCGTTGAGCTCGACGACATCGAACCGATCCGGCGACAAACCAAGGCGGGCGCAGAGCTTCTTCGTGGCCGGCGCCGGGCCGATGCCCATGATGCGCGGGGCAACGCCAGCGGCGGCACCCCCAAGGATACGCGCGATCGGCGTCAAGCCATGTTTCTTCGCCGCTGCTTCCGAAGCGACGATGAGGGCGGCCGCGCCGTCGTTGACGCCGGAGGCATTTCCTGCCGTTACCGTGCCGCCCAGGCGAAACGGCGTTGGCAATTTGGCCAGCGCCTCGATGGTCGTGCCGGCGCGGGGATGTTCGTCCTTCGCTACCACGACCGGATCGCCCTTCCTCTGCGGGATCGTCACTGGCGTGATTTCTTTCGCCAGCCGGCCACTCTCTTGCGCGGCGACCGCCTTGTCCTGGCTGCGCACGGCAAAGGCGTCCTGGTCGGCTCTGCCGACGGAAAAATCCTCGGCGACGTTCTCGCCCGTCTCCGGCATGGAATCGACGCCGTACTGCTTCTTCATCAGCGGGTTGATGAAGCGCCAGCCGATGGTGGTGTCGTGGATCTCGGCATTGCGCGAGAAGGCCGTATCGGCCTTCGGCATGACGAACGGCGCGCGGCTCATCGATTCCACCCCGCCGGCAATCATCAGCTCGGCCTCGCCGGCCTTGATGGCGCGCGCGGCGATGGTGACGGCATCCATGCCGGAGCCGCACAAACGATTGACGGTCGAGCCGGGGAGGTCCTGAGGGAGACCTGCGAGCAGCAGCGCCATGCGCGCCACGTTGCGGTTGTCCTCGCCGGCCTGGTTGGCGCAGCCATAGACGACATCGTCGACAGCGGCCCAGTCGACGCCCTGATTGCGTTCCACGAGCGCGCGCAACGGGATGGCGCCGAGATCGTCTGTTCGCACCGAGGACAACGAACCGCCAAAGCGGCCGATCGGGGTGCGGATGTAATCGCAGATGAAGGCGTCAGTCATTTATGCAGCTTTCCCTTTGGCGGTACCCGCATGCGCCGCCTTGGTGCGGGCCTGCAGGTCGCGCAATGTCTTCAGCTCGAGTTCCGTCGGCGCCGGCGTCTCGTCAAGCGCCTCGGCAAATCTTACGACCCAGCCACAGGTCGCCTGCACCTCTTCGCGCGTGACGCCGGCATGCAGCGACACCACGGTGAATTCCTTGGTCACCGGGTCCGGCTTCCAGACCGCCAGATCGGTGATCAGCAAGGTCGGCCCGGCGGTGTCGATGCCGAGGCGCCTGCGGTGGTCGCCGCCTTCACCGTGGCCGAAGGAGGTGAAGAAGTCGATCTTTTCGACCATGCCGCGTTTCGACTGCGCCATGGTGATGTAGATCTCCTTCGACGACGTCGCGATCTCCGGCGCGCCGCCGCCGCCGGGCAGGCGGGTCTTGGGATGCATATAGTCGCCGATCACCGTGGTGTTGATGTTGCCGAACTTGTCGACCTGGGCGGCCCCGAGGAAACCGATCGAGATGCGGCCGCCCTGCAGCCAGTAACGGAACATCTCCGGCACCGCGACCGTGGTGACCGCCGTCTCGCATAATTCGCCGTCGCCGATCGACAACGGCAGCACGTCCGGAGCGGTGCCGATGGTGCCGCTCTCGTAGATCAGCGTGATGTCGGGCGCATGCGTCAGCCGGGCGACGTTGCAGGCGGCCGACGGCGCGCCGATGCCGACGAAGCAGACATCGTCGTTCTTCAGCGCGCGGCTGGCGGCGATCGTCATCATCTCGTTGGGGGTGAAGCCCAAGTCCCTGGTTTCGCTCATGCGGTCTTCCTCAGATGCCCGACGCGGGCGGCAAAGTCACCTGCCTTGGCCTCGAGGACGTTCTTCTGCATCCAGGCCTGGAAACGGTCGCGATCGGCGGCGATCTCGTCCCATTCGAGATAGGCGGCGTTGTCGCGCTCGTAATAGCCATGCGTGTAGGAGGGATGCGAGCCGCCGGGCACAACAGCAATCGCGGCGATCGTCCAGCTCGGCAACACGGTAAGGTTCGGGTGGACATCGTCGAAAGTGTCGACCACTTCCTCGACCGTCACCACCGCGCGTTTTGCCGAAAGCACGGCTTCCTTCTGGATGCCGATGATGCCTTCGACCAGCACATTGCCCTTCCGGTCGGCCTTCTGCGCGTGGATGAACGTGACATCGGGCCGGATCGCCGGAACCGCGGCGAGCACCTCGCCGGTGAACGGGCAGGTGACGGATTTGATGTTCGGATTGACTGCGGCAAGACCCGCGCCGCGATAGCCGCGAAACACCGCGCAGGGCAGGCCGGCGGCGCCCGCCTCATAGGCGTTGGCCATGCCGGCATGGCTGTGCTCCTCGACCTCGATCGCGCGCGGAAAGCCGTTTTCGATGGCGTCGCGGGCGCGCCTGAGCAGACCGACGCCGGGATTGCCGACATAGGAGAAGACGATCTTCTTCGCCATGCCCATGCCGATCATCTGGTCGTAAACCAGGTCGGGCGTCATGCGGATCAGCGTCAGGTCGCGAAAGCCCTGGCGGATCGCCTCATGCGCGGCGGCGGTCGGGATCAGATGGGTGAAGCCTTCGAAGGCGACGATATCGCCATCATGCAAATTCTCCGCGACGGCCTCTTTCAGCGGCAGGAACTTGACCATCGTGACGGCTCCCGAGATGCGAAAAAGTTCGCATTGCGAACATAAGTTTTATATGTGATATTCTTATCGTGGCGCCCTGCCCAGAGTCAACGCCAGCCTGGTACGTCCCTTGGAAGACGAAGCAACATCGCGCGACCATGTCGGCTCGCTGGAACGCGGGCTGGCGGTGATGGAAATCCTCGCCCGCCATCCCGCCGGCATGACGCTGACCGAGATGGCAGAGGAGGCGGGCCTGACCCGCGCCGGCGCCCGGCGCTTCCTGCTGACGCTGAGCGCCACCGGCTATGCGACGCAATCGGGCCGCTTGTTTTCGCTCTCGCCGCGCCTGCTGACTGTCGCCCGGACATGGCTCGGCGGCGCTTCGCTGTGGACTTTTGCCACGCCCATCATGCGCGAGGTGGCGGGGCGGTTCGACGAGGCCTGCAACGCGGCGGTGCTGTCGGGTGAGGACGTCGTCTATGTCGCGCGCATTCCCGGCCGCCGGATCTTGAGCGTTGCGCTCGACGTCGGCACGAGGCTGCCGGCCTATTGCACCTCGATGGGGCGCGTGCTGCTCTCCGGCCTGGCGGCGGACGAACTGAAGTCCTTCCTTGTGGAAGCCAAGATCGAGCGGCGGACGGCAAAGACGATCACCGGCCGTGGCGCGCTGGGCAAGGCCATCGAGAAGGCTAAGGCGGATGGCTTCGCGATCGTCGACGAGGAGTTGGAATCCGGCCTGCGCTCGATCGCTGTGCCGATCAACGACCGCGCCGGCCGCACCGTTGCCGCCATCAACGTGTCGACCCAGTCGGCCCGCTTCTCGGTCGAAGCTATGGAGCGCGAGATCCTGCCGGCGCTGCTGAGCGCCAAGCGCCGCGTCGAGGAATTCTTCTTCGTTTAGCGACGATCAATCTCGTCGGCTTGCACTCCCGGCATGATATCGTCACTCCAGCCAAGAGCCAGGCTGCGAAGCTACGTCGCTGCTGGCTACGATTGTAGAAAGACCAGACCGGTGCAGCCGATTCATCCGGCGATTTATCTCTTTGGCGCCCGCGCCCTGCGGGACTTCGGCGACGGCTTCGTCGCGGTGCTGTTGCCGGTCTACCTGCTCGCCCTTGGATTTACTCCCCTGCAGGTCGGCGTCATCGCGACAGCGTCGCTGCTCGGTTCAGCGCTGCTGACAATCTGTGTCGGACTTCTCGGCGCCCGGCACGATCGTCGCCAGCTCCTGCTGGCCGGCGCCGGCCTGATGATTGCCACCGGCGTGGCCTTCGCCGTGATCGATGACTACGCGCTGCTTCTGGTCGTTGCGCTCGCCGGCACGATCAACCCTTCGGCCGGCAGTGTCAGTGTATTCGTACCTTTGGAGCATGCCGTGCTTGCGCGCGAGGTCACCGAGCGTGAGCGCACCGGGATGTTTGCTCGCTACAGTGTCGCGGGCGCGCTCGCGGCCGCCGCGGGTGGACTGGCTTCCGCGCTGCCCGACCATTTGGCCCCGGTTGGCCTGGACCGGCTTGCAGGCATCAAGGCCATGTTCGTCCTTTATTCGCTTCTCGGTCTGCTGGGCGGCTCGCTTTACGCGTCGATCCCGCGCCGTCCGCCGCCGGCCCCCGGGAAAGCCGCCGCGCTAGGTCCTTCGCGCCATATTGTGTTCAAGCTCGCGGCCCTGTTCAGTCTCGATGCCTTTGCAGGGGGGTTCGTCGTTCAATCGCTGCTTGCACTTTGGCTGTTCGAGCAATTCAACCTTTCGCTTTCGGCCGCAGGTGCCTTCTTCTTCTGGTCGGGGGTGCTGTCGGCATTCTCGTTTCCAGTGGCCGCCCGGCTGTCGCGACGTATCGGTCTGGTCAACACGATGGTGTTCACGCACATTCCGTCCAGCATCGCCCTGATGCTGGCGGCGCTGGCGCCCAAGCTGCCCCTGGTGCTTGGCTTCTTATTGATCCGGGCCGCGCTGTCGCAGATGGATGTGCCGACGCGCTCGTCTTACGTGATGGCCGTCGTTACCGAGGCGGAGCGAGCGGCCGCCGCGAGCTTCACGTCGGTTCCGCGCAGTCTTGCCGCCTCGGTAAGCCCTGTCCTGGCGGGGGCTCTCTTCGCCGCCTCGTTTCGGGCGTGGCCACTGCTCATCTGCGGTGCATTGAAGATCGTCTACGACCTCCTCCTGCTGATGCAGTTCCGGCAGCTGAAGCCGCCGGAGGAGCGCTGACGCGACCCTGGCCCAAAGTTTGGCAACACTCGCGGACTTTTTCACCGCAGACGCTTCCGCGATTGACCGCACCTTTCAGGTGCGCTATTGAACAGGATTATACAGGTTCAATGAACAGGTATCGATATGGCTCGTCGCGCGATGCAACTCACCCCCGGCACGGGCAAGCCCGAGCAGATCGCGACCGTGCTGGAGCATGAGATCCGCTCCGGCGTGCTCGGCTTCGGCGACCGGCTGCAGAGCGAGAACGAGCTCGTGCAGCGCTTCTCGGTCAGCCGCAACACGGTCCGCAAAGGGCTGGAGGAGCTTTCCAGTCGGGGGCTCATCACCACCAAGGTCGGCATCGGTTCCTTCGTCACCTTCGACGGCATGCCGGTCGATGACGCGATCGGCTGGTCGCGCGCGCTTGCCAATGCGGGCGCCAATGCCGAGACCCGGACGCTGCGGCTCGAGATCATCGAGGATGCCGCGCTCGCGGCCAAACTCGGTGTCGAGAACCCATCCTTCATCGCCGTCGATCGCGTCCGCACCAATGCCGATGACGGCCATGCCATCTCGATCGAGCGCAGCCGCCTGCCGCTGTCGCCGGAGCTCGAAGATGTGCCGCTGCGCGGCCTGCGAGAAGGCTCGCTGCACCAGACGCTGCGCGGGGCAGGGCTGGTTCCCGATCATGGCGAGGAATGGGCCGACATCGAGATGCTGAGTGCCACCGATGCCGCGATCCTCGACTGCGCGCCGGGCACGCCGTTCCTGCGCACGCGGCGCCTGACGCGCGCCGCCGACGGCCGCGCCATCGAATTCGTCACCAGCCTGCTCAACCCGGCGCATTTCGCGCTGCATCTGGAATTTTGAGCATGGGCGCGGCCGATATGATGGACCGGGCAATGGGCGCGCTCGTCGGCGGCGCGCTTGGCGATGCGCTGGGCATGCCGACGCAGCTTTTGTCGCCCGCCCGCATCGCCGAGCTCTACGGCCGTGTCGAGGGCTTCGTGGCGCCTGTCGCCGACCATCCGGTGTCGAAAGGGCTGCCGGCCGGCGCCGTCACCGACGACACCGAACAGGCGCTCTTGCTTGGGCGCATCCTGGTCAGCTCCGGTGAGCGCTTCGACCACGCGCGCTGGGTGAACGCGCTGCTCGACTGGGAGCGCGACGTAAAGGCGCGCGGCAGCTACGACCTGCTTGGACCGTCGACCAAGCGCGCCATCGACGCGATCAACAACGGTGTGCCGGCCGAAGACGCTGGACGCGGCGGCGACACCAACGGCGCCGCGATGCGCATCGCGCCGGTCGGCGTCCTGATGCCGCCGGAGCCGCTCGACGCGCTGGTTGCGAAAGTCGCGGAAACCTGCCGGGCTACGCACAATACGTCGATTGCGATCGCCTCAGCCGCCGCGGTCGCTGCCGCGGTCAGTCTCGGTGTTTCGGGCGGCGACTGGCGCGCCGCTTCCGACCATGCCGTCGCGGCGGCAAAGCTTGGTGCGGCGCTCGGCCATTGGGTTACCGGCGGCGACATCGCCCGGCGTATCCTCTGGGCGCAGGAACTCGTCCGCGGCAAGTCGGAGAAAGATGCGATCGGGCTGATCGTCGATCTGATCGGAACCGGCGTCGCGAGCCAGGAATCGGTTCCGGTGGCGTTCGCCGTGCTGGAGGTGGCGCAAGGCGATGCGTGGCGGGCGGCCGTCATCAGCGCCAATCTCGGCGGCGACACCGACACGATCGGCGCCATCGCCGCCGGCATGGCGGGCGCCTGCGCCGGCCTGGCGCGGCTACCGCAGGATCGGATCGCGAGCCTGAAGGGCATCGACCTCGGCGAGGTCCGTACGCTGGCCGGCGATCTCGTCGCGGCGCGGGTCGCGGGCGGTTCCCGGAAGGAGGTTGCCTGATGGGCGGGCGCCTCGTTCATGTCGGCAGCGCGGTGGTGGATTACGTCTATCACGTCGATGCCTTGCCGGCGCCCGGCACCGAGAAGACCGCGTCGAGCTACGCGCGCGTTCCCGGCGGCGGCTTCAACATGATGGTCGCGGCGAGCCGTACCGGCATGAAGGTGGTGTTCGGTGGCCAGTTGGGAACGGGACCTGACGGCGACTTCCTGCGCGCCGCTTTCGCAGCCGAAGGCATCGAGACGCTGACGCCGCCGTCACCCTTGATGGACAGCGGCAATTGCGTCGCCATGATCAGCGGCGACGCCGAGCGGACTTTCGTCTCCTGGCCGGGAGCCGAAAGCCGGCTCACGCCCGATATGATGGCTCCCGTCAAAGTCGGCCCCGGCGACTGGGTTTTCGCGTCAGGCTACACGCTGAGCTATCCCGGCAGCCGCGATGCGCTCGCCGACTGGATCGAGGAGCTGCCGGCGGAAATTCCTTTCGTCTTCGACCCGACGCCGGTCATCGCCGAGATTCCGCGGCCGATCCTGGATCGGGTGCTCACGCGCGCGACATGGCTGAGCTGCAACACCGATGAGGCCGCCGAAATCGCCGGCGCCGGCGATGCCCAGACCATCGCCATCCGCTTGCTCTCCGAGCACTGCTCCGCAGCTAAAGGTGTCGTCATCCGGGCCGGCGCGCATGGTTGCCTGGTTCGCCTGGCCGACGGCGGCACGCGCGCCATTCCCGGCTTCGCGGTCCACGCCGTCGATACCAACGGCGCCGGCGACACCCATATCGGCGCCTTCGTCAGCGCTTTGTCGCGCGGTCTGTCGCCCTGCGGGGCTGCTTGCTACGCCAACGCGGCGGCGGCGCTTTCGGTTACCCGCCATGGCGGGTCGTCGGCGCCGACCGGCAACGAAATCCAGGAATTCCTTGCCCAGCGCGATCAAGCGGCGGCCGAGCAGGACAAGGAGCAAGAGGCCACGACTTAACAAGCTCGCAAACCGGGCGAACAATGAGAGGAAAGAAACCATGCGCATGCCCAGACTGACCGCTTTTCTGACGGCGACCGCCGTCGTCGTTTCAGCATTCACGATTGCGGCTCGGGCCGCCGAAGAAGTGCATGTGCTCAACTGGAAGGGCTATGGCGCCGACGAACCCTGGGCTGTCGCCAATTTCGAGAAGGCGACGGGCTTCAAGGTCGTCAACGACTTCTTCAACTCCGAGCAGGAGATGCTGACCAAGCTCAGGACCAATCCCGGCCTTTACGACGTCGTGATGATCAATGCCGCCTTCAACGACCAGGCGATGGCCGGCAAGCTGATCCAGCCGATCGATGCCTCGAAGCTTTCCAACTATGCCGACATCGCCAAGGACAAGGCCGGCTCGCCGATGCTCAACCATGACGGCAAGGTCTATGGCGTGCCGTGGGTCTGGGGCCTGACCGCTGTCGCCATCAACGAAAAATCCTTCGACAAGCCGCCGACGAGCATCGACGAGATGTGGGATCCGGCGCATAAGGGCCGCGTCATCATCCGCGACGATGCCGTCGAGGCGGTGCAGTTCGGGGCAATCGCCAGCGGCCAGAACATCAACGATATCAAGGACATGGACGCGGTCAAGACCAAGCTCACCTCGCTGATGCCGCAGATCAAGACCTTCTGGAGCTCGGAGAACGACTGGAACCAGATGGTCGCCTCCAACCAGATCGACATCGGCACCTACTGGAGCGGCTCGGCCGACCGCGCCAAGACGCATTTCAAGCTGCCGGTCTCGCTGGTCATCCCGCAGGAAGGCGCCGTCGCCTGGCTCGACGCCTTCTCGATCCCAGCCGGCTCCAAGAACGTCGCCGGCGCCGAGGCCTTCATCAACTACATGATCGACCCGAAATTCTACGTCGAATGGGTCACCAAGGTCGGCGCGCCGGTGTCGGCCAACACCAAGGCGGTCGAGGCGCTGCCCGAGGACGCCTTCAACCGCAAGGTCATGGGCAGCCCCGAGGTCGCCAAGCGCATCCAGTTCCAGGCGCCGATCACCGACGAGCAGCGCGAGAAATACCTGGCGCTGTGGCAGGAGCTGAAGGTCAACGTGAAGTAGCCGGCGTCTTTCGGGGAGGAGAGGCAAAAAATGGCTGACCAGCTTGCGATGGGTTCGCGCCGCAGCCTCAAGCCGGCCCTACCGCTTCTCCTTCCCGCCTATCTGTGGCTGACGGTGGCGATCTTCCTGCCGCTGTCGGCCATGGTCTTCTTCTCCTTCATGACCGACCTGCCGCTGGCCGGGAAGGAATGGTCGTTCACGCTCGGCAACTACGCGGCCTTCTTTTCGCAAAGCCTTTATCTGACGCTTCTTCTGGCTTCGCTGCGCCTCGGCCTGGAGGTCACGCTGTGGTGTGTCGTCATCGGCTATCCGGCGGCCTATGTGCTGGCGAAGGTGCTCAAAGGCCGCAGCCGCGAGGCGATCTTCCTGCTGGTCATCCTGCCGTTCTGGTCGAATGGGCTGGTGCGCATCTTCTCCTGGGCGATGGTGCTGCGCGAGGGCGGCATCCTCGACACGGCGCTCAACGCCGTGCTGCCGTTCAAGATCAACATCGACCTGATGTATTCCTATCCGGCGGTCCTCATCGGCCTGGTGCACTCCTATGTGCCCTACATGGTGCTGACCTGCTACCTCACGCTGCAGGCGATCGACGACTCGCTGATCGAGGCCGGCCGCTCGCTCGGCGCCTCGCGCCTGCAGGTGCTCAAGCGGGTGATCATCCCGCTGTCGATGCCCGGCCTGATCGCGGGCGCGGCGCTGATCTTCGTGCCGGTCGTCGGCTCCTTCATGGAGCCGCGCATCCTCGGCGGCCGCACCGGCACCTTCTACGGAACCATCATCGAGGACCAGTTCGTCGCCGTCTTCAACTGGCCGCTGGGCGCGGCGCTGTCCTTCATCCTGCTCGCTGTCGTGCTGATCATCCTGGCACTCGCGGCGCCGGTCCTGCGGAGGGCCGCCTGATGGCGACGACGCGCATCCTCGAATGGGTCGGGCGCTTCTACATCGTGCTGCTGCTCGCCTTCCTCTATCTGCCGATCATCATCATGGCGCTGATGTCGTTCAACGCCTCGCCCTTCTACCAGCTGCCGTTCGAGTGGACGACGGACTGGTATCAATCGCTCTGGCAGAACGACCAGCTGATCGCGGCGACCTGGAACAGCATCGAGATCGCGGTCATCACCACCATCATCTCGACGGTGCTGGGGTCGATGGCGTCGCTCGCGCTCTATCGCTACGAGTTCCGCGGCAAGAAATTCCTGCAGGTGCTGCTCTTCCCGCCGATCGCCATACCGTGGCTGATCACCGGCACGGCGATGCTGATCTTCTTCTTCGGCATTGGCATCGGCCGCGGCCTCGTCGCCATCCTGCTCGGCCATGTCGCGCTGGCGCTGCCTTACGTGATCGTCGTCGTGTCCGCGCGGCTGCAGACCTTCGCGCCGGAGCTGGAGGAGGCGGCGCGCTCGCTCGGCGCCAACCAGTGGCAGGTGACGAACCGTGTCACGCTGCCCTGGATCATGCCCGGCGTTATTGCCGGCGGGCTGTTCGCATTCGCCGTGTCGTTCGACCAGTTCGTGGTTTCGTATTTCCTCTCGACGCCTGGCCAGACGACTTTGCCGGTCGAAATCTACGCCGCGATCCGCAAGGGATTCACGCCCGAGATCAACGCGGTGTCGACGATCATCATCGTGGTGTCGATGGCCCTGATGCTGCTTACGGCGCGTTTCTTCAAATTCGGCGGAGAGAAATGATGGCAGGCGTCCAGGTAGCGAACGTCTCCCGCAGTTTTGGTGCGCACAAGGCGCTGGACGACGTCTCGATCGATTTCGCGGACGGCGGCTTCTATGCGCTGCTTGGGCCGTCCGGCAGCGGCAAGACCACGCTGCTCAGGCAGATCGCCGGCTTCGACTTTCCCGATTCCGGCCGCATCGCCATCGGCGGCGAAAGCGTCGAGCGCGTGCCAGTCGAGAAGCGGCGCATCGGCATGGTGTTCCAGAA
The DNA here is from genome assembly GCF_003952385.1 of Mesorhizobium sp. M1D.F.Ca.ET.043.01.1.1. NCBI lineage: Bacteria > Pseudomonadati > Pseudomonadota > Alphaproteobacteria > Hyphomicrobiales > Phyllobacteriaceae > Mesorhizobium > Mesorhizobium sp. M1D.F.Ca.ET.043.01.1.1. The sequence continues at coordinate 5,809,903 of NZ_CP034444.1, forward strand.
CTATGCGCTGTTCCCCAACATGAGCGTCGCCGACAACGTCGCTTTCGGTCTGTCGGTGCGCGGCGAAGCGAAGGCGACGATCGCAGCGGAAGTGCAGCGCGCGCTCGACCTCGTGCAACTCGGCAAGCTCGGCACCCGCCGGCCGCATCAGCTTTCCGGCGGCCAGCGCCAACGCGTGGCGCTCGCCCGTGCCATCGTCACCAAGCCGCGCGTGCTCTTGCTCGACGAGCCGCTCGGCGCGCTCGACAAGGCGCTGCGCGTCGACATGCAGATCGAATTGAAGCGCATCCAGCGCGAGATCGGCATCACCACCATTTTCGTCACCCATGACCAGGAAGAGGCGCTGACGATGAGCGACCGCATCGGCATCCTGCGCGATGGCAGGCTGGTGCAGGAGGGGCCGCCGGAAGAGATCTACGACCGGCCGCAAAGCGAGTTCGCCGCGACCTTCCTCGGCGACGCCAACATCTTTCGCGGCGATGCCACCGGCAATGGCATCAGGTTGCCGGATGGCACAGCCATCGCCGCCGCTTCCGGCGCGCCTGTCCCAGCTGGCGCCAGGGCGAGCTGCGCCGTGCGGCCGGAGCGCATCCAGATCTCGACCGGCCTGGCAAAGCCCGACACCGGCAATGCCAACACGCTCGAAGGGCAGGTCTCGAAACGGATCTTCGCCGGCAACAACAGCACCTATTTCGTGGAGCGAGACGGTCAGACGCTGAAGGTCATCGTCCAGAACACCGGCGCCGACAGGCTGGCCGAGGGCGAGCCCGTGGTGCTCAGCTGGTCGCCGGAAAGCACGGTGCTGATCGCGGCGAACTGATGTAACTGCTGATGGGAAATGATGGCGCGGGCCTTGGCCGAGGCCCGGACCATGGCGTTATATCCAGTCCTCGACGGGAGGAATGGATGGCTGACGTGGGTTTCGAGCCCGACGTAAAGATCCGGGTCAAGGACTACCGGATCGGCTGCATCGGCGCCGGCATGATCATGGCCGAATGCCATCTCGCCGCCTACAAGGAAGCCGGGTTTGCCGTCGTCGCAATTGCCTCGCGCACCAGGGCGAATGCCGAGAAGGTCGCGGCCCGCTGGGGCATTTCGACCGTCCACGACACGCCGGAGCAATTGATCGAGGACAACAGCGTCGAGATCGTCGATCTTGCCTTCCCGCCGGATCAGCAGCCGGCGCTGATCCGTCATGCGCTGAGACAACCGCACGTCAAGGCGATCCTGGCGCAGAAGCCGCTGGCGCTGTCGGTCGAGGAGGCGGTGAAGCTGCGCGACGAGGCGGCCAAGTCCGGCAAGATCCTCTCGGTCAACCAGAACATGCGCTACGACCAGTCGATGCGCGTCCTGAAGCAGATCATCGACAGCGGGGCGCTGGGCGAGATCGTCTTTGCCGAGATCGACATGCACGCGATCCCGCATTGGCAAACCTTCCTTGCCGGTTACGACCGGCTGACGCTCGCCAATATGAGCGTGCACCACCTCGACGTGCTGCGCTTCCTGTTCGGCGATCCGGACGAGATCACCACGCTGACGCGCAAGGATCCGCGCACGCGATTTGAGCATTCCGACGGCATCACGGTGTCGACGCTCAGATTTCCCTCTGGCGTGCTCGCCGTGTCGCTGGAAGATGTCTGGTCCGGCCCGCGTCAGCAAGGTTATCAGGACGACCAGCACATCAACTGGCGCGTCGACGGCACCAAGGGCGTTGCCAAGGGCACGATCGGCTGGCCGAAAGGCATAGCCTCGACGCTGACCTACGCCTCGACCGAGACGACCGGCGGCAAATGGGTCAGCCCAGGCTGGGAGACGATGTGGTTCCCGCATGCTTTCATCGGCGTGATGGAGCAACTGCAATATGCGCTCAAGACCGGCACGCCGCCGGCGCTTTCGGTTGCCGACAACGTCAAGACCATGGAGCTCGTCGAGGCCGGCTACCGCTCAATGGCGGAAGGCCGGACCATCAGGCTCGCCGAAGTCCCTGTCGACTGAGGCAGGCAAAAGACACGACGACAGAACCGCTTACCCGGAGGACTTCACCTCATGATGCAGGCAGGGATCTTTACAGGCTATTTCCCCTACGAGCTCGAGGAGGTCGCCAGGCGCATCCGCGCGCTCGATTTCAACACGGTGCAGCTCGATCTGCATTTCAAGGATATCGATCTGTCGGCCGGGCGGATCACCAGGGACAAGGCGCGGAAGGTGCGCGATGCATTTCGCGACCATAACCTGCCGGTCTGCTGCGTGTCCGGCTACACCAACATCATTCATCCGGACAAGGCCGAGCGCGAGCGGCGGCTGGCGTATCTGAAGGAGATCATCCGCAACGCGCGCGAATTCGGCAGCCCTTACGTGATCTCGGAAACCGGCACCTACAACACCGAATCCGACTGGGTGCACCATCCGAAGAACAAGACCGAGGAGGGGTTCGAGGAATGCCGCAAAGTGATTTCCGACCTTGCCCAGACGGCTTACGACCATGGCGCGGTGTTCCTGCTCGAGACCTATGTCAACAACGTCGTCGGTTCGGTCGAGGAGACCGTGAAAATGTTCGCGCAGGTCGACCATCCCGGCCTCGGCCTGCTGATGGATCCGACCAATTATTTCGAGGCGCACAACATCGACTGCATGGATCAAGTGCTGAACCAGGTGTTCGACACGCTGACCGACAAGATCAAGATCGCGCATGCCAAGGACGTCAAGCGCTCGGGCAGCGACAAGACGGAAAAGCATGCCGATATCGGCGACGCGGATGCGCATGAAGGACTGACGTTCCGGGGCGTCGGTGAGATCGAATTGCCGGCGCCGGGGCTCGGTGCGCTCAACTACGACGTCTATCTCAAGCGGCTCAGCGAGAAGCATCCGAACATTCCGGTGATCATCGAGCATCTCTCTGAGGACGACGTGCCGCGGGCGAAGAAATTCCTCGACGGGAAATTCCGCGCCAACGGGCTTTGACGACCGGGGAGGTGACGATGACGGCCGCCGGGACGAAGCGCGATTACAGCCTTGTCGGTGAGAGCGCGCGCAAGGCGATCGAGACCGGGCTTGCCTCGGCCGAGTGGTACCACACCGACGTGGCGCGCAAGACCATCAAGGAGCTGATGCAGCGTTCCGATGGGCCGGCGATCCGCGACACCACCATCTGGATTGTCGCGATCCTGGGCTCCGCCGCCGGCATCGTCTGGTTCTGGGGCACATGGCGGGTCGTGCCGTTCCTGTTCGTCTACGGCGTGCTCTATGGCTCCTCGAGCGACTCGCGCTGGCACGAATGCGGCCACGGCACCGCCTTCCGCACGCGCTGGATGAACGACGTCGTCTACCACATCGCCTCCTTCATGCTGATGCGCAATCCGGTGCAGTGGCGCTGGAGCCACGCGCGGCACCACACCGACACCATCATCGTCGGCCGCGATGCCGAGATCGCGGTGATGCGGCCGCCGGATCTCATCAAGGCGGCGCTCGCCTTCACCGGCATCCTCGACTTCCGCTATTCGCTGCCGACGCTGGTGCGTCAGGCCTTCGGCGAGCTGTCGGACGACGAGAAGAGCTACATCCCTCAGATGGAACAGCATAAGGCGGTGATTGCCGCGCGCTGGCACATGGTCGTGTATGCCGCGACGATCGCTGTCGCGATCGCGCTTGGGTCATGGATACCGCTGGTGCTGATCGGCCTGCCGCGCCTTTACGGCACCTGGCACATGGTGATGACCGGGCTTTTGCAACATATCGGGCTCGCCGACAACGTCACCGACCACCGGCTCAACACGCGCACCGTCTACATGAACCCGGTCAGCCGGTTCATCTACTGGAACATGAACTACCATGTGGAGCATCACATGTTCCCGATGGTGCCCTATCACGCGCTGCCGAAGCTGCACGAGCTGATCAAGCACGATCTGCCGGAACCGAACCCGTCGATATGGCATGCCTATCGCGAGGTCTGGCCGGTGCTGCTCAGGCAGCTGAAATACGAGGACTATTACATCAAGCGCGAACTGCCGCCGACGGCCAAGCCTTATCGCGGTGAGTTCCACGAGGTCGACATGACGACAACGGCCGCCGAATAGGCGTCGCGCAGCAATCCCGAGGAAGATGATGACCGGAGAGAGACGATGGCGGACTGGGTCGAAGCTTGCGCGGTGGACGACGTGGATGAGGAGGACGTGATCCGCTTCGACCATGGCGGCCGCAGCTTCGCGATCTTTCGCTCGCCTGACGACGAGTTCTTCGCCACCGATGGTTTCTGCACGCATGAAAAGGCGCATCTGGCCGACGGGCTGGTGATGAACGACATCATCGAATGCCCCAAGCACAATGGCCGCTTCAACTACAAGACCGGCCAGGCCAAGGGCGCGCCGGTCTGCGTCAACCTCAGGACCTATCCGGTCAAGGTCGAGGCCGGCAAGGTCTTGATCGAAATCGGCTGAGCCGCCAAACGCCCGAAGAATGAGGAACACCAATCGATGAGCCGAAAGAGACCGACCGTTGCCGATCTGCGCGCCATGAAGGGCAAGCGGCAGCTGACCATGTTGCGCGTGTTGACGCTCGATGAGGCCGAAGCCGCCGAGCGCGCCGGCATCGACATCGTCTCGGTGCCGCCGGAGCTGGTGCTCAATCCTGAGTACCGTGATGCTGCACCCAGCCTCTTCACCATGCCTGGCGAGAACTTCTTCGAGATCGGCACGGCGGACGATTTCCTGCGCTGGGCTTTCCGGCTCTACAAGGCCGGAGCCGATGCGGTCTACTGCAGCGCCGGCTATGCCACTATCAAGCGGATGGCAGAAGACGCCATTCCGGTCATCGGCCATGTCGGCCTGATCCCGTCGCGCGCGACCTGGACCGGCGGGTTCAAGGCCGTCGGCAAGACCGCCGACACGGCGATCAAGGTGTTCGAGGCGGTGAAGCAGCTGGAAGCCGCCGGCGCGATCGGCGCCGAGATCGAGGTGGTGCCGGTCGAGGTGGCGAAGGCGATCTCCGAGCGCACCTCGCTGATCATGCTGTCGATGGGCGCGGGCACGGGCTGCGATGCGCAATACCTGTTCGCCGAAGATATTCTCGGCGCCAATCGCGGTCACATGCCGCGCCATTCGAAAGTCTATCGCAACTTCGCCGCCGAATACGACCGGCTGCAGGCGGAGCGGATCGCGGCGTTCTCCGAATATGCCGCGGACGTCAACAGCGGCGCCTATCCGGAAGACCGGCATGTCGTGCATATGGATGCGGACGAGCTCACTCTCTTCATGAGGAAGGTGGACGAAAAAGCCTAAGCGCGTCGCGATCTTTCAGATTCACGATGCGTTTTAGGTTTTTGATTTGCGCATGTCTTTATCCCGAAAACCGGTTCCCACTTTCGGGAGACATGCTCTAAGCAAGCAGTATCTGGTGCACCGCAGGGCGCCAATAGCCATCGGCGAGCACGGCGTGGAGCGCGTCGGCATTGGGTCCCAGCGGCCGGTCTTCCTTGAGCGTCGGCACATGGGCGCGGACGGCCGCGTGGATCGTGCCGGTGGCGGGCGCCAGCGTCAGCCCTTCGCGCAGGTCGATCGCCTGCGCCGCTGCCATCAGCTCGAGGGCGATCAGGCGCCGCCACAGCACGATCATCTCGGCGCATTTGGCGACGGCAAGCGGCGTCTGCGTGGCGTGGTCCTCAACGCCCTCGGACACGGGCAGGAAGTCGAGCATCACCGGATTGGCCTTGTGGCGGATGGCGGCCAGGATCGCCGTCACCGTCTTCTGCAGCGGCACGAAGCCGGCGGAAGCGCCGCCAACCGGCGACAGGTATTTCGGCAGGCCGTGGCGGGTTGAGCCGGTGAGCTGGATGAAGCGGGCGGCGGAAGCCGCCGCACATTGGGCGATCGCGAGGCCCAGCGTCTCGAAGGCCAGCGACAGCGAGGCGGTGTGGAAATTGCCTGTCGACAGCACCAGCGCGTCTTCGGCAAGGACCAGCGGGTTGTCGGCGGACGCGTTGAGCTCGATCTCGACGGCGAGCCTGGCATGGTCGATCGCCTGGATCAGCGCCCCGTGGATCGAGGGCATGCAGCGGATCGACAGCGGATCCTGAAGCGCGGTCGGCGGCGCTACCTCGTCCCGGGCGAGCAGGTCGCGCAACGCCTTTGCCGCGACCTGCTGGCAGGCAGCCGGCCGCGCCAGATGCAGGCGCGCGTCAAGGATGGTGCGGTTGGCGCCCAGCGCCTCCATGGTGAGCGCGCCGGCTTGTTGTTGCTGTTCCAGTGCCGAGAGCGCATCGGTCAGCGCCAGCGCGCCGGCGCCGGTGGAGACAGCGGAAGCGTTGATCAGCGACAGGCCGTCCTTGGGAGCCAGGCCGACCGGCGCAAGGCGCGCCATCATCAGCGCCTTTGCCGAGGGCATGCGCCTACCCTGATAGTCGGCGTCGCCTTCGCCGATCAGCGTATGAGCGATCGCCGTCATCAGCACCAGGTCGCCGGCGCCGATCGAGCCAAGCGAGGGCATCACCGGATGGACGCCGGCGTTGAGCAGATCGACGAACGCGGTGAAGACATGCGGCGACAGACCGGAGCCGCCTGCCGCGAGCATGGCGATACGGGCGAACATTGCGGCGCGCACGAGCTGCGCAGACAGTGCGTTTCCCACCGCGGCGCCGCGTCCGTCGAGAAGCTGGCGCTGGAAGGCGTCGGCATCGCCTTCGACTGTCGTGCCGAGATTGGCGCCCAGCCCGGTGTTCAGCCCATAGATCTGCTGGCCACCGGCCGCAGCGGCGTCGAGGACCTCGCGCGCCTTGGCCAGTCTTTCGATGACGGCAGGCGTGACTTCGATCTTGCCCGCGTTGCGCGCGACGGCGGCCACGTCCTCGATGCTGACACCGGCGCCGGTGAGAACGAGCGGGGTCATGCGAAGCGCAGCCTCTGGCCGATGCCGTGTTCCGCGGCTTTGGTCAGCATCGCCTTGCCGAGCGCGATGTCGGAGAGCGAGAGGCCGCGATGCCAGAACAGGATCGTCTCGCCGTCGCTTTGCCGGCCCGCTTTGCGGCCGGCCACGATCTGGCCGAGCTCGGCATGCAGCGTCGCCTCGCTCAGCCGGCCCGTCTCGACATGGGCGCGCAGCGCGCCGAACTTGCCGCCCTTGCACTGGCCCCAGTCGTCGACGACGATCTTCTGCATGATGTCGGTGAGCGAAAGCTCCACCGCGCTCATCGTGCCGTAAGGCACCACCAGCGCGCCCCGCTTGATCCATTCGGTCTTGAGCAGCGGCTGCGGTTCCGGCAGCCGCGAGGCCTCGACGACGATGTCGGCGCCTTCGACGCAGCTCTTCCAGTCGGCCACGGTCATGACGGGTTTGCCGAGATCGGCGGCAAGCTTCGCGGCGAAGGCGTCGCGGCTCTCCGGCCGGCGTGAATGAACGCGGATCTCGTCGAAGTCGAAGAGGTGGTCGAGCAGGCGGACGTTCCAGTAGGCCGTGCCGCGCGCGCCGATGTGGCCTAGCACCTTCGACGACTTCTTCGCCAGATGCCTGGCGCCGATGGCGGTGACGGCGCCGGTGCGCATATCGGTGATGACGGTGGCGTCGAGGATGGCTCGCGGCGCGCCGGTGCGCGGGTCGAAGAGGTTGAGGATGCCGAATTCGGACGGCAGCCCGTGCAGGTAGTTGTCGACATAATCGCCGACGATCTTCACGCCGGCCGCATCGAGCGGCGCCACATAGCCCCGCAGCACGTTGAAGTGACCATGAAAAGACGGGTCCGGCTCGAGATGGACGCGCGGCTCGATCACCGTCTGGCCGTTGCCCTGGGCGACGAGCCCGGCTTCGACGGCGGCAATGATCTCGGCATCGGTCATGGCAAGGGCTTCGATGTCGAGAGCATTGAGGTAGTCGATATAAATGGGCTTCATGCATTTCCCTCGGCCGGCCCGCGCTCTCATCCATAACAGGCGACGGGCCGACACGAAAGTTTGTTGGATAAACACCTGGACTGGTTCGGCCTTATGCTGTTCAACCAGCGCGTCATGACCAGCATTCCCGACAACGAGGCCGTGTTCCAGCCGGCGACTTCCGCCCGGCGGTCACGGCGCGTGGCGCTGATCGTCGCGGTTGCCTTCTTCATGCAGCTGCTCGATTCGACCATCATCTCGACGTCGCTGCCGCAGATGGGGCAGTCCTTCGGCGTGCCGGCGGTGGCGATGAGCATCGGTATCACCGCCTACATGCTGACCATGGCGGTGTTCGTGCCGCTGTCGGCTTGGCTCGCCGACCGGTTTGGCGCGCGCAACGTCTTCCTCGTCGCGATTGCGCTGTTCACGCTGGCGTCGATCGCCTGTGGCCTCTCGCAAAGCCTGACCGGCTTTGTCGGCGCCCGCATCGTGCAGGGGCTCGGCAGCGCGCTGATGACGCCGGTCGGGCGCATCCTGGTGCTGCGCAACGCCCCCAAATCCGAACTGCTCAATGCCACGGCGCTGATCACCTGGCCGGCTTTGTTCGCGCCGGTGGTCGGACCGGTGCTCGGCGGTTTCATCACCACCTATCTCTCCTGGCACTGGAACTTCTTCATCAACGTCCCTTTGGGGTTGGCCGGACTGCTGCTGGTCGCCCTTTTCGTGCCGGGCGATCGCGATTCGAAAGCGAGACCGCTCGACTGGCCGGGCTTCTTCTTCACCTCGCTCGGCCTCGCAGTGATGCTCTATGGCCTGGAGCGGCTTGCGCATCCCGAGGACGGCATTCTGCCGACAGTTGCCCTCATTGCCGCCGGCGTTGCGATCGGCTGGATCGCCGTGCGCCACTTGTTGCGCACGCCGCATCCCTTGCTCGATCTCTCGGCTTTCAAGGTCCTGACCTTCGCCGTCTCGACATTGTCGGCAGGCACGATCTTCCGCGTTGCGATCAATGCAACGCCCTTCCTTTTGCCGCTGCTCTTCCAGGTCGGCTTCGGGATGCGGCCGGTCGATGCCGGCTTCTTGATCCTGGCCTATTTCCTCGGCAATCTCGGCATGAAGGCGGTGACCACGCCGATGCTCAGGCGCTTCGGCTTCCGCCGCGTGCTGATCGTCAACGGGCTGATCGCCTCGCTGGCGATCATGGCCTGCGGAGCGATCTCGCCGCAGACGCCGTCGGCGCTGACGGTGGTGCTGATGCTGGTCGCCGGTCTCACGCGGTCGATGCAGTTCACGGCGCTCAACACGCTTGCCTTCGCCGATATCGGCGAGGCCCAGCGGAGCTCGGCCGCGACGCTCTCCAGCATGCTGCAGCAGATCTCGATGCTGTTCGGCGTGGCGGTCGCGGCGGCGATCCTCAACCTGTCGCAGATCGCCAGGGGTGACGCGGCGCCCGACCTCGCCGACTTCAGAATCGCGTATGCAGCCATCGGCCTGATCGGGCTCGCGGCGTCGTTCCGCTTCATGGCCCTGCCGCGATCCGCCGGCGCCGAGGTCTCGGGCCACTCCCAGGAGAATTGATGCCGGCAACATTGCTTCGGCGCCGAAAATTTGAATCCGGCAAACGGATTGGCTGCAGTTGTTGAGGACGCGATTCAGAAAGCTTGCGCAGCGATTCAACCGAAAGGACCACACCATGGCCACGACAAGACTTCTCGGCGATGCCGAGGTGGAGAAGATCCCGGCGGTGAAGGCGGTGTTCGACGACATCCGCGCGACGCGCAAATCCGACTTCGTCAACAATTTCTGGCGCGGGCTCGCCAACGATCCGGCGGCGCTGAAGCGGGTGTGGGAACAACTCAAGGCGGTGATGTTCGCCGATAGCGCCATCGATCCGCTGACCAAGGAGATGATCTATATCGCTGTCTCGACGGCCAATGGCTGTTCCTACTGCATTCACTCGCATACGGCCGCCGCCAGGGCCAAGGGCATGACCGACGCGCAGCATGGCGAGCTGGTTTCGATCATTGGCTTGGCCGGCCAGACCAACCACTTGGTCACGGCGATGCAGATTTCGCTCGATCCGCAGTTCGAAGTGAAGTGAGGCGCTTTTCCTTCTCCCCTTGTGGGAGAAGGTGTCGCCGAAGGCGACGGATGAGGGGTGTTCCATCGGAGTGAGGCGCTGGCGTTCCCTGGAACACCCCTCATCCGTCTCGGCGCTATCGCGCCGATCCACCTTCTCCCACAAGGGGAGAAGGGGAGGCCGCGCTACACCGGCCGATAGACCCTTTCCGCCGTGTTCCAGAAGATATCAGCCTCGGCTTCCGACCCGTGCCTGGCGACTGCGGCGCGGTGCGCCTTGATCAGCTCGGCGTGGCTGGTCCACAGCTTCTCGATCGGGAAGTTCGAGCCGAACATCAGCCGGTCGCTGCCCAGTATCCCGACCGCGTTGTCGACAATGTAGGCGATCAGCTCCGGATCGTTGCGATGCTCGAAAGTGCCGAGCCCCGACAGCTTGGCGTAGAAGTTGGGCGCCGCCGAAAGCGTGCGCAGGCCTGCCTTCCACGCTTCGGTGGTTTCCGGCTCCATGCCGGTCAGCATGCCGGCATGGGTGAGGATGAAGTTCGTTTCCGGGTTTTCGCCGACCAGCGTCAGCCCGTCCTTCATCTGCGCCGGAAAAAGCTGCAGGTCGAAGGAGAGGCCGTAATCCTTCAGTTGAGCCACATTGGCGCGCACCCTGGGATCGATCACCTGGTCGGCCGAAGCGGCGAAGCGGAAGGCGGGAGTCTCGTGCCAGTGGAGCTGCATGCGCACGCCGCGCAGCAGCCTGTATTTCATCAGGCGGTCGATCTGCGGCCGGACGTCGTCGACCGTCATGTCGGCATAGCCGACGATCGCATGCGGCCAGCCGGTTTCCTCCGCGGTCTTCTGCAGGAAGGCGACCTCCTTCTCGAAATCCTCCTTGGCCCAGTTGGTCTGGACATAGACGGCCTTCTCGACGCCCGAACCATTCTGATCTTCGAGGAATTCCGTGATCGGGTAGTCGCGGCGGATCGGCTCGTAAGGGCCGAAGATGCGCGGCACCACCGGTCCGACCAGCCAGGGCTGGTCCTTCTGGCGCCAGATGTGGAAATGCGCGTCGATCGCTTTCAGCATCACGATACCCTTTTCCAGATGGTCTCGGCCGCGGGAGCGGGGCGGGCGAGCGACAAGATGAAGTCGGAGAGACTTCTGACCGACGAGCCGTCGACCAGATCGTCGAGCACCGGGAGGATGGCGCTGAGTGCCGCGGTTGCCGGCCGGAAGCGCGGGTCGCCGGCGAGCGGGGTCGCCAGCGACAGCCGGAAGGCGCGGGCGCTGAGCCGGCGCATCGCGGTTTCAAGGTCGGCATGGTCGCCGCGCTCGAGCGCGTCCGACAGGATCACCACCGCCGCGCCGCGCGCAAAGGCCGCGAAGCGTGGCACCGAAAGAAAGGCAAGCAGTGTCGGCCCCATGCGAGTGCCGCCATCCCAGTCGTCGACCAGTGCGGCGGTGCGCGCGAGCGCCTGGCCGCGGTCGCGGATACGCAACGCCGAGGTGATGCGGGTGAGGCGCGTACCGAAGGTGAAGACTTCCGCGCGGGCTGCGCCTTGCACTGCCGCATGCGCAATCTTCAGGTAGTCGGCGGTGTGCAGCTTCATCGAGCCGGAGACGTCGATGAGCAAAAGCAGCTTGCGCGGCACGGTCTGCCGGCGGCGCAGCAGCGGCGAGGGGATGTCGCCATCGGCACTGACGATTTCGCTCAACGAGCGGCGCAGGTCGAGCGTGCCGCGCGAACGGGTGCGCATGGTGCGGAAGGAGCGGCGCGCGGGCAGGGCCGAGGCCAGCCGGCCGCGGAACGGGCCTAGGCTGTCGGGGTCGAACTGGAAATCGCGGCGGCTCAGTTGCTCGAGCGCCGAGGACAACTCGCCGCCTTTCTCCTGGCGGACAGCCTGGCTTTCTTCGTCGCGCGAGCCGCGATCGTCCTTGACGCGGGTTTCATCCTCTTCGCCTTCGATCGGGGGTTTGACGTCGCCATAGAAGTGGCTGCGGAAATGCGCGTCAAATTCGATGCGACGGTCGGGCGAAGGCGCGAGCGTGGCAAGTGCTGCTTCTCGGATGTCGGACATGGAGCTCGGGCCGAGCAGGGTGACGGCCTGCATGAAGCTGGAGACATGCTCGGGGGCGATGGGAAAGGCGTGATGGCGCAGCAAGCGGGCGAAGCCCAGTAAGGGCTCGGCGGCACGAGGCAGTTTTTCCGCACGCCTCATTCCTTCGCGCCCCCCTCTGTCCTGCCGGACATCTCCCCCACGAGGGGGGAGATCAGCGGTTTCGCCGGCGGCGTCCAATCTTCAACGTTGGAGATTTGCGAAGGCCGAAGTGACAGCCAATCTCCCCCCTTGTGGGGGAGATGTCCGGCAGGACAGAGGGGGGCGCTGGCCCGCCAACCTTGCGAAATAGGCGCGTTGCGATTACTCATCACCCCAACGCCTCCTCGACGATCCTCCCGAGCTCCGGCGCGATTGCGGACAGGTCCTCCTCGTCCTTGATCAGCACGCCGATGGCGCGGCGGAAGGCTTCAGGCCACGGGCTGCCGCCTTTTTCAAGGATGGTCGCGGCATTCGCCCATTCGACGGCTTCGGCAATGCCCGGCGGCTTGGCCAGCGGACGCGCGCGGATCTGCTGCACGGCATTCGCCACCGCTCGCGCGGTCGCTTTTGCCACGTCGCCGGCGCGCAGCATGATGATCTCGGCCTCGCGAGCCGCATCTGGGTATCCGATCCAGTGGTAGACGCAGCGCCGCCGCAGCGCCTCGGCAAGCTCGCGGGTGCGGTTCGAGGTCAGGATGACGATCGGCTGCGTCGCGGCGCGGATGGTACCGCGTTCCGGGATGCTGATCTGGAAGTCGGAAAGGAATTCGAGCAGCAGCGCTTCGAATTCGTGGTCGGAGCGGTCGATCTCGTCGACCAGCAGCACGCGCTGTTCCGGCACGCGCAGAACCTGCAGCAGCGGCCGCGCGATCAGGAAGCGGTCGTCATAGATATCGATCTCGTGCTCGCCGGCGTGGCGGATGGCGAGGAGCTGCCGCTGGTAGTTCCATTCGTAGAGCGCATGCGCGGCATCGATGCCTTCATAGCATTGCAGGCGCACCAATTCGCGGCCGAGCAATTCGGCGGTCGCCTTGGCGGCTTCGGTCTTGCCAACGCCAGGCGCGCCTTCGAGCAGCAGCGGCTTGCCCAGACGGATCGCGAGGAAGATCGCGGTCGCGAGGCCGTCGTCCGCCAGGTAACGCGACGCGGCGAGGCGCGCGGCCACCGCCTCCGGTGAGGCAGCGGTCTGCTCGGCATCGGCGCGAGCCATCTTCTTGCTCAGCCCGCCGCTAGCGCCTTCAGCGCGCGCAGGATGCGCTCGGGCGTGATCGGCAACGTGTCGATGCGCACGCCGACGGCGTCGAAGACGGCATTGGCAACGGCCGGAATCTGCGGGTTGGCGCACATCTCGCCCGGTCCCTTGGCACCGAACGGGCCATCGGCGGACGGGCGCTCCAGCACGATGATCTCGGTCTCGGCGAGGTCGCCAGGACCCGGCATCAGATACTGGTTGAAGTCGGTGCCGCCATGGTCGCGGTTCGGATAATAGGGCTCGGTCGTCTCATAGAGCGCGTGGCTGATGCCCATCCAGGAGCCGCCGACCAACTGCTGCTCGACCATCTTAGGGTTCAGCGCGCGGCCGATCTCGAAGACGTTCTTCACGCTAAGCACCGTCACCTCGCCGGTTTCGTCGTCGACCTCGACCTCGGCCACCGTGCAGGCGTGGGCATAGCAGGTCGAGGGCTTCATCGCGCCGGTCTCCTTCTCCGGGTAGGAGCGCGGGATCAGGAACATGCCGCGGCCGGAGATCGAGCGGCCGCGCTTGAAATGCGCCGACAGCGCGACGTCGAAGATCGAGATCGATTTCTGCGGCGCGCCCTTCACCAATATGTTGCCCTGGCCGTCGGTTTCGAGGTCGGAAGCGTTCACCTCCAGCTCTTCGGCCGCCACTTCCAGCATCACCTGGCGGGCTTCCCTGGCCGCCTGGATGACGGCATTGCCGGCGCGGTGCGTGCCGCGCGAGGCGAAGGTGCCCATGCAGTGCGGGCCGGTGTCGGTGTCGGCGGTGTCGACGATGACGCGGTCGGTCGGCACGCCGATCGTCTCGGCGCAGATCTGCGCCATGATCTGCTTCATGCCCTGGCCCAGATCGACGCTCGACAGCGTCACCATGAAATTGCCGGTCGGCGTCGAGTGAACCAGCGCCTGGGTCGGGTCGCCGCCGAGATTCATGCCCGTCGGATAGTTGATCGCGGCGACGCCGCGTCCACGCCGGATCGCCATCTCAGGCTCCCTTCCTGTAGGAGGACATCGCCATGTATTTATCCGCCACCGGCCAGTTTGCGGCGCGCGAGGCTTCCTGCATGCATTCGATCAGCGCCGCACCCTCGGTCAGCTGGCGATGCGCCTTCATGTCGCCGTCGCGGTAGGCGTTGATGAAGCGGAACTCGAGCGGATCCATGGCGATCAGCCGCGCCAGCTTGTCCATCTGCACCTCCAGCGCGAAGTCGCCGATGGTGACGCCGAAGCCGCGCATGGCGGAGGAGGGGGTGCGGTTGGTGTAGACGCAGTAGGTGTCGATCCAGACATTGGGAATCGTGTAAGGGCCCGGGTAGTGCGCCGCCCCTTTCTGCGCGCCGTAAGGCGAATGGCGCGAATAGGCGCCGGCATCGGTGTAGCCGGTCACCTTGCGGGCTACGATGCGGCCGTCCTTCATGACGCCGTCCTTGATGACGACCTTCTCGGCAGCGCGCGGCGAGGAGATCTGCATCTCCTCCTCGCGGCTGTAGATGAATGAGACCGGACGTCCGGTTAGCTTGGCTGCCAGGATGGCGATAGGTTCGACGATGACGTCGACCTTGCCGCCAAAACCGCCGCCGACGGTGCCGCCGACGAAATGCAGCTTGCTGCCAGGCATCTGCAGGATGATCGAGGCGTTGTCGAGCGTGAAGAACATCGCCTGGGTGTTGGTATAGCAGGCGAAGCGGTCGTTGCCCTCGGGCGCCACAATGCAGCCGGTCGTCTCGGTCGGCGCATGCTCGATGGGCGAGGACTGGTACGTCTGCTCGAGGATGTGGTCGGCCTCGGCAAAACCCGCCTCGACATCGCCGAAGCGCACCTTGCGGCAGTCGCCGCTGTCATAGAGGTAGTAGTTGCGGCCGTGATATTCGTTGACGATCGGCGCGCCGGGCTTCAGCGCTTCCTCCATGTCGAAGACGGCGGGCAGCACCTCGTAGTCGACCTTGACCTTGGCGGCGGCTTCCTGCGCCGCGCGCTCGGTCTCGGCCAGCACCGCCACCACGGCCTCGCCCTTCCAGCGCACCTTGCCGTCGGCGAGCACCGTTTCGTCCTCCGGGCCGATCTGGATCAGGATCAGGATGGTGTAGACGTTGTGCGGCACGTCCTTGGCGGTCAGCACGCGCACGACGCCCGGATGTTTCTCCGCCTCTGAAGTGTCGACGGAACGGATGCGGGCGTGATGATGCGGGCTGCGCACCATCTTCAGATGCAGCATGCCGGGGAAATTGCGATCGGCGAAATAGGCGGTCTGGCCGGTGACATGGCCGGGGGAATCTAGCCGCGGCCGCGGTTGGCCGATCTCGTTGAGGCCGTCCTTGCGGACATCGGCGAAATAGTCCTTGCGCAGTTCCATGGCTCGTCCCCTCAGGCGGCGCTCTGCGAATTGGCGCGCGCGGCGGTCAGCACCGCCTGGATGATCGGCTCGTAGCCGGTGCAGCGGCAGATGTTGCCGGACAGCGCCTCGACCACATCCTCGCGGCTCGGATTCGGCGTGCGGTCGAGCAGCACCTTGGCGGCCATGATCATGCCCGGCGTGCAGAAGCCGCATTGGGTGGCGAAGGCATCGAGGAAGGCGCGCTGCAGCGGATGCAGCACGCCGCCTTCGGCGAGGCCGGCAGTGGTCGTGATGTCGGCGCCGTTGCAGGTCTCGGCCAATGTCAGGCAGGACAGCCTCAACTCGCCGTCGATGATGACCGAGCAAGCGCCGCAGGTGCCCTGGTGGCAACCGCCTTTCGGCGATGTGTCGCCGATCTTGTCGCGCAGCGCGTGGAGCAGCGTCGTGCCGCTCTCGATGAATTCGGCCTTCTCGGAGCCGTTGAGCGTGAATTGGACAGGTACCTTTGCCATTTTTTCTCCCTGCGCGCCTGCCCGGATGAACCGGACAGACGCGCGTCCCCCCACGGTTGGTCAGCTCAGCAGCAATCGCCCGAGATGGACCGGCAGCACCTCAGCGCGATACCAGGCGCTGGCGATCGGGTCGGTGATCGGCGAGATGCCTTCGCCAGCCGCGGCCAGCGCCGGCGCGATTTCCTGCGGCATCAGCTTGCAGCCGAGCAGCGCCTTCTCCGCCGCCTTGGCCCGTATCGGCCGATCGGCCATGCAGCCAAGCGCGATGCGTGCGGAGGTCATCGTGCCGTCTGCCGTGCGCTGCAAAAGCGCCGCGATGCTCAGCACCGAGACCCCTTTCGGCTTGACTCGCGACACTTTGAGGAAGCGGAAGCTTTCCGCCTCGGGCAGCGAAAAGCCGACAGCGGTGACGACGGCGCGGCTGGTGTCGCGACTCGCCAGGAAAGTCTCGACCGGCATTTCGCCGGCCTCGGCGGCGACGGTGGCGTCCAGCGCCAGCAGCGCCACGGCGAAATCGCCGTAAGGAGCGGAGGCGAACAGATTGCCGCCGACGGTCGCCATGTTGCGGATCGCCGGCCCGCCGACGGCGCGCGCGGCCGGCGCGAGCGCGGCAAGCTCGGCATGGCGGGCGATCGCCGCCATGGTGACGGAAGCGCCGAGCCGGACCTTGCCGTCGGAAACGGCGATCTGCGAAAGCCCGGGGTCGGTGACGCGTACGAGGCTGGAGACGGAACCGTCGCCCTCATTGGCGGCGCGAACGACCAGCGTGCCGCCGCCGAGATAGCGGGTGCCCGCCGCCTGCAGGGCCGCATTGGCGTCTTTCACGGATGAGAAGGTCTGCAGCGCAAGCGGCATGGCGCGCTCCCTGATTTAGCCGTTGCCGGCGAAATGGCTCTTCAGGGCATTGAAGCCGCCCTGGAAGACGTTGGCGCCCATGCCTTCGGCCAGCTTGTCGGCTTCTTCGGGCGCGGCGTCGAAGCTCGCGGTCCATTCGGCATAGGTGCGGTTGCCGTCGGTGACGCGTCGCAGCTGCAGCGTCGCCTTGTGGTTGGTAATCGGCTGCGGGGTCTCGAGGATCGCGTAGCTGACCAGGAAATTCTCGTCGGAGAAGTCGAGCAGCTTCTCGCGCAGGCGGGCGCCGCTGATGAGCTGGAAGTTGCGCACGCAGCCGATCATGGCGGCGTCCTTGCCGTCCTCGATGTGGCTTTCGACCATGCGCGGATGCCAGCCCGGCAGGCCGTTGAAGTCGCGGATGCGCGCCCACACCTGTTCGACCGGCGCGTCGATGACGCTGGAGATGGTGACTTTCGCCATGAACTCGTTCCCCTGCAACGATGGCAAGGAGGCTAGGGCGGAGGCCCGGGTTGCGCTTATCAACGCGTCTTGCGCGCCTATCAATCAGTCTGAAAAACAGCGACTTCTGGCTGTTTAAGACATCGCCCGCGCCGCTTCGCGGTAGAGCGTCGGCGGCACGCCGACATGGTCGCGGAAGAAGCGCGAGAAATTGCCCTGGGTGGTGAAGCCGAGATTGGAGGCGACCGAGATCAGCGGCTCCTGCGACCACTGCAGCTGGCGCACGGCTTCCTCCATGCGCAGCGTGTTCCAGTAGACGTTCGGCGTCAGGTTGGTCTGTTCCTTGAACAAAGCGAAGAAATGCGGCCTCGACAGGCCGACCGAACGCGCCACGTCGTCGAAGGAGATGCGCTCGCAGACATTGGCCTTCATCAGCTGGATCGCCTTGCGGACGCGGAAATCCAGCATCGTGTTGATGCGCGCGCGTACCACCTGCGGTGCCGAAGCGTCCGCGGCGTCGAGCACGCTGTCGATGAAGCGCTCGATCTCGTAGTTGGCAACGTCGTCGATGCTTTCATTGTCGGCAAGGTGATCGAGCAGGTTCGCCGCCGCCTGATGCAGCCACGGCTCCAGCGTGATTGCGGCTTGCGCAAACAGCGGCGCCGAAGCTGGCAGGTCGCGGCGTCGGCGCGCCCAGTCGGGATCGATGTAGAAAGCGAGGAACAGGCCGGGCCTGCCGTCGCGGGAAAGCGCGTGGCTGTGCGGCTGGAAGGAATTGATGCCGGCGGCGGTCTCAGGTCCCAGCCCCACCGTCTCGCGGCCGATGGTCATTTCGCCAGCCGTGCCTTCCAGCCAGATGATGAGATGCGCCTCGCCATGGGCATGAGTGACGAAGTCGTTGGCGACATTCAGGACAGAGACATGTCCGAACCGGCCCCAATAGAGCCTGATCGCGTCCGTCATGGGTATAGTTCCTCCCGCAGGCGACTGGCCTCCCTTCGCCTGCCCGGGGATTGTGCGACCGGCGTCCGCCCTGCGTCAAGGCACAGAGGGACGACGGCCGCTTCGCATTGGCTGCCCGGGCAGATTTTCAGACTGAGCGATAGGGGGCGTCCCCCTTCTCCCCTTGTGGGAGAAGGTGTCGCCGAAGGCGACGGATGAGGGGTGCTCCAGGGAACGCCAGCGTCTCACTCCGCTGGAACACCCTTCATCCGTCTCGGCGCTATCGCGCCGATCCACCTTCTCCCACAAGGGGAGAAGGCAAGGCTGCGCTTCAATCGCTGCGCCGGAAGTTGCGGATGCGGTCGAACAGCACGGCCAGAAGAATGGCGCCGCCGATGAACGTGCCTTGCCAGAAGGCGTTGATGCCGAGCAGGCCGAGGCTGTTGCGGATCACCTCGATCAGTGCGGCGCCGACGATGGCGCCGAATGCGGTGCCGACGCCGCCGGCGAGATTGGCGCCGCCGATGACGGTGGCGGCGATCACCTGCAGCTCCATGCCGGTGCCGATATTGGTGGTGACGGCGCCCAGCCATCCGGTCTGGATGATGCCCGCCAGACCCGCCGAGAGCGCCGAGGTCATATAGACCGCGACCTTGATCTGGCGCACCGGAACACCGGTCAGCGTCGCCGCGTGCTCATTGCCGCCGATGGCGAAGATGTGCCGGCCGAACTTGGTCCAGCGCAGGATGAAACCGGTGATCAGCGCCAGGATGATCATGTAGAGCACCGGGTTGGCGATGCCGAACAACCAGGCGCCGCCACCCAGAGCCAGAAGCTTTTCGTGGTCCGGCCCGAACTGGAAGACGACGGTGTTGTTGGAGGCCACCATGGCGAGGCTGCGGGCGACCGAGAGCATGCCGAGCGTCACCACGAAGGGCGGGAAGCCCAGATAGGCGATGAGCACGCCGTTGAAGGCGCCGATGGCGAGCGCGGTGACGATTGTGGCCAGGATGCCGACCTCGATCGAATAGCCGGCATGCATGGTGACGGCCAGCACCATCGAGCACAGGCACAGCACAGAGCCGACCGACAGGTCGATGCCGCCGGTGATGATGACGAAGGTCATGCCGAGCGCGACGATGGCGACGAAGGTGATGTTGCGGGTGATGTTGTAGAGGTTCTTCTGCGTGGCGAAGGCGTCGGTGGCGAAGGAGAGGAACAGACAGGCGAGGATGACCGCGATCACCACCCAAAAAGTCTGGCTGGACATCACGCGCGACAGGAAAGTGTGCTGCTTCTGCGCGATCGTCTGGTCAAGGGTGACTGCCATTATCGACCTTTCCTGCCGGCGCCGAAGACGCCAAGAATTCCAGTGCTTTCATGCCACTTGCTCGATGGCGCCGGTGATCAGCCCGGTGACTTCCTCCGGCGAGCTCGAGGCGATCTTCTTGTCGGCGACCTTCCTGCCGCGCCGCATGACGATGACGCGGTCGGCGACGTCGAAGACGTCGGGCATGCGGTGGCTGATCAGCACCACGGCGATGCCCTGGTCGCGCAGATGGCGGATCAGGTTCAGCACCTCGGCGACCTGCCTGACCGAGATCGCCGCCGTCGGCTCGTCCATCAGCACGATCTTGGCCTGCGAAAGCATGGTGCGGGCGATCGCCACCGCCTGGCGCTGGCCGCCCGACATCTGCTTGACCAGATCGCGGGGCCGGGTCTCGGATTTCAGCTCGGCGAAGAGCTGGCCGGCGCGCTTGTACATGGCGGCGTAGTCGAGAATGCGGAAGGGTCCAACGCCCTTGCGAAGCTCGCGGCCAAGATAGACGTTGGCGGCGGCCGTCAGATTGTTGCAAAGCGCCAGATCCTGGTGGACGATCTCGATGCCATGCTGGCGGGCTTCCGCCGGCTTGTGCAGGATCAACTCCTTGCCGTCCATGCGCATCGTGCCGTGGCTCGGGTGGAAGTTGCCGGCGATCATCTTGACCAGCGTCGACTTGCCGGCGCCGTTGTCGCCCATCAGGCCAACGACTTCACCGGCCTCCAGCGTGAACGAAACGTCGTTCACCGCCTGGATGGCGCCGAAATGCTTCGAAATGTTGGCGAGTTCGAGAACCGACACCAGCCTTAAGCCTCCCCATTTTCGCCCTGCGACTGCTTCGCCATCGACGCCGGCGCTCGCATTGGCCTCGCACCTCCAGCTCCTCCCGAGCCGGTGCGACAGACCCATTTAGGCAAATGCGGACATGGGCGTCAATCAATTGTCGGACGATTAATTTCGAAACTCGTAAAAAAATCCGTTTTGTAGGACAAATAGGAATTGACGGCAGCGGCGAGCCGATATTAGCTAGCGTCGGAGGAACAACCTGCCCGCGCAAATAGCCCGTTCGGCGGAAGCGAGGGGCAGGGGATTTGATCCGGCAACCCCAGCGTTCATTCGACCTGGAACGGATCGGCAAATGCTTATCGGCCCGGCCAGGACACGGACGTTGGAGGCAATCCCCGTGTCCCTTGCATCCGGACCGATCGGTGTGGCGGGCACGCCGTGTCCGTCTTTTTCAAGGGAGGAACGTTATGAGGAAATCACTTTTGCTCGCCGCCGTCGCCGCCATGGCGCTGGGCGCCGGGCCGGCTTTGGCCAAGAAGCAGCTCGTCATTGTCGTGAAGGGTCTCGACAACCCGTTCTTCGAAGCCATCCACCAGGGCTGCGAGAAGTGGAACAAGGAGAACGCCAGCTCCGAATATGAATGCTTCTACACCGGTCCGGCATCGACCTCGGACGAGGCCGGCGAAGCCCAGATCGTGCAGGACATGCTGAGCAAGCCGGACACGGTGGCGATGGCGATCTCGCCGTCCAACGCGCCGCTGATTGCGCAGACGATCAAGAGCGCCAATCCGTCGATCCCGATCATGACCGTCGACGCCGACCTTGCCAAGGAAGACGCAGCCCTTCGCAAGACCTATCTCGGCACCGACAACTATCTGATGGGCAAGCGCATCGGCGAATACATCAAGAAGGCCAAGCCGAATGGCGGCACGGTCTGCACCATCGAAGGCAATCCGGCCGCCGACAACATCCTGCGCCGCGCGCAGGGCATGCGCGATGCGCTGTCGGGCAAGGATGGCCTGTCGGCGCTCGCCGGCGAAGGCGGCTGGACCGAGGTGGCCGGCTGCCCGGTGTTCACCAATGACGACGGCGCCAAGGGTGTGCAGGCGATGACGGACATCCTCGCCGCCAATCCGAAGCTCGACGCGTTCGGCATCATGGGCGGCTGGCCGCTGTTCGGCGCTCCGCAGCCCTATCGCGACCTGTTCAAGCCGATGGCCGACAAGATCGCCAAGAACGAGTTCGTCATCGGCGCCGCCGACACCATCGGCGACGAGGTGGCGATCGCCAGGGACGGCCTGGTGACCGCGCTGGTCGGCCAGCGGCCGTTCGAAATGGGCTACAAGGCGCCTTCGGTGATGATCGACCTGATCGAAGGCAAGAAGGTCGACGATCCGGTCTTCACCGGCCTCGATGAATGCACCAAGGACACGGTCGATACCTGCATCCAGAAGTAGGCTTCGATGCGGGGGCGCCTTTTACGGGCGCCCCTTCACCTTTCCCTCGGACGCTGAACGCGGCCTTTGCCCCGGCAAGAGGCGACAGGCTTCGCGCGCCCGAATTTCTGGCGGATGTTTCGCGGGCAACTTCCGCCCGCGACGGGAGGCACCGGAACGCGGATGCCACGGGAAAAGTCAGGCAAGCGCCTAGCCGAGCCGGCGCAGCCGGCCACGATCCGCAGGTCCGAGGCGACGCGGATTGCCGGTCTCAGCGTGCATGCTTCGCTGGCCGGCGAGATCGGCCTCAGGATCGTGCGCGGCGACTATCCGCCAGGCGCCATCCTGCCCAACGAAGCCAAATGGTCGGAAACCTTCAATGTCAGCCGCTCGGCGGTGCGCGAGGCCATCAAGATGCTGATGGCCAAGAGCCTGCTTGCGTCGCGCCCGAAGATCGGCAGCTGGGTCGAGCCGAGGGAACGCTGGAACCTGCTCGACCGCGACGTGCTCGCCTGGTACGCGACCTCGCCGGACCGCGAGGTGTTCCTGAGGACCGTGCAGGAGTTCCGCCACATCATCGAACCGGAAGCGGCCGCCTTCGCGGCGATGCGGCGCTCCGACGAGCAGATGGTCGAGATCAGCCAGGCCTGCCGCGAGATGGGAGAGGCGGCGCACATCCAGGAGCGCACGCGCGCCGATACGCGGTTCCATCTCGCCATCCTGCGCGCCTCCGGCAACGAGCTCCTGGTGCCGCTCGGCGTGCTGATCGAATCGGCGCTCGACCATCTCTTCGTCTTCGTCACGCGCGAGCACAGCGACCAGCGGCGGGCCCAGTCGCTGCACGAGGCGATCGAGCGGAACATCCGCCTGCAGCGTCCGGCCGCCGCCAGGACCGCGGTGCACAGGCTGCTCGCCAACACCGACGAGGTGATCGAGCGGTCGCGGCGCTGAGAAGCCTTGCGCCGGCGGCGTCAGATCTTCTGCTTCACGCCATCCTTCGACGGCATCAGGTCGACGCCGTTGAGCTTGCCGATATGGGTGGCCAGCATCGGCACATACTGTTCGGCCGGCCCCGCGGCGAAGGCGGTCGCGAACGAGTTCTTGGTGGCGTTGCCGAGCGGGTTGGCAATGCCGGCCGCGCCCGCCATCGATTCCAGATAGGTAAGGTCCTTGAAGGCATTGGCGATGGAGAATTTGTGGGCGTCGCGGTCGCCGTCCAGCGTCCAGCGCATGAAGGTCTGGTAGAAGCCGCAATCCATGCGGCCGTTGCGGATCACGCTGTCGAAGCGCGGCGGCGAGATGCCGACCTTCTCGGCCAGCGCCAGCGCCTCCGAATAGATCGCCGCGTAGCCCAGCGAGATGAAATTGTTGAGCAGCTTCATGCGGTGGCCGTCGCCGGTGTCGCCGATATGGACGATGCGGCCGGCCCAGGTTTCGATCACCGGCTTCAGCCGGGCGAACACCGCGTCGGGCGCGCCGACCATGGCGTCGAGCGTGCCTTCCCAGGCCTCCTTCGGCGTGCGGCTGAGCGGCGCGTCGACATAGTCGACGCCGAGCGCCTTGAGCTCGGCGGCCAAGGCAACGGTGGATGTCGGGTCGGCCGTCGAGCAATCGACCACCACGGAGCCTTTCCGCAAGCCCTCCTTCAGCCCGCCAGGACCGCGGATGATCGCCTCCACCTCGCGCGAGCCGGTGACGCAGATGAAGACGATGTCGGAGGCGGCCGCCACCTCTTTGGACGTGGCCGCTTCCTTTGCGCCGCGACCGAGCAGGTCTTCCGCCGGCTTGCGGTTCTTGCGGCCGAGGAAGGTGAGCGGATAGCCCTTGTCGACGATGTTCTTGGCGATGCCGTGCCCCATCAGGCCGAGGCCGATGAAACCGATGTTTTCGCGGGCAGCGGTGGTGGTCATGTCGTTTCGTCCCTGTCTTTGTTGATGATCGGCGCCGGGCGCGACCGGCCGGCGGGCGATTGCTTGAGAAGGTTTTCGCCGATCGCGCTTGGCAGGCGATTGCGCAGCCCCATATTGTCTGACAATACACATAATTCCCGAGCGATGTGGAGAGCAAAATGACGAAGCGGATCATGTTTACCGGCGGCAGCGGCAAGGCCGGCCGTCACGTCGTGCAGTATCTGGTCGAGCATGGCTGCCAGGTGCTCAACATCGACACCAGGCCGCTCGACAACCCGAAGGTGCGCACTTTGATCACCGACATCACCGACAGCGGCCAGGTTTTCAATGCGCTGTCGAGCTATGCGGGGCTGCATGAATTCGACCCGTCACTGCGGGCGCAGCCGGTCGACGCCGTGGTGCATTTCGCCGCCATCCCGCGCATCATGATCACGCCCGACAACGAGGTGTTCCGCATCAATGCGATGGGCACCTACAATGTGATCGAGGCGGCGGTGAAGCTCGGCATCCGCAAGGTGATCATCGCCTCCAGCGAGACGACCTACGGCCTGGTCTTCGCCAACGAACCGCGCAACCCGACACATTTTCCGCTGGATGAGGACTATGATGTCGATCCGATGGACTCTTACGCGCTGTCGAAGATCGTCAACGAGAAGACCGCACGCGCCTTTGGGCTGCGCAGCGGCTTCGACATCTATGCGCTGCGCATCGGCAACGTCATCGAGCCGCATGAATATGCGCTGTTCCCAAAATGGTTCGCCGATCCAGGTTTTCGCAAGCGCATCGCCTGGAGCTATATCGATGCCCGCGATCTCGGCCAGATCACCTTGCGCGCCATCGAGAAGGACGGACTGGGCTATCAGGTGTTCAACGCCGCCAATGACGACACCTCGTCCGACCTGCCGACGGCCGAACTCCTGAAGCGCTTTTATCCAGGCGTGCCGGTGAAGGCCGAGCTCGGTGAATTCGAGACGCTGCTGTCGAACCGCAAGGCGCGGGACGTGCTGGGCTTCCGGCCCGAACATAGCTGGCGCAAATACGTCAAAAACGCGTGAGCGGCGACAAACACAGGTTGAGCTGTGCACATCCTGGCACCTTGAGGCAAAGCGGGCTTTGCCGTGCTTGACAGCTTCTGAAAACCGGACTTTCTGGATATATGCGCGACGCAAAGCCGAATAACGAAAAAAAGCCGCCGGCGAAAACGGCGTTCGCCGAGCGTCTGGCGGGCGTTCGGCGGCCCGATGCGCCGCGCATCCCCGGCGCCAGCGTGCACACCTCGCTGGCGAGCGAAATCGGCCTCAGGATCGTGCGCGGCGACTATCCGCCCGGCACCATCCTGCCCAACGAAGCGAAATGGTCTGAAACCTTCGATGTCAGTCGCTCGGCGGTGCGCGAGGCGATCAAGATGCTGATGGCCAAGAGCCTTTTGTCATCGCGGCCCAAGATCGGCAGCTGGGTCGAACCGAAAGAGCGCTGGAACCTGCTCGACCGCGACGTGCTCGCCTGGTACGCGACCTCGCCCGACCGTGAGGTGTTCCTCAAGACCGTGCAGGAGTTCCGCCACATCATCGAGCCGGAGGCGACGGCGTTTGCCGCAATGCGGCGCACCGACGAGCAGATGGCCGAGATCAGCCAGGCCTGCCGCGAGATGGGCGAGGCGACCAACCTGCAGGAGCGCACCCGCGCCGACACGCGCTTTCATCTCGCCATCCTCCGGGCCTCCGGCAATGACCTCCTGGTGCCGCTGGGCGTCCTGATCGAGTCCGCCTTCGATCATCTCTTCGCCTATACGACCCGCGAGCTGGACGACCTGCAGCACGCCCAGAAGCTGCACGAAGCGATCGAGAGGAATATCCGGCTGCAACGGCCGGATGCCGCGCGCAATGCGGTGCGCAAGCTGCTTGCCAATACCGACGACGTCATCCGCTCCCGGTAGTCAATCTTCCTTGTCGCGCCCGAAGGCGACGCGCAACTCGTCCTTCGCTTTTTCCAGCACCCGCTTTCGCTCCTCCGGCAGGTTCCTGCCGGCGCGGTTGATGTAGAAATTCAGCATCGACATCGCGGACCGGAACGGCTCTGCCTTGCGGCGATGGCTGTGCTCGGCCGAGCGCTTCAACGAGGCGGCGATCTTCCTGGCATCGTCGGATTCGAAGACGTGCTCCTCGAGATCCAGCGCATCGCTGTGCTCGGTGACTTCGGCCGACCATTTCTTGCTGGCGGTCATGGCGAAACTCCTTCCCTGGGTGCACAACTCCGGGCGGCATGGCCGGTTCCCGATTGCTGGAGCCACCGATTTGTCCCTTGTGGCGCTGCTCGGTACAGGAAACGCGCCGATACTGGACGAGACCGCCCGATCACAAGGACGCGCGGACAGGAAACGCCGTGACGACAACCGTCTCCAGCCGCGCGGGTGGCCCCAGCATAGACAGCGCCTACGCGTGGATGCGGCTCGGCATCTCGATGCTCTTGTCGACGATCGGCGGCGCCGGCATGTGGGCGGTGGTCGTGGTTCTGCCCGCCGTGCAGGCCGAGTTCGGCGTCGATCGGGCCGCGGCCTCAATGCCCTACACCGCGACCATGGTCGGCTTCGCCGCCGGCAACGTGCTGGTCGGACGCGCTATCGACCGCATGGGCTACTGGATCCCGGCGCTCGTCTCGGCGGTGGCGCTCGGCGCGGGCTTCCTGCTCGCCTCGCTGACCACCTCGATCCTTGCCTTCAGCCTTATCCAGGGACTTCTGATCGGCCTCGGCACATCGGCGATCTTCGGCCCGCTGATCGCCGACATCTCGCACTGGTTCAACCGCCGCCGCGGCGTCGCGGTGACGGCGGCTGCATCCGGCAGCTACCTTGCCGGAGCCGTCTGGCCGACGGCGATGCCCTATGTCATGCAAGGCGAAGGCTGGCGCTTCACCTATGCCGCGATCGGCATCTTCTGCCTCGCCACGATGGTGCCGCTGGTGCTGATGCTGCGGCGCGGCGCGCCGCGCGAGGCCGCCCAAGGCTCGCCGGGAAGCCGGCCGGTGCAGCCGATCTCGCTGTCACCGGCGGCGCTGCAGATGCTGCTGGTGATTGCTGGCTTCGGCTGCTGCATGGCGATGTCGATGCCGCAGGTGCATATCGTCGCCTATTGCATGGATCTCGGCTACGGCGTCGCGCGCGGCGCCGACATGCTGTCGATCATGCTGGCGGCGGGCGTCGTCAGCCGCATCGGTTCAGGCTTCCTCGCCGATCGCATCGGCGCGGTGAAAACCTTGATCATCGGTTCGGCGCTGCAATGCCTGTCGCTGCTGTTCTACATTCCCTTCGACGGGCTGGCCTCGCTCTACGTCGTCTCGCTGGTGTTCGGCTTGTCGCAAGGCGGCATCGTGCCCTGCTACGCGATCATCGTGCGCGACTACATGCCGGCCAAGGAAGCCGGGCAGCGGGTCGGCATCGTCTTGATGGCGACGATCTTCGGCATGGCGGTCGGCGGCTGGATGTCGGGCTGGATCTACGATCTCAGCGGCTCCTACGCCGCCGCGTTCCTCAACGGCATCGCCTGGAACCTGGTCAATCTCGCGGCGATCTTGCTCCTCATATGGAAGGCAAGGCGGGGCGCCGAGGCGCTGGCCTGAAGTCCGCCGGCAACCTGGCTGTTCCAAGGTTGTCTACCGGCGCAAAGGGAGGGGCCAGGTGGGGCGGCGGCACTCGTCCGTGCTCTTTCGCTTGACGTCGCGCCCGAATACTGGATGCAGCAGGCTATTTACTTGGACAGGCTTTGGGCGGAAAATTGCGAAGTGGGAGGAAGCACTCGGAAAATCTCCTGAATAAATGCGCTCGAACGGCTTCCGCCCGTTGAATGCAAGGGAGGATAATCATGAGACGTACTTGCCTGCTCGCGGCATCCGCCGCGGCGTTGTTGCTCGGCGTGCCCTCCGCCTTCGCGCAGTCCGGCGGCGTCGAGAAAGCAGTCGGCGGCTACAGCTTCGAGGAAGCCGCAAAGGAAGCCCCCACCACCAAGGATTTCCATTCGGCCGATGGCCATCTCACCTTCGCCATCGTCACACATACGGCCGGCAACGGCTTCTTCGACCCGGTCTATGTCCGCGCAACCGCTGCCGGCAATCTGATCGGCGCCAAGATACTGCTGCTCGGCTCGGAATCTCCGACTGACGACCCGGCCCGCGAGATCGAAATCCTGAATCAGATCGTGCAGGATCCGACGATCGACGGGCTGATCATGACAACGCCCCAGGTCGGCGCCTATAACGACATCGTCAAGGCCGCCGAGGCCAAGGGCATACCGGTAGCAACGACCAATTCCTTCGACGGCACGATCCTCGACCGCAGCGGCATCAGCCATACCGGCCAGGACGCCTCCGCCGCGGCGATCGCCGGCGAGGCGCTCGTCAAGTGCTTGGCCGACAAGGGCATCGAGAAGGGCTCGATCGTCTTCCCGTCTTCGACCGCAATGGGCAACATCGAGGTAAACAGTCGCGTCACCTCGGCGTTCAACGCGGTCGTCAAAGGCCTGAAGGCCGCCGGCAAGCTCGAGGCCTTCAAGGTCGACGCAGGTCCCGAGAACACAGGTATCGACACCAATCCCAACGATCCGGTAAACGGCATCGTGACGCTGTTCGAATCGCGCGGTGACGTCGTCGGCGCCTTCGCCGGCAACAACGTTTTCACGCCGGCGTTGGTTAAGGCCGTCGCCCAGACCGGAAAGACCGGAAAAATCTGTGCCTATGGCTTCGACCTCGGTCCGGCCCAGCAGGATGCGTTGAAGAGCGGCGACCTGACCGGCGCGCTCGGACAGCAGCCCTTCCTGCAGGGCTTCTATCCGGTCATGCAGCTCTATCTGCAGATCGACCGTGGCATCTCAGCCGCCAATCTTGATACGCGCGCTCAGCTCGTGACGCAGGAGACTGTTGGAAAGATCGGCAAGCGTTTCGAGAACTGAATGTCGAAGCGATCCTGAACCCGGCGCGGGAGGATTTCTCCCGCGCATTTTGGCCTTCGGAACCCTTCATCAAGAAAATGCCCGCTGAAGCTCTCGCTCGTCGCCTTCCACCCCAGCTCGTCGGCGGCTGGGAAATGGGATTGCTTGCCCTGCTGGCGCTGATCTATCTCGGCGGCGCGGCTGTCAATCCGACGTTCTTCGGCTCGCCCGAGGCGTTCCATGCGTTGCTTCGCGATACCTCGCGGGTCGCCATCATCGCCGTCGGAATGACCTACGTCATCATCAACAAGGACCTCGACCTTTCGGTCGGCTCCATCTACGGCCTTGTGGCCGTCGTTTTTGCCAGGCTGTTCGCGCCAAGCTTCGCCGATCTCGACATCGTCACGTCGGTGGTCGTCTGCGTCCTGCTTGGCATGGCGATCGGCCTCGTCAACGGCGTGCTCGTCACCATCCTAAAAGTGCCGGCGTTCATCGCCACCTTGACCACGCTTTTGATCGGCCGCGGCTTCGTCCTCGCCCTGACGCATGGTCAGGCGATCTACTATCCAGGCAAGGCGAAGGAGGCGCCGCTGTTCTTCCATCTCGGCGAGACGAATGTCTTCGGGTTCAACAATCAGATCGCGATCTGCGCGGTCGTTGCCGTGATCGGCGCCTACGTGCTCGCCAACACCCGCTGGGGCTACGAGACCTTTGCGACGGGCGGCAACGAGCAGGCAGCGGTCTATGCCGGCATTCCGACGAACTGGGTGCGCATCCGTGCCTATCTGCTCTCGTCGCTCTGCGCCACCGTTGCCGGCCTCCTGTCGGCCGCTCAGGACAAGGGTGTGACCCCACTTTACGGCGTCAGCGGCGAACTGACCGTCATCGCAGCGGTGATCATCGGCGGGGCTTCCATTCTCGGCGGTCGCGGCCGCGTCGCCGGGTCCTGCCTCGGCGCCACGCTGGTCGTTCTGCTCGACAAAGTGCTGCGCGAGGGCTTGCCGATCACGCGCACCATCAAGATCGGCGAGGAGGAGGTGACGGTCAACGCCGTCTACTCCCTGCCAGTGGGCGCGGTGCCGGTCTTTCTCGGGCTGCTGCTCGTCATCGCCGTGCTGATCGAGCCCTATCTGATCCGCCGCCAGGTCGCGGCGCGCCTTTGGGCATGGCTGCGCGGCAGGCCGCCGCCGCCGGCCTTCGAGATCGGCGGCGTCGCGCTCGAGGGTGTGGTGACCAAGGGCGCGATGGCGACCGACATCGCACTGTCGGCGACCGGGTTCGGCAAGTTCCTCGCCCGGCGCGATGCCCTCGCCGTCATCCTGACCGTGGTGCTGTGGCTCACGGGTCTTTTCCTCAGGCCGGATTACTGGTGGAACCTGTCCAACACTTTCGCGATCCTGCTCAACTATACCGAGCTGGCGCTGATTACGGTCGGGCTTACCTACGTCATCGCGGCCGGCGATATCGACCTCTCAGTCGGAGCCGTCCTGGCGCTCGCCGGCAGCGCCGCGGCCTATTTCCTGAAGGTCCTGGGCGCCGACCCCGTCACCGCTGTCGCGATGGGCCTGCTTGCGGGAATGCTTGCCGGCCTCGTCAACGCCGTCGTGGCCGTCGGCTTGAAACTCCCGGCCTTCATCGCAACGCTTGGCATGTTTTACATCGCCCGCGGCCTCGCGGCGTGGTTCGTCGCCGGCCAGCAGCTTACCGGCTGGCCGGAGGGCTACAATTTGCTCGGCCGCAAGGTGAACGACGTCCTCCTTCACTTCGGCATCGTGCTTCCGGACGGCATCCTCAAAACACTGGCCGAGGTGGTCAGCGTGCAGACGATCTGGATGACCTTTGTCGCCGTGATTGCCGGCATCGTGCTCGCCTACACGCCGTTCGGGCAAAAGGTCTATGCAACCGGCGGCAACATGCGCGCCGCCGCCTATGCCGGCATCAACACCAATCGAGCGCGCTTCATCTCGCTCATGCTGGCGGCGTTCTGCGCGACGATGGCCGGGATCATCAACGTCGCCTATTTCCGAAGCTTCAACCCCGTTGCAGGCCAGTTCCGCGAACTCGACGCCATCGCGTCGGTGATCATCGGCGGCGGGTCGATCTTCGGCGGCTACGGCACCATGCTGGGTTCTCTGGCCGGTGCAGCCGTGATCACTCTCGTTAGGGCGCTCCTGCAGCTCAATGTCCAGGGCTTCAGCATGCCGCAGCATTGGATCAACGTCTTCATCGGCGTCATCCTCATTGCCGCGGTGCTGATCGACATCTGGGTGCGCCAGGCCAACCT
Source organism: Mesorhizobium sp. M1D.F.Ca.ET.043.01.1.1 (assembly GCF_003952385.1). Classification (NCBI taxonomy): domain Bacteria; kingdom Pseudomonadati; phylum Pseudomonadota; class Alphaproteobacteria; order Hyphomicrobiales; family Phyllobacteriaceae; genus Mesorhizobium; species Mesorhizobium sp. M1D.F.Ca.ET.043.01.1.1. Next base: position 5,840,899 of record NZ_CP034444.1, read on the forward strand.
CTTCGGTCGCCTGCGAGCCCGCCTCGCGCGACGCGCACGAACCCGGGAAACCATTCATGGCTGACGCTGCCTTGCCTCAACCGATCGTGGAGATGCGAGGCATCGAAAAAGCCTTCGGCGCCGTTCAGGCGCTTCGGAAAGTCGATCTGGTGCTCTATCCCGGAGAGATCCTTGGGCTGGTCGGCGACAACTCGGCCGGCAAGTCGACGCTCATGAAGATACTGACCGGCGCCTATCAGCGCGACGCCGGCGAAATTCTCGTCGCCGGCCAACCGGTGCACTTCAAGAGCCCGCATGAGAGCCGCGATGCGGGCATCGAGATGATCTACCAGGATTTCGCTCTTTGCGGAAACATGGATGTCGGCCAGAACATCTTTCTCGGCCGCTGGCCGCGCAAAGGCCCTTTTGTCAATCGCCGCAAGATGTACGCGGAAGCCGACAGCGTGCTGAAGCGACTGAAGGTGGACGTGAACTCCGTTTTCCAGAAGGTCGAGAGCCTGTCGGGCGGCCGCCAGCAATCCGTGGCGATTGCCCGCGCGATTTCGTTCGAGCCACGCGTCGTGATCCTTGACGAACCGACCGCCAATCTCTCGGTGATGGCGACCGAGCGGCTCCTCGAGACCATGCTGGAACTGAAAAGGCAGGGTGTCGCCCAGATCATCATCTCGCATCGGCTGGTCGACATTTTCGCCGTAGGCGACCGTGTCATGGTGCTCAAGCGCGGCGAGAATGTCGGCGACCGTCACGTCAGGAACACCGACGAGCACGAAGTCCTTGAAATCATAGTCTCCGGCACGCGGGAGCAGGCGCTTACGGCCGATCAGGCGAGGGCGGTCTGACCACCGAGGCTTGGACTGAGGGCTTATCGCCTCTACCGGGTGGGCTGAACCAATATTCGTCGGCTTGACAATGGCCATGGCCTGCGCGACCCAGACCGGAATGGGACGGGCTGCGAAACATGGCTGCTGTGGCTAAGCTGTCGATCCTCAACTCGCCGCTTCGCTCCTCTCGTGCAAAAAGGGCAAGGCGGTGACAAGGCCGCGATCGCGCCGCGGCGGCGGCCGGCCAACAATTGCCGACGTCGCGCGCAAGGCCGGCGTCGGCGCAATCACCGTGTCGCGCGCCCTGCGCGAGCCTGGGCGGGTTTCGGAAGATCTGCGCCGGCAGATACAGGCTGCCGTCGACGAACTCGGCTATGTGCCGGATCCGAATGCGCGGGCCTTGGCCTCGGCGCGCGCGGAGGTCTTCGGCGTGCTGGTGCCGTCGCTCACCAACAACGTCTTCGCCGAAGTGGTGCGCGGCATCTATGACAGCCTGTCGGACGGCCCGATCCGCGTCCAACTCGGCAACACTCACTATTCGGGGCTGGAAGAAGAGCGGCTGCTGCAGGTGTTCGCGCCGCAGCGCCCGGCGGCGCTGATCGTTGCCGGCATCGACCAGACGCCGCTGTCGCGAAAGCTCCTGGAGACGGCCGGCTGCCCGGTGGTGCAAGTGATGGAGACCGGGCCCGATCCGGTCGACATGCTGGTCGGCTTCTCGCATTTCGACGGCGGCCGGACGGCGACCGAGCATCTCATCGAAGCGGGCTATCGGCGCATCGGCTTCATCGGCGCGCGTATGGATCCGCGCTCGCAGCGGCGCCTTGCCGGATATCGCGCGGCGATGGACGCGGCCGGCCTGTTCGATCCCCGCCTGGTGACCACCACGCCGCTATTGTCCAGCGTGACGCTCGGCCGCGAGCTCCTGCGCGATGCGCTGGCCAAGATGCCGTCGCTCGATGGCGTCTTCTGCAACAATGACGACATCGCGCTCGGCGTGCTGTTCGAATGCCACCGCGCGGCGATCGCGGTGCCGAAGACCATCGGCATTATCGGCTTCAACGACCTCGACATGATGCAGTCGGCTTTCCCGTCGGTCACCAGCATTCGCACGCATCGCTACGAAATCGGCCGCCGGGCCGTGGCGATGGCGCTCGCCGCGATCGCCGGACAGCGGCCGCAGCAACGGGTTGTCGACCTCGGTTTCGAGCTCATACGCCGCGAGAGCACCGCGCGTTGAAACACGCAAAGGCGACTGTGCGAATGCCGGTTTACACCTAAATATGGTAGCGCTACCATATTTTCCGCCAAGTATGACATCGGCGAAACAGGGCTGTTTATTATACATAAGCAACAGCTCATGCTTGTTTATTATGTATAATATGATAGTTTTGTAAGCCGCCTGGAGGGACGGAAGGGGGAAGAAGAGGGACGGCGCAAGTCACCTCGAAAACGCATCGGGCTGGCGGGAGGGTGCTGGCCGACGGTGTCGGGACTTCATCAACAAGCAGAACTGCAACTGGGAGGAATACCGATGATCAAGTCACTCGTTGGCGGCGTCATTGCCGCCACTGCATTCGTCATGCTGAGCTCTTCGGCGATCGCCGATCCGGAAATCGTCAAGGGCCCGTCGGCAGAGCCGGACTGCTTCGCGCCGTGGGCGGCCGACACGCAGTTCTTCAAGTTTCCGAAGAAAGACGGGCCATATCGCATCGCGCTCGCCAACGGCTATATCGCCAATACCTGGCGCATCCAGATGATCCAGACCGCCAAGGCCTATGCCGCGCAGCCGGACGTTGCCAAGAAGTTGAAGGAATTCAAAGTGGTGTCGACCGGCGAGGACGTGCCGGCGCAGATTTCGGCGATCAACAACTTCATCGATTCCGGCTTTGATGCGATCGTCGTCAACGCCCAGAATCCGACTGCCTTCGGGCCGGTCATCAAGCGTGCCAAGGAAGCCGGCGTCATTCTCGTCGCCTTCGACAACATCCTCGACACCAAGGACGCCATCAACGTCAACGTCGACCAGAAAGGCCTCGGCGAGTTGTGGGGCAAGTGGCTGGTCGCGCACGTGCCGAATGGCGGCAAGGTGCTCGAGGTGCGCGGCGTTGCCGGTACCTCCGTCGACACCGACCGCCACAACGGCATCCATGAGGTGCTCGACGGGTCCGGCAAGAAGTGGGATGTCACCGAAGTCGTCGGCAAATGGGATGACGGCGTGGCGCAAAAGGCCACCGCCGACGCGATCGCCACCAGCGGGCCGTTCGTCGGCATCACCGGACAGGGCGGCGACACCGGCATCGTGCAGGCGATGATCGACGCCAAGCATCCGTTCGTGCCGTTCGGCGGCGAGACGGAAAACGGCTTCCGCAAGTTCTGCGCGGCGCACGCCGGCGATGGGCTGAAATGCTCTTCGGCCGGCACCGGCCCGGCCCAGGTCGCGGTCGCCATCAAGACGGCCATCGCAGCCCTCGAAGGCAATGTCGTGCCGCAGTCGGTCAAGCTGCCTTTGGCCATCGTCGAGGATCCGAACTTCAAGGCGGGCCAGGATTTCTTCCCCGACCAGTCCGACAATTTCTTCGTCGGCAATTCCTTCCCGACCTGCGGCATCAATTTCACCGCGCAGGAAATCATGGGCCAGACCAAGGAAAACAAGTAGCCTGATCAACCGGCGCCGTGGGGAAACCGCGGCGCCGGCTGCCTTGATGCCAATCGCAAACCGGCCTGGGGAGGGCTGATGGACGGCGCGGCTCCGCTTTTCCATATGGAAGGCATATCCAAGCGCTTTGGCGGCGTACGGGCCCTGGAAAAGGCCGACCTCACGGTGACGGCCGGCAGCATCCACGCCATCCTCGGCGAAAACGGCGCCGGCAAGTCGACGCTGATCAAGGTGATGGCGGGCGTCGTGGCGCCCGACGAAGGCCGCATGACGCTCGAGGGCCGCGACGTGACCTTCGCATCGCCGGCGGCCGCGAACCACGCCGGCATCGTCTGCATCTTCCAGGAGTTGTCGCTCATCCCGGAGCTCAGCGTCGCCGACAACATCGTCATTTCCGATCCGCCGAAACGCTTCGGCATGATCGACCGCAAGGCGCAGCGGCGCATCGCGGAAGAGGCGCTGGCGCGCGCCGGCGCTTCCGACATCCATCCGCTGGCGCTGGTCAAGGATCTGCCGCTGTCGCGCCGGCAGATGGTCGAGATCGCCAAGGCGCTGGCCAGGAAGCCGCGCATCCTGATCCTCGACGAAGCGACTTCGGCGCTGACGGCGGCCGATGTCGCCAAGATATTCGGCGTGCTCAAGCGCCTGCGCGAGGAAGGGCTGGCGCTGCTCTACATCTCGCATCGCATGAACGAGATCGCCGAGCTTGCCGACCAGTGCACGGTGTTCCGCAACGGCCGCAATGTGGCCAGCTACGCGGCTGGCTCGAAGAGCGACAACGAAGTCGTCGAGCTGATGATCGGCCGCGAATACAGCCACATCTTCCCGTCGAAGCCGGTCCGGCCACAGGCGGGCACCGTCCCGGTGCTGGAGGCGCGCAACCTCTCGTGGAGCGACCGGCTGGACAACGTCTCGTTGTCGATCGCGGCCGGAGAGGTGGTCGGGCTCGGCGGTCTCGACGGCCAGGGCCAGCGCGAACTGCTGCTCGCCTTCTTCGGCGTGCTGCGCGGTCTTTCCGGGCAGATACTGGTCGACGGCAAGCCGGTTTCGATCGCCAGCCCTTCCGCTGCGAGCGACGACCGCGTCGGCATGGCGCTGATTCCGGAAGATCGCAAGACCGAAGGGCTGATGCTGCCGATGACGGTGCGCGAGAACCTGTCCTTCGCGGCGCTCGACAGGCTGTCGAAAGCGGGCGTCATCGACCGCGGCGCCGAGCAGCGGCTGATCGACGACATGGTCGGGCTGTTGGCCATCAAGACGGCGGGCCTCGACATTCCGGTCGGCGCGCTGTCCGGCGGCAACCAGCAGAAGGTGGTGATCGCCAAATGGCTGATGCGGCAGCCACGCATCATCCTGCTCAACGATCCGACACGCGGCATCGATGTCGGCACCAAGCAGGAGCTCTACCAGTTGATGCGCAAGCTGGCCGACGCCGGCGCCGCAATCCTGTTCTATTCGACCGACTATGACGAACTGATCGGCTGCTGCGACCGCGTGCTGGTGCTCTATGACGGCGCGGTCAAACGCGAACTGGTCGGCGCCGACATCACCGAGCGCGCTCTGATCGCCAGCGCGCTGAACATCCACGGCGATGACGCCCGCGTGGGACAGGGAGAGGGCGCGTGAAAGACTGGCGCTACTGGCTTGCCGAGCAGCGCGGAACATTGCTCGCGTTCGGCATCTTCATTGTCATGTTCGCCATCTACAGCGGTAACCACCCGGCCGGCTTTACCGCCAATGTCGTGCAGACGGCAGCCAACAAGGGTGTGCTGCTTGCCTTTGTCGCCATGGCGCAGACGCTGGTGGTGATCACCGCCGGCATCGATCTCTCGGTCGGCATGATCTTCACGCTGACCAACTGCATGGCTTCCTGGCTGGTGATCGGCACCGGCCTCGAAACCGCGCTCGGCGTGGTGGCCGTGCTGGGCACCGGGCTCATCTGCGGCGCTGTCAACGGCGCGATCGTCATCTACGGCCGTTTGCAGCCGATCGTCGCGACAATTGCCACAAGTGCCGTCTATTTCGGCCTTGCCTTGCTGCTGCGGCCGGTTCCCGGCGGTTCGGTCAATGAAGACCTCGCCGATTTCCTGACCGGGCGCTTCTTCGGCGTCGTGCCGGCGAGCCTGGTGGCGCTGTTCGTCGTCGTGCTCATCGTCTGGGTGCCGTTCAGCCGCTCCGAACTCGGCCGCGCCGCATACGCGGCGGGCTCGTCGGAGACAGCGGCCTATATGTCGGGCGTGCCGATCCGCAGGGGCAAGTTCCTTGCCTATACGCTGGCCGGGCTGCTCGCCGCGATCGGCGGATTGTTCCTCACCTTCTTCACCTATACGGGCGAGGCGGCCTATGCGAGCGGCAACGCCTACACGCTGTTCTCGATCGCAGCCGTCGTGCTCGGCGGCGTGTCGCTGTTCGGCGGCAAGGGCAGCGCCATCGGCGCGATCTTCGGCGCGCTTGCCTTCCGCACCATCGGCGACCTGCTGTTCGTCTTCGACTTCGATCCGCTCTGGCAGCCTCTGTTCCAGGGCGTTATCCTGTTGATCGCGGTCAGCCTCGGCGCCTTCGCGCTGTTCAGGGTGCGCAACAGGCTGGAGTGGTTCCTGTGAGCGAAACGACGCTTGGCGGCATCGCCGGCCGCATGCCGAAATTCATCCGACGCGCCGACCCGGCGGTGGTCACCGCCTTTGCCTGCATCGTGATCCTGCTTTTGGTGGGCAGCCTCTATTCGCGCAGTTTTCTTTCGCCGGAATATCTCCTGCAGCAGCTGAAGGTCGCCTCGTTCCTCGGCGTGATCGCCACCGGCATGATGCTGGTGATCCTGCTCGGGCAGATCGACCTGTCGGTGCCGTGGTCCGTGGCGACTGGCGCGATGATGGCCTGCGCGGCCGCTGCCTACGGGCCGGTCGGCGTCGCGCTCGCCATCCCGTTCGGCATCCTGTGCGGCGTTGCCATCGGCATCGTCAACGGCGTCGGCGTCGCTTATCTGCGCATTCCCTCGATGATCATCACCTTGGCCACCAACGCCGTCGCGCAAGGGCTGATGGTGGTCTATACCGGCGGGTTCTCGCCGCAGGATGCGGCGACGGCAGCGATGCGCTACCTCGCGACCGGTTTTGCCATTCCGGCGGTGCCGAACGCCGTGATCATCTGGGCGCTGATAGGGGCCGCGATGGTCTTCGTGCTGACACGCACCAGCTTCGGCCGCGCCGTCTACGGCATCGGCAATCGCGAGCGCGCCGCCTATCTTTCCGGCATCGACACGCGCCGCGTGGTGCTGATCGCCTTTGCCGTGTCCGGCGGACTGTCGGCCTTCGGGGGCGTCCTGCTTGCGGGCTACGCCTCGAAGGCCGCGCAGTCGATGGGCGACGCCTATCTCTTGCCGTCGATCGCCGCGGTGGTGCTGGGCGGCACCTCGATCCTCGGCGGCCGCGGCTCCTATCTCGGCACCGTCGCCGGCGTGATCCTGATCACGCTGCTGCAATCGATCCTGTCGGTCATGCAGATGCCGGAGGCGGGACGCCAGATCATCTACGGCGTCGTGATCGTCGCCATGCTTCTGCTCTATGGCCGCGCGCCGGCAAGTCGCTGATCGTGGATGAAAGAATGAACGACATCCGGTCAGCGCCGGCCATCGTCGTGATGGGGGTGGCCGGCTGCGGCAAGACGGCCGTCGGCGAGGCGCTGGCCAAAGAGCTGCGCGCGATCTTCATCGAGGGCGACCGACTGCATCCGCCGGAAAACGTGGCGCGGATGGCGCGCGGCGAGCCGCTGACGGATGCGTTGCGAGAGGGCTGGCTCGACGCCATCGGCGGGCGCATCGCCGCCGCCGTCGCCGACGGACAGAAGGCGGTGGCGGCCTGCTCGGCGCTGAAGCGCAGCTACCGCGACCGGCTGCGCGGCTTCTGCCCCGGCGTCGTGTTCCTCTATCTGAAGATCGATCGCGAGACCGCCTGGCGGCGGGTCGCGCGCCGCAAGGGCCACTTCATGCCGGCAAGCCTGGTCGACAGCCAGTTCGCGACCCTGGAAGAACCGGGCCTGGGCGAGCCGGCGGTGACTGCGGATGCGACGCGGACCGTGACCGGGATCGTAAAGGACGCGCTCGCTAAACGGTGAACCGCTCTATCCTCTTTGCTTTGACGCAATCCGGACGGAAAACCGTCACACACTTTTCCTGGAATTGCTTCAGGCGGCGTCGCCGCCGATCGCGGGTTGATCCTGCTGGCCGGTGAGCCGGGAGGCGCCGGACCAGGCCATCATCTGATCCGGATATAATTTCACGGCTTCCAGCAGTCGGTCGCGCTTGAGCAGGATGTAGCCCGCCTGCAGGACCAGGTTCTTTGCCGCCACTTCCTTTGCCGGCAGGGATGCGGGTCGGGTGGCGTCGGGCCTCAGTTCCGGGCTGACGATCGCTCGGTACTCACGAAAGGGCGCCGCCTCCAGGGTCGACATGGCAAACAGCGCTGCACCTGCGCGGGCCGCGAAATTCGCCGGCGCCGAGGCGAGGTGGGTCCAGCCACGATCGCCCATGGCGATCTCGGTGAAGGTTGAGCCGGCGTGGATGGTGTTGGTCATCAACACGACGCCGTTCTCCTTCAGCGTCTTCTGGATGCGGGCCGTGACCTGGTAGGCGTCGGCGCGCTCGAAGACGATGCGGCTTTTCAGGAAGCGGTTTTCGACCTCGACCAGTGGCCTGTTGATCACATGCAGGCCGAATTTGCTTTCCGAGAAGCCGTGGAAGTTGACGCTCACCTGGTGCGCTTCGATGCCGGCTTCGAAGAGGGCGCGCTTGCCGATGATGGTCTGGGCGATGAACTGATCGCACCAGACGATGGCGCCACGGCCGCGCTGCAAGGCCTCGCGCAAGCCGTCGAGCCCGTCCAGCCGGATAGCGGGCGACCAGCGCCTGCCAGGCACCAGATGAGCGGCAAGCATCAGGCGGCGGCGGTGCGCGGCGGCGAGATGGCCCCTGAAAAGGCTTCGCGTGTCGACGTCATCGCCAAGCACTGCTTTGATCGCGACGTCATAGCGCGCGAATTCCTTGCGAAAATGGCGCTTGCGCCGAAGCGTCGAAACCCAATCGCAGATCGGCGCCCACCAGGCGACCGGCAGGATCGCCGCCACGCCGAGATAGAACAGGGAAAGCAGGCTTTCGCGCAGATCCTTGTTGGAGACGCTGCGCAACTTGCCGGGGCGAACGAGCTTGCGGCTGAAGAAGCGGACGGTCTCGCCGCGGTCCGGCACCGCCACGTCGGCGATGACCTCGGTATGGTAGATGCTGGCGGATGACGGTTGCCGTTTGGCCCTGCGGGACTTGCCAAGCCAAGGCAGCCTCATGCGTCGGATACCCCCAGGATCTTCTTCCATCCGTCAGCCGCTTTACTGCGTCCGTCGCAGATAGACAACCACGGCATGGCAGCGCGGCCTGGGCGATCAGATCTGCGACGTCAGCTCTGCGGGGAAATCGTCGTTGTCGGCGTCGCGCATGGCGGCGAGGCTGCGATTGTCGAGCACCTCGGCGATCGCCTGGCGCACTTCCAGCATCATGTGGCGGACCTGGCAGGTCGCCTCGTCGCAATCCTCGCAGCGCTGGTATTGCGTGCGGCTGGCGCAAGGGATCGGCGCCAGCGGTCCGTCGAGCACGCGCACGACATGGCCGATCTTGATCTCGGAAGCGGGCCTGGCGAGGCGATAGCCGCCTTCCTTGCCCTTGCGGCTCTGCACGAAACCGGCATTGCGCAGTTCGCCGAGGATGGCATCCAGGAACTTCTTCGGGATGTTGTTGGCGACCGCAATGTCGTTGACGAATGCAAGCTGGCCAGCCGGCAGGGTGGAAAGATGCACGAGGGCCTTGAGGCCGTATTTGCCTTTTTTGGTCAGCATGCCCGATTCAGTTCATCAAACCCCAATCGCCCTGCATCTGGCGGTTGTTTGTGTGCAAATCATGACAGTCTGGCCGCGCGAGGCGATTTGGCACAACAATTCGTCAACGCAGGTTTAGGCACAAACGCGTTGATTCTTCGTAACGTTTTTCACATTGGCCGCGATGATTTCGCCGGCAGAAGCGACGCCGGCTCCAGATAAGAAGAAAGCCGGCAAAGCCGGCTTTCCAGTACTTCCCCGTCGAGGCTTATCGGCTGCCATAGGCCTGATCGAGCAGGCCGCCTGCCGCGAAATGCTCTTTCTGCACCTTGTCCCAACCGCCGAAGACGTCCTGCACCGTCAGCAGGCGGACGTCGGGGAAGTCGGCCTTGTACTTGGCGGCGACCGACGTGTCGCGCACCCGCAGGCCATCGCGGGCGGCAATGTCCTGGCCCTCGGGCGAATAGAGAAAGTCAAGATAGGTCTTGGCGAGATCGCGACTGCCGTGCTCGTCGGCGACTTTGTCGACGATCGCCACCGGGAATTCGGCCAGCAGGCTGACTGAGGGCGTGACCTGCTCGAACTTGCCGACGCCATATTCCTTGCGGATCCCGCGTGTTTCGGATTCGAAGGTGATCAGCACGTCGCCGATCTCGTGCTGCACGAAGGTGGTGGTGGAGGCACGGCCGCCGGTGTCGAAGATCGGCACGTTGTTGAACAGCTTGGCGATGAACTCCTTTACCTTGGCGTCGTCGCCCTTGAAGGCCTCCTTGGCGTAGGCGGTGGCGGCGAGATAGGTGTAGCGCGCATTGCCCGAAGTTCTCGGATTGGGGAAGATAACCTGCACGTCGTCGCGGACAAGATCGTTCCAGTCCTCGATGTGCTTGGGATTGCCGGCGCGGACTAGAAAGGACGGCAGCGAATAGAAGGGTGAGGCGTTGTCGGGGAAATCCTTCTGCCAGTCGGCGGAAACGAGGCCCTTCTTGACCAGGAAATCGACGTCGGTGACCTGGTTGAGAGTGACGACATCGGCACCCAGGCCGTCGGCGACGGCGCGCGCCTGAGCCGAGGCGCCGGCATGGGACTGATCGATCGTCACGCCGGGATGCTGGGCGATGAAGGCCTTGTTGATATCGGCGAACAATTCGCGGCCAACGTCGTAGGACGCATTCAGGAGCCTGTCGGCTGACCAGGCCTGGGAGGAAGCGAGAACGAGGCCGACGAAAGCGGTGACGCCAAGCAATAAGCGCTTCATGGAGCGAGTCTCCTTCGGAATAATCAGAAACTATGATGCGACCATAATAAGGAAAGCCTGGTCCGACGAGGCACGCACTCCGGGTGGATGGCGGGAGCGAGGAAAAAGGCGCGCCCGAACAGCTGTTTGGCTGGATTTTTTTCCAGGCAGATTCATCGCGACGCCTGGCGGGCGCCACAGGAAAGCGCAGGCGCAAAGATGCGTCAGGAAGCCGGGAAAAGCTTCCAGCGTCCCGGCCTGAACGCCACCCGGCTCTTCTGCGCCGCGGGATGATCGATGGGCAGCTCGATCTCGACGCGCTGGCGCTCGCCGCCGACCTCGAGCTCGACCCGTCTGGTGCCGGCGACGCGCCGGCTGGCGGCGACCGTGCCGGCGATGCAGCCGCTGCAGCCGTCAAGCAGCTCGACATCGTGCGGACGGAAATAGAGCAGTGCCTCGCCGGGGGCAGCGTTCGGCGCCGGCAAGCCGATCGGCCGGTCGGCGAGCCAGATCTCGCCGTTGTCGACCTTGACCGGCAGCGAGCTCGATTCACCGATGAAGGAGTAGACGAAGGGCGAGTTCGGCGCGTCGTAAATCTCGTCGGCCGAGCCGACCTGCTCGATGCGGCCCTGGCTCATCACGACGACACGGTCGGCGAGTTCCAGCGCTTCCTCCTGGTCGTGCGTGACGAAGACCGTGGTATGCCCGGTGGCGTCGTGGATCTCGCGCAGCCAGCGGCGCAACTCGCGACGCACTTGCGCGTCGAGGGCGCCGAACGGCTCGTCGAGCAACAGCACCTTGGGCTCGATCGCCATGGCGCGCGCAAGCGCCACGCGTTGACGCTGACCGCCGGAAAGCTGCGCCGGGTAGCGCTTCTCCAGCCCCGACAGCTGGACGAGGTCGAGCAGTTCCGACGCCCGGCGACGGATCTCTTTTCCAGACGGCCTTGCGGTTCCATGCCGGACCTTCAGGCCGAAGCCGATATTGTCGGCAACCGTCATGTGGCGGAACAGCGCGTAATGCTGGAAGACGAAACCGACATTGCGCTCCTGGATCGACTTCTGGGAGGCGTCCTCGTCGCCGAAGAAGATGGCCCCTTTGGTCGGCCGTTCCAGGCCGGCGATCAGCCGCAGAAGCGTCGTCTTGCCGGAGCCGGACGGTCCAAGCAGCGCGATGAGCTCGCCCGACCTGATGTCGAGCGACACGTCATGGAGCGCCGGAAACCGCTCAAACTCCTTGCGCACGTTGACAACGCGAACTTCCATAGAATGACCTCTATCAATGTCCGCGCGACGCGGCGATCTCGGCGCCGTAGCGCATCTCGAGAAGTGTTTTCAAGACCAGCGTCACCAGGGCCAGGCCGGCCAGCAGCGAGGCGACCGCGAAGGCGCCCACGGCGTTGTACTCGTTGTAGAGGATTTCCACATGCAGCGGCATGGTGTTGGTGAGGCCGCGAATGTGGCCTGAGACCACGGACACTGCGCCGAACTCGCCCATGGCGCGAGCGTTGCAGAGAAGCACGCCGTAGAGCAGCCCCCATTTGACGTTGGGCAGCGTTACATACCAGAAGGTCTGCCAGCCATTGGCGCCCAACGAAAGCGCCGCCTCCTCGTCGCCATTGCCCTGTTCCTGCATCAGCGGGATGAGCTCCCGGGCGACGAACGGAAAGGTGACGAAGACCGTGGCCAGCACGATGCCGGGCACAGCGAACAAGATCTGGATGCCATGCGCCTTGAGCCATTCGCCGAGCAGTCCTTGCGCGCCGAAGAGCAGCACATAGACCAGGCCGGAAATGACGGGCGACACCGAGAAGGGCAGGTCGATGAGCGTGGTCAGAAACGCCTTGCCCTTGAACTCGAATTTGGCGATCGCCCAGGCGGCCGAGATGCCGAAAATGACGTTGAGCGGCACCGAGATCGCCGCCACCAGCAGCGTCAGGCGGATCGCCGAGCGCGTGTCGATACTGGAAAGGGCCTCCGAGTAGGAGCCGATGCCCTTGGCAAGCGCCTCGTGGAAGACGACGATCAGCGGCAAGAGCAGGAAGACGGCGAGGAAGGCGAAGGCGATTGCCATCAGCACGGTCTTGACTTGCCGGCTTTCGGTCACCGCCGCCGACTGGCTCTCGTGATGCGGCTCGTAGGATTTGATCTCGGGGTCAGCCATAGCGCTTGCGGCTCCAAGTCTGCACGAGATTGACGACCAGAAGCATCAGGAAGGATAGCGCCAGCATGATCGCGGCGACCGCGGTCGCCGCCTCGTAATTGTATTCCTCGAGCCGGATCACGATCAGAAGCGGCGCGATCTCGGACTTGAAGGGCAGGTTGCCGGCGATGAAGATGACCGAGCCGTATTCGCCGACGCCGCGCGCGAAGGCGAGCGAAAACCCGGTGATGATGGCCGGCGCCAGGCCGGGAAAGAGCACGCGGGTAATGATCTGGAAGCGGCTGGCGCCTAATGTGGCTGCAGCCTCCTCGACCTCCTTGTCGATCTCTTCCATGATCGGCTGTACGGTGCGCACGACGAAAGGCAGCCCGATGAAGACGAGCGCCACGACAATGCCGAGCGGCGTGTAGGCGACCTTGATGCCGAGCGGCATCAGAAGCTGGCCGACCCAGCCATTCGGCGCATAGAGCGTGGTGAGCGCGATGCCGGCGACCGCCGTGGGCAACGCGAAGGGCAGGTCGACCATCGCATCGGCGACGCGGCGGCCGGGGAAACGGTAGCGGACCAGCACCCAGGCGACGATCGTGCCGAACACGACGTTGACGACCGCAGCCAGGAAGGCGGTGCCGAAGCTGATCTTCAGGGCATTCAGGGTGCGGCGGTCGGTAGCGATCGCCCAGAAATCTGTCCAGCCAAGTGCTGCCGAACGCCAGACCAGCCCCGAGAGCGGGATGAGGATGATGAGCGTGAGGTAGGCAAGCGAGAAGCCGAGCGTCAATCCGAAGCCCGGAATGACGCTCGGCTGTCTGAACCGCCACCCCGCTTTAGCGGGTGTTGTGGTCATGGAATTCCGGCTTGTCCCTTCTTACTCAGAACCAGACCGCCCATCGCCTCGGCTCGGGCACTCGTACAATAGACCCAATCAGGTTCATCCGGCCTAATGGCCACCATGCTTCATTGGGCGGGCTTGTAAATCTGGTCGAATATACCACCGTCGCCGAAATGATAAGGCTGCGCCTTCTTCCAACCGCCGAATTGCGGATCGTCGATGGTGACCAGCTTGATTGCAGGCAGCTTGGCGAGGTCCTCAGCAGGCACAAGGTCGGGCTTGGCCGGACGATAGTGGTTCTTGGCGATGATTGTCTGGGCCTCCTTGGAATAGAGCCAGCCCAGATAGGCCTCGGCGACTTTGCGCGTGCCCTTGGCGTCGACATTGGCGTCGACGACCGCGACCGGCGGCTCGGCCAGGATCGAGGTCGGCGGGTAGACGATGTCGAAATTGTCGGCGCCGAATTCGTCGAGCGCGAGATAGGCCTCGTTCTCCCAGGCGATCAGCACGTCACCCAACCCCTTCTGGGCGAAGGTCACCGTCGAGCCACGGGCGCCGGTATCGAGCACCGGGACATTCGCATAGAGCTTGCCGACGAATTCCTTGGTCTTGGCTTCGTCGTTGCCGTCATTGGCGTTGGCGTAGGCCCAGGCGGCGAGATAGTTCCAGCGAGCGCCGCCGGAGGTCTTCGGGTTCGGCGTGATCACCTGGACGCCGTCCTTGATCAAATCGTTCCAGTCGTGGATGCCCTGGGGGTTGCCCTTGCGCACCAGGAAGATGATGGTCGAGGTGTAGGGTGCCGAATTGTTCTCGAACTTCGTGCGCCAGTCCGGATTGATCTTCTTCGTCTTCGAGGCGATGGCATTGATGTCGCCTTCGAGCGCGAGCGTCACGACGTCAGCATCGAGGCCGTCGATCACCGCGCGGGCCTGCGCGCCGGATCCGCCATGCGATTGCTGGATGGTGACGGTTTCGCCGGTCTCGGCCTTCCAATGCGCGGCGAAGGCCTCGTCATAGGCCTTGTACAGTTCACGCGTCGGGTCGTAGGACACATTCAGAATGGTCGTGTCGGCGAACGCGAAACCGAGCGTGCCGAACTGGACAGATGTGGCGACCAGCGCGCCGAGCAGTTTCCTGAAATGAGGGTTGGTCATTTCCGCCTCCGTTGAACGGCACGAACTCTAGCGATTTTATAGAAATTAGATGCATTGAATGTTGCCTTTTTCGCCTCCTTGCAGCAATTTTTCGCTGAGCAGCGCCTGGTCAAGGAAACAATTTCCTCAGCCTGCAACGCCGGACTCCTCGTCAGCCGACCTAATTAGAAGCGGTCCGCCTCCAGGCAAGTCCCTGCGGTCTAGCTAGTTTGCGGTGACCGGAAAATCGAAACGCTGTTTCGGAAAGGGCTCTTTCGCCAGCGTGAAGTGCCACCATTCGCGCGCATAGTTGCGGAAGCCGGCGGAGCGCATGGCCGCCAGCAGCATCTTGCGGTTGGCGGCTGCCTGGGCGGGAAGAGGGCGATGGACCGTCTCGCTCATTGGATCGAAACAGTCGAAGCCGGTGCCGAAGTCCAGCGTGACCGCGTCGGGTGCCCCGCAAGCGGGATGTGCCGCGCTTGTCTTGTCCATCTCGGCGATCGCCAGATCGACGGTCGAGCCGCGCGAATGGCTGGACAGCTCGCCGACGTAACCCTTGGCGATGAGGTCGCCGCGCTCGACCGTCGGGTACCATCGCGGGTCGGGTGGGCCGCCTTGCCGCGTCCATTGCCCCATATCGGCAACGGCGCGCGCCGGGCGGTAGCAGTCGAAGACGACCAATGTCAGGCTCCTCGCGGCGATCGCTTTCTGGACGCTGGAAAGCGCCTTCGCCGCCTGTTCGGTCAGAATGCAGACCGGCGCTTCATAGCCTTCGACCTTGCGGTGCAGGAAGTTTTGGGATCCGGCATAGCGGATGTCCTTGCGGATGGTCGGATCGATATCGGCCAGCCGCACGAAGCCGGCGGGGAGGGGATCGGCGTGGGCGGCGAAGGAGGTGGCAGCCAGAAGAGCCAGCGTTGCGATGGTTGCAGCAGACTTTGACGGGGGATGCCTCGTGCTGGACCTCAGGCCAAGAAGCGCAATCCGCTGAATCGCTTGCTGCAAATTATTCAACGAAAACCTTCACGCTGGCCGCGCGTCCGGCGGCGTCGATCACGGTCAGCGTCGAATAGCCGGTGCCGTCGGGCTGCCAGGTCGCGGTGCGGCGGCGGTCGATGCCGGCGAGCGGCTTGCCGTTGGCCAGCCAGCGGAACGGTGCGCGGCCGCCTTGCAGCTTCAGCACCAGCGGCGTGGCCTCGGCCGAATTTGCGCCGAGATCGACGCGGGCGCCGTCCGGCGGGAAGACGATGGTCGGCGCCGGCTCAGTCGCCCTTGCCTGCACCAGTCCGTCCGATCCGGCGCCGAAGCGGGCGAGCGTCACCGGCAGTTCCTCTCGCTTGGGGTTGAAGACGCCCGGCGGCCGGCCGGACAGCGGCACGCTGGCCAGACCCGAGCGGACGAAGCCTTCGAACAGGATCGGCGCGGCCGAGACGTAGCCGGAAAGGCCGGGGATGGGGCTGGCGTCGGCGCGGCCGACCCAGACGCCCAGCACGTAGCGGCCGTCGAAACCGACCGACCAGGCATCGCGATAGCCGTAGGAGGTGCCGGTTTTATAAGCGATGCCGCGCTGGGCAGCGCCTTCCGGCGGCTTCACGCCGGACAGGATGTCGTCGATCTGCCAGGCGGCCTGGTCGTCGAGGATGGTAGCGGTGGTGCGCTCGGCGTTGGCCGGCTCGGTGCCGTCATGCAGCGTGTGCATCTTGCCGCCATTGGAGAGGCCCGTATAGAGCTGCACGAGATCGCGCAGCGTCACGCCGGCGCCGCCGAGGCCGATCGCCAGGCCGGGCGCCTCGTTGAGCGGCAGGACCAGGTTGACGCCGGCCTGGCGGAAGCGCGCCGTGAGCCGCGCGGGACCGACCGCGTCCAGCACCCGGATCGCCGGCACGTTGAGCGACAATTGCAGCGCCTGCCTGATGCTGACGTCGCCTTGGTAGCCCATGTCGAAATTCTTCGGCCGGTAGCCGCCGAAATCGGCAGGGCTGTCCTCGATGATCGTCTCCTGCGCCACCAGGCCTTGCTCGAAGGCGAGCCCATAGATGAACGGCTTCAGCGTCGAACCGGGCGAGCGCACGACCTTGGTCATGTCGATCCAGCCGGAGCGGCTGGCGTCGAAGAAATCGGCCGATCCGACCTCGCCAAGAATGTCGCCCGTGCGCGCATCGGCCATCACCATGGCAATGGAGAGTTTCGGCCCGAGCTTCCTGGCGGCCTCCCTTGCCACCTGTTCCAGCCCCTGCTGGACGCTTCGGCGGATGGTGAGCTGCAGCGGCTTGCCGGGCTCCGCCTTGGGCAGCATGGCGTAGGAGGCATGCGCGGCCAGCGCCGGCAGCTTGCGGCGCAGGCCGGATACGTCGTCGAGGGCGGCGCGCGCGGCCTCGCGTTCGCCAAGCAGGCCGGCGGACACCATGCGGGCGAGCACGCGATCACGCGCGGCATGCGCGATGTCGAGGTTGCGGTCCGGCCGCCGTTTTTCCGGCAGTTGCGGCAGCGCGACGAGCAGCGCGGCCTCCGAGACCGTCAATCGCTTCGGCTCCTTGCCGAAATACGCAAGCGAGGCGGCGCGCACGCCCTCGAGATTGCCGCCATAGGGCGCCAGCATCAGGTAGCGTTCGAGGATTTCGCGCTTGGACAGCCGCCGCTCGATCTGGATGGCGCGCAGGATCTGCTTGAGCTTGGAGCCGAGGCTGCGGCCGTCGCGCGGCTCGATCAGCCGGGCAAGCTGCATCGACAAGGTCGAGCCGCCGGAAACGATATGGCCGCTGGTGGCGAACTGGCCGGCGGCGCGGCAGAGCGCCAGCAGGTCGACGCCGCGGTGGTCCCAGAAGCGCTTGTCCTCATAGGCGACGAGCATGTCGACGAACTCTCTGTCGACCTGGTCGAGCCTGGTTCCGAGCCGCCAGTAGCCGTCCGGCGTCGCGAAGGCGCGCAGGAGCTGGCCGTCGCGGTCCTGCACCTCGGTCGAGACCGTCAGCGTTGCCGGCAAAGGCGGCGGGAAGGCGCGGTCGAGCTCCCAGAGGGCGGCGACGGAGGCGGCCGCAAGACAGGCAAGCGAAATGCCCGCGATGGCGGTTCGTCGGAGGAGTTTCCTGGAGAGCATGGCGCTGCCCCTCATCCGCCTGCCGGCCTTCTCCCCATGTAGTGACGGGGAGAAGGGAGACACCGGCAGCGCTGGCGATCGTTACTCCGCCTTGACCTCCATCATGCCGGAGGCGGTGCGGGCCGAATATTGCGGCCGGTACATGTCCTCCACCGTCGCCGCCGGATGGGCATAGGTGCCCGGCGTCACGGCGCGCACGACATAGGCGAGCGTGATGTTGCGGTCGCCGTCGCCTTCATTGGGATTGAAGGCGGCTACGAAGCGGTCGTCGCGGAACTCCAGATGCGCGGCATCCGTCTGCGCCAGCCACGAGAAGTTCGACAATTGCGCGCTGGAAACCAGGCCCGGATTGTCGATCTCGAAGCCTGCCGGCAGCAGGTCGGTGATCAGCAGACGAGACGCCCATTTGTTCTGCTCGTAGATCTTGAGCACGACCACATAGCGTTCGTTCTGCCTGGCCTCGGTGACGTTGGCCTCGGTGCCGTCGAGCCTGTAATAGGTGCGATCGATGGTGAAGCCGTCGCCGCCGGCCGGCAGCGGGTCGACCGGCGCCGCCACCGCGGTCACAACCGCCTGCAGCGGCGTCGTGCCGGTGTTGGCGATGGTGAGCGGGCTGCCCTCGAGGTCGCTGCCGGAAACGCGGTCGGAATAGCCGCCCGAATGCGGCGCGCCGTTGACGGAAAGCGTGATGGAATCATTGCCTTCCTTCAGCGCGCGCGCCGCCAACAGCATCCAGGATTCGTCCTGCGTGCTCGTCCAGCGGGCGTCGGCGCGTTCCCTTGCCAGCAGCCTGATCAGCTGCGGCACGATGCTCGGCACCGGCTTCGATTCCGCCGCCAAAGCCAGCATCGCAGCGCCATCGCGGAGCGGCGAGCCGTAGTCGGACCGGTAGTAGTCGTATTCGGTGCCCGCCTGCGCCAGCCGCAACGCCGTCTGGAAGGTGGCTTCCGAACGCTGCGTGTCGCCATAGAGCGCCAGGCTCGCCGCCAGCTGCGCGACCGCCATCGGGCTGGTGAAGGCCTCGAGCTGCGTATCGGCATAATAGCGCAGATCGCCGATCGAGGCCTTCTTGTTGCGGGCGAGCACGTAGAGCGCGTAGGCGATCTCGCTGCCGCGATCCTGGACGTCCTGGTCGTAGCCGAGCGAGTTCTGCAGGTTGTTCAGCGCCTGGCTCATCGCCTGCGCCGGCACGTCGTATTTCTGCTCGCGCGCCCGGGTCAGGAACTCCGTCACATAGCCGTCGAGCCAGAGATCGCCGGAGCCCGGACCCCAAAGACCGAAGCTGCCGCTGGAAGCCTGGTAGCTGAGCACCTTGTAGACGGCGTCCTGGATGCGCCCGTGCAGGTCGGGATCGCTCTCCATACCGATGCTGGTGGCCATGTCGTTGACATAGAGCAGCGGCATGGCGCGGCTGGTGGTCTGCTCGGCGCAGCCATAGGGGTAATGGTCGAGGCTCATCAAAAGCGAAGGCACGTCGAAGGCCGCCGCCTGCGAGACGCCGACGCTGACCGAGGCGCCGTCGAGCACGCTTGCCGCGAGCAGCTCCCTGTCGACGCGCAGCGCGCCGCCATTGGGTTTCAGGTCGACCACCATGCGGTTGGTGACCGGAAGCTGCGCCGGGCGCACCGGCAGATAGAGCGTCTGCTCGACCTCGGTGCCGCTGTCATGCGCGAGCTTGACGGTGATCGAAGCGTCGCCCGCCGTCCGCGCGATCAGCGGGAAGGAGAGCGACTGCCGCTTGCCCTGGGCGAGCGTCAGCTTCTCGGGCAGGGGTTTCTCGCCGGTCGAGAGATCCCCGGTCGTGGTGACCGAGAGCTTGTAGTCGCCGACGGGACCATCGGTGTCGGCGATGTCGAGGCGCATGGTCGCGGCATCGCCGGGTGCCAGGAAGCGCGGCAGGCCGGCGGTGATCACCACCGGATCGCGCACGATGACGTCGCTCTCGGCATGGCCCACAGCCTCCTTTGTCCAGGCGACGGCCATGACGCGCACGGTGCCGTTGAACTGCGGGATGTCGAAATCGACCCGCGTCTTGCCGTTGGCATCGAGCTCGACCGGGCCGGAGGAGAAGGCGACCAGCTTTTCGGTCGGCGGGCTGCCTTGCGACTGCATGTTGGCGCCGTCGCCGCCGGTCCTGAGCTTGCCGGTGGTGCCGAGCGAGCCGTCGATCAGGCGGCCATAGAGGTCGCGGATCTCGAGGCCCAGCATGCGCTGCCCGAAGAACCAATTTTCCGGATCGGGCGCCTTGTAGTTGGTCAGGTTGAGGATGCCGACGTCGACGGCCGCGACCATGACATAGGCGTTGCTGCCGGGTTGCGCGCCGCTGACGGCGACCGGGATCGAAAGCTGCTGGCGCGGCGCGGTCTTTTCCGGCGGCGTCAGCGTGACGGCGAGCTTCTTCGAGCCCGGATCGACGGTCAGCCATTTGACGCCGATGGCGCGGGCCGGCATGCGCGATTGCTCGGCATCGCCCGGCCTGAACAAAGTCGCCGTGACATAGGCCCCGGCGCCCCAGTCGTCGCCGACCGGGATGTCGACGGTGCTGCCGCCGGCCGGCACCGAAGCGGTGACGGTCTTCAAGAGTTTGTCGGCGCCGATGGTGACGAGCAGTTCGCCGGCAAAATGCGGCGAGACCTTCAGCCTGGCGACTTCGCCGGCAGCGTAAGTGTCCTTGTCGAGCGCGATCTCCAGGCCGTCAGGCGTCTCGGTGGTGGTCGAGGCGACGTACCAGCCGGCGTCGAATTCGTAGCTGGTCGCCGGACCGTCGGGGTCTGCCGTCTCGACCTCGAGCCGGTAGCGGCCCCAGTCGACTGGAAGCGATACGGTCGCCTCGCCGTCGGCATTCAGGTCGATCTGGCCGTTGGCGACCGCCTTGGTGAGGTTCACCGCTTCATAGTTCCAGTAGTTGTTCGAGCGGTACCATTGGTAATTGCGCTCGACCTTGACCAGCGACCACTGGGCGCCTTTCAGCTCCTCGCGCTTGCCGTTCGGATCGACAGCGATGATGCTGAACTTCGCCGTCCCGCCTTGCGGCACCTCATCGCCTTCGAAATCCGGACGGATGCCGATCATCTCCTTCTCGGGATGGACGGCGATGTCGAGCGAGCGCTCGACGGCGCGGCCGCCGGCTTCCCGCATGCGGACAGTGACCTTGGCGTTGACCAGCTTGGTGGTCGAAGGCAACTGGTCGATCGAGACCGGGAAGGTGGCCTTGCCGTCATCGCCGACGACGGGAAGGTTGGCCAAAGGCGTCACCGTCGGCTCGGCCGACTGCTCGTCGGCGAGGCCGAAGGTGAAGCCCTTGAACCGGTCCCAGCTGCTTGTGGTCGACAGCGTCATCTCGCCTTCGAGCGCGAGGCCCGCGGCCGGCGCGCCGTAGAGGAAGCGGCCGTCGACGCTGGCATTGGCGGTCTCGCCCTGGGCGATCTCCTTCTTGTCGGCCGTCAGGTCGAACTCGATGCGATCCGGGACGAAGTCTTCGACCAGGAACATCTGGCTCGCCACCGGTGACTGCTTGGGATCGGTATAGATCGACACCGTCCAGGTGCCGCGCATGGCGTTGCCCTCGAGCGGCAGGTCGACGGCATGGCCACCAGCCGACGCGCCGTCGCTGACGATGCGGCGGTTCTCGACGCCGTCAGGACGGGTGAAGATGAAGGTCAGCGGCAGGTTGTCGACCGCCTTGGCCGCGCCGTCGCGGGCAAGGGCCGCGACATGGACGTCCTCGCCCGCGCGGTAGATGCCGCGCTCGGTCCAGGCATAGACGTCGAGAGCGCCGGGCGCGGCACGCCCG
Organism: Mesorhizobium sp. M1D.F.Ca.ET.043.01.1.1; assembly: GCF_003952385.1. Classification (NCBI taxonomy): domain Bacteria; kingdom Pseudomonadati; phylum Pseudomonadota; class Alphaproteobacteria; order Hyphomicrobiales; family Phyllobacteriaceae; genus Mesorhizobium; species Mesorhizobium sp. M1D.F.Ca.ET.043.01.1.1. The sequence goes on from NZ_CP034444.1 coordinate 5,862,481, forward strand.
GCAACGCCACGGTCCGACAGATCGAAGCCGGCACGACCCATGTCGAGGAAGACGAAGTCGTTGTCGCCCTGCTTGGCCATCAGCACGGCCGGCACCATGCCGCCTTCGCCGCGCGTCAGGCCCGGGTTGAACACTGCGTGGCCTTCGGCATCGGATGTCGCCGTGCCAAGGATCTCGTTGTTCTTGGCAAGCAGCGTCAGTTCGGCGCCGGCGATCGGCTTGGCGGAGCCGAGCGATCGGGCAAAGACGTTGAGACCGTCCTCGCCGGTATAGGTGGAGAGGCCGATGTCGGAGACGACGAACCACTGCGTGGCGCGCGAACCATAGTCGTCGTCCTTGTCGTCGACCGGCTGGGCGGTCAGCACATAGACGCCGGGTTTGCGCTGCGGGATCGCCTCGTCCACCGGAAACGAGGTGGTGACCTCTTTGTTGAGGTCGTTGGCGATGTCCAGCGTGCCTTCCCAGACGGGCTCGCCCATCTGGTCGGAAATGGTGGAAATGTCGTAGCCGTCGAGCTGGTGCAGGAATTGGTAGCCGGACAGAAGCTGCGCCAGCGAACGATCGCCGATGCGATAAAGCTTCATCTTGGCGGCGTTCATATTGACGGTGACGACGGGAATGCCGCGGCGGGCGCCGGAAGGCAGCACGAAGCTGTCGCCGGTGAAGCGGGCCGACGGGGCGCGGTCCTGGACATAGATCGACAGCACGACCGGGGCGGCGATCGTCTCGCCGATCGCCGCCGGCAGGCCGGCGCGGAAGGTCACGTCATAGTGCTGGCCGTGCTCCAGCCCCTCGACGCAGATCTGCTTGTCCTTGGCCTCGACGGCCTTGGGCGCGGCGTTGTCGACGGTGACGAACTGCGAATAGTCGACGCCGGTCTTGACCAGTGCCTCGGAAAACTGGGCGCAGATGCGCGGCGTGCTGGAATCGGCATCGACCGAGTGGTCGATGACGCGGAAACCCTTGCGCGCCTTGAGGTCGGCATAGTCGGCCTGCACGGCGGGTGAGCTCACCAGCGCCAGGCTCGCCTCATAGGCCTGGATCGCAGGCCGGAAGAGGTCGCGCTTATCGAGGCCGGCGGCAAGCAGCGCCAGCGCCTCGGCGCGGGTCTTTGCGGTGCGCACCAGCTTATACGCGTTGAAGGCGGCCGAAGTGACGTTTGCCGGCAAGGTCGAGGATTCGGAGGTATTGGAAGCCGGCTGCACGCCGAGCGTCTCGCGCGCCAGCGCCAGCCAGAGCGCACCGTCGTCGGGCAGGACGGACAGCGCCGCCTGGTATTTCTGCATGGCGAGGCGATGGTCGCCGGTCAGCGCCGCCTGCTCGGCCGCGGCCTGAAGCGCCGCCAGCCCTTCGGCCGGCTTGTCATAGGCCGGATCGGTCAGCTTGTTGCGGAACTGCTGGGCCTGGTCGACCATCCAGCCGGGAAAGAAGGTAAGTTCCGGCGGAGCGCCGATGTCGGGGTCGCCATCGACATTGGCGATCTTGCCGGCGACTGCGCCGCTGAAGGGTTTGAGCTGATTATAGTCGGATTTGAGAAAGCACCATTTGGCCTTGGTGTTGTAGGTGAAGGCGCGGCAGGCGGGGTCGCCGAGGCATGTGGTCTTGCATTGGTCGAGGCTGACATTCTGGTCCGACCTGAGATCGAAACCGAAATAGTCGGAATTGTCCGTCGTTACGATTCGCCGGGCTTCGGCCGCGAGTGCCGCGCTCGATGCGAGGAAGACAGGAGCGAAAAAGAGAAGGAGAAGGAAAGAGAGACCACGAGCCGCGCGCATTGCCACATCACCCTCCAGACATTGCCAGCGTCCGGGCATGATCAAGCATCAAGCGGGCTTGTCAACGCCGGAACGCTGCAGGTTTTTCAACCCGCCAACGGTTTCCAAGCCGGCCAAAGGCCGGTATTTCGACAGAACCTCTATGAGATGGATCACACATTCTTGCGAAGATGCAAAAGGTGTGAATTCCAAGCCCGGTCTATTTCAGACAATTGGATTGTGGCCCCTTTACGAGCGTTTCAGAACTTCATTCCAATTTTAGTTTTGTCGACTAGGTTGTGTTAATGCCGGCGTATGAAACGCAGATGTCAGGAGGGATCGCGCCAGGGCGCGGGCTTCCGCGCGCCCTGCTTTTCGCGCTCGCCTGCTCCGCGATGATCGCCTTCGAAGCGCGGCCGGCGGTTGCTTTCGAGATTTTCGGCATCAAGCTCTGGGGCTCGTCCAGCGACGAGGACGCCGATATCGTCGATCCGCTGCGCTATTCGGTGACCATCGATGCGCCCGACGCCGACAAGGATCTGGTCGAGAAGCTGGAGAATGCTTCGACGCTCAAGAGCGACGAGGAGCATCCGGTTTCGGGGTCGCTCGGCCTGATGGCCAAGGCGCGCAGCGACCGGGAACAGCTCGTGGCCGCCCTTTACGCCGACGCCCGCTACGAAGGCGTGGTCACCATCACCATCCAGGGCAAGTCCATAGACGAACTGCCGCCGGATGCCGAATTCAAGGGGCCGCAGCCCATCCCGGTGGTCGTCAGCATCGCCGCCGGGCCGAAATTCACGCTTGGCGACATCAGGCTGAAGGGCGACGCGGCCGGTCTGGCGAGCGCCGATTTCGGCTTGATCGCCGGCGGCGACGCAGGATCGGGTGCGGTGCTCAAGGCCGAAGCGGCGATCGTGCGCGCCCTCAAGGAAGAGGGCAGGCCGCTCGCCAAGGTGACGGACCGCGAGATCGTCGCCGACCATAAAAGCTCGACACTCGACGTGACGCTGACGGTGGCGGCCGGTCCGGTCGCCGGCTATGGCGACACCACGGTCGAGGGCACCGAGAAGGTCGACCGCGACTTCACCGAATACATGACCGGCTTGAAGCGGGGCCAGCAATATTCGCCGCAAGAGATTGACGATGCCCGCGATCGGCTGCTCGGGCTCGAGGTCTTCAACAGCGTGACCATCAAGGAGGGCGACAGCCTCGACACCCAGGGCAATATCCCGATCGGCGTCCAGGTGAGCGAGCGCAAGCCGCGCTTTTTCGGCATCGGCGGCACGTTTTCGAACACGGAAGGGCTGGGGCTCGAAGGCTATTGGGGCCACCGCAACCTGTTCGGCCGGGCGGAGAAGCTGCGCATCGACGGTTCCATCAGCGGCATCGGCAGCAACAGCATTTCGGCGCTCAACTACAATGCCGGCATCATGTTCGAGAAGCCGGGCGTGCTCGGGCCGACCTCGAAGTTCTTCACCGGCATCAAGACCGTGTTCGAGCACCCCGACGCCTATGACCATTTCTCGGTCAAGGGCAATATCGGCGTGTCCTACGATCTCGACAAGAAACAGAGGGTTTCGGCGGAATTCGCGCTCGACTACTCGCGGATCACCGACGTCTTCGGCAAGCACACCTATCTGATCGCCAGCATTCCGCTGCAATATGTTTATGACAGCCGCGACAACAAGCTCAATCCGACCAGGGGTTTCCGGGCGCTCGCCTATGCCGAGCCGAGCTACGACATCCTGAACGGCGCGACCTTCCTCAAGCTGAAGGGCGAAGGCTCCGCCTATCAGTCGCTCGACACGGCGAGCAAGTTCGTGCTGGCCGAACGCGCCGTGCTCGGCTCGATCGTCGGCACCGGCTTGCAGAACGTGCCCGCCGACCGGCGTTTCTATTCCGGCGGCGGCGGCTCGGTGCGCGGCTATGCCTATCAGGGCATCGGCCCGAAGGACATCGACGGCCAGCCGATCGGCGGTCTGTCCTTCTTCGAGACGTCGATCGAGATGCGTATCGCCGTCACCGACACGATCGGCATCGTGCCCTTCGTCGATGCCGGCACGGTCTCGACGAAATCCTTCCCGGATTTCTCGGACGTCAAGGTCGGCGCCGGCGTCGGCTTGCGCTATCTTACGCCATTCGGGCCGCTGCGCATCGATGCCGCCGTGCCGCTCAACCGCGATCCGAGCGATCCGCATTTCGGCATCTATGCCGGCATCGGCCAGGCGTTCTGACGATGAAGATATTCTGGCGCATCCTTCGCATCTGTCTTTACGCGCTGCTCCTGCTGCTCGTGCTGGCGATCGGCGCGCTCGTCGTGCTGACCGGGACCGAAGGCGGCCGGCAAAATCTTGCCGGCCTGATCTCGAACATGGCCTCGACCGACGACCGCAAGGTCACTGTCAGCGGCATTGAAGGCATATGGTCCGGCGCGTTGCGGCTGGACCATGTCGTGCTGGAGGATCGCGCCGGACCCTGGCTGGTGGCGCGGAAGGTGGCGCTCGACTGGTCGCCGACGGCGCTCCTGTCGCGCAATTTCAATGCCGATCGCATCGCCGCCGAGCGCATCGAGCTGGCGCGGCTGCCGCAAGGCGGCCAGCAGTCTTCGCAGAGCGGCTCGACCGGCTTGCCGGTCTCGATCGACGTGAAGCAGATCGACCTGCCGGAGATCGCGCTTGGGCAGGAGCTGGCCGGCAGCGGCATTGCGGAACTAGCCGCCAAGGGCTCGCTCAAGGCCGATCCGTCGCCGCTGGCGATCGACACGGTGCTCAACGTCGCCCGCCACGACGGCAGAGAAGGCAGTGTCGACGCCAAGGTCCATTTCGCGCCGGCCGACAACAAGCTCGACCTCGATCTCAAGGCTTCGGAACCGGCCGGCGGCATCATCGCCAACCTGCTCAAGCTCCCCGATGCGCCGCCGGTCGATATCGTCGTTTCGGGAACCGGGCCGCTCGCCAATTGGAGCGGCATCGGCACCTTCGTCGTCGACCGCCAGATCGTCACCCAGCTCACCGGCCGGCATCAGCTCAGCGACAAGGGGCATTATATAGAAGCAAAGGGCGACGGCGAATTCGAGCGCTTCCTGCCGGAGAAGTTCAAGTCGCTGTTTGCCGGCAAGACGAGCTTCGACGTGGCCGGGACGGCGATCACGAGCGGCGGGGTCGATATCGAGCGCGCCACCATCGAGAGCGACGCGGTCCACGGCACGGCCACCGGCAATGTCGACCCGAAGGGCGCCAGCGACCTTGCCGTCGAACTCTCGGCCAAGGAAAAGCCGGTCACCATCGATGTCGGCACCAGCGCGGTGCCGATCCTGGTCGCGATCGATAAGGCGACGGCGCGCGCCTTTGGCGATGGCAAGGCGCCGATGGTCGACATCGGCACTGCGTTGGCCTCGATCGCCGTCGGCGGCACGCAGCTCAACAACGTGACGGGGGAAATCCACTCCGACGGCTTCGACGTTGAAAACCGAAGCGGTCCGGTCAGCATCAAGCTCGCCGCCGCCGGCCTGAAGACCGACGTGGCGACGCTGGCGCCGCTGGTGACGGGCAAGCTCGCCGCCGATCTCTCCGGTTCGATCAGCCGCGAGACCGTTACCGTCGACAAGGGCACGCTGCGCAGCGACGCGCTGAATGCCGCGCTGACCGCCGGCGTGTCGCTCGCCGATCTGTCGATGACGCTGAAGATGAACGCCGACGCCGTGTCGAAGGCGCTGCCGCCGCAGATCAGCTCGCTGCTCGGCGAGCGGGTGAAATTCTCGGCCACCGCCACCCGCGATCCGGAAGGCGCGTTCGCGGCCAACGAGCTGGAACTCACGTCCGGCTCGCTTAGCGCCCGCGGCACCGCCAGCGCCCAAGGCTCGGACATCCAGGCCAACGTCAAGGGAACGCTGGGCGATGTATCGGCGCTGTCGTCGCTGGCAGGCACGCCGCTCGCCGGCGGGATCAATTTCGCGCTGAGCGCAAGCGGACCGCGCTGGGCGCCGGACTTCTCGGTCTCGGCCGACAGCGCCAGCCTGACGGCGGCCGGCCGCACGGTGAAGGACATCAAGCTCTCGGCAAAGGGCAAGGCCGATATCGCCAACCCGTCGGCCGACGTTTCGCTGACCGGCAGCGCCGAGGAGCAGCCGCTCGACATCCGGGCCTCGCTGGTGACCGCCGACGGCAAGCGCTCGATCAGGGGGCTCAGCCTCGCGCTCGGCGACAACAAGGTTTCGGGCGATCTTGCATTCGACGATCAGCTCCTGCCGATCGGCACGCTGACGCTTGCCGTGCCGGACATCGCGCCGCTTGCGGCACTCGGTAACCAGAGCGCGACCGGCGATATCAACGGCACGATCGTCTTCGCCAAGGACGGCGCGGCGCCGAACGTCACCATCAATGCGGCAAGCACCTCGATCGCGCGCGGCGAGCTGGCGGCAAAGACGATCACCGTCGACGCGCTGATCGCCAATTACCTCAAGGGTCCGGCGATCTCGGGCACGATCAGGGCCGACAGCGTGACTTCCGGCAGCACGGTGATCAGCGGTATCGGCATCGATTTGAAGCGCGACGGCGACTGGACCAATTTTTCCGGCGGCGCGACGGCATCGGGCATTCCGGCCACCGCAACCGGTCGCGTGAAGATCGCCGACGGCAAGACCAGCGTCGAGATCGCGTCGGGCGAAGCGACCGTGCGCGGCATCAAGGCGGCGATCGCCGAGCCTTCCAGCCTCTCGATCGCCAATGGCGTCACCAGCATCGAAAAGCTGGCGCTCAACCTCGGTGGCGGCACGGCGACGGTTTCCGGCAGCGCCGGACAGACGCTCGACCTTACCGCCAATTTCGCCAGCCTGCCGGCGGCGCTCGCCAATGATTTCGTGCCCGGCCTCGACGCAGCCGGAACGCTGGAAGGCGCGGCGCATGTCACGGGTCCTTCGTCCAGCCCCGATGTCCAGTTCAACGCCAAGCTCGCCGGCGCCGAGACCAGCCAGACCCGGCAGGCGGGGCTCGGGCCGCTCAATCTCGATGCCGCCGGCAGCTATACGCTGGCGGGCGGCGTGGCCCTCGACCACGCAAGGCTTTCGGGCGACAAGATTTCCGGCAACGCCGCCGGCACCATAAATCCGAACGGCGTCAGCGACTTTTCGCTCGATCTCACATCATCCGGACCCAGCCTGCCGTTGACGATCGGCAGCGCCGAGAGCCCGGTCAAGGTCGAGGTCCAGTCCTTGTCGGCAAAAATGGCGGGCGAAAGCACGCAAGCCCGCCTTGATGTTTCCGCGATCCTGCCTTCCGTTGCCGCCAGCCAGGCGAAGGTGGACGGTCTTGCCGTGGCGCTGCATTCGGATGCGTTCGATCTCAAGGGGCGTGCGGGGCCGGTTTCCGGCACGGTGTCGGTCGACAGGATCGGTCTCGACAACCCCATGATCGCGCCGTTGATTGCCGGCAAGGTCACGGCCGCGGTCAACGGCCGATTGACGGCCGATGCCGTTGCCGTCAGCAGCGGCTCGTTCAAGAGCGATGCGCTCAACAGCCAGGTCGCCGGCCGGATATCGCTGCGCGACGGCGCCATCGACCTCAATATGAAAGCCAATGTTGCTTCGTCCGCCTTGCCGGCCGCGGTGCGCGGCATGCTTGGCGAGAGCGCGCAGTTGAGCGCCGCGCTGAAACGCGACGCCAATGGCAACGTCAATGTCGACGGCCTGAAGGTCAACTCGGGCGCGCTGAGCGCCGACGGGCAGGCGAGCCTTGCCGACAACAAGCTTGCCGCCGACGTCAGGGGCGCGCTGAGCGACGTTTCGCTGCTGTCGAAAGACGCCAAGGGCGCCATCGCTTTTGCCCTGAATGCGCAAGGTCCGATCATGGGGCCAGACCTGTCTCTGACCGTCAACAGCGACCGGCTCTCGGTCGCGGCGCGCGAGATCACCGGGCTGAAGCTGACCGCGACAGGCAAGGCGGATGCCGCCAATCCGGCGGCCATTGTGCAATTGACCGGCAATGTCGCCGGGCAACCGCTGCAGGGCAATGCCGTCCTTGCCACCACCGGCGGGAAGAGCGCGATCAACGGGCTTCTTCTGTCGCTAGGATCGAACAGGATTTCCGGCGATCTCGCGTTGGACGAGGCCTTCGTGCCGGTAGGCACGGTGTCGCTCGACCTGCCCGACATCGGGCCGCTGGCCGCGCTCGCGCTGGAAAAGGCGGAAGGCGACGTCCGCGGCACGATCGCCTTCTCGAAAGCCGAGAACGGCCCGAACGTCGCCGTCAAGGCGACCACGGCGGCGATCAGGCGCGGCGACCTTTCCGCCAAGAACGTCGCCATCGACGCGCAGATCGCCAACTATCGGGCGGCACCTGTCATCTCGGGCAAGGTTCGCGCCGAAAGCGTGACCTCCGGCGGCACTGCCGTCACCGGCATCGATGTCGACCTGAAGCGCGACGGCGACTGGACCGGCTTCTCCGGCGGCGCCACGGTCAAGAACATCCCGGCAAGGGCAGCCGGCCGGGTTAAAGTGGCCAACGGCACGACGACCGTCGAGTTGGCGTCGGGCCAGGCGACGGTCCAGGGCATCAAGGCCGCGATCGCGCAGGCCTCGACGGTGACCATCGCCAACGGCACGACGACGCTCGACCGGCTGGTGCTCAATCTCGGCGGCGGCACGGCGACGGTGACAGGCAAGGTCGCGCAGGCGCTCGACATCAACGCCAATCTGGCCCGGGTGCCGGTCTCGCTCGCCAATAGCTTCGCGCGCGGCCTCGATGCGGCAGGCTCGATCTCGGGGACGGTCAAGGTCACCGGCGCGCCGGCGACCCCGTCGGTCGCCTTCAAAGTCGACGCTTCCGGTGTGCAGACCTCGCAGACGCGAGGCGCCGGCCTCGGCGGCATGAACATATCGTCATCGGGAACCTTCGCCGGCAACAAGCTCGCCTTCGACGCCAATATCAGCGACGGCGCCGGCCTCGGCCTCAAAGGCGGCGGCACGGTGACAACGGCGGGCACGCCGGCCCTGGCGCTCGACTTCAACGGCAATGTGCCGTTCTCCTTCCTTGCCGCCAGGCTCGCGGCACAAGGCCTGGGACTTACCGGCACGGCGAATGTAAGCGTGCAGGTGCGCGGCCCGGCGTCCTCGCCGGTGATTGGTGGCAAAGTCACCACGTCCGGCGCACGCCTCATCGACGCGCGTTCCGGGCTTGCGGTCAACGACATCGCGGCCGACGTGTCGATCGGCGGCGGCGTCGCCAGGATCAATCGCCTGACCGGCACACTGTCGACGCGCGGCAGCCTTTCAGCCAGCGGCACGGTCGGCATCACGCCGGCGCAAGGCTTCCCGGCCGACCTGTCGATAAAACTCACTGACGCCCGCTACACCGACGGCAGGGTGGTGACCGCCAACCTCGGTGGCGACCTGACCATCAAGGGGCCGCTCGTTTCGGCGCCGGTGATCGCCGGCACCATCAACCTGGCGAGGACGGTTATCACCGTGCCGGAAAAGCTGCCGGGCTCGCTCTCGGCACTGGATGTGAAGCACAAGAACGCGCCGCGCGCGGTGCGCGCGCAGGACAGGGCGCTGAACCCGCCGACATCCGGTGGCGGCAATGGCGGCGGCGGTCTTACCCTTGACGTGACTGTCAACGCGCCGAACCAAATCTTCATCCAGGGCAGGGGCGTCGACGCCGAGCTCGGCGGCTCGCTCAAGCTGACCGGCCCGGCGTCTGCGCCGCAGGCGGTCGGCACCTTCACCTTGCAGCGCGGGCGGCTGACGATCCTGGCCAAGCGGCTGACCTTCACCGAGGGCACGGTCGGGTTCCAGGGGTCGCTGGTGCCCTACCTCAACCTGACGGCGACGACGACGACCAGCAGCGCCACCGTAACCATTGTCGTCTCCGGAGAGGCGACCAATCCCAAATTCAACTTCTCCTCGGTGCCGGCGCTGCCCGAGGACGAGGTGCTGGCGCAGTTGATCTTCGGCCGCTCGATGTCTAACCTGTCGCCGCTGCAAATCGCCCAGCTTGCAGATGCGGCCGCGCAACTGGCGGGCGCCGGCGGCTCGACCTCGCTGCTCGACAATCTGCGTAGCGCAATCGGCGTCGACGATCTCGATGTGACGACGGACGAAAAGGGTGGCACCGCCGTTTCGGCCGGCAAGTACCTCAACGACCGCACCTATGTGACGATCCAGAAGGGTGACAAACCGGGTTCCGGCAAGGCGACGATCGATCTCAATGTCGGGCGCGGCGTCAAGCTGCGCGGCGAGGCCAACGACGCCGGCGAGGCCAAGGGCGGCGTCTTCTACGAACGCGAGTATTGATGGCGTGATGTTCGTCTCCGGTCGGCCCAAGAACGCTTTAGCCGCATGCGCAAGGTCGTTATCCACCTAAAATGGCTTGATTTAATCGCCTGTCGATTTCTTGGGAAATGTGCGGCGCACTAGCAAATTTGCGTCAAGACTGTCGCTATCACGCGAACCGGTCTCATTCCAAAGTTGCACATTCGCTAACATGTTCCCAGTCCAGACCGTCTTTGACATCACGGTCCGGATGCGGAATGTTAAAAGGCAGAAAGCCAACAATGGGAGTCAGTCATGGCAATCTACAAAAGTAATGGTGATCGCGTTCCGGACCACATCCTGGCCATGGCCGAAGAAGCCAAGGCCGGCAAGGTGGATCGCCGCGAATTCCTGGCTCTGGCCAGCGTCTTCGGAGCGTCCACGGCGATGGCCTATGGCATGCTCGGTCTCGCCGTGCCGAGCGAAGCAAGAGCCGAAGACGCCCCGAAGAAGGGCGGCACCCTCAAGGTTGCCATGTGGATCAAGGATCCAAAGGATCCGCGCAAGGCCGACTGGTCGGAGATCGCCAATGCCGAGCGCCAGGCGCTGGAACCCCTGGTCAAATATACAGCCGATTATACCTTCCGCCCCTATCTGCTGGAGAGCTGGGACGTCAATGACGACGCCACCGAATACACGCTGCATGTACGCAAGGGCGTGACATGGTCGAACGGCGACGCGTTTACCGCTGATGACGTCATCTTCAACCTGAAGCGCTGGGCCGACAAGAAGGCCGAGGGCAATTCCATGCCCGGCCGTCTAGGCACTCTGGTCAAGGACGACAAGCTCGACGAAAGCGCCGTGACCAAAGTCGACGACATGACGATCAAGCTGAAGCTCGGCAAGTCCGACATCGCGCTGATCCCGAACGTATGCGACTATCCCAGCCTCCTTGTCCACAAGACGTTCGACGAGAAGGGCGGCGATTTCAAGGCCTGTCCGATCGGCACCGGTCCGTTCGAGCTGGTCTCCTACGATGTCGGCCAGAAGGTGGTCTACAAGCGCCGCGAGGACAACAAGTGGTGGGACGGCGAGGTTCCTCTCGACGGCATCGAGTTCATCGACTACGGCGCCGATCCGGCCGCAACAGTCAGTGCCTTTGAGGCGGGCGAAGTCCATTGCAACTACGAGACCACTGCGGACTATGTGGCGATCATGGATGGTCTGGATCTGGTCAAATCGGAAGTCGTCACCGCGACGACGATCGTCTGCCGCACCAATGTCAACAACAAGCCGTATGACGACCAGAAGGTGCGCCACGCGCTGCAACTCGCGGTCGACAACAATGTCGTCCTCCAGCTCGGGATCGGCAACGCCGGCAAGGTGGCTGAAAACCATCACGTCTGCCCGATCCATCCGGAGTACTACGAACTGGCCAAGGTCGCGCGCGATCCGGCCAAGGCAAAGGCGCTGCTGGCGGAAGCCGGCCAGGCCGATTTCGAGCATGAGCTGATCACGGTCGACGAGGATTGGCACAAGAACTCCGGCGACGCCATCGCCGCGCAGATGCGCGACGCCGGCATCAAGGTGAAGCGCACGGTGCTGCCGGGCTCGACGTTCTGGAACGACTGGACCAAATATCCGCTGTCGATGACCAACTGGAACATGCGGCCGCTCGGCGTCCAGGTTCTGGCGATCGGCTACCGCAGCGGTGAGGCCTGGAACGAGACTGCCTGGTCGAATCCGGAATGGGACACCAAACTCAACGCCGCACTTGGCGTTATCGACCCCGCCAAACGCAAGGAGATGATGAAGGATATCGAGCAGATCCTGCAGGATTCCGGCATCATCATCCAGCCCTTCTGGCGCAATCTGTATTGTCACTCGACGGCTGCGGTGAAGGGGTACTACATGCATCCGAGCTTCGAGCACGACTTCGGCAAGGTATGGCTCGATCAGGCGTGATTGGACCGATCACGGGAAGGGGCGCTTGCCCCTTCCCGTCACTCCCCGCACAATGCCGGAACCGGAAGCCGACGCAGCAAAATGATGCGGACTCTTCCGGGGGTGTCGTGCAATAAAACAGGGTTGATCGCATCCGAGGGTCCGTTTGACAGCCAGCCTCCGCCGCGAGCGGACGCGCCGGTTTCCAGACAGGCTGCAACCCCAACCAGAACGGCAGGGGACCGCCATGCTTTCTTTTGTTATCAGGCGTCTCGGCACCATGGCATTGACGATGCTGTGCCTGACGTTGATCGTCTTCTTCCTGATCAATCTAGACCCGAATCTCAAGAAGCTGGCGATCAGCCAGACTGAAATGCATACGTCGGCCGAGCAGCTAGAGGACTGGCTGGTCAACCATGGCTACCGGCAGAACTTCTTCGTTCGCTACGGGCAATGGCTTGGCCTGCTGCCCAAGCAGCCGGCGACCGATCCGGCGACGGGCAAGCCGGCGCAGCGCTTCTCTTTCTGCAACGACCCGGTCGAGCCGAAATTCTCCGGCGTGCTGCAGGGCGATTTCGGCTGTTCGACCAAGTTCAAGACGACGGTCGCGGCCAAGCTGTTTCCGGCGCTCGGCGCCACCGGGCTTTTGATGTTCTGGGTGCTGGCGGTGATGGTGCCGATCTCGCTGCTCATCGGGATACTGGCCGGCATGCGCGAAGGTTCGCGCACCGATCGCACGCTGTCGGTCGCCTCGATCGCCTCGACGGCGACGCCCGAATATGTGTCGGGCGTCATCTTCACCGTCATCTTCGCCTCGTGGCTCGGCTGGCTGAACGGCTCGGCCGCATCGGCAAGCCAGGGCCTTACCTTCTACAATTTCACGCTGCCGGTGATGACGCTGGCGATCTACGGCACCGGCTACATTGCGCGCATGACGCGCGCCTCGATGGTCGAGGTGATGACACAGCAATATATCCGCACCGCCCGCCTCAAGGGGCTCTCCTTCAGCAGCGTCGTCGTCAAGCATGCGTTGCGCAACGCGCTGATCGCGCCGTTCACCGTCATCATGCTGCAGTTTCCGTGGCTGCTCACCGGCGTGGTCATCGTCGAGGTGATGTTCCGCTACCAGGGCTTCGGCTACACGCTGGTCGAGGCCGCCGGCAACAACGACATCGACCTTCTGCTCGGCTGCTCGCTGGTCTCGGTGTTCATCGTGCTGATCACGCAGCTCATCTCGGATGTCGGCTACGCGTTTCTCAATCCGCGTATCAGGGTTCAATAGGGGGCGAAGCGGATGCAGATCGAATATATCAGCGCCCTCAGCGTCATTATTGGTGTGATTTCCAGGTTCTGGCCGGTCTGGCTGGCGCTTGCCATCGTCATGGGCGTGAGCTTGGCCTATAAGAAGAAGCTCGGTCTCTACGGCCAGCTGTTCGACAGCGGCGTCGGCATTGCCGGCGTCGGCATCTGCCTGTTCTGGCTGTTCACAGCAATCTTCGCTTCGACGATCTCGCCTTTCGATCCGCTGGCGCAGGTGTCGATCATGAAGGACTCGCTGCCCGGCGCGATCGAACCGACGTCGAAGCTCATCTACTATTTCGGCGGCGACAAGCTTGCGCGCGACGTGTTTTCGCGCATGGTCTATGGCAGCCAGATCGTGCTGATCATCGCGCCGGCGGCGACCGGTTTCGCGCTGATGGTCGGCATCACGCTTGGCCTGCCGGCGGGCTACTATGGCGGCAAGATCGACACGCTGCTGTCGTTCCTGGCTAATCTTGTGCTGGCCTTCCCGGTTATCCTCCTGTTCTACCTGCTGGTGACGCCCGGCATCATGGACACGCCGATCCCCTATGCCATGGCAGGGTTGTTCTTCCTGTTCCCGATCATCTTCTTCAGTGTGCTGTTCTGGACCCGTTTCAAGAACCGACCGGACCGCCTCTATATCCTCCTCGGCCTGACGCTGGTCATCGGCGGATGGATCTATGCCGGGCTCGTGTTTGACGCCGATCCGCTGAAGATCGTCCACATCGATCCGAACCAGCTCAATATCTTCGTGGCGGTGGTGTTCGCTTCCAGCCCCGGCGTGTTCCGCATCGTGCGCGGGCTGACCATGGACATCAAGACGCGCGACTATGTGGCGGCGGCGCAGACGCGCGGTGAATCGCCCTGGTACATCATGCTGTGGGAAATCCTGCCGAATGCGCGCGGACCGCTGATCGTCGATGCCTGTCTGCGTATCGGCTACACGACGATTCTGCTCGGCACGCTCGGTTATTTCGGCCTGGGGCTGGCGCCCGAAAGTCCCGACTGGGGCACCGCGATCAAGGACGCCAGCCGCCTGCTGCGCTCCTTCATCCATCCGGCGCTGCCGCCGACGATCGCGCTGATGTCGTTCGTGCTGGGGCTGAACCTTCTGGCGGACTCGCTGCGCGAACAGTCGATGAAGGATTGATGGAAGGGTCTTCGGCCCTACTTTGAAAACAAGGATTGGAGCGACCCATGAACGAGGCAGTTCGAGATCCAGCCAAGTCGACCAATGGGCCGATCATCGAGATTGAGAACCTCTCGATCTCCTTCTTCACCCGCAAGGGCGAGATCCCGGCGGTGATGGACTTTTCCTGCACGGTCATGCCCGGCGAGGCGATGGGCATCGTCGGCGAATCCGGCTGCGGCAAGTCAACCGTGTCGCTCGGCATCATGCGCGACCTCTCCAACATCGGAAAGATCGTCGGCGGCCGCATCAAGTTCCAGGGCAGGGACATGGGCGAGATGTCCCAGGAGGAGCTTCGCGCCATCCGCGGCAACAAGATCGCCATGATCTACCAGGAGCCGATGGCGAGCCTCAATCCGGCGATGAAGATCGGCCAGCAATTGATGGAAGTGCCGCTGATCCACGACAAGGTGTCGAAGGACGAGGCCTACAAGCGCGCGCTGGGGATGGTGCGGGCGGTGAAGCTGCCCGATCCGGAGCGCATGATGCGCTCCTATCCGCACCAGCTTTCCGGCGGCCAGCAGCAGCGCATCGTCATTGCCATGGCGCTCTTGTCGAAGCCGGCGCTGCTGTTGCTCGACGAGCCGACGACGGCGCTCGACGTCACCGTCGAGGCCGGCATCGTCGAGCTGGTCAAGGGGCTGGGCCAGAAGTTCGGCACCTCGATGATCTTCGTGTCGCACAATCTCGGCCTGATCCTCGAGACCTGCGACAAGATCACGGTGATGTATTCCGGCGAGGCGGTCGAGACCGGCAAGATCGAGGACGTCTTCGACCGGATGCGCCACCCCTATACACAAGGGCTGTTCCGCTCGATCCCGCTGCCCGGCGCCGACAAGAATTCGCGGCCGCTGATCTCCATTCCCGGGCAGCTGCCATTGCCGCATGAGCGGCCGAAGGGATGCAATTTCGGCCCGCGCTGCCACCATTTCGTTGAGGGCGTCTGCAACGCCGCCGAAATCCCGATGGTTCCCGTCGAAGGGCATGAGGGCCATTTCTCGCGCTGCGTGCGCTTCAACGAGATCGACTGGGAAGCGCTGCCACCGGGCGCCAAGAAGGTCAACGAAAAGGTCGAGCCCGGCGCGCCGGTGCTCAAGATCGACGACCTCAAGAAATACTACAAGGTCGGCGGCAGCGAGGTGTTCGGCTCCAGCGAAGGCCGCGTCGTCAAGGCCAACGAGACGATCTCGTTCACCGCGCGCGAGTCGGAGACGGTCGCGATCGTCGGCGAATCGGGCTGCGGAAAGTCGACGCTCGCCAAGGTGCTGCTCGGACTCGAGACCGCAAGCTCGGGCACCGTGACGCTCGGCAACAAGGAGATCCAGTCGACCGGCATCGAGGACCGCAATGTCGAGACCGTGTCGTCGATCCAGATGGTGTTCCAGAATCCGTTCGACACGCTGAACCCCAGCCATACGGTCGGCTCGCAGATCATCCGCACGCTGGAGAAGTTCAATGTCGGCAAAACGGTTGCCGAGCGGCGCAAGCGCATGCTGGAACTGCTCGACCTGGTGAAGCTGCCGCGGGCCTTCGAGACCCGCAAGCCGCGCCAGCTCTCAGGCGGGCAGAAGCAGCGCATCGGCGTGGCGCGCGCCTTCGCCGGCGATGCCAAGGTGGTGGTGGCCGACGAGCCGGTCTCGGCGCTCGACGTCTCGGTGCAGGCGGCGGTGACCGAACTGCTGATGGACATCCAGCGCAAGAACAAGACGACGATGCTGTTCATCAGCCACGACCTGTCGGTGGTGCGCTACATCGCCGACCGGGTCGTCGTCATGTATCTCGGCTATATCGTCGAGCAGGGCACGACGGACCAGATCTTCTCGCCGCCCTATCATCCCTACACGGAGGCGCTACTGTCGGCGATCCCGATCGCCGACACCAGCGTCGTCAAGAAGCACATCGTGCTCGAGGGCGACATCCCGTCGGCGATGAACCCGCCGACCGGATGCCCGTTCCAGACGCGCTGCGGCTACAAGAAGCTGGTGCCGGACAATCTCTGCGAGACGAAGGTGCCGCCGGTCAAGAATCTCGGCGACGGCCATATGAGCCTGTGCTGGCTCGCCGACGACGTGCTGGCGAAGATGGAGCAGGTCATCAAGTTCGACAAGGAGCATGCGGCGCATGAGGGTGTGCCGGACGATGCACCCCACGTGCCTGGCCCGGGCTTTGCCGGCACACCGCCGAAGCGTCCGAGCGGCAAGAAGCCGAAACCGAACTAAGTCCGGTGATATTCAGGTGAGGCCGGCGTGCGCGATTTTCGGCTCGGCCTGACCTGAACCTCAACAAATCTGGGAGGCAGCGTGGCGTCGTGCCATCAGCTGCCACACTGCCGCAGCTGCGCGGCGTAGTCGCGGGCCATCTGGTCGGTGGCGCGCGCGTAGCTCTGCACGCCTGAGTCCCCGCGATTGCCGCGGCCGTAGGCCGACCAGCCAAGGTAATAAGCGAGATAGAGATTGTACGTGTCGTTGCGGGCGACGCCGAACGTATCGACGGTCTTGGAATGATACCAGCCGACGAAATCGATGGCGTCAGCGAAACGGCTGCGCCGCGCCGCCCAGTTGCCGGTCTCCATCTGGTATTGCGACCAGGTGCCGTCGAGCGCCTGCGAGTAACCCGCGGCAGTGGAGACATGCTTCCAGGGAATGAAGCCGAGCAGCTTGGTGCGCGGCGGCCGGGCATTGCTCTTGAAGCCGGATTCCTTGCGCACCGTCGCCATCAGCACCGGAACGGGAATGCCGTACTTCTGCTCGGTGCGCTCGGCGGCGGACTGCCAGTTGTCGAACCAGCCGTCATTCTGGTCGAAGACGGCGCAGACATTGTTGATGTGGCTGGGCGCCGTCGCGCAGGCCGAAAGCGCCAGCAGCACAGACACAGCGACAATTTTACTAAAACTCGACCTACGCATCGGAGGACGAATAGGCGTAAATCATAAAAGGAGTCTTTCGAGCTTCCTTAACGCCGGCCGTGACGGGCCGATCATCGATCTATCGATATTTCGACCGGATGTGTCGCATTTCTTTTCATCGATTTGAGAAAATGCCGCCGTGGCTAAAATCACGCCGGCAAATGGCGAATTCCTGACAGCTGCCGCGCCCGGCCGGCGCTCTGATGCGCGCATGACCGAACCAAGACGAAAACGCGGCGCCGAGCGAACCAGCAACCGGGGGCCGTCCGCCATTCCGCAGTTGCCGCTCAGGCGGGTGATGAATCCTTATCCGCCGATGGCGCTGCTTTCGGCCGACCAGATCGAGGCAATTCATCATGCTTCGATGCATATCCTGGAAAATTTCGGCATCGAGGTGATGAGCCCGCGGGCGCTCGCCCTGTTCGAACGCGCCGGCGCCAGGGTCGACCACAGCTCGATGAACGTGCGCGTCGATCGCGGCATGGTCAACGAGGCGCTGAAGACGACGCGGCCTTCCTACACGCTTACCCCGCGCAATCCAGCCCGCGCCATCCATCTCGGCGGCAACACCATCAACTTCACGCTGGTCGCCGGGCCGCCCAATGTGCATGACATGGAACGCGGCCGCCGCGCCGGCAATCTCGCTGACTACTGCGACCTCGTCCGGCTGGCGCAGCATTTCAACTGCATCCACATGCTGGGCAACCAGGTCTGCGCGCCGATCGAATTGCCGGCGAATTCGCGCCATCTCGACACCTATTTTGCCAACATCACACTGACCGACAAATGCTTCCATGTCTCGGCGATCGGTCGGGGCAGGGCGCTCGACGGCATCGAGATGATGGCGATTGCGCGTGGCTTGACGCTCGACCAGATCGGCCAGGATCCCGGCGTCACCACCATCATCTCGGTCAACTCGCCGCGCCGCTTCGACGAGATGATGGCCGAGGGGCTGATGACCATGGCCGAATACGGCCAGTCGGTGGCGGTGACGCCGTTCACGCTGATGGGCGCGATGAGCCCGGTGACGCTGGCCGGCGCGCTGGCGCAGCAGAATGCCGAGGCGCTGTTCGGCATTGTGCTGACGCAGCTCGTGCGCCCCGGCGCACCGGTGATGTACGGCGCCTTCACCTCCAATGTCGACATGAAGTCCGGCGCGCCGGCCTTCGGCACACCCGAAAACACCAAGGCCAACATCGCCTCCGGGCAATTGGCGCGGCGCTACAACCTGCCGTACCGCACCACGCCGGGCTCGGCCTCGAACGCCGCCGACGCGCAAGGCGCTTATGAGACGCTGATGGCGCTGTGGGGCGCCGTGCTCGGCCACGGCAATCTCGTCTACCACGCCGCCGGCTGGCAGGAGGGCGGGCTGACGGCATCGTTCGAGAAGCTCATTATCGATGTCGAGATGATGCAGCACATGATGGAGTTCCTGCGGCCGATCGTGGTCGATGAGGCCGAACTTGCGGTGGAGGCGCTGGGGGCGGTGCCGACCGGCGGCCACTTCTTCGGCGAGCCGCACACGCTGGAACGCTATGCCACCGCCTTCTACCAGCCGATGCTCTCCAACTGGCAGAACTACGAAGCCTGGCAGGAGGCCGGCGCGCTCGACACGACGGCGCGCGCGACGCGGCTGTGGAAAAAGGCACTGGAGGAATATGTTGAGCCGGCCATGGACTCCGCCGTGCGCGAAGCGCTCGAAGCCTATATCGCGCGCCGCAAGGAAGCGATCGGGCAGGGCGAGCCGTGAGGGAACAGCTTTCCATCCTGATTCATTTCATTCTCTCAACTCACTGAAATAACGAGAAGAACCCATGAAGTCGCATGCAAAGGTCGTGGTCATCGGCGGCGGTGTCGTCGGATGCTCGGTGCTGTTCCATCTCGCCCGCCACGGCTGGACAGATGTCGTGCTGCTGGAGCGTGATGAGCTGACCTCGGGCTCGACCTGGCACGCGGCCGGCGGCATGCATACCATCAACGGCGATCCCAATGTCGCCAAGCTGCAGAAATACACGATCTCGCTCTACAAGGAGATCGAGGAGCTTTCCGGCCAGGCGACCGGCGTGCATCTCACCGGCGGCGTCCTGTTGGCGGCGACCGAGGCGCGGCTCGACTGGCTGCGCGGCGTGGTGTCGAAGGGCCGCTATCTCGGCATCGACCTCGAAGTGATCTCTGCAAATGAGGCGGCCGAGCTGATGCCGCTCATCGACCCAAAGCAATTCGTCGGCGCGGTGCGCAACAAGGAGGACGGCCATCTCGATCCGTCGGGCGTCACGCATGCCTATGCCAAGGCGGCGCGGAAGCTCGGCGCCGAGGTCGAGCGCTTCACCAAGGTCGAGGACATCGTGCGCCGGGCCGACGGCCTGTGGCGCGTCATCACCAACAAGGGCGAGGTGGTGGCCGAGCATGTCGTGAATGCTGGCGGGCTATGGGCGCGCGAGGTCGGCCGCATGGTCGGGCTGGAGCTGCCGGTGCTCGCCATGGAGCACATGTACCTGATCACCGAGGACATGCCGGAGGTCGCCGACTGGAACCGGAAGACCGGCACCGAGATCATCCATGCGGTCGATTTCGACGGCGAGCTCTATCTGCGCCAGGAGCGCGGCGGCATGTTGATGGGCACCTACGAGAGGGCCAACAAGGTCTGGTCCGAGTTCTCCACACCGTGGAACTTCGGCCATGAGCTGCTGGAACCGGACATCGACCGCATCGCGCCGTCGCTGGAGGTCGGCTTCCGCCATTTTCCGGGCTTCCAGAAGACCGGCATCAAGCAGATCATCAACGGCCCGTTCACCTTCGCGCCGGACGGCAATCCGCTGGTCGGCCCGGTGCGCGGCCTGCCGGGCTTCTGGGTCGCCTGCGGCGTCATGGCGGGATTTTCTCAAGGCGGCGGCGTCGGGCTGGCGCTCTCCAACTGGATGATCGAGGGCGACCCCGGCGCCGACATCTGGGCGATGGACGTGGCGCGTTACGGCGACTGGGCGACGATGGCCTACACCAACGCCAAGGTGCGCGAGAATTATTCGCGGCGCTTCTCGATCCGCTTTCCGAATGAAGAACTGCCCGCCGGCCGTCCGCTCAAGACGACACCGGTCTACGACACTTTGTCGGCCAAGGGCGCGCAATGGGGCGTGGCTTACGGGCTGGAGGTTCCGCTCTGGTATGCGCCCGAAGGCGTCAGCGACGAGTTCTCGTGGCGGCGTTCGACCGACTTCGATCATGTCGCGAAGGAGGTTGCCGCCGTTCGCAATGGCGTTGGCTTGGCGGAGATTTCAAGCTTCGCCAAATACAGGGTGACGGGCGAGGGGGCGGCCGCCTGGCTCGACCGCATGCTCGCCTGCAAGCTGCCCAAGCCTGGCCGCATGACGCTGGCGCCGATGCTGAAGCAGGACGGCAAGCTGATCGGCGATTTCACGCTGGCCAATTGCGGAGAGGGCGAGTGGTTCATCGCCGGTTCCGGCGTCGCCGAGCAGTACCACATGCGCTGGTTCGAGACGCATCTGCCAAAGGATGGCTCGGTGCGCATCGAGGCGTTGGGACAGAAGCTCACCGGCCTCGCCATCGCAGGGCCGAGGGCGAGGGAGGTGCTGGCCAAGGTTACCCGTGCCGACCTCTCCAGCGCTGCCTTTCCGTTCATGGCTTTTGCAAGAATGGATATCGGCATGGCGCCGTGTCTGGTCGGCCGGGTCAGCTATACCGGCGATCTCGGCTACGAGATCTGGGTGGCGCCGGAATATCAGCGCGCCGCCTACCAGGCGCTGATCAAGGCAGGCGAGGCGTTCGGCATCGGCCTGTTCGGCTCGCGCGCGCTCAACGCGCTGAGATTGGAGAAGAACTACGGCTCCTGGGCGCGAGAATACCGACCTATCTACGGACCGGTCGAAGCCGGACTCGACCGATTCGTCGCCTATGGCAAGGAAGCCGATTTCATCGGCAAGGAAGCGGCGCTCGCCGAGCGCAAGCAGGGCGGCAAGCTCAGGCTGCGCACCTTCATCGTCGACGCCGCCGATGCCGATGTCATCGGCGACGAGGCGATCTGGCATGACGGCGCCGTGCGCGGCTGGGTTACGTCCGGCGGCTACGCTCATCATTCGAAGAAATCGGTCGCGATGGGTTATGTGCCGAAGGAGATCGCCGACGAGCCGGACGGCTTCGAGATCGAGATCCTCGGCAAGCGCCATGCGGCACGGGTCCAGCCGGCGCCTCTGTTCGACGCCAATTTCGAGCGGATGCGCGCCTGAAGCGAGGCGCGCCCGTGATCAGGCCTTGGCGTTGTTGCGATTGTCGAGCGCGAAGGCGCCGGGGCCGGCGAAGACCAGGTAGAGGAAGATGAAGCAGAACGAGATCGCCGCGTCGCCGCCATTGTTGACGGGGAAAAAGTCGCGCGGCATGTGGGCCATGAAATAGGCAATCGCCATCTCGCCGCAGAGCAGCAATGCCACCGGGCGCGTGAAGAGGCCCAGTGCCAACAGCACGCCGCCGGCGAATTCGAGGATCCCGGACGTCAGCGCAAGGCCGGTCAGCGCCTCGGCATGGGGGCCGGCTGGAAAGTTGAACAGTTTCTGGGTGCCGTGCTCGATGAACTGCAACGCCGTTATGATACGGAGCACGCCCAGCACCAGCGGGCGGTATTGGGCGAGGCTTTCGAAAAGCTTCATGCAAACTCCATTTGCCCGTCCGCACCGGCCATAAATTATCGTGCGGCAGTGGACCACTCACTTCCCGTGGCCTGCCATCAACAATCGGTGACCGGAAATCGTTCCAGTTTCGTCCCGATTTTTTCTCTCTTTGGTTGCATTAGTATCCCTATGGTTGTATTGATGTGCGGAGACATCAAACCATGCGGGTTGCCTTTGCCATGAAAAAAGTCGTCATCAGCCTCTTCGCACTCCTTGCAGGCACGAGCTTCGCCATGGCCGCCGGCGCCGGTTGTGACGCCTTCAAATGGCCGGTGACACGCGAGCAGGCCCTCTTTCCGGCGGCGCCCGCGGCGCAGTCCGGCGCTGACCTGACAGTCGGGCAAGCGATGGATTTCGCACTTGTGGCTGTCGATACGATCAGCTTTGAGGTGCCGCCGGCGCGCGCGCCGGCAGCCGGCACCTTCGGCGCGACGGCAAGCGTCATCGTGCCCCCTGAAGGCGAACTCCAGCTCAGCCTGTCCGACGAGGCCTGGATCGATGTCGTGCAGAACGGCCGTGCGGTGAAGTCGACGGGTTTCAGCGGGGTGAAGACCTGCCCAGGCATCCGCAAGAGCGTCCGCTTCAAGCTCGCGGGCGGCGCGGCGATCATCCAGCTCAGCGGCGCGAAGAAGGCCGATCTCAAGGTGGCGGTGCTGACGCCGGAGTAATCTCAACAGCGAAAGGTCGGCGAGACAACGTCCCTATATGTCCTGCCGGCTTTCGTCGGATGGAAAGCCAAGCAATTGGCTTTCCATCCGCTTCCGACTGCGACGAGGACGAGATTGTTGCCGCCGGCTTCGCCATTTGTCACCGCACCGGAGCCAGCAGCGCGAAATGCGCGCCTTGCGGGTCCTGGCACTGGACCACCCATTGCGCGCTCGGCACCTCCATCGGCCCCATCAGCACCTTGCCGCCATTGTCGGTGACGCGCTTGGCGGCGGCGTCGATGGCATCGACGTTGAAGTAGAACAGCCAGACCGGGACCGGAATCTGCGGCGGCTTGTTCATCATGCCGCCGCCCGATTCCGGGCCGGCGCCGAAGGTCTGGTAGATGCCCATCTCGCCCATGTCGAACTGGCCGGCGCTCTCCCAGCCGAACTGGCCTGAATAGAAGTCGAAAGCCGCCTTCCAGTCCGAAGTGTAGAGTTCGTGCCAGCCGATATGGCCGGGCGTGGTGGCCGGTACCGGCGGCTGCTCGGGCTGGTTGGGCTGCAGGAACATGAAGTTCGCCCCTTGAGGATCGGCGACGACGGCGAAGCGGCCGACGCCGGGAATGTCGTCCGGCGCGCGGTGGACAGCGCCGCCCGCCTCCTGCAAAGCCTTCGTCGAGGCGTCGACATCCCTGGTGTAGATATAGCCGAGCCAGGCCGGCGGCATGCCCATCTTGGCGGCGTCTTCCGGCAGCGTCATCAGCCCGCCGACGCCGCGCACGCTGGAATTCATCACGATGTAGCGCGGCATGCCCGGCGCCTGATCGAAGGGCTCGGCCCTCCAGCCGACGACGGCGGTGTAAAAGGCCTCGGCGGCGTCGAGGTCGGTGGTCAAAAGTTCATACCAGAAGAAAGGTTGCGGGGAATTCGGCATGGTCGGTCTCCTTACCGGTTCAGGCAGCAATCGCGGTTCGATCCATCCTAGGACGATCTCGGCGACAGAAATCCGACATCTGGACCAGAAATCGCGAACGGCAAGGCGTAGGAAACCTTGATCTTGCGTGTCATGCGATTTTCGATTTTGCTGGCGTCAAAGAGGGGCTCTTTTCCATTGCGCCGAATGTCGCTCACGCCCGAGCTTGTCGCTCTGTGCCACCGGGAGGAGGTCGATCCTGGCCCCGACGGCAGCTGGGCGCAGTTGGACGACGATGATTTCGGAATGCTCGCCTCGCGCCTGTCCGGCGAAGCCGACGAAGGTCCGCTGTGGGTGTTCGCCTATGGCTCATTGATCTGGAAACCGGCCTTCGAGTCCGTCGAGCAGCGGCGTGCCGCCGCGCATGGCTGGCACCGTTCATTCTGCCTCGACATACAACGCTGGCGCGGCAGCCGCGAGCAGCCTGGATTGATGATGGCGCTGGAACGGGGCGGCCGATGCGATGGCGTCATCTACCGCCTGCCGGACGGCGAAAAGACCGCCCAGATCGAAAGGCTGCTGCGGCGTGAGATCGACGACCACGAGGCCGTCAGCTCGGTCAGATGGGTTCCGGTGCGCACGACGCAGGGATCCTTGCGAGCGCTTGGTTTCTGGGTCGGCGTGACCGGCAGGGGCACGTCGCTCAGGCAGCCGCTGGAAAGGGTGGCGAAGATACTGGCGCGCGCCTGCGGCCATGTCGGCTCGGGCGCCGAATATCTCTACAACACCGTCAGCCACCTCGAGACGTTCGGCATCCGTGACCGCAATCTATGGCGATTGCAGGAACTGGTCGCCGACGAGATCAGGTCGATCCATGGCCACAGGATCGCAGTCAGCGAGCCGTCGGCAGTCGCAGTCGGCGCTATAACATGAGTACAACTATCATGTTTTTATCGAGCCATTCCAGTGGTTTGGCCGAAAATTGACCAATTGATAAAAAAATAAAACGTGCTAGCCTTCCCCAAAACGACAACAAGGGGAACTGGAATGGCGACTGGTCATTTCATCGAAGGCATTGCCGGCGGCCGGCTGTCTTCCGAGCAATATGCCGACAATTTCTCCGATCTGCATCCGCCGCTCGATCATCACGAGGCGCTGGTCGAAGCCGATCGCTGCTATTTCTGCTACGACGCCCCGTGCATGAATGCATGCCCGACGTCGATCGACATCCCGCTGTTCATTCGTCAGATCGCGACCGGCAATCCGCTCGGCTCGGCCAAGACGATCTTCGACCAGAACATCCTCGGCGGCATGTGCGCCCGCGTCTGTCCGACCGAGACGCTTTGCGAAGAGGTCTGCGTGCGCGAGGTGGCGGAGGGCAAGCCAGTGCAGATCGGCCGGCTGCAGCGCTACGCCACCGATGTCGCGATGGACGAGGACAAGCAGTTCTACAAGCGCGCCGAACCGACCGGAAAAACGGCCGCGGTGGTCGGCGCCGGGCCTGCGGGTCTCGCGGCGGCGCATCGTCTTGCCCGCCACGGCCATGACGTGACGATCCTCGAGGCGCGGCCCAAGGCGGGAGGACTCAACGAATATGGCATCGCGGCCTATAAGAGCGTCGACGATTTCGCCCAGGCCGAGGTCGACTATGTCACCTCGATCGGCGGCATCGACATCCAGAACGGCAAGGCGCTCGGCCGCGACTTCCAGCTCTCCGACCTGATCCGCAACTACGACGCGGTGTTCCTCGGCCTCGGTCTTGGCGGCATCAATGCGCTGCGCGCCGACGGCGAGGAGGCGGACGGTGTCGCCAACGCCGTCGAGTTCATCGCCGAGCTCAGGCAGGCGAGCGATCTCGGCAGCCTGCCGGTCGGCCGGCGGGTCGTCGTCATTGGCGGCGGCATGACGGCGATCGATGCCGCGGTGCAGTCGAAACTGCTCGGCGCCGAAGAGGTGACGATTTGCTACCGGCGCGGGCAGGAGCACATGAACGCTTCCGGCTTCGAGCAGGATCTCGCCGCCGCCAACGGCGTCACCATCCGCCACTGGCTGCAGCCGAAGCGGGTCATTGCCGAGAACGGCAAGGTGTCGGCCATCGAGCTCGAATACACCGCGATCGACGGCGACAAGCTTGCCGGCACCGGCGAGACGCTGACGCTCGCCGCCGATCAGGTGTTCAAGGCGATCGGCCAGAGTTTCACGCCCGCGGTGCTCAACGGCAGCGTCGCCTCGATCGAGCTCGAGGCCGGCCGCATCAAGGTCGACGCCGAAGGCCGCACCTCGCTAGCCAAAGTCTGGGCGGGCGGCGACTGCATCTTCGGCGGCGACGACCTGACGGTCTCGGCCGTGGCGCAAGGCCGCGACGCCGCCGAGAGCATCCACCGGGCGCTGACCTCTAACGGGAGGGCATGAGCATGGCAGACATCCGCAACACTTTCGTCGGCATCAAGTCGCCCAATCCGTTCTGGCTGGCCTCGGCGCCGCCGACCGACAAGGCCTACAATGTCGAGCGCGCCTTCAAGGCGGGCTGGGGCGGCGTGGTGTGGAAGACGCTGGGCGAAGAAGGCCCGCCGGTCGTCAACGTCAACGGCCCGCGCTACGGCGCGATCTGGGGCGCCGACCGACGCCTGCTCGGCCTGAACAACATCGAGCTGATCACCGACCGCGACCTGCAGACCAACCTGCGCGAGATGAAGCAGGTGAAGATGAACTGGCCGGATCGGGCGCTGGTCGCCTCGATCATGGTGCCATGCGAGGAGGAGAGCTGGAAAGCGATCCTGCCGCTGGTCGAGGAGACCGGCGCCGACGGCATCGAGCTCAATTTCGGCTGTCCGCATGGCATGAGCGAGCGCGGCATGGGCTCGGCGGTCGGCCAGGTGCCGGAATATATCGAGATGGTGGTGCGCTGGTGCAAGCAGTACACGCGCATGCCGGTCATCACCAAGCTGACGCCCAACATCACCGATATCCGCAAGCCGGCCCGCGCGGCGAAGGCCGGCGGCACCGACGCGGTGTCGCTGATCAACACCATCAACTCGATCACCGGCGTCGACCTCGACAGCTTCGCGCCGCAGCCGACCATCGACGGCAAGGGCTCGCATGGCGGCTATTGCGGCCCGGCGGTGAAGCCGATCGCCATGAACATGGTGGCCGAGATCGCGCGCGATACAGAAACGCACGGCCTGCCGATCTCCGGCATCGGCGGTATCACCACATGGCGCGACGCCGCCGAATTCATGGCGCTCGGCGCCGGCAACGTGCAGGTCTGCACGGCGGCGATGACCTACGGCTTCAAGATCGTGCAGGAAATGATCGCCGGCCTGGAGAACTGGATGGACGAGAAGGGCCATGCCTCGCTCTCCGACATCATCGGCCGCGCCACGCCCAACGTCACCGACTGGCAGTATCTCAACCTCAACTATGTCGCCAAGGCGCATATCGACCAGGATGCCTGCATCAAGTGCGGCCGCTGCCACATCGCCTGCGAGGACACCTCGCACCAGGCGATTACCTCGATGGTCGACGGTGTCAGGCATTTCGAGGTGATCGAGGCCGAATGCGTCGGCTGCAACCTCTGCGTCAATGTCTGCCCGGTGGAAGGCTGCATCACCATGGAGCCGCTGGCGGCGGGCTCGATGGACCAGCGCACCGGCAAGCCGGTGTCGCCGACCTACGCCAACTGGACGACGCACCCGAACAATCCGATGGCCAAGGCGGCGGCGGAGTAGGGCAGGCATTCGCTCAAAGGAAGCGGCGCTTTCCGGCGCCGTTTTTCATTCTCACTATTGCCGATAAAAAATATCCATGATAAAAACTATCCATGAATAGGAGCGACAGAGCATGAAGCTGGGAGAGGGCGTCGAAGCGGCGATCCATTGTGCCGCCATGCTTGCCGGCGTCGACGGCAACAACACCATGTCGGGCGCCGCCATGGCCGAAGCCTTCGGCCTGTCGCCGAGCTATCTGTTGAAACATCTCAATCAGCTCACGACGGCGCGTATCCTGGAATCGGTGCCGGGGCCGGCCGGCGGCTATCGGCTGGCGCGGCCGGCCGAGCGCATCACGCTGCTCGACATCGTGCTGGCCGTCGAGGGACGGGAGCCTGCTTTTCGTTGCGGCGAAATCCGCCAGCGTGGCCCGGTCAAGATCGATGCGTCGGCCTATGTCAAGCCCTGCGGCATCAATGCCGCGATGCTCAAGGCCGAGCGCGCCTATCGCGCAGCGCTCGCCGAAGTGAAGCTGTCCGATATCGTGGCGGACTATGCCGCGGAAGGCGATCCCCGCTCGTTTGCCGCGAGCTGCGCCTTCGTCGAGCGTCACCAGCGGCCGCAGAAATCCGGTCCGCCCAAGCAGATCTGAACCGAACTCCAAACCCACCCAAAACCTGGAAGGAAAGACGATGCAACCGAGACTGCAATTTTTCGCCAAGGCGCCAGAGATTATGAAGGCGGTGTCGGCGCTCAACAAGGCCGTCGACGAATGCGGGCTGGAAGTGAGCCTGCTGCACCTGATCAAGCTCAGGGCCTCGCAGATCAATGGCTGCTCGTATTGCGTCGAGATGCACAGCCGTGAGGCGCGGCGCGACGGCGAGAGCGAAACCCGGCTCTATCTCGTCGCCGCCTGGAAGGAATCGCCGCTGTTTTCCGAGCGCGAGCGCGCCGCCTTCGCCTGGACCGAGGCCGTGACGCTGATTGCCGACAACGGCGTATCGGACGAACTCTACGCCCGCACGCTCGAGCATTTTTCGGGAGAGGAACTGGTCAAGCTCTCGGTCGCGCTCGGCATGATCAACACCTGGAACCGGCTGTGCATCCCATTCCACGCCATCCATCCGATGCCGGCCGCCAAGGCTGCCTGAGTTTATCCATCGACAGCGTGGGGCTTTCGAACGCCCACGCTTTTTCATCTTTGGGATCAATGACATGTTTGAGAATTTTCAGAATGAGATTCTGGTCGGAGCGCGGCTGCTGCTTGGCGGCGCTTTCGTTTTTGCCGGCCTGCGCAATATCCAGAACAGAAAGCTGGTCGCGTCGTTGATGGCTGCGCGCGGTGTGCCACAGGCCGGGCTTGCCCTGTGTCTGGGCATTGCGCTGCAGGTCGTAGCCGGTGCGCTGGTGATTGCCGGCATATGGACGGCGCCTGCGGCAGCGGCGCTGATCCTGTTCCTTGTCGTCGCGACGCCGATGTTCCACAATTTCTGGGACCATCGGGGACCGGATCGCGCATCCCGCATCAACGGCGTCGTCAGCAATGTTGCTTTGGCCGGCGGGTTCCTGGCGCTGATCGCGCGCTTTCTGTGACCGCCGGCTGTCCGGTTCGGCGCAATTTACGGCCGCGCGTTAATCGCTCTGTCGCGATCGTGCTGTATGAAAGCCGCGGGTCGGCGCGGGTAGGGCGGCTATGGAGCAGAGCTGGACTTCATTCTGGGCACGCGTTTCGGAAGCCTTCCATCAGGCGCTGTTCCCGTTCCGCGCGGTGGCCGGGGCCCTCGGCCAGCACCCCAGCGACATACAGATTTGGTGTTTCCTGTGCGGCGTCTTCTTCCTGATCGTCATCGGCGTGCAGAGCTATGGCGATATTGTGCTGCGCCGCCGCGGTGCCTTTGCCAGCGGCAAAGTGGTCGACATCGACAGGTCGAGTGACGGCCCGGACACGCCGGTCATCGAATTCGCCGACCGGCTGGGCAAGACCTGGCGGTTCAGCTCCTATTTGCCGGTCAACGGAACCACCGGGTCGATCGGGGCGCCGGTCGAAGTGCTCTACGATCCGCTTCACCCGCAGCGGGCACGCGAAGCGGGCCGCCCGCTGATGAAGGCGGTCCACCTGATTATCTGGTATGCGGTTGTTGCCGGGCTGATGGTGCTCGCCTTCTGGCCCGGCCTCGTTTCAAACTGATCTGTTGGCCGTTCAGGCGGCAAAGCGCAGGCCGCCGTCGCAAGTCAGCACCTGGCCGGTCATGAAGCCGTTGCAAACCAGGAAGGCTATGGCCTCGGCCACATCGTCGGCGCGACCGACGCGGCCGACCGGCGTCTTGCCGGCATATTCGGCAAAGACCGCTTGCCGCTGCTCGTCCGGCAGAAAATCCCACCATGGCGTGTCGATGACGCCGGGCGCGACGACATTGACGCGCAGCGGCTTCAGTTCGACGGCGAGGATCGGCGCTACAGTGAGCAGCATTCCGTTGATGGCGCCGATGCCGGCGATGCCGGGCGCCGCGAGCTGTGCCGAGACGGCTGAAATGAAGGTGACCGATCCGGCGATGTTCAAGGTCGGCAGCGCCGCCTGCAGGCAGGCCAGCTGCGGCCGGACCTTTTCGTCGACGCCGCTGCCGATATCGGTGAGGTCCAGCGTTGCGAATGGCCCCAGGCCCTTGCCGCCGCTTGCCGCAAGCACGAGATGATCGAATGGGCCGAGATCGGTGAAGAAGCGCCGCACCTCGTCCGGTTTGGTCGCGTCGAATGCAGCCTTGCCGACGGTGCCGCCAAGGCTCTTCCAGGCGCTCTTCAGCTTTTCCTCGTTGCGGCCGGTGATCGTCACTTTCATTGTGGGGCTGACCAGCCGCTTTGCCGTGGCAAGGCCGATGCCGGACGAGCCGCCGATGATCACGCAGTGTTCGATAGTCTCGCTCATGAGTGCTGTTTCCTGGATGTCGTGGAAGATTGTCCGGTCAGGTCGAGGCTGAGATCCCGCAACCGGCGGCGGGCCTTTTCGTCATAGGCCTGTGCATCGGCGCGCGATTCCCGCTGGCCGTCGAAATAGAGGCCGCTGCGGCCTTCGAGCGCCGGTGAGGCGGCGAGGTTGACAATGGCGTCGGCGCCGGTCTCGACCGAGCTCCATGGCGTGACGCCCGCCTGCCGCACCATCGTCGTGTCCATGTAGCTTGCCGGGTGGAGCGCATTGACGGTGACGCCGGAGCCCTCGAGCTGTTCGGCCAGGTCGATGGTGAACAGGATCTGCGCCAGCTTGCTCTGGCAATAGGCGCGAACGCCGCTATAGCCATGGGTCAGCATGACGTCGTCGAAGTCGATCGCCTGCTGGCCGGCCGAGGCGACGTTGACGATGCGCGCCGGCGTGCTGGCCTTGAGCAGGGGCAGCAGCTCCGACGTCAGCAGGAAGCCGGCGAGATAGTTGACGGCGAAGCGCAGTTCGTAGCCGTCGGCGCTCACCTGCCTTCTCGCGTCCTGGCCGCCGGTGCCGACGCCGGCATTGTTGATCAAAACATCGAGCCGGTCTGTCCTTGCGCGCACCGCTTCGGCGAGGCGGCGCACTTCGGCAAGCGAAGCGAGGTCGGCGGCGAGAAATTCGGCCTTGCCGCCCTTTGCTACGATGGCGGCGACTGTCGCCTTGCCCCGGCCTTCGTCGCGGCCGTGCACCAGCACGCGGGCGCCGGCGGCGCCGAGTCTTTCGGCGACCACGCGGCCGACGCCGTCGGTCGAGCCGGTGACGAGAACGGTTTTGTCCTTGAGTTCCATGTTCAGAGCCTCCTTGTGTTGCTCTGAACGCAAGATGGGGCGCGGCGCGCATCCCAAACAGTTCAAACTTTATCCTGGTATCAATACTGCTATAATAATGTCATGGATGCCGTGACCCAATCCCCCGAGGACAGCCGCCGCCACGAGCTCGGCGCCTTCCTGCGCTCGCGCCGCGAGAGGCTGTCGCCCGCCGACATCGGCATCGCGACCGGCGCCAGGCGGCGCACGCCCGGGCTGAGGCGCGAGGAAGTGGCGATGATCGCCGGTGTCGGCACCACCTGGTACACCTGGCTGGAGCAGGGCAGGGACGTGCGGCCCTCGGCGGAAGTGCTGACGGCGCTCTCGGAGGCATTGCGCCTCGACGCCATCGAGAAGCGGCATCTGTTCATCCTCGCCGGCCGACAGCAGCCCGAGCGGCGCGCGGCGTCGCCCGAAAAAGTCGACGGGACGCTGCTGCACATGCTGGAGAACCTCGTCCTGCAGCCGGCCTATGTCGTTGGCCGGCGCTGGGACGTGCTGGCCTGGAACGATGCGGCGGCGGCCGTGTTCGGCGACTATGGCCTCTTGGAGGGCGATGCGCGCAACATCGTGCACCTGGTGTTCACCAGCACGCACCACCGCCGGCTGCTGGTCGACTGGGAAGCGCGCGCGCGCGTGGTGCTCGCTTCTTTTCGCGCCGAGAGCGCCAAATATGTCGGCGATCCGGATTTCGAGCGGCTGATCGCGCTGATGATGCGCTCAAGCCCGGAGTTCCGGGATTGGTGGCCAAGGCGGGACGTGGCGCGAAGGCTGACGGGGGTGAAGCATGTCCGCCATCCCAGCGCCGGCGCGATGGCATTCGAGCATATGAGCCTGTCGATCGACGACGGCTCGGACATGCGGCTGATCGTCTATACGCCGTTGCCCGAGCAGAATTCGGTCGCCAAGCTGAAGAAGCTGCTCGAAGCGCAGCCTGTCAAGAAGCGCAGCGCCTGACGGGTTCCGGCTCAGCCCTTCGGCTTCAGCCCGTCGAGGAACAGTTGCTCCAGGAAGCGCGCTGCGTCCTCGAAGCGGCCGTCGCCGCCGCGGTCGGGGCCGAGCACGGCACGGACCTGGACATCGAAATCGGCGTAATGCTGCGTCGTCGCCCAGATCGAGAAGATCAGATGCCAGGGATCGGTGCGGGCGATCTTGCCGGCGCGCATCCAGCCCTTGATGACGGCGGCCTTCTCGTCGACCAGCGTCTTCAACTCGCCCTCCAGCATCGGCATGATGCGCGGCGCGCCCTGCAGGATCTCGTTGGCGAAGAGCCGGCTTTCGCGCGGAAAATCGCGCGCCATTTCGAGCTTGCGGCGAATATAGCTTTTAAGTTCGGTCATCGGGTCGCCGATGTCGTCGAGTTCGCGCAGCGGCGCCAGCCAGGTGTCGAGCAGCCGCTGCATCAGCGTCTCGTGAATGTCTTCCTTGCGGCGGAAGTAATAGAGAAGGTTCGGCTTCGACATGCCGGCGGCCTCTGCGATCTGGTCGATGGTCGAGCCGCGAAAGCCGTTGGTTGAAAAGACTTCGAGCGCGGCTTCCAGGATGAGGTCGCGCTTTTCCTGCTGGATGCGGGTGCGGCGGGGCGCTGAACCTTCCATCGTCGCCGTCATCCCCGCAAAACTTTGCCGTGCGCGCGATCTGGACCAATTCTCTGGACCAGTTTTTCCTTGGCCTGTGGAGCGCGCTTCCGATGCCGCATTTCCGTTAGTAATCCCTTGACCGCCAACATGGCGGTGCTAACGTTTGTCCAATCGGTCAAAAATTTGCGTAGCACGAAAACGCAGCGAAGACCAAGCGTTGGCCTCACCGAAACAGGTTACAAGGGGAAGTCTTGGTCATGTCCAACCGGCTGAAAGTCACGCCGAACGATCTCAGCGCATTCTGGATGCCGTTCACGGCAAACCGGCAGTTCAAGCAGGCGCCGCGCATGTTCGTGTCCGCCAAGGACATGCATTACACGACAAGCGACGGCCGCAAGGTGCTCGACGGCACCGCCGGCCTGTGGTGCGTGAACGCCGGCCACTGCCGGCCGAAGATCACCGAAGCGATCCAGAGCCAGGCGGCGGAGCTCGACTATGCGCCGGCCTTCCAGATGGGCCACCCGATCGTGTTCGAGCTGGCGAATCGTCTGGTCGACATCGCGCCGAAGGGCATGGACCATGTCTTCTTCACCAATTCCGGCTCGGAATCGGTCGAGACCGCGCTCAAGATGGCGATCGCCTATCACCGTGCCAGGGGCGAGGGCTCGCGCACCCGGCTGATCGGCCGCGAGCGCGGCTATCACGGCGTCAATTTCGGCGGCATCTCGGTCGGCGGCATCGTCAGCAACCGCAAGATGTTCGGCACGCTGCTCGGCGGCGTCGACCACTTGCCGCACACGCACCTGCCGGAGAAGAATGCCTTCTCGAAGGGCGTGCCGGAACATGGCGCGGAGCTGGCGAACGAGCTGGAACGCCTCGTCGCGCTGCATGATGCTTCGACCATCGCCGCCGTCATCGTCGAGCCGGTCGCGGGTTCCACCGGCGTCATCCTGCCGCCGAAGGGCTATCTGCCGAAACTTCGGGAAATCTGCACGAAGCACGGCATATTATTGATTTTCGATGAAGTGATCACCGGCTTCGGCCGTCTCGGCGCGCCGTTCGCGGCGGATTATTTCGGCGTCACGCCCGATATCATGACCACGGCAAAGGGCGTTTCCAACGGCGTCATCCCGATGGGCGCGGTGTTCGTGAAGAAGGAGATCCACGACGCCTTCATGACCGGTCCGGAACACATGATCGAGTTCTTCCACGGCTACACCTATTCGGGCAATCCGATCGCCTGCGCCGCGGCGTTGGGCACTTTGGACACCTACAAGGAAGAAGGCCTGCTGACGCGTGGCGAAGAGCTCGCGCCTTACTGGGAAGACGCGCTGCATTCACTGAAGGGCGAGCCGCATGTCATCGATGTCAGAAACATCGGCCTGATCGGCGCGATCGAGCTGGCGCCGATCCCCGGTAGCCCGACCAAGCGGGCCTTCTCGGCCTTCGTCAAGGCATTCGAGCGCGGCGCGCTGATCCGCACCACCGGCGACATCATCGCGCTGTCGCCGCCGCTGATCATCACCAAGGGCCAGATCAACGAACTGATCGACCATGTTCGGGACGTTCTGCGCTCGGTAGACTAAACTGCTTCAACCGGCCGGGCGGCGTCGGGAACCGCCGTCCGATCGGTGACATGAAATGAGAGGACTTTGAATGGCCGCCCCCGGCGAGAATCTGCGAGTGAATTCAGACCGTTTGTGGGATTCCATCATGGAGATGGCGAAGATCGGCCCCGGCATTGCCGGCGGCAACAATCGCCAGACGCTCACCGATTCCGATAAGCAGGGCCGCGAGCTGTTCAAGTCCTGGTGCGACGAGGCCGGGCTCACCATGGGCGTGGACCAGATGGGCACCATGTTCATGACGCGACCCGGCACCGATCCGGACGCGCTGCCGGTCTATGTCGGCTCCCACCTCGATACCCAGCCGACCGGCGGCAAATATGACGGCGTGCTCGGCGTGCTTTCCGGCCTGGAGGTCGTGCGCTCGCTCAACGATCTCGGCATCAAGACCAAGCATCCGATCGTCGTCACCAACTGGACGAACGAGGAAGGCGCCCGTTTCGCGCCGGCCATGCTTGCGTCGGGCGTATTCGCAGCCGTGCATACCCAGGACTACGCCTATGCCCGCAAGGACCTCGACGGCCTGACCTTCGGCGACGAGCTGAAGCGTATCGGCTGGGTCGGCGACGAGAAGGTCGGCGCACGCAAGATGCACGCCTATTTCGAGTACCATATCGAGCAGGGGCCGATCCTCGAAGCCGAGAACAAGCAGATCGGCGTGGTTACGCACTGCCAGGGCCTGTGGTGGCTGGAGTTCACGCTGACCGGCAGGGAAGCGCATACCGGCTCGACGCCGATGAACATGCGCGTCAATGCCGGCCTTGCCATGGCGCGCATCCTGGAAATGGTGCAGACGGTCGCGATGGAGAACCAGCCGGGCGCCGTCGGCGGCGTTGGTCAGGTGAAGTTCTCGCCCAATTCGCGCAATGTTTTACCGGGCACTGTGATCTTCACCGTCGACATCCGCTCGCCGGACCAGGCGAAGCTCGACGGCATGCGCGCCCGCATCGAGAAGGAAGCTCCGAAGATCTGCGAGCCGCTCGGCGTCAAATGCTCGGTCGAGGCTGTGGGCCATTTCGATCCGGTGACCTTCGATCCGACGCTGGTCGGGCGCGTGCGCACGGCGGCCGAAAAACTGGGCTACAGCCACATGAACCTCATTTCCGGCGCCGGCCACGACGCCTGCTGGGCGGCCAAGGTCGCGCCGGCGACCATGGTCATGTGCCCCTGCGTCGGCGGGCTCAGTCACAACGAGGCCGAGGATATCTCCAAGGAATGGGCGGCGGCGGGCGCCGACGTGCTGTTCCACGCGGTGGTCGAGACGGCGGGAATCGTTGAATGACCGAATAGATCCGTCACCTCGCAACACCGCTCGCAAAGAAGCGCGAAAAGATCAGGGGAACTGAAGAGAATGACCAAAGTCATCAAGAACGGCACCATCGTCACCGCCGACCGGACATGGAAGGCCGACGTGGTGTTCAGCCACGGCAAGATCATCGCCATCGGCTCGGACCTGCACGGCGATCATGAGTTCGACGCCACGGGCTGCTACATCATGCCGGGCGGCATCGATCCGCACACCCATCTCGAAATGCCTTTCATGGGCACCTATTCGGCCGACGATTTCGAATCCGGCACGCGCGCGGCGCTCTCCGGCGGCACGACGATGGTGGTCGACTTCTGCCTGCCGGCGCCGCAGCAGTCGCTGCTCGAGGCCCTGCAGATGTGGGACAACAAGACCTCGAAGGCGGCTTGCGACTATTCCTTCCACATGGCGATCACCTGGTGGGGCAAGCAGGTGTTCGACGAGATGGCGACCGTGGTCGACCGGGGCATCACCTCGTTCAAGCACTTCATGGCCTATAAGGGCGCGCTGATGGTCGACGACGACGAGATGTATGCCTCGTTCCAGCGCTGCGCCGATCTCGGCGCGCTGCCGCTGGTGCATGCCGAGAATGGCGACGTGGTCGCTGCCCTCTCGCAAAAACTGCTTGCCGCCGGCAACAACGGGCCGGAAGGCCATGCCTATTCGCGCCCGCCGGAGGTGGAGGGCGAAGCGACCAATCGCGCCATCATGATCGCCGACATGGCCGGCGTGCCGCTCTACGTCGTGCACGTCTCCTGCGAGCAGAGCCACGAGGCCATCCGCCGCGCTCGCCAGAAGGGCATGCGGGTGTTCGGCGAGCCGCTGATCCAGCACCTGACGCTCGACGAGACCGAATATTTCAACAAGGACTGGGACCATGCGGCGCGGCGTGTGATGAGTCCGCCTTTCCGCAGCAAGTGGCATCAGGATTCGCTGTGGGCGGGCCTGCAGGCCGGCTCGCTGCAGGTGGTGGCGACGGACCACTGCTCCTTCACCACCAAGCAGAAGCGCAACGGCGTGGGCGACTTCACCAAGATCCCGAACGGGACCGGCGGGCTCGAGGACCGCTTGCCTATTCTTTGGACTACCGGCGTCAACACCGGCCGGCTGACGATGAACGAGTTCGTGGCGGTGACCTCGACCAACATCGCCAAGATCCTCAACATGTATCCGAAGAAAGGCGCGATCGTCGAAGGCGCCGACGCCGACATCCTCGTCTGGGATCCGAAGCGCAAGAAGAAGATCTCGGCCAAGAAGCAGCAGTCGGTGATCGACTACAATGTCTTCGAAGGTTTCGAGGTGACCGGCCTGCCGCGCTTCGTCTTCTCGCGCGGCGAGCTCTCGATCGAGGAGGCGGACGTCAAGGCCAAGATCGGCCATGGCGAGTTCGTCGCCCGCGAGCCGAACGCCGCGGTAAACCGGGCGCTGTCGACCTGGAAGGAGATTTCCGCGCCGCGTAAGGTGGAGCGCACCGGCATTCCGGCGACGGGAGTTTGAGCGTGCGGGCTCTCTATCTTGCAATCGCGGCTGCCTCGCTGCTGACCGCAGGCTCGGCCTTTGCTGCCGGCATCGACCTCAGCAAGCCTTACGGCGACAAGTATGGCTGCATCAACAGAAACGGCCAGGAAGTCACCGCCGATCAGATGCTGCTTCTGACCGACAAGGAGCTGATCACTGCGGCCAGCGCCTGCACCTTCAGCGACAAGCAGGTGCAGGCCGATGGTTCGCTTGTGGTGACAGCAAAATGTGAGGCGGAAGGCGAAGAGGGGCAGGCGCCGATCAAGTTCACCATCAAGCGCAGCAAAAAGAATGCGAAGAAGCTGGTGGTGACCGACCAGGACGGCAATGCAATGGGAGAAGTCTCCCGGTGCAAATGACGGCAATACCGTCGACCTCAGGCAACCAAGGCATCCAGTTCCGGCAGCAGGACAACGCTTTCCTGCTCGTTGGGATCTGTGCGGGCAATGACGGCCGAGGAAGGCGCGCCGCTCAGATTGGCCGGCAGATGCGGCACGCCAGCGGGGATGTAGAAGAGGTCGCCGGCCTTGACGACGATATGATGCTCGAGCCGGTCGCCGTACCAGGTGTGGACCTCGCCGGAGAGCACATAGATCGCCGTCTCGTGGTTCTCATGCATATGCGCCTTTGCGCGGGCGCCGGGTGGCATGGTGAGAAGATGCATGCAGATGCCGGAAGAGCCGACGGTCTCGGCGGCTATGCCGGCGAAATAGCTCAGCCCCTGCTTGCCTTCATAAGTGCTTTCAGGGCGAATAAGATGACAAGTGGGTTTAGGCGACATCGGCAAGGCTCCGGGCGTCGATCGAATGGGACTGGACGAGTGGAAAACAACATCAACGCAAAAGCAACGGGATTTCATCCTGCGCGGCAGCGGCTGCGAAAGGCAGGTTTCTGCCAATGAGCGGACAGTCGCCAGCCGTCGTTTCGGCAAGCAAGCTCGGCCTTACCTTCCAGACCAATGACGGTCCGGTGCAGGCGCTGTCAAATGTCGATCTCACCATAGGCAAGGGCGAATTCGTCTCCTTCATCGGCCCCTCGGGTTGCGGCAAGACCACGCTTCTGCGCGTCATCGCCGACCTGGAGAAGCCGACTTCGGGAACGATCTCCGTCAACGGCATGACGCCCGAGCAGGCGCGCGAGAAACGCGCCTATGGCTATGTCTTCCAGGCGGCGGCGCTGTTCCCGTGGCGCACGATCGAGCGCAACGTCGCGCTGCCGCTGGAGATCATCGGCCTCAGCCAGGCCGAGCAGGCGGAACGCATCAAGCGCACGCTCGAACTCGTCAACCTCTCCGGTTTCGAGAAGAAATACCCCTGGCAGCTTTCCGGCGGCATGCAGCAGCGCGCTTCGATCGCGCGTGCCTTGGCCTTCGACGCCGATCTGTTGTTGATGGACGAGCCGTTCGGCGCACTCGACGAGATCGTGCGCGACCATTTGAACGAACAGCTTCTGGAATTGTGGGAGCGGACCAACAAGACGATCTGCTTCGTCACCCATTCGATCCCCGAGGCGGTCTATCTGTCGACCCGCATCGTCGTCATGTCGCCGCGGCCGGGCCGCGTCAGCGACGTCATCGAATCGACCCTGCCGCGAAAGCGGCCGCTCGACATCCGCGAGACGCCGGAGTTCCTGGCGATCGCTGCGCGCGTGCGCGATGGGTTGAGGGCCGGGCACAGCTATGATGATTGAGCGCCGTCAGGAGCGAGCGCCTGCCCGCGCCTTCGTCATCCCAGGACGGAGCGCCCGCGATGCGGCGTGCGTGAAGGGAGCGGCCAACCACGCCTTCGTCATCCTAGGGCGAAGCACGCGCGAAGCGGCGTGCGCAGACCCTAGGATGAC
Organism: Mesorhizobium sp. M1D.F.Ca.ET.043.01.1.1; assembly: GCF_003952385.1. Classification (NCBI taxonomy): domain Bacteria; kingdom Pseudomonadati; phylum Pseudomonadota; class Alphaproteobacteria; order Hyphomicrobiales; family Phyllobacteriaceae; genus Mesorhizobium; species Mesorhizobium sp. M1D.F.Ca.ET.043.01.1.1. The sequence continues at coordinate 5,901,420 of NZ_CP034444.1, forward strand.
GAAGAGGAAGGCGCCCGGCCTTCGCTTCGCTCCGGCCACCCTCTCCCCGGTGGGGAGAGGAGAAGGGCGGCGCTAGATGGACTCCTTCCGTTCCAAGATCATTCCCGTCACCACCATCCTCGCCGGCCTGGTGGTGATCTGGTACGTCTTCGCCGTTATCCTCAACGCGCCGTTCCAGCGCGATCTTGACGCCAGAGCCAACGAGACTCCCGGCACTGTCGAATTCGTCGGCAAGACGCTGTCGCAGCCGAAGCCGACGCTGCCGGCGCCCCATCAGGTGGCGGTGAACTTCTTCGAGAACACCTTCCTGCGGTCGATCACCTCGAACCGCAGCCTCGTCTACAATGCCTGGGTGACGCTGTCCTCGACGCTGCTCGGCTTTGCCTTCGGCACGGCGCTGGGCATCGTCATCGCGGTCGGCATCGTGCATGTGGCGACGCTCGACCGCAGCCTGATGCCATGGATCATCGCCTCGCAGACTGTCCCGATCCTGGCGGTGGCGCCGATGATCATCGTGGTGCTGGCGGCGATCGGCATCACCGGCCTGGTCCCGAAGGCGCTGATCTCGACCTATCTCTCTTTCTTCCCCGTTGCTGTCGGCATGGTGAAGGGCCTGCGCTCGCCCGAGCTCATGCATCTCGACCTGATGCACACCTACAACGCCAGCCGCTCGCAGACCTTCTGGAAGCTGAGGGTGCCGGCTTCGGTGCCGTTCCTGTTCACCTCGATGAAGGTGGCGGTGGCGGCAAGCCTGGTCGGCGCCATCGTCGGCGAACTGCCGACAGGCGCCGTCGCCGGCATCGGCGCCAAGCTCTTGTCCGGCGCCTATTACAGCCAGACGATCGACATCTGGTCGGCGCTGGTCGCTGGTTCCGTGGTCGCTGCGCTGCTGGTGATGGTGGTCGGCATTGCCGGCCGCTTGGTCGACCGCGCCATGGGCGGGAGGCCGGCATGAACTGGCTGAAACCATCCTGGCAAGCGATGCTTGCGATCGTCTTTTGCCTCATCGCCTTCGCGCTCGGCGCGATGTCGAAACCGGAAGCGGCCGCGCTGGCCCAGCCCGCCGCGACGATCGCCTACCCGTATATGGGCACAAAGGGCCTGATCCTCGCGCTGCTGCTGATCGCCGCGCTGGTTTCCACCGTGAGACTCGCGCCGGTTGTCGAGGCCGCCGTGCTGTTCATCGGCGCCCATTTCGCTGCCTGGCTGCTGATCAAGGGCATAGGCGGCTTCGAGGGTACTGCGTTGGCGCCTTACTTTTTGACTCTCGCAGCCGCGTGGTTGCTTGCTTGGCGCTGTGTGGCCCTCCTATCTTCGCTAAGACCCGCGGCCAACGGGGCGAAGACCGCGCTGCGCCTCATCATCCCGGCGATCTTCGGCGCCTGGATCCTGATCATCTGGGAAGCGGTGACGCGGGGCGCCGGCATCCCGTTCATCCTTTTGCCGCCGCCAAGCGCCATCGGCGCGCGCATCGCCAACTCGCTGCCGATCCTGGGGTCGGATGTGCGGCAGACCATCTTCAAGGCGGTGCTGGTCGGCTATATCGTCGGCAACCTCGCCGGCTTCATCGTCGCCATCCTCGCCGACCGCGTGCCGTTCCTGCGGCGAGGGCTGCTGCCGATCGGCAACATGGTGTCGGCGCTGCCGATCATCGGTGTAGCGCCGATCATGGTGATGTGGTTCGGCTTCGATTGGCCGTCCAAGGCCGCGGTCGTCATCATCATGACCTTCTTCCCGATGCTGGTGAACACGGTCGCCGGGCTTGCCGCCTCCGGCCATATGGAGCGCGACCTGATGCGCACCTATGCGTCGGGTTATTGGCCGACGCTTCTGAAGCTCAGGCTGCCGGCGGCAATGCCGTTCATCTTCAACGCGCTGAAGATCAACTCGACGCTGGCGCTGATCGGCGCCATCGTCGCGGAGTTCTTCGGCACCCCGGTGGTGGGCATGGGATTCCGCATTTCGACGGAAGTCGGGCGGATGAACATCGACATGGTGTGGGCCGAAATCGCAGTTGCAGCACTGGCGGGTTCGGTCTTTTATGGTGTGGTCGCTCTAGTCGAGAGAGCCGTCACGTTTTGGCATCCCTCTGTCCGTGGTGGATAGGGGCGGTGGGTTCAAGGGTGCTAACTTCAGAGGGTAAAAACATGAAAAGACTTGTAATTTCTGCTCTGGCCGGGGCGATGTCGCTGGCCGCTTTCCAGGCGATGGCCGCCGACAAGCTGACGCTGCAGCTGAAATGGGTCACCCAGGCCCAGTTCGCCGGCTATTATGTCGCCAAGGCGAAGGGCTTCTATGATGCCGAGGGCCTCGACGTCGACATCAAGCCCGGGGGTCCCGACATCGCGCCCGAGCAGGTGATCGCCGGCGGCGGCGCCGACGTGATCGTCGACTGGATGGGCGGGGCGCTCGCCGCGCGCGAAAAGGGCGTGCCGCTGGTCAACATCGCCCAGCCGTTCAAGAAGGCCGGCATGGAGCTGGTCTGCCCGAAGGACGGCCCGATCAAGACCGAGGCCGATTTCAAGGGCCATACGCTCGGCGTCTGGTTCTTCGGCAACGAATATCCGTTCTACGCCTGGATGAACAAGCTCGGCCTCAAGACCGAGGGGGGACCGGACGGCGTCACCGTGCTCAAGCAGAGCTTCGATGTGCAGCCGCTGATCCAGAAGCAGGCGGACTGCATCTCGGTCATGACCTATAACGAGTACTGGCAGCTGATCGACGCCGGCTACAAGCCGGAGCAGCTGACCGTGTTCAACTACTCGGCCATGGGCAACGATTTGCTCGAAGACGGGCTCTATGCGTTGGGAGACAAGCTCAAGGATCCGGCCTTCGAGGACAAGATGGTGCGTTTCGTGCGCGCTTCGATGAAGGGCTGGAAATATGCCGTGGACAACTCCGACGAGGCAGCCGGCATCGTCATGGACAATGGCGGCCAGGACGAGAACCACCAGAAGCGGATGATGGGCGAAGTCGCCAAGCTGATCGACAATGCCGATGGCAAGCTGATTCCGGAAGCCTATGAGCGCACCGCCAAGGCGCTGCTCGACCAGAAGATCATCGCCAAGCAGCCGGAAGGCGCGTACACCACGGCGATCACCGACAAGGCGATCAAGTAGGCCGGCTGAACGCTGACATGCTGATCTGGGAACGGCGCCTCAGAGGCGCCGTTCCTTTATGGTGTTCATGACGAAGCTGGTCTCGATCGAGGCGACGCATTTCAGCCGCGCGATCTTTTCCTTGATGAAGCGCTCGTACTGCTCGAGGCTTCCTGCCACCACCTTCAGCACATAGTCGCGCGAGCCGGTGACGAGGTGGCATTCCAGGACCTCTTCCCAGCCGCGGATCGCGTCCTCGAACATGACGATCTCGTCCTCGTTCTGACGGCTGAGCCGGATGGTGGCGATGGCAACCATACCCCAGCCGAAGGCGGCCGGATCGACCAGCGCGGTGTAGCCTCTGATAACGCCGGCTTCCTCCAGCCGCCGCACGCGCCTCAGGCAGGGCGACGGCGACAGGCCGATCCGCTCGGCAAGCTCGTTGTTGGTGATGCGGGCGTCGGCTTGCAGCTCACGCAGGATCTTGCGGTCGAAATCGTCGGCTATCTTCTGCTGCATTTTCGGCCTTTCCAGGCAATAGATTGCCATAACGCAGCCATGAGAGCCCAAAAATAGCAAGGACTGTATGATTGGGATCGCATAAATTGCGGTGCGACACTCCTCGAAAAGCAGGAAAAAGCCATGACCGCGCCGCGCCCTTCGAAAACCCATATCGGCAACCACAAGCTCCACCCTGAGACGCTGATGCTGAGCTATGGCTTCGATCCGCAGCTCTCGGAGGGGGCGGTCAAGCCACCGGTGTTCCTCACCTCGACCTTCGTGTTCAGATCGGCGGAAGAGGGACGCGATTTCTTCGACTACACCTCGGGCCGCAAGGAGCCGCCGAGCGGCACGGCTTCCGGTCTGGTCTATTCGCGCTTCAACCACCCCAACAGCGAGATCGTCGAGGACCGGCTGGCGATCTATGAGGGAACGGACGCCTGCATCCTGTTCTCATCCGGCATGTCGGCGATCGCGACGACACTTTTCGCCTATGCTCGCCCGGGCGATGTCATCCTGCATTCGCAGCCGCTCTATGGCGGCACCGAGACGCTTCTGACGCGCACGCTTGCCGGCTTCGGCATCGAGGCTGTCGGCTTCGCGGACGGTGTCGATGAGGCGGCGGTACGCGTGGCTGCCGACGCTGCCGTCGGCAAGGGCCGCGTGTCGGTCATTCTGATCGAGACACCGTCAAATCCGACCAACAGCCTTGTCGATATTGCGCTGATGCGGAGGATCGCCGACGAGATCGGCGTCCGGCAAGGAACGACGCCGATCATCGTCTGCGACAACACCCTGCTCGGTCCGGTATTCCAGCGGCCTATCGAACACGGCGCCGATGTTTCCGTCTATTCGCTGACCAAATATGTCGGCGGCCATTCCGACCTGATCGCGGGTGCCGCCATGGGCAGCAAGGCGGTCACCAAGCCGATCAAGGCGCTGCGCGGCGCAATCGGCACGCAGCTCGACCCGCATTCCTGCTGGATGCTCGGCCGTTCGCTGGAAACGCTGTCGATCCGCATGGAACGGGCAAACGACAACGCGCGCCTGGTCGCCGAATTCCTGCGCGACCATCCCAAAATCGCGAGGGTGCACTATCTGCCGTTTCTGGACGAGGATACATCAGCGGGCCGCACCTACCGAGCACAATGCAGTGGCGCCGGCTCGACATTTTCCTTCGACATTCGCGGCGGCCAGAAGGCGGCTTTCGGGTTTCTCAACAGCCTGCAGATCTTCAAGCTGGCGGTCAGCCTCGGCGGTACGGAATCGCTGGCCAGCCATCCGGCTGCCATGACCCATTCCGGTATTCCCTACGACGTGCGCCAGCGCATCGGCGTGCTTGAGACCACAGTCAGGCTGTCAATCGGCGTCGAGCATGCTGACGATCTGATCGCCGACCTGACACAGGCGCTGGCGGCCGTCTGATCATTACCTTCGTGGAATCTGAAAAAGGGGCGGGCGATCGCCCCTTTTTCGTGGTGCGGTAAAATCTGCGTGTGCCGGGATACATCGGGCCACTCAGCCGTTGCAGTGATGCATCCGCGCGCCGGGGGGCCGCGGCGGAGCTGTACTCAACGGAGGTTCTTCATGCGCATCCAATCCTTGCCGCTGCTTTCGGCGCTAGCGGTTTCGACCGCCTTCCTGCTCGCATCGCCGGCCATGGCCGAGACGATGAAGTTCAAGGCGACGCTCGATGGCAGCCAGCAGACCCCGCCCGTCACCACCAAGGGCAAGGGAACTGCCACGTTCACATTCAACACCACCAGCAAGAAGCTTAGCTGGAACGTCAAATATTCCGGCCTCAGCGGCCCGGCGGCAGCCGCTCACATTCACGGCCCGGCCGCAATGGGGCAAAATGCCGATCCGGTAATCCCGTTCAAGAAGCTCAAGAGCCCGATCAAGGGGTCGGCGACCTTGACCGATGCGCAAGCGGCCGATCTGGAAGCCGGCAAGTATTACGTCAACGTCCACACCAAGGCGAACCCTGACGGCGAGATCCGTGGGCAGATCGAGAAGGCGGCGGCGTCGATGTAGCAGGGTTTGGTGGCCAAAAACGAGGCGGGCGGTCCGCCTCGTTTTTGGAGTCACGACTTGTCGCGGATCTGCGTCAGCGTGCGCGTCGGCGTGATCGCCTCGGGATCGAGCTTGATCTCGACGATCGACGGCTTGCCGCTGGCGCGGGCGCGTTCGAAGGCAGGCGCGAAGTCTTCGGTCTTCTCGACCGTCTCGCCATGGCCGCCATAGGCGCGGGCAAGCGCGGCGAAGTCCGGGTTCTTGAGGTCAGTGGCGACGACCCGGCTCGGATATTCCCGCTCCTGATGCATGCGGATCGTGCCGTAAATGCCGTTGTTGACGACGATGACGATGATCGGCAGGTCGTATTGCGCGGCGGTCGCGAATTCCTGCCCGTTCATCAGGAAGCAGCCGTCGCCGGCGAAGGCAACTACGGTGCGATCCGGGAACAGCGCCTTGGCCGCGACCGCGGCCGGAGTGCCGTAGCCCATCGAGCCTGAGGTTGGTGCTGCCTGCGTGGCGAAGCGGCGGGAGCGGTAGAAGCGATGCACCCAGGTGGCGTAGTTGCCGGCGCCGTTGGTGAGGATGGCGTCCTCCGGGAGCGTCTCATTCAGATAGTCCATGATCGGCCCCATCTGGACCGCGCCCGGACCGGTTTGCGGCGGCGTCGACCATTCGAGATAGGCGGCATGCGCCTTTTCCGTCTCGGGTGACCATGAAGGCTTGGCGGCAGGCTTGCGCCTGGCAAAGGCCTCGACGAAAGCGGCGGGCGAGGCGTTGATGGCAATCGTCGGCCGGTAGACGCGGCCGAGCTCGCCGGCATCGGCATGGACATGGACCAGCGCCTGGTCGGGGTAGGGGCTCTTCAGCAGCGTGTAGTCGGAGGACGGCATCTCTCCCATGCGACCGCCGATCAGCAGCACGACATCGGCCGCCTTGATCTGCGCCGCAAGTTTGGGATTGATGCCGATGCCGACATCGCCGGCGTAGTTCGCATGAAGATGGTCGAACAGCATCTGGCGGCGGAAAGAACAGCCGACGGGAAGCGACCATGCCTCGGCGATCGCGCGCATCCGCGCCACCGCTTGCTCGTCCCAGCGCGTGCCGCCGAGGATGACGAACGGGCGCTTGGCACCGGCGAGCAGCATTTCCAGCGCGTCGAGCTCGGCCTCGCCGGGTCGCGTCTCCACCGGCGTATGGGGAAGCGCTTGCGGCGCCTCGACCTCGCTGGTCAGCATGTCCTCGGGCAGCGAGATGACGACCGGGCCGGGGCGGCCGGATGTTGCCACCGCGAAGGCGCGGGTGACGAATTCCGGAATGCGCGAGGCGTCGTCGATCTCGACCACCCATTTGGCGATGTCGCCGAAGAAGCGCTTGTAGTCGACCTCCTGGAAGGCTTCGCGCTGCTTGGCGTGGCTGGCGACCTGGCCGATGAACAGGATCAGCGGCACCGAATCCTGCATGGCGATGTGGATGCCGGCGGAGGCGTTGGTGGCGCCGGGGCCGCGGGTGACGAAGCAGATGCCGGGCTTGCCGGTCAGACGTCCCTGGCAATCGGCCATCATTGCCGCACCGCCTTCCTGGCGGCAGACAATGGTGCGGATCGACGAGTCATGCAGCGCATCGAGCACCGCCAGATAGGATTCGCCGGGCACGCAGAAGATGCGGTCGGTGCCGTTCGCTTCGAGCGCCTCGACGATCAGTTGTCCGCCGGTCTTCATTTTGCTGATCCCTCCAGTTCGGCGAGGATTTCCTCTGTGTGCTCGCCGAGCCGCGGCGACGGGCGCTCGAAGACGAGCGGCGTGCCCGACATCACCATCGGCGCGCGCACCGAAGGCAGAACGTTGCCGTGGCCGTCGTCGAGGTCGAGCCGCATGCCGCGCGCGATGGTCTGCGGGTCGGCGAACATCTGGCCGATCGTGTTGATCGGGCTTGCCGGCACGCCCGCCGCTTCGAGCTTGGCCAGCAGCGGATCACGATCCCAGGTGCTCAGCGTCTCGATGATCAGCTCGCGCAGCTTGGCCCGATTGGCGACGCGCGCGGGGTTGGTGGCGAAATCCGGATTGGCAGGCAGATCGTTGAGGCCGACGACGGCGCAGAACTTGCCGAACTGGCCGTCATTGCCGACCGCAAGGATGATGTGGCCATCCTTCACCGGCAGCACCTCGTAAGGCGCGATGTTCATATGCGCGTTGCCCATCTGCACCGGCGATTTGCCGGAAACGAGATAGTTGAGGTTCTGATTGCCGAGCGCCGAGATCTGGCTGTCGAAAAGCGCCATGTCGATATGCTGGCCTTCGCCGGTCTTCTCGGCGTGGCGCAGCGCCGCCTGGACGGCGATCACCGAATAGAGGCCGGTGAACAGATCGGAAATGGCTACGCCTGCCTTCTGCGGCTCGCGGCCGGCCTCGCCGGTGATCGACATCATGCCGGCCATCGCCTGGATGATGAAATCGTAGCCGGCGCGGGGCGCGTAGGGACCGTCCTGGCCGAAGCCGGTGATCGAGCAATAGATGAGGCGCGGGTTGACCTGCCTCAGGCTCTCATAGTCAAGGCCGTACTTCTTGAGCCCGCCGAGCTTGAAGTTCTCGATCAGCACGTCGGCGGTGGCGACGAGGCGACGCAGCGTGTCGGCGCCCTCGGGCTTGGAAAAATCGATGGCGATCGACCGCTTGCCGCGATTGCAGGAATGATAGTAGGCCGCCGACAGGTTCTCGCCGTCATGGCTCATGACGAAGGGCGGACCCCATTTGCGGGTGTCGTCGCCGCCGTCCGGGCTCTCGACCTTGATGACATCGGCGCCGAGATCGGCGAGCAACTGGCCGGCCCAGGGGCCCGCCAGGATGCGGGCGAGTTCGATAACGCGGATGCCTTTCAGCGGGGGTTCGGCCATGGATCACCGTGATGGGTCGAAAGCGCAGCCTCTATCAACAGCAGTCGTCCCTGTCACGGCTCTTGCAATGGGCCACGCCAGATCAGGATTTGAGCACGCTGTCTGCCCAGGCAGCGAAATCATTCATGACGGCGTCGCGGTTGACCTCGTTGAGGCTTTCGTGGCGGGTCTCGGCGTAAACCTTTGAAACCAGATTCGAAAAGCCCATTCGGTCCATGCGCCGGGCGAGATGGCGAACCGCCTTGCCATAGTCGGACGCCGGGTCCTTCTCGCCGCCGACCAGGTTGACGGGGAGCTCGCGGCGCACGCCGGCGAAGCTGGAATCCTTGCCGGCGTGGAGCGCCATGTTGACCACATCGCGCCACATCGAGATCGAGGCGTTCCAGCCGCAGAGCGGATCGGCGACGTATTTGTCGACCTCGGTCGGGTCGCGCGACAGCCAGTCGAACAAGGTCCGGTGGTTTGGCACGGCCTTGCCCCAGGCCTGGAAGGTGAGCCTGGGCAGCAGGCGGGACGGCACGTCGGAGCCCAGCCGCATCCGTTCCCAGCCGAGAATGCCCAGCGCCAGCTGGCCGAGCAGGCCTTGCGAGAAATTGCCGTTCCAGATCGCGGCGGCATGGACGCGCTGCGAGTGGCGCAGGACGAAATTCAGCGCGATCGAGGCGCCGAGCGAATGGCCGAAGACGATGACCGGCAATCCCGGGTGCTCGGCGGCGATCAGGTCGTGGGCGGCGCCGACATCCGCAATCACCTTGGCGATGCCGTCGACGCCGGCGAACCTGCCGGGCGGCGCATCGGGCGCCTTTGTCGAGCCATGACCGCGATGGTCATGGGCGTAGACGTGGAAGCCGCGCGGGGCGAGGAATTCGGCAAAGCGGGCATAGCGCCCCGCATGCTCGGCCAGGCCATGATTGATCTGGATCACGGCGCGCGGGGTCGTCAGCGCCTGTTTCACGTAGATGTTGAGGTCGGCCCCGGTCGGTGAAGCCAGCCTGGTCTGTTTGTCGAATGGCATGTCTCGCTCCCTTCGCGACTGATGGGCGAGGGTTTCTGCGACGTCAAGAGCGCGCGTTCCTTCGCCCGGTATCGAGAGGCAAGCGCCTATCGCTCTCCTGGGGATTATTTCTGCGCAGTGAAAAAGATCGCAATTCTGACACGCCGCCTGTTCTAGGGTGACGAATTCAATATGGGTTCAATGATCGCCGGGAGAGTGGAATGCGGGTTTGGGCAGTTTGGGGTTCGGTTGTTCTGGCTCTGGTCGGCGCCGGGGCGGCACGGGCCGATGTGAAGATGAGCGGGACCTTCGTGTCCGACAGCGCCTGTCCTGCGACACAAGCCATCAAGAGCGGCAAGAACCCCGGCAACGTGTCCACCCAGGCAGGACAAAGCTATCAGCTTCTGGCCGGCAACAAGGACGAGCCCACGCATTACCTCATCCAGGTTCCGGGCGCCGATCCCGAGCGGCGCTGGGTGAAGATCAGCTGCGGCCATGTCAGCGGCGGCAACGCGGCGACGGCCCCGGCGCCAGCCGGCCAGACCAAGCCGCCGTCGTCGGCCTCCGGGAAACCGGAATATGTCTTTGCGCTGAGTTGGCAGCCGGCTTTCTGCGAGACCAAGGCAAGCAAGCCGGAATGCAAGGCGCAGAACCCCAGCGAGTTCGATGCCTCGCACTTTACCCTGCACGGGCTGTGGCCGCAGCCGAACGGCAATTTCTATTGCCAGGTGTCGGCGGGCGACAAGGCCAACGACAATCCCGCGCATTGGGGTGATTTGCCGCCCGTCAATCTCGACGCCAGCACGCGCGCCGAGCTCGACCAGGTGATGCCGGGCACGGCCTCCAAGCTGGAGCGTCACGAATGGATCAAGCACGGCACCTGCTACGGCAAGAGCCAGCAGGAGTATTTCTCCGACGCGCTCAATCTGATGCGCGCGGTGAACGCCTCGCCGGTGCGCGATCTCTTCACCAAGAGCGTCGGCAAGCAGCTGACATCGGAACAGATACGCGATGCCTTCGACCAAGCCTTCGGCAAGGGCGCCGGCGAGCGCGTGCGCGTCTCCTGCCTTGTCGATCCGTCGAGCGGCCGGCGGCTGATCGGCGAGCTGACGCTCGGTCTCTCCGGTCCGATCAGTCCTGACAGCAAGCTCGCCGACCTGCTCATGGCCTCGGCGCCGACGGGCAAGGCCGGCTGCCCGAAGGGCACGGTCGACGCGATCGGATTCCAGTAAGAGCTTCCGGCAGCCGGGTTGGCTGCCGGATCAGGCGCTCTTTGAGGCAGCCTCGCGACCGCCGGCGTCGCTGCCCGGTTCGCCGATGACGCGGTCGCGGCCGCCCGCCTTGGCCTTGTAGAGGCGCTGGTCGGCAAGCGCGAAGATATCGGCAAGGCAGCGTGTCGTCTCGCCGACGGTGGAGACGCCGGCGCTTACCGTGATGTTGAAGCGGCTGGTATGCGCCGAGGTCTTGACCGCGTTCCTGATGCCTTCTCCGAGCAGCTTCGCCAGCGCATGCGGTTGCGGGCTCAAGATCGCGAACTCCTCGCCGCCGATCCTGAACACCTGGTTTTCAGTGCCGACGGTTTCGATCAACACGGCCGCGACCGATTTCAGCACCTTGTCGCCCTCGGCGTGGCCGAACCGGTCGTTGATCGATTTGAAGTGGTCGACGTCGACGATGAGCAGGCTGAGCGGTCTGGCGGTCCGGATGCCCGCCGTGACAGCTGCCTCGCCGTCGGCATCGAAGCTGCCGCGATGCAAGAGCCCCGTGAGCCCGTCGCGGCCGACATGCTTGACCAGCGCCTCGTAGCGTTCGCGATAGGTGAGGGTGTCGAAAATGTCGGAGAGGCCGCGCGGCAGCGCGATCTCGTGGTCTTCGACCCATCTGAGATAGGCGACAAGCATGCCGCTGTAGACGAGTGCGGCCGCCATCTTGGCGAACCAGCCGCCGAAGAAGACCTCGATCGGCGCGCCGGCGACGAAATGCAATGCGGTGAAGAAGCCCGCCTGATCGAATGTCAGCACGCAGGCCACCGAAGCCAGGATGCGGGTGAAAGGCATATGGCGCAGATGGGCGCCGAGCTTTTCGTAGAGCAGGATGATCAGGATGGCATCGATGAAGAGCAGCGAGGTGCCCCACACCATCAGCCAGCCCATCTCGTCGATGAAGCCGATGTCGGGCATCTTGCCGTCCGGAAGCGGCGAGATCGCATGCAGGCGCAGGATCAGCACGAGCCCGATCATCACCGCATTGCCGAGCAGCAGGCCGTAGATCGGCTGGCGGACGGTCGCCGCGTCCTCCTTCATGTAGAGCAGGAGCAGCATCACCAGCTTGCCTGAAAACATGACGGCCGAGCCCGGCGAGACCATGCCGAAAGGCAGCGCGACGTAGAAGACGCTCGCGAGATAGGTTTCGAGGAACTGCATGACGCCGAGCGCGCAGACGAACACGCCAAGCCCGGTGCGGCGCCGGAAGCGGAAGAGCGTGACCATGGCGCCGAAGTAGAGAACCGCCTCGGCAAGGAGCAGGACAGCGTTCAGCACTGCGTCGATCCGATCTTTCCCGAAATCGCGCCCTCACGCGATTTTGCTCAACCTGCCATCGTTTTGACGGCGAATGGTTAACCGCTGCTTTCGTCAGCCGGGACGGAGCGACGAAAAGATCGATACCGGGGATGGATGTTTGAGCCCCGCGCAAGTTCCGGGACAAATTGCGGCATGCCGAAAGCGATTGCCGTTCGGCGCTTCATCGCCTACATAGCGCGCAACCCCCATTCAACCTGACACCTCAGTTTCCAGGGAAAGCGCGCGTGGCTCGCCAGTTCATCTATCACATGTCCGGCCTGTCGAAGGCCTACGGCACCAAGAAGGTGCTCGACAACATCCACCTGTCCTTCTATCCGGACGCCAAGATCGGCATTCTCGGCCCCAACGGCTCGGGCAAGTCGACCATCCTGCGCATCATGGCCGGGCTCGACAAGGAGTATCAGGGCGAGGCGTGGCTGGCCGAGGGGGCGACCGTCGGCTACCTGGCGCAGGAGCCGCAGCTCGACAACACGAAGACCGTGCGCGAAAACGTCATGGACGGCGTTGCCCGGAAGACCGCCATCATCGAGCGCTACAACGAGCTGATGATGAACTATTCCGACGAGACGGCGGACGAGTCCGCCAAGCTGCAGGACGAGATGGACCGCCTCAACCTGTGGGACCTGGAACAGCAGGTCGAAATGGCGATGGATGCGCTGCAGTGCCCGCCGCCGGAATCCGAGGTGACCAACCTCTCGGGCGGCGAGCGCCGCCGCGTGGCGCTGTGCCGGCTGCTGCTCGAGCAGCCCGACCTGCTGCTGCTCGACGAGCCGACCAACCATCTCGACGCCGAAACCACGCAATGGTTGGAAAAGCACCTGCGCGACTATCCGGGCTCGGTGCTGATCATCACCCACGACCGCTACTTCCTCGACAATGTCACCGGCTGGATCCTCGAGCTCGATCGCGGCCGCGGCATCCCCTACGAGGGCAACTACACCAAGTATCTCGACGCCAAGGCCAAGCGCCTGATCCAGGAAGGCCGCGAGGATGACGCGCGCCAGAAGTCGATCTGGCGCGAGCGCGAATGGATCCAGTCCTCGCCCAAGGCACGCCAGACCAAGTCGAAGGCGCGTATCAAGGCCTATGAGGAACTGGTCGAGCAGTCACAGAACCGCAAGCCGACCGACACGCAGATCGTCATTCCGTCGAGCGAACGCCTCGGCAATGTCGTGATCGAGGTCGAAGGCCTCAACAAGGGCTTTGGCGACGAGGTCCTGATCGAGAACCTGTCGTTCAGGCTGCCGCCGGGCGGCATCGTCGGCGTCATCGGCCCGAACGGCGCCGGCAAGACGACGCTGTTCAAGACCTTCACCGGCGCGGAAAAGCCGGATGCCGGTTCGATCCGCATCGGCGAGACCGTCAAGCTCGGCTATGTCGACCAGAGCCGCGACGCGCTCGATCCTAACAAGACGGTGTGGGAAGAGATCTCCGGCGGCGCCGAGGTCATCAAGCTCGGCAAGCACGAGGTCAACAGCCGCGCCTATTGCTCCTCCTTCAACTTCCGCGGCGGCGACCAGCAGCAGAAGGTCGGCAACCTTTCGGGCGGCCAGCGCAACCGCGTGCATCTGGCCAAGATGCTGAAGAACGGCGGCAATGTGCTGCTGCTCGACGAACCGACCAACGACCTCGACACCGAAACGCTGGGCGCGCTGGAAGACGCGCTCGAAGCCTATGCCGGCTGCGCGGTCATCATCAGCCACGACCGCATGTTCCTCGACCGCATGGCCACCCACATGCTCGCCTTCGAGGGCGACGCGCATGTCGAATGGTTCGAGGGCAATTTCGAGGAATACGAGAAGGACAAGCTGCGCCGCCTGGGCGCGGAAGCGGCGACCCCGCACCGCATGACGCACAAGCGGCTGACAAGGTAGGCCTGTTCGGGCGGCACGCCGGAGACACCACAAGAGGAGGCCTCACATGGCTGACTGGTCCGCCGCCCAATATCTGAAGTTCGAGGACGAGCGCACGCGGCCCGCGCGCGACCTGGCGGCGCAGGTGCCGGTCGACTTTCCGCGCCGCGTCGTCGATATCGGCTGCGGTCCCGGCAATTCGACGGAGCTTCTGGTCGCGCGCTGGCCGGATGCCGAGGTCAGCGGCTTCGACACTTCGCCCGACATGATCGAGAAGGCGAGGGCGCGGCTACCCAATGTCAATTTCGCGCTGGCGGATGCGGCCCAATGGCAGCCGGTACAGCCGGTCGACGTCATTTTCGCCAACGCGGTCTTCCAGTGGCTGCCGGAGCATCCGGCGGTGTTCCAGCGGCTGACGGGTCTGCTCGCGCCCGGGGGCGCCTTGGCCATTCAGATGCCCGACAATCTCGGCGAGCCTTCGCATCAACTGATGCGCGACACGGCGGCCGAGATGCCGTTCTCGGCCAAGCTCGAAGGCGCCGCTCGCGCGCCGCTGCCGCCGTTTTCCTTCTACTACGATCTTCTGTCGCCGCTCGCCGACCGCGTCGATATCTGGCACACGATCTACAACCATCCGCTGGCCGACGCGGAGGCAATCGTCGAATGGGTCAAGGCGACGGGACTGAAGCCGTTCCTCGATCCGCTCGACGCGGACGAGAAGAAGAGGTTCCTCGAAACCTACACCGCCAAGATCGCCAAGGCCTATCCGAAGACGGCGAACGGCAAGGTGCTGCTGCGTTTCCCGCGCATCTTCATCATCGCCAAGCGGGCTTGACCGGCCGCCGCTCAATTCGTCGCGATAACTGGGGCCAGCGGCCGGTTTAAGCTGGCATAAACCTGCCGAATGCGACAAGGGTTGCGCCGGGCCGTGTCCGCGCCCACATCAGAGCCCGCAACGCCCGTGCCTCGGACGGATTGGACATGCATCGCGTCATCATCAGCGGCATCGGCGCCGAAATCCCCGAACCCGTCATCACCAATGAAGAGCTGGTCGAAAGCTTCAACAGCTGGGTCGACGCCGAGAACGCGCGCCGCGCCGTCACCGGCGAGACGCCACTGCAGAAGTCGGACAGCGACTTCATCGTCCATGCCTCGGGCGTGCAGACCCGCCATGTGATCGAGCGCGAGGGCATTCTCGATCCCACCCGCATGGCGCCGCGCATTCCGGCGCGACCGGACGACGCGCTGTCGCTGCAGGCGGAATTCGGCATCGCCTCCGCCAGAAAGGCGATCGCCCATGCGGGTGTCGATCCGTCGGATATCGACCTGGTGATCTGCTCGGCCTCGCACCATCAGCGGCCGTATCCGGCGATCGCCATCGAGATGCAGGAGGCGCTTGGCACCAAGGGCGCCGGCTTCGACATGGGGCTGGGCTGCTCTTCCGCCGCGGCGGCGCTGCACATCGCGGTCAACCTGGTCAGGGCTGGGGCGCACAAGCGCATCCTGGTGTCGACGCCCGAGATCATCACCGGCCATCTCAACTTCCGCGACCGGCAGACGCATTTCATCTTCGGCGACGCCTCGGTCGCCATGATCGTCGAAGGGCTCAGCCAGGGCGAGAAGCGGCCGGGGCGTTTCGAGGTGCTCGACACGCGCACGTGGACGCAGATGTCGAACAACATCCGCACCAATCTCGGCTATCACACCCGCACCGCCCAGGACGATCCCTACATGATCAACCTGGAGGGGAACCTCATCAAGCAGGTCGGCAACAAGGTGTTCAAGGAAGTCACCGTTGCCGGCCACAAATTCATCGTCGAGTTCCTGGCCGAGCACGGGCTGACGCCGCAAGGCATCCGCCGCTTCTGGCTGCATCAGGCCAATGCGCGCATGAACGCGATGATCCTGAAGCTCGCCTTCGGCCACGACGTCGACCATGATCGCGCGCCGATGGTGCTCGAACGGCTCGGCAATACGGCGGGCGCCGGCGCCATCGTGGCGCTGTCCGAAAACCACGCCGACATGAAGGCCGGCGATTTCGGCCTGCTCTGCGCCTTCGGCGCAGGCTATTCGATCGGCGGCGCGCTGCTCAGAATGCTGTAGCCGTTTCAGGCCGGCGCGAAGGGCACCAGCATCGGCACGCGCTTGGCATACTCGTGATAGGCTGGGCCGAGCTCGCCGCGCAGGAAGCTCTCTTCCAACCTGGCCTTGACGACGATGCCGACAAGCAGAAGGGCGGCGCCGGCGATGCCCCAGACAGTGCCCTTCGCCGCCATGGTGGCCAGGATCGAGAGCAACAGGCCGGTATAGATCGGGTGGCGGACCAGCCGGTAGGGCCCGGTGTCGACGACGCGATGGTCGGCCTTCGCGGTGATGGTCCCGGACCACAGCCTGCCGAGATGCAGGCGCGCCCACCAGGCGAAGGCGATGCCGATGGCGATCAGGGCGACGCAGACCCAGGCCTCGACAAGCGTCGATGTCCAAAGCCGCAGCCGGCCGACATAGCCGTGCGCGGGGACGAACAGCAGGACGGTGCCGGCGAGCCACAGTACCCGATATTGGGCCTCGGCCCTGAAGCCGGCGCGCTTTTGCACGGGATCGGCCCAGAGGGTAGCCAAACTCCACGATACGATCCAAGCCAACCACAAGGCCGCGATTGCGGGTCCGGGATGCATGACCAAGCCTCTTTCCGATCGCGGCATCATCTAAGGGACGAGGCGCGGCAAAAGATAGTCGCGGCCGGTAAGAACGTCGTGATCACGGCAGGAAAGATCGTTCTCCGCCGGATCACGGCGCGGCGGCCATCGCTGCCGCCACCAGCGCCTCGCCAGAATATTGCCGGCCGCCGATACCCCAGCCGCCGTCGGGCGCATTGAGGATGTTGATCCAGTTGACCGGCGTCATGCATGGAATGTCGATCCAGGCGCGCGACGGCGCTTCGGCTGAAGACCTCAGGGCTCTGGCCGAGACCGCTCTTGCCGCCTGGGCAGCCGAAGTGCGAAAAGTGGCCGACTCGAAAGGCGAAACCGATGTCGGACCTTTTCTCCACGATTGAACCGCCCGTCGATATCGTGCCGGGCTGCAAGCTCGCCGCCAAGGCGGCAGCGCTCTACAGGGCGCCTTCCGATCATTTCGAGACAAGGCGGGTGGAGGAATTGCGGCTCGGCTTCGACGGCATCGAAGGGGATTTCCATGCCGGCGCGACGCGACGTTCGGGCGGGCGCGAGCCCTGGTATTCGCGCGGCACCGAGATGCGCAACGAGCGGCAATTGTCGCTTGTCGCTGCTGACGAACTGGCCATCGTCGCCGAGCGCATGGGCGTCGCTGAAGTCAAGCCGGAGTGGATTGGCGCGAACCTGCTGATCGAAGGTGTGCCGCGCCTTTCCATGCTGCCGGCGGGATCGCTGCTGTTCTTCAAGGGAGGCGCGACCATCAAGGTCGATGCGCAGAACGGGCCTTGCCGCTTCTCCGGACGTTCGGTCGCCGAGAATGCCGGCATGCCCGACCGCGAGGCAGGAGCGCTGCTGTTCCCCAAGGCCGCCAAACGGCTGCGCGGCCTCGTCGCGTGGGTCGAGAAGCCGGGCGTCATCAGGGCAGGCGAGGAGATCTCGGTGCGGGTGCCGGAGCAGTGGATCTACCGCGTATAGATCAAGGCCGCGCCACTTAGAGCGGTTCAGCTTTCACAAAGTCGCTGATCCGCTCTAAGCATTTGTTTTCACGCAATTCCGAACGGAAAACCGCTACGCACTTTTCCTGGAATTGCTCTAGCAGCGCGGCCTTGACGCACTCAGGCAGCCTTGCGGTTCTTGTTCGCGCCCTGGGCCATGACCGAGATATCGTCCCACCTCTCCCAGGTAGCGATACGGTTGGCGTATTCCTGGCGGATCATCGGCAGGCCGCCGTCGCCAAAGAAGACCCGGAGCGGCGGCTCGGCGGCATCGACAATGGCCAGCATCGCCGGTCCGGTTGCTTCGGGATCACCGGCCACGGCGCGGCCGCGGCGCTCGGCCATCGCGGCGCGGGCGGGCGCATAAGCCTCGATCGCTTTCGACGTCTTGGCCGACGGGCCGGCCCAGTCGGTGGAGAAACCGCCAGGCTCGACCAGCGTGACATGGATGCCGAATTCGGCGACCTCCAGGCTGAGCGACTGGCTGAACGCCTCCAGCGCCCATTTCGAGGCATGATAGAGGCCAAGTGAGGCGAAGGCGTTGACGCCGCCGATCGACGAGATCTGGATGATGTGGCCTGAGCGTTGTTCCCGCATGATGGGGAGTGCGGCCTGCGTCACCCAGAGCGCGCCGAACAGGTTGGTCTCGATCTGGTCGCGGGCCTCCTGTTCCGTGACTTCCTCGATGGCGCCGAAATGGCCGTAGCCTGCATTGTTGATGACGACGTCGAGGCGGCCAAAACGCCTGTGCGTTTCGGCAATGGCGGCTTCGACCGCCTTCTTGTCGGTGACGTCGAGCGCGATGGCGGCGACCTTGTCGCCATATTTCTCGACAAGATCGGCGAGAGTGCCCGCGTCGCGAGCCGTGGCAGCGACACGGTCGCCACGAGCCAGCGCCGCTTCGGCCCAGACGCGGCCAAAGCCCTTCGACGATCCGGTGATGAACCAAACCTTATCAGTCATGATCTACGATCCTTGCCCTGTGGGCGTGAATTCTCGGGGGTAAAACGGAGGAAGCTCCGCTTATAGGTACGGCGCCGTCAGCGTTTTTCCAGAGGCGGCGCCGGAATTATTTGGCCGGTGCCGCGACCGAAGCGAGGGGCGGAACCCTCACTCGTCCTCGTCGTCTTCCTCCAGCAAGCGCGTCGCGCGCCAACGGGTCAGCACCGCGTTGGTCTGCTCGATGACAAAGAAGCGCGCCGAGTCCCGGTCATAGCCTTCGGCGAGCAATTTCTCATAGTCCGTATGGGCGTGGCGGATATGGGCGATGGTTGCCAGCCATACCGCGATCGTCGGCGGCAAGGTCTTCATATGCACGGCGCCGGCATCGGCGCGGATCTTTTCCATGTCGGCATAGGGGGCGAACGGGAGGAGCGCGGTCAGCGCCTTGGCAATGGCGCGGCGACGGCCGGTCGGCGCGCTCATTTCTCGTCGCGTCCGACGATGGTCGCTTCGGGGAAGGCATCGGTCGAAGCGTAGTATGGCTTGATGTCGATGACCGCCGTGCCGTCGAGCACGTCGATGGCGTCGATCCCGATCCGGCCGGCCTCGATGTCGACCGCGACAAGCTTCGCGACATGCAGGCCGACAGGGTTCGGTCGGGCAGGGGAGCGCAGCGAGAAAACGCCTTTCGGTTCAGCGGCATGGCGCGGTTTCTGCACGATGAGATTCCGCGGCGCATGATCGAGCCAGGACAGGACGACGACGTGGCTGGCGCGGTCGAGATTTTGCAATCCCTGGCGATAGGGCTCGTCGATCAGAACCGTTGCCGTGCGTCCGGTCTCGCGGGCGGTGCGCATGTTCCTGGGGCAATCCTCGCGACTGGTCCAGGGCGAGACGATATGGCCGATGAAGACGATATGGCCGTCCGCCGGCATATCAGCCGGATCGATCTTCAGGAGCTTCTCGCCCTCGCGCGTCTCGAACATCGCTTCCGTCCGTTCAACCGTTCACGGCGCGCGGACCACGGCTGCGCCATTTTCTTGTCCGGAAGCGACATAGTGCTTGCCAGGGTTTCAAATTCGACATAAACATATCTTTATATCTTTCAGCGAGAAGCCGCTCATGCATGTCACGCTCGACACGATGGTAGATACATTGAAGGCGGCGGCCGAATCCAGCCGCCTGCGCATCCTGGTTCTGCTGTCGCGCGGGGATCTCACGGTCTCTGATCTTACCGAGATCCTGGGCCAGTCGCAGCCGCGCGTCTCTCGACACCTGAAGCTGCTGCTCGATGCCGGGCTGATCGGCCGCTACCAGGAAGGCTCCTGGGCCTTCTTCAGGCTGTCGGATACGGACAGCTCGCGCGATTTCGTACAGCGCCTGGTCTCCGGGGTGCGCGAGGCTGATCCGCAGGTGGTGCGCGATCTGGAGCGGCTGGCCGCGGTCAAGCGCAAGCGGCAGGACCGGGCCGCCGAATATTTCTCCGAGAACGCGGCGAGCTGGGATCGTATTCGCTCGCTGCATGTGCCCGATCGCGCGGTGGAAGCCGCATTGCTCAAGCTCGTCGGCAAGCGGCCGTTCCAGTCGATGCTCGACCTCGGCACCGGCACCGGCAGGCTGCTGGAGATCTTTGCGCCACTCTACCGGCGCGGCGTCGGCATCGACATGTCGCGCGAGATGCTGACGGTGGCGCGCGCCAATCTCGACAAGGCGGGGATCGCCAACGCGCAGGTGCGCCAGGGCGACATCTTTTCACCGCCCGTCGAACGCAACGCCTTCGATCTCGTCACCATCCACCAGGTGCTGCACTATCTCGACGACCCGGCACGCGCCATCGGCGAAGCGGCGAGGCTGCTGCGTCCGGCCGGCAGGCTGGTCATCGTCGACTTCGCGCCCCATAATCTGGAGTTCCTGCGCGACCAGCACGCCCATATGCGTCTCGGCTTCTCGGACCGGCAGATCGCAGACTGGTTCGAGGAGGCAGGGATCGATCTCGAGGACAGCCAGGAATTCGAGCCGCGCGGGCAGGCCGAGGCCAGGCTCACCGTCAAGCTCTGGCTCGGCCGCGATCGCCGCCTTCTGATCGCGGACCCGTCCAACGACACGCTTCCAGCGAAAGCATATCCAATGGGGGAAACAGCCTGATGAACCAGTTCCGCTTTTCCCGCCGCCCCGACATTGGCGACAAGGTCCGGGTTTCGTTCGAGTTCTTCCCGCCGAAGACCGACGAGATGGAAGCAAGGCTCTGGGACACCGTCACCCGGCTGGAGCCGCTCAAGCCGAGATTCGTCTCGGTCACCTACGGCGCCGGCGGCTCGACCCGCGAGCGCACGGCGCGCACGGTGAAGCGCATCCTCAACGAGACGACGCTGACGCCGGCGGCGCATATGACCTGCGTCGACGCGCCCCGTCACCAGGTCGATGCCGTCATCCGGGAATTCGCCGACTTCGGCGTCACCCGTTTCGTCGCCCTGCGCGGCGATCCGGCCGCGGGCGTGGGCACCGCCTACCGACCGCACCCGGATGGCTATGCCAACGGCGCCGAACTGGTCGGAGCGCTGAAGAGCGTCGGCGATTTCGACATCTCGGTCTCGGCCTACCCCGAAAAGCATCCGGAAAGCCCGGATTTCGCCACCGACATAGACATGCTGAAGCGCAAGGTCGACAATGGCGCGACGCGGGCGATCACCCAGTTCTTCTTCGACAACGATCTCTACGAGCGTTATGTCGAGCGGGCGCGCCGCGCCGGGATCTACATCCCGATCGTGCCCGGCATCCTGCCGGTGCACAATTTCACCCAGGTCGCCAATTTCTCCTCGCGCTGCGGCGCGCTGGTGCCGGCTTGGCTGGCCGAGCGCTTCGAAGGGCTAGAGAACGACCCGCAGACGCATGCGCTGGTGGCATCCGCCGTGGCGGCCGAGCAGGTGCTCGACCTCGTCGAGCGCGGCGTCGGCGATTTTCATTTCTACACGATGAACCGGGCCGATCTGGTCTTTGCCGTCTGCCACATGATCGGTATCCGCTCGCATGAGGCGGAGGCGGCCGGCTCGGCGGCAGCCTGATGCTATGTCGCCCAGAAGTGTGCAGCGGTTTGGGAGAACGACATGGATCACAGTGAGGACTGAAACGGAAAAGGCCGGGTGAAACCCGGCCTTTTCGAACTGTTCGGACTACTCTCGGTGCTGGTCTTCCCGGCTTCAGCGGGTCAGGGAAGAACGCCTATGATAAGGGCACCGATGAATGCGAAAGCGGCACAAATCATCAAAGCGTTGATTGGCCTCGTCAGTCCCATGCCATAGCCTCCTCTTCAGAGCTATGGCCGGAATCTAGAGTCATTTGGGTCACAGGCAAGCGGAAAACGTGCTGCAATGCGACATGATTGTGGAATTTGCGACTTCGGATTTGCCGTTAGCCATTGAAACTCTTCGGCAAAAGCCGACTTAGGAGTTGTGAATAAATTGTGGCGGCGCTGTGGCATGACACCGCTACCATCGGCCGAACAGGCGGCCGTCGATGGTGATCAGGCCGAGTCCGATCAGCACCATGCCGCCCATTTCGAAGAGCTGCAGCCGCTCGCCGAGGAACAGGAATCCGAGCAGCACGGCGCTGACCGGCACGATCAAGGTGACCAGCGAGGCATTGGTGGCGCCGGCCGAGGCGACGAGGTTGAAATAGAGGATATAGGCAAAGGCCGTGGAGAGCAGCGCCAGCCCAAGCACGGCGGCCCAGACCGGGGGCGAAGCCGAAAGCAGCCGGGCCGGGCCGTAGGCAACCAGCACCACGGGGATCATGATGATGGTCGAGGCGGTCAGCTGCGCGGTGGCGATGACCGGCGAGGGCACCCCCTTGAAGCGTCGCGCGACCATCAGGGCGACCGCGTAGGAGAGCGAGGCGCCGATCAGCGCGAACTTGGCCCAGACCGGCCCGCCAAGGCCGGCAGCCAGACCAGGACCGATCATGACAGCCGTCCCGGCAACGCCAAGCGCGATGCCGGCCAGCTTGTTCCATGAGAGCTTTTCGTCGGTGGTGAGCGCATTGGCGAAGATCAGCGTCCAGAACGGCGTCGTGGCGTTGAGCACCGAGGCGACGCCGGCGCCGAGCTCGGTCTGGCCGGCGAAGATCAGCGAGAAAGGGACAACGTTGTTGGTCAGCGCCAGCAGGAAGAACAGGCCGGCGTAAGGAAAGGCGAGGCGGAAGGACGGGCCGCGGACGGCCAGATAGAGCTGAAGCGCGGCCGCGGCGATCGCGACGCGAAACAGCACCAGCGCCAGCGGATGGATCTCCGACACGGCAATGCGGGCAAAGAAGAAGGAGCCGCCCCAGATCGCGCCGAGCAGCAGGAGCTGCGCCCAGTCCTTGAGCGTCATCGGGCCGCGCGTCGCCGCGGCGCCAACCGTAATCGTCATGTCGTCCACCCTCCCAGGCCGATCGCAATCTCAGCCGCCGAACAGCTTCAAACGATATCCGGTCCGGCGGCAAGGGCCACCCGAAACCTGACCGATGGTTTGGCGTTGGCGGAAAGGGTGCAGTCGGCCGAGCGCCAAGGCGAGACACAGAACTGTTTTCTTTGGCGGCTAGCTGTGAGCTTTCGGGAGGTTGTCCATTCGGACCGGACCGAGGAGACTGGAGTTACCACGCTTCAGCATCCATCGGAGGATCCGAATGAACATCCATAAGAATGCCCGTCTCACACCGCTGCGTCGAGAGGAGATGGCGCTGTCGGTGATAGAAGGCGCTTTCTCCAAAGCCCATGCGGCGCGTGTCTACGGCGTGTCGGCCAAGATCGTGGCGCGCTGGGTCGAGCGCTACAAGTCCGAAGGGCGGGCCGGCATGATCGACCGTTCCTCGCGGCCCGCCCATATGCCGCAGGCCACCGCTGCGTTGATCGCCGAGCGCATCATGGCGCTGCGGCGGCAACGTTGGACCGGCAAGCACATCGCCCATGAGGTCGGCGTCTCGCCCGCCACCGTTAGCCGGGTTCTCAAGCGTGCCGGACTGTCGCGGTTGCGGGATATCGAACCGGCCGAGCCGATCCGACGCTACGAGCGCGAGCATCCTGGCGAGATGATCCATATCGATATCAAGAAGCTCGGTCGTTTCGAGCGCATCGGTCATCGCATTACCGGCAAGCGCACCGGCAATGCCAGCTCGCGCGGCAGCAGTTGGGAGTTCGTCCATGTCTGCATCGACGACGCCTCCCGCATCGCCTTCTCGCAGATCCTGCCCGACGAGAAAAAAGAAAGCGCCATCGCCTTCCTCAAGGCGGCGGTGGCCTACTACGCCAGCCTCGGCGTCACGATAGCCCGCGTCATGACCGACAACGGCTCCTGCTACAGATCAAAGGCCTTCGCCAAGGCCTGCCGCGATCTCGGCCTCAAGCACGTCAGGACAAGACCCTATACACCCAAGACCAATGGCAAGGCCGAGCGCTTCATCCAGACAGCACTGCGCGAATGGGCTTATGCCATCGCTTATCCGACTTCAGATCACCGCGCCGCAGAGTTGCCGGTCTGGCTGCACAGATACAATTGGCACCGTCCCCACGGGAGCCTAAAGTCCAAAACACCTATCAGTCGCCTCGCTCTAACCGAGGACAACCTGTTGAGGCTCCACAGCTAGCTAGGATTAATTGTGCGCGCCCAGATCAAGGATTCCCCCATGCAGCGATTCGAAAATGCCCGCGAGGCGGCACTGGCGCTTCGTCCGGACGATCCGGTCTACTGCTTCCGCCCGCAGGTTCTCAGGGCCGACGCCCTGCAGTTCATGGGCATGTTTCCCGGCAAGACCGCCTATGCGGTCAAGACCAACGGCGAGCAGATCGTGCTGAGGACGCTGGTCGAGGCCGGCGTCAGCGCCTTCGATGTGGCCTCGCCCGGCGAGTTCGCCGCCGTGCGCGCCGCCTCGCCGGATGCCGAGATGCTCTACATGCATCCGGTCAAGGCGCAGTCGGACATCAAGCTGGCGCTGGAGAAATACGGCATCCGGGTGATCTCGCTCGACCACGAGGACGAGATCACCAAGCTGACGCGCGTGGTGCGGGCGCTCGACCTCGATCCGGGCGCTCTCACCGTCTTCGTGCGCATCCAGACCAAAGGCCATGCCGCTTACGAGCTGTCGAAGAAATTCGGCGCCGGGCCCGCCAACGCGGTCGAGCTTGCCGAGCGGCTCAACCGCACCGGCTACAAGGTCGGCCTGTGCTTCCATGTCGGCAGCCAGATCGAGGACCCGGACACCTATGAGCGGGCGTTGGCCTCGGCCGACTGGGTGCGCAACCGGCTGACTTTCGACATTGCCGGGCTCGATGTGGGCGGCGGCTTTCCGGCCGAATACGGCCACGATCCCAATCGCAAGCACATTGAGATGCCGTCACTCGGCCAACTTATGTCGCGGCTCGCAGGCGACCTCAAGGAATACCAGTTTGACGAGATGCCGCTGGTGGCCGAACCCGGCCGCGTCATCGTAGCGCGTTGCCTGTCGCTGATCGTGCGCGT